>NZ_JBSSGR010000004.1:0-827355 GCF_054063855.1 Williamsia sp. R60
CCGGCCCCATTCCGAACCCGGAAGCTAAGCCCTCCAGCGCCAATGGTACTGCACCCTAATCAGTGTGGGAGAGTAGGACACCGCCGAACACAACTTACTGAAGCCCCCCGCTAACGCGGGGGGCTTCAGTGCTTTCTGGGTAGATCGACGTCGAGCAGGCTCCGTGGAGGCGGTCTTTGCTTAGATGAGTCCATGGCATCCCTGGTCACCGGTCCGTCGCTGGTCGAGTCTTATCTCCAGCACATCCACAGTTCGTGCTACGCCGTCGGGGGCGGCGAGCTGGCGGATTACATCCCAGAACTGGCCCAGGTGGACCCGAATCGGTTCGGGCTGTCCCTGGCGCTGCATGATGGCTACGTCTACTCGATCGCCGACGCGGATATCGGTTTCACCATCCAGTCGGTGTCGAAACCGCTCACGTACGCGCTTGCGTTGACCCACAAGGGTTTTGATGCAGTCGACGAACGAATCGGTGTCGAACCGTCCGGTGAAGCGTTCAACGAGATCAGCGTGGATTCTCGTCGACGGCCGAGGAATCCGATGATCAATGCCGGGGCCATCCTCTCCGCTTCGCTGCTTCTGGAGACTCAACCGGACGTGGACAAGGCGTTCACCGAGCTACTCGAGTTCTACTCGGCGTGCGCAGGCAGGCAGCTCGCGCTCGACGCCTACGTCTACGCGTCCGAGATGCGAACCGGCGCACGCAACAGGGCGATCGCCTATATGTTGCAGAGTTTCGGCATGCTCCGGGCCGCGCCCGAGGACGCGATCGACCTGTACTTCAGGCAGTGCTCGTTGATCGTGACGACCGACGACCTCGCGACGATCGGGGGAACGCTTGCCAACGGCGGCGTCAATCCGCGTACGGGTCGACGGGCAGTAGGGCAGGCGGTTGTCCAGCGGGTCCTGAGTGTGATGACCACCTGCGGAATGTACGACGGAGCTGGCGACTGGGTGACCACCGTCGGACTTCCTGCGAAAAGCGGTGTCGGGGGCGGAATCATGGCTGTCTTGCCCGGACAGTTGGGGATCGGTGTCTACTCGCCTCTGCTCGATGAGCACGGCAACAGCGTCAGGGGAGTGAGCGCATGCAAGCGTTTGTCGTCCGACCTCGGTCTGCACATGTTCAACGTCGCTCGGGAGAGTCGGGTGACCATCCGGTCGTTCTATTCGGCACGCGAGATCGACATCGTGTCCGACAGGTCCGACCATGAACGGCGATATCTGAACGGGCAACGGGATCGCATCCGGATATACGAGCTCCAGGGTGACCTGACCTTCTCGGGCACGGAGAGCGTACTGAGGCGACTACGTGCTGCAGTCGCGGAGTTCGATGTCGCCATCCTGGACATGAGCCGCGTCGATCACGTGGACCAGGTATCCCGCTCGATGTTCTCCGGTGCCAGCGAGAACATCAACGGAGCCGCGCGGACGGCAGTGATCGTCGATCCCGACGGAGTCGTGGTACGGCGCAATGCGCACGTCGCCGAGCCGAGTCCTGGCGCGGAGTATGTGGTGACCACGATGAGAGAGGCAATCACGCGAGCGGAAGACTTCCTGCTGAAGGTCGCGGTCGACCGTACCTAGATGGTCGCGTCCCCGGAATCGTGCAGAGACAGCAACGTGAGTGCCGCGAGAGTCTGCCCATCGCAGATCTGGCCGGCTCTCACCGCTGTCCGGACCTCGGCGACCGTCCACCATCGCGCGTCCATGTCCTGCTCTTCGTGCTCTCGTGCGGCTTCTCCCGTGTGTAAGCCCTCGGCGAGAAACACCACTTGCCGCTGACTGCTGAATCCTGGCGCCACGTCCAACACACCGATCTGGGTGAGACTGTCGGCCACCAGACCTGTCTCTTCCGCCAGCTCGCGAACAGCCAGATCCGGCGGCGGAACGTGTGCTCGATCGGGTGCGGTACCCGCGGGGAACTCCCAACGTCGCGCCCCCACCGCGTACCGGAATTGTTCGACGAGAAAAAGCCGGTCGCCGTCCCGTGGGATCACCACAACGCCTGTCGGCTTGTCGACCACGCTGTAGATCCCAGGACTCCCGTCGGCTCGGAGTATCTGATCCTCTCTCAACGACATCCAGGGGTTGGCATAGATCTCCGAGGAGGAGACTCGTTTGATCGACACAAGGACCACAATATGGCCGACCCCGGCACGGCGTGGAGGACGTGCGCTCGTGCGCGCCTAAGGTGGACGTCGTGCGTCTAGTTATCGCGACATGCCAGGTGGACTATGTGGGCCGGTTGACAGCCCATCTGCCGATGGCCCGTCGACTCCTGCTGATCAAATCCGACGGCTCGGTGAGCATCCATGCCGACGACCGTGCGTACAAGCCACTCAACTGGATGAGCCCGCCGTGCTGGCTGGTGGAGGAAGATCCCGCCACCTCTGAAGGGCCGCGGCTGTGGGTGGTGACCAACAAAGCCGGTGAAGAGCTCCGGATCACCATCACCGACATCGAGCACGATTCCAGTCATGAACTGGGTGTCGACCCTGGTCTGGTGAAGGATGGCGTTGAGGCGCACCTGCAGGAGCTTCTGGCTGAGCATGTGGAGACGCTCGGCAGCGGGTACTCCCTGGTGCGGCGCGAGTACATGACCGCGATCGGGCCGGTCGATCTGCTGTGCCGGGACGCCGACGGTGTGTCGGTGGCAGTGGAGATCAAACGCCGCGGGGAAATCGATGGCGTCGAACAACTGACCCGCTATCTGGAGCTGATGAATCGCGACCCTCTACTGGCTCCCGTGCAAGGGGTGTTCGCTGCCCAGCAGATCAAGCCGCAAGCGCGGACGCTGGCAACCGATCGCGGAATACGCTGCGTCACACTCGATTACGACAAACTCCGGGGGACCGAGAGTACCGAGTTCCGGCTGTTCTAGGACGGGCGCAACGGTGCTGGAGCGGATCGAACCCGGGCCTGACGGCACCGACTATTACGTGCGGCCCATCTCCGGGCAACGTGCGGTCAAGGACTATCGCTGCCCACACTGCAGTCAGGTGATCTTCATGGGAACACCCCACGTGGTCGCGTGGCCGGTCGACGACTACGGCGGGCCAGATCGCATCGATGACCGCCGCCACTGGCACACCGGATGCTGGCGCAGACGCATCCACAGGCGGCGTCCAAACAGGTGAAGAGGAGTGGTCGGGAAAGTCACCTTGGCCCGACCTCGTCAGCCGTCGCGGTGATCAGCGGTAGGAGGCGCTGACCGTGTCGTTGTCGGCGGCCGCGGCCTCGTCTGTGTCGCCATCGTGCTCGGCTGCATCGATGGTGTCCGCGGGCACTTCCGAATCCCGTTCGCCGGCAGCTTTATTCGGCTGATCGAGCCGCGCGTTCTCGGACAGGTCCTTGTTGAGCAGGCCCTTGGTGTCCGGGTCGAGTAGTTGAGGCTCGTTCTCGACCTCGGCGAGTAGCTGTGGCACATCGTCGAGCTGACTTCGCACCTCGGCGAGTTGCGCCAGCATGCGAGCGCGCAGTGTTCGGATCTGCTCGGTGACTTCCTGTGCCCGAGTGATCCTTTCGGTGGCCGCCGAGGCCGCGCGTTGTCGGGTGCTCTCCGCTTCTGCTCGCGCGGTGTCCAAACGCTCTTTTGCCTCGGCCTTGCTGGTGGCTTCGAGCTGCTTCGCCTGCTCCAGGGCTTCCTTGCGGCGGGCGGCCATCGTGGTGTCGAAATCTTCTTGGATGCGCTCGCGATTGCTCTGCGCGCGGGCATCGAGTTCCTCGGCCTTGGCTTTGGCGTCGGCGAGGATGCGCGCCGCCTCCTCGTGCGCGGCATGCATGGTCGTCTCGTGCTCGGCGTTCATCGCCTCGCGACGCTCGTTCATCTCCTGCGTCTGCCTGGCAATCTCCTGGCGGTGCTCTTCGGCTTCTTGCCTGGCTATCGAGAGAGTCTCTGCCGCTTCGGCTTCCGATCGTGCCCGGATCTCCGACGCCTCGTCGGACGCAAGTCGCAACATGCTCGAGACGCGCTCGCTCATTCCCTGCACCGTGGTCGGGGGTACCGAGAGCTTGTTCACCTCACGGCGGAGCTCTTCGATCTCCTCGCGCGCGAGTTCCAAGTTGTCGGCAAGTTCGCGCGCATTCGCGGTGGCAGCGTCACGATCTGCGGCTATGACTCGCATCTCGGCGTCGAAACGACGAAAGAAGTCGATGACCTGATCACGGTCGTAACCGCGCATGACCGTGGCAAAAGGCAGTCCGGACGCAGATGTGGCCTCGTGAGATGGCATGGCCGCAATTTTACGCTGCACGGGCGCCAAAGCGGTTCAAGCCGGTGGACAGCATGAACTGTGTTACCGCACTGCAACGCTGGGCTACTGCCGGCCAGATGCACCAGCCGTGAAGGTGAGGAACGGGGCCGACTCAGTGAGCGGCTGCAGGCTCCACCAGTTCGAGGAGGACACCACCGGCATCCTTGGGATGGATGAAGTTGATGCGAGAGTTCGCGGTGCCGCGGCGGGGTGCGTCGTAGAGCACCCGCAACCCGTTGGCGACGAGCCGCCGGGTGACCTCTTCGACATCGGTGACGCGCACGGCCATCTGCTGCAAACCTGGGCCGTTACGGTCGATGAACTTGGCGATGGTGGACGTCTCGTCGATGGGGGAGAGCAGCTGGATCAGAGCGTGCGACTTCTCGGCGCCTGCAGGCCCGACCATCGCTTCGACGACGCCCTGGGCTTCGTTCGTCTCCTCGTGCAGGCACACCAGGCCCAGGTTGTCGAGATACCAGGCCTTGGCCGCCTCGAGGTCGGGGACGGCGATACCTACATGGTCGATCGCGGTGACCAGTTCGCCGATGGATGTCAGTACCGCTGACTGGGGGTTCTGTTCCGGAGCACTCATGGTCTAAAGGTAGCGTTGTGAGTGGTTGCGCCACCATTCAGCCAGCTTTGACGAGAGGTCAGAAGTAGATGTCGACATCGGTAATAGTATCCGGAGCCCGTACCCCGATCGGACGATTGATGGGTTCGCTCAAGGATTTCAGCGCAGTGGACCTGGGCGCGATCGCCATCCGCGGCGCCCTGGAAAAGGCCAAGGTTCCTGCCTCCGAGGTCGAGTACGTGATCATGGGTCAGGTCCTGGGTGCCGGAGCCGGGCAGATGCCCGCCAAGCAGACGGCCGTCAAAGCCGGTATCGGCTGGGACGTCCCGGCCCTGTCCATCAACAAGATGTGCCTGTCGGGCATCGACGCGATCGCACTGGCCGATCAACTGATCCGCGCCGGTGAGTTCGATTGCGTGGTGGCCGGTGGCCAGGAGTCGATGACCCAGGCGCCGCACATCCTCCCGGGTAGCCGTGGTGGGTTCAAGTACGGCAACACCGAGCTGGTCGACCACATGGCTTTCGACGGCCTCCACGATCCGTTCACCGATCAGCCGATGGGCGCGCTGACCGAGCAGCAGAACGACGTCGAGTCGTTCACCCGCGAACAGCAGGACGCGTACGCGGCAGAATCCCACCAGCGTGCGGCCGCGGCCTGGAAGAACGGCCTCTTCGCCGACGAGGTGGTCCCGGTGAGCATCCCGCAGCGCAAGGGCGATCCGATCGAGTTCGCCGAGGACGAGGGCATTCGCGCGGACACCACCGCAGATTCGCTCGCTCGGTTGCGTCCGGCGTTCCGTAAGGACGGCACGATCACCGCAGGCAACTCGTCGCAGATCTCGGACGGTGCCGCGGCGGTCGTGGTGATGAGCAAAGACAAGGCAACCGAGCTGGGACTGGAGTGGCTGGCCGAGATCGGGCCCCACGGCGTGGTCGCCGGACCGGATTCCACGCTGCAGCACCAGCCGTCGCGGGCCATCCTGAAAGCCTGTAAGCGTGCCGGCATCGAACCTGCCGACCTCGATCTCGTCGAGATCAACGAGGCGTTCGCCGCAGTGGGCCTGGCGGCCACCGCCGAGCTGGGGCTCAGTGACGACAAGGTCAACGTCAACGGCGGTGCGATCGCCTTCGGTCACCCGATCGGTGTGTCCGGCGCCCGGATCACCCTGCACCTTGCCTTCGAACTGGCCCGCCGCGGCGGCGGCACCGGGGTCGCAGCGCTCTGCGGAGCCGGCGGCCAGGGTGACGCTCTGATCATCAAGGTGCCCGCGAAATGATCTCCACCGACCTCACCGCAAAGATTTTCCGTGTCGTCGCCATCGCAGAGGCCGTGACCTGGCTGGCCCTGCTGATCGCCATGTTCTTCAAATGGGTCCTCGGCCATGAAGAGGCGGTCGCCATTCCGGGTATGACGCACGGGGTGGTCTTCGTGGCCTACATCGTGGTTGCCTTGTTCACCGCATGGCGCCTGCGGTGGAGCCTGGTCACGACCGGCCTGGCCCTCGTTGCGAGCATCCCGCCGTTCGGAACCCTGATCTTCGAGATCTGGGCGAAGCGGAACGGGCATCTCGACGGGACCGACGCCCCGACCCGGGCCGCCACCTCCTGACAACGCATACCGCCGCCACGGCGCACGCGTCACGTGCCGTGCGCGTGGCGGTGTCCGGCATCTTTGCCCTGAACGGCTTGTTGGCATCGATGTGGGTCGCCCACATCCCGGTGATCCAGGACCGGACGGGTGTCGACAACGCGACTCTCGGTGGGCTGTTGCTGGCGTTGGGCGCATCGGCGTTTGTCGGCATGCAGCTGCTCGGACCGCTGATCGACCGTTTCGGCTCGCGAGGACCCACTGTGATCAGCGCGATCGCGTTGGCTGTTGCGATCGTTCTGCCGGGGCTGGCCACCGGACCGATCACCCTCGCGGCGGCAATGGTGATGTTCGGATTCTGCAATGGTGCCCTCGATGTCTCCATGAACACGCAGGCCGTGCTCATCGAACGGATCTACGGCCGCCCGATCATGTCCTCGATCCACGGGTTCTTCTCGATCGGTGGACTGATCGGCTCAGGGGTGGTTGCCGCCACCCTGGCAGTGGACGTGCCCCTGCTGGCCACGTTGGGGACTTGCTGCGCATTGGCGATCTGTTGCGCTCTGCTGTTGTCGAACACCCTGATCACCGGCTACGCCGACGAAGAGCCAGGCGAACCCGGCGAGACAGAGAACGCCGCGGCGTCGCGGCGGCCGTGGGGAAGGATCGCCCTGCTGGCCGCGGTTGCTTTCGGTCTGATGCTGGCCGAAGGAACCGCCTACGACTGGAGTGCGCTGTACCTGGTGGAACGATACGACCAGCCCGAGGCCATCGGAGCAATCGCGTTCGGCGCGTTCAGCGCCACGATGGTGGTCGGGCGGTTCTCGGCGGACACGGTGAGTGCGCGGCTGGGGCCGGTTGCGGTGGTGCGCCTGGGGTCTGCGATCGCCATGGTCGGTATGACGTTGGTGATCTGTTCGCCGACACCGGTGCTCAGTGTCATCGGATGGGCGATCTTCGGCCTCGGAGTGGCAGGCGGGGTGCCGCAGCTGTTCACTGCGGCCGGCAACATCTCCAGCCGGTCCAGCGGCCAGACCATCTCACTGGTTGTCGGGTGCGGGTACGTCGGAATGCTGGCCGGACCCGCGGTGATCGGTCCGGTGAGCAGTTGGTTCTCTCTCGGCACCGCACTCTGGATCGCTGCAGCCGGCATGGCGTTCGCGTTCGTGGCGGCGCCGGTGGTCCGACCGCGTGCCGGTGACGCCGGGTCTGCGCAGAAACCTGCGTCCGCTGCTGGCGAACGCGGGCGGACCGGGGCACCACACGGTCTCTGACCGTGCCAGACTGGACGGGTGAGCAGACCGCAACCACGTCAACAGGCTGCTGCCCGAGCTGCAGCGGCGATGTCCGGGGCAGTGGACCTGTCCGTTCTCAAAGAGCGGGCCGATGCCCAACGCGCACAACCCAACCGGCCGGCGACGCCGCCTGCGTCGGGCCCGCCCACCTCGGCGTCACCAGCTCCGGCAGGCGGCGCCTTTCCTGCCGTCTATGACGTCACCGAAGCCGACTTCGAGTCCGATGTCGTCGCACGTTCGGAACAGGTGCTGGTACTCGTCGATCTCTGGGCAACCTGGTGTGGGCCGTGCAAACAACTCTCACCGACGCTCGAAGCCCTTGCCCAGCAGTCAGGGGGCAAGTGGGTGCTGGCCAAGGTCGACGTGGACGCCAATCCCCGCATCGCGCAGCTGTTCGGGGTCCAGTCGATCCCGACCGTGGTGGCAATCGCCGGTGGCCAGCCCGTGTCGGCATTCGCCGGCGCACAGCCGGCCGCCCAGATCCAGGGGTGGGTCGACGACATCCTGGCCAAGTACGAACACACCTTTACCGGAGCTCCGGCTGACGACTCCGATGAGCCGCAGCCCGAACCGGTCGATCCACGGATGGCCGCGGCCGAGGACAAGCTGAACAGTGGCGACATCGACGGTGCACTCGCCGACTACAAGGACATTGCTGCGTCCGAACCCGACAACGTCGAGGCCGCATCGCTTGTCCGCAACCTCGAGTTCGTAGCGAGGGCACAAAGCCACGATCCCGCGTCGCTCACGGACCTCGAGGCCGATGACGTCGATGGCCACCTGGCGGCCGCGGATGTCGAACTGTTGAATCAGCAGCCGGAGGCAGCCTTCGACCGCATCGTTGCGGTGATCGCGAAGACCGGTGGCGACGAACGGACCAGGGCAAGGACCCGACTACTGGAACTGTTCGAGCTGTTCGACCCGGCGGAACCGTTTGTGGTCGCGGCCCGGCGCAAGCTGGCAACCGCCCTGTACTGACCGGTCCTGTACTGACCGACCCCGCACCGACCCCTGACGGCCGATTCAGTAACGACCTGTCGAGACCTACGGGTCGTAGCGGGCGCAGCCCTTCTCGTCGCCGAAGTAACCGGCCGAGAAGGCCGCGATCCGTGAGAACCCGCTTGGCAACGACCGACCGGCCACATCGCTGGCGACTGCGCCACTCACGAGCAGACCCGACACCAATTCGTCGAGGTCACCTCCGCGCAGCGTGAACGTGCCGGAGTCCGCTGTCGATCGTGCCCACCGGCCGGTGAAACAGGCAGCCCGGGCGGCGGTCACCGGCTGGTCCAGCACTTGGCCTCGCGCGCGCTGTGTCGCAAGTGAATATCGGGAGGCGACAAGCGAATACGCACTGAAGTCCCCACCGATGAAGCTCGGCAGCCCCGACGGTCCGCTGGTTCCGTTGGTCGCGATCAGGGCTAGTTCGTCAGGGTCCATCGAGACGGTGTTGGTGTCCGGGCAGAACGCGACAGGCAGCGCGGCCTGTTGGTCGGACGTCCCGCTGCAAGGTTGCTCGATCTGGTCGGTGACCACCGACGGCCGGGCCGTGTCCGGCAGGTCGAAGAACGCCTCGACCGACTGCACCACCGACTCCAGGCCGGCTTCGGTGAACGGGGAGGTGTCGATGGCCCCGGCATTGTCGAACCTCGGTGGCATCTGGTCACGCAGGTCGTCGATCGTCAGTTCGGTGATCGCTGCGCACGTCGCCGGTCCAGACCGAAAACCCTTCTCGAACGCGAGGGCCCGCTCGAAGGCGGTGCCGTGATCGGACCGGCCGCGGCGGCTGTCGCGTGCGGAGATCAGTGCGGCCACGGCGGTGTTGAGCCCGTCCCCGGTGTTGATCTGAAGGAACTCGCCGTTGCCTTCGGCGATCCATCGGATGAAGTTCCCGGAGAGACAATCGGCCTGCTGCTCGCTGACGATGGGCGAGGTGTCCTTGTCGAAACCGCCGATCATCTGGATGTAGTGGCCGTATTCGTGCGCGATCACCGTGACAGGCGCCATCGGTCCGAATGCGTCCGCCAAAGCCGGCATCAGAACTCCGCGGTCCCAACCGATCTCATCGCGCGTGGGGCAGAAGGCCGCATTGACCTGACCGAAGGTCGGCTCGTTGCAGAACATCACCGACCGACTCTGGGGAGACTCGGCATCCCATGAGACGAAGGACAGGCCGGTTTTGAAACTCGTTTTGAAGGCGGGCTCGAATGCCTGCTTCCAATACGTCTCCAGGTCCGCCAGCGCGGCACCCATCAGGTCGTCGATCTCACCGTCGTCGCCCCCGCGGATGTCGAGCGCCGTGTCCGCCGCGTCATCACGGAGTCCGTTGGGGCCATCTGTGACGGGAAGCCCGGCGACGGTGAACGGGTCGGAGTACGCCGACACCGCTTCACCGCTGACCACCTGGCGCTCCTCGCGCGTCGCGCACGCCGAGACGAGCATCAGACAGGCCCCCACCAGCGCACCGATCAGAACCGGCGTTCGCCGGGAGCTATGGGCCACGACCAAACTCTAGCCGCGCCGATCCGTGCTAGTCGGTGGTGGCTGCCGGAGTGAGCCAGATGGCACCGTTCGCCGGAAGTGTCAGGCGAGCACAGGCCGGGCGGCCATGCCACGATTCTTCCTCGGCGATGACCTGCCCGAGGTTGCCTTCCCCGCTGCCGGCGTAGGACGGCGCATCGGTGTTCAGCACTTCGTCCCACGAACCCGTCAGCGGTAGTCCCACCCGGTAGTCGGTGCGAGTGGTGCCGGAGAAGTTGAACACGCAGGCCATCACCGAACCGTCGGATCCCCACCTCAGGAAACTGATGATGTTGCCCGCGGTGTCGTTGGCGTCGATCCAGGAATATCCATTGGGAGTGATGTCCTGGCTGTAGAGAGCAGGGTGACGTTTGTAGACGCTGTTGAGGTCGGAGACCAGCGACTGGACTCCGCTGTGCAGCTCACCTTCCCAGCCCTCGAGTTGCTCCCAGGCCAGGCTGCGTTCCTCCGACCACTCAGGGGTCTGTGCGAACTCCTGACCCATGAACAACAGTTGCTTGCCTGGGTGGGCCCACATGTACGCGAGCAGCGCGCGGACCCCTGCCGCCTTGGTCCTGGAATCTCCCGGCATCCGGGACCACAGTGTGCCTTTGCCGTGCACGACCTCGTCGTGGCTGATCGGCAGCACAAAGTTCTCGCTCCACGCGTACATGAGGGAGAAGGTGATCTCGTGGTGATGGAAGCTGCGGTGGATCTGGTCACGCCCGAGGAACCCGAGCGTGTCGTGCATCCATCCCATGTTCCACTTCATCGAGAAGCCGAGGCCACCGAGGTTGGTGGTGCGGGTGACGCCCGGCCACGACGTGGACTCCTCGGCGACGGTCACCACACCGGGGTGATGCTTGTGGACGGTCGCGTTCATCTCCTGGACGAACTGGACGGCCTCGAGGTTCTCACGGCCGCCGTGGACATTCGGCGTCCAGCCCCCTTCGGGCCTGGAGTAGTCGAGGTACAACATCGATGCGACGGCGTCCACCCGTAAGCCGTCGATGTGGAATTGGTCGAACCAGTAGAGCGCGTTGGCGACCAGGAAGTTACGGACCTCGTTGCGTCCGAAGTCGAACACGTACGTGCCCCAGTCGAGCTGCTCGCCTCGCTGAGGGTCGCCGTGCTCGTAGAGCGCGGTCCCGTCGAAGCGGGCCAATGCCCAGGCGTCCTTCGGGAAGTGGGCGGGCACCCAGTCCACGATCACGCCGATCCCGAGCGAATGCAGGTGGTCGACGAAGAACCGGAAGTCGTCAGGACTTCCGAAGCGGGACGTGGGAGCGTAGTACGAGGTGACCTGGTAGCCCCATGAACCGCCGAACGGGTGCTCGGAAACGGGCAGCAACTCGACGTGTGTGAAGCCGAGTTCCACGACGTACTCACCGAGTTGTTCGGCCAGTTCACGGTAGGTGAGGCCTTGTCTCCACGAGCCCAGATGGACCTCGTAGACGCTCATCGGTTCGATGGTGGCGTCGGACTCTTCACGCTGGGCGACCCATGTGTCGTCGGTCCATTCGAAGGACGTCTCGGGGATGACAGATGCGGTCTTGGGCGGGATCTCGGTCGCGCGGGCCATGGGGTCGGCCTTCTCGCGCACCACCCCGTCATTGCCGGTGATCCGGTACTTGTAGGTGGTACCCGGTCCGATGTCGGGGATGAACACCTCCCACACCCCACTGGACCCGAGGGACCGCATCGGCGCGGTGTGACCACGCCAGCCGTCGAAGCTCCCGATCACGGTGACGCCCTGGGCATTGGGTGCCCACACGGCAAAACTCGTCCCGGTCACCTCGCCGTCAGGTGTGGAGTACACACGTGATTGCGGCCCGAGGATCTCCCAGAGCCGCTCGTGGCGGCCTTCGGTGAAGAGATGGATGTCGAGTTCGCCGAGACTCGGCAGGAATCGGTACCCATCGGCGACCACGAACTCCCGGTCCGCCACACCCGATTCGTCCGCGGGATAGCTCACCCGATATCGGTAGTCGATCAGGTCGGTCAGCGGCACGGCCGCGACGAACAATCCCGATTCCTGGTGTGTCAGTGGGTAATCGACTCCACCGATGACGGCGCTCACCGACACGGCATCGGGTTTGAGCGTGCGCAGGATGGTGTGGTCACCGGCCGGATGTGCGCCCAGTAGACCGTGCGGATTGTGATGCGTACCCGACAGCAATCGATGCAGGTCATCGTCGGTCACAGCTGCGTCGGGGGCCTCGGAGGCGGCGGCGCTCATGACGGAGTCCGGAACGACAGGGCCGCGCGGGCCTCTTCGGGCATGGGGGGCAACGCGACCACGTGGGCCACCTGACGCCAGGGTTCGAGCCGAACGTAGTTGGCCTGACCCCAGTGGAAGTTCTCTCCGGTCACCTCGTCGACTCCGCTGAAGCGGTCCTGCCAGTCATAGCCGAGTGAGGGCATGTCCAGCCACAGGGTGGATTCTTCTGCTCCATAAGGATTGATGTTCACCACGACAACCACCGTATCCCCGGTTTTCGGATCGAACTTCGAATATGCGATCAGTGCGTCGTTGTCCACGTGGTGGAACTTGAGGTACCGCAGCTGTTGGAGCGCCGGATGCCGCCGGCGAATCTCGTTGAGCGAGCGAAGCCAGTTCTCCAACGACTCGCCCCGGCTCGCAGCACCTTTGTAATCCCGTGGCCGGAGCTGATATTTCTCCGAATCCAGGTATTCCTCGCTGCCCTCGCGTACCGCCTGGCCCTCATACAACTCGTAGCCGCTGTACACACCCCACGTCGGCGACAGCGTTGCCGCCAGCGCGGCACGTAACGCGAACATCCCGGGGCCGCCGTGCTGCAGACTTTCGTGCAGGATGTCGGGCGTGTTGACAAAGAGGTTGGGGCGGGCGATGTCGGCGTTCTCGGCCAGTTCGTTGCCGAACTCGGTCAACTCCCACTTGGCGGTCCGCCACGTGAAGTAGGTGTAGGACTGGGTGAACCCGAGTTTCGCCAGGCCGTAGAGGCGGGCGGGCCGGGTGAATGCCTCGGCCAGGAACAGCACGTCGGGGTCGCGCTTCTTCACCTCGATGATCAGCCACTCCCAGAAGTCTGGTGGCTTGGTGTGAGGGTTGTCGACCCGGAAGATCTTGACGCCCTGCGCAACCCAGTGCAACACCACCTTGAGGACGCCTCTGAATATCCCGTTGCGGTCGTCGTCGAAGTTCAGGGGGTAGATGTCCTGGTACTTCTTGGGAGGGTTCTCGGCGTAGCGAATGGTTCCATCGGGTTCGATCGTGAACCAGTCGGGGTGCTCGGTGGTCCACGGATGGTCCGGAGCGCATTGCAACGCCAGGTCGAGAGCCACCTCCATGCCGAGCTCCTCGGCGCGGTGGCGGAAGTAGTGGAAGTCGTCGAGGGACCCGAGGCGGGGATGGATGGCGTCGTGACCACCGTCTGCCGACCCGATGGCCCAGGGGGAACCGACATCCTCTGGTCCAGCGGTGACGGAGTTGTTCGGTCCCTTGCGATTCACCTCTCCGATCGGGTGGATCGGGGGCAGGTAGACCACATCGAACCCCATGTCGGCGATGCGGGGAAGGTCCTCGGCCGCAGTCAGGAACGTGCCGTGAACCGGATGTCCCTCGTTGTCCCATCCGCCGGTGGAACGAGGGAACAACTCGTACCAGGAGCCGAACAGTGCCCTGGTGCGGTCTACCCAGATCCGGTGGGTTCGGCTTTTGGTGATCAGTTCGCGAACGGGGTGATCGGTGAGCAATTGAGCCATCTCGACCGAGAGCGCCGGGCCGACACGATCGGGCAGAGCGGCATTGCCATCACGCAAGGATGCCGATGCGCCCGCGACGACGTCGCGATCACTCGGGGGGACGAGGTCGAGGGCCCGGTCCAGGAGGCGGGCCCCGCGCTCGATGTCGTTGGCAAGCTCCGCACTTCCCTGACCGGCGGCGAGCTTCTTGTCCATCGCGTCGCGCCAGGTGGTGAACGGATCACTCCATGCGTCGATGCGGTACGTCCAATATCCGATGCTGGTCGGACTGAAGACGGCGTTGAAGGTATCTGGTTCTGCTGCCGGGACCATCCGGACGTCGACGGTGCCGCCGCGGGCGGGACCTTCCACGTGCAGAGTGGCCGCCACCGCGTCATGGCCTTCGCGCCAGACTGTTGCGGTGACTGGAAAAGTCTCTCCGACAACCGCTTTCGCGGCAAACTGTCCAGAAGAGACTACCGGGGCAATGTCATCGATCCCGATGCGCCCTATCAATGAGTCCGCCACCTTTCGAGAGTGTTGTCGCCCAACGCTGTCATGTCGTCGCGTGCACCACCACCGTAGGCGACCCGGGCCCGATCGGCTCGGGCTCGGACACCCTCACCCGGCGCCGGCGCCCTGCAATCGGGTCAGTGCACCCCGTACCAGCTGGGCATCGGTGGTCCGCCAGAAAGGTGGTAACGACGCGAGTAGGTAGTTTCCATAGCGTGCCGTCGCCAAACGTGAGTCGAGCACGGCCACCACTCCTCGGTCGGACGTCGACCGGAGTAGACGGCCCGTACCCTGCGCCATCAGCAACGCCGCGTGGGTGGCAGCGATGGCCATGAAGCCGTTGCCTCCTCGAGCCGCGACCGCACGCTGACGCGCCATCAGCAGGGGATCGTCCGGTCGTGGGAAGGGGATCCGGTCGATGAGGACGAGGTTGAGTGACGGGCCTGGCACGTCTACTCCCTGCCACAACGAGAGAGTGCCGAACAGACAGGTCTTCTCGTCGGCGGCGAACTCTTTCACCAGCGCCCCCGTCGCGCCGTCGCCTTGGCAGAGGACCGGGAGCTCGATCCGGGTGCGGACGGCCTCGGCAGCCTCTTTGGCGGCGCGCATCGAAGAGAACAGCCCGAGCGTGCGGCCGCCTGCGGCGGTGATCAATTCCACCATCTCGTCGAGCGTGCGGGCGGAGATGCCGTCGCGGCCCGGTGCGGGCAGATGTTTTGCGACATACAGAATTGCGGCCTTCTGATGGTCGAAGGGGGAGCCGACGTCGAGCCCGTTCCACCGCATCTTCTTCTCGTCGGACGGCGGCGGCTTGCCGATTGCGGTGATGCTCTGAGCAGATTTGGTTGCCTCGGAGTCGACGTCGGATCCGGCATCGCCGCTGCGGTGTGGCGGCAATCCCCAGCCGGCCGCCAGTCCGTCGAATGAACCGCCGACGGTCAGTGTGGCCGATGTCAGGATCACCGTCGCCTTGGCGAACAGTGAGGCACGCAGCAGCCCGCCGACCGACAGGGGGGCCACCCTGAGCACGCGTTTGCGTTCACCTCGCACCAGGTCGTCCCCGACCCAGACGACGTCCAGGCGGCGCGATTCGTCGGGATCGTCGAACGCGGCCAGAATCCGCACGGCGGTGTCGTGCATCTCTTCCAGAGAGGTGAGCGCGGCCGAGCGGGCGGCACTGGCGTCGGCGTCCACCTCGCCACTTCGTTTGGCGGGCCCGATGGCGGTGTGCGCCTTCCACAGACGGTCACGCAACGACGCGAGCGCCAGCGGCGCGCCGTCGGGGAGCCCGCTCCATCTGCCGGGTTCGAGCTGTTCGAGGAGGGACTCGATCAACTCGCCGCTGCCCTCGATGTCGTCGGCGATCTCCTGGTCGATCAACTTCCCGCAGCGCCGGGCCACACCTGCGATGGAGGTGCCCGAGATCTCTGCGGTGGCCACAGCTGTGATCCGGTCGGCGAGTTCGTGGGCCTCGTCGACCACCACCACGTCGTGGTCGGGCAGGATCGTGGCCTGGCTCATCGCGTCGATGGCCAGCAGCGCGTGGTTGGTCACAACGAGATCGGCCGCGCCTGCCTTCGCCTTGGCCTTCTCGGCAAAGCAGTCGGCCCCGTACGAGCAATTGGTTGCTCCCAGGCACTCTCTCGCGCTGACGCTGACCTGTCGCCAGGCCCGGTCCGATACGCCGGGCTCGAGGTCGTCGCGGTCACCGGTATCGGTATCCGACGACCATTCGCGCACCCGGGTGACCTCGCGTCCCATCCGAGATGCGGTGAAAGCGTCGAAGAGTTCCCCGTCGGGTTCCTCGATGGTTCCGGCATGGATCTTGTTGAGGCACAGATAGTTTCCTCGGCCCTTGAGGATGGCGAACTCTGGTGCGCGGCCGAGGGGTTTGGTGAGCGCTTTTGCGGTGCGCGGGAGATCGCGGTCGACGAGCTGGCGTTGCAAGGCGATGGTCGCAGTCGACACCACCACCGTGTGCCCGGTGTCCACGGCATGGCCCAGCGACGGCACCAGGTAGGCGAGGGACTTACCGGTTCCGGTGCCGGCCTGGACGGCAAGGTGTTCCCCGGTGTCGATCGAATGTGCCACGGCCGAGGCCATTTTGAGCTGACCATCGCGTTTTGCGCCTCCGAGCGCCTGCACCGCGGAGGCGAGCAGTTCGGGTACCTCGGGTATGGACGTCACCGTGATCGTCCACGGCGGCTCAGGTCTGTGTCATGCCACCAGATCATGCGGGACGGTCCGCCGCGGACACACCGGTGATCACGCCGATGCCGGCCTCGGTCATCCGGGCAACGGCTGTCTTGGTTGTGTCCGGGCTGACTCCGGCGGTGTAGCGCAACAACACCCGTGTGGTGAATCCGGACGCCTGTGCGTCGAGCGCGGTCGCCACCACGCAGTGGTCGGTGGTCAGTCCCACGATGTCGACGGCGTTGATCTGCTTGTCTCTCAACCAGTCCGCCAATCCGGCACCGGAATCGTCGAATCCCTCGAACCCGGAGTACGCCGCGCTGTATTCACCCTTGCTGAACACGGCATCGAGTGTGTCGGTGGCAAGTGAGGGGTGGAAGTCCACTCCCGGTGTCCCCTTGACACAGTGCGGTGGCCAGCTGTCGACGAAGTCGGGGTTGTCGGAGAAGTGGTCGCCGGGGTCGATGTGATGGTCGCGGGTGGCCACGATGGCGTGGTATCCGTGGTCGCGGCTGATGTAAGCGGTCACGGCTGCGGCAACGGCACCGCCGCCTTTGACGGCAAGAGATCCGCCTTCACAGAAATCGTTCTGCACGTCGACGATGAGCAAGGCGGTGCGGATGGGTTCGCTCACATCATTCCCCTCACGGTGCGATGAATCGGGTCGGGATGGCGGGATCCCCATGCGAGAGTCCCAAACCTTCCCACGGAAGCGAGACCAGGCCTGCGGCGAGGTGGTCACGCGATTGGGTCAGTGACGGTAGGCCTTCCACCGGTTTGCCGCCCCTGACGAGTGGGATCTGAAGCGGGCGGGCGGGCAGATCGAGAGTCGGTTCAGAGCCACCGCTCGGGTAGATGACCTCCTCGACGATGGTGCCGGACTGTTTGGCGGTACGGACAGCGGTCTTGGCCCCGCCACGAGATTCCTTGTGACTGGCGCGTTTTGCGACCGGGAGTCCGTCGACCTCCACGAGCTTGTAGACCATACCTGCTGTCGGTGCACCGGATCCGGTGACCAGTGACGTGCCCACCCCGTAGACGTCGACCGGTTCGGCGCGTAGCGAAGCGATCGCGTATTCGTCGAGGTCTCCCGACACCACGATGCGTGTGCCGGTGGCACCTAGGTCGTCGAGTTGCTTGCGGACCTGGCGGGCGAGCACCCCGAGGTCGCCGGAGTCGATACGGACGCCACCGAGCTGAGGCCCGGCGACCTCGATCGCGTTGGCGACACCCTGCGTGATGTCGTACGTGTCCACCAGCAAGGTGGTGCCGACACCGAGTTTGGCGATCTGGGCCGCGAAGGCGGTCTTCTCGTCGGGCCCGTCCGCGGTGGTGTGCACCAGGGTGAACGAGTGTGCGCTGGTACCGGCGCTCGGTACACCGTGGCGGTGGGCGGCTTCGAGGTTCGACGTGGCCGAGAGCCCGGCCAGGTACGCGGCGCGCGACGCGGCGACGGCCGCCTCCTCGTGGGTGCGTCGTGACCCCATCTCGATGATGGGCCGTGACCCGGCCGCGGTGACCATCCGGGCGGCGGCCGACGCGATGGCGCTGTCGTGGTTGAGCACGGACAACGCCAACGTCTCGAGCATGACGGCTTCGGCGAACGTGCCGCGGACGGTGAGGATGGGCGAGCCGGGGAAGTAGAGCTCGCCCTCGGCGTATCCGTCGATGTCTCCGGAGAACCGATAGTCGGCGAGCCAGGAGAGCGTCTCGTCGTCGAGGAACTTCTCGACCACCGCAAGCTGTTCGGGTCCGAAGGTGAAGTTGGTGAGCTGGTCGATCAGACGGCCGGTACCTGCGACGACGCCGTAGCGACGCCCATCGGGCAGCCGCCGCGCGAAAACCTCGAAGGTGCACGTCCGATGGGCGCTCTGGTCGGCGAGTGCTGCGGCGACCATGGTGAGCTCATATTGATCGGTCAGCAGCGCTGTGTTCGAAGCGGTCACTATCGGTACCCTAGGGCCATGCGCGGACAGATGATGACCGCACCGCACCACTTCGGCCCTGTGTCGGCAGCGGGCGACGGTCAGCACGAGGCTACCCCGTCGAGTACCGCCGTCGCCGAACGTGACCAGGCAGTTGATCGGCCTTGGGTGACCATCGTGTGGGACGACCCGGTGAACCTGATGCGATACGTCACGTACGTGTTCCAGAAGCTGTTCGGATACAGCGAGACACGGGCGGCGGAGCTGATGATGCAGGTGCACACCGAGGGCAAGGCGGTCGTGTCGACCGGTGACCGCGACAAGGTCGAATTGGATGTCCAGAAGCTCCACGCGGCAGGTCTGTGGGCCACGATGCAGCGGGACAGCTGAGCCGCGTGCGCAATTGGAAGCGGCGTGGTTCCGGCGAACGGCTCCGGATCACCACTGAACTGGACTCTCACGAGTCGGATCTGATCGCGTCTCTGGTCACGTCGATGACCGAGTTGCTCGACGAACGGCAGTCGACGGCACCGTCCGACGAACTCACCGATCTCACCGGGATCGAGGCAGGACACTCCGAACCGCCGTCAGACGTGACGCTGGGGCGCCTGTTCCCAGATTTCCATCGACCCGACCAAGACGAGTCGACGTCGGTGGACGCGGTCACCGGCGATCTGAACGGCGCCCTGCGCAGTCTGCACGAACCGCACATCATCTCGGCGAAACAACAAGCGGCACAAGCAGTTCTGGACTCGTTGCCCGATGGCGGCGGACCGGTGTCGCTCACCGAGGCCGAGGCCGATCAGTGGCTCTCGGCGATCAACGACGTACGGCTCGCGCTCGGTGCGATGATCGGGATCAGCGAGTCGACTCCCGATCAGTTGCCCGAGGGTGATCCGATGGCTGCTCACCTCGACGTCTACCACTGGCTGACGGTTGTCCAGGAACTTCTTGTCGTCGCCCTGATCGGGAAATGATCTCGATGCCGGCCCGAACGTGAGGAACAAGCCATGATTCCGGGGCCGACCGACTCGATCGCCGACGTGCGCGGCGTACGAGTCGGACATCACCATCGGGTCGACGACGAGGTCAGCGTGGCCACCGAGGATCAGGCAGGCGAGGGCTGGGCCACGGGCACCACCGTCGTGCTGCTGCCGGACGGTGCAGTCGCGGCCGTCGATGTACGCGGCGGGGGGCCCGGCACTCGCGAAACCGACCTCCTCGATCCCACCAACACGGTGCAGCAAGCCCATGCCGTGGTCCTCACGGGCGGGAGCGCCTACGGTCTCGCCGCTGCCGACGGGGTGATGACCTTCCTGGAGAAGCAGGGCACGGGTCTGGTCATGGACACCCGCGGTTCGTTGGTCCCGATCGTTCCCGCCGCGGTGATCTTCGACCTCGCGGTGGGTGACTGGTCGGCGCGGCCGGATCGCGAGTTCGGGGAGCGGGCGGCCGCAGCGGCGAGCACCGATGTGACATCCGGTTCGGTGGGCGCAGGAGCCGGGGCGCGGGCCGGCGAACTGAAAGGTGGCGTCGGATCGGCGAGTGTCAGGATCACCAACGGGCCGGCCACGGGCATCACGGTGGCGGCGCTGGTGGTGGCGAATCCGGTCGGTGCAGTGATCGATCCGTCCACCGGTGTGCCCTGGGGTGCGGGTCCCTCAGAACTCGACTACTACGGGCTGCGTCCTCCCGCAATCGAGGAGATTGCTCAACTACGTTCGCTCACAACCAAATCGACGGCACTGAACACCACGATCGGGGTGATCGCCACCGATGCCGCTCTGGACCCGGCATCGGCCACACGGGTTGCGATGACAGCGCACGACGGTCTGGCACGAGCCATTCGGCCGGCGCACTCGCCGCTTGACGGGGACACATTGTTCGCTGTTGCCACCGGCGCGGTGACACCCACCCCGGGGGAGGGCGAGGCACCGGCGATCCCGATGGGGATGAACCAGCAAGCTGCCCTTGTATCGGTGATCGGGGAAGCGGCGGCCACTGCCGTTCAGCGGGCCATCGTCAAGGCTGTCCTGTCGGCTGATCCGGTTGCCGGAATACCGTCCTACCGCCAGACGTTGCCTTCAGCATTTGCACTTCGGTGACGGGTGCGTGACAACGGAGGTGAGAGTGCTCAACATCAGTCGATCGCTGGTGGACCAGATGGTGGCGCACGCCCGCGCCGACCATCCCGACGAGGCATGCGGGGTGATCGCCGGACCGGAGGGTTCGGACCGGCCCGAGCGGTTCATCGCGATGACAAACGCCGAGCGCAGCCCGACGTTCTACCGCTTCGACTCCGGGGAGCAGCTCAAGGTGTGGCGTGAGATGGATCGGGCCGACGAAGAGCCTGTGGTGATCTACCACTCGCACACTGCGACCGAGGCCTACCCGAGCCGAACCGACATCTCGTTCGCATCCGAACCGAACGCCCACTACGTGCTCGTCTCCACCCGCGACGCCGACAGCGAGGAGATCCGCAGTTACCGGATCGTTGACGGCTCGGTCACCGAAGAACAGATCACGATCGACGACCACTAGTCGTGTGCCACGACGCACACCACAGCTCGGCCACACAGAAGGAGTTCGCCATGGCAGTAACCGTTTCCATCCCGACAATCCTGCGTACGTACACCGACGGCAACAAGCGGGTCGAGTCCAGTGGGGCGACGCTCGGTGAGTTGATCGACAACCTCGATGCCAGCCACGAGGGGCTCAAGGACCGGCTGATCGCGTCCGGCAAACTCCACCGCTTCGTCAACGTCTACGTCAACGACGAGGACGTTCGTTTCTCCGGCGGCCTGGACACCTCCGTGGCGGACGGCGATGAGGTCACCATCCTGCCCGCGGTCGCCGGCGGCTGACCGTAACTCGATGACCCGTTACGAATCGCTGATCGACTCTGTCGGTGGCACCCCGCTCATCGGGTTGCAACGGCTGTCGCCGCGCTGGCACGCCGATGACAGCGGGCCGGCGATCCGGCTGTGGGCCAAGCTGGAGGACCGCAACCCGACCGGGTCGATCAAGGATCGACCGGCGTTGCGCATGATCGAGCAGGCCGAGACCGACGGCGCCCTCAAGCCGGGGGACACCATCCTGGAACCGACCAGCGGCAACACCGGCATCTCGCTCGCGATGGCCGCAAAACTTAAGGGCTACAAGCTCATCTGCGTGATGCCCGAGAACACGTCGATCGAACGACGTCAGCTGCTGACCATGTTCGGGGCGGAGATCATCTCCTCACCCGCGGCCGGCGGGTCGAACAAGGCCGTGGCGATGGCGAAGGAACTCGCGGTGGACAACCCCGATTGGGTGATGCTCTACCAATACGGCAATCCTGCGAATGCGCTCGCGCATTACGAGGGCACCGGTCCCGAGATCGTCGCCGACCTGCCGGAAATCACCCATTTTGTTGCCGGACTCGGCACCACCGGCACTCTGATGGGTGTCGGACGGTACCTGCGCGAGGCCCATCCCGAAGTCCAGATCGTGGCCGCCGAACCGCGTTACGGCGACGAGGTCTACGGACTTCGCAACATCGATGAGGGTTTTGTGCCCGAGTTGTACGACGAGACGATCCTGTCGATGCGGTATTCGGTCGACAGCCACAACGCCGTTCGCCGCGTCCGGGAGCTTATCGAGAGCGAAGGGATCTTCGCCGGTATCTCGACCGGAGCTATTCTGCACGCTGCCCTCGGCGTTGCGCGCAAGGCCGACAAGGCCGGTGAATGCGCAGACATCGCCTTTGTCGTGTGTGATGCCGGATGGAAGTATCTGTCGACGGGGGTCTACGAAGGTAGCCTCGACGAAGCAGGTGAAGGGCTCGAAGGCCATCTCTGGGCCTGATCATAGGACATCGATCGGAGACACATGACCGGATCACTCGGCCCGTACGGCGGTGCCGGTGGCGGACTCACGCCATCGGGGTCCGCCGAGGCCAAGCGAACCTCCTGGCCGTTGTGGCTGCGGTCCACGGTAGTCATCGTCGCGTTGACCGCCCTGCTGTACGTCGTCGAGGCGATCGACGCGGTGAGCGATCATGACCTGGACAGCGCGGGTATCGAGTCGCGTGAGACGGACGGTCTCTCGGGCATCGTGTTCTCTCCGTTCCTGCACGATGGGTGGGAACACCTGCTGGCCAACACGATTCCCGGAATGGTGCTCGGCTTCCTGGTTCTGATGGCCAAGCGGTTCATCGTCACCACACTCATCGTGTGGGTTGTGTCCGGTCTGGGCGTCTGGCTCTTCTCGCCGTCGTATGTCGTCACGGTCGGTGCCTCGGGCATCATCTTCGGCTGGCTCACCTACATCCTGGTTCGCGGGTTGTTCAACCGCGACATCTGGCAGATCTTGCTGGGCGTGGTGGTGTTCTTCGTCTACGGCGGTGTGCTGTGGGGTGTGGTCCCCGCCGACGGCCGCGTCTCCTGGCAGGGCCACCTCTTCGGGGCGATCGGCGGAGTGCTGGCCGCGTGGTATCTCTCCGGCAAGGACCGTAAACGCGATCACGCCACCGCGCCGACTCCCTACGGCGCCAACGGCTTGGGCGCCAACGGTTTCGGGAACAATCGGGGCACAGCCCTGTGAGCGCGGATGTGGACGCGCCGATCGGCATCTTCGATTCGGGGGTGGGCGGTCTCACCGTGGCGCGTGCGGTGATCGACCAGCTGCCGTCCGAGAACATCATCTACATCGGCGACACCGCCAACGGGCCCTACGGGCCGTTGACCATTCCCCAGATCCGCGCTCACGCACTCGCCATCGGTGACGAGTTGGTCGATCGCGGTGTCAAGGCTCTTGTCATCGCCTGCAACACCGCATCGGCCGCCTGCCTGCGTGATGCTCGCGAGCGCTACCCCGTGCCCGTCATCGAGGTTGTGCTGCCCGCCGTTCGCCGTGCGGTGGCGGCAACGCGATCGGGCCGCATCGGTGTCATCGGCACCGAGGCCACCATCGCGTCTCGTGCCTATGAGGACTCTTTCGCCGCTGCCCAGAACGCGGTGATCACCTCGGTGCCCTGCCCACGCTTCGTCGACTTCGTCGAACGGGGGATCACCAGCGGTCGGCAGGTTCTCGGCCTCGCCCAGGGATACCTCGAGCCGCTGGCCCAGGCGGGTGTCGACACGGTGGTGCTCGGCTGCACGCACTACCCGATGCTGTCGGGTGTCATCCAGCTGGCCGTGGGTGACGAGGTCACCCTGGTCTCGAGCGCGGAAGAAACCGCCAAAGATGTGTTGCGGGTGCTGACATCCACCGACCTCTTGCGGCCACCGTCCGACGTGCCCGCCGACCGCGTTTTTCAGGCCACCGGTGATCCCGAGATGTTCGCCCGGCTGGCCACACGTTTTCTCGGCCCGGCCATCGGCGCAGTTCAACACGCCTGATCGACCGTCCGCCGACGGCAAGGTGAGCCGGCGTGGCAGCATGGCTGCATGCGTTTGACCGTGCTGGGTTGTTCGGGCAGTTTGGCGGGCCCGGATTCGCCGGCGTCCGGATATCTGCTGACGGTTCCTGGCGGCCAGCCGGTGGTGATGGACTTCGGCCCCGGTGTCCTGGGTTCGTTGCAGCAGCATGCCGACCCCAACGAGGTCGCGGTGATGCTGAGTCATCTGCACGCCGACCATTGCCTTGATCTGCCCGGTCTGCTGGTGTGGCGCCGCTACAACCCGATTCCCGCCATCGGCAGGGGAACACTCATCGGACCTCCCGGAACAGCGGCCCGGATCGGCGCTGCATCATCGGAGTACCCGGGGAAGATCGACGACATCAGCGACACCTTCGAAGTGTCCACATGGACCGACCAGGAGGAGATCGAACTGGGTGGGATGAGGATCCTGGCCCGGAAGGTGAACCATCCACCTTCGACGTTCGGACTTCGGATCACCGGCCCAGGTGGCGAGGTACTGGCCTACAGCGGCGACACCGGCGTGTGCGATGAGCTCATCGAACTGGCCCAGGACGCCGATGTGTTCCTCTGTGAGGCGTCGTGGACCCACGATCCGGAGAACAGGCCGCCGAACCTGCATTTGTCCGGCAGGGAGGCAGGCGAGGCCGCGGCCAAGGCCGGCGTCAAGAGCCTTGCCCTGACCCATCTTCCACCGTGGACGTGGCCCGACGACATGCTTGCCGAGGCCCGCGAGGTGTACGACGGCCCGATCCGCGTTGTGCGTCGCGACGAGCAGATCGATATCGGCTGACGAACTTCCGGATGCTCGGACGAGATATCGGGCACCCGCCCACGGTGCCAGGTGGTGTCGATAGGGTGTCGGTGTGAGTAGACGCGCTGATGGCCGAGTAGACGACGAACTGCGGAAGGTCACCATCACCCGCGGATTCACCAACCACCCCGCTGGATCTGTGTTGGTGGAATTCGGACAGACCCGGGTGATGTGTACGGCCAGCGTCACCGAGGGCGTTCCGCGGTGGCGGCGCGGCTCGGGACTGGGCTGGCTGACCGCGGAGTACGCGATGTTGCCCGCCGCCACCCACGATCGGTCCGACCGCGAGTCGGTCAAGGGCAAGGTCGGCGGACGCACCCAGGAGATCAGTCGCCTGATCGGCCGGTCGCTGCGTGCATGTATCGACCTGGCGGCGTTGGGGGAGAACACCATTGCCCTCGACTGTGATGTGCTACAGGCTGACGGCGGCACCCGCACCGCGGCGATCACAGGCGCATACGTCGCGCTCTGCGACGCGGTCACCTATCTCAACGCCGCGGGCAAGCTGGCCGACCCCCAACCGATCTCGTGCGCGATCGCCGCGGTGAGTGTCGGCGTGGTGGATGGACGGGTGCGGATCGACCTTCCGTACGAAGAGGATTCGCGCGCCGAGGTGGACATGAACGTGGTCGCCACCGACACCGGCACCCTCGTCGAGATCCAGGGCACGGGCGAAGGTGCGACCTTCCCGCGATCGACCCTCGACCGCCTTCTCGACATGGCGATGCTCGGTACCGAGAAGATCTTCGAGGTCCAGCGCGAGGCTCTGGCCCTGCCGTATCCCGGCACGTTGCCCGAACCCGAGGTGTCCGGTAAGCGCAAGGCTTTCGGTAGCTGATGGCTCAGCGTCTCCTGGTCGCCAGCCGTAACAGCAAGAAGCTCGCCGAACTCAGACGAGTCCTCGAGCGTGCGGGCATCAGCGGTCTGGAGGTCGTCGGTCTGAACGAGGTGCCTGAGTACGACGAGGCACCCGAGACCGGCGCCACGTTCGAAGAGAATGCCCTCGCCAAGGCTCGGGACGGGTTTGACGCCACTGGATTGGCCTGCATCGCAGACGATTCGGGCATCGAGGTGGATGCCCTGCGTGGTATGCCCGGCGTGTTGTCCGCCCGGTGGTCGGGGCGCCACGGCGACGACGAGGCGAACACGTCACTGCTGCTCGGCCAGATGCGCGACGTACCCGCCGAGCGCCGAGGTGGGGCCTTTGTCTCCGCGTGCGCACTGGTGACGGCTAGCGGAGAGGTGGTGGTCCGCGGCGAATGGCGTGGCCGCATCATCGATGCGCCTCTGGGCGACAACGGTTTCGGCTATGACCCCGTTTTTGTACCCGATGACGAGGCGGCGGGCGGGCGGACAGCGGCCGAGCTGTCTGCATCCGAGAAGGACGCGCTCAGTCACCGCGGTCGTGCACTCACACAACTCGTGCCCGCTCTGCAGGAACTGGCACGGAGCTAGCCGCTCCTGGCCGGGGCCTCAGACCCCGAACTGTGCCTTGATCTCTTGAGTGCGCTTGTGTTCCACCCAGAACGACAGGAACGGGATGGTGCCGGCGATCAGGGTGTAGACGGCCTTGCCTAGAGGCCAGCGGACCTTGATACCGAGGTCGATGGCCATGATGAGGTACACGAAGTACACCCAACCGTGGACGATCGGCACGAAGTCGAGCGCATCGACGTCGAAGCCGTATTTGAGGACCAGTTCTGCCACGAGGAGCAGCAACCAGAGGCCGGTGACCCACGCCATCACCCGGTACCGAAGCAACGCGCCCTTGATCTTGCTCGGCGTCGCCGTGGTTGCAGGCGCGGTTTGTTCGGCCGGGGTCTCGGTCACTGATTGCTCCGTTGCGTGTTGTTCGTGTGCGGGTCGGTGTCGACCATCTCGGGGTCGGGGCCGGTTTGGCGCGGGTTGTTACCCGCGAGTTCGGCGAGTATCTGGTTGTACTCGGCCAGCTGATCGCTTTCAGGGCTGTCGTCCGCTGGGGGGCTGGCCGGTGCGGGCCGAGGCGGCAGGACTCCGTCTGGAATCTCCGTCATGCCCTTGTTCGATTGCAGCTTCAGGACTTCGACGGGGTCCGACTCGAGCACCACAAATCGGCGATACGCGTAGACCACGAATATGGCGAAGGCCGGCCACTGGAGTGCGTACCCCAGGTTCTGGCCAGTACCCGAGCTCGATTCGAAGCGATCCCACTGCCACCACGCCAGCGCGAGACATGCCAGCGCGGCGACGATCACCAGCACGATGAGTGCTGGTCGATGCCGGTGCTTGATGGGAGCCATATCTTGACGGTACCTAAGTACTGCAACGCGCTGGTCAGCCGGTACGCTGTGCTCTGCACGCGCGAGTGGCGGAATTGGCAGACGCGCTGGATTTAGGTTCCAGTGTCTACGGACGTGGGGGTTCAAGTCCCCCCTCGCGCACCATTCGAACATCCAGATAGTGCCCGTTTCCGGTGTCTCACCTGCAGTTGATCGGTCTTCGTGCGCGAGTCGCTGTGACTGTGTTCGAGCCGCTTTCCGCGCCGTTAGTGGGCAGGATGTGGGCACGCGACCGACTTTCGGTCTTCATTGAGCTCATCATTCTCGTCGCGTTCTGGGTCGCTGCCGTCGAGGTGTGCGCGGTTATAGTTCTGACTTGCGACTTGGACGAACTTTGCCTCCTCGAACCAGGACGAGCTAGTGACGATTGACCAGTGATCGCTTTGAACCATCAGACATGCGTCGTGTGTGTGCGTGGCTTGAGGCTCAGATCCGGTACGTCGCCGTGAGCAGCGATCTCTACAGTGCCGTACACCACGGCGACACCCACATACAGGTCGTGAAACCCACGCGCAAGCCAGGGGATTGGGATGGCGTCGTGATGGTTCCGGACTTCAAAAAGACCAACTGAGCTAGGCAGCGCCAGTCGCCAGGCCTGGCGCAGGAGTCAGCGTTATGGGCGGGTGCGTACAGCCCATTCTCGCTTGGTGAACTGGTGGCCACATCGGCTGCCCTGGCAATCGAGGCCACACACCGTCCGGTCTGCAGAGGCGCTACCAGGCGAACCGTCGCGGTAGGCGACGTCGGCCAGCATCACCGCCCCACAGTCGGGGCAGCGTTGGTTGCTCTGTACGTAGCCATGGTCGCTCATCTGATGCCCTTCCGCGCCCCTGCCTCTAGCTAACAGCAATCTGGTCGCAGATAGTTGATTTCGGACTTCTCGGTGTTAAACGTCTACCCGCCGGTGCTGGCGCTGGGCTACACCGGCATCCGGCGGGGTGAGGCAACAGGCTTGCGCGTCCGCGGTGTCAACACACTCCGCAAGCGCCTCGTCGTCCGGGACAACGCGGTCGAGGTTGACGGCATGATCATCGAGGGCACGACGAAGAGTCACCGCGAGCGCACCGTTCCGGTGCCGTCCTTTCCGATGGGTCGGATCTCGGCGCTGTGTGAGGGAAGGGCCGGGGCTGTCCGGAGTTTCGTACGCCAACGTCGGCGACAGCCGCGTGACTGAACGCAGATCCGCGGCGAGTTCGCCCGCGGCGTCTCCGTTGCCGATAGACAGGGCGGCTCCTCCATGTCCGAAATCCACGTCCACAGGTGACCGCCCCGCCGGGCTTGAGACTAGCACCGATTCGAACGTATGGTCGAACCATGAAGACGGCCGGAATCGGAGGAGACAGCGGGCAACCGCGCCGTCCGGCCTTTGTGAGGGTCGGGCATATGGCGGTGACGGTTGACCTGATCACGCTGTACGCCTACCAACCCCACCACTCGGGGTCCTATCACCCTGATGGACTCCAATTCCGGAAGAAGACGATGGGAGTGCTCACCGAGTGGGGCATGACCGAATGGGGCGAATGGTTCGGCAAGGTCACCTACACCATCCCGGCCAAGGGGAGAGAGGAGAAGGTGACCCATTGGGTTCCTGGATGGGCGCTTCGACCGGCGGAAGGGGTTGCCGGCGAACGTGATACATGAGCCCAGTCGTCGCGGGTGGCGGCCTTGGCTGAACCCGAGGACTCTGGAGTCCAGTATGTCTGCGCGTCCGTCGTCCCTGACCTCCACGCGGCCCGTTCGCATAGTCGTCGCGGTCGCGATGATCGCTGTTCAAATTGTTCTGACGGCATCTGTCGGTGCGTTTGTGTGTGGTGTGGGCAGCGCACGGGACGTGGACGGCCATACGCCGGTTGGATCTGCTGACCGCCGCGGTGTGGTCGGCGGCTTCGTCGGCAGGGCAGTGGCGGCTGCCGAAACCGTTGCGATGGCCCGGCCGGGGCTCGAATTGGGAATGGCGGTACTGGACACCGGCACCGGGGAGTCGTCGGGTTCGGCCAGTGCCGCGCCGATGTATGCGGCGTCGCTCACGAAGTTGGTTGTGGTGGTCGACATCGTCGAACGTCGCCGTGCTGAACAATTGCCCGTGGCCGACTCGGATGTCGCTCTGATCGAGCGTGCACTCGGTCTCAGCGATGACGTCGCGATGAACGAACTGTGGACACGGTTCGACGGGCAAGGCGCGGTGTCGCGGGTGAGTGAACGGCTCGGACTCACCGAAACCCAACCACCGCAGGATGCTTCGTACTGGGGCGAGATGGTCACGTCGGCTGCCGATGTCGTTCGGATCTACGTGCATGTATCGAAATTGCCGGAGCCGGACCGTCAGTTGATCCTGGGCGCGCTGGCATCGGCGCCGGGGGTGGCGGCCGACGGCTTCTCTCAAGACTTCGGTCTGCTCGCTCTCGGCGCGGTGAATGCGCCTGTGGTCAAGCAGGGGTGGATGTGTTGCTTCGAGCAGACGGCCTACCTCCACAGCGCCGGGTTCGTCGGACCCGATCACAGATTCGTGGTCGCACTGCTGAGCCGCCAACCCTACGAGGCGAGTTGGGCGACTTCGCGCGACGGCCTGACTGCCGTGGCGTCGGCGGTCGGGTCCGCGTTGTCTCTCGCAGACAACGACACGATGCAACTCGACCCACCCGGGCAGCTCCACTGATGTGTCCCACAGCGACAACATCTTTCGCACATGTCGTGACTGCCGCGGATTGAGCACCAGGCGTCGGCCAAGACTGTGGTGTGACGTCGATCGCCACCGGGAACGAAACCGCCGGCACGGATCGTTTGCCCCACAGACCGAAAAGTGCAGTCTTCGAAAGGTGTTTGTTGTGAGTCCGTTTCCGCCCCCGCCGCCATGGACGAGTGGATTCCGTGCACTCAACAGACCTGAGCCCGAACGGAAGAACAGTGGAGACGAGAACGGCGGCGACAAGTGGGAGTGGCTCATCCTCGCCGCGATCTTGGCGGTCGTCGTACTGGTGCTCATCCTGAAGTAGCCGTCGACACGTAACCCCCGGCTGCTCGGGCAGCCCGCACAACTTCCAAAAACAAACGAGCGGTTGGCACCTGTGGGTGCCAACCGCTCGCGTGGTTGTTGCTGCCGCTACTTGGTGTAGAGGCCCTCGATCTCGTCGGCGTGGGAGTCATGGATGACGTTGCGCTTGAGCTTGAGGGTGGGCGTCAACTCGCCCGTCTCGATGGTGAAGTCGTTCTCGATGATCCGGAACTTCTTGATGGCCTCGGCCTTTGACACCTGATCGTTTGCGGTCTTGATGGCCACATCGATGTCGGCGATCAACGTCTTGTTGTCGACGAGATCCGCGACCGCGGTGTCGGCGGGGAGGTTGTTGCGCTCGAGCCAACCGGGCAATGCTTCGGGGTCAAGGGTGACCAGAGCGGCGATGAAAGGCTTGTTGTCACCGACGACCAGGGCCTGACTGACCAGCGGATGCGCGCGGATCGCATCTTCCATCTGCGCGGGGGAGACGTTCTTGCCGCCGGCTGTGACGATGAGTTCCTTCTTGCGGCCGGTGATCGACAGGTAGCCGTCATCAAGCGTCCCGATGTCACCGGTGTGGAACCAGCCATCCTTGATGGCCTCGGCCGTGGCCTGCTCGTTCTTCCAGTACCCACCGAAGACCACTGGGCCCTTGAGCAGAACCTCGCCGTCGTCGGCAATGGCGACCGATTGTCCGTACACCGGACGGCCGACTGTTCCGATGCGTTGTGCGCCTTCGGCATTGACCGTGACGGCGGCGGTGGTCTCACTCAGGCCGTAGCCCTCGTAGATGGGGATCCCGATGCCACGGAAGAAGTGGCCGAGTCGGGCGCCGAGTGCGGCGCCGCCGGACACCGCGCTTGTGCACTCGCCACCGAGCGCCGCGCGGAGCTTGGAATAGACGAGCACATCGAAGACCTTGTGCTTGGCCTTGAGGACCAGCCCGGCTCCGCCGTTCTCCAGTGCCTTCGAGTATTCGATGGCGGTGTCGGTGGCAGCCCCGAAGATCTTGCCCTTGCCGCCGTCCTCGGCCTTCTGCTTGGCGCTGTTGTACACCTTTTCGAATACGCGGGGGACCGACAGGAGGTAGCTGGGCTTGAAGGCCGCGAGATCATCGAGGAGCGTCGGCCCCACCGTGGTGTGGCCGAGCTGAACGAGGTGCACGATCGAGGCGACCGAGATGATCCGGGCGAACACGTGCGCGAGCGGCAGGAACAGCAGGGTCGAACTGCCTTCGGACATCAGGTCGCCGAGCGTGACACGCACGCCGTGGCATTCGTGCAGGAAGTTCGCGTGGGTCAGTGCGACGCCCTTGGGCTTGCCCGTGGTTCCGGATGTGTAGACCAGAGTGGCGATGTCGCTCGACAGGGTGTTGGCGAGACGCTGATCGAGTTCGGAATCGTCAACGGATTCGCCACGGCGAACGAGCTCGTCGATGGCGCCTTCGTCGATCACCAGGATCTCTTTGAGGTCGGCACTGTCGGCGAGTACGGAGCTGTGTTGCTGCTTCTGGGCGGGTGTCTCGACCAACAGCAAGGAGGTCTCGGAGTTCTCCACGATGTACTGCACCTGCGAGGGGGCGGAGGTCTCGTAGATGGCGACCGTGGTTCCCGCGGCGCGCCACACGGCGTAGTCGAGGACAGTCCACTCGTAGCGGGTGGCCGAGCAGATCGAGACCCGGTCGCCGTGTTTGATGCCGGACGCGATCAGACCCTTGGCGACCTTGTCCACGAGGTCGGCGAACTCCTTTGTGGTGATCGGAGTCCAGGAGCCGTCGTCACCGCGACGCTTGAACAGCCCCTTGGTCGGTGACTCGTCGCGGTGCCGCAACATCGAGTCAACGATGGACGCCTTTTCCGGAACGACGAAGTCGGACGGCACTGAAACTTCTTGCACAAGGGCCTCCTGCGGCAGGGGAGTGTCGGAGAGGCGGGTAACCGAGGCACTCGGAACCCGTCAACTGTGGGTTAGGTTACCTTTCGAACCTACTCGTCAGTAGGGCACCCTGACAGCGATTCCCCTGCGGCGGGGTTTTGTCCTGCGAATAACGGATTTGAGCTGTTCACGGCTACAGTAGGTAGTAATGACAGACAGTATTGATGGGCCCCCCGTGCGTGACGCGGCCCTTTTAAGCGAAGACACCGTTACGTTCGCCGACCTCGGGATGGATCCCCGAGTGTTGCAGGCACTCACGGACGTGGGCTACGAGACCCCCTCTCCGATCCAGGCGGCAACCATTCCGCCTCTGCTCGAAGGTCGCGACGTGGTCGGTCTGGCGCAGACCGGCACCGGCAAGACCGCCGCATTCGCCGTCCCGATTCTTTCGGGAATCGACTCGTCGGCGCGCAAACCGAAGGCGCTCATCCTGGCTCCGACGCGTGAACTCGCGCTGCAGGTGGCCGAGGCGTTCGGCCGCTACTCGGCACATCTGCCCGGTGTGAAGGTGCTGCCGATCTATGGCGGTCAGAGCTACACCGTGCAGCTGTCGGGACTTCGCCGTGGCGCACAGATCATCGTCGGAACGCCTGGCCGTGTCATCGACCACCTCGACAAGGGCACCCTCGACATCTCCGAGTTGGACTACCTCGTCCTCGATGAGGCCGACGAGATGCTGAACATGGGTTTCGCCGAAGACGTCGAGCGCATCCTGCGCGATACGCCGGAGTCCAAGCAGGTGGCGTTGTTCTCGGCCACCATGCCCAAGACGATCGGCCGGCTGTCGCAGAAGTACCTCAAGAATCCGGTCGAGGTCACGATGAAGGCCAAGACCGGTACCGCGTCGAACATCACGCAGCGGTATCTCCAGGTCTCTCACCAGCGCAAATTGGACGCGCTGACCCGTGTCCTCGAGGTCGAGCAGTTCGACGCGATGATCGTGTTCGTACGCACCAAGCAAGCCACCGAAGACCTGGCCGAGCGGCTGCGGTCGCGTGGGTTCTCCGCAGCTGCCATCAACGGCGACATCGCCCAGGCGCAGCGTGAGCGCACCATCGCGCAGCTGAAGAACGGGCAGGTCGACATCCTCGTGGCCACCGACGTGGCTGCGCGCGGTCTCGACGTCGACCGGATCTCGCACGTCTTGAATTACGACATCCCGCACGACACCGAGGCGTACGTGCACCGGATCGGGCGCACCGGCCGGGCGGGTCGATCGGGCACTGCACTGTTGTTCGTCTCACCCCGTGAGCGGCATCTGCTCCGGGCCATCGAGAAGGCCACCCGTCAGCCACTCGACGAGATCGGGTTGCCCAGCGTGGACGATGTCAACGCGCAGCGGGTCACCAAGTTCGCCGAATCGATCACCCAGAATCTGAGTTCGGACAACCTCGACCTCTTCCGCAAGCTGATCGAGGACTACGCCCGCGAGAACGACGTGACGATGGCTGACATCGCCGCCGCGCTGGCTCTCGAGACGCGGGACGGCGGGTTCCTGATGTCGCCGGATCCGCCCGCAGGCGAGCGCAAGGAACGCGACCGCAAGGAGCGTTCGGAGCGCTCCGGTCGCGGCGGTGACGTGGAGTTCGCGACGTACCGTCTCGCAGTCGGCCGGCAGAACAACGTGACCCCGGGAGCGATTGTGGGTGCCATCGCCAACGAGGGTGGCTTGTCCCGCGGCGACTTCGGTCACATCAGCATCCGCAACGACCACTCACTCGTCGAACTGCCCCGCAACCTGGATCGCGAGACGCTGACACGGCTTCGCGGCACGCGGATCAGCGGGGTGCCCATCGGCATCAAGAAGGACGACGGCGCACCGCGTCAGCAACGTTCTTCCTCGTCCTCCGCGCGCGGCGGTAGTGGAAAGTCGTTCAGCCGTGACCGTCGCGGATCGCAGAAGGTCGCCGGCCGCGCTCGGCCCTGACAATCGCTGATCACACGCCTGACCTGCTTGTCTCACTCGCCTACACCATGACCTGTGAGCTGCGCAAATCTCGACTGGAACATCACGTCGACGGCCAGTAATATCCGGCATCGGCATGACCTCTGCGGGAATCATGTTCAATTCCCGGCCACCCTCTCGTAACGCCTGCGTTGCGGGCGGCGACGTATCAGAGGGACGAGAAGCAGAAAGCATTAGGAAACGGTGATGAGTCCAGTAGCGATGGCTGATCCGATCTCGGCACAAGACGCGGCCGAGCATCGTGATCGCGGCGAAGCAGTTGTAGTCGACATGCGGCCTCAGGTGGTCCGGCACCAGGGCAGTCTGCCCGGAGCTGTGGTGGTGGAGCCGAACGAGCTCACCACCGCATTCAGTCCCGACTCCGACAAGCGAATACCTGCCATCCGCGGGCTGGACACCGAAATCGATGTGGTCTCGGTCAATTCCCAAGCTGCCCGCATCGCCCAGCAGATCGCCGCGATGGGGTACACCAACGTCCACTATGTCGACGGTGGATTCAGGGCGCTGCAGTCAGCCCTCCCGCGCTGACCGTTCGCTTTACATGCCACCGAGATCTGTCTGGGGCAAACGATGCTCAAATTGTGAAGCTCGTGACCGCAACGGGTAGCGTTCACGTGAACAAGAGTGTCAACCTGAGGCTGAACTCGAGGACGTGATGACCGAATCGGTGCCCGGCGACGAGCGGCGTGCGCGAGTGCTGCGCCTGCTGCAGTTCCTGCACGAGCTGATTCGCGCCAAATCCACGGTCATCCGTGATGTGTCGGACCACGCTGCGACGGTCTGGCTCGGAGACGATCACAACATCCCGATCATCCGTGACGCCGCAGTCGGCCAGGTGATCGTGGAGATCGCTCGCGACAACACCTTGCAGAGCAGCGGATACGACGCGCTGGCCCAGGCCATCGACGAACTCGCTGAACGCCCCGAGTCGCTCGAACTGGTCATCGCGTCCGGACTGCTCACCGTGCAATCACCGGTATCGATCCGCGAGCACCTTGTCACTCAGGCGGTCGTCGCCGAACACGATCACGCCGCGGGCATCATCCGGGTGACACTCGCGGGCGAATCGCAACCCGAGTTGCACGCAGGACACCTTCTCACCGGTGTCGACGGTTTTGACCTGGCTGGTTCGGCCGACCTGGCCGAGCAACTCGCGACCACGCGGTCCCCGGTCGCCGATTCCATCGAAAAGTTCTTCAGCAAATGGCGTCGCGCGGTGGTCGGCGACCCGGCGTCGGTCTCGGTCGACCTCGCGCCCGCCCTGGTGCTGCGCCGTCGTGGGTCAGCACCGCTTCTCGACTACTACGAGGCCATGATGGCCGCCGTTCGCGACGAAAAGAACGACATCCCGATCGGCCTGGCGCAACTGGTCGAGCCTGTCGAAGCCTCCGAGCGTGTGCTGCGATTGCACGAGAGCGGCGCGATGTCGGCGGAGGAACTGGTCGAGGACGCTCTGTACCCGTTGCCGTCGAATGTCGAGCAACGAGACATCCTGGCTCAGCTGGGACTCGACAGTGGTGTTGTGGTCGAGGGCCCACCCGGCACCGGCAAGACTCACACGATCGCCAACCTGATGTCTGCACTGCTGGCCAAAGGTCAGCGCGTGTTGGTGGTCTCGGAGAAGGCTCAGGCGCTGCATGTCTTGCGGGACAAATTGCCCGCCGAATTGCAGGAACTCGCGGTATCGATCACCGACGTGACCAAGGACGGTTCGCAGTCGCTCATCGACAGCGTGGAAGCGATCGCGAACCGCAAGGGCAGTTTCCAGTCCCGGGTCGCCACGAGCGAGATCAAGAACGTGCGGTCCAAACGGGATCAGGCGCGGGCCAAGCGGGAGCAGATCCTTCGCGAGATCTGGCAACTGCGCGAGTCGGAGACAGAGAAGCACGAGTGGGTTGCCGCTGGGTACAGCGGGACGGCGGCCGAGATCGTCCGTCAGTGCAATGACGTTGCCGCGGAATACGATTGGCTTCCCGGGCCATTGCACAGCGCCATCTCGCCGCTGGAACCGAACGAGTTCGAACGGCTCCTGGACCTCCTCCGCAAGCGTGGCAAGAACTGGTCTGACCGACTGGCTCAGCATCTGCCCGACCTAGATGACGTGCTGCCCGACACCGTCGAGCTCGAACGGATCTGCACGCGCGTCCGTGACCGTCCGTCGGAGGAAATGGTCGGCAGCGGTTCGCTTCTGGCGATTCTCGCCGACGTCGACAGCGCCCGCCTGCTCCGGGTGAAGACTCGATGCGACCGGCTCGGTGCTGCCGTCCGTGAGGTGCGCACCTTCCCGCCGCATCTGCAGCAGATGGCGCAACGGCTGCTCTCTGGCGAGGCGTCGTACCTGTGGAACAGGGTGACGGCGCTGTCCGAGGTGATCGACGACGCGACCGAACGCGACAAGAGGATCGGCACCCACACGGTCGAAGCGACCGGCGCGAACACCGGTGACTCGTCGGTGTTCGAGAAAGCTGCCGACTACCTCGATGCGGGCGGTCAGTGGCGCGGTCGCTTCCGGAAGGCGCCCGAGCAGAAAGCGGTCGAAGAGCTGCCGGGACAGTATCTGGTGGACGGCCGGCCTCCTACCGACGCCGCGTCGATGCGCCTGGTCGCCGACCACCTCGGTGTACTGGACGCCGTCGCACGCGTACAGGCGATCCTGGCCGAGGTGAACGTACCCATGGACACCACCGGTACCCGGTCGGTACAGCTCGGCCGACTGGTACAGCTCGACGGTCAGCTCGCCTGGGTGTCCGAATTGCTCACCGGTCGCGACCAATTGGTTCGGGAACTCAACGCGATCAGTCCCGGGGGTCCGCGACCGAAGAGCATCGACGAGGTCGAAGAGGTCGCCCGGCAGGCCGGTGCCATCGCCGCCGCCAACGACGGCACGTTGGCCCGTCGCGAACTCGACGACATCGCCCGCGCGCTCTCCACCGAGATCGAGAAGGGCCCCTCGCCTGAAGGCGATGCGCTTCTGGCTGCGGTGCGTGCCGCCGACCCCGACGCCATCCTGGAAACCCGTCGCGCCTGGCACACCGCGAGTGCCGAGCGGGAAAGCCAGGGCGCGCTGGATCTGCTGGAGCTACGGCTCAAGCAGAAGGCGCCCGCTCTGGTGAAGCTTCTCGAGGAAACAGCAGACGACCCGGTCTGGGACGAGCGACTGGCCGAGCTGGACGCCGCGTGGTCGTGGCGCCGGGCCTATCAGTGGGCGCAGGACCGCAGCGACCCCCAACGGGAGACGCGGCTCGAAGCAGACCTCGACGAGGTCGAGGCAGACATCACCCACTTCACCGCCCGGCTCGCCGCCGCCTGTGCCTGGCGTGAATGTCTCGAGCACATGACGGTGAGTCAGGTGCAGGCACTGCAGTCCTACCGCGATCACATCACGAACATCGGCAAGGGTTCGGGCAAGCACGCCGAGCGGTTCAGGCTCGCGGCCCGATCTGCCATGGCGCAGGCACAGACCGCAGTCCCGGCGTGGATCATGCCGATTTCTCAGGTCCTCAGTTCCGTTGCGCCGGCGCAGAATTCGTTCGACGTGGTCATCGTGGACGAAGCGAGCCAGGCGGACATTTCGAGTCTGTTCCTGCTGTGGCTGGCGCCGCGGGTGATCGTGGTGGGCGACGATCGCCAATGTGCACCCGGAGGTTTCGGTGGTTCCGGGATGGACGAGGTGTTCACCAAACTCGACACCTACCTGCCGGACATCCCGCAGTACATGCGGGACAGTCTCACGCCGCGGTCGAGTCTGTTCTCGATGCTCCGGACGCGATTCGGACATGTGGTCCGGCTTCGCGAGCACTTCCGGTCGATGCCCGAGATCATCGAGTTCTCCAGCCGGCAGTTCTACCCCGATTCGCCACTGATCCCGGTACGTCAATTCGGTGCGGACCGTCTGGCGCCGTTGCGTACCCACTTCGTCGAAGGCGCACGCAGTGCAGGATCGAACTCGTCGCTGGTCAATGCCGACGAGGCCGGTGCATTGGTGGGACTGCTGGCCGGATGCATCGAGGACCCGCGGTACGACGGGATGTCATTCGGGGTGGTGGTGCTGCAGGGCCAACGTCAGGTGGAGCTGATCTCGCAGGCCCTCCGTGAGGCGCTGGATCCGCAGGTCTGGCGTGACCGCAATCTGCGCGTCGGAACACCCCCGGACTTCCAGGGAGACGAACGGCACGTCATCTTCTTGTCGATGGTGGTCTGTCCCGACACCAACGTGAACGCGTTGACGCGCAGCGAATCCCAGCGACGCATCAACGTCGCGGCGTCACGGGCCATGGAGCAACTCTGGCTTGTGCATTCTGTGCAACCCGATGACCTCAAGACCAACGATCTCCGGTACTCGCTGCTGACCTACATGCAGAAAACCGAAGGCGCGCTGGTGGATCCGGTCCCGGCCAACGTCAGCACCACCTCTCGTACCGAACCGTTCGATTCGCTGTTCGAGCAGCAGATCTTTGTCGAACTGGTGGATCGCGGGTACTACGTGAACCCCAAGGTGGTGGTGAACAACCGGACGATCGATCTGGTGGTCACCGGTAGCGAAGCACGGCTGGCCGTGGAGTGCGACGGCGACGAGTTCACCAGCACCCCGGAGCAGGCCCGCGCAGACATGGAACGTGAACGGGAGCTCCGCCGGTGCGGATGGCGTTTCTGGAGGGTTCGCGAGTCGGAGTACCTGCTCGACCCGATACATGCCCTCGACGGTCTGTGGGACGAACTCGAACGGCGAGGGGTGCAGCCGAACTCGGTCGGTCCGGACTTGGCGGGCCAGGAGTCTGCTGAGCCCTGGACGCCGGTGACCTTGTCCGGCGCGGACTAGGCGTCGTCTGCGATCACGTTCAGTAGCGCGGGCAGCCCGACCGCCGCGGTGGTCTGAAGGAAATGGGTGACGTTGCGGCTCAACGGCGTTGGCTCAGGGTTGATCTCGATCACCGGTATTCCCGCGGCCAGTGCGCGTTCGGGGAGTGATGCTGCCGGATACACCATGTTCGACGTGCCCACCACGATGAGGAGATCGCAACCGGCACTCGCGTCTGCGGCACGCTCCCACGCGTCCTGGGGCAGCGACTCGCCGAACCAGACCACTCCGGGTCGGACAGGGGAGAGGCAATTGGGGCAGATGGGCGGCTCCACCCGAAGGGACTCGGTGGCGGTGTCAGGATCGGCGTCGGTACCGGCGTAGGGCAGTCCACAATGCGAGCACCGGGGTTCGAAGAGGCTGCCATGCAGATGGGCGGTCACTTCGCTGCCGGCCCGTTCGTGTAGGTCGTCGACGTTCTGGGTGACCACCATCACCGTTCTGCGCCGTGCCCACTCGGCCACCGCATGATGCCCGGGGTTGGGAAACGCACGCCGCACGAGATGAGCACGCCATTGGTACCAAGCCCACACGAGAGCTGGGTCGTCCGACCACGCTTCCGGGGTTGCCAGCGTAGTCGGGTCGAAACGCTCCCACAGGCCCGTTTCGACGTCGCGGAACGTCGGCACATCACTCTCTGCGGACATCCCCGCGCCGGAGCACACGGTCACCCATTCGGCGCCTCGCACCAACGCCACCAGATCGCTGTCCAGGTGGAGGTCACTCATCGGCGGCGCGGTCTTTCAGCTGTGCGCGCAAGATGGCCGCAGTCCCGGGAAGATCGTTGTCCCGCCTGGTCAGGAGGCCTTTTGCCAGGGTCAACTTGTCGCCGTAATGCCTCGGGACCACATGCAGATGTGAATGGAACACGGTCTGGAATGCGGCGCGACCATCGTTGACCAGCAAGTTCACGCCGTCGGCGGCAATCGCGGATGCTCGCTGAGCGGCTGCCACGAGCTGGCCGGCCCGGAACAGTCTGGCGCCCTGTTCGGGTTCGAGTTCCGAGAGGTCGGCGGCGTGGCGCTTGGGCACCAGCAGAGTGTGGCCGGGCCGGACCGGGCGGATGTCGAGGAACCCCAAGATCTCGGAGTCCTCGTAGACGACGTGGGCCGGGGACGTCCTGGCGACGATGGCGCAGAAGATGCACTCGTTCATGCGCCAAGCCTAGTGGGCGCGCAAGAGTCGGCCAATTCGATTGTAACAATTCAATAACGACTTGAATTGGCTGCTCAGCGCCCGGGTGAGCGCTCGTTCGGGGCGTCTGAGCAGGTGTTTGGCGGCAGGTCGGCACAAAGGGCGGAAGCGGCGATGTGGCGGCCTCGGGGGTTACTCGCCGGTATACCCACGGGTCACATTGAAACATGAGGAAAACCTCATTTTCGTGTGCAAACATGGTCATCGTGCGCATCAGGAGACCGCGGCATCGACGCCGTGCGTCCAGGGATGAAAAGGAGTGCGTCGCAGCGTGATTCGAGAATCGGATCACCGCGACCGCCAACGGGTGGACTCCAGACGTCCACGCGCCGCCACAGACATCGAGTGGCCGACGAAGACCTACCGCGGTGTCACGCCCGCCGACCGACGAACACCACAGCTACATGAGGGAGCCTCGTGACGATTCACCAGTTCCGCACCGGATCCGAAGAAAACTCAGCGTGGGCCGCACGCCCCGACGGAATCCTGATCGACCGACTGCGAGAAGGTGAGCCGTACGCGGTCAGCTTCGGGGGACAAGGTGGACCCTGGCTGCCGATTCTTGCCGAACTGGTCATCGACGCAGACCTCGACCGCAGCATCGCGAACATCGTCGATGCCGCCGAGCGGCTCATCGAGCCGGTCGCCGACCGCCTCGCCGCGGTCCGGCCCGACGGCTTCCATCCACTCAGTTGGGTGCACGCACACAACGCCGAAGAATCGGTACCTGCCGACCATGCTCTCGCCGCGGCGCCGGTGTCGGTGCCGGGCATCCTGCTTGCTCAGCTGGCGGCCATCAGTGCCACTCGCAAGCAGGGACTCGATCTCGGCGAGCTGGCCCCTGTTGCGGCGATCGGACACTCGCAAGGCGTGCTGGGCACCGAGGCGATCAAGGCCGCAGCCGAGGACGGCGGTCTGGGCGACGGCGCACTACTGGCCGTAGCGCATCTCATCGGCGCGGCGGGTGCTTTCATCGCCCGTCGACGAGGCCTCACCTCCGACGCTGCCGGGAGCCCGATGCTGTCGGTCGCGCAGGTCGATCCGGCCCGCATCCAGACACTCGTCGACGACTACGCGTTGACGCTGCGCGAATCGGACCGTGAATCGGCGCCTGTGCTCTCGATCGTCAACGGACGACGCTCCGTGGTCCTCTCAGGAGCTCCGCGCCACCTGTCGGCATTCGTCAGCCAGTGCGAGACGCTCGCCGCCGCAGAAGCCGCCGAACGCAAGAAGAAGACGACCGGCGGCACCGCCTTCGCGCCGGTCTTCGATCCGCTGTCGGTGTCGATCGCCTTCCACCATCCGGCGCTCGAGGCCGCCTGTGATCTCGTCGCCGACTGGGCTGCCGTGTGCGGCATCGACCCCGTGGCCGCACGACGACTCGCCGCGGCAGTACTGGTCGACAAGGTCGACTGGGTCGACGCCCTCGACGACGTCGTCAGTGCCGGCGCCAAGTGGATCCTCGACCTGGGCCCCGGCGACGTCGCCACCCGGCTGAGCGTTCCCGTGGTCCGCGGGCAGGGCGTCGGCCTGATCTCGGTGAGCCAACGCGGTGGGCAGCGCAACCTGTTCGCGCCCGGAGGCATCCCCGATGTCCAGCGCCCGTGGAGTACTTACAGCCCCAAGATCGTTCAGCTTCCCAACGGTCGCCACGTGGTGGAGACCGCGTTCACCCGTCTCACCGGGCGATCGCCGATGCTCCTCGCCGGAATGACGCCGACAACGGTCGACCCCGCGATCGTGGCCGCGGCCGCCAATGCCGGACACTGGGCCGAGCTGGCCGGTGGCGGGCAGGTGACCGAGGGCATCTTCGCCGACAACGTCGCCAAGCTGACCGAACTCCTCGAGCCGGGCCGTCAGGCGCAGTTCAACACCCTCTTCCTCGACCCCTACCTGTGGAAGCTGCAGATCGGCGGCAAACGCCTCGTGCAGAAGGCACGTGCAAACGGCGCGCCGATCGACGGTGTCATCGTCTCGGCTGGCATCCCGGAGCTCGACGAGGCCGTGGCGCTGGTGTCCGAACTCGCCGACGCGCAGATCCCGTTCATCTCGTTCAAGCCCGGCACCATCGGACAGATCCGTTCGGTGATCCGCATTGCTGCCGAGGTACCGCACTACCCGGTGATCGTCCAGATCGAGGGGGGCCGCGCAGGAGGCCATCACTCCTGGGAGGATCTCGACGACCTCCTCCTGGCCACCTACGCCGAGCTGCGCGCCCGCCCCAACGTGGTCATCTGCGTCGGCGGCGGAATCGGGACAGCCGAGCGGGCCAGCGAATACCTCACCGGAGTCTGGTCAGCGGCCCACGACTACCCGCTCATGCCGCTCGACGGCATCCTGATCGGCACCGCCGCCATGGCCACCAAGGAGGCGACCACGTCGCCGGCGGTCAAAGAACTCCTGGTCAACACCCCGGGCTGCGACGAGTGGATCGGCGCAGGCTACGCAACAGCCGGAATGGCCTCGGGCCGAAGCCAGCTCGGCGCCGACATCCACGAGGTCGACAACGCGGCGTCGCGATGTGGCCGACTGCTCGACGAGGTGGCCGGTGACGAAGAGGCCGTGCAGGCTCGTCGCGACGAGATCATCGAGGCGCTCACCGGAACGGCGAAGCCGTACTTCGGCGATGTGGCGCAGATGACCTACCGCCAGTGGCTCGAGCGTTATGTCGAGCTCGCCGTGGGTGAGGCCACCGGGGCAGCGACATGGGCCGACGTCACATGGCGTCAGCGCTTCATCGAGATGCTGCAGCGCGCAGAAGCTCGTCTCAACGATGCCGACCGCGGTCAGATCCCGACGCTGTTCGGTCACACGTCGGCCACCGACAATGCCGGTGCAGCCATCGATGCGCTGGTCGCGGTGTACCCGGCTGCCGACACCGACGTTCTGCACCCGGCCGACCTGATCTTCTTCCTCGACCTGTGCCGTACGCCCGGCAAGCCGGTCAACTTCGTCCCGGTCATCGACAAAGACGTGCGTCGCTGGTGGCGCAGCGACTCCCTGTGGCAGGCCCACGATCCGCGCTACGGCGCAGACGAGGTGTGCATCATCCCGGGACCTGTCGCCGTCGCAGGCATCACCCGCGTCGACGAACCGGTCGGCGAGTTGCTCGACCGCTTCGAAGCCCAGGTGGTCACCGATCTCCACGGCATCGGCGTAGAGCCCTTCTCGGTCAGCGCGCGACTTCGTGCGGGCCTGGTCGACGTGGAAGGCGTGCTCGGCACCGTCGTCGAGTCGCTGAGCGTGCAGTGGTCCGGGCGCCTCGTCGCAAATCCTGTTGCTTTGCTTGGTGACCGGGATGCGTGGGAGTTCCCCTCCACCGAGCGTGGTGAGCACGAACCGACCGGGGCCGTCCTCGAGCGCACCTCCGACGGAGTCGTCCTGACCGTGCCGATCGGCACGGCCACCGTTGCCATCCCGATGACCGTCGACGAGTCGATCCTCGACGGTGGGTCACCCAAGGTCACCATCGAAGGCGCCGCAGGCGCGATGCGCCAGATCCTGGCGGTCGCAGCCGGTGGATCCCTGGCGTCGGTGACCGATGGCGCCGCCACACGCACCGTCACGTGGGACCCGGACCTGGTCGCCGACCACGCCGCGGTCACCGCGTACACCCTTCCCGAGCATCTGAGTGCTTCGGTCCCGCAAGGCGTCACCGGGTTCGCCAACCCCGACACGCTGGTCGGATTGTGCTGGCCCGCCGTCTTCAGTGTCATCGGATCAGCGACGACCCAGTCCGGCGAGCCTGTGGTCGAAGGCCTGCTCGATCTGGTCCACCTCGATCATGTTGCGTCCACCGTCGGCGAACTGCCGCGCGTGGCAACAGATTTGACGGTCACCGCAGCGCTGTCGGGTGTTGTCGACACCGACCTGGGCCGTGTGGTCACCGTGGTGGTCACCATCTCCGACGCCGACCGCCAGATTGCCGAGATGACCGAACGGTTCGCCGTACGCGGACGCACCGGCGACGGCGAGTTGACCGATCCGAGCCGGGCCGGTGGTGCACTGAGCGCCAAGTCAGGCGAGGCGACCCGCAAGAAGATCCGCGAAGTCACCATCGCAACCCCGTCGCGGATGCACGGATTCGCCCTCGTCTCAGGCGATCACAACCCTATTCACACCGACATGTCGGCAGCGAAGATGGCCGGTCTGGGCAGCCCTATCGCTCACGGCATGTGGCTGTCCGCGGCTGCACAGCACGTCGTGACCGCCACAGACGCCAAGAACCCCATCCCGGTGCCTCGCGCACTGCTCGGCTGGACCGCTCGTTTCCTGGGCATGGTTCGCCCCGGTGACGAGGTCACCATCCGCGTCGACCGCGTCGGTATGGACGCCGGCCGCGACGTCATCGAGGTCAGCGCGAAGGTCGGCGACCTGCTCGTGATGAACGCCACCGGCCTCCTCGCGCCTGCCAAGACCGTCTACGCGTTCCCCGGGCAGGGCATCCAGAGCAAGGGCATGGGACTCGACGCACGGTCGCGTTCCAAGGCTGCCCGCAAGGTCTGGGACCGGGCGGACAAGCACACCAGGGATGCTCTCGGCTTCTCGATCCTGGCCGTGGTCCGCGACAACCCGACCACACTCTCGGCAGGCGGCACCACCTACCACCACCCTGACGGGGTGCTGTTCCTGACGCAGTTCACACAGGTGGCCATGGCCACTCTGGGCGTCGCGCAGATCGCCGAACTCAAGGAGTCGGGCGGTTTCGTCGAGAACGCCATCACCTGTGGTCATTCGGTGGGCGAGTACAACGCGCTCGCCGCGTGCGCCGGGGTGCTGCCGTTGGAGGCTGTCCTCGAGGTCGTGTTCCAGCGTGGCGAGGCCATGCACCACCTGGTCCCGCGAGATGCGAAGGGCCGCAGCGATTACCGCATGGCCGCGATCCGGCCGAGTCAGTTCGGACTGGCCGACGCCGATGTCATGGACTGGGTCTCGCAGGTCGGCGAACGCGCCGGTGAGTTCCTGGAGGTCGTGAACCTCAACCTGCTCGGCTCGCAATACGCGATCGCAGGCACGGTCCGAGGACTCGAGGTGCTGGAGGAGGAGATCGAAGAACTCCGTGCCAAGGCGGGCGGCAAGCGCTCGTTCATCCTGGTTCCCGGGATCGACGTCCCGTTCCACTCCACCGTGTTGCGTGCGGGTGTGCCCGACTTCCGGCATCGTCTGCAGGACCTGCTTCCCGAGCACATCGACCCCGACATCCTCGTGGGCCGATACGTACCGAACCTGGTCCCACGCATGTTCAACCTGGGCCGCGACTTCGTCCAGGAGATCGCCGACCTGGTGCCGTCCGAACCGCTCGACGATGTGCTGGCCGACTGGGACACCTGGAGTGCCAAGCCCGGTGAGCTGACTCGCGTGCTGCTGATCGAGCTGCTCGCGTGGCAGTTCGCCAGCCCTGTGCGCTGGATCGAAACACAGGACCTGCTGTTCACCCCGGTCGAGCGTGGCGGAGCCGGAGTGGAGCGGTTCGTCGAGGTCGGCGTGAAGTCGGCTCCGACACTCAGTGGCCTCGCCGGCAACACCCTCAAGCTGGACGACTACCTTCAGTCCGCCGTTCAGGTGCTCAACATCGAGCGTGACTCCGACGTCATCCTGGCGAAGGACAGCGCACCGGATGTGGAGGAAGACGAAGCACCTGCCGTCGAGGCATCAGCTGCCGCAGCGGCGCCTGCCGCCGAAACAGCGGTCGCGGCACCGGCTCCCGTCGCGGCCCCCGCGGATTCGGGTCCCCGTCCCGAGGACATCTCGTTCGGCCCGTCCGACGCGGTCGACGCTGTCATCGCGCTGTGGACAAAGATCCGCATCGATCAGATCGGCGCTGCGGACACCATCGAGGCACTGTGTGACGGTGTGTCATCTCGACGCAACCAGTTGCTTCTCGACATCGGCGGCGAACTGGGCCTCGGTGCCATCGACGGCGCCGCAGAGGCCGAGATGCCCGCGCTCGCTTCGACGGTGAACGCACTGGCCCGCGGCTACAAGCCGCTCGGTTCGGTGCTCACCGACGCCGTCGGCGACCAGATCCGCAAGGTGTTCGGACCGGTTGGCAAGCGCGCGTCGTACATCGAAGACCGCGTCACCTCGGTGTGGCAACTCGGCCCCGGCTGGGCGCTGCACACCAGCGTTGCGGTCGCTCTCGGTAGCCGCGACGGCGTCAGCGTCCGCGGTGGCGACTTGGGCGACCTGGTCTCGGAGGCGCCTTCGAACGCCGACGGCATCGACGCCCTGATCGATGCTGCGGTCGCGAAAGTCGGCTCCAACAAGGGCATCTCGGTGAGCAAGCCTGCCGTCGGCGGGGGCGGCGGAGGCGGAATGGTCGACGCTGCAGCTCTCGGAGAGCTCACCGAGCAGTTCACCGGGCGCACCGGCGCTCTGGCCTCGGCCGCGCAGACCATCCTGCAGAAGCTCGGTCTGGCGGACGAGCCCGAGCTCGCGGCACCTGCCGAGGACAACACCGCGGTGCTCGAACGTGTCAGCGCCGAACTGGGTTCGGATTGGCTGCGTGTGGTGGCCCCGGCATTCGACGAGCGCCGCGCGGTGCTCATCGACGACCGATGGGCCAGTGCTCGCGAGGACCTGGCACGGCTGTGGCTCGAGGACGAGCACGTCATCGACAACGAGTTCTACGACATCAGCGGCAAGTTTGTCGGCGCGGGCGAGACCGTCTGCCATCAGGCCACCTGGTGGCAGGGCAAGGCGCTCGCGAACGGACACCAGGTGCACGCCCGGGTCTACGCGCAGATCGCCCACGCGGCCGAAGATCCGCAACCTGAGACCTACGCCGACGACATCGCCGTGGTGACCGGAGCCAGCAAGGGGTCGATCGCTGCCGCAGTGGTCGAGCAACTGCTCGCCGGCGGGGCCACCGTGGTCGCGACGACCTCGCGCCTCGACGACAACCGGCTGGCGTTCTTCAAGTCGCTCTACCGTCGCAGTGCCCGCGGAGACGCGGCGCTCTGGGTTGTCCCGGCGAACCTGTCGTCGTACACCGACGTCGACGAGCTGGTCGAGTGGATCGGTAGCGAGCAGACCGAGAACCTCGGCGGCAAGACCGGAGTGCTCAAGCCGGCGCTCAAGCCGACTCTGCTGTTCCCGTTCGCCGCACCGCGGGTCGCCGGCGACCTCACCGACGCGGGCGGCCGCGCCGAACTGGAGATGAAGGTGTTGCTCTGGTCGGTGGAGCGGCTGATCGCCGGTCTCGGCGACATCGCGGCTGACCATCATCTGGCGGCTCGGCTGCATGTGGTGCTGCCAGGCTCGCCGAACCGCGGAATGTTCGGTGGCGACGGCGCTTATGGCGAGTCCAAGGCCGCGCTCGACGCACTGGTGAAGCGCTGGGCCGCGGAGGATTCGTGGAACTCCAAGGTCACCTTGGCGCACGCGCTGATCGGATGGGTCACGGGCACCGGGCTGATGGGCCACAACGATGGACTCGTCGAGGCTGTCGAGGCCGCAGGTGTGAAGACCTGGTCGACCCACGAGATGGCCACCGAGCTGCTCACGGCGGTGACGCCCGAGAGTCGGGTCCAGGCCAGGACCGAACCGTTGCAACTCGACCTGACCGGGGGACTCGCCGACGCCACGCTCGACATGAAGGCGCTGGCACAGGCCCAGGCTGATGCGCTGGCCGCAGTTAGCGACGAGGACGAGTCCGACGAGCCGACACTGGCCGCACTGCCTGCCCCGGCCCGAGCGCCCGAGTCGACCACCCCTGCATGGGGCAAGATCGACGCGCGCCCGGAGGACCTGGTCGTGATCGTGGGTGCCGGGGAACTCGGACCGTACGGCAGTGCACGGACCCGGTTCGAGATGGAGGTCGAAGACGAACTGTCGGCGGCCGGCGTTCTCGAATTGGCGTGGAGCACAGGCCTGATCACGTGGGAGGCCACACCGAAGCCCGGTTGGTACGACGCCGAGTCGGGCGACCCGGTCGCCGAGTCGGAGATCGCTGATCGCTACCACGACGCTGTGGTCGAACGCTGCGGCATCCGCCGGTACGCCGACGACGGCGACATGATCGACAACTCGTCACCGTTGCTGACCTCGGTGTACCTCGACAACGATCTGACCTTCTCGGTGGCGTCGGAGGGGGAGGCACGCTCCTTCCTCTCGGCTGCGCCGGACAAGACCAAGATCAAGGTCGACCCGGACAGTGGCGAATGGCAGGTGACACGTCAGGCGGGCACCGAGATCCGCGTACCGCGTCGATTCAAGCTCACCCGCACCGTGGGTGGCCAGATCCCGACCGGGTTCGATCCCACCCGCTGGGGTGTGTCGGCCGACATGGCCGAGTCGATCGATCGGGTTGCGCTGTGGAACCTGATCGCCACTGTCGACGCCTTCCTCGCTTCCGGTTTCGAACCGTCGGAATTGATGCGGTGGGTGCATCCAGGCCTGGTTGCCAACACCCAGGGCACCGGCATGGGCGGCATGACGTCGATGCGATCGCTGTACCTCGACACCTTCACCGGTGAGGCCAAGGCGAACGACATCCTGCAGGAGGCACTGCCGAACGTTGTTGCAGCACACGTGGTCCAGTCGTACATCGGTAGCTATGGCGCGATGATCCACCCGGTGGCCGCCTGCGCCACCGCGGCGGTGTCGGTCGAAGAAGGTGTCGACAAGATCAAGTTGGGCAAGGCGTTGTTCGCGGTCGCCGGTGGGTTCGACGACCTCGGTATCGAGGGCATCGTCGGGTTCGGCGACATGTCGGCCACCGCCGAGACGGCCACGATGGAGGCCAAGGGCATCGATGCCCGCAGGTTCTCCCGAGCCAACGACCGTCGTCGCGGCGGATTCGTCGAGTCGCAGGGTGGCGGAACGATTCTGCTGGCCCGCGGTGACGTGGCCGCTGAGATGGGTCTGCCGGTTCTCGGTGTGGTCGGATGGGCGCAGAGCTTCGGTGACGGCGTACACACGTCCATCCCGGCCCCCGGCATCGGTGCACTCGGAGCCGCTCGCGGACACCAGGATTCAGGTATCGCCCGGTCGCTCCGTCAGCTCGGTGTCAGTCCGGACGACGTGGCTCTGGTGTCCAAGCACGACACGTCCACCAAGGCCAACGACCCCAACGAGGCGAACCTCCATGAGAGGCTTGCCGAGGCGATCGGTCGTAGCGACGGTGCGCCGTTGTTCGTGGTGTCGCAGAAGTCGCTGACGGGCCACTCCAAGGGCGGCGCGGCAGCCTTCCAGCTGATCGGTCTGTGCCAGGTGTTGCGCGACGGCGTCATCCCTCCCAACCGCAGCCTCGACTGCGTCGACGAGGTGATGGCCGAGCACAAGCATCTGGTGTGGCCGACCGAACCGTTGCGATTCGGCGAGAGGTTCGCCCTCAAGGCCGGCCTCTTGACGAGCCTGGGCTTCGGGCACGTGTCCGGCCTCATCGCCGTGGTGCACCCGGAAGCCTTTGTGGCCTCGCTTGATCCGGCTGAGCGTGAGCGTTACCGCGCTGCGGCAACCGAACGTGCGCGGCTGGGCCAGCAGCGTCTGCTCGAGGCCATGTGCGGCGGCAAGCCCGCCTACCAGCGGCCCCCGAACCGCCGGTTCGACGACAGCTCCTACGAGGGCGATCAGGAAGCGGCAATGCTGCTCGACGCGGAGGCTCGTCTGTCGGCGAACGGAACCTACGGCGGATGACGGTCATCGGAGTGGGGATCGACCTCGTGTCGATCCCCGGCTTCGCCGAGCAGTTGAAACAGCCCGGCACCACATTCGCAGATCGGTTCACGGTGGGAGAGCGGCGTGATGCCGCCTCGGGCACCGGGGACGAGGCGAGGCATCTCGCGGCCCGGTGGGCGGCGAAGGAAGCGGTGATCAAGGCATGGTCGGTGAGTCGCTTCGCGCGCTCGCCCCTGCTCCCGCTGATCCGGCACGGCGACATCGAGGTCGTCACGGATGCCTGGGGTCGGCCGGCCATTCGACTGGGCGGTGAAATCGGTACGCACCTGGCAGGAACAGTGGTGCACATCTCGCTGACCCATGACGGCGACATGGCGGGTGCGGTCGCGGTGATCGAAGAGGCTCCGCAGTCGCAGACTCAGTAGTGCCTGCGTCTGTGAATCACCGTGCGTTGCGGTTGTTCTCGGGATCTTCCAGTAGCATGTAGCGTCCCAGCATGCGCTTGAGTTCGGTGACCGTCGCGGAGTGGTTCTGACCTTCTTGCACCGAGAAGCTGAGCAGCGAGTACGCCGTGTGCACCAGGAGTTCGGACATCAGCGCCCGGCGCCTGCGATCCGGGGTCAGTGGGGCGATGATCCGCGCGACCAATTCCGCCAGCGCACGCTCGTGCACGGTGGCAGTGGCACGAGTGGCAGGCGTCGACTGCACAGCGAGCCACACCGCGCGGCGGGACGGATCGTCGTGCCACAGCTGCGCCAGGTGATCGATGAACTTCTCCAGTAGGCGAGGCCAGTCCAGAGACGGAACCTCCGCGGCGAATCTGGCCAGTTCGCTCTGTACCCCGGCAGCGTCTTCTCGATCGAGTTCGCAGACCACGACGTACTTGTTCGCGAAGTACTGATAAAGCGTCCCGATCGGGACGTCGGCGCGCTGCGCGATGTGCTCACACGTCAGCGACTCGAAGCCCACCTCGATCAGCAGGTCGCGCGCAGCGGCAAGCATCGCATCGAACCGCAGTTGGCTGCGTTGCTGCGTGGGCCGTTTGCGCGGAACGAGTGGTTCGGAACTGAGCAACCGAGAGACACCGGTCTTGAGGGCGCCGGAATCCCCGGTGCCGGTACCGGACTGCCGCTGGGCCATGGCCACAGGTCGCTTCGGCTAGACCGAGAGGTCGCGGCGAAGTTTCGCCACGTGCCCTGTGGCGCGCACGTTGTACTGTGCCACAGCGATTTTGCCCTCGGCATCCACCAGGAAGGTGGATCGGATCACTCCGGTGACGGTTTTGCCGTACATCTTCTTCTCACCGAAGGCACCCCAGGCCGTGAGGACTGCCTTATCCGGGTCGGACAGAAGCGGGAACGTCAGCTCCTCCGCATCGCGGAACTTGGCCAGTTTTGCGGGCTTGTCCGGAGAAATGCCGATCACCTCGACACCCGCGTCGTTCAGCTCGCCCAAGTTGTCACGGAAGTCGCAGGCCTGCTTGGTGCAGCCCGGAGTGCTGGCAGCGGGGTAGAAATAGACGATCACCTGACGTCCCCGATAGTCGTCGAGCGAGACAGTGTTCCCGTCGGCGTCCGGCAGGGAAAAGCCTGGGGCCTTGTCGCCCACTGCGAGTCGTGTGTTCTCAGTCATCGGGTTCAGGCTAGCCGAGGACGCAATCCGTGTGGCGGAACACTGGCAACCCGGACTGTGAACTACCGTAGAGCCCGAGAACTGACCGGCCGCTCCGCGCCTTCGTACGAGCGCGGGGAGTGGACTTCACCGATGGAGGACCTTGTGGGACGCGATACCGACGACATCGAGCGCGAGATCGAACGGGCCCGCGACGAACTCGCCGAGACCCTGGACGCCCTTGCGACTCGCGCCAATCCCCAGCGGCTGGCCGAAGATGCCAAGGCCACCGCGCTCGTGACCCTCCAGAAGCCGGCGGTTGCGGGAACGTTGATCGCGGTCGGAGTCGTTGTGGTCGCGATCGTCATCAAGAAGATCGTCTCCTGAGCATCTGACTGACTGAGCAGCTTCAGTCGAGCGGCCGGGACCCCGACCGCTCGACCGAAGCCGCTTCCCGGTCCTCGCGCTGAGCGCGATAGATCGAGTCCCCGCTCCGCAACACCAGCAGGTAGGCGATACCCACGGCGACCATCCCGCCGGGGAGCAGGGTGTAGCCGCCGGTCATCTCGGCCACCATCAGCATCACCGCTACGGGCACCCGGGCGATGGCGCCGAAGCAGGCCATCATCGCGACGATGACAAACGCCGCCGGCGCCTCGGGGACGCCGGGCGCGAACGGCTCCATCAGTCGCCACAGCGCAGCGCCGACGAACGCGCCGATCACCATGCCCGGGCCGAAGATGCCTCCGGCACCTCCGGATCCGATCGACAACGAGGTCGCGAGGATTTTGGCGAAGGGGAGTGCCAGCACGATCCACAGCGGCATCGAGGCCAGTGTCTCCGCGCTCATCGCTTCCTGCACCCAGCCGTACCCGCTGCCCAGTATCTCGGGCATCGCCAGGGCGAGCAGGCCCACCAGGAGACCGCCGACGGCGGGTTTGACGATCCGGTTGCCGGGCAAGCGGGCGAACACGCTGACTGTGCCGTAGAAGAAGCGGCTGTACAGAATTCCCACGCCGCCCGCGAGTAGTCCGATCACGGCGAACCAGATGAGCTGCGTGGGTGTCTCGAATCTGTAGTCGTCGGCCACGAATCCGAACAGCGGCTCGTAGCCCTCGACCGAGCCGAACACGCTGTAGGCGGTGACAGACGAGATCAACCCGGGGATGAGCGTCCGGAACTCGAAGTCGTTGCGGTACAAAATGGCTCCCGACAGCACCGCGCCACCCAGAGGGGCTCCGAAGATTGCCCCGATGCCTGAGCCGATCCCGATCGCTACCGCGATTCGGCCGTCGTCGTCGGTCAGATTCAGCCATCGCGTGAACAGCGACCCGAATCCTGCGGAGATCTGTGCTGCCGGTCCTTCCCGGCCCGCAGATCCGCCGGAGCCGATGGTCAACGCGCTCGCGACCATCTTCACCCCCACCGCCCGCATCCGGATGCTGCGCGGACCGGAATGGACGGCCTCTATCGCGGCATCGGTGCCATGCCCTTCTGCCTCCGGTGCGAACCGTGCGACGAGAACGGCCGAAGCAAGCGCGCCGCCAGCGACGACGAGGGGGATTGCCCAGGGCCGACTGAAACCGTCTGAGTGGCCCGTGTCGCCGTCGCGCCCGGCCTGGGGAGGTTCGTAGCCGCCTAGGCCTTCCAGGAGGAGTCGGCCGGCCAGCTCGAGCATTTCGAAGAAGACCACCGCGCCGAGTCCGGCGACCACGCCGATGGAGATGCCCAAGACCAGCCACCTGACGGCATAGCTCGAACGTTCGAGTCGGCTACCGATTCTGGCGCCGAGCGCTACGACAGCAGCCCCTCGCGTCATTGGGATGACAGTAATGGGAAGAGCGTGTCCAGGTGTGACAGTTGACGATCGGTCACGTGCGACCGGTCAGGTTGCTGTCGATTGTTCAAATGATCTTTGGCCGTTGCGGCCTGTGCACGAATTGAAGTGGTGCAGTCAATCCGAGAAGTGCGCCATCAGGGACTCGAACCCCGAACCCGCTGATTAAGAGTCAGCTGCTCTGCCAATTGAGCTAATGGCGCGCGTTGTTGCGACTTGGAACGTTAGCAGGCCTCACGCGGAAAACGAAAATCGCGTGGTCGCAAAGGTGAAAACGGTCGGTTTTGACCGCTCGTCGCGTTTCCTGTCCGTCACACATTGCCCGTAGACTCTCCTCAGTTGGTTGGTGCCCACTCGTGGGCTTGAGGGGATGTTTGGAGTGTGATGGGGTTCACGCAGACCTCGGTAGGACAAGGGGCTCGAAAGTCCACTGTTTTCATGGTTTTCCTGATCGCACTCGCCGCGGTGATGTCGGCGTGTGCCTCCGATGCCCCAACGCCCAAGTACAGCGATCAGGTTGTCAGCACCACACCGTTCGACGACCTCCTGCAGCCGGCGGTGAAGATCACCGGTTTCGCGGACAAGCCCGTGGTCGACGGTGATGTGGGGTTCTCGCCCGGCGCACCCGTGAAGGTCACCGCGAGCGATGGGCGTCTCACCGACGTCCAGATCACCAACTCGGCGGGCGCACCGGTGCCGGGCACGCTGTCGCCTGACAAGAAGAGCTGGACCGTGGCCCCCGGGTCGTTCGGTTACAACAAGACCTACACGCTGACCGCTGACGCCAAGGGCATCGGTGGAAGCACGAAGGCAACCACCTCGTTCACCACGAGTTCGCCCAACAACCTCACCCAGGCCTATCTGCTGCCAGAGGACAATTCGACTGTCGGCGTAGGGATGCCGGTCTCCATCCGATTCGATGAGGCGATCCCCAACCGCAAGGCTGCGCAGGACGCGATCACGGTCCGTACCGACCCACCTACCGAGGGTGGCTTCTACTGGCTCAGTGACACCGAACTACGTTGGCGCCCGGCGCAATTCTGGAAGCCCGGCACAAAGGTCGATGTCGCGGTCAACACGTACGGCATCGATCTGGGTGACGGTCTCTTCGGCCAAGAGAACCTGAAGACCAACTTCACGATCGGTCGCGAGCTCATCGCCACCGCCGATGACAACACCAAGACCATCACCATCACGGAGAACGGCAAGGTCATCAAGACGATGCCGACGTCGATGGGCAAGGATTCGACGCCCACCGACAACGGCACGTACATCATCGGTGATCGTCTCGACCGCATCGTGATGGATTCGTCCACCTACGGTGTCCCCGTCAATTCCCCGGCCGGGTACCGGCTGGATGTCGACTACGCCACCCAGATGTCGTGGAGCGGTATCTACATCCACTCCGCGCCGTGGTCGGTGTACGCGCAGGGCAGCGAGAACACGAGTCACGGATGTCTGAACGTCAGTCCGGAGAACGCTCTGTGGTGGGTTCAGAACTCGTTGCGAGGCGACGTCGTCACCGTGAAGAACACTGTGGGTCCTGAGCTGTCGGGTACCGACGGCCTCGGTGACTGGAACATCCCGTGGGAGACCTGGAAGCAGGGCAACGCCTGAGGCTCAACGCGTCCCCGTTATGGGGACGTCGGGGGTCTACTGCGGGTTGTGAGCCAGAGCCAGGCCTAGAAGTCGCTTCGCGCGGGGAGTAGTCCAACTGCGTCGTCGGAGCCGCGAGGCCCAGGCCCAGCGGTGGCTCGCACTTGGTGATGGTCGCGTGTGCACCACGGACCAAAAGACGCCGGCCCTGTCCTCCTCAGGGCAACTCGTACGTGAGAGGCCGACCCGCGGCCTCCTCGACCTTCTCCGGGCCCGTACTCGTCGCGCTGTGACGTCCAGCGAGGGTCAAGGCAGCCACACGCCACTGAGTTGTCCTGGTGGCCAGTCTGTGTGGTGAGGCGAGCCGAGAATCAATAGCGCGGCGAAGATATGGCCGCCCGATGGTGCGACGTCGGCAGCGGTCGAGAACTGCTGGAAATACAAAGGCCGGTGCTTGCGCGATCAGCGCTCACACCGGCCCTCGTGTTGGGGTGGACGACGGGACTCGAACCCGCGACAGCCAGAATCACAATCTGGTGCTCTACCAACTGAACTACGCCCACCATCGGTTCCGCGTTAGCGGAACCAGGGACTTACTCTAGCGGCTCGCCGGTCCGGAATTCCAATCGGTTACCCGGCCTGTCGCCATCAGGCCGGACCGAGCGTTTTGGTCACTTCCTCGATGGCCGACGATTCGGGCCCAGGAGGGGCGACAAACGCTGTTGCCCGGTAGTACTTGAGCTCCCGAATCGATTCCCGGATATCGGCCAACGCACGGTGTGCCAGGCCCTTCTCTGGCTGCCCGAAGTAGATGCGCGGGTACCACCGGCGGCACAGCTCTTTGATGGAACTGACGTCGACCATCCGGTAGTGCAGGTACGCGTCGAGTTCGGGCATGTCCCGGGCGATGAAGCCGCGGTCGGTGGCGATCGAGTTGCCGGCAAGGGGTACTGCGCCGGCGGTGTCGATGTGCTTGCGCAGGTAGTCGAGGACCTGCTTCTGCGCCTGCTCGATGGTCACGGTGGACGCACGCACTTCTTCGGTGAGTCCGGATGCTGCATGCATCTTCTTCACCACCGCAGGCATGGCCGCCAGGGCGTCGTCGTCGGCGTGGATGACCACGTCGACGCCGTCACCGATGATGTTGAGTTCGCTGTCGGTGATCAGGGCTGCGATCTCGATGAGCTTGTCGCTGCGCAATTGCAGCCCGGTCATCTCGCAGTCGATCCACACAAGTTTGTCTTGCACCCCACAACCCTAGTTGAGCGGTTCGTGGCGTCATGCCCTGACCTGCGCCCGCCCGGGGCGGACCTAGTCGCCGAGCTTGCGGTAGAACGAGCCGACGATCGGTGCCGTGAACTTTCGGGGGGTGTAGCCACCGGCAACCGACATCGCCTTGGATAGCGCCCCGGGGACCACGCGCATCTTGTTTCGCTCCAGGGCGTCGAGGCTGAGTTTCGCCACTGACTCGCTCGAGTTCCACATGAAGTCGGGGACCACACGATCGACGATGCTTGCCTCTTCGGGCGTCGGAGTGTGGGTACGCACAGGTCCCGGCGCCAGCAGAGTCACGTGCACACCTTGGTCTGCCACCTCACCCCGGACTGATTCGGAGAGGGTGTTCACAAACGCCTTGGTTGCCGCATAGGTGGCGTTGTTCGGGATCGGCATGTTGCCCGCCGCCGAACCGACCATGAGGATCCCGCCGGCTTTGCGTTGCACCATCTGCGGCAGAGCCGCGAGTGTGAGGTCGTGCACGGCAACGGTATTGAGCCTCACCTGTGCTCGCTCGTATTCTTGGTCCAGCTCGGACAACGGTCCGAAGGTGGCGATGCCCGCGTTGTTGCACAAGATGGAGATCTCACGGTCGCGGAGCTCGTTGCAGAGGGTGTCGGTCGCGGTCGGATCAGAGAGGTCGGTCGCACGCACCTCCGCCTCGACACCGAACGTCGCGCGCAACTCGGTCGCGGTGGCGGTCAGGATTTCCTCGCGGCGGGCAACCAAGATCAGGGAGTGCCCGCGTCGGGCGAGCTCGGTCGCGAGTGCTGCGCCGATACCCGACGATGCGCCGGTGACGACTGCCCTGGCTGACGGTGTCGGATGGGGGATAGGCATGGCGCCGATCGTATCGGGAGGATGCCTTCAGGTGGCCGACAGCCGGAACATGCGGATGTCTCGCGAGGTCTTGCTGCGATAGATCGCGTAATTGCGCGCCACTTTTTCGAACTCGCGATAGAGGCGTTCCTTCTCGCTGCCCTCGACAAGCGTGGCAGTCGCCGCGATCTCGGTTCCGTCGATGTTCACCGACGCCGCGGGGTTCGCGAGGAGGTTCGCGGTCCAGGCGGGATGGTGGGCCTGTCCGAAGTTGGACCCGACCACGTAGAGGTCCGGGTCCTCGCGGTAGTAGAGAAGGGGCGATACCCGGTGTTGCCCGCTCTTCGCGCCGATGGTCGTCAGCAACATGGTGGGGGCCCCGACCGGACCGGCGATGGTGAACCGTCCTCTGCTACGGATCAGAAGTCGCCGGTCCAGCGGAATCATCTTGCGTGCCAACCACGTTCCGGGTGAGGTGGCCGCCACTGCGAACATGACCCGGTTCAGCGGCGAGCTTTTCGAGCCCCAACGCCTGTCGGGAAATGGTGCGGTCACGGCTTCACCCCTCGTGGTTTGGCTTCAGACGATACTTTCGGCGACCTCGGTGCCCTGGCGGATCGCCCGTTTCGCGTCGAGTTCAGCGGCCACATCGGCGCCGCCGATGACGTGGGTGCTCACACCCGCGACGGTCAGCGGGTCGACGAGCTCGCGCACCGACTCCTGACCGGCACACACGACCACGGTCTCGACGTCGAGCACACGCGTGGTGCGCTCGCCGCCTTCCTCTTTGGGAGCGAAACTCAGGTGCAGACCTTCATCGTCGATCTTGTCGTAACTGGCGCCGGAGATCTGTTCGACGCCTTTCATCTTGACAGTGGCACGGTGCACCCAGCCTGAGGTCTTGCCCAGCGTTTTACCCTGTCGTCCCGGTTTGCGCTGCACGAGATACACGGTGCGGGCAGCAGGGGTGGGACGTGGTTTGCCGACAAACCCCGGCACGCCCAGGTCGTCGGTGATGCCCCACTCTTCTGCCCATTCCTTGACGTTCAGCGTGGGGGAGTCGTCGACGGTGAGAAATTCGGTGAGGTCGAAGCCGATACCGCCGGCCCCGATGACAGCAACGGTCTTTCCGATTGTCTTGTGGCCGAGCACAGCCTCCGCGTACGACATCACCTTGGGGTGGTCGATACCGGGGATGTCGGGCATGCGCGGAGTGACGCCGGTCGCCACGACGACATCGTCGAACTTCTCGTCGATCAGTTCTTCAGCGCTGACCCAGGTGTTCAGGTGGACATGCACACCGGTCGCCTCGAGCTGGGCTGTGAAGTATCGGATGGTCTCGGAGAACTCTTCTTTCCCGGGAATCCGCGCTGCGATCGAGAATTGGCCGCCGATGTGCTCTCCCGCCTCGTACAGGTGCACCTCGTGCCCCCGCTGTGCGGCGGAGACTGCCGCCGAGAGCCCGGCGGGTCCAGCACCCACCACGGCGACGCGCTTGGACTTACGGGTGGTGCCGAGCGTCAGCGTTGTCTCGCGTCCTGCGCGGGGATTGACCAGGCATGACACCTTCTTGCCGACGAACGCGTGGTCGAGGCACGCCTGATTGCAGGCGATGCACGTGTTGATCTCGGCGGCCCGCCCGGCCTCCGCCTTGTTGGCGAACTCGGGGTCGGCCAGTAGAGGACGCGCCATCGAGATGGCATCGACTCGTCCACCCTCGAGGATCTGCTCGCCGAGTTCGGGGGTGTTGATGCGATTGGATGCGATGAGCGGAATCGACACCTCTTCGCGCAGGCGCTCGGTGTAGCTGACAAATGCACCGCGGGGAACGGACGTCACGATGGTGGGTACCTGCGCTTCGTGCCACCCGATGTCGGTGTTGATCGCGTCGACACCGTGCTCTTCGAGTTTGCGTGCCAGCAAGGCGATCTCGTCCCACGTCTGGCCGTCTTTGACGAGATCGGCAATGGACTGGCGCATGATCACCATGAAGTCGGGGCCAACTCGTTTACGGATCTCTTTGACGATCTCCACGACGATGCGCTGGCGGTTTTCGGTGCTACCGCCCCATTTGTCGGTGCGGTCATTGGTGCGCTTGCACAGGAAGGTGTTGAGCAGGTAGCCCTCGCCGCCCATGATCTCGATACCGTCGTAACCTGCTTCGCGAGCAAGCTTCGCGCAGCGCCCGTACGACCAGATCGCATGTTTGATGAGGGCATCGTTCATCTTGATCGGCTGAAATGGGTGCACCGGCGACTTTTCCCAGCTGACACTGAACTTCACCGGTGTGTACCCGTACCGGCCGGCGTACAGCACCTGCATCGCGATTTTGCCGCCCTCTTTGTGCACCGCACTGGTGAGGCGTCGGTGGCGGATCACGTCGAGCTTGTTGGTGAGTTTGCCCGCGAACGGCGACAGCAGGCCCGCACGGGTCGGTGCGATTCCTCCGGTGATGATCAGTGCCGCACCGCCTTTGGCTCGTTCGGCGTAGTAGGCGGCGAGCTTGTCGACGTCCCAGAGGCGATCCTCCAGACCGGTGTGCATGGAGCCCATGATGACGCGGTTCTTGAGTTCGACCTTGTTGATGGTCAACGGCTCGAACAGCTTTGGGTACGGGTTGGTCATGGGTGGAACCTTTCTTGTCACGGGGGCTGGCCGCGACGCTTTCAGTTGCTGGGTGGTTCGTCGAGCTGAGCGCTCAACGCGCCGATCACTTCGTCACACCACTCGATGAACCCGATCTCGATACGCACTCCGCCGCGCAAGACCAGGTATTGCTTGAGCTTGCGGAAGTTGAGGGCGTCGGGGTCGGGGTAGTCGTTCTTCTCGAATTCCTGGTAGAGCCTCAGCCTGCCTTCGTGCAGGTCGCGATGGCGCTTCAGTTCTGCGATGAGTCCGGGTAGGTTGCCGAACTCGGCGGCCCTGATCTTGACGCCCAGTTCGTCGCGTAGCTGCTGAGGTTCGGTGGGGGAGCTGACCCACTCCCTCAGCGCCACACGCCCTTTGGCTGACAGCGTGTAGACCTTTTTGTCCGGTCGGCCGTCTTGCGCAACGGATTCGAAGCTCACCAGACCGTCGGTGTGTAGCTTTTTGAGCGTCCGATAGATCTGCTGATGTGTGGCCGACCAGAAATGGCCAATAGACCGGGTGAACTGTTGCCCGATTTCGTAACCGGTGCCCGGACGCTCGGCAAGCGAGGTCATGATCGCGTGTTCGAGTGCCACGTCAGCACCATACCTGTGCAACTGCGCGCTATGCAACAGTGTTCATATGCCAGTTTCTACTAGGTCTAGACTGCGAAACAGGCGCTGCTGCCGTTCAGTGGGCGGCGTGATGGTGCTCGATCACGCGGATTTCACCGGACCGCTCGCACGTTGCGTACCCCTGCCGTTTCGCGAACAGCTCCCACGACGGCCCTTCCGGGTCCGCCGGAACGTCGATGCTGCTGCCGTCGCCGAACTCCATGTGCAGGTCCCCGTCGTCAGTGCATTCGGCCACCGAGCATCTGCTGCCCAGCATGGTGAACAAGGGACGTTGCTCGGGGATCACGTTGGCCGGATCGATGTCGTCGTGGTCGATCCCTCGTCCTCCGATGGGTGGTGAGGTCAGTGAGAAAGGCGACCACAGCACCAGCTCGCAGTGACCGTCGAAGAAGAACGTCAAGTTGTCGTCGAATGTGAGTCGTTCGACGTGATGGCCTTGTATCCACAGGTGCACGGCTACCTCCAAGTGGTTTACGTCACAATTGACTGTCGCGCACATACGCGAGTTAGGCAAGAAGAACGCCGGTCAGCAGTTGCTCGTGACAGTGTCGATTCGTGACTGAGCTGGATGACGATCTGAAGGCATTGCAACGCGATATACGCAATGCGGTGCGTGGAGCACCCGGTGGGATCGACGAAAGACAACGGCGACGACTCGACGAGCTCGTCGCACACGTCCGGCAACACTCACCGTATTTCGGCCGACTCTACCGGGATCTTCCCTGGTCCGGCGCGACCATCACGGACTTGCCGATCACGTCGAAAACCGAGCTGATGGACTCCTTCGACGAATGGGTGACCGATCCGCGGGTGACTCTGGATGGCGTACAGAAGTTTGTCGGCGACCAGGCCTCGGCAGGTTCGGCTTTCCTCGGCGACTACCTAGTGACGACCACGTCGGGCACCACCGGGCATGTCGGCTATTTCGTCACCGAGGAGTTCGCATTTCGTGTCACGCGGGCACTGGGGACGCGGGAACGCAGGATGTCTGTGGTCGAGACCGCGCGGTTCCTCCGACGTGGCCGCCGCACCGCCGTGATCGCGGCGACGAGCGGTCACCACATGGCGCGGGCTCTGCTCGCCCGTCAGCAGGTCCAGGCCGGAGAAAGGCAGTTGGCGAGATTGCTTCCGGTGGACACCCCCATCGGTGAGCTCGTCGACCAGCTCAACGCCTTCGATCCCGCTGTGCTGAGCGGTTATTCGAGCACGTTGCTGCTTCTCGCCGAAGAACAGGCTCGACGACGATTGCACCTCAGGCCGGTCATCGTGCGCCCGATTGCCGAGGGGATGACCCCAGAGATGGCGAAGCGACTTCGTGATGCCTGGCAGGCGCCGGTGGTCAACAGTTACGGGGCCAACGAATGCATGTTCATCGCACGCGAATGCGGCCTGGGCTGGCAACACCTGAACGCCGACTGGGTTGTTCTCGAACCGATCGACCGAGACGGGAGACCCACGGCCCCCGGCGTCGCATCACACTCGGTGTTGCTGACGACCCTGTTCCGTCGGGTGCAACCGATCATCCGGTACCAGTTGGGCGACAGCATCACCATGAAATCGGATGCCTGTGAGTGCGGCAACCGCCTTCCGGCGTTTCGGGTGTCCGGCCGCGTCGCCGAGTTCCTGCATGTCGAATCGTCGGGCGGGGTGAGGGAGTTCGCTCCCTCGGAGATCGGCGCTGCACTCGGTGCCGTGACCCGTTGGGCCCAGTACCAATTCGTGCGGGAGGCTGCGACCAGGGTCGGAGTGCGTGTTCGCCCGGTCGCAGGTGATGACCGTGCGGTGGTCGCTGCGGAGATGGTGGCCGGACTGACGACATTCTTCGTCGAGCGGGGCGTTCCGGAAGTGACGGTCTTCGACACCGGAGAATTGCCGCGGCAGAGCCCGGGGGGCAAATATCTGCGAGTGGTGTCGCAGTGAACATACGACATCAGATCTCGGTGCCCCCGGCAGGACTCGAACCTGATATCCATCTCGGCAGCCTCGGTCTCCACACCAGCGCGTTTGTGGCGAAAGCCCAGGTGATACGACATGCCGAGTGGTTGACATAGCGGACACAAACGGCATGAATGTAGGCTCATCTTGCACGCAAGTTGCACGGATGAGAGGGCATCGGCATGGCAGGCAAGCGCACCAAACGGGGATTCGGCCGTCTCCGGAAGCTCAAGTCACTTCGGTGGCAGGCGGCCTACACCGGCCCTGACGGTGTGGTCTACAAGGCCGCGGCCACCTTCCCGGCCGAGATAGATGCCGAGGGTTGGCTTGCCGCCGAGCGCCGGAAGATGGATCTGGGGACCTGGAGACCGCCGACCGCCGAGGCCGTCCGGGGGACCACCGTCAAGGCCTATTCCGAACAATGGCTTGCCCAGAGGGACCTCAAGCCCCGGACGCGTGCCCTGTACTCCGATCTCCTCCGGCTCCACATCAATCCAGGCCTGGGGGATGCCGAGCTGTCCACCGTCACGCCGGGACAGATCCGGGCCTGGCACGCGGGCCTGCAGACGGGGCCGACGCGCAAAACCCACGCCTACCAACTCATCCATGCCATCTTCCGGACGGCCGTCACTGATGAGGTGATCGACGCCAACCCGTGTCGCCTGGAGAATGCGATGCACACCAAGCGCAAGCGGGAGCCGGTGATTCTGGACGCCAAGGAACTCACCGCGCTGGCCTCGGCCATGGGGGAGCAGTGGGGTACGTCCGTCCTCCTCATGGGGTGGTGTGGACTTCGCCGGGGGGAGTTGTTTGAACTCCGGCGCGGGGACGTGAACCTCGGGGCCGGGACCGTGGCAGTGTCGCGGGCCGTGACCTACCGGGACGGCCAGTGGAGTGTGGACACCCCCAAAACGGCCGCCGGGACCCGGACGGTGGTCATCCCTCCGCACATCCTCCCAGTCTTGAAGCGGCACCTGGCCCGGTATGTGGGCAAGCGATCCGATGCCCTCCTGTTCGCCACGGAGGCCGGGGGACATGTGGGTGAGTGGGACTACCGCAAGGTGTTCGGACCGGCCAAGGCCAAGATCGAGAAGCCGGATCTACGCGTGCATGACCTTCGACACGCGGGGGCCGTCCTGGCCGCCCAGAGTGGTGCAACAGTTGCCGAACTCATGCACCGCATCGGCCACACCACTCCGGCCATGGCGATGACGTACCAGCACGTCGCGGCCAATCGGGACGCTGAAATCGCCCGCCGGATGAGTGAGTTGGCCGGAGGGTAGGCGGCCCCATCTGTGTTGACCTTGTTGGTTAACAACGACTTTCGTGTTTCGGGCAGGTGTTGCATAAGTGGACATGGCGGCCTAGAGTTCCCTTCATCGCTTTCCGCGATTGGGCTGGAAGCCTCGGAGAAGACAAGGTTCACCGCAGCGCAGCGCCATAGAATGGCCCAGGGCAACCCTTGGGGCCACGGAGTGATTCCTACACCACTTTCGTGATCCCAGGAGTTCCTAACCATGGCCGCAAAATCGCGCGCTCGCACTCACTACCTTTCCCTCCAGGACATTGCCGACGAACTCGGCATCTCCGATCGCACCGTCCGCCGGTGGGTGGCCTCCGGCCAACTCAAGGCCGTTCGCCCATCTCCCCGTGTGATCCGCGTCGAAGCCTCCGAGCTGGACCGGTTCCTCGCCTCGGCCGCGTGACCCGTTCTGACACCAACCCGAGAGATTCAATTCCTCAATGTCAGAACGGATTTAAAAGTTGACTAACTCATTCGCAACCCTCACCCGGGCGGTGGGCCGATGACCGCCGACAACATCGTGGAGATGACGCCGGAGCGGCGCGCAGCCTACGAGAAGACCGCAGCCAACCATGCGAACCGGTACGCGGAGAAACAGGAGCGCAACCGGCGGGCCGCCAAACGGACGATTGACGCCGAGGAGCGGGCCGCCGAGGCAGCCGGAGTTGCCGAGCGTATCGAATCCCTCTGGTTGGAGCGTGATGATCTAGACAACCTTCCAGGCCCCGAGCCGCTCCTGGGAACGCTCCTGTTCCGTAAGTCGCTGGTGGTCCTGGCCGGTGCTCCCGGTAGCTTCAAATCCTTTGTGGCCCTTGACTGGGCGGCATCGGTGGCCACGGGAAAACCGTGGCAGGGTCACGCGTCCGAGCGGGGAACGGTCCTCTATCTGGTCGGTGAGGGTGACGCCGGATTCCCCAAGCGGATCCGGGCCTGGGAGTTGGCGCACAACAAGGGGGCAAAGGCCCCAATCAAGTCGTTCCCCAGGCCGATGGCGCTCCACAAACCGGAGGATCCCGAGACCAAGGGAATGGTGGCCTCCATCGTCCGGCGGACACCGGACCTGGTGGTGATCGACACCCTGGCGCGCTACACGCCTGGGATGAACGAGAACTCGGCCGAGGACATGGGCCGGTTCATCCAGGTGGCCAGCAGGATCAAGGACGAGACCGGCGCGTGTGTGCTGGTCATCCACCACACCACCAAGGACGGTGGCGTGGAGCGCGGCTCCTCGGCCCTACGGGGTGCCTCGGACGGCCTCCTCATGATGGAGACCCCGAACAAGTCCCGCCGCACGGTCACGCTGGTGGTGGACCGGGCCAAAGACGAGGCATCCGGCGGGCCGGGGATCAAGCTGGCCCTGGAGCGGGTAGAGACCCCGAAGGGCTCATCCCTGGTCATTCCGCGGGTGGATCCGTTCTCCATCGGCGTGACCCCCGAGCCCCCAGCGTCGATGCCAACGGCCAAGTCCTCCACCAAAATCAAGGTCCTGTGGAACCTCTACGTCCATATGCGTGAGACCTCAAACGGGTGGACCGAGGCCCAGATCCGGGCATTGGTCAAGGACTCACCGCTCAACCTTGGCAAAAGCGAGAGGCAGCGGTGGTCCGAGGCCTGGGGAGCGATCACCAAGGACAACCACGTCATCCAGGCCGCCGGATCCAGGTGGGAGTTGGACACGGTCTTGGTCGAAAACGAACTCGGATTCAATGCCGAGGCCGAGACCTATTACCGCCGATACGTGCTCGAAGAGAATGCCTCCTGAGGCCGTCCGGATGGCCCGTCCGGGTCTGTCCGGTGTGATCTGGACCACACCGTCCGGATGTCCTGTCCGGATCTTGTCCGGCCTGTCCGGGTTGGGCTGTTTATCCAGGCCAGAGCGATTTCCAGCCCGGACAGACCCCGGACAGAGGTCATTGTGTCCGCCTTGGTGTCCGGGTCGGTGTCTTTAGCACCGACAAGGCGGACGGACCCCAAAAACAACACAGAAAACACACCCACCAACCCGATGAAGGAGGACACCCCGTTGAACGCGATCAAGGAGTCCATCCACATGACCATCAAACGAATACGGGCCTCGGTAACCAACACGGGCGGCTTCGGCCCCCGCGTCCAGTCCCGTGAGACATCCAAGGCATCGACGGCCCGCCAGCTCGGTGTTACCAAACCCAAACCCACGACCAAACGAGGTAAGGCATTGGCCGCCGAGATCATCGCCGAGGAGGCCCGTCGTGGAGCGTGACGTGGTCGCACTACTGGAATGGATCATCCGCGGTACCAACGATCTACGCGGGGCCGCGTGTACCGCGTGCCCGGACTTGTTCAACACCGCCATCCCCTCACCGTTCCTGGGCCACACCAATGCCAGCCGGTGGGCCTTGGTTCAGGCCACGTGCAAAACGTGCCCAGCAAGGGCCGCCTGTTGGGCCTGGGCGGCCCAGACACCCAACTCCGGGGCCAGTGGACCAACGGCCGCAACCCTCATCAATCCGTTCGGCCCACCGAGAAACAGGAAGAGGACAGCAGCATGAACCGACTCACGACCGACGACATGAGGGACGCGGTGGCATTCATGCGTGCCACCGCCATCGGTGACCAGGAGGGCCGTATGGCCATCGCCCGCAACTGTGACCCGGCGCGGATGGTGGACTGTCTCGCATCGTTCGCGCTCGGACTGGCATCGGAGGCCGTGGAGGGTGGACCGGCCGAGTGGCTGGACATGCTCACCGCCAACGTCGATGTCATCGCGGGCATGGTCGATGAGGGCAAAGGGGGTGATCCCTGTGCCACTTAGACCATGTACCGAGTGCGGTGAACCCCATGAGGGGACCGGACGATGTGACCCGTGCCGACGTGCGGCCGACACCGCACGCGAGAGACCAGCCTCCCGTGCCCATCAGGGAACCGCTCGGTGGACTCGGCTCTCCACCCGGCTCCGGGCGTTGGCCCCGTTCTGCGAGACGTGCGGATCCACCAAGTCCCTGGAGGTGGACCACATCCTCCCGGTGCTGGAGTTCCCTGAGCTGGTCTACGTGATGGAGAACCTCCGGGTCCTGTGCCGGGTGTGCAACCGGTCCCGTGGGCATCGGTGGACCGACGCCGAGGCATGGATGATCCTCCAGCGGCTCCAGGAGGCCTACGACCGCACGCGCCGGTCCACGTACCGCCACGCACTCCTGGCCGCCGAGCGTGCCGTCCAGCCCCAGGGGGGACACCCCCTTGACCTGCCACGACAGCCTCGGCAGGTAGCCGCAATACGCGTTACACACCGCGGAGCTTCATCTCAGATTGTGAGACACTCGGATCAGGAGGTGGGAACGTGAAGGCTGGACCGAAGGCCGCGGTGGACGAGACCGCGCTACCGTTCCGATCCCGCAAGACCGGCGCGGCACGGTTCGCCGCGTTCACCGCCAAGTTCATCAAGACCCCAAAGGGTACGGGGGCCTTGAAGCAAATGAGGTTGCGCCAGTGGCAGATTGAGCTAGTGGCCTCGGTGCTGGACCCCGTGATCCAACCCCGTACGGCCGGGTGGATGCTCCCCCGCGGGCAAGGCAAGTCCACCCTGGTGGCGGCCCTGGGTCTCTATGACCTGTTCTGCGGTCCCGAGGGTGCGGTGGTGTGCGTTGTCGCGGTAGATGAGCGCCAGGCCGGGATCGTGTTCAACATCGCTCGGCGAATGGTGGAGCTGGACCCCGAGCTGTCGGCCCGATGCCAGGTGTTCAAGGAGAAGCTGGTCATTCCCGGACGGGATGCTCAATTCCATTGCCTACCGGCCGAACCCAAGCGTCTGGAGGGTTTGGACTACACCCTGGCCATCCTGGATGAGGGTGGCGTGGTGAGCCGTGATTCGTATGAGGTCCTCACCTTGGCCCAGGGCAAGCGGGAGAAATCGTCTCTGGTGGTCATCGGGACACCCGGACCCAACCCCCACGACAATGTCCTGGCCGACCTGCGGCAGTACGCGGCCGAGCATCCCGAGGACTCCTCCCTTGCGTGGAGGGAGTTCTCCGCCGATGAGTTCATCGACCACCCCGTGGACTGTCGGCACTGCTGGCGACTGGCCAACCCGGCCCTCGGGGACTACCTCCATGAGGACGCGCTGGTGGCATTGCTGCCACCCAAAACCCGTGAGGCCACGTTCCGGCGCGCCCGGTTGTGTCAGTTCGCCTCGGAGACCGATGGCGAGTTCCTGCCCAGGAACGTGTGGGACGGGCTCTCTACGGGCCTGGGAGTCCCAGACGGGGCCGAGGTGGTCCTATCCCTGGACGGGTCGTTCTCCGACGACACCACCGCGGTCCTGGTGGGCACCGTGTCCGCCGATCCCCACTTTGACGTGGTCGATGTGTGGGAACGGCCGGCCGGGGATGAGTCCTACCGGATCCCAGTGGCCGAGGTAGAGGAGACCATCCGCCAGGCCTGTAAGCGGTGGAAGGTCCTGGAGATCATCGCCGACCCGTTCCGCTGGACTAGGACCCTCCAGGCCTTGGAAGCCGAGGGTCTGCCCATCGTGGAGTTCCCACACTCCCCGTCCCGGCTGACCGCTGCGACCGGGGACCTCTACTCCGCGGCCACCAACTCCCGAATGAGCCACTCCGGGGATCCGCGGCTCTCGGCCCACATCTCGGCCGCGGTGATCGTGGAGGACGGCCGCGGGATGAGGTTGGCCAAGGCCTCCCGGCGTCGGAACGCCCGCAAGATCGACCTGGCCGCGTGCCTGGTTATGGCCCATAGTCGCGCCACCTGGCGCGCAACTCGTAAACCCAAGCGTCGCCGGGTGAGATCCTTTGCGGCATAAGGAGATAGAACAGTGACAAACGAACCATCGAACCACGAACTGGACCAGGCCCTCAATGTGAGGGCTCCCGCCCTCTACCGGCTCGGCCAGTATTACGCCGGAGAACAACCACTCGCGTACCTCTCACCCGAGGCCCGCAAGTCCATCGGCCAGCGATTCGACAGGATCGCGGTCAACCTTCCCCGGCTGGCCGTCCAGGCCATCGCGGAACGGCTTCGGGTCACCGGGTTCACCGACGCGGACGGCAAGCGGGACGCGGACCTCTGGGCGGCCTGGGTGCGGTCCGACCTGGACCAGACATCCCCCGCGGCCCATCGTGAGGCCTTGGCCATGGGCGGGTCGGCCGTGATCGTCTGGGCCAACGCGGCTGGTAAGGCGGTGGCATCGGTGGAGTCCGGCCGCCAGGTGGCCGTCTACCGGGACGCTGGGAGCGGTGAGACCCTGGCCGCCATCAAGAGGTGGACCGAACTCAAACCCGATGGGACCGAGGGACAGACCCGATGGGTGGTGTACCGACCGGATCGGATCGAGCACCTCATTGGCGACGGTGCGAGCGTCACGGCGGCCCGCGTCACCCAGACGGTGGACAACCCGCTCCTGGCCGTCCCGGTCGTGCCCTTGTCCAACGCGGACCGGCCGATGGACGCGTTCGGGATCTCGGAGTTCATCGACCTCATCCCGGTGGTCGATGGCCTCAACAAAATCACCGCGGACATGCTCACGGCATCCGAATACGGGGCCAGGCCTCGGCGGTGGGCAACCGGTCTGGAACTGGAGGAGCGGCCGGTCACCGACGATGACGGCAACCCGGTCCTGGACGATGAGGGGGAGCCAGTCGTGGAGGCGGTCAACCCGATCTCCGAGACCTCCCGCCTCATGGTCAATGAGGCCGCCGAGGGCAAGTTCGGCCAGCTCCCCGGCGCGGATCTCGGTGGATACGACACCGCCGTGTCGGTGTTGCTCCAGCAGGCCTCGGCGGTCTCGGGTCTCCCCGGCCATTACCTGGGGATCAACGCCTCGGTCCCGGCGTCGGCCGACGCCATCCGGGCCGCGGAGGCTGCTCTCACGGCCCGCGCCGAGGCCCGCCAGGCCGTATTCGGGCGGGCCTGGGAGCAGGTCGGCCGGTTGATCCTGGCCGTGGAAAAGGGCGGAGAGGTCACCGACTACACACCCCGCGTCCAGTGGGCCGACCCCTCAACCCGGTCGGCCGCGGCCGAGGCCGACGCCATCACCAAGTTGCACGCGGCCGGGATCATCACCACCGCCGAGGCCCGGACCCGGCTGGGCATCGACAACCCCGAGGCCGGTCCGACATCGGCCCCGGCATCAACCAACACCCCCGCCCTCAAGGAGGCACCAGCAGCATGACCACCATCGACACGGACAAAGAGACCCCCGAGACCCCGGAAACACCCGCGCCGGATGTACCCGAGGCCCCCGAAACGCCGACCCAGGAGGACCCAAACGTCACTGTGACGGATACCCCCGAGGGTTCAGATCCCCAGGGAGACACCGGACCCGCGGCATCGGAGACCCCAGAGGCATCGGAGGAGCCCGCCGGAGACCCCGACACATTTGACCGCGCCTACGTAGCGGGCCTCCGCAAGGAGTCCGCCGGATACCGGACACAACTCCGGGAGGTCCAGGAGCAACTCCACCGGGCCATGGTGGAGAAGTCCGGCGCGCTGGCCGACCCAGCGGATCTGCCTTTCGACGCGGACCACCTCCAGGATCCCGAGGCCCTCACCGCGGCCATTCAGGAACTTCTGGCCGCCAAGCCACACCTCAAAGCGCGTCGATTTGTCGGGGACGTAGGGCAAGGTAATCGTGAGTCCGCAACCGCGGGCGTCGATCTGCTCGGCATCCTGCGAAGCCGAGCGTGAAGTAGGAGCGAAACGTGGCAGAGAACGACGACGACAAGATTCGGGCAAAGTGGGAGACCGCGGTAAAGCATGTCCTGGACAAGCTTGCAGCGGAGAGCGCCGCAAGCCGGGTCAAGGAGCTGGCGGAGGCGTACTCCCTGCTCGCCGCTTCTCCTGCGCGATACGACGACTGAGGTGGCGAGTTGAAACCGATCAAGCACCACATCCCGGACGAAGGTCACGTGACGATCGAGGCGATTGATTCTGTGAACCGCCGTATTGAGCGCGGGGACGCTGACGCAGACGTAATTCACAGTGCGCTGACATCGCTCTTTGGAATTGTCGGCCAACTCGAAGCGGCGCGGCGCAAGGAAAGCTGACCGGACAATTGCTACACCGGGCCTTATCTCATATAGTGGGATGAGGCCCGGTGCCGTTTTCTGCTCCATCCGCTAGGTGAGCCAGGTGCTCCAGACGCGAATCCCTTTGATTCCCTCAATGTCTGGAGACAATTCTCATGGTTGAAACAACCGCTACCAATGGCGCGCTCCTCAAGGAACAGGTAGCCAGCCTCCTGGTCCAGCCTCTGGAGGCGGCCTCGGTCGTCCTGGCCGCTGGCCCGAAGATCTTTGACTCCTCGGAGCCGCTGCGCATCCCCCGCGTGAACGCCGGAACCGGCGTCGGTTGGGTCGGTGAGTCCCAGTTGATCCCCGAGGCCGATGTGTCGTTCGGGGAGATCACCCTCATGCCGTCCACCCTCAAGTCGATTAAGACCCTCATTCGATTCTCGAACGAGCTGGCCCGCCAGTCCGTCGTTGGCCTGGACGCAGTACTCCGGCAACGTCTGGTCACCGACGTGGCGAACAAGCTGGACGACGCCCTCCTCGAGGGTGACGGAGCCTCCAACACCGTCCGGGGCCTCATCAACCAAACCGGGGTCTCCACCGCGGTCCTGGACACCGATGAACCGGACAGCCTCCTGGACGCCATGGCCGTGGCCGCCAGCCATGAGGTGACACCCACCCACTGGTTCATCTCCGGCGCGGACTACTACGCCCTGTCCAAGATCAAGGACGCGGACGGCCGCTACCTCATCCAGCCGGACCTCACCGCCGAGGGCAAGAAGACCCTGTTCGGTACCCAGGTGGTGGTCACCAACAAACTGGCGACCGGCAAGGCGGCCCTGGTCGATATGACCAACGTGGCCGTGGTTCGGGATCTCCAGCCCTCGGTCACCGTCCTGTCCGAGCGTTACGCGGACTATGACGAACAGGCCATCCGCGTGGTCACCCGCTACGACCTCGGTCTGCTCCACCCCGAGGCCGTCACGGTCCTCACTGCGGCCTGATAGGTCCCCCAATCGTGGCCGATGCCCTTGAGTTTCCAGTCAACTCTCAAGGGCATCGGCCGCCCCTCGTAGGAGGCCGAGATGGCAGCACCATTTGAGACCCCGGTTACCGGGCCAGATCTGGTCAAGTGGCTTGGGCAACCGACAACCGACACCGAACTCCTGGCCCAGGCCGTCCAGGCCATCACCATGGCCACGTCCATGGTGGCCGCGTACACCCGAGATCGACACCTGGCGTCGGTGGCCGGGAAGTTCCAGCCGGGTATCAACGCTGTGGTCTTGATGGCCTCGGCGAGGATGCTGGCCAACCCCGAGGGCCTCAAGTACGCCACCGGTGTGGTCACATTCAATGAATCGTTCCAGGGGTTCACCCTGGCCGAGCGGATGACCTTGGACCGCTACCGCCGTAAGGCCGCGTAATGCCGCGGCTCATGTTGCGAGACACGGTGACCCTCAAGGTCGGCGGTGGCTATGACGAGAACGGGTCACCGATCCCGACCACCAACGTCAACATCCGGGCCGAGATCGCTCCCGTGTCTGGTGATGTCCAGTTCCAACGCGCACGTGACACTAAGACCACCACGTTCCGGCTCATCTGTCGGGATGATCGGATTGGGTCCGTCTCCACGGTGGTGTGGCGAACGGTCACGTACACCCTGGAGGGCAAGGCCATGCCGTACCGGATCGGCGGCCGGACACATCACTGGGAGGTGTCGATGTCCAGCACAGTCGGATGATCGCACTACTTGGCCGAGGCCTCGGAAAGGTGCTCACGCACCTGACCGGGGCCTTTGTAGTGGACAAATTGCACGGAACTTGCACGGCTCGGGCTTGAAAGCCTGTGACCTGCACAAACTAGGTGCCCCCGGCAGGACTCGAACCTGCGACCTAGAGATTAGAAGGCTCTTGCTCTATCCACCTGAGCTACGGAGGCGTGCCGACTTGTCGGCGCAGGCGAGTATATCGGCCGGTGCAATCGCGGGCGGACGCAGCTCACACCCGCGTGGTGCCTACCCTGGTGGGATGAGTACGACTACAGCCGATTCGATCGACATCCGCCGCAGCGGGGCGGCGAGCATCGGCTGGGTTCTGTCCTGGGTCGCGGCGGCTGTGGCCATCGCGGTCACGGCCATCTCGGCGAGCGTTGTGCTCGATCTGGCCGGAGTCGGTGATCCCGGCGCCCTGACCCGGTACGGGCTGCCCACCGTCCAGACGATCGGGGAGGTCGGCGCCGTCGTGGCTGTGGGCGGCACGCTGTTCGCGGCGTTCTTCGTCCCCCCGCAATCGGATGGGGTACTGGACGTCGGCGGCTACCGAGCCATCCGATTCGCCGCGGTCGGGGCCCTGGTGTGGGCGATCGCCGCATTGCTGATGATCCCGCTCACCGTGTCGGACACCTCGGGTTTCCCGCTGTCGGAAACGATGTCCATCGACCGTTTGATCACCGCGCTCGACCAGATCGCCGATGCCCGTTCCTGGCTCTGGACCGCGATCTTCGCGTTGATCTGCGCCGTCGTAGCCCGCATCGCCCTGCGCTGGACCTGGACGCTGATCGCATTGCCGCTGGCTCTGCTGACACTCATGCCCACCGCTCTTGCCGGGCACTCGTCAACCGGCGGCAGCCACGACTACGCCACCAACAGTCTCATCCTGCACATCGTGGGTGCCTGTCTGTGGATGGGTGGACTCTTCGCGGTCCTCGTCTATGCGCGCGGAGGCGGTCGCCACACGGCCCTGGCAGTCCGGCGATACTCGCGCATCGCGTTCTGGTGTTTTGTTGTCGTCGGTGCCAGCGGAGTGATCAATGCGTTGATCCGAGTGCACCTCGACCAGTTGTTCACCGAGACATACGGCCAACTCGTTGTGGCGAAGACCGTCGCGCTGGTTGTACTCGGCGGCTTCGGGGCCTGGCACCGACGCCACACGATCTCGACATTGTCGGCGACGGAGAACCGGACACCCTTGATCCGGTTCGCCCTGGCCGAGTTGTTCGTCTTTGCGGCGACCTTCGGCCTCGCGGTCGGACTGTCGCGCACGCCGCCACCGGCCAACGTCAACCCGGCCGATATGCCGGCCACCGAATTGATCCTGGGCTACCGACTGGATGAAGCGCCGACCATCGGGCGGATATTCGTCGACTGGCGCTTCGATCTGCTGTTCGGCACGCTCGCCATCGTCATGGCGGTTGTGTACCTGCGAGGGGTGTACCGGCTGCGCAAACGTGGCGATGCGTGGCCTATCGGTCGCACAATCGCCTGGATGCTGGGGTGCGCCGCATTCCTCTTCGCCACGTCGTCGGGCCTCGGAAAATATGCGCCGGCGCTGTTCAGCGTCCACATGGTGGCGCACATGATGTTGTCGATGCTGGTGCCGGTGCTATTGGTTCTCGGCGGCCCGGTGACACTGGCGTTGCGCGCCATACCGCCCGCGGGCAGGACTGCTCCTCCGGGGCCGCGCGAGTGGATTCTCGCCGTCCTGCACAGCCCGTACTCGCGGTTCCTCACCCACCCGCTGGTCGCGTCGGTGCTGTTCGTCGGCAGCTACTACGTGCTGTATCTCGGCGGCCTGTTCGAGATGCTGGCCGAATATCACGCAGCGCACGTGGCGATGAACTTGCACTTCCTGGTCAGTGGCTACCTCTTCTACTGGGTGGTCATCGGCATCGACCCGTCGCCGAGGACCCTGTCACCGGTGGCAAAACTCGCCATGGTCTTCGGGTCGCTCCCGTTCCACGCCTTCTTCGGTGTCGCCCTGATGAGCACCGATAACGTCATCGCACGGTCGTATTACAACAGCCTTCTGCTGCCGTGGAATCCCGATCTGCTGAGTGACCAGCGGCTTGGTGGGGGCATCGCCTGGGCGGCCGGCGAGATACCGCTGGTGCTGGTGATGTTGGCGCTGCTGGTGCAGTGGAGCCGACAGGACCAACGTCAGGCGACTCGGTTCGACCGACGGGAAGATCGCGACCACGATTCGGAGTTGGCGAGCTACAACGCGATGCTCGCCCAGCTGGCCGGTCAGCCAGGTGGGCCGGGTCAGGCCGGGGCGAAGGCGACAAACGCAGTAGCGGACGACCACGACGTCGAGACGGACGGCGACGAGGTTGTCGACGTGGACGCGAGCGAGACAGGTCCTGGCGCCCGTAAGTGACGTTTTTTGCGCCGGTTGTCCACAGCACTGAAATGGTCCACAGGTAGGTGCTCGAGACCCACTGACGTGTCCGCTCGATGGCACATGCTGAACCCACAGAGATCCGCGCCGTTCTTCGGCGCACATCATGAGGGGGAGAACATGTACGAGACCTACACCACCGTGATCGGGACCGCGATCACGAACCCACGTCGCCGACAGACCGCGGCCGGCGAAGATGTGCTGTCGTTCCGGATGGTGTGCAACCCCAGACGCGTTGACAAACGAAGTGGCGAATGGGTGGACGGGCCCGCGTTGTACCTGACTGTCAGTTGCTGGCGCCGACTCATCGACGGGGTCGCGCCGGTGGTCGCCAAAGGCCGGCCGATCATCGCGCACGGTCAGCTCAAGACAAATGAATACGTGTCAGAAAACGGCGAACGGCGGTCGGACCTGGAAATGACCGCAACGGCGGTCGGGCTCGATCTGACCCGCTGCCGGGTCGCGTACGAGGGATCGTCAAGGGTGACGAGATCCACCGATGCGCCCCAGACCGGGGTGACCGCGCCGACAACAGGCGATTCGGGCGAGGCGGCTGCGGCTTGAGCTGCCTCGGTGCCGCGCAGTACGCCGAGAAGGGTCGCCGCGACCGACCGGAGATCACCGACCCACTACGCTGGTGATGTTGCGGACGGCCTTCTCGGCGGCCGACCGGCGAGAAACCGCGGTGGACACCTGCGAGCACAGTGAGAGAGGCCAGAGCGTGCCAGAATTTATCTACACAATGAAGAAGGTGCGTAAAGCGCACGGCGACAAGGTGATTCTCGATGACGTCACCATGTCCTTCTACCCAGGCGCCAAGATCGGTGTGGTCGGGCCCAACGGCGCCGGCAAGTCGTCGATCCTGAAGATCATGGCGGGCATCGATCAACCGTCCAATGGCGAGGCGTTCCTCGATCCCAATGCGACCGTCGGCATCCTCATGCAGGAGCCCAAGCTCAACGAAGAGAAGACGGTTCGGCAGAACGTCGAAGAAGGCATGGGCCTGATCAAGGAGCAGCTCGACCGCTTCAACGAGATCGCCGAGCTCATGGCCACCGACTACTCCGACGAGCTCATGGAAGAAATGGGCAAGCTGCAGGAGGCGCTCGACCACGGCGATGCGTGGGACCTCGACTCCCAGCTCGAGCAGGCGATGGACGCACTGCGGTGCCCGCCGGCCGACGAGCCGGTCACCCATCTGTCCGGTGGTGAGCGTCGCCGCGTCGCGCTGTGCAAGCTGCTGCTGCAAAAACCCGACCTGCTGCTCCTCGACGAGCCGACCAACCACCTCGACGCAGAGAGTGTGCTCTGGCTCGAGCAGTACCTGGCGGCGTACCACGGCGCCGTCTTGGCCGTCACCCACGACCGGTACTTCCTCGATCACGTTGCGCAGTGGATCTGTGAGGTCGACCGCGGCAAGCTGCACCCCTACGAGGGCAACTACTCCACCTACTTGGAGAAGAAGGCCGAGCGTCTCGAGGTCCAGGGCAAGAAGGACCAGAAGCTCCAACGCCGCCTCAAGGAGGAACTCGCCTGGGTGCGGTCGGGCTCCAAGGCGCGCCAGACCAAGAACAAGGCCCGTCTCGGCCGTTACGAAGAGATGGCTGCCGAGGCCGACAAGATGCGCAAGCTCGACTTCGAAGAGATCCAGATCCCGACCCCGCCGCGCCTCGGTGACGTAGTGGTCGAGGTCAAGAACCTCGACAAGGGCTTCGACGGCCGCGTGCTGATCAAGGACCTGTCGTTCACGCTGCCGCGCAACGGAATCGTCGGCGTCATCGGCCCCAACGGTGTCGGTAAGACAACTCTGTTCAAGACGATCGTCGGACTCGAAGAACCCGATTCCGGCATCGTCAAGGTCGGCGAGACGGTCAAACTGAGCTACGTCGACCAGAACCGCTCGAACATCGATCCGAAAAAGAACGTGTGGGAGGTCGTGTCCGAAGGACAGGATTTCATCACCGTCGGCCAGAACGAGATGCCCTCGCGCGCCTATGTCAGTGCATTCGGCTTCAAGGGTCCTGATCAGCAGAAGAAGGCAGAAGTGCTCTCCGGTGGTGAGCGCAACCGTCTGAACCTGGCCCTGACTCTCAAAGAGGGCGGCAACCTGATCCTGCTCGACGAGCCGACGAACGACCTCGACGTGGAGACGCTCGGTTCGCTGGAAAACGCACTCGAGCTGTTCCCGGGTTGTGCGGTGGTCATCTCGCACGACCGGTGGTTCCTCGACCGCACCTGTACCCACATCCTGGCGTGGGAAGGCAACGTCGAAGAAGGCAAGTGGTTCTGGTTCGAAGGCAACTTCGAGGCCTACGAGGCGAACAAGATCGAGCGCCTCGGCGCGGACGCGGCCCGACCGCATTCGGTCACCCACCGAAAGTTGACGCGCGACTAGAGTTGTTTCATCGCCCACCGCGGTATCCGCAGAACTCCGAGAGTGACGGCTCATGACCGGATCAACGAAAACGGACCTGGCGGATTCGCGGGGCGACGATTCCTCGGGAGCGATCAAAGCGCTTCTGCCGCAGGCTGTGGCCGCCTATTTCCACGGGCCGGGCAGTGTCGACGAGACCACGTGGGACGAGCTGGGGCCGGAGCAACGGTCCCAGCTCAGCGCCCACGTGACCATCGCCTACACGCGGGCGGACGGCGTTGCGGTCACCGACGTCGCGTTCGACGGCAGCGCGGTGTCGGTGTCGATGGTCACCGATGACATGCCGTTGCTGGTCGAATCGGTGGTCGCAGCACTCGAGGCCTCAGGACTGATGGTGGTCCGCATCGACCATCCGATCATGCTCGTCGTCCGCGACGACCGCGGCGAGCTGCGAGAGATAGTCGATTCCGACAAGCCCAGCGACACGGTCCGAACCGGCCAGCAGGTCGAATCGTGGATCCATGTCGATGCCGTTCCACGGGTGTCGCCCATCGACATCGATGTGGTGAGAACCGAACTCGACACCGTGATCGCCCGCATCGCCGATGTGCACGACGACCGCGCGCCGATGCTCGATCTGCTGACCGGGCTGGCCGACACCTACTCGTCCTATCTGACGACAACCCTTCCCGACGGGCTCGACCGGGGTGCGGGAGAAGATTTCGCGCGTCTGTTGCGGTGGTTGGCGGAGAACAACTTCACCCCGTTCGGTTACCTGCATTGCGACGGGGCGGGGCCCGATCGCACGCCGCTCCGATCCTCGGGCCTCGGCGTATGGCGCACCGCAGAGGTCGAGCACAAGGCGACCCAGGGGGCGGGTGCAGTCACCGTTCAGCAGCTGTACCTCCCGACGCGCATCCAGCGATCCAACTTTCCGAGTTTGATCCAGATCGACGACTACGACGACTACGACGACAACGGCCACCGTGTCGGCGAGCACGTCTTCGTAGGCAGGTTCACGCCCACCGCATTACACGAGAACATCTTCGACATCCCCGTGTTGGACACCAAGGTGGGTGAGGTGCTGGCGGCCGCCGAGGTCGAGGCCGAGTCGTACACCGGTATGGCGATGCTCGAACTCCTGCAGACGTTCCCGCGGTCAGAGCTGTTCTCCCTGCAGGCCGGCGAGCTCGCCCGAACACTCACCGAAGTGCTCGAGGCGGTCCCCAATCGCCAGCTTCGGGTGTTCCTGCGTCCGGACCCGGCTGGCGAGATCGTCTCTGCCCTGGTCTATCTGCCGAGAGACCGTTACACCACGCGGTTACGTGAGACATTGCAGAACGAGCTGCTGAGTGAGTTGGGCGGCGACGCACTGGAATACACGGCAAGGGTCAGCGAATCGCCCTTGGCTCTTCTACATGTGGCGATGCGCATCTCCTCGCCCGCGTGCGCCGAGCTAGGGGATTTGGCCGTCGGATCACCGGGTCAGGTGGCCATCCAGGACAGACTCATCGCAGCTGCGCGAGGCTGGGATGAACGGCTGAGGCAGGTGGCGGCCAACAGCTCCGGAGTCGCCGGCCCGGAGGTGGTCGCGTTTTACGCCGCAACCCTTCCTGACAGTTACAAGGACATCCGGGCCCCGTCGGAGGCCTATACCGATATCGATGTGGTGCAGGGCCTCGACGACGGAGCGTTCGAGGTGCGGCTGCACCGTCCGGTCGGCGAAAGCGCTGAATCCGCGGAAAAGAGCCCGGCGCAACAACATTGGCGGTTCGCCTTCTATCTGTGCGGCCGGTCGGCGACCCTTACCGAGGTGTTGCCCGTGCTACACAGCCTCGGCGTCAACGTTCTCGACGAACGGCCGTATGAACTACGACGTCCTGACGGCCAGACGTGCCACATCTACGAGTTCAGTCTTTCGCTCGCCGAGGGTATGGCGGTCGACGAACAGACCACCGACGACGTCGAACATCGGTTCACCGACGCATTCGCACAGATCTGGCGCGGCGATGCCGAGGTGGACGACTTCAACGAACTCGTGTTCCGCTGCGGCCTGACATGGCGTGAAGCGGCAGTGTTGCGTGCCTACTCCAAATATCTGCGTCAGTGCGGTTCGTCCTACAGCAACAATCACGTTGCGTCGGTTCTGGGCGCACACCCGGCGATCACCAAGGCGCTCGTCGAGTTGTTCGCGGCGTCGTTCGATCCCGACACAGCTGACGATGACCGGCGGTCAGAGGTGCTCGACAGTCTGTCGGCCGACGTCGGGTCGATCATCAGCCTCGACGTCGATCGCATCATCAGTGCCTACATCTCGGTGATCTCGGCGACCGTGCGTACCAATTACTACGTCGCCGCTGAACATGGTTCTACGCGGAATGTCCTCGCTTTCAAGTTGCGTCCCAGAGACATTCCGCAGACGCCGGAACCACGTCCGCTGTATGAGATCTACGTCTACTCTCCCCGGGTGGAGGGCGTCCACCTGAGATTCGGGTCGGTGGCTCGCGGCGGATTGCGTTGGTCGGATCGGCGTGAGGACTTCCGGACCGAGATCCTCGGGTTGGTCAAGGCGCAGGCAGTGAAGAACGCGGTCATCGTGCCGGTTGGTTCCAAAGGCGGATTCGTGGTCAAGCGGCCGCCGTTACCGACGGGCGACCCCACCGCGGATCGGGACGCCTACCGTGCAGAAGGAGTGGAGTGCTACCGCCACTTCATCTCAGGACTGCTCGACCTCACCGACAACATCGACCAGAAATCGGGGGACGTCACCGCGCCCACCCGGGTGGTACGCCGCGACGACGACGATCCCTACCTGGTGGTGGCCGCGGACAAGGGCACCGCCACGTTCTCCGACATCGCCAACGATGTTGCGGGGCAATACGGTTTCTGGCTCGGGGACGCGTTCGCCTCCGGCGGTTCGGCCGGATATGACCACAAGGCGATGGGCATCACGGCCAGAGGCGCCTGGGAGGCGGTCAAACGTCACTTCCGAGAGATGGGCGTCGACACCCAGACCGAGGACTTCACGGTGGTGGGCATCGGCGACATGAGCGGCGATGTCTTCGGTAACGGCATGTTGCTGTCAGGGCACATTCGATTGACCGCGGCGTTCGACCACCGTCACATCTTCATCGATCCAGACCCCGATGCGGCGAAGTCGTTCGCCGAACGGCAGCGGTTGTTCGAACTGCCGCGTTCGTCGTGGGCCGATTACAACACCGAGTTGATCAGCGAAGGTGGCGGCGTGTGGTCGCGCGACCGCAAGTCCATCGATATCAGCCCTCAGATCGCGAGGGCCCTGGGAGTGCCCGAAGACGTCTCGACGCTCTCGCCCCCGGAGCTGATCCGCGCCATCTTGCTCGCTCCCGCCGATCTGCTGTGGAACGGCGGCATCGGAACGTATGTGAAGGCCAGCACCCAGTCGCATGAAGCGGTGGGCGACAAGGCGAACGACGCGATCCGCGTGGACGGGAACGAGCTGCGCGTCAAGGTCGTCGGCGAGGGCGGCAACCTCGGAGTCACCGAACTGGGCCGCATCGAGTTCGATCTGAGCGGTGGACGCATCAACACCGATGCGATGGACAATTCGGCCGGCGTCGATTGCTCCGATCACGAGGTGAACATCAAGATCCTGCTCGACTCCCAGGTGTCGGCCGGTGAATTGGCTGCTGAGGATCGAAACCCGTTGCTGGAGTCCATGACCGAAGAAGTCGGCGACCTCGTGCTGGCCGACAACGTGTCACAGAACGCCGAGCTGGGGACCAGTCGATCGCAGGCGGCCGAGTCGGCCGAGGTCTACGCGAGGTTGCTCAAGGAGCTCGCCGGCCGTGGGGTCAACCTGAAGCTCGAGGCCCTCCCTCGCCCGGCCGAGCTGATCAAGCGCGGTGAGTCCACCGGGCGTCACGGCCTGACGTCGCCGGAGCTTGCGACGTTGATGGCGCACGTGAAGTTGGCGCTCAAGTCCGACATGCTCGACGGTGACCTGCCGGACAATGACGTCTTCTCACCGCGTCTGATGACGTATTTCCCTGTGCCGCTGCGAGCGCGGTTCGCCGAAGGGATTGCCACCCACCCGCTGCGTCGCGAGATCGTCACGACGGCGGTGGTGAACGACCTCGTGGACAACGCGGGAATCACCCATGTGTTCCGTCTGTGTGAGGGGAGCGGATCCACGTCGCTCGACGTGGTGCGCTCATTTCAGGCGGTCACGCAGATATTCGGTTTGCACGGGTTGTGGCAGGACATCGCGTCGGCGCCCTGTTCTGTCCCGACCACCGACGCCATGATCACCTACGCGCGACGGCTGCTCTTTCGCGCGTCGCGCTGGATGATCGCCGGTCGGCCGCAACCTCTTGCGATGGCAGCCGAGGTGACGCGCTACGCCGCACTTGTCGCCGAACTGTCGCCCCAGTTGCCGGGTTGGCTTCGTGGCAGTTCCGCCGAGGGGGTCGAGCGTCGCGCCCAGCGCTTGCGCGACGACGGTGTGCCCGCCGAGATCGCCGAGGCCGTCGCCGTCAGCCTGCACCGGTTCTGCCTTCTCGACATCATCGACGCGGCCGAGATATCGGACCGAGAGCCTGCCGAGGTGGGGGAGTTGTACTTCGAGGTGATGGATCATCTCGGCGTCGAGGATCTGTTGACCGCGGTGTCCGACCTGGACCGCAAAGACCGCTGGCACTCCCTGGCCCGGCTGGCGTTGCGGGACGACCTGCACAGCACGCTGCGATCTCTCTGCCTGGTGATCCTGGACTCGGCCGAGCCCGACGAGTCACCTGCAGAAAAGATCGCCGACTGGGAACTCAGCAACTCCTCGCGCCTCGCCCGCGTGCGGACGACCCTGTCCGACATCGCCGAATTGGGCGAACTCGATCTCGCGACGCTGTCGGTGGCGGCTCGTCAGCTCAGGAGTTCGATCCGCTGATGGCGACGTTGACCCTGGCGGCCCGCGACCGCACCGATCTGGCCGTGTTCGCCGGCCGGGCTCTGCGCGCCGACGATGTCGCGGTTCTCCGCATCAAGAAGCGTCCCGATGGCCTGCTGGGAATCTGGGTGAACACCGGCTTCGATGTGTTGGCCACCCGGGTGGTCGCGGGATCCATCGAGGGTGACGACGCGGTCTGCGGCGCAACCGAATTGCGCACCGCGCTGAGGCGAGAGGCGGACAACCCGGAGACCGCGTCGGTCGACACCGGATTCCCTCTCGACAGCGCGTGGCGCGGTGCCCTGCCCGCCGTCGACGGATTCGTCCACGTCGATGACGTTCCGGCCCGGGTACTGATACAGCTCTCGCGTACCGGGGCGGAGGTGGCCCGCACCCAAGGCAGCGGCCATGGACCGCCGACCTCACTGCTCGACCAGCAAGTGCTCGACGTGACAGGGGAGACGACAGAGGAGGTCGTCAACGTATCGATGCGGTCGATCTTTGCGCTGACGGCAATGGGTTTCGTGCGGCAGGCCGACAACCACGACGTCACCGAGACGTCGGACCTCGAACTCATCGACGCCGACGAAGTTGTGCGAGTGCGTTGCACCCCGGTGTGGGCACGACTCGACGCCCGATTCGGGTCGGTCTATCAGCGGCGCACGATGGCGTTTTCGCTCCAGGTCAACTGAACCCGGCGGGTTGGCTCAGACCAGCCACGCCGCGGCGTTCGGTGGGAGCTTCCCGTCGACCAGGGGGCTGCTACTGAGCAGTAGTTCTCCGGGCGGTAGTCCGATCGGGTCCGGCCCAGCGTTGAGAGCACACACCAGCTTGCCGAGCGACCGGCGAAACGCCAGGCATCCGGGAGGCGCGCCGTACCATTCGATGCTCTCTCCGGCGAACTCTGGACGGGTTTTACGCAGTTCGATCGCCAGCCGGTAGAGCGACAGCGTCGACTCCAGATCTTCGAGTTGCGACTCGACGGTGAGGGTCGACCACTCCGGCGGGATCGGCAACCAGGTCTTGGTGTTGCTGGAGAACGCGAAGGGGGGTGTCTCGCCTTCCCATGGCAGGGGAATTCGACAGCCGTCTCGACCACGCTCGGTACGGCCGGAGCGTTCCCACACCGGATCCTGTAGCGCCTCATCCGGCAGCTCGGCATTCGGCAACCCGAGTTCGGCGCCGTTGTAGATGAATGCCGCACCCGGCAAGGCCAGCTCGACGAGGATCATCGCGCGTGCGCGGTCGAGCCCGGCGCGCGGATCGGTGTCGTCGGCGTACCTGGTGACCTCGCGCTCCACATCGTGGTTCGACAACGTCCAGGTGGGGGTGCCGGACACCGTTGCGACGGCTTCGAGGGAATGTTCGACGGCTTCGCGGATCTCCTCGGAATCGAAACCCACCTTTGCCAGGCGGAAGTTGAAGCCGAGGTGGAGTTCGTCGGGGCGCACGTACTCGGCGAATCGGGTGTTGTCCTTCACCCAGATCTCGCCGACGGTCATCGCATCGGGGTAGTCGTCTAGCACTCCGCGGATCCGGCGGTGGATGTCGTGCACACCGTCGTTGTTGAACCGCGGATCGTCGTCGTCGTTGGTGAGCAGGCCGAAAGCTTCGTGGTCCATGTCCGGGAGGCCGTCGGGTTTGGCCATGCCGTGTGCCACATCGATCCGGAATCCGTCCACTCCACGGTCGAGCCAGAACCGCAGCGTGCGCTCGAGATCGGCGAACACCTCTGGGTTGTCCCAGTTCAAATCGGGTTGTTCGGGTGCGAACAGATGCAGATACCACTGTCCGGGCTCGCCGTCGCGTCCGGTGGTGCGTGTCCATGCCGGGCCGCCGAAAACGCTGGGCCAGTTGTTGGGCGGCTCGTCGCCGTTCTCTCCCTTGCCGTCGCGGAAGATGTAGCGTTCGCGCGCCGGGCTCCCGGGCTCGGCGGAGAGGGCTTCGACGAACCAAGCGTGCTGGTCGCTGGTGTGATTGGGCACCAGATCCATGGTGATCTTGATGCCCCGCCCGTGTGCCTCGGCGATGAGCAGGTCGAGGGCTTCGAGACCGCCGAACAGCGGGTCGACATCGCGCGGATCGGACACGTCGTAGCCGTGGTCGGCCATCGGTGACTTCATGACGGGGCTCAGCCAGATGGCGTCGATGCCCAGCAGTTCGAGGTAGCCGAGCTTGTCGATGACACCGGCCAGATCGCCGACGCCGTCTCCGTTGTTGTCCGAGAACGAGCGCGGATAGATCTGGTAGAAAACCGCGTTCTGCCACCACAGTGGATAGTCCGACTGCACATGCTGCTGAACCTGGTGTGGCGCACCGGTTTCAGCGGCGGAAAGATCGTTCTTCTCGTCACTCACCCGCATCATCTTGCCTCACGATCGTTGTTTGCCCGCGATCACGGGGCCGCTCCGCGAGCCAGGTCAGATAGGTGTATTCACCATGGATTGAGCCGCCATCTCCATGTATTCGGTGAGCGCCTGCCGGTGAGGCGGGTCGAGCCGGGTGGAGTCGATGGAGGCGATGGCTGTGTGCATGCATCTGAGCCAGGCGTCCCGTTCGAGGGGGCCGACACGGAAGGGGTTGTGTCGCATCCGCAGCCGGGGATGCCCGCGCTCGTCGGAGTAGGTGCGGGGCCCGCCCCAGTATTGGATGAGGAACATACGCATTCGGCGTTCTGCCGGGCCCAGGTCTTCCTCGGGGTACAGGGGCCGGAGGATCTCGTCGGCTGCCACTTCCCGATAGAAGCGCGCCACGAGGTCGACGAACGTCTGCTCGCCGCCCACCGCGTCGTAGAACGTGCGGACCGGCTCCGTCTGCGTGGAACCGGCGTCGCCGGCCGGGTCCGTCTGCGATGAATCAGTCACGGGAACCATTGTTCCAGAGCCGGGCCCACACGCGCATATCCCGCGATACGCAGAGTTCACGCAAAAGACCAGCTGCAGCTGGTCTTATTGTCGTGCATTTCTGCCATATCCGTGTTGAACTGAATCGTTCCCATCGAGGTCGGTTGGTTGGCCGGGAGGTTAGATGTCGCGTACGAAGTCGCAGCGGGAAAAGGTCCACGCGGGGTCTGAACGCGTGCCCCATCACCCCGGTAACTCGTCTGTGACCACCTTGACGCCGGGGTCTCGCGGCACCTCGGTGGACGCCATCGGCGGGCCGCCTGCGCGGATGAACACACGGTGGGGAAAACACCGGGTACTCCTTCTCAATGCCACCTACGAACCCCTCGCGGCGATCTCGATACGCAGGGCGATAGTCCTGGTGCTGCGCGAACGGGCCGACGTCATCCACGAGGATGGTGCCGGCCCTCTCATTCATTCGGCAGAAATGGCGCTCGCGGTGCCGTCTGTGATCCGGCTCCGCAACTACGTGCGGGTGCCGTACCGGGCGGTGGTCCCGATGACCAGAGCAGCATTGATGCAGCGCGATCGATCACGCTGCGGCTATTGCGGCGGTAAGGCGGACACGATCGACCACGTCGTCCCCAGGAGCCGCGGGGGTACCCACACGTGGGACAACTGCGTCGCGTGCTGCGCGTCCTGTAACCACAAGAAGGCGGATCGGCTGCTCGGCGAACTCGGTTGGACCCTCAAGGCAACTCTGAGCGCACCCAAGGGGCGTCATTGGCGTCTTCTCGCCACCGTCAAGGACTTCGACCCCGCGTGGTCGCGGTACCTCGACTCGGGTGCTGCGTAAGAGTCCGACGCGCCACTGCGACCTCGGCGAGGCGTCCGGGAGCGGCGTCCGCTAAGTTCTCAGATGAAAGACGACTGCTGAAGGGCGGATGTGGTGGAAGACCTGATTGTGGCGATCGGTTTACCGGTCGTCATCCTCACTATTATCTCGGTTGTGCTGGTGGTCGGTGCGATGACCCTCACTTTTGGCGTCAAGTACCCGAAGGTGCAGCCCTACACGATCGACCAGAAGTGGGAGCACGAACCGCTGCTGTTCAGCGCCACCGACGTCACACCGGTTGCGCCCGGCTACCACGGGCATGGACATGACGATCTGATCGGAGGCTCGGCAAGTGGCAAGTGGTGAAATCGTAAGGGCGAACATCGACCCTGACACCCTCCCCATGGGTGCCACGGTGACCGGTAGCGGGCGCGTCTCGGCTGCCCGGTTCCCCGGCGCCGCACCGGCCACGCCGCCGTTTCGGCGTGACGAGCTGGTTGCGCTCGACGATGCATTGTCGGACGCCACGGATCGGACGGGCATCCGTTTCTCGATCTACATCGGTGACCTCGGACCCGACGCGTTCGCAGGCGCCTCGGCGGTGCTGCCGAGCGTGCCCGAACCCGAACACGCAGCGTTGATCGCGGTCTCGCCGAACACCAAGGATGTTGTGGTCATCTCGGGCCGGGAAGTCGCTCCGCGGCTCAACGACCGGGTTGCTCAGCTGGGCGTGACCGCCGCGATCGCAGGTATCCGCGCGGGCGATCTCGTCGACGGACTGATCTCGGCGGTCCGAGTCATCGCTTCGGCGGTCACCATCCGCTGATCTGATACCTACACAAGGGCGGGGCAACCACTGTGGTTGCCCCGCCCTTGTGATGTCTGGCCGTGTTGTCCGGCCTGTGTGACCGTCTCAGCTCTTGTCGAACTCCCGTGCGCGCAGGGCCCGGGCCACGGTGTCACGGCCTTCGGAGATCAGTCGACGCAGGGCCGGGGGATGGTCAGCGGACAGCAGCTCGTCGGCCAGTGCCAACCCGTTCTCGTCGGCGGCCCAGTTGGGGTACAGACCGACAACCACCGTCTGGGCTACCTCACTGGAGCGTCGCTGCCACACCTGTGGGACCGCGTCGAAGTACTTCTGGGTGTACAGCGCAAGCAACTCGCCCTGCCCCGGACGCACAAAGCCGGCGATCACGGACCGACCCAGAGTGTTCGAGAGGGTGTTGTCCTCGACCGCCTTGGACCAGGCGTCGGCCTTCGCCTCGGCGAGGGGACGGGCTGCCCGGGCCTTGGCAGCCTGCCGGCCGCCTGCCGAGGTGTTGTCTCGTTCGAGTTCTGCATCGATGACAGGTGTCGTCGACGGATCGGTGTCGATGGCACCGGCAGTCGCGAGGGCGTTCACGATGGACCAGCGCAGGTCGGTGTCGACGGTGAGACCGGGTAGCCCTTGATCGGCGGGGTCCGAATCGAGGAGCGACTGCACGATCTCTGCCTGTCCGGGCCCCAGGACGCCAGAGAGCAGCGTGTTGACGAAGGCCAATTGATGGTCAGAGCCCGGTTCGGCAGCGCGCGCGAGTTCCAGCAGCCGCGCGCTGAAACCCGGCCAGCCTTCCGACTTCGCCCAGTGCGGGTCCGCGTAGGCGTCGATCGCGGTCTGCGCCTGCAACAGGACTCGTTGCACCACACCGATTTCGGTCTCCGAGCCGATACCCTCCTGGACCAGGGCCACGAACTCGCGTGCTCGCATCTCTGCCTGGCGAGTCATCTCCCACGCTGCCGACCACACAAGTGTGCGCGGCATCGATTCACTGATGTCGCCCAATCGGCTGGTCGCCGTCGCCAGTGAGTCGGGATCCAGCCGCACCGAGCAGTACGTGAGGTCGTCGTCGTTGAGCAGGATCAGCCGGCCGCGATCAACGCCGATGAGGTCGTCGACCGCCGTGCGGCCACCCTCGACATCGAGTTCCACTCGCTTGGTCCGTACCAGCTTCCCGTCGACGTCGTCGTAAATGCCGACGGCCAGTCGGTGCGTGCGGGTCTCGCCGGCGCCCGGCGCGGCGCCATCCTGGATGATCTCGAAGCGGGTGAATGCGCCGGCGTCGTCGAGGTCGAAGTCGGGCCGCATCACGTTGATGCCGGTGGTCTTCAACCACTGCGATCCCCAGTCGGAAAGGTCACGGCCAGAAGACTTCTCGAGTGCCCCGAGAAGATCGCCGAACGTCGCGTTCCCGAACTTGTGGGCCTGGAAGTAGTCGCGGAGACCGGCGAGGAAGTGGTCGAGGCCGACGTACGCGACAAGCTGCTTGAGTACCGAAGCGCCTTTGGCGTAGGTGATTCCGTCGAAGTTCACCTCGACGGCGGCGATGTCGGGGATGTCGGCTGCCACCGGGTGTGTCGACGGCAACTGATCCTGTCGATACGCCCACGACTTCTCGACGTTGGCGAACGTGGTCCAGGCGTTCTTGTACTCGGTGGCCTCGGACTGGCACAGCACCGAAGCGAATGTCGCGAACGATTCGTTGAGCCACAGGTCATCCCACCACTGCATGGTGACGAGATCGCCGAACCACATGTGGGCCATCTCGTGCAGCACGGTCTCGGCGCGCCGCTCGTACAGATATTTCGTGACCTTCGAACGAAAGACATAGTCCTCGAGGAACGTGACCGCGCCCGCATTCTCCATCGCGCCCGCATTGAACTCGGGAACGAAGAGCTGGTCGTACTTGCCGAACGAATAAGGAATGCCGAAGTTCTTGTGATAGAACTCGAATCCTTGTTTGGTCTCGGTGAACAGTCGCTCGGAATCCATGAACTCGGCCAGCGACGATCGGCAGAAGATCCCGAGGTCGATGGTGCCGTGCTCATCGGTGTACGAGTCGGTCCACTGCGCGTAGGGACCCGCGATGAGAGCCACCAGGTATGTGCTCAGCAGGGGCGTCGTGGCGAAAGTGTGCTTGCCGGGCGCTGTCTCGGTTCCCGCGCCGTTGGAGATCACCTTCCAGTCCGCGGGCGCGGTCACCGTCACGTCGAACGTCGACTTCATGTCAGGCTGATCGAAGCACGCGAACATGCGTTTGGCGTCGGCCGTCTCGAACTGTGAGTAGAGGTATACGGAGTCGTCGGTGGGGTCGACGAATCGGTGCAAACCCTCACCGGTGTGTGAATAGACACAGTCGGCGACGACTTCGAGTGTGTTCTGTTCCGCCAGTTGGGGAAGCGCGATCCCGTCCTCTTCGGTGTAGGCCGACAGGTCCACCGACTCCCCGTTCAGGGTGGCACTGTGCACCTTCTCGGCGATGAGGTCGACAAATGACGACGACCCGGGTTCGGCCGAGAATGCGATGGTGACCGATGAACGGAACGTCTTCTCGCCCGGTTTGCCCGATCCGTCCGTGAGGTCGAGGTCGATCGCGTAGTTGGAGACCGAGATGTTCGCCGAGCGCTCGCTCGCAAGATCACGGGTCAAGTTTGGTGCCGCCACGTTGCCTCGCCTTTCCGATTGCCATTTGTGTACTCACCCACCGTATGGCCTGTCCGTGTGGGGACGCGCGACCACGTGGCGGGAATGCGAGCGGACACCGGTTGTTGTCACCTGCAGGTGGTTAATCTGCTGACGAACCGACTGTCCCCTGATGAAGGAGTGATCTGCGCATGACCGACTCGACTGATCGTGTTGACTTCTGGTTCGACCCGTTGTGCCCCTGGTGCTGGATCACCTCGCGCTGGATCCTCGAGGTGGAGAAGGTTCGCACCATCGAGACCAGTTTCCACATCATGAGTCTGGCGGTGCTGAACGAGGGCAAGGACATTCCCGATGAGTACCGCGAGGGGCTCAAACAAGCGTGGCGCCCCGTGCGGGTGATCGCCGCGGCGCAGGCCGAGCGCGGCGACGAGATCCTGGCGCCGCTGTACACCGCCATGGGCACACTCATCCACAACAAGGGCAACAAAGACTTCGACTCGGTGATCGCCGAATCGCTGGCCGAGGTGGGCCTTCCCGCGGAATTGGCGGCGGCCGCCGACGAGACGACCTTCGACGACGCGATCCGTAAGAGTCATCACGCCGGCATGGACAAGGTGGGAGACGACGTGGGAACACCGACGATCCACATCAACGATGTCGCCTTCTTCGGCCCCGTACTCTCGCGGATCCCACGTGGGGAAGATGCGGGCAGGGTGTGGGACGGTGCGGTGGCGCTCTCGAGCTACCCGCACTTCTTCGAACTCAAGCGCAGCAGGAACGAAGACCCTCAGTTCGACTGAGGCGCAGGTCCCTCCTGGCGGGGCTGTTGGTCGATGTCGTCCTTCGGGAGGCCGGCCGACGGCCCCGCCGGTGTGTGGAATGGGGGATATCCAGGGGGACCATGCACCACAAGCGGGTGAGGCCCGGGCGGTGGCAGCATCTGCACATGTCCGCTGCCGATGCCCCGGACGAGATGTTTCGGACGAAAGAACATCCGGCCGGGCGCGGTCCGGTTACGCAGGGCGGCGGCGCGCCAGGTCAGCACGGGATGGCTGGAGCGCAGGTTTGTCAGCCAGGTGAAAAAGCCTTTCTCGTGGGTCGCCCGATCGGCGAACTCATCGAAGTCCACCGAGGTCAACATGTACTTGCCCGCGGCGAGCACGCCGATTGCGCCTGGCGAACCCGACGGCTGGTTGTAGTACCCGTGGTTGTCGGCCGTGTACTCCATCGATCTCGACAGGGCCTGCCCGAGAATCGGGATGTTCATCCCTACGATCGACCCGAGTTGACGCCAGTAGGACACGTGGCCGGCGGCGATGTGCCCGACCTCGTGGCCGATGATGAAGCGCAGCGACTCGGGGCTGCGGGCCTGACCTCCGATCTCGAAAAGATCTGAGTACACCACCACGAAGCGCCGGAAACCATGACCGGACGCGTAGGCGTTGATGGTTCCGTTGCCGAGGACCACGTAGGCGTCGGGTACGTGTTCGAGCCCGAAACGGCGCGCGGCCTCGACCACCATCTGGTACCCCTCCGGGAACTGGGTGGGGCTCATCTTCACTCCGTTGACGCGCGGCATCGCGTACGTGAGGCCGCGGATCAGATACAGCAACAGCGGCGCGACGAGGATCAGGATGAACCAGGTGTCGAGCGAACCGCTGGCCACGAGCACAACACCGATCACGTATGCGCCCACACCGATGACGAGGATGAGGACCAGCATCGGGATCTCCCACGGATGGCGCCGCGGCTGACCGGCGTATGGCGCGGGCGCCAGCCAGTGGGTGACGGGCTGCGGCGGCGCCGGAAACTGCGGTGGATACACGAGACCAATCTAGGGGAATGCGGCTCATGCGATGGTGACCGTGAACGATCTGTGGTCGGGCACAGATCCGGTGGTGGACTCTGACAGACTGTTCGCCATGCGCGTGTATCTAGGTGGCGACCATGCCGGCTTCGAACTCAAAGGCCAGATCTCTGAACACCTCACGTCCGGTGGGCACGAGGTGATCGACTGCGGGGCGCACGAATACGACGCCGTGGACGACTACCCGGCGTTCTGCGTGGAGGCCGCCCGCCGCACCGTCGCAGACGAGGGGAGCCTCGGCATCGTCCTCGGCGGCAGTGGAAACGGCGAGCAGATCGCGGCGAACAAGGTTCCCGGTGCCCGATGTGCGCTGGCCTGGAGCGTGGAGACCGCCCAGCTGGCGCGGCAGCACAACAACGCTCAGCTGATCGGCATCGGCGGCCGCATGCACAGCAAAGAAGAGGCCTTGGCGATCGTGGATGCCTTCGTCACCACGGAGTGGTCCGGCGAAGAACGTCATCAGCGTCGGATCGACATTCTCTCCGAATACGAGCGCACCGGCACCCCACCGGCCCTGCCTGCCGACTGACCGCAGGGTCGGGCCGTGCCGGAAGGGCATACGCTGCACCGTCTGGCGCGACTGCACCAGCGGAAGTTCGCCAGGCAGACGGTCACTGTCACCAGCCCACAGGGCAGATTCGCCGCCGCAGCAGCCCGACTCGACGGCCAGGTGTTCTCCCGGGCAGAGGCTTGGGGCAAGCACCTGGTCCATCGGTACGCCGGTGGAGAACTGGTGCACATCCATCTCGGTCTGTACGGGTCGTTCTCCGACGGTCCCTCTCCGTTGCCGCCGCCGGTCGGCCAGGTCCGGATGCGGATGGAGACCGACGAGTACGGAACCGACCTTCGCGGGCCCACCGCCTGCGAACTGTTCACGCCGGCCGATCTCGCTGCGCTGACGTCTCGGCTCGGACCGGACCCTCTGCGCAAAGATGCGGACCCGGAACAGGCATGGAACGCGATAGCGAAGTCACGCAAGCCAATTGGTGCACTGCTGATGGATCAAAAGGTGTTGGCCGGGGTGGGGAACGTCTACCGGGCCGAAGTGCTGTTCCGTGCATCGATCAACCCGTTCCGCGCTGGTAACGATGTGTCCCGCGACGAATGGGATGCGGTATGGGCGGACCTGGTGACCTTGATGACTGTGGGAGTCCGGCGAGGCAAGATCCACGTCATCCGGCTTGAAGACGATCACGGCGCACCGTCGTACGGTCCCGGCCGACCCCGGACGTACGTGTACCGCCGTACCGGTGAACCCTGCCGCATCTGTGGCACGCCGATCCTGATGACCGACATGGCCGCACGCAAGGTCTACTGGTGCCCGGTCTGCCAAGCCGACTGAGCGTCGCGGACCCGAATTGGTGTCGACACAGCAAGGCCTCAGGTTGACCCGGCACGATGGGGCGATGACCACTGTGACGATCCTGGCGGTCGGGGGTACGGGCGAGACCCATCGGAAGGACCCTCGTACGGCGGTGTCCGGAATGCTGGCCCAGGTGACAGATCGACTCGATGAGCGGTTCGACTGCCGGTGGGTCCGATACCCGGCCAGTTACGGACCCGTGCCGCGACGCAACGGGATCAGTTATCGGGACAGTGTTGCTGCCGGTGTCGACAACTTACGCGCCGAAATGGCACGGGCGTCCGGGCCGGTGATGCTGATCGGCTACTCGCAGGGGGCGGTGGTCATCCGGCAGTTGCTGGCGACCACACACGCAGATGTGGCCGCTGTCGGTTTTGTCGCCGATCCGTATCAGCCGCCGGGCGTGGTCGCGGGCTGCGATGGTTTCGGTTTGGCCGGTCACGGACCGGACCTGCCCGAGGGGCTGCCGGCGCTCTGGATCGGCCATCCGGGTGACGTGATCTGTAACGCAAGCGACGATTCGGTACTGCGCGACCTTGCCGATCTGACCGCTACGTTCTCGACGAGAGATGTACGGGGCTGGTTCGCCGGGTTGTGGCACATACTGCGCAGCAACAGTTTTCAGAACGCGGCGAGGACATCGCTGCATCCTCGTCAGTGGCGGCGGGACCTCCGGCGACTGCGTGTGCTGGCAATCGAGTTGGCAGGTTATCTTCCGACGCGGGTGCGTCTCGGGAGGCTGGTCATCGCCAATCGGCGAGGTGGACGCCACATCGCCTACGGGTTCGAGCCGTTCGATCCCGACGGGCTCACCGGGTGCGAGATGCTGAGTCGTTGGCTTCAGGTCCAGGCCACTTTCTTGCCGGACACCGTTCGTCACGACGTCGCCTGACTGCCACCCGGGGACCCTCCGCCATAACAATTCACTCGTCTGAAATGTGCAGGGGTCCGAGGTGGGTGACACTGATCCCGACGTATCAACGCTGGGAGAAGTCACGTGGACCATTACGACCTTGTTGTCATCGGCTCCGGCCCGGCTGGGCAGAAGGCTGCCATTGCCGCCGCCAAACTCGGTAAACGTGCGGCGGTGATCGAACGGCGCAACATGGTGGGCGGGGTGTGCATCAACACCGGCACCATCCCGTCGAAGACGTTGCGCGAAGCCGTCCTCTACCTCACCGGCCTGAACCAGCGTGAACTGTACGGCCAGTCGTATCGGCTGAAGACCGACATCACCGTGGGCGATCTGTCGGCCCGCACCGCCCACGTCGTCGGTAAGGAAATCGACGTCATCCAGAATCAGTTGTCGCGCAACAGGGTTGCATTGTTGCTCGGTAGCGCGGCCTTTATCGGTCCGAACGAGATCGAGATCACCACCGGCGACGGCGACCACAAGAACGTGACGTTCGACCACGCCGTGATCGCAGTCGGTACCCGTCCTGCCCGTCCCGACACGGTCGAGTTCGACGGCGTGACCATCGTCGACTCCGACCAGATACTCGGGATGGACCGGGTTCCGACGTCCATGGTGGTGGTGGGCGCAGGGGTCATCGGCATCGAATACGCGTCGATGTTCGCCGCGCTGGGCACCAAGGTCACCGTGGTGGAGCAGCGTTCGAGCATGCTGGACTTCTGTGACCGTGAGGTGGTCGAGGCCTTGCAGTATCAGATGCGTGACCGCGGCGTCACATTCCGTTTCGGCGAAACCGTGCAGATGGTCGAAAAGCACAAATCGGGCAGTGTGACCGTTCTGGCGTCGGGCAAGAAGATCCCGTCCGACACGGTGCTCTACTCGGCGGGACGTCAAGGTGTCACCGACGAACTCAACGTGGCCGCAGCGGGTCTCGAGGCCGACAAACGTGGCCGCTTGACGGTCGACGGCAGCTTCCGGACAACGGTGAGCCACATATATGCGGTGGGAGATGTGATCGGCTTCCCGGCACTTGCCGCGACCGCGATGGAACAGGGGCGGCGCGCAGCGTACGACGCGTTCGGGGAGCCGGTCGGCGAGACCGATTCATCAAAGCACCCGATCGGCATCTACTCGATCCCCGAGATCAGTTACGTCGGCAAGACCGAAGACCAACTGACCGCGGCGAACGTTCCGTTCGAGGTGGGCGTCGCCCGATACCGCGAACTCGCGCGCGGGACCATCATGGGCGACGCGTACGGGATGTTGAAGCTCCTCGTCGATGCCCAGGACCGAAGCATTTTGGGGGTGCACGTATTCGGTTCCAACGCAGCCGAATTGGTCCACATCGGCCAGACGGTCATGGGTTGCGGTGGCACCATCGACTACCTCGTCGACGCGGTCTTCAACTACCCGACCCTCGCCGAGGGATACAAGGTTGCCGCTCTGGATGCGGTGAACAAGATGCGAGCCATAGCGCGTGTCACGGGCGTTGGCAACGGGTACGAGCTGGGCGCGGAGTAACAGCCGGCACAACAAAACCGGCGCCGAGAATGTTTTCGGCGCCGGTTTGTCGGAATCAGAAAGGTCTAGCTGCCGGGGACGTACTGTCCGCCGATGGTGCCCTGCACCACGATCGGGGTGCCCTCGGGGAAGTTCTCGTACACGAACTGCGCATTTTCCGGACTCAGGTTGATGCAGCCGTGGCTCACGTTGGTGTTGCCCTGCTGAGCGACCGACCATGGCGCGCCGTGGATGAAGATGCCGTCCCACGACATGCGGATCGCCCACTCGACGTAGGTGCGGTAGCCGTTGGGGGAGTCGACCGGAACGCCGTACGTGGACGAGTCCATGTACATGTCCCGGTACTTCTCCTTGGTGTAGTAGGTGCCGTTCGGTGTCGGGTTCTCGTTCGAACCCATCGAGATCGGCATCTTGCGTACGACCTTGCCGTCGTGCCAGACGGTGAGTTCGTGCGTGGCGTCGTCGGCGAGGGCGACCCAACCGGTTTGGGTGGCGACCGGGGGAGCAGGCTCTGCGGGCGGCGCGGGCGCGGGTTCCGGGATCGGTTCCGGCGCGGGCGGCTGCGGAGCGGGAGTGTAGATGCCCGGAATGGTCGGCAGCGGCACGCCGGGTAGGCCCGGAATGGTCGGAGCCGGCTGCGCGATTGCGGTGGCCGGAATCATCAGCGCCATGACGATCACGCCGACAACGGCGGTCAGGAGGCGGATGACGCTGCGCCCGGAGGCGAACTTACTGGTCGACACTAGTTGGACCCTAACTTCGGCGACAGGCTTATACGCTCCCCGAAAGCGCGGATTAATAGTTGCACGCGTAGGACGGCCAGCCAAACGCAAAAGGCCTAGTTGTGGCGCGTGTCTACCGGTGTGGCACAAGTGAATGTGCCGTGCCTCACTTGCACTCACGCGGGCCTCGACCACGCGGCGGCGGCGGCGCGTTCGCCAAACCTGGCGCTCGAACGACAGAAGCCCTCGTCAGCAACGTGCTGACCAGGGCTTCCGAGGGTGGAGCGGGTGACGGGAATCGAACCCGCGTAGCTAGTTTGGAAGACTAGGGCTCTACCATTGAGCTACACCCGCGTGCACACGATTTCGGCGGGATCGCCACCGTCGTCGTCTGCGAAAAGGACTGTACCGCCTCCGGCCCGCGGATCGAAAATCGCCTCGCCGCCATCACCGGTTTAGGTGGAGACCGACACGGCACGTAGTATTTGCGTTCGGTTCCGCAGGCGGTGACAGACCCCTGCGGACGGACCTACACGGGATGTGGCGCAGCTTGGTAGCGCATCCGCTTTGGGAGCGGAGGGTCGCAGGTTCGAATCCTGTCATCCCGACTCACGTGAGAAGGCAAGACAAGGGAGTCAAGTGAAGAGCACCGTCGAGCAGATCAGCCCGACGCGGGTCAAACTCAACGTCGAGGTCCCGTTCGCGGAACTCGAACCGGATTTCGCCCGCACCTACAAGACGCTGGCCCGCGACATCCGGATCCCCGGATTCCGGCCCGGCAAGGCCCCGGCCAAACTGATCGAGGCCCGAGTCGGCCGCGACGCAGTGCTCGCCCAGGTCGTCAACGAGGCGATCCCGGGCAAGTACAGCGAGGCCGTCGCCGAGACGGAGATCAAGGCGATCGGTCAGCCCGAGATCGACCTCTCCGAACTCGCGTACGGCGAGAGCATCACGTTCACCGCCGAGGTCGACGTGCGCCCGGACATCGATCTGCCCGACTACTCGACCCTCGAGGTCGAGGTCGAACCGGTCAAGGTCGACGACGAGGCTGTGGATGAGCAGTTGCAGTCCCTGCGCGCTCGTTTCGGCACCCTGACCGGTGTGGACCGGCCCGTCGCCGACGGCGACTTCGTGTCGATCGACCTCTCCGCCACGATCGACGGCAAAGAGGTCGAAGAGGCAGCCACGAGCGGTCTGTCGCACGAGGTGGGCTCCGGTGAGCTCATCGACGGACTCGACGAGGCCCTCATCGGTCTGAAGGCCGGCGAAGAGAAGACCTTCACCAGCACTCTGGTCGCCGGTGAGCACAGCGGCGATCAGGCCGAGGTCACCGTCAAGGTCCTCACCGTCAAGGAACGCGAGCTGCCCGAGGTCGACGACGAGTTCGCCCAGTTGGCGAGCGAGTTCGACACCGTGGACGAGCTGAAGGCGGATCTGCGTGAGCGTGTCGCACGGTCGAAGAAGATGGAGCAGGCCAACGCGATCAGCGAGGCGCTAGTCGCCAAACTGACAGAGTCGGTCGAGATCCCCCTTCCGGAGGCAGTCGTCACCGCCGAGGTCGACGGACAGGTTCACCAGGTGGTGCACAGCCTCGGACATGACGAGGCGGCGTTCGAGCAACTGCTCGAGGCGCAGGGCACCACCCGCGAGAAGTTCGAGGCCGAGACACGCGAGGCGGCCGAGAAGTCGGTCAAGACCCAGCTGTTGCTCGACGCCATCGCCGACCAGCAGGACACCGAGGTCGGCCAGGACGAGCTGATGCAGCAGATCATGTTCCAGGCGCAGCGCTACGGCATGCAGCCGGCGGAGTTCGCGCAGCAGCTGCAGCAGGCCAATCAGGTGGGCGCGGTGTACGCCGAGGTCCGCCGGAGCAAGGCGCTGTCGTCGATCGTGCACCTGGTGACCGTCAAGGACACCGAGGGCGAGACCGTCGACACCGAAGAGTTCTTCGGTGTGCCGACGTCCGACGAGGACGCCGACACGTCGGCATCCGATGAGTCGTAGCTGGTAAAACGCCAGCACAATTTCTGCTGTCAGCGAATAGGGGCGACGCCGGGCCATCGGCGTCGTCCCTATTCGTTAGGGTCGAAGACAGCAATCAAATGACTGTGAGTCCGTTGAACGAAAACCCCGGAAGTCTTTCCGGGACGTCGAAGGTAGGTACCGTGACTGAGCCGAAGATCCACACGCCCGCGCTCTCCGGAGCAACCGCGAGTTCAGGTGTGGCCGGACTGAATCTGACCGACTCGGTGTTCGAGCGTCTGCTCCGTGAGCGCATCATCTTCCTGGGCACCCAGGTCGACGACGATATCGCCAACCGTTTGTGCGCGCAGATCCTGCTGCTCTCGGCCGAGGATCCGACCAAGGACATCAACCTGTACATCAACTCGCCGGGCGGATCGGTGACTGCAGGCATGGCGATCTTCGACACCATGCAGCTCGCCCCGTGTGACATCTCCACCTACGCGATGGGTATGGCGGCCTCGATGGGCCAGTTCCTGCTCGCCGCGGGCACCAAGGGTAAACGTCACGCTCTCCCGCATGCGCGGATCATGATGCACCAGCCGTCGGCCGGAATCGGCGGAACAGCGGCGGACATCGCGATCCAGGCCGAGCAGTTCGCGCTCACCAAGAAAGAGATGAACAAGCTCAACGCCGAGTTCTCCGGTCAGACACTGGAACAGATCGAAGCAGACGCCGATCGCGACAAGTGGTTCACCGCCGAGCAGGCCAAGGAATACGGGCTGGTCGATCACGTGATCACGCGCGCCTGACCACTTCCATGGTCGAGCTCCGCTCCGCTTCGTCTCCGGCCCGTCGCAACCTCATCGGAAAGTAATGAGAACCATGAACAATCTTTCACCCCAGTCGCGGTACATCCTGCCCTCGTTCATCGAGCACACGCCGAACGGCGCTCGCGAGTACAACCCCTACGCCAAGCTCTTCGAAGAGCGAATCGTGTTCCTGGGCACGCCGATCGACGAGACGGTTGCCAACGACATCATGGCCCAGCTGCTGGTGCTCGAGTCGCAGGACCCTGACCGCGACATCATCATGTACGTCAATTCGCCCGGCGGCAGCGTGCCGGCGATGCTGGCCATCTACGACACCATGCAGTACGTGCACTGCGACATCGCGACCGTCTGCCTCGGCGAGGCGGCATCGGCCGCGGCCATCGTCCTGGCCGCCGGAACACCGGGTAAGCGTGCGGCGCTGCCCAACGCCACCGTTCTGATCCACCAGCCCCGCACCGGCGGTGCATACCAGGGCCAGGTGTCCGACCTCGAGATCCAGGCGGCCGAGATCGAGCGGATCCGTAAGCGGCTCGACGACATCCTCGCCGAACACACCGGGCAGCCGGCGGACAAGATCCGTAAGGACACCGACCGCGACAACATCCTGACCGCGCAAGCGGCCAAAGAGTACGGGATCATCGACGAGGTCTTCGAGTACCGGAAGAAGTCAGGAAAGAAGTAACGCCGCGCTCGGCCCGCCGTCCTCGGCGGCGGGCAAGAGCGGTCGTGGGCAGGCAAAAAGGCCCGCGACATTTGGCTTTATCGGTCGAAGTTCCGCCGACGTACGGGTACGGTCGTGGTTACTGTGCTCCGCATGGGCTGGGGCGGACCACCGGACTTCACGTCTTTGGAGCATCAGGGTAAGGGAAGTAGGTACAGCAACAGATGGCACGTATCGGAGATGGTGGCGATCTGCTGAAATGTTCTTTCTGCGGAAAGAGCCAAAAACAGGTCAAGAAGCTGATCGCTGGACCCGGTGTGTACATCTGCGATGAGTGCATCGACCTGTGCAACGAGATCATCGAGGAAGAGCTGGCCGAGACCAGCGATGTCAAACTCGACGAACTCCCCAAGCCCATGGAGATCCGGGATTTCCTGGAGAACTACGTCATCGGTCAGGACACCGCCAAGCGCACCCTGGCCGTCGCGGTCTACAACCACTACAAGCGCATCCAGGCCGGCGACCGCAAGGACTCGCGCGGCATGGAGCCCGTGGAGCTCGCGAAGTCGAACATCCTGATGCTCGGTCCGACGGGCTGTGGAAAGACCTACCTCGCGCAGACCCTGGCGAAGATGCTGAACGTTCCGTTCGCCATCGCCGACGCCACGGCGCTCACCGAGGCCGGCTACGTGGGCGAGGATGTCGAGAACATCCTGCTCAAGCTCATCCAGGCGGCCGACTACGACGTCAAGCGGGCCGAGACCGGCATCATCTACATCGATGAGGTCGACAAGATCGCCCGCAAGAGCGAGAACCCGTCGATCACGCGGGACGTCTCGGGTGAAGGCGTGCAGCAGGCATTGCTCAAGATCCTCGAGGGCACGCAGGCCTCGGTACCTCCGCAGGGCGGCCGCAAGCACCCCCATCAAGAGTTCATCCAGATCGACACCACAAACGTGCTCTTTATCGTGGCCGGCGCATTCGCCGGACTCGACAAGATCGTGTCGGATCGAATCGGTAAGCGCGGCATCGGATTCGGCACGGAGGTCGCCAAGAACGACGACGACAGTGCTGACCACTTCGCCGAGGTCATGCCCGAGGATCTGATCAAGTTCGGCCTGATCCCCGAGTTCATCGGCCGACTGCCGGTGATCGCATCGGTGACCAACCTCGACAAGGAATCCCTCGTCAGCATCCTGTCGCAGCCGAAGAACGCGCTCGTCAAGCAGTACGCGCGACTCTTCGACATGGACGGCGTGGAACTCGAGTTCACCGAGGAAGCGCTCGAGGCCATCGCGGATCAGGCGATCCACCGTGGCACCGGTGCTCGTGGTCTTCGGGCCATCATGGAAGAGGTCCTGCTCCCGGTGATGTACGACATCCCGAGCCGCGATGATGTCGCGAAGGTAGTTGTCACGGGAGAAACCGTGCGCGACAACGTTCTTCCCACCATCGTTCCCCGCAAGCCGCGGCGCGACGAACGGCGCGACAAGAGCGCCTGAGCCGCTGGGCTATTCGAGAACTCGGTGACCGGCCGAGTACACGTTCATCGATTCTCCGCGGAGGAATCCGACGATCGTCAGGTCGTTGTCGTTGCCCAGATCCACCGCCAGTGACGATGGCGCGGACACCGCCGCGAGTATCGGTACCCCGGCCATGACGGCTTTCTGCGCGAGCTCGAAAGACGCGCGGCCGGACACCATCAGCACCGTTGCCCGCAGTGGCAGCAATCGTTGTGTCACAGCCCATCCGATCACCTTGTCGACGGCGTTGTGGCGACCTACGTCTTCGCGAACCGCGAGAAGTTCGCCGTCGGTGGTGAACAGCGCGGCTCCGTGTACTCCGCCGGTCGCGTCGAACGTCTTCTGCAGCGACCTCAACTGCTCTGGCATGGTGAAGAGCGTGTCGACGTCCACGGTCGAGGGATCGTCCTCCAGCCGGTAGTTGGATGCCAGTCGAACAGCGTCGAGGGATGCCTTTCCGCACACACCGCACGATGAGGTGGTGTAGAAATTTCGCGTCGAACCCGCGGGAAGCGGCCGGTCGTCGCGCAGGCTGACGTCGAGCACGTTGTAGGTGTTGCGGCCTTGGTCGTCGACGCCGTCGCAATATCGGATGGCGCTGATGTCGTCCGCGCCGTCGATGAGTCCCTCGGTCATCAGGAAGCCGTGTGTGAGGTCGATGTCGGACCCAGGTGTGCGCATCGTGACCGAGAGCGCTTCTCCGCCAACACGAATCTCGAGGGGTTCCTCGACCGCGAGCGAGTCGGCCCGCGAATCGGTGTTGCCCGGCCGGATCCGGCGGACCCGCGTACGACTGGTCACTCGTCCCATGACGACCATCATCACCCTGTGCTCCCGTTTTCGCCCACGCGCCCCCGTGCTCGCGTTAACTGTCTCCATGGAGCATGAGCGAGTAGGCGCAGTTGTCCTGGCCGGTGGCGCATCCAAGCGGATGGGCAGCGACAAGGCGGCACTGGAATGGAACGGCGAATCGATGCTCGGCCGGATCACCCGGATCGTGGGGGAGCGATGCGACCCGGTTCTGGTGCTGGCCCCGGAGGGCTCGCCCGCCTATCAGGGCTTGCGGGCCGGCCACGACGGTGTCGACGGCACCGCTGACAGCAGCTCCGTGGACGTCACATGGGTGACCGGTGAGGCCGAAGGCGCCGGCCCGCTCGGTGGTCTCGCCACCGGATTGGCCGCAGCCGCCGAACGTGGCCGCGACATCGTCTTCGTCTGCGCCACCGACATGCCCCTTGTCACCGCTGAGATGGTCGATGAACTGCTGCGCGGGCTCACCGACGCCGATGATGCCGCCATCGCCGTCGACTCGCAGCGGGCTCACCCACTGGCCGGGGTGTACCGCACCCGTGCGGCGGCCACGCTGGACGAGTTGGTGCAGGGTGGCGAACGCCGGATGCTGGCCGCAGTGGACGCTCTGCGAATCAACCGGGTGACGCTGAGCGATCCGACATGGTTGACCAACGTCAACGCCCCCGAAGACCTGCACCGATTGCGTGTTCCCTGAGCAGGAGACCTGCACTTTCGTCTCTTCACCACCGACTGCCTAGAATTGGCCGGTGACCGAATCGTCCCAGCACTCCGACAGCACTCCCGAAGCCCTGCCCAAGACCTGGGACCCCGGCGTACACGAGGGACGGCTGTACCGGAACTGGGTAGAGGCCGGATACTTCACCGCGGACCCGTCCAGCGACAAGCCGCCGTTCTCCATCGTCCTGCCGCCACCGAACGTGACCGGTTCGCTGCACATGGGACACGCCCTCGACCACGTCCTGATGGACGCCATGTGCCGTCGTCGGCGGATGCAGGGATACGAGGTGCTCTGGCTCCCGGGTATGGACCATGCCGGTATCGCGACGCAGACCCTGGTCGAGCGTCAGCTGACGGGGCAGGGCATCGACAAGAACGACATCGGGCGTGACGAGTTCATCGACCGGGTGTGGAAGTGGAAGGCAGAATCCGGCGGCGCGATCGGTGCCCAGATGCGCAGTCTCGGCGACGGCGTTGACTGGAGCCGTGAACGTTTCACCATGGACGACGGACTGTCCCGGGCCGTGCAGACCGTGTTCAAGAAGATGTTCGACGAGGGTTTGATCTACCGCGCCGAGCGACTCGTGAACTGGTCGCCCGTGTTGCAGACCGCGATCAGCGACATCGAGGTGAAGTACTCCGACGTCGAAGGCGAGCTCGTCAGCTTCAGGTACGGCTCCCTCGACGACAACGAGCCCCACATCGTCGTGGCGACCACGCGAATGGAGACCATGCTCGGTGACACCGCGATCGCGGTGCATCCGGACGACGAGCGTTACAAACACCTGGTCGGCACCGAACTGGACCACCCATTTGTCGATCGCCGCATCCCGGTTGTCGCGGACGACTATGTCGATCCCGAATTCGGAAGTGGCGCAGTCAAGATCACGCCCGCGCATGACCCGAACGACTTCGCACTCGGAGCGCGACACAACCTGCCGATGCCGACGATGATGGACGAGTCGGGTCGAGTCGCGGGTACCGGAACGCAATTCGACGGCCTCGATCGCGCCGAGGCACGGGTCAAGGTCCGTGAGGTGCTGGCCGAACAGGGTCGCATCGTCAAGGAGGTGCGCCCTTATCTGCACAGCGTCGGTCACTCCGAACGAAGCGGCGAACCAATCGAGCCGCGTCTGAGCATGCAGTGGTGGGTGCGGGTGGAGTCGCTGGCCAAGGCAGCCGGCGACGCGGTACGCAACGGCGACACGGTGATCCACCCTGCTTCGCTCGAACCGCGCTGGTTCGCATGGGTCGATGACATGCACGACTGGTGCATCTCGCGCCAGCTGTGGTGGGGGCATCGGATCCCGGTCTGGTACGGCCCGGACGGCGACATGGTGTGCGTGGGCCCAGGGGAGTCGGCGCCGGAAGGGTACGTGCAGGACAACGACGTCCTCGACACCTGGTTCTCGTCCGGACTGTGGCCCTTCTCCACCATGGGGTGGCCCGAGGAGAGCGCCGAGCTGGCCAAGTTCTATCCCACGTCCGTGCTGGTCACCGGGTACGACATCCTGTTCTTCTGGGTCGCCCGGATGATGATGTTCGGTACGTACGTCGCCGGGGCCATCGGCGAGCAGATCGGCGCGGACGCTCCGGTCCCGTTCCGGAACGTCTTTTTGCACGGCCTCGTTCGCGATGAGCACGGCAGCAAGATGTCGAAGTCCAAGGGCAACGGGATCGACCCGCTGGACTGGGTGAACCAATACGGTGCCGATGCACTGCGGTTCACACTCGCTCGAGGTGCGAACCCCGGCGGCGACCTGTCCGTCGGCGACGATCTCGCGCAGTCCTCGCGCAACTTCGCCACCAAGTTGTTCAACGCCACCAAGTTCGCGTTGATGAACGGGGCGAAGGTCGGGGAGCTGCCGCCGCGTGCAGATCTGACCGACGCAGATCGGTGGATTCTCGGGCGGCTCGACGAGGTGCATGCCGAGGCGGACGCGGGTTTCGAGGCCTACGAGTTCTCCAAGGCCTGTGAGGCGCTGTACCACTTCGCCTGGGACGAGGTGTGCGACTGGTACCTCGAACTGGCCAAGGTGCAATTCGCTCGCGAAGACGAAACCGTCTCGGCCACAACAAAGATCGTTCTCGGAACCGTGCTCGATTCTCTGCTGCGAATGCTGCATCCGGTGATGCCGTTCGTCACCGAGGTCCTGTGGCAGACCTTGACCGGCGGCGAATCCGTGGTCATAGCCGACTGGCCCACCGCATCAGGTGAACCGGTCGATCGCGACGCACACCACCGCATCGAGGACACCCAGCGACTGATCACCGAGATCCGCCGGTTCCGTAGCGACCAGGGACTTAAGCCGTCGCAGCGAGTCGCGGCCGAACTGATCGGACTCGAACCCGCAGACCTCGTCGCACAACGCGACTACATCGACTCACTGGCACGACTGAGCAGAGCGGAGCCGGGCTTCGCGGCGACCGCGACCATCGAGGTGCGACTGCGGGCGACGACGGTCACGGTGCAGATCGACACCTCCGGCACGATCGATGTGGCTGCGGAGAAGCGTCGTCTGGAGAAGGAGTTGGCCGCAGCGGAGAAGGAGCTGGCCACCACCACCGCGAAGCTGGCCAACGAGCAGTTCATGGCCAAGGCGCCCGACCACGTGAAGGCGAAGATCGAGACCCGGGCGCAGGTGGCCGAAGAAGAGATCGTCCGCATCAAGGCCAAACTGGCCGAACTGGATTCGCGGTCGTGACGGGCCCCCAGGTGCCGACCGCGGAGGACCTCGCCGAACTCGGTGAGGTGGAGGCGCAGCTCGACACCCGCTGGCCCGAGACGAAGATCGAACCGAGCTTGGCCAGGATCTCCGCTCTGATGGATCTGCTCGGGTCGCCGCAACACGGCTATCCGGCGATCCACGTGGCCGGAACGAACGGGAAGACCTCGGTCACGAGGATGATCGACGCGCTGCTCACCGCTCTCCATCGGCGTACCGGCCGCATCACCAGTCCGCACCTGCAGTTGGCCACCGAACGCATCTCCATCGATGGGGAGCCGATCTCACCGCGTGTCTACGTGGACACCTACCGAGAACTCGAGCCCTACATCGACATGATCGACGATCGGTCGCTCGCGGCCGACGGCCCGCGGATGAGCAAGTTCGAGGTCCTCACCGCGATGGCCTACACAGCCTTCGCCGAGGCGCCGGTGGATGTCGCGGTGGTCGAGACAGGCATGGGCGGCAGGTGGGATGCCACCAACGTGATCAACGCTTCGGTGGCCGTGATCACCCCGATCGCGATGGACCACAGTGACTATCTGGGTGACACCCTCACGGCCATCGCGGGGGAGAAGGCCGGGATCATCAAGAAAGCCCCGGATGCACTGGTGCCGACCGACCCGGTGACCGTGCTCGCCGTCCAGCAGCCCGAGGTGGCCGACGTGCTCCTGCGCGCCGCGGTCGAGGCCGACAACTTCGTGGCCCGTGAGGGCTCGGAGTTCGCAGTCCTCGAACGCCGGACCGCGGTGGGCGGACAGATGCTCACACTGCAGGGCCTCGGCGGCGAATACTCCGAACTGTTCCTGCCGCTGCACGGAGCCCATCAGGCGTCGAACGCGGCGCTCGCACTCGCGGCGGTCGAGGCCTTCTTCGGCGCCGGTGCGGACCGGCAACTCGACATCGAGGCGGTGCGCGCCGGCTTTGCCGCAGTCACCAGTCCCGGACGGTTGGAACGGGTTCGTTCGGCGCCGACTGTCTTCCTCGATGCGGCGCACAACCCGCACGGTGCCGCTGCGCTCGCGGCGGCATTGGACGAAGAATTCGACTTCCGGCGGCTGATCGGCGTCATCAGCGTGATGGCGGACAAGGACGTCGCAGGATTACTCGCCGCTTTCGAGCCGGTGTTCGACGCCATCGTGCTCACCCACAACGGTTCCCCGCGGGCGATGGACCCGGAACAACTGGCCGACGTGGCCATCACTATCTTCGGCGAGGATCGGGTTCAGGTTCGCGGCTTCCTGCCCGATGCGGTCGAGACCGCCATCGAACTGGCCGAGGAGAACCTCGACGAGGCCGAGGGCATGTCGGGAACCGGCGTGGTGATCACCGGCTCGGTGGTGACGGCGGGCGCTGCTCGCACCCTCTTCGGCAAGGACCCGGCATGAGCCCTCAAAACCCTGACCCACCAGCGCGATTCACGCCGCCGACGGTCGATCCGTGGCGTGGTCTACGGGGTGTGATGGCCGGAACGCTCATCCTGGAAGCAATAGTGGTGATGCTGGCATTTCCGATCGTCGTCCGGGTCGGCGGTGGACTGACGGCGTGGTCGGCTGTGTATCTCGGTGTGCTGACGCTCGCTCTCATCCTGGGTTCGGGGCTGCAGGGCAGAAGCTGGGCGCTTCCGTATGACCTTGCGCTGCAAGTGATCACCGTGGCCGGGTGGATCGTCCACTGGTCCATCGGGGCCGTCGGTGTGGTGTTCCTGCTGGTGTGGTTGTACATCGCCTACATCAAGCGGGACGTTCGTCTTCGAATGGAACGCGGCTTGCTGAACGGGCAAGAGCCGATCACCGACTGACGCAGGTCAAATCGTGTTGTCCGGTAACGATTTTTGTTGTTGCCGGAACGTGACCTGAAAACTCGCATTTCGGGTTCCGTGGAGCCATCGACGCTGACAAGATCGCACACACACGTAACCGTCGAAAGGCCCATCTTTTATGTCTCGTCTCGCATCCGTTCCTGCCGTACTCGCAGCCGGCGCCGCCTGCATCGTCGCGGGGACTGCACTCGGTGCGGGCTCGGCATCGGCTGTCGCGGGCCCACCCATGCCGGTGGGTGGCAGTCAGTTCAGTTACACCGCGACCCATGCTCTGACTCAGCGGGCCGCGGACATGGACCTGCCGGAGTTCGTGGCGTCGCTCCCGGTGCCCGCCGAGTACAAGCTGGCGAACCTGGCACTGGCCGCGCGTTTCGACGTCGCGGTACAAGAGGCGCTTGCGTCGCCGGGCGGCTGTATCCAGGTGGTCATCGATCCGGCGCCCACCACGGGTGGCGTGTTCAGCTACGGGTTCTTCGGAGTCGACGGCGCGTACTGCCAGCCGTAGGGCAGTGCCCTCGACCGGCGGGCTAGGCTGACCGGGTGACTGAACGGACTCTGGTACTCATCAAGCCCGACGGTGTGAAGCGCGGCCTGGTCGGCGACATCATCGGCCGCATCGAGCGCAAGGGCTTGACCCTGGTGGCTCTGGAACTCAAGACCGTCAGCGACGACGTCGCTGCGGGACACTACGCGGAGCACGAGGGCAAGCCCTTCTATCCTTCGCTGCTCGAATTCATCACGTCGGGCCCCCTGGTCGCGGCAGTGCTCGAGGGCCCGCGCGCCGTGGCTGCCTTCCGGCAGATCGCCGGCGGAACCGATCCGGTCGAGAAGGCCGTTCCCGGGACGATCCGCGGGGACTATGCGCTCAGCACCCAGTTCAATCTTGTCCACGGGTCGGACTCGCCCGATTCGGCCGAGCGCGAAATCGGTCTCTGGTTCCCTGACCTCGGCTGATCGGACTCGCTGTCGGCCTGTGTGCCGGCGATGTCGGAGGTCTGGACCGCCGGGCCACAGTTGTGTGGGATACTGACAGAGGTTGTCGAGCCCTCGCGGGCGTCGACTGCCAGATGATCAGTTCGGGTGCTCGGTCCCCACTCATGTGGTTTTCACATGGCGTGGTGTGGACATCGTGGCGCTCGACATCAGTCAGTCATCACGCCAGGCATCGCCGGTGAACGCGGGGTCATCCCCGCCGACATAGGGCGAAGCGAGACCTACAATCCCGGCGCAGTCCGGGTAAATAGCACAGCCCTCGCGTGGCCGCGTTTATCCGCGCCCGGGGGCTTGAGGAGAATACGTGGCCGACACGCAGTCGCCGGACGAACTGAACAGCACAGGTTCGGCGCAAGAATTCCCGCACAAACTACGAGTGCACGCGCTGGCCAGGATTCTTGGCCTCAGCAGCCGCGAGGTGCTCGCGCACCTCGCCGAGCTGGGCATCGCGGCTCGCAGCCCACAGTCGAGCATCGTGCGCAGCACTGCCATCGCGGTACGCGACCGGATCAATCCGCCACCCGCCGACGAGTCGGTGGAGGGCGACGATGCCATCACCGCCGATGTCGACGCCCCGCCGGCCGACCCCCAGCCGGCCGACGTGCCGGTCGAGACCGAGCCCTCGGCGGAGGTATCGGCTGCGCCTGTCGCCGAGCCGACACCAGAGGATGTCTCCCCACCCGAGGACGCCGAGGTCGCTGCGGCGGCAACTGCACCCAGTGAGGACGCGCCGGCCGAGGCCGAGCCCGCTGACAAGGCGCCGGAGTCGGCACCACGCGAGAGGTCGATTCCCAGTCTCTTCTCCGCGGTGGAAGAGGAGCAGCCTCGGCACACGCCGACGACCTCTGCCGGGGCCGGGGCAGGATCGCCGCTCTTCCTGTCGGCAGAACAATCAGCTCCCATCCCGCAGAGCGCCAAGGACTCGGTCGACGCGGACGCCGACACCGATACCGACGATTCGGACGACGAGAGCGAGTCGGGTTCGCGGAAACGGCGTCGCGGTCGTCGTGGTCGCGGTCGTGGACGCGGTGACCAGGCCGGCGGTGACTTCGGCGACGACGATTCGGACACGGACGCCACCGATTCGGCCGGAGAGCCGGCGCGGGAGACCCAGGACGGCGCCTCGGCAGACTCTGACGACGCCTCCGACACCGACGACGAAGCCGCCAAGCCCGAGACGAAATCGGGGAACAGGCGAAAGCGGAGTAGGCCGAAGAAAGCCCGGCCCGACTCCGAAGGCGACAACGAGCAGGGCCCAGACGGCTTGGCGTCCGACGCTCTCGCCGACGAGACGGCCGGCGGCGATGACGACGACTCCGACCAGTCGGCCGAATCGGACTCCTCGGACTCCTCGGACTCCGACGATCAGGACGACTCGGGCGACGGCACCTCGGCAAATCGCCGGCGTCGTCGCAGGCGCCGCCGCAAAGGCGGAGAGGGCGACGAACCGCTGCCTGCCGACGACCCGCCCAACACGGTGGTGCACGAACGCGAGCCACGGAACAAGTCGCGCGGTCGCGATGAGGTGCAGGGCATCTCCGGGTCCACCCGTCTCGAGGCCAAGCGCCAGCGACGCCGTGATGGCCGCGACGCGGGACGGCGTCGTCCGCCCATCCTGAGTGAGTCGGAATTCCTGGCCCGCCGCGAAGCGGTCGACCGGGTGATGGTTGTGCGCGAACGCTCGGGTGTGGCCGCAACGGTCACTCATGGGGACGCGCACTCCGACGGCAACGTCGATTCCTCGAATCAGCAGACCCGCGATTACACCCAGGTTGCGGTGCTGGAAGACGGCGTACTGGTCGAGCACTTCGTGACCACGTCCAACTCCTCGTCGATGGTGGGCAACATCTACCTCGGTCGGGTGCAGAATGTCCTGCCCGGCATGGAAGCTGCCTTCGTCGACATCGGACGGGGACGCAACGGCGTCCTCTACGCCGGTGAGGTGAACTGGGACGCAGCCGGTCTCGATGGCGGATCACGCAAGATCGAACAGGCCCTGCGTCCCGGTGACCAGGTTCTGGTCCAGGTCAGTAAGGACCCGGTCGGGCACAAGGGTGCCCGTTTGACCACGCAGATCTCCCTGGCCGGCCGGTACCTGGTGTACGTGCCGGGCGGCGGCTCCACCGGGATCAGCCGCAAGCTTCCCGACACCGAGCGCAAACGCCTCAAGCAGATCCTCGGCAAGATCGTTCCCGACGACGCCGGTGTGATCATCCGCACCGCGTCCGAAGGTGTCTCGGCCGAAGAGTTGACGGCCGACATCGAACGTCTGCAACAGCAGTGGGAAACCATCAACGCGGCCACCTCGGCGGCCGGTAGCTCGAAATCCGGTGCGCCGCAGACGTTGTACGAAGAGCCGGACCTTCTCGTGAAGGTGGTCCGTGACCTCTTCAACGAAGACTTCAAGAAGCTCATCGTCGAGGGCAACGGTGCCTGGAACCAGGTGGAGAACTACGTCCGAGGCGTCGCACCCGACCTGCTCGACCGCACCGAGCGATTCGAGAAGGCCCACGCCGATGCGCCTGACGTGTTCGACGTGCACCGGATCGACGAGCAGTTGGCAAAGGCATTGGACCGCAAGGTGTGGTTGCCCTCCGGTGGAACGCTGATCATCGAGCACACCGAGGCGATGACCGTCGTCGACGTGAACACAGGCAAGTTCACCGGCTCGGGCGGAAACCTCGAAGAGACGGTGACCCGCAACAACCTCGAGGCTGCCGAAGAGATCGTCCGGCAGATGAGGTTGCGCGACATCGGCGGCATGATCATCGTCGACTTCATCGACATGGTCCTCGAGTCGAACCGAGACCTGGTCCTGCGCAGGCTCACCGAGGCATTGGGCCGCGATCGCACCCGCCATCAGGTGTCGGAGGTGACGTCGCTCGGCTTGGTGCAGATGACGCGAAAGCGCCTCGGAACCGGTTTGCTCGAAGCATTCTCGACCACCTGCACCTGCTGTAACGGGCGCGGCATCGTCGTGCACGCCAACCCGGTCGAGATCTCGTCCGGCGACGATCAGGCAGGCCGCGGCGACAACACCAAGAGGGCGCGGCGCAACCGTCGTGGTGGCAAAGCGGATCAGCCCGCAGCTGTCGAGAGCAAACCGGCTGCCCACAGTCCCGCCGAGCACCCGATGTTCCGGGCGATGGCCAGCCACACGCCCGATTCCGAGACACCCGAAACGGAGACCGATTTCGAGGTCACGGAGACGGGTTCGGAGCAGTCCGGCATCGCTGCTACCCGCACCGAGGCCGGCACCGAGGAGACCACGTCCACGATGTCCGCGTCTGCGGCCGTCGAGGACACGGCTGCAGGGTCGGCGAAGGTTCACGGTGATCCCGCTCCGGCCATCACGTCATCGGACGCAGACCGGTCGGCGTCGGCTGCCCCCAAGAAGTCCGCGAAGTCCGAGAAATCCCAGAAGCCCGAGGAATCCCAGAAGCCCGAGAAGTCGGGCACATCCGAGACCGCGAGCCCCGTGGACGAAACGGCACACAACCCGGCAACCCAGGCGGCCGGTGACACGCAGCAGAGCACCGCTGACGAATCCGGACAAACACCGCAGAGTGCCCCGCCAAAACGGCGACGCGCAGTGCGGCGCAAGCCGGCGGCACCCACCACGGCGACCGATCCCGCTGTCATCGCCGAGGTCATCGCCTCACCGGTGACCACCTCGGGGCCGGTCGGGACCTCCGCGTCCACCGAGCCGGCTGTGGCGGTACGGCGCACGCCGCGACGGCGCGCAGCCGGACGACCTGCAGGTCCGCCGGTGGAGGAGTGAGGATTGCGGGTCGTACCGGGTCAGTTTGACCCGGCCCGCCACACTCCCGTAACCTGGATCAGTCGCCATTCGGCGGACGGATTGCGCTGTGCTCGGAAAGACGGCGCCCGGCCGGATCGGCAACGGGCAAGAGCCCGAACAACACACGACAGACAGTAAGAGGTAGCTCTCCGATGGCAACGTACGCGATCGTCAAGACCGGCGGTAAGCAGTACAAGGTCGCTGAAGGCGATCTGGTGAAGGTCGAGAAGATCGACAGTGAACTCGGCGCGACCGTCTCACTTCCCGTGACGCTTGTCGTCGACGGTGCCGATCTGACCACGGACGCCGACAAGTTGGCGAAGATCTCGGTGACAGGTGAGGTCGTCGAGCACGTCAAGGGTCCGAAGATCCGCATCCACAAGTTCAAGAACAAGACCGGCTACCACAAGCGTCAGGGTCACCGTCAGAAGTTGACGGTCCTCAAGGTCACCGGCATCAAGTAAGCACGCCCCCACACTTTTCAGGAGAACTGTCATGGCACATAAGAAGGGTGCATCCAGCTCGCGCAACGGGCGCGACTCGAATGCTCAGCGACTCGGTGTGAAGCGCTTCGGCGGCCAGCAGGTGAGCGCCGGTGAGATCCTGGTCCGCCAGCGCGGTACACACTTTCACCCCGGCGTTAACGTCGGTCGTGGCGGCGACGACACGCTGTTCGCCCTGGCTCCCGGTGCTGTGGAGTTCGGCAGCAAGCGTGGCCGCAAGACCGTGAACATCGTTCCGGAGCCTGCGCAGGCCTGATCCGGCGCAATGCAATCCAGCTCCTAAGGGGCGGGCAGGATCACCAGATCCCGCCCGCCCCTTAGAAAATTCCAAACTCTCTCACAGGTGGTTCCATGTCCAGATTTGTTGACCGCGTGACGATTCACGCAACGGCGGGCAACGGTGGTCATGGCTGCTCATCGGTGCACCGCGAGAAGTTCAAACCCCTCGGCGGACCCGATGGCGGCAACGGTGGCAACGGTGGCGATGTCACCCTCGTGGTCGACCCGCAGGTTCACACCCTGCTCGACTTCCACTTCCATCCGCACGCGAAGGCCGGTAACGGCCGGCCCGGTGCGGGTGCCAACCGTGACGGCGCAAACGGGGAACCACTGGTTCTCCCTGTCCCTGACGGCACCATGGTGCTCGACCGCGACGGTCGGCTCCTGGCCGACATGGTCGGTGCGGGAACCACTTTCGCTGCGGCGTCCGGTGGACGCGGAGGTCTCGGTAACGCCTCGCTGGCGTCCAAGGCGCGTAAGGCGCCTGGCTTCGCTCTGCTGGGGGAGGAAGGCGAGATCCGCGAGCTCGTCCTCGAACTCAAATCGGTCGCCGATGTCGGCCTCGTGGGTTTCCCGTCCGCAGGCAAATCGTCTCTCGTCTCGGTGCTCTCGGCGGCCAAGCCGAAGATCGCCGATTACCCTTTCACCACGCTCCAGCCGAACCTTGGTGTGGTGAACAGTGGTTCAGATGTCTTCACCGTCGCGGACGTTCCTGGGCTGATTCCGGGAGCGTCTGCCGGTCGCGGTCTGGGGTTGGAGTTCCTCCGTCACCTCGAACGCTGTGCGGTGCTTGCGCACGTGGTCGATTGCGCCACTCTCGAGCCCGGTCGAGACCCGGTGTCGGACATCGACGCGCTGGAGGCCGAGTTGGCCGCGTATCAGCCCGCTCTGCAGGCAGACACCGGTCTCGGGCATCTCGCCGACCGGCCTCGCGTGGTCATCCTGAACAAGACCGACGTGCCCGACGCGGCCGAACTCGCCGAGATGGTCACTCCTGAACTGCAAGAACGTGGCTGGCCGGTGTACGCGATCTCTGCCGTCTCCCACAAGGGCCTCAAGGAACTCACCTACGCACTGGCCGACATGGTGCGCCAGTACCGCATCGACCATCCGAAACCGGTTGCCAGGCGCCCGGTGATCCGCCCGATCCCCACCGACGACAACGGTTTCTCGGTGATCGCCGATCCTGATCAGCCCGGCGGTTTCATCGTGCGTGGTACGCGGCCGGAGCGCTGGATCAAGCAAACGCAGTTCGAGAACGACGAAGCCGTCGGATATCTCGCCGACCGACTCAACCGGCTCGGTGTCGAGGCGGAACTGGTCAAGCAAGGCGCCGAGCCCGGCTGCCCGGTCACCATCGGTGACGTGTCCTTCGAGTGGGAACCGCAGACGCCTGTCGCAGAGGACTTCCCCATGAGCGGGCGCGGCACCGATATCCGTCTGGATCGACCGGAGCGCATCGGTGCCTCCGAGCGCAAGATCGCACGACGGCTGCGGCGTGGCCTCGATGTGGATGCCGAGGATCCGGACGAACGTGGCTAGTGTTACCCGGCAACAGATTTCGGGAGCTCGCAGCGTTGTGGTCAAGATCGGCTCCTCGGCTCTGACCGAGTTGGCGACCGGCCTGGACTCAGGCCGTCTCGATGCCCTCGCCGATGCGATCGAAGCGCGGATGCAGGCCGGTTCGGATGTCATCGTGGTGTCGTCCGGCGCAATCGGAGCGGGTATCGCGCCGTTGGGTCTCAGGAGCCGGCCGAAGGATCTGGCCACCAAGCAGGCCGCGGCCAGCGTCGGTCAGCTGGCCCTCGCGCACGCATGGAACACGTCGTTCGCCCGATACGGTCGCACCGTCGGGCAAGTTCTGCTGACGGCCCATGACATCTCGCTGCGTGCACACCACGCCAATGCGCAGCGCACCCTCGATCGATTGCGGTCTCTCGGCGCGGTCGCGATCGTCAACGAGAACGACACCGTGGCAACCAACGAGATCCGCTTCGGCGACAACGATCGGCTGGCGGCTCTGGTCGCTCACCTGGCGGGCGCTGATGCGCTGGTCCTTCTGTCCGATGTCGACGGTCTCTACGACGGGGATCCCCGCAAGGGCAACGCCTCCATGATCTCCGAGGTCGACGGCCCCGAGGACCTCGACGGTGTGATCGCCGGCACCGGTGGCGCCCTGGGGACCGGCGGCATGGCATCGAAGTTGTCGGCTGCCCGCCTCGCCGCGGATGCCGGGTTGCCGGTGCTGCTGGCAGCGGCGGCCGATGCTGCCGCAGCGCTGACCGATGCCTCGGTCGGTACTGCGTTTGCGCCTCGACCGCAACGACTTTCGGCGCGCAAGTTCTGGGTGCGGCACGCCGCAGAAGCCAGTGGACGTCTGGTGCTCGATGACGGGGCGGTGCAGGCCGTTGCCACCGCGCGCCGTTCACTGCTGTCGGCCGGTATCACCGCGGTGTCGGGCCGGTTCTATGGTGGCGACGTGGTCGATCTGACGGATAAGTCCGGCCACACGATGGCCAGGGGGGTCGTGGCGTACGACGCTACCGAGGTTGCGCAGATGGTGGGCAAGTCGAAGGCCGATCTGCCCCCTGATCTACGACGGCCGGTGGTTCACGCCGACGATCTCGTCGCGGTCTGACTCCAGCCAACCGGTCAGCACCTCCGAGCACGAACCGTCGATCTTCATGGTCGCGCACTCGTCGCCGCGAGTGTGTCCCCGGTTGACGATGGCGATCGGTTTGCCGGTACGCCTGGCGTGCCGAACAAATCTCAGCCCACTCATCACCGTCAGGGATGACCCCAGGACGAGTACCGCATCGGCGTCATCGACCATCGAATAGCCTTGCTGCACAACTGCTTTCGGGACGCTTTCGCCGAAGTAGACGATGTCTGGTTTGAGTATTCCGCCGCAGTCCGGACAGTCGAGCATCGCGAAGTCGGTGGTGTCCTCCACAACCACATCGGCGTCAGGGGCCACCTCGATGGCGCCGCGGCCACGAATCCTGCTGACGAACTCGGCATTTGCCGGCTCCAGGAGTTCGGCAAGCCTGTGCCGGGAGACCCGGTGTTCGCAGTCGAGGCAACGAACACGCCCGTAGCTGCCGTGGAGTTCGAGCACGGCGCGGTTGCCGGCCTTGAGGTGGAGCATGTCGACGTTCTGCGTGATCACGCCGCTCACCTTGCCCCGGCGTTCCAAGGCGGCGAGTGCGCGGTGGCCCGCGTTGGGAACGGCCGCGTCCATGTGACGCCAGCCGAGGTGATTACGTGCCCAGTAGTGGCGGCGGAAGTCGCCCGAACTCAAGAACATCTCGATGGTCATCGGTGTCCGTGGGGGAGTTCCGGGGCTGCGGTAGTCCGGTATCCCTGAATCCGTCGACATCCCGGCCCCGGTCAGCGCGAGCACACGACGTCCGGTGAGCAGCTGTGCCAGCTCGTCGATCCGTTGGGGCAGATCGGGGTCCGGTGCGGTGGGCTGGGCCGGTGTCCAGCGAATGGGGCGGGTTCGCACCTCGTCCAGAATACCCCGACCGCGACAGCACCCCGGTGACGAGAACTCGGCACCCCCGTCGGGGTGCCGAGTTTCTTGCTGGCTCGTCTCGGGTGACGGTCGGAGGGCCCGGGCATCTGACGCAATCGCACAAGCGCCAGCACAACGCTACCCAGCGAAGCCCGGGTTCAGGGCCCGCCATCCGGCGAACCGGTCAGGTGCCGACGGTGACCAGCGGGTAGACGCCGTTCTCGTCGTGGGTTTCGGTTCCGACCACCGGCGGATTGAACACACAGAGCATACGAAGCTCGGTGTCAGCGGTGACCGTATGCCGTTCGTGCCCGTTGAGGAGATACATCGTGCCCGGCCCGAGCGGGTACACCTCGCCGGTCTCGCGATCGGTGAGGGTCCCGGTGCCCTCCACCAGCCACACCGCTTCGACATGATTGGCGTAGTGGAACTCGTTGACCGAACCTGCCTTGATGGTCGTCTCGTGGAAGGAGAAGCCCACCTTGTCGCCGCCGAGGACGATGCGCTTGGAGCGCCAATTTCCGTTCTCCGCCTCGACATCACGTTCGGTGCCGGTGATTTCCTTGGTGGTACGTACGATCACGTGTAGTCCTTTCGCGCGCTTGGGTTTTCGTCGAGTCGGGCTGGCTCAGGCGCTGAGCACCTCGGCTGTGGCCTGGCCGAGGATCGCCAGCCCTTGATCGAGCTCTTCGATGGTGATGGTCAGCGGCGGCAGCAACTTGACGACCTGGTCTGACGGGCCGGAGGTCTCGACGAGCAGCCCACGGTCGTACGCGAGTGCGCACACCTTGCCCGCCTTTTCGGCGTCGTCGAACACCAGTCCCTGGACCATGCCCCGACCGCGGGTCGTGATGCCCTGGTGCGCGCTGCACAGCGAGATGAACGAGTCGCGGATCCGCTCACCTTTGGCGATGACCTCGTTCTCGAACTTGTCGTCCGACCAGTAGGTGTCGATCGCTTTCTTGGCGGTGACGAAGGCGGGGTTGTTGCCGCGGAAGGTGCCGTTGTGCTCGCCCGGTGCCCACACGTCGAGGTGCGGCTTGAACAGTGTCAGGGCCATGGGCATTCCGTAGCCGCTGATCGACTTCGACATCGTGACGATGTCGGGCTCGATGCCGGCGATCTCGAACGAGAAGAACGGTCCGGTCCGGCCACAGCCCATCTGGACGTCGTCGACGATCAAGAGGATCTCGCGCCGCTTGCACAGTTCGGCGAGGGCCCTGAGCCACTCCGGCCGGGCCACGTTGACGCCGCCTTCGCCCTGGACGGTCTCGACGATCACGGCTGCCGGACGGTTGAGACCGCTACCCGAGTCGTCGAGAACGCGCTCGAACCAGCTGAAGTCCTCGACGACACCATCGAAGTAGTTGTCGAACGGCATCGGAGTGGCGTGCACCAGGGGAATACCTGCGCCGGCGCGTTTCATCGAGTTGCCGGTGACCGAGAGTGCTCCCAGGGTCATACCGTGAAATGCGTTGGTGAAGTTGATGATCGATGTACGACCGGTCACCTTGCGGGCCAGCTTCAGAGCGCTCTCGACGGTGTTGGCACCGGTGGGTCCGGGGAACTGGACCTTGTAGTCGAGTCCGCGCGGCAGCAGGATCTTGTCCTGGAATGCCTGCAGGAACTCGCCTTTCGCGACGGTGGACATGTCCAGACCGTGGGTGATGCCGTCGTTCTCGATGTAGTCGAGCAGGGCCGACTTGAGGATCGGGTTGTTGTGCCCGTAGTTCAATGCACCGGCGCCGGCGAAGAAGTCGAGGTACTGCTTGCCGTCGCGGTCGGTGAGCCATGCGCCCTTGGCCTTTGTGAAAATTGCCGGCCAGCCGCGGCTGTAGCTACGAACCTCGGACTCGCGGGTCTCGAAGATGTTGCTGGAAAACGTTTCTTGGATGGATGCAGTCATGTCTGTCGTGTCCTCCGGGTGTGCCTGAAGCACAGTAGGGTGCGAAAAATACAGCTGTATTCCAACTGGTGACGATGTGGCGGCCGGGTCGGTCCCGGCTCTGCCGTGAAGTGACCACGGGTAGCGGTGGTCGAATGCGGTGTTGCTAACCGCGACAGATCAAGTCGAGCGTCGCGGTGCGACGGCGTACAGATCTTCTGGTTCGTGGTCGTCCGGGAAGTCGGCAGGGGAGAAGAAGCTCTCCTTGGTGATGTTCATGCCGCGGCGTTCGGCCAGGGCGGTGAACAGGGCCACCGACGCCTCGTTGTCCGGACTGATCGTTGTGTGCAGGGTGGTGATGCCGCGCGGCTCCAGCCGATCCATCAACTGGGACAGCATTTTTCCGGCCAGACCGAGCCCCCGTTGGTCGGCGTCGACAGCGACCTGCCAGACCATCACCACATCGGGGAGTTCGGGGCGAAGGTAACCGGTGACAAAGCCGACGACGCGTCCGTCCACTTCGGCGACCACCGATGTCTCGGCGTAATCCTTGCACCACAGAAGGTAGGCGTAACTCGAGTTCAGATCGAGAACTTGCGAGTCACGGGCGATTTCCCAGAGCCGGACTCCGTCGGAAACCTTTGGCGAACGAAATGCCACCGCGTCCGGCGCGGCGGTTAGGGTAGCGCTGATCTGAGTTGGGCTCATATCGAATTTGAAGTTAACAACGTGTCACACGAAAGTCACCCGGTTGTCGAAATTGGCCGCAAAAGCGCCGGTATAAGCCCTGTTCAACCCCGGTTTGTGAGGTGGCTCACAAAAACTTGCAGGCTGCAAGTAGTTGGGCCGCCCGACCCGGGTTCCGGGGCCGGGCCGGACACCCGAAACAATGGACGCATGACCCGCATCATCGCCGGCTCGGCCCGCGGTCGCCGACTGTCGGTGCCCGCCGCCGGCACCCGGCCGACCACGGACCGGGTGCGGGAATCGATGTTCAACATCTTGGCGGCCCGCATCGACTTCACCGGGCTGATCGTGCTCGATCTGTTCGCCGGAAGCGGTGCGCTGGGGCTCGAGGCGTTGTCGCGGGGGGCCGAATCGGTGACGTTCGTGGAGGCCGATGCCAAAGCGGTGAAGATCATCGAGGCGAATATCAGGGCGTCGGGGTTGTCGGGCGGGCGGGTGATCCGCCGCCGAGCGGCTGAACATCTCGAGCGCAGCGGCGGTGCCTACGACCTCGTGCTCGCCGACCCGCCCTACGATCTGCCCGAAGATGAGGTTGCGCACCTGGTTCGGCAGCTCGCGGACGGGGCGGTCTCCGACGGGGGACTGGCCGTGCTGGAGCGCGCTGCTCGCGCGGCTGACACCCGGTGGCCGTCCGAGTTCGATGACGTCATCATCCGCCGGTATGGGGAAACCCGAGTCGAAGTTGCCCTGTACCGCCCGCCACATGGGTGAGTCGGCTGCCCGCAGGCTGATAACTTGACTCCCATGTCGGGAGCTGTTTGTCCGGGTTCATTCGACCCGGTGACCTCGGGTCATCTGTTCGTCTTCGAGCGGGCCGCCGCCCGGTTCGATGAGCTGGTGATCACCGTGATGGTCAATCCGAAGAAGAGTGGTCTCTTCACGATCCCCGAACGCATTGCTCTCCTGAGGGAGACCACCTCGCACCTGCCCAACGTTCGGGTCGACAGCTGGCAGGGATTGCTCGTGGACTATGTGCGTTCGCAGGGGATGGACACGATCGTGAAGGGCCTGCGCGGCGCCGTGGATTTCGAATACGAGCTGCCGATGGCGCAGATGAACCGGGATCTCACCGGGGCCGAGACCATTTTCATGCTGACCGACCCGCGTCTGGCCCATGTCTCGAGCTCGCTGGTGAAGGAAGTCGCCACCCTCGGTGGACCGGTCACCGAGTTCCTGCCGCCGGTGGTCCACGAACAACTGCTCGCCAAACTCTCCGCTCGTTGACCGGTCGGTCCGGGCAGGCCGCCGAGCGGGTCAGATCCTGGTTTGGTACCACGACACGCCCCGTAGGTTGACGAGTCTCAGGCGTACCAGTGGGCACAATAGTCACAGAATTAACACCAACCACTGTTTGCACGCGGGCGGGGACCTAGTAGGTCACCGGCCGATGTCGCGACGAGGAGTGAGGTAGCTGTGTACCGGGTATTCGAAGCGCTGGACGAATTGGGCGCCATCGTCGAAGAAGCGCGCAGTGTGCCGATGACTGCGGGTTGCGTGGTTCCCAGAGGCGACGTGCTCGAATTGCTCGACGACGTCAAGGACGCCATCCCCGGCGACCTCGACGACGCGCAGGACGTCCTCGATCAGCGCGACAAGCTGATCGGCGACGCGCGGATGCGCGCCGACACCCTCGTCGGTGAGGCCACCGCGGAGTCCGATTCGTTGCTGGCGCATTCGCGTGCAGAGGCCGATCGCCTCCTGTCGGAGGCAAAAGCGCAGGCCGACCGCATGGTTGCCGAGGCACAGTCGCACTCGGGACAGCTGCTCGCGGACGCCACTGCCGAAGCCGAACGGGTGGCATCGGCGGCCCATCGTGAATACGAGTCCGTGACCGGTCGTGCGCACGCCGAGGCCGAACGCATGATCGCCTCGGGCAACGCGAACTACGAGCGCTCGGTGGCCGAGGGCATCGCCGAGCAGCAACGGCTAGTCTCCGAGACCGAGGTGGTCCAGGCTGCTCGTGCCGAGTCCGAGCGGGTCATCGACGCGGCACACGTCGAGTCCGATCGTCTGCGCGGCGAATGCGACATCTACGTGGACAACAAATTGGCCGAGTTCGAGGAACTCCTCACCGGGACGATTCGCTCGGTCAATCGTGGTCGGCAACAGCTTCGGACAGGCGCAGGCGTGCACGACTACGCCGAGCATGTTCACCGTGGGGATTTCGGCACCGGAATGGCGGTCTGACCACCGCGTCTTGATCGGCGGCGCGGCGCGGCGTCAGGATTGTCGCATGCAGTGATCAGGGGCGTATCGTGGTTCCCTGTGTCGCAGCGTGAGAGTAATTCAACCCGCCACGATCGCCCCGCCACCGGCCCGTTCAGTCTGGACATTCGCAGTCTCGGACGACGTGCCGGTTCGATGCAGGAGGTGCATCGTGCCATCACCTCTGCCCCTCGCATCGGGCTGGACATGATCGCGATCCCGGCCGGCAGTGACATCGACCTCGACTTGCGGCTCGAAGCCGTGTCCGAGGGTGTTCTGGTCACCGGGTGCGTCAGTGGTGAAACCGAAGGGCAATGTGTTCGCTGCCTCGAGCCGATCGCGGGAACGTCGAGCGTCTATCTGACCGAACTGTTCGCCTATCCGGACAGTGTGACCGACGAGACCACCGACGCCGACGAGGTACATCGCATCGTCGATGACACCATCGATCTCGAACAGGCCATCGTCGACGCGGTGGCGCTCGACCTCCCCAATACGCCGCTGTGCTCGCCTGACTGCCCCGGGCTGTGTCCCGAATGCGGTGTACGCCTGGCCGTTGCGGACCCCGGCCATCACCACGACAAGATCGACCCGCGGTGGGCTGGTCTTGCCGCGAAGTTCGCCGAGGAACCCGAGTCGAAGAAGTGACCGAAACCGACCGTGGTGCCGCGCAAGTGCACTCCGATCATGCCGATCTGCTTGCCGCACTGGATATCTCCCTGTCCGATGAGATGCTCACCCTGGCTCTGACCCATCGTTCCTACGCGTACGAACACGGTCGCCTGCCGACCAACGAACGGCTGGAGTTCCTCGGTGATTCGGTGTTGGGGGTGGTGATCACCGAGCAGCTGTACCGCACCCATCCCGATCGCCCCGAAGGCGAGCTGGCCAAGATCCGGGCGAGTGTGGTGAACATGCACGCCCTCGCCGATGTCGCGCGTGGACTCGGACCCGGCGGGCTGGGAGCTCACCTACGTCTGGGCCGCGGTGAAGAGATGACCGGTGGCCGGAACAAGGCCAGCATCCTGGCCGACGGCATGGAGGCGCTGATCGGTGCGGTCCATCTCGAGCACGGTCTCGAAACCGCTCGCGCGACCGTCCTGAAGCTTTTCGAGCCGGCACTGAACCGGTCTGCCGCCCTGGGCGCCGGACTCGACTGGAAGACCTCGTTGCAGGAACTGACCGCCGAGAAGGGACTGGGGGTGCCTGCCTACCAGATCACCTCGACCGGACCGGACCATTGCAAGGAGTTCACCGCGACGGTGGTTGTCGCGGGTGACCCGATGGGGTCAGGAGTCGGGCGGACCAAGAAAGAAGCCGAGCAACTCGCGGCCTCGACGGCCTGGAAGGCGATCTCCGGATCCGGAGACGATGCCTGAACTGCCCGAGGTGGAGGTCGTTCGGCGCGGTCTGCTCGCCCACGTGGTCGGTCGGCGCATCGTCTCCGTCGACGTCCTGCACCCACGGGCGGTCCGGCGGCATCTGGGCGGTCCACTCGACTTGACCGGCCTGCTGTCCGGGGCGACCGTCACGGCTGCGCGTCGTCGCGGCAAATACCTGTGGCTGCAAGCAAACCCGGCCGGTGGCGCCGACGCACTGGCTCTTGTCGTACACCTGGGAATGAGCGGTCAGATGCTGGTGCAGACCGCCGGTGCCGAGGACGAGAAACACCTGCGAATCCGGGCGACACTCGACGATGGCAAGGAACTCCGCTTCGTCGACCAACGCACATTCGGCGGCTGGATGGTCGACGACCTGGTCGAGCTGCCGTCTCATCGTTCGACCACCGGGGGGCCAGGGCCGGCGTCGATCACGCACATCGCGCCCGATCCGTTTGACCCGGACTACGACCCCGATGCCGTTGTCCGGCTGCTCAAGGCCAAGCACACCGAGGTCAAACGTGCGCTGCTGGATCAGACCGTGGTGTCGGGTGTGGGCAACATCTATGCCGACGAGGCATTGTGGCTCAGCAAGATTCATGGCAGGCGGCTCACCGACAAGTTGAGCGTCAAGGCATTACGGTCGGTGCTCGACAACGCCAAGGACGTGATGGAGCGAGCACTCGATCAAGGTGGGACGTCATTCGACGCCTTGTACGTCAACGTCAACGGACAGTCGGGCTACTTCGAACGCTCACTGAACGCTTACGGGCGTGAAGGGCAGCCCTGTCGTCGTTGCGGCGCGACGATGCGGCGGGAGGCGTTCATGAACCGCAGCTCGTTCAGTTGCCCACGCTGCCAGGTGCGTCCACGCATCTAGACCGTGATGACTAGGGCATCATCGGGGCATGACCCTGGATCTGACACCCGATGAATTGCTCACCACCACCCGAACGGTACGTAAACGCCTCGACCTGACGCGGCCGGTGCCCATCGAACTCGTCCGTGAATGTCTGGAGGTCGCGTTGCAGGCGCCGTCCGGTTCCAACCGGCAGGGCTGGCAGTGGCTGGTGATCACCGACCCGGAGCTGCGCGCGGCAGTCGGCCGGATCTACGGCGAATTGACCGAGGAATACCTGAACTCTCGCCATTCGGCCGCGGCCCTGTTCGCCGATGACCCGAACCGGGCGCCGGTTCAGCAGCGAGTCGGTGGCAGTGTGGCGTGGCTGGGTGAGCACATGGGCGAGGTGCCCGTTCTTGTCGTCCCGTGCATCAAGGCGGGCAAGACCCTGCCGCCGGACAATCAGGCCGGATTGTGGGGCTCCCTGCTGCCCGCTGCATGGAGTTACTGCCTGGCGGCGCGCGCTCGTGGCCTCGGAACAGCCTGGACCACACTGCATCTGCAACGTGAGGCCGAGGTTGCCGACCTGCTGGGCGTGCCGGCGGGATTTCACCAGGCGGCATTGATCCCGACGGCGTACTACACGGGTGAGACCTTCAAGCCGGCGCCGCGAGAACCGCTCGACAATGTGATCCACTTCGACCGGTGGTGAGCCGGCGGTCCGGGCCATGGCAAAGAACCTTCGCTGGAACCGGGACGCCGTAAAAAACTCGTGAAGACCGCAGGTCGCAACGTCGAAAGACCGTTAACGCCGTCGATCTGATCGGGCGGCGGATACATGCTTGCACCACCAGCCGGACTCGTCGAAGTAGTCCGGCACGTGTGCAGGAGTGGAACGTGGCAGATCTTGCCTTCATGGCAGCGGTTTTCGGGAGTTTTGCGTTGTGCCTCGTCGTGGTGCGGGTGGTCGCGGCGCGGGGTGACCGATGACCGCCGAGGGCGTGACCAATGTGGTGCTCGTGGTCGTCGCCATCGCCGTGGTGCTGTACCTGGCTGTCGCTCTCGTGTGTCCCGAGAGGTTCTGACCCGTGGACTCCACAATGGCCGCAGTTGCCCAGGTGGGCATCGTCATCCTCATCTTGGCCGCCGCGTACGTGCCGCTCGGTGACTACATGGCACGGGTGTTCCGGAGCAGCCGCGACCTCGCTCCTGAACGACTCATCTACCGACTGGCGCGGATCGACTCGGCACGTCAGCAGACCTGGGTCGGCTATGCGGTCGCCGTGCTTGCCTTCTCGTTCATCAGCGTTGTGTTCCTCTATGTCCTGCAACGGGTCCAGGGGATCCTGCCGTTCGGAGACGGCCGTCCGGGTGTCAGCCCGGCGATGGCCTTCAACACAGCCATCTCGTTTGTCGCCAACACCAACTGGCAGTCGTATTCGCCTGAAGTGGTGATGGGAAATCTGACGCAGATGATCGGTCTGGCCGTCCAGAACTTCTTGTCGGCCGCAGTCGGGCTGGCGGTCGCCATCGCGCTGATACGCGGCATCGTCGCCGCGGGCGGGGGCAAACTGGGCAACTTCTGGGTTGATCTGGTGCGCGGCACACTACGGATCTTGTTGCCGTTGGCCGGGCTGATGGCGCTTGTGTTGCTGACCCAGGGAGCGGTCCAGTCGCTGCGGAGCGGCTTCGACTTCGTAGGTCTCGACGGCTCGAACGGCCATAGCGTGATCGGCCCCTTCGCGTCCCAGGAAGCCATCAAGATGCTGGGCACCAACGGCGGCGGAACGCTCGCGGCCAACTCCGCCCATCCGTTCTCCAATCCGACACCTTTGAGCAATATCGCCGAGGTGATCGCGTTGCTGATCATCCCCGTGTGCCTCACCCGCACCTACTCGACTCTCGTCGGCGACCGCAGGCAGGGTGTGACCATCCTGGGTGTCATGTCCGTCATCTGGGCGTCCATGCTCGCACTCGTGTGGTTCTTCGAGTCGAAGACCAACGGCGTTGCAGCCCAGGCGGCCGGCGCGATGATGGAAGGCAAGGAGCAGCGGTTCGGCGTGGCCGGCTCGGCACTGTTCGCCGTCTCCACCACAGGAACCTCGACCGGCGCCGTCGATTCGGCACATGACAGCTTTTCGGCTGCCGGTGGCGGCGCACTGATCTGGAACATGTTGCTCGGCGAGGTCGCTCCGGGCGGTGCCGGCTCCGGGCTCTACGGCATGCTGATCCTGGCCATCATCGCGGTGTTCGTCGGTGGCCTACTGGTGGGCCGCGGTCCGGAGTTCCTGGGGAAGAAGATCGGCCAGGGCGAGATCACCATGGCTGCGTTGTACGTGCTGGTGATGCCCGCTCTGGTGCTCGTCGGAACGTCCATCACCGTGATCCTCGAGTCCACCAGCACTTTTCAGGGCAATGCAGGTGACCCCGGCACCCCGGGTTCGGTGCACGGCTTCTCCGAGGTGCTGTACGCCTACGCCTCAGCTGCGAACAACAATGGCAGCGCCTTCGGTGGTCTCACGGTCACCAGCGACTGGTTCCAGACCTCCTTGGGGGTGGCCATGCTGCTTGGCCGCTTCCTCCCGATGATCTTTGTGCTTGCACTCGCCGGCCGCCTCGCGGCTCAACGACGACCTGCGGTACCCGAGTCCTCTTCCGGGGGCGCAGTGGCGGTTCGGACTCGGGATCGGGTGGCGACGCTGCCCACCCACGGGCTGCTGTTCGGCGGATTACTCACCGGCACGGTACTTCTCGTTGCCGGACTCACATTCTTCCCAGCGATGGCGCTGGGACCGATCGCAGAGGCATTGGCATGAGCACGATCCTTGATGAACCCTTGCCGGAGACGGTATCCACCACCACGGCCGATCTGGTCGGCAGCGGAGCGTTCGATGCACGCCAGCTGATCAGCGCGGTGCCACAAGCCATCCGAAAGTTGAATCCCAAGGACCAAGCGCGTAATCCGGTGATGTTCGTCGTGTATCTCGGCGCGATCATCACCACTGTTCTGGCGGTGTGGCAGCCGTCCTGGTTCGCTTTCGGCGTGGTCTTCTGGCTGTGGTTCACGGTGCTGTTCGCGGGCCTGGCAGAGGCGGTTGCCGAGGGACGCGGCCGGGCGCAGGCGGCGAGCCTGCGAAAGGTGAAACAGGACACCATGGCTCGGCGAATCGCGCCCGACGGAGCGATCACCGAGATCTCAGGGGGCTCACTGGTCATCGGCGACCGGATCCTGGTGACTGCAGGCGAGGTGATCGCCGGTGACGGCGACGTCGTGGAGGGTATCGCCACCGTCGACGAGTCGGCCATCACCGGCGAATCAGCGCCTGTGGTAAGGGAATCCGGAGGTGATCGCTGCGCCGTGACCGGTGGCACCGTCGTGCTGTCGGATCGGATCGTCGTGCAGATCACGACGTCGCCGGGGGAGTCCTTCGTCGACCGGATGATCGCCCTGGTCGAAGGTGCCGAGCGTAAGAAGACCCCGAACGAGATCGCGCTCGACATCTTGCTGTCGAGTCTGACCATCATCTTCTTGCTCGCCGTGGTGGCAGCCGGGCCGATGCAGCAGTACGCAGGCCAGTCTCCGGACCCGATCAAACTCATCGCCCTGCTGGTGTGCCTGATCCCGACAACCATCGGTGCGTTGCTCTCGTCCATCGGCATCGCGGGCATGGACCGGTTGGTGCAGCGCAATGTGCTCGCGATGTCGGGCCGCGCCGTCGAGGCCGCCGGCGACATCGACACCTTGTTGATGGACAAGACCGGGACCATCACGTTCGGCAACCGCCGGGCCACCGCGCTGATCCCGGCACCTGGGATCAGCGACGAGGAGATGGCGCGAGAGGCCTGCCGATCGAGCCTGTCCGACGACACTCCCGAGGGGCGCAGCATCGTCGATCTCTGCCGCGACGACTTCGGCATCGACCCGATGTCGATCGACGCCGAGACCCGGCACGATCGTGTGGTGGTCCCGTTCACCGCGCACACCCGGATGTCCGGGGTCGATGTGCCGCGGGCGTCGGGTCTACGGAGCATTCGGAAAGGGGCTGCGGACTCACTCCTCGCCTGGGTCGGTGAGAACGGCGGAACCGTACCGGCCGAGGTGACCCGCGGGGTCGAGGAGATCGCATCGGCGGGAGGAACCCCGCTGGTGGTCGGAACCACGGCAGACGATCAACCCGCCCGCGTCATCGGTGTCATCGCTCTGTCGGATGTCGTCAAACCCGGTATGGCCCAGCGCTTCGAGCAACTCCGGGCGATGGGGATACGGACGGTCATGGTCACCGGTGACAACCCGTTGACCGCACGGGCCATCGCCGACGAGGCGGGTGTGGACGATTTCGTGGCCGAGGCGACCCCGGAAGACAAACTCGCACTGATCCGTCGCGAGCAGGCGGGTGGCCGACTGGTCGCGATGACCGGTGATGGCACGAATGACGCACCGGCACTTGCCCAGGCGGATGTCGGTCTTGCCATGAACACCGGGACGTCTGCGGCGAAGGAGGCAGGCAACATGGTGGATCTGGACTCCGATCCCACCAAGCTGATCGACGTCGTGGCCATCGGCAAGCAGTTGCTGATCACCCGCGGCGCGTTGACCACGTTCTCGCTGGCCAATGATCTCGCCAAGTATTTTGCGATCCTGCCCGCAATGTTCAGTGGCATCTACCCGCAGCTCGACACCCTCAACGTGATGGGATTGCACTCGGCCCAGTCGGCCATCACATCCGCCGTGATCTTCAATGCGCTGATCATCGTCGCGCTGATCCCACTCTCGCTCAAGGGGGTTCGGTACCGGCCATCGTCGGCCTCCTCATTGTTGGGCCGCAATCTGCTGGTCTACGGGCTCGGCGGTGTCATCACACCGTTCGTCGGCATCTGGCTGATCGACCTGGTAGTCCGTTTTCTCCCGGGAATGGGGTAGTTGTCATGAAGCTCGGTACGACATGGATCAGACAGAGCGTGGTTGCAGTGGCTGTACTGGTGATGATGACGGTGATACTCGGCGTGGTGTACCCGGCAGTGGTGTGGGGAGTCTCGCGTATCGACCGGTCGAGCGCCGAGGGGTCGGTGGTGACCGACAGCGCCGGCTGCAGGGTCGGCTCCGCCCTGATCGGGATCGATCCGCAGGCCGAACCCGGCCGGCCCGACGGTTACCTGCACGCGCGGGTGCTGGGGGCGGCCGATGATCCCATGGCCCCGGGCGACCCTGCTGCGTCTGCGGCGAGCAACCAGGGGCCGTCCAGCGTCACATTGGCGGGGTGGATCGAGTCACGGCGAGCGATCGTCGCCGAACGCGAGGACGTGCGTCCCGATCAGGTGCCGGTCGACGCGGTGACCGGTTCCGGTTCGAGCCTGGACCCGCACATCAGCCCGGCCTATGCCGATATCCAGGTGCCCCGCCTGGCGCGCGTGCACGGAATGCCCCCCGAACAGGTGCGCGAGGTGATCGACAGTCACACCGAGGGCAGGCAGCTCGGTGTCCTCGGGGCACCGCGGGTCAACGTGCTGGAAGTCAACCTCGCGCTGGGGCTGACCGCACCCGTCTGCGGCTAGGGTCGAATGATGGCGTCCACCACTCGCAGAGGAACCCTGGAGGTGTTCCTGGGATGCGCCCCCGGCGTGGGCAAGACGTACGAGATGCTGGCGCAGGCGCACACGCTCGCGGACGAGGGCGTCGATGTGGTTGTGGCAGTTGTCGAATCGCACGGCCGGACCGCAACGGAAGCGATGGTCGACGGTCTCGAGGTGATCGCGCGCACGGAGTACGAATACCGCCAGACCACGTTGTCCGAGATGGATCTGTCCGCGGTCCTCCATCGCAGGCCCCAGGTGGTGCTCGTCGACGAGCTCGCCCACACCAACGCGCCGGGGTCGGTGAACCGCAAACGATGGCAGGACATCGAGGCTCTGCGGGATGCGGGGATCGACGTGCTCTCCACCATCAACATCCAGCATCTGGAGAGTCTGAACGACGTGGTCGCACAGATCACGGGCGTCGTCCAGCGTGAGACCGTACCCGACGACGTGGTTCGCGGCGCCGACCAGATCGAACTGGTGGACATTTCGCCACAGGCTCTGCGACAACGACTTTCGGCCGGCAAGGTGTACCCCAGCGATCGTGCCGGCGGTGCGCTGGCCAGCTACTTCCGCCAGGGGAACCTGACGGCTCTGCGTGAACTCGCGTTGCTGTGGCTGGCCGACCAGGTCGACGACTCGCTGGCCGCCTACCGGTCGGCGCACGCGATCACCGACACCTGGGAGGCCCGCGAGCGGGTCGTGGTGGCGATCACGGGCGGCCCCGAATCGGCGACCCTACTTCGCCGGGCCAGTCGGATCGCGTCGCGGTCCAGTGCCGAACTGCTCGTCGTGCACGTGGTGCGCGGCGACGGCCTCGCCGATCCGGCGTCGGTTGACCTGTCCGGGCTGACCGACCTGGCCAAGGGATTCGGCGCGCAGGTGCACACCGTTGTCGGAGACGATGTACCGGAGACGCTGCTCGAGTTCGCCCGCGGTGTCAACGCAACCCAGCTGGTCTTGGGTACCTCTCGCAGATCCCGGTGGCAGCGCTTACTCGATGAGGGCGTCGGCAACACTGTCGTTCGCGAGTCGGGCAAGATCGACGTGCACATGGTGACCCATGAGGTGGCAGGCACTCGCAACCGGCTCGACATCCGCCAGTCCCGCCTCCACCACCCGCTGAGCTGGGTCGCCGCCGTGGTGGTTCCGGCGATGGCCGCCGGGGTGCTCGCGCTGCTCGACCGGTGGTTGGGACTGGCGAGTGATTCGGCGCTGTTCTTCGTGGTGGTGCTCGCGGTCTCGATGCTGGGGGGCATCGGCCCGGCAGCGCTGTCGGCCATCGTCTGCGGCTTGCTGCTGAACTTCCTGTTCACGACACCCCGATACAGCTTCACGATCAACGAGACGGACAACCTCATCACCATCGTCGTCATGTTGGTGATCGCGGTTGCCGTTGCCGCTCTTGTCGATTCGTCCACCGTCCGGCGTGTCCAAGCCCGCCGCGCCGGCCGCGAGGCGGAGTTGCTCGCCACCTTCGCCGGTGCGGTGCTCAGCGGTGAAGAGCCAGACGGACTCCTCGAACGCGTCCGCGAGACCTACGACCAGCGGGCCGTCAGTGTGGTCCGAACAGATGGCCGCGGGCCAGGTGTGGTGGAGGCCGCCGTGGGAGCCGACCCGCCGGCGCACCCCGACGAAGCCGATACCGTCTGCGCTGTGCCCGGGGGAGAGTTCGCCTTGCTCCTACGAGGCCCCACCCTCGGCGGTGGGGACCGACGAGTACTCGCTGCGGTTGCCATCCAGGCGGCGGGTGTGGTCAGGCAACGTGCGCTGGCCACCGAAGCGGCTGCAGCCAAGGCTCTCTCGGCCACCGACCAGCTCCGGCGTGCGCTCCTGTCGGCGGTCAGCCACGACCTGCGCACACCGCTCGCCGCGGTGAAGGCGTCGGTGTCGAGTCTCCGGAGCACCGACGTGGCGTTCAGCGCGGACGACACAGCGGAGCTGTTGGCCACCATCGAGGAGTCGACCGACCAGCTCACCGACGTGGTCGACAACCTCCTCGATTCCTCGCGACTGGCGGCAGGTGTGGTCAGCCCCGACATGCGGACGGTGTACGTGACCGAGGCCGTCGAACGTGCGATCGCCGGTATCGCGCGGTCGGATCGGGTGGGTGCCGAGCGGATCACGTTCAGCGACAACGAACTCTCGGCCCACGCAGATCCGGGACTGCTCGAACGGGTACTCGTGAACGTGGTGGACAACGCCTTACGCCACAGTGGGCCCACAGCTCCCGTGTCCATCGAGGCTGCGCTGACGGGAGATGATCCGGCGCGGTGCGAGATCTCTGTGGTCGACCACGGGCCGGGCGTGGCTGCGAACGACAGGGAGAAGATGTTCACCGCGTTCGGGCGCCTCGGCGACCGGAACCCCGGGGGTGGAGTCGGACTGGGGCTCTCGGTTGCACAGGGATTCGTCCAGGCCATGGACGGGACGATAGAGGCCGTCGACACCCCTGGTGGGGGTCTCACGATGGTGATCGGTCTGCAGACCGGACCGCCCGGGCAGGTGCGGTCATGAGTGACAAGATCCGGGTGCTCGTGGTCGACGACGAGCCGCAGATATTGCGCGCACTGCGCATCAATCTCAAGGCGCGAGGGTTCGACGTGACCACAGCCGCAAGCGGTACGGGTGCGTTGACCGCTGCGGCACAGACCAATCCGCAGGTGGTGATCCTCGATCTGGGCCTACCGGACATCGACGGTTTCGAGGTGCTCGCCGGCCTACGCGGATGGACCGATGTCCCGGTCATCGTGCTGTCGGCGCGTAGCGATTCCTCCGAGAAGGTGCAGGCATTGGACGCCGGCGCCGACGATTACGTGACCAAACCCTTTGGGATGGAGGAGTTCCTGGCCAGGCTTCGGGCCGCGGTGCGCCGAGGCACGTCGCCGGTGCGAGAAGCCGAGCACCCTGTGGTGGAAGCGGCATCGTTCACGGTGGACCTGCGTACCAAGCAGGTGACCCGCGCAGGGCAGGCCGTACACCTGACCCCGACCGAATGGGGGATCCTGGAAATGCTGGTGCGCAACGAGGGAAAACTCGTCGGACAGCCCGAGATCCTCAACGAGGTGTGGGGCCCGGCGTACCGAGGCCAGACGCACTACCTGCGGGTGTATCTGGCGGGGCTGAGAAGAAAACTCGAGCCTGATCCCACCCGTCCTCGCCACCTGCTCACCGAAGCGGGGATGGGTTACCGCTTCGTCCGCTGACCGGGCCTGATCGGTGGGCGGAATTGCACGCGGGCGCTCCGTGTTTAATTCGTACATGACCGTCACCGAACCAGTCACCACGGACCAGCAGACCACCGAGTTGTGGGTGGAGCGCACCGGAGCGCGCCGCTACACAGGGCGCAGCAGTCGCGGGGCCGAGGTCCTGATCGGCTCCGCCGATGTCGATGGCGTCTTCACCCCCGGCGAATTGCTCAAGATAGCTCTGGCCGCGTGCACGGGGATGAGCTCGGATAAGCCGCTGTCCCGTCGCCTCGGCGACGACTACGACGCGACCGTTCGCGTTTCCGGGGACGCCGATCGTGACAACGAGGTATATCCCCGCCTCGAGGAGGTTCTCGAAGTGGACCTGTCCGAACTTGAACCCGAGGCCGCGGAGCGACTTCTTGTTGTGGTGCAACGCGCGGTCGATGCGGTGTGCACCGTGGGGCGCACCCTCAAGGCCGGCACCGAGGTCGATCTGCGCATCGATACGGAGTAGCCGATGGGTTCCGATTCGCCCGGCGACGCCGGCGACACCGTCGACACCATCAGGCTCACCGCGTGGGTCCACGGGCACGTCCAGGGTGTCGGATTTCGTTGGTGGACCCGGGCCCGGGCTCTCGAACTGGGGTTGGTGGGTTCGGCGACCAATCACTCCGACGGCCGGGTGCTGATCGTCGCCGAAGGCCCGGAGGCCGCCTGTGGGCAGTTGATCGACCTCATCGAGGCAGGTCAGAGTCCTGGTCGCGTCGACACCGTCGTGGTGGATCGGAGCGCGCCGCGCGGTGGGTTGTCCGGATTCGTCGAACGGTGAACCGGCTCGCGGTCGGGCCTGGTCCAGTTGTCGCCGGGTACTGGGTACGCTGAAGCGCTGTGCACCTCAAGAGCCTGACCCTGAAGGGCTTCAAGTCCTTTGCGTCGGCAACCACTCTGCGTTTCGAACCGGGGATCACCTGCGTGGTCGGCCCCAACGGTTCGGGCAAGTCGAACGTCGTCGACGCGCTCACGTGGGTGATGGGGGAGCAGGGAGCGAAGGCGCTGCGCGGCGGCAAGATGGAGGACGTCATCTTCGCCGGCACCTCCGGTCGCGCCCCACTCGGGCGGGCCGAGGTGACCCTCACCATCGACAACTCCGATGGTGCACTGCCCATCGACTACTCCGAGGTGTCGGTGACCCGCCGGATGTTCCGCGACGGGGCCGGTGAGTACGAGATCAATGGCAGTTCGTGCCGTCTGATGGACGTGCAGGAGCTCCTCAGCGACTCCGGCATCGGTCGCGAGATGCACGTGATCGTGGGACAGGGACGCCTCGCCGCGATCCTGGAGTCGCGACCGGAGGAACGCCGGGCGTTCATCGAAGAAGCTGCCGGCGTTCTCAAACACCGCAAACGCAAGGAAAAGGCCGTCCGCAAGCTCGACTCGATGCAGGCCAACCTGGCACGGCTCGGTGACCTGACCGCGGAATTGCGCCGCCAACTCAAGCCGCTCGGTCGCCAGGCCGAGGTCGCCCGCCGTGCCCAGACAGTCCAGGCAGACCTGCGTGACGCCCAATTGCGGCTTGCGGCAGACGATCTCGTGACCCGTCGCTCCGAACTCGCCGAGCAGAGCACCAGCGAAGCCGAACTGCGCCGTCAGCAGGACGAGTACGCGCACCAACTCGATGAACTGAACGCTCAGGTGAGTGAGAACGAGGAACACCTGGCTCAGATCGTGCCCGCGGCGAACGAGGCCGGTCAGGCGTGGTTTGCCTTGTCGGCGTTGACCGAACGCGTCGGCGCCACGTGCCGGATCGCCGACGAGCGCAGCCGGTACCTCAGTGAACCCGTGCAGGCCGACTCCGGTCGCGACCCCGATGAACTCGAGCGCCAGGCAGCTGTCGCAGCGGAAGAAGAGACGGCACTGGCCGACGCGGTCGACGACGCGGCGCTGGTGCTCGACGAGGCCAAAGAGACTCTCACCGACCGGGAGCAGGCCGCGGCCGCTGCGACGCAGGCCCACCTCGCCGCGGTACGGGCAGTCGCCGACCGACGCGAAGGGCTGGCCCGACTGGAGGGCCAGGTCGACAATCTGCGCACGAAGGTCGAGTCGATCGATGCCGAGACCACACGCCTCGGTGCTGCCATCGACAACGCGGCCGCCAGAGCTGAAGCGGCACAACAGGAGTTCGAGGCCACCCAGGCCACCATCGCCGAACTCGACGCATCCGAACTCGGGCTCGACGAACATCATGAGCGCAGCGTCGCCGCGCTGAACCAGGCCAACGAGCGGGTGGCAGAACTACAGGCCGCAGAGCGGGCAGCAGAACAGCAGGTCACCTCGCTCAAGGCGCGCATCGATGCCCTCGCTGTGGGACTCGAACGCAAGGACGGCGGAGCCTGGCTGCTGGAGAACCGAGGCGGGTCGCTACTGGGCCCCATGTCGTCGCTCCTCAAAGTCGCCGACGGCTACGAAGCTGCGGTTGCCGCGGCGATGGGTCCGGCCGCCGACGCGGTAGCGACCGCCGATCTGCCGGCCGCCCGCACCGCGTTGTCAGCGTTGCGAGAGAACGAAGGTGGCCGAGCCGCGGTGCTCATCGGCGGGCTGGAGCCGGCAGGCCGGGGGACCGGATCGCTGCCGCCAGGTGCCACTTGGGCGCTCGATGTGGTCTCGGCACCCGCCGAACTGCGCGGCGCACTGGAACTGCTCCTCGGATACACCGTCATCGCCGACACCATCGACACCGCTGAACTCGTGCTCGATGCCGCCAAACCCGCTGTGCCACATCTCGGTTCACTCCGGGTGGTCACCGCCGACGGCGACCTCATCGGCGCCGGCTGGCGCAGTGGCGGCACCGGCGATCGACCGTCGACCATCGAGGTGCAGTCGGCGATCGATTCTGCCGCCGCCGAACTCCAAGGCGCCCAGCGGCGCAGCGAGGAACTGGTGGCGGCACTGGCCGGCGCCCTGACGCAGCAGACCGACCGTCGTGAAACGGCTGAACAGGCGTTGGCAGCTCTGCATGAATCCGATGCCCAGCTCGGTGCGGTCTACGAGCAACTCGCCCGGCTCGGTCAGACCGCGCGGGCAGCCCAGGAAGAGACGACCCGCCTCGTCGGTCAGCGTGCCAAGGCAGAACAGGGCCGAGCCGAGGCCATGGCCAAACTCGCCGAGTCGGAGGAGAGGCTGAGGCTCGCGCGCGACGACAGTGCTGTCGGCGACGAGGGGGACGACCTTCCTGACAGCGACCGCGACACCACTGCGGCTGCGGTCGCGGCGGCCCGCTCGGTGGAGATGGAAGCTCGACTGGCACTGCGCAGTGCCGAGGAGCGACTGTCGTCGGTGCGAGGCAAAGCGGATTCGCTGCGCCGCGCCGCCCGCGCCGAACGGGAGGCGCGGGCGAGGGCCGAACGCCAGAACCGTGCCCGGCGCCATGCCGCCGACGTGGCCGAGGTGGTTCTCGAACAGGGAAAACTGATCGCCGCGCGGCTCGACATCGCCGTGGCGCAAGCTCAGTCCCATCGCGACCGGCTGGAAGCCGAGCGAGCGTCGCGAACGCAGGCTCTTGATGTCGCCAAAAAGGCTGCGGCAGAGGTCGGGACCCAGCTGGCCGCACTGCGGGACGCGGTGCATCGCGACGAGGTGGCCAAGGCCCAGGTGTCGATGCGAATCGAACAGCTCGAAGAGCAGATCATGTCCGACTTCGCCATCAGTCCCGACGACCTGGTCGCCGAGTACGGTCCCGATGTCGCCCTGCCGCCGACCGATCTCGAGATCGCCGAGTACGAACAGGCCAAGGAACGCGGAGAGATCGTCGTGGCCCCGGCCCCCCTCCCGTACGACCGCGCCACCCAGCAGGCCCGTGCCAAGAAAGCGCAGCGGGACCTGAACACACTGGGCAAGGTCAACCCGCTGGCACTCGAAGAGTTCGCTGCGCTCGAAGAGCGCTACAACTTCCTCTCGACCCAACTCGAGGACGTCAAGAAGGCCCGCCAGGACTTGCTCGATGTGGTGCAGGACGTCGACAACCGCATCTTGCAGGTGTTCAGCGAGGCCTACGCCGATGTCGAGCGGGAGTTCGTCGAAGTCTTCAAAACCCTGTTCCCCGGCGGCGACGGGCGACTCGTGCTGACCGATCCGTCCAACATGCTGACCACCGGAATCGAGGTGGAGGCACGTCCACCGGGCAAGAAGGTGAAGCGTCTGTCTTTGCTGTCAGGTGGGGAGAAGTCACTGACGGCGGTGGCGATGCTGGTGGCGATCTTCCGCGCCCGACCGTCGCCCTTCTACGTGATGGACGAAGTCGAAGCCGCATTGGACGACACGAATCTGCGCCGGCTGATCACGTTGTTCGAGCAACTACGCGAGAAGTCGCAGCTCATCGTGATCACGCACCAGAAGCCCACGATGGAAGTCGCCGATGCCCTCTATGGCGTGAGCATGCAGGGAGACGGCATTACCACGGTGATCTCGCAACGCATGCGTGGGCAAGATGTGGGTGCCCCGGCCGGCTGATGTCCGGTTGGGCCGGGTTCACCCGACCCTGGCCAGCACCACCGAGAAGTCGCCCGCATGGTCGGTCCAGGTGTGAGTGTGCTCGAGCCCTTGGCGCGCCATTTCCTGGTGCAGCACATCGAGGTCGAACTTGGTGCTGATCTCGGTGAGGATCTCGGCCCCTGCCGGTAACTCCCACGTTCGTTCGATGGCGCCGAAATGGGCGACGACCTTCCGACGGGCACGCAACCACATCTCGATGCGATGTTCGGGGGGATTCCATCGGGCGATGTGCTCGAAGTCGTCCACGTACAGCCCCTGGGCGTCCAACCCGGTGCGCAACACCTCGATGACATTGCGATTGAAGTCGGCGGTCACCCCGGCCCGGTCGTTGTAGGCGGCGATGAGCCGACCGGTGTCCTTGATGAGGTCGGCGCCCAGGAGGAAGTAGTCGCCGGATTTCAGGGACCGCGCGATCCGACCGAAGAAGCTCGCCCGTTGGGTCTCGTCCAGATTGCCGATGGTCCCGCCGAGGAAGATGGCCATTCGCGGCCCGGGGTACGTGGACAGTGTCAGGTCGGGGTCGTTGAAGTCGCCGTGCAGTGGCTGCACCGAGATGGAGGGGAACTCGGCGGCGATCTGCTGTGCCGACGACGTGAGCATCTCGACGCTGACATCAAGGGGTACGTAGGTGAAACCGTCGTCGGGAGACGCGGCGTCATGCGCACCGGCGAATGACTGCAGGAGTAGCCGCGTCTTCTCGGACGTTCCCGATCCCAGTTCGATCATCGTGCGGGCGCCGGTTGTCGAGACGACCTCCGATCGATGCCGATCGAGGATCTCGGTTTCTCGGCGCGTCGGGTAGTACTCGGGTAGGCGAGTGATCTCGTCGAACAGCTCGCTGCCCCGTTTGTCGTACAACCAGCGCGCCGGCAGCACTGGTGGCTGCTGCCACAGGCCGGCTACGGCATCTTCGACAAGCCGCGGATTGATGGCCTCGCGTGACTCGGACACTGTCATCTCGCCAACCGCAGTCCGCTGAAGGCCCACCGAGACGCGGCGGGGAAGAAGTTACGGTAGGTGGCTCGCTGATGGCCCACGGGTGTCACAGCGCTTGCTCCGCGCAGCACGTGCTGGTCGCTCATGAACTTCCCGTTGTATTCGCCTACGGCCCCGTTCGCCGGAACGAAACCGGGGTAGGGGAGATACGCGCTTGCTGTCCATTCCCATACGTCGCCGATCATCGTGGCGCCTGCGGCGCGCGGATGACACCGACTGGGGTCCAACAGCGTGCCCTGCGGGGGAGCGAGCGTCAACGCGGCTGCCTCCCACTCGAACTCGGTGGGTAGGCGTGCTCCGGCCCACCGCGCGAACGCGTCTGCCTCGTAGAAGGAGACGTGCAGAACCGGTTCGGCATCGACCACCGGCCTACGCCCCGACAATGTGAACGTGGTCCACGTGCCGTCGTCGAGACTCCAATAGCCGGGCGCGTTCTGTCCGGTGGTCTGGACGTTGGCCCATCCGTCCGACAGCCACAGCTCCGAACGCCGGTAACCGTCGTCGGCCATGAACTCGCGCCATTCGGCGTTGGTGACAAGCCGGTTGGCGATCTGGAAGTCCTGGAGGAACACGGTGTGTCGTGGACCTTCGTTGTCGTAGGAGAAGCCGGATCCCGAGGCGCCGATGTCGGTGAGACCCCCGGACACCGAATGCCACTGCAGGGCAGTTGCTTCAGCAGGCTGCCCGTCGGGTGCCCGCTCGACGTATTGCGGCGCAAACGGATGGGTCGAGAACAGATGCTTGATGTCCATCAGCAGGAGTTCTTGATGCTGCTGTTCGTGGTTGCAGCCGAGTTCCACCAGGCGGAGGGCTTCCTCATCGAGTCGGCCATCCCTCATCGCCGACACCACCGCGGCGTCGACGTACTCCCGGTATCTGGTCACTTCCTCCACACCGGGGCGGGTCACCAGACCTCGGTGCGGGCGAGGGTGCCGCGCCCCGACGGCCTCGTAGTAGCTGTTGAACAGATATCGGAACGTCTCGTCGTACACCGTGTAGTCCGGGTCGGTTCGCAGGATGAACTCTTCGAAGAACCAGGTGACGTGCGCCCGATGCCATTTCGCCGGGCTCGCGTCGGTCATCGACTGCGGTACCTGGTCTTCCGGGGACAACGGATCAGTCAACGCATCGGTGAGGCCTCTGACGTCGAGAAAGTGGGAGGTGAGGGCGGATTGGTCGACCGTGATGCTCATGTTCGTCTCCTGGGAAGGGTCAGGGCGCAATGAGTATGGAGGAAGTGTCTGACAATCACGGTACGCGGTGACCGTGTCGTGGCCGTCGCAATTTCGCCCAGAGACGAAGCGGAGCGGAGCTCGACTCTTGGGCAGAGTCCAAGCGGAGCGGAGCCGGGTTCTGTGGCAGAGGGGATGTGAGACAACGTGGCCCGCATTGGGGGGTGCTGGTCGAACCACTCGGCGCGGTGGCCTGGCAGACTGAGCGCGTGAACACCACCGCCGTTATCGCGATCGTCGTTGTCGTAGTCGTGCTGCTGCTCGCCCTGGTGGCGACCGGTTTGGTGCTGTCTCGGCGACGGCGAATCTCGCTGCGCGACAGTGCCGATCGCACCCCGTCGGACGGGTCGCGGCAGGTCGACAAGTCCGGTGGGTACAAGGCCGGGGGAGGTTTCTCCTTCACGCAGGGCGGAGCGACCGCGCTGGCCGAACCGCCGAAGGCCGGTGACACGCCGACCATCGAGCGAACCGACACCGACGGTCAGCCCGGTGTCGGCGACGATGCAGCGATTCCCCGTGACGCGCCCAAGCGGGGTTACACCAACGTCCCTCTTCCCGAGCCGAAGGTCGACGAACCACAGTCGCCGGCCGTCGATGAACAGCCCGCGACAGAGGTTGGGGCCGCGGAACCGACCGTCATCGAGCCCGACATCGTCGACCCGGCGATCGTCGAACCGGAGGTCGTGGAGCCGGCCATCGTCGAGGATTCGGTAGTCGAAACGCCTCTGCGCGAGCCGCTCGCGCCCGCGGAGCCGATCCCGGACACGACCGTCGAACCCGCTCCACCGGGCCGGGTGCTCGATGACATCGCCCCCACCGCCGGTCGGCTGGGTCATCTGCGGGGCCGGCTCTCACGGTCACAGAACGCGTTCGGCAAGAGCATGCTGGGCCTGCTCGGTGCAGGTGATCTCGACGAGGACTCCTGGGAGGAGATCGAGGACACGCTGCTTCTCGCGGACATCGGGACGTCGGTGACCATGGCCGTCGTCGAGCAGCTCAGAACTGCGCTGGCCGCCAACCCCGTCAACAACGCGGCCGAGGTCCGTGCGTTGCTCCGCCGAGTGCTGATCGGACAGATCGAGCCCGACCTCGACCGGTCCATCCGTGCGCTTCCCCACGCGGGCACCCCGTCGGTGCTGCTGGTCGTCGGCGTCAACGGCACCGGTAAGACCACCACAACCGGCAAACTTGCGCGTGTCCTCGTCGCGGATGGCCGCCGAGTGCTGCTGGGGGCGGCGGATACGTTCCGCGCCGCCGCAGCCGACCAGCTGCAGACCTGGGCCGAGCGAGTCGGCGCCGAGGTCGTCAGAGGTAAAGAGGGAGCGGATCCAGCTGCGGTGGCGTTTGATGCCGTCGCCAAGGGCGTTGCCGAAGGCGTCGACGTGGTCATGATCGACACTGCCGGCCGACTGCACACCAAGACCGGCTTGATGGATGAGCTCGGCAAGGTCAAACGGGTCGTGGAGAAGAAGGCCGCGGTCGACGAGGTCCTGCTGGTCCTCGACGCCACCACAGGTCAGAACGGTCTGGCCCAGGCAAAGGTGTTCGCCGACGTCGTGTCCATCACCGGCGTGGTCCTCACGAAGCTGGACGGCACCGCCAAGGGTGGCATCGTCTTCCACGTACAGCGTGAACTGGGTGTGCCGGTCAAGCTCGTCGGACTCGGGGAGGGCGCAGATGATCTCGCGCCGTTCGAGCCAGAAGCGTTCGTGGACGCCCTGCTGGGCTGATCGCCGAACGGTTCCCGCTTCGTAGACGTCGACACAAGGTTGCCGACTTCTCCGATTTGCGTAGATTTCGGTCGCATCGTTCGGAGAGCCACCTGCGACGACATCTGGACGAAACACGGCTCCCAGCTCCGTTAACACAGCGGCAACGTGCTATCGCCACCACGGAAACATGGAGCAAGCAACCTTCTCGACAGGTCAACGGTGCGGCAAGAATGCCGCGGCGGGAACAGCTCGAGGAGGACTGAAGGTGGCGGATTATCCCGTTATGGATTTGCCGGATACAGGTGATACGGCATGGATGTTGGCGAGCTCCGCGCTCGTATTGCTGATGACGCCTGGTTTGGCGTTCTTCTACGGTGGCATGGTCCGTGCGAAGAGCGTTCTCAACATGCTCATGATGAGCGTGATCTCGATGGGCATCGTCACGGTGCTCTGGTCGTTGTACGGCTTCTCGGTCGCATTCGGAGAGGACAAGGGCAACTTCATCGGTGACCCGACGCAGTACTTCGGACTCGACGGCGTCATCAGTGGCAATGCGTCCGCCGAAGTTCTGGCCGACCCGGCCACTGGCACCGAAGCCGCCGATGCCGTCACCATCCCGATGTTCGGCACGATCCCGCTCGCACTGTTTGTCGCCTTCCAGCTGATGTTCGCCATCCTCACCGTGGCCTTGGTCTCCGGCGCGGTCGCTGACCGCATGAAGTTCAGTGCTTGGGCCGCCTTCACCGCGCTGTGGTCGACCTTCGTCTACTTCCCGGTGGCTCACTGGGTGTTCGCGTTCGACGGCTACACCGGTGAGACCGGTGGCTGGATCGCCAACAAGCTCAAGGTGATCGACTTCGCCGGTGGCACCGCGGTCCACATCAACGCCGGTATCGCCGGCCTGGTTCTCGCGGTCATCCTCGGCAGGCGTCAAGGCTGGCCCGGTACCCCGATGCGCCCGCACAACCTGCCGTTCGTGATGCTCGGCGCCGGCCTGCTCTGGTTCGGCTGGTACGGATTCAACGCGGGTTCAGCGGTGTCCGCCAACGGAACTGCGGCGAGCACCTTCTTGACCACGACGATCGCCACGGCAGCGGCAATGCTCTGCTGGTTGCTCGTGGAGCGGATCCGTGACGGTCACGCCACCACACTCGGCGCGGCGTCGGGCATCGTTGCCGGCCTCGTTGCCATCACCCCGGCCTGTAGCGCCGTGAACACCTGGGGCGCCTTGATCATCGGCGCGGTCGCCGGCATCCTCTGTGCGCTGGCCGTCGGTCTCAAGTACAAGCTCGGCTACGACGACTCGCTCGACGTCGTCGGTGTCCACCTCGTCGGTGGCCTTGTCGGCACCATCCTGATCGGGTTCGTCGCAGTCGCCGACACCTACTCCGGTGTGGACGGTCTGTTCTTCGGCGGCGGCGTCGACCAGCTCTGGCGCCAGGTCGTCGGTGGGCTCGCAGTGCTTGCCTACTCGGCGGTTGTCACCGCGATCATCGCGCTCATCTTGAAGTTCACCATCGGTCTCAAACTCGACCCCGAAGCCGAGTCCGAGGGTGCCGACGAATCCGAACATGCTGAATCCGCGTACGATTTTGCATCACTGGGCGGGTCCAGCACGCAATTTGGTCACAGCGTTCCAGTGGCCGCAACGGCCAAGGAGGGATGATCTAAGTGAAGCTCATTACCGCAATCGTGAAGCCATTCACGCTTGAAGACGTCAAGGCGGGACTGGAACAAGCCGGTGTCGTAGGAATGACGGTCAGCGAAGTCCAGGGTTATGGACGTCAGAAAGGCCACACCGAGGTGTACCGCGGTGCGGAGTACTCGGTGGACTTCGTCCCCAAGGTCCGCGTGGAGGTCGTCGTCGACGACGCCGCCGTGGACAAGGTGGTCGACGTGATCGTGGAAGCGGCCCGAACCGGCAAGATCGGTGACGGCAAGGTGTGGGTGTCGCCGGTGGAAGCGGTTGTCCGGGTTCGTACCGGAGAACGCGGCGGCGACGCGCTGTAAGACACAGTGCCATTCGTACGTGGCGGTCGCGGTCCTGCCTCCGAGGATCCCTCGGGTGCAGGACCGCAGCCGTCTCATCTGACACCTGCTGCGGCGACCGATCTGGTCACGGCCCGCAAGCAACTGCTCAGCCGGGTGGACGGGCACAAGCGCGTCGACGCCCCGGCTTTACGCCGGGTCCTGGTGGACCTGCACGACTTCTGGCTCGCCACGAAGGCGGCCGAGATCGGGATCAAACCGGGTAGCGGCTTCGCCATCGTCGCGGTCGGGGGCCTGGGCAGACAAGAGCTACTTCCGCACTCGGATCTGGATCTGATCCTGCTCCACGACGAGATGGATCCGGCGCTGGTCGCCGAGACCGCGGATCAGATCTGGTATCCGCTCTGGGACGCCCACATCAAGCTCGACCACAGTGTGCGCACCGTCCCGCAGGCACTCCAGGTGGCTGCGAGTGACATGACCGCGGCGCTGGGCCTGCTGGAGGCCCGGCACATCGCCGGCGACGAGGAGCTGTCGAAGCTGCTGATCGGCGGAGTGCGGCAGCAGTGGCGCACCGACATCCGCTCGCGATTTCCTGCGCTGGTCGACCAGGCGCGAGAACGGTGGCGGCGCAGTGGCGACATCGCGCACCGCGCCGAGCCCGACCTCAAGTACGGTCGCGGCGGTCTACGTGATGTGCACATGCTCGACGCGCTGGCGATCGCCCAGCTCACCGACGGTATGGCGACGTTGCGCCCGGACTCACCCGGCGGAGGGCTGCGACAGGCGTACACCCGGTTGCTCGACGTGCGCACCGAACTCCACCGGATCACCGGGCGACCCCGTGAACAGCTCCGGGCCCAAGATGCCGACGAGATCGGCGCCGCACTGCGCATCGGGGACCGGTTCGATCTCGCCCGAACCATCAGCGACAGCGCGCGCACCATCAGTTACGCCGTGGACGTCGGTTTACGGACATCGTCCAACTCGCTTCCGCGCAAAGGGCTTTCGAAACTCCGCCGATCTCCGATCCGTCGTCCGCTGGACGAGGGGGTGGTCGAGCACAACGGCGAGGTGGTCCTCGCGCGCAGTGCCCTGCCCAGCAAGGACCCGGGCCTGATCTTGCGGGTTGCCGCAGCATCCGCCCGGACCGGGCTGCCGATGGCTGCGTCCACGCTCGCCCGGCTTGCCGATTTCGCGCCCGAGCTGCGTGAACCGTGGCCCGCCGATGCCCTCTCGGACCTGCTCGTCCTGCTCGGCACAGGGCCGCACATGATCGCTCCCATCGAAGCGCTCGACCGAACCGGCCTGTGGGGCAGGCTGATCCCCGAATGGGGAGCAGTGCGAGATCTCCCGCCTCGCGACCCCATCCACACCTGGACCGTGGATCGGCATCTCGTCGAGACCGCCGCCAACGCGGGTTCCATGACGACGCGGGTGTCGCGGCCTGACCTTCTTGTCCTCGGCGCGCTCATCCACGACCTCGGCAAGGGACGCGGCGCCGACCACAGCGTTGTCGGCGCCGAGTTGGCGAACCAGGTGGGAAACCGTATCGGCTTGTGGCCCGACGACGTCATGATCCTGTCGAAGATGGTCCGGTACCACCTACTGCTACCGGAGGTGGCCACCCGTCGAGATCTTGATGACCCGGCGACGGTGCAGGGGGTGGTCGACACCCTCGGCGGGTCGAAGGTGCTGCTGGAATTGCTCGCCGCCCTCGCCGAGGCCGATTCGCTGGCCACCGGACCCGGCGTCTGGGGTGACTGGAAGTCCTCACTCATCGGGGAACTCGTGCGCCGATGCCTGCGCCTGCTCGACCGAGGTGAGCTGCCGGTTCCCGAACCGCTCACCGCCGAGTTGACCGAGCTCGCCGAGGCCGGCGGTGTCAGTGTCGAACTCGTGTCCACCGACAATCCGCACACGTTCTCGGTCACGATGATCGCACCGGAGCAGCCGGGATTGCTGTCGCGGATGTCCGGCGTGCTGGCGTTGCGGGGTCTGCGTCTGCTCAGTGCCTCGGTACAGACCCATGCGGGCAGTGCCGTCAACACCTTCCTGGTGTCACCGCTGTTCGGTGAGCCTCCCGAGGTCGGTCTGCTCCGACAGCAACTCATCCAGGCGGTCGACGGTGGCATCGACGTGATCGCCCGGCTCGATGTGCGTGAGCGTGAGACACCCGTGCCGACCCCGCCCGAGCAGGTGGGCGGGTCCGAGGACGCGTCCGTTCCGGCCGTGCCCGCGCTCTTCGCCCAGGCCCCTCCGAAGGTGCTCTGGTTCGACGGATACGACGACAACAGCCTGATCCTGGAACTGAGGGCCAGTGACCGGCTCGGTCTGCTGGCGCGGGTGAGTGCCGTGCTCGAACACCACGGTGCGAACATCACCTGGGCCAAGGTCGCCACCCTCGGCGGTTCGGTGGTCGATTCGTTCTGCATCCGTCTGCCGGGCGACGGATCCTCCACTCGGGATCGACTCGAGGCGGCGATCCTGGCGGTGGTACCGCCGCCGGCGCCGCCACGCGAACCAGAGGAGGACTCCGGTAAATCCGGGGTGCCGATAGGCTAGGGGGATGTTCGACTCCCTCTCCGGCCGGTTGGCCGATGTACTGACCGATCTGCGCGGCAAGGGCAAGCTGTCCGACGCGGACATCGACCGTACTTGTCGCGAGATCCGTCTCGCCCTGCTCGAAGCAGACGTCTCCCTCCCGGTGGTCCGCGGATTCATCAGCCGCATCAAGGAACGGGCGAAGGGCGCCGAGGTCTCTGGTGCCCTGAACCCGGCCCAGCAGGTCGTCAAGATCGTCAACGAGGAACTCGTGACCATCCTCGGCGGCGAGACCCGCCGGATCAGGTTCGCCAAGACGCCGCCGACGGTGATCATGCTCGCAGGTCTGCAAGGTGCCGGTAAGACGACGCTCGCGGGCAAACTGGCGTCCTGGCTCAAGAAGCAAGGGCACACGCCCATGCTCGTGGCGTGTGACCTCCAGCGTCCCGGCGCCGTGACCCAGCTGCAGGTCGTCGGTGAGCGGGCCGGGGTACCGGTGTTCGCGCCACACCCCGGCACCAGTGTCGGCGGCACCGGCGAGCTGGGCGTCTCTTCGGGCGACTCGTTGACCGAGCCGGTCGAGGTGGCCCGCGCGGGTGTCGCCGAGGCCAAGACCAAGCTTCACGACATCGTGATCGTCGACACCGCAGGCCGGCTCGGCATCGACGAAGAGTTGATGCGTCAGGCCAAGGGAATCCGGGACGCCGTACAGCCCGACGAGGTGCTCTTCGTCCTCGACGCGATGATCGGTCAGGACGCGGTGGCGACCGCAGAGGCGTTTGCCGAAGGTGTCGACTTCACCGGCGTGGTGTTGACCAAACTCGACGGTGATGCGCGCGGCGGTGCCGCGCTGTCGGTCCGAGAGATGACCGGTCGTCCCATCATGTTCGCCTCGTCCGGCGAGAAACTCGAAGACTTCGACGTCTTCCATCCCGACCGCATGTCGAGCCGGATCCTGGGTATGGGCGACGTGCTCAGTCTCATCGAACAGGCCGAAGAGCACTGGGACGCGCAGCAGGCCGAGGCCGCGGCCACCAAGATCACTCAGGGCGAGCTCACCCTCGAGGACTTCCTCGAGCAGATGCTGATGATCCGGAAGATGGGGCCGATCGGCAACCTGCTGGGCATGCTGCCCGGTGCCGGTCAGATGAAAGATGTGCTGTCGCAGGTCGATGACAAACAGCTCGACAAGGTGCAGGCCATCATCCGGGGCATGACGCCCGCCGAGCGCGAGAACCCCAAGATCATCAACGGGTCCCGGCGTGCCCGGATCGCAAACGGTTCGGGTGTCACCGTCAGTGACGTGAACCAACTGGTCGACCGTTTCTTCGATGCACGAAAGATGATGTCGCAGATGGCGGGCCGGATGGGCGGGATGCCCGGCGGGAACCGGAAGGTCAACCGGAAGAAGGGCAAGAAAGGCAAGAAGGGCGGACGGGGCCCGACACCTCCCAAGGTGCGCGGCGGTATGCCCGGGATGGGTGGCATGCCGGGTATGCCGGCCGGGTTCCCGGACCTGTCGAACATGCCCGCCGGTCTTGATCAGTTGCCGCCCGGACTCGAGGGGATCGACGTCAGCCAGTTCCAGCGGCCGAAGAAGAAGTAGCGGTAGCGGGCGCGATGTCGTTGCCGCAGTTGCATTTTCGTGGACGTAGCGTCGGCTCCGGTGACCCCGTCGAGTTCTGGGTCGATGGCGGGTTGATCACGAGGTCTCCGGTCGCCGGGGCAACCACGATCACCGATGGTGGCTGGATCATGCCCGGACTGGTGGACGCGCACAACCACGTGGGGATCGCGCCTGGTCTCGGTGTCACCATCGAACAGGCCCGGTCATTTGCTCACCAGGATCTGCGGGCGGGAGCAACGCTGATCCGGGAGGTCGGCTCGCCGCTCGACACCCACCCACTCGATGACGACCCGACCTGCCCCCGATTCATCCGCGCCGGGAAACACATCGCGCGACCGAAACGGTATCTGCGCGACTACGGCGTCGACCTCGACGACGTGACAGATCTGCCGGCGGAGGTCGCTCGTCAGGCCCGCGCGGGCGATGGGTGGGTCAAACTCGTCGGCGACTGGATCGACCGGGACCTCGGCGACCTCGCGCCGCTGTGGCCCGATGACGTGCTTCTCGAAGCCGTCTCGGTTGCTCATGACCTCGGCGCGAAGGTCACCGCCCACGTCTTCGGCGCACAGGCGTTGCACGGTCTGATCGATGCCGGAATCGACTGCATCGAACACGGCACAGGACTCGACGACGACCTCATCGCACGCATGGCCGAACGCAATATCGCTCTGGTGCCGACCATGATCCAGGTGGAGAACTTCCCGTCGATCGCCGACGGGGCGGATCGTTTCCCCGCCTATCAGAAGCACATGCGAAAGCTGTATGCCGACGCGCCGGTGACCTTCGCCAAGGCCATCGAGGCCGGGGTCGCCGTGTACGCCGGCACCGATGCGGGCGGGTTCGTCGAACACGGCCGCATCGTCGACGAGATCGTGGCTCTGTCGACCGTGGGTCTGAGCCCGGCGCAGGCCGTCGACGCCGCGTGCTCGGCGGCACGCACCTGGCTCGATGCAGGCGCACTCGCCGATGGTGATCGTGCAGATGTCCTTGTGCTAGAAGCGGATCCGCTCAGAGATCTCGCCGCGCTGCGTGCGCCCGCCGCCATCGTCTGCGGTGGGCACGTGGTCTGATCTCAGGGTTCACGACGTGGCGCGGACGTGCGCTCGCTCGCCTTGTGTGCCGAAGAGGCACAGCATCTCGGCGGCCTCGGTCCCCGCGGCTCCCATCCAGTGCGGAACGTGGGTGTCGAATTCGGCCGCTTCACCGGCCTTCAGCTCGAGGTCCTGCTCTCCGAGGATCAGCCGGACCCGACCGGACAGTACATAGAGCCACTCGTAACCCTCATGCGTTTGCGGAGTGGGAACCTGGGGGCCGTGCGCGGGCGGGATGATCTGTTTGAAGGCCTGGATACCGCCGGCCCGCCGGGTCAGCGGAATGAAGGTGCGACCATGCCGTTTGATCGGACGCAGATGAATCCGGGGATCACCGGTCGCCGGCGCCCCGACGAGTTCGTCCAGCGGAATGCCGTGCACCTTGGCCAGCGGGAGCAGCAATTCGAGTGTGGGCTTGCGGCCTCCGGATTCGAGCCGTGACAGGGTGCTCTCCGAGATGCCGGTGGCCTCGGACAGATCGGCGAGGGTGATGTCACGTTCCTTGCGCAGTGCTCGCAATCGTGGGCCGACCGTCGTGAGGGCTTGTTGGAGTTCGTCTTCCATGCCTCGACATCGTCGTCCTCGTTTGCCGATTCGGCAAGGGTTATTGCCGAGCAGTTCGGGGTAGTCACGTGGAATGAGTACCGGAGAGCAGCTTGTCGACGAATACGAGGTAGTCGTCGTGGGCGGCGGGGCAGCCGGACTGAGTGCTGCCCTGGTGCTGGGTCGCTCCCGGCGGTCGGTCCTTGTCCTCGACTCGGGCCAGCCCCGGAACGCTCCCGCTGCCGGGGTGCACGGGCTGCTGACCCGAGACGGGATATCGCCGGAAGAATATGTGGCGATCGGGCGTGAAGAGGTCCGGAGCTACGGCGGACACGTGGTGGATGCTGAGGCGCAGGTCGTCAGAGGCGATGTCGATCACGGCTTCGTGGTCGTTCTGGGCGACGGTCGAGAGGTGCGAGCCCGTCGGGTGCTCGTCACCACAGGCCTCATGGACGAACTGCCCGACATACCCGGTGTGTCCGAGCAATGGGGGACAGGCGTTCTGCACTGTCCCTACTGCCACGGCTGGGAGGTTCGTGACCAGGCGATCGGCGTGCTGGCAGTCACCGAGCAGGCAGCGCACCAGGCGTTGTTGTTCCGGCAGTGGAGTGCCGACGTCATCTTGTTCGTCAACGACTCCGTGCGACCCACCGATGAGGAATCGGCACAGCTCGCGGCCCGGGGTGTCCGCGTCGTCGAGGGCCGAGTTGCGGCAGTCGAGTCGTCTGACGGGCGGTTGACCGGGGTGCGGATGGCGGACGGGACGGTCTGTGAGCGGGAGGTGATCGTGGTGATGCCCCGGTTCATCGCACGCGCCGACTTCCTCGTCGACCTGGGTCTGACTCTGACCGACCACCCCAAGGGGGCCGGGCGGTACATCGAGGCGGATGAGACCGGTCTGACCAACGTCCCCGGGGTGTATGTCGCGGGCAACGTGGCGAATCTGATGGCTCAGGTCGGTGGTGCGGCGGCCGACGGTGCGGTTGCGGCGTCCGCGATCAACATGGAACTGGTCACCGAGGACGCCCGCGCCGCCGTCGCGGCTGCGGGCTGACAGACCCATCGTCGGTGCGGTGTTCTCGACGGATTTCTTCTCGGGGCCATCCCTCTGGCAGAATGGGACGCTGGTTCGCCGGACCCGGCTAGACACCGACCGGCGGTCACACCACCGAACAGCAAAACCGGGCGCCCCAACGATGGGGCGTCGCCGAATTGCACTGTGACCATAGAAGGAAGTAACTCGTGTCTGTCAAGATCAAGCTCACCCGCCTCGGCAAGATCCGCAATCCCCAGTACCGCATCGTCGTCGCCGACGCCCGCACCCGTCGCAACGGCCGGGCCATCGAGACCATCGGTCGTTACCACCCCAAGGAAGAGCCGAGCCTGATCGAGGTCGACTCCGAGCGTGCGCAGTACTGGCTGGGAGTCGGCGCACAGCCGACCGAGCCCGTTGCAGCACTGCTGAAGATCACCGGTGACTGGCAGAAGCACAAGGGACTGCCGGGCGCCGAGGGCACGCTGCGTGTTGCCGAGCCCAAGCCCAGCAAGCAGGACCTGTTCAACGCCGCACTCGCCGCCGCTGACAACGGACCGTCCGCCGAGGCCACCACACCGAAGAAGAAGGCCGCCAAGAAGGCTGACGATTCCTCGAAGGCCGACGCCCCCAAGGCAGAGGCAGCCGCTGCCGACGAGGCCCCAGCCGAGGCCGCTGACAAGTGAGTGTTGTCGTCGCCGACGCCGTCGAACACCTCGTTCGCGGCATCGTTGCCAACCCCGACGACGTCCGCGTCGAACTGGTCACCGGACGGCGAGGACGTTTTGTCGAGGTTCACGTGAATCCCGAGGACCTCGGTAAGGTCATCGGTCGCAATGGCCGTACGGCCACTGCTCTGCGCACTCTGGTCACCGGAATCGGTGGCCGGGGCGTTCGTGTCGACATCGTCGACACCGACCGCTGACGCAGGCACCGAAAAGCGACGACGATGGACCTGGTAATCGGCCGCGTCACCAAAACGCACGGCGTGCGCGGTGAACTGGTGGTCGACGTCCGCACCGACGATCCGGAAGAGCGCTTTGCCATCGGGCAGAAGCTGCGAGGCCGTCTGTCCACCGGTAAGAACACCTTCGTCGAGAACAGCTACACGGTGACAGCCGCCCGGAACCACTCCGGGCGGCTGTTGCTGTCTGTTGCCGAGGTCGGGGACCGCGACTCGGCCATGGCGCTACGCGGACTGCTGTTCTTGATCGACGCCGACGAGGTTTCGTCCGGCGACGATCCGGACGAGTTCTATGACCATGAACTGCAAGGGGTTCCGGTGCGCACCGTCGATGGCGACGACGTCGGTGTGGTCGCCGATGTGGTGCACCTGCCCGCCGGTGACCTGTTGTCGGTGACCACTGACGAAGGCCGCGAGATCCTGATCCCGTTTGTCACAGCGATCGTGCCGACGGTGAGCCGGAGCCTGATCGAAATCGACCCACCCGACGGTCTGCTGGATCCGGAATGACGGACGAGGCGGGGCCTGCCATCCGTATCGGGGTGATCTCGATCTTCCCCGACTATCTCGAGCCCATGCGAATGGCATTGCTGGGCAAGGCGATCGACAGGGGGATCGTCGCACTCGACACCTACGATCTGCGCGACTGGACGCACGACGTACACCGCGCCGTCGACGATTCCCCCTATGGGGGCGGGCCTGGAATGGTCATGAAGCCCACGGTGTGGGGACCCTGTCTCGACGACGTGTGTCCAGACGACGCGCTTCTCGTGGTGCCCACTCCCGCAGGCGTCCCTTTCACCCAGGCAACCGCGCAGGCGTGGAGCCGCGAGAAGCACATCGTCTTCGCCTGTGGCCGGTATGAGGGGATAGATCAGCGGGTGATCGATGACGCCGCCAAACGCGTTCGTGTGCAGGAGGTCTCGATCGGCGACTTCGTCCTCATCGGGGGTGAGGTGGCCGTCATCGCGATGGTGGAGGCCACCGTTCGCCTGATCGACGGCGTACTGGGAAACGCGTCCTCGCATCAGCAGGACTCGTTCTCCGACGGCCTCCTGGAAGGGCCCAGTTACACCAGGCCGCCGGTGTGGCGCGGGCTCGAGGTACCCGAGGTCCTCCGCGGCGGTGACCACGCCAAACAGCAACAGTGGCGCCGCGAACAATCCCTCGCCCGCACAAGGGAGCGTCGACCCGACCTCCTACCTCCTGAGCAGTAGGACCACACCGCGCTGCCACCGATCGAGCGTTGGCCACCCGACTCGGGTTAACATCTGCGACGCGAGGGGGGACGTTGATGGGGATCGAGCCCGGGCAGGTGGATATCGGCAACAGCGCGTTGGCGGCTGTGCTGATCGAGGTGGATGAACAGCGCGACCGTCTTCGTGTGCTGGCCGAGGAGATGCGCGGGACAACCGTCGAGGCGACATCAAAGGACCGCCTCATCACGGTGGTGATCAACGCGCGGGGATTGCTCACCGACCTGTCGATCGACCCTCTGGCGATGCGACGTTACCGCGCTGGTCAGCTCGCCGATGAGATCGCTCTCCTGGTGCGGCGCGCTGACGACGAGCTCTCCGAACGGAGGAACCGGTTGGCCGGGGAACTCGTCCAACACCAAGGCCCAGGGTATTCGGATCTTTACTGACGGCGGCTGGGTTGAGGGATGCGGCAGCGGGGGAGCAGGCCAATGTACGGAACCGGATCGTTTCGGCTCGATGACGCAGCAGCGCGTGCAGGTGCTGACGAGTTCGCTTCGCTGATCGGCGAGATCGACTCGATCCGCGAAGAAGTTGCTGCCGTCGACGCCGAGCTGAGGGCATGCTGCTCGTCCCACGTCGGTGGCGCCATCTTCATGGTCGGCGCAGCGCACCTCTCACACGCGACCGCATCGGTTCTGGATCAGCTCCGAACATCCCTGGCGGACCATGTCGACGACATCGGCCGCGCATGCACCGCCCTGCAGTCCGCCGATATCGGCGTGCCCCTTCCTGCACCTGGAGCCGAGCGGTGCTGACCACGCCGGGTGAGCAGGTCGAACGGCTCCTGCGCGATGCCTGGCCGGCGATCGACCCAGACATGATCGGTCGGTCGGTTGAACGGTATCGTGTTGTGGCGCAACGGCTTTTCGCCCTGCAGTCCGCCATCGAGGCGGCTACCGCAGAGGTCGCCGCCGCAATGGACGGACGGACAGGCAGCGCCCTGGCGGCGAAGGCGACCGCCCTCGCGGACCACGCGGCAACGGCAGCGCATCTGGTCGGCGCCGAATCAGACCTCGCAGCCCGATTCTCTGACTTGGTGGTACTGACCCACGAGCGACTCACCGTGGCCGCGGCAATGGCGGATCGAGACCTGCAGGCGGCGCAGGTGGTAGATGTGACGACGGGCGACATCATCGCGGCCATGGGCGCCGAACACGCCGCTGCCACCGTGCTGGCCGCCGTCGCCGGCGATTTCGAATCCGGTAGTCGCGAACTCGCTGACACCGCTGCGGCCCACGCCGCTGAGCAGCGTGACAGCGAACACGGCCAGACAACGGGCAACGCCGCCGGCGCACCGATGATGCCCGGCGCCCTGATGGGGGCAGGCTCGGCAATGGCCGCGGCAGCCGGGAAGATGCGCGGCGGCGACCTGCCCTCTGCCACGGATGTCTCGGCCGCAGACGTCTCGATGTTGCAGACCCGGGCCGCGCAGCTGTCCTCGATGCAGCCACCCGAGGTGGCGCCATGGATCCGAATCGCCGTCGGACTCGGGCAAGACCACGACGGACGCCGCGTGGTCGTGGTGGGTACCAGTGAACCCGGCGGCTACCTTCGGCCGGGAACGGTGCCCGAACCGAACGAGGTCGTCGTCGGTGACGGCAGGTCCCCTGAACTGGTGATCGTCGACTATCTCGCCGCCCGGGACCTCGTCCCGTTGGCGGTCTGCGCCACCACACCTCCCACTCCCGAGGTCCGGTCGCAGCTCGCAGAGGCCGGTGTCACCACATCGTCGGGCTACGAGGGTACCGGCCAGGGGGACGGACAATGAGTGCTCACCGCATCGATGTCCTGGCGTCGGGGGTTGCCGGACTTGTGGATCGGGTGAACCCCCGGCACATCAGCCGAACCGGCCTACTCGCTGCGGTGATGGCCCTCGACGCTGCGTCGGTACGTACCGAGGGTCCGGTCACCGACGCGCTGAGCTGCTGGAGAAACGGCAGACCATTGAGCCCGGCACAGAAGCTGGCCATCGCATCCCTTCGAGGGCGGTTCGATGCGGCAGCTTTTGCAGCGTCTCATGCAGGCCGGTCAGCCGAGTACCGGACAGAGTTCGCACGAGCGCGAGCGCTCGCAGCCGTGGAGTTCGGAACCGCGGGCACGGGGCGGGAAGGGCTGCGCGAAGTGGTGTGTGAGGCGGCCGCAGCGATGGGGTCTACGTCTTTGGTCGCAAACCTCCTGCGCGACCACGTCGGCGACTAATCTCAGCGGATGGGCCATTGGTTCCGAGAATCGATCATCGACAACGGCCGATTACCGCTCTTCATGGCGTACATCGGCTTCATCCTCGGGTTTCTCGGAATCCGGATCAGCGTCCGACTGATCCGTGCCGAGGTCAGCTGGTGGTTCAACAACGTCACCCCCGGTGGCATGCACATCCATCACGTCGTCTTCGGGACCGTGCTGACGATGCTGTCGGGGCTCGGGCTGATAGCGCTCGCCATCAACGGGTCACAGACCACCCTGTCCATCTTCGCCGCGTTGTTCGGTATCGGTGCCGCGCTGGTGCTCGACGAGTTCGCGCTCATCTTCTATCTACGGGATGTCTACTGGGCGGAAGAAGGCCGCGCGTCGATCGACGCTGTCTTCGTGGCGGTCGCAGTGATGGGACTGGTTCTCCTCGGGTTCCACCCGCTCGACTGGGCGGGTGTCGACACTGCGGACGTGGTGTCGATCGTGGTGGCCGTCGTCTATTCCGCGTTTGTGCTCCTGCTCGCAGGGGTCGTGCTGCTCAAGGGCAAGATCTGGACAGGGCTGATCGGACTGTTCATCTTCCCTCTTCTTCTGGTGGCGTCGATACGACTCGCACGCCCGACGTCGCCGTGGGCACGTTGGCGTTACACAAAACGCCCGAAGAAGATGAACGCTGCGGTGAAACGCGAGCGGCGGGTGCGCAGGCCCTTGATCCGCGCGAAGATCTTTCTTCAGGACCTCATGGCAGGCAAACCCGACGTTGCGCACGCGAAGTCCGGCGCCGAGGCGGAACTGGACGCCACCGTGCACGCGGCACCGGCCCCGGGCGAATCGGGGGAGCTGGTGCTCGCCGCCGCGATTTCGTCCGTCGGGGGTGGTTCTGGCACAATTGACCAGTTGCCGTTTGACGGTCAGACGCCGGGCCCGCCCGAGTCGGCTGATTCGTCGCGGAGACCACACGAATCGGAGCACGAACCGGTCGAGCCGCACACCTGAATTGTCCAGGACGAAAGCCGCCAGGTTCCTCTACTCACGCCATCAGCAAGATTGGAACCGACATCATGAACACACTGGATTTCTTGGACAACAAGTCCCTGCGCGACGACATCCCCGACTTCCGCGCCGGCGACACCCTCAACGTCCACGTCAAGGTCATCGAGGGCTCCAAAGAACGTGTCCAGGTGTTCAAGGGCGTCGTGATCCGTCGTCAGGGCGGCGGCATCCGTGAGACCTTCACCGTTCGCAAGGTGTCGTTCGGTGTCGGTGTGGAGCGCACCTTCCCCGTGCACAGCCCGAACATTGCCAAGCTCGAGGTCGTCACCCGCGGCGATGTCCGCCGGGCGAAGCTGTACTACCTGCGCGACCTGCGCGGCAAGGCAGCCAAGATCAAAGAAAAGCGCTGACCTACTAGGCTTGCGGCGTGGTAAACACCCCCCGCAATCCTGAGGGTTCAGACCCTTACAGCGACGAGCCGTACGACAGTCGGCACGCAGACCCGGACCGTGCGGTCGACCCCGATCGGCAAGCACGTCCGTGGCGCCGGATCGACGGCACCGCCGATGTCGCACCGAAGAAGAAGGCGTCGCTGCTACGCGAGACCGCGATCATCCTGATCTGTGTGCTCGCGCTGACGTGGGTTCTCCAGACGTTCATCGGACGGCAGTACGTGATCCCGTCCGAATCGATGGAGAACACACTGCACGGCTGCACCGGATGCACCAACGACCGGATCGTCATCGACAAGTTGGTGTACCGGTGGAGCGACCCGGAGGCCGGCGACGTCGTGGTGTTCAAAGCACCCACGTCATCGTGGGACCAGGGCTGGAAATCACCGCGGTCGTCCAACACGGTCATCCGCGGCGCCCAGAACGCCATGTCGTGGTTCGGGTTCGCCCCTCCGGACGAGAACAACCTCGTCAAGCGGATCATCGCCACGGGCGGTCAGCGGGTGGAGTGCCGCAACGCGGATCGCACCGGCGTCAAGGTGAACGGTCAGCCCCTCGACGAGCCGTACATCGACCTGAAGCTTCAGGAAGAGAACGCTCAGATGCGTCCCGGCGACCTCAAAGACGATACGGGTCAGCTCAATTCGTGCTTCGGCGCAGACTTCGGCCCAATCGACGTACCCGAGGGGTTCGTCTGGGTGATGGGCGACAACCGCGGTAATTCGGCCGACTCCCGGTACCACCAGGACGACGAATTGCGTGGCATGGTGCCCGTCGACGACATACGCGGCAAAGTCCGCTACATCATCTACCCGTTCTCGCGCATCGGCGGTGTCGACTCCGTCGACCCCCAGAAGTAGGCAACCGGTGGCGACCACCTGGCCTCCTCGCGTGGTGATACGGCGAGCCGCCGGCTTGCGCACCCTTGAAGCAGCGCTGTACCGCAGCGGGCTCGGGCCCGTCGCCGGCGTGGACGAGGCAGGGCGGGGAGCGTGTGCCGGACCACTGGTGGTCGCTGCGTGCATCCTCAAGCCGACGCAGCTGATCTCTCTCGCCGATCTCGATGACTCGAAGAAGCTGACGGCGAAGACCCGCGACAAGTTGTACAAGTCCGTGACCCGGCACGCTGTTGCCTGGAGTGCAGTGGTCATCGACGCAGACGAAGTCGACCGGCTGGGTATCCATGTGGTCAACATCGAGGGAATGCGACGAGCCGTCGCCGGGCTCGGTGTCCAGCCGGGTTATGTGCTGTCGGATGGTTTCCGGGTTCCAGGGCTCACCGCGCCCTCCCTGCCGGTGATCGGAGGCGACGGCGCGGCCGCGTGTATCGCTGCCGCCAGCATCATCGCGAAGGTCACCAGGGACAGGATCATGGTCGACATGGACACGTCGTTGCCCGGATATGGGTTCGCGGTCCACAAGGGCTACAGCACCGAGATGCACATGCAGTGTCTCGACGAGCTCGGCCCGTCCCCACAACACAGGATGTCGTATCGCAATGTGCGGCTACGGGTGCGCGTGGGCGAGACCGCAGGACGTTAGGCTGAGGGAATGAGCGCCGAAGATCTCGAGAAGTACGAAACCGAGATGGAACTGTCCCTGTACCGCGAGTACAAGGACATCGTCGGTCAATTCACCTACGTGGTCGAGACGGAACGTCGGTTCTATCTGGCCAACGCGGTCGAGATGGTGCCCCGAAATGCGGACGGCGAGGTCTACTTCGAGGTCCGTATGAGTGACGCCTGGGTCTGGGACATGTACCGCCCTGCTCGGTTCGTGAAACAGGTACGGGTGATCACGTTCAAGGACGTCAACATCGAGGAACTGGAAAAGCAGGATCTGCGTCTGCCCGAGGACGGTGTGCTCGGCGACTAGCCGGGTACGGCTTCGGTTCGTCGCAGCAGGAGGCTGATCATCGCGAGGGCAAGAGCCGTTGCCGCGATCGCCCACAAGATGATCGACAGTGCAGCGAGAAATGAGTGCGCGGCGGCTTCCCGTGCGGCGGTCTTGAGTTCCCGTGCGGCAGCAGCGGCCACCGTTGCTCGCACATCGCCCGGTGTCGCCGGCTTCTGAGCGTCGGTTGCACCGCACCCAGGCGGGGTCTGTTCCGGATGTGCCGACGACAGCTGCAGATTCGCGCACCGAGAGAACTCATCGACCACCACTGGCCGGAACGGGGGAGCCACCGAGGTGGTCTCCAACCCCCGCGACAGTGAGGAGGCGGCCTGATCCACCGCCGACGGCGATTGTGCGGCAACCTGATTGAAGAACGCGATGCTGATCACGGCAAGCCCGATCGAGCACCCGATCTGCTGGATGGTGGGAATGGAACCGGATGCCGAGCCCACATTGGATTCGGTGGTCCCGGACAAGATTGTCGCCTGCAGTGGCGCGACGAACAAACCGGTGCCCACACCGCCGATCAGCAGTGGCGTCACGAGCACCGCGATGTCCAGTGAGCCACCCGCAGGATCGATGATCATGGCGGTCCAGCCGAGAGACACTGCGAACGCGACCATTCCCAGCGCCAGGGTCCGGGCGCCGATGCGGCCGACCAAGATGGGGGAGATCAACGAACCCACGGCGGCACCGACCGCGAAAGGGAAGGTCAATACGCCTGTTCGAAGCGCCGAGTAGCCGAGACCGAATTGGGCTGCGATGGACACGGTGAAAAAGAACGCGGCGAAGACGCTGAAGAACGCCAGCGACAACACGGCGCCGACCGTGAAGTTCCGGTTGTGGAACAGATCGAGTCGCAGCAGGGGGCTGCCGCCGCGGCGCTCGAGTCGGCGCTCGTAGAACACGAATGCCGTCAGGAGCACGATCGAGACGACAAGCATCACGAGAAGCCATATCGGCCAGTCTTTCTCGCGCCCGAGCGCCAAGGGATAGATGAGCAGGAAGAGTCCCGCGCTCGAGAGCACCATCCCCGTCACGTCCAACGGCTCCCGTTCGCCGGGTTTGACGTCCGGCAGATAGCGAAAGGCGAGGACGCAGGCGATCATCCCGAGCGGCAGGTTGACGAGGAAGATCGTCCGCCAGCCCAGGTCGAAGATGTCGGCGGCGATGAGACCGCCCCCGAGCATGGGGCCCAGCATCGCTGCCACCCCCGCGGTGGCGCCGTACATCCCGAACACCACGCCGTGTTTGACCCGCGGGAACAACACGGAGATGATCGCGATCGTCTGTGCCGACGCCGCCGCGGCGCTGACGCCTTGTGCGCCGCGTAGCGCAATCAACTCGGTTGCCCCGGTGGCGGTTCCGCACAGTACCGACGTCACGGTGAAGCCGGCGAGTGCAATCAGGAACACCCGGCGCCTGCCGAACATCTCACCCAGACGTGAACTCGTCATCAGGGTGCAGGCGAACGCGAGCGTGTACACCGTGGCGACGAGGAGCTGCGCCGAATAGGACGCGTCCAGGTCGGTGGCCAGACTCGGCAGTGCGATGTTGACGATGGTGGTGTCCACCATCTGCATGAACACCGCGATCAGGCAGGCTGCAAATGCCAGCCAGGCCCGCCGCGGGGCGATCTCGGCTTGTTGTGGCTGTAGCGCAACAGATTCCGGTAGAGACACTGCTATGTCGCCAGGGCCGCCACCGACGGGCTGTAGTCGCCGTGCGCAGCAATGGTGGTGAAGATCTCCGACAGCCGGTCGACGTACAACTTGATCGAAGCGTGTGCCTCATCGGTGTCCGGGAAGAGCAGACTGATCGTCGTCGCATCGTTGAAGCGGTTGATCCAGAGGAAGACTTCTTCTGAGCTTCCCCGGTTACCGAACAGCCCGGTGTTGATGGCGTCGAACAGATCGACGCCCGGCAGCTTTCGGACGTCGATGTACGAGACCATCGGCACCGACCACCCAGGGGCGACATTGACCCCGTGGTCTGGTCCGGCAAGTTGCAGCACGCGGTGGAACGAGACGTCGGTCAGCTCTTTGCCCGAGTCGTACGAGGCCTGAGCGGCTCCGACGATGGACGTGAAGGTCGAGGATTCGTCGACGGTGACCGGCACGGGGATGAGACTGGTGAACCAGCCGATCGAGCTGAACTCGGCGGGGGTGGAGCGTGTGCTCTTGGGGGTCAGGCCGAAGTAGTTCGACGCTCCGGTGAACTCATAGCTGGCCAGAGCGGCAACCGCGAGCACTCCGGGGGTGAATGCGGCGCCGTGGTCACGGCACACCGTCGCGAACTTCTCGGCATCGGCTTCGCTGAACAACGTCGTCGACAGGTGGGCGGTGCGCGCATAGCCGGCACTGGCGACGCCCAGGTCGAGTGGGAAGGTCGGGAGCCGACCCGCGTTCGAGTGGACCAGATCGATCCAGCGCTGTACGTGAGGCGACTCCAACGTCAACGCGGCAGAGCCCGCGCGTTCTCTGGCGCAATATTCGACATAACTGCCGACGTCGGCCAGACCGCTCGGTGTTCCCTGGCTCTCACTCGAATACAGCTGCAGGAGTTCGACAACGGTGAGTGCGGACGAGATGCCGTCGGTCACCAAGTGGTCGAACGCCGCGTACAAAGTGAAACCGGTCTCGTGTTCGATGGTGCCGAATGTGAAGCAATCCCAGTTGAACGGTCCGGGAGTCTCGGTCTCGACGTGCGCGCGAATTGCGTCGGGGGAGTCGAACTCGCCGTGTGGGGTGGGTCGGAAGTCGATGACGCTGGGGTCCACCACATGCCGAACGATCGATCCGTCGGTTTCGCATGAGAACCAGCTGTGAAAGGTGTCGTGGCGCCCGAGGAACGTGTTGATCGTCCGGGTCATGGCATCGACGTCGAGCGGAGTCTGAAAGTCGAACGCCACCAGGCACAATCGGGAGAACCGGAAGCCCACTGTCTCGTTCCGGGCGGCGGTCAGAAGATACTCTTCTTGCTGATGTGAGGCCGGGGTGGGATGCACCGGAGCGCCCTTCGCCTCATCCAGCGAGGCCGGGGACGCAACCCAGCTCGTGAGTCGGCCCGTGGCTGGTTCCCACTCGTTGATCAGACCGAAATTGACCATGTTCAGCTCCTGTCGAAGTAGCGCAAAAGCGCACTGGTGGCCGGGGCGAATGGTGAAACGCTGCACTGACTGCGAGCAGGCGGCTTTCTGTGTGCGGCAATTCGCAACACAAAATGCCAAATGCATTTCAAGTAATTTGTTCGACATCCGCGCTACGACGTCTGAAAGACGCCTCGGCCCGACCCTTTGTCGCGTTGTCGTGCACCCGTGAAACTACAGCGAAGATTAGCGGATGACAACAGCTGTTGAGAAATAAAGATCTAACACAACAAAAAATCTTCCTTAAGATCTATGCGGGTTGTACCGTCTGCGTCCCGTGGCGCAGTGGCGCCGTGGTTGGATGTGCCAAAGTCGTGGCGGCGCCATGGGTTCTGACGTGCCCAACTGTCGGGTGAACCCTGTGTGCCGCACCAGAGAGGATTCTCGTGAAGTGGCACATCGGTGGTACACCTCGTCTCGCAAATCGAAATGTAGAAACCGCTGTTGTCACATTTGTGGCGGCCGTATTGGTCTTGACAGTATTCGGCCCGGGATCGGCAATTGCCGAACCTGACGGCCAACCAATTGTCGGCGACCCGACATCGGCCGACGGTTCTCGGGTGGTGAACACGGTCGAACAGGTCGACGGGGTCGTGGACGTGACCGTGAGGTCGGCCGCGATGGGGGCGGACCTGATGGTCAAGGTGCTGCCGGCACAGGACCGGTCGAGTCCTGCGCCCACGATGTACCTGCTCAACGGAGCAGCTGGTGGCGACGGTGGAAGCAGCTGGTTCGATCAGACCGACATCGCATCTTTCTTCAAGGGCCGCAACGTGAATGTGGTGGTGCCGATGGGTGGGGCGGCGAGTTACTTCGCGGACTGGCGCAATGACGACCCGAAACTCGGTCGCCAGAAGTGGGCCACCTATTTGACCGAGGAGCTACCGCCGCTGATGGATGCGCTCCTGAACGGCAACGGGCGCAACGCGATCGCGGGTATCTCGATGGCCGGGACCTCGGTGTTCCAGCTGGCCCTGAAGTCCCCTGATCTGTACCGCGCCGTCGGATCGTACAGCGGTTGCGCAATGACCAGCGACCCCGAAGGCCAGGCCTACGTCCGACTGACCGTCGAGATCCGTGGCGGCGGGAACACGGTGAACATGTGGGGCCCACCGACCGATCCCGAGTGGGTTCGCAACGACCCGTATGTGAATGCCGAGAAGTTGCGCGGCAAAGCCATCTACATCTCGAACGGTACGGGTCTGCCCGGCCAGTACGACGTGATCGACGGGCCCGGCATCAACGGAAACGGATCCAAGCTCGCCGAGCAGATCGCGGTCGGCGCGGTCATCGAGACGGCTACCAACCGCTGCACACTCAAGATGCGTGACCGATTGCAGCAGTTGGGGATTCCCGCCACAGTCGATCTGCGATCAACCGGCACCCACAGCTGGGGTTACTGGCAAGACGATCTCCACAAGTCCTGGCCGATAATCAACGCGGCCCTGACCCGATAGCCGGCGTCGGGGCTGACTGTGCGGCCGACTGGCGGTCGATCTGACGTCGTCGGTGGTTGCGCAGAGCGAGGGTCAGACCGGCGAGTGCCCCCGAGATCGCCGCCAGGGTCCACAGAACGGCTGTGAAGGCCGCCAAGAAGGTGTGCGAGGCTGCCTGGCGGGCCGCTGCGCTGACGTCCGGTTCGGCTTGGGCTGCGACCGCGGAACGAGGCCCGTCCGCGTATGGCTGGATGGCATCGTCTGCGCCGGGACACCCCGGTCCGGGGGTGTCCGGGTGTGCTGAACCCAACTGGGCGGCGGCGCAGCGACCGAACTCGCGAACGACAAACGGCCGCGCGAGTGGAGCAACCTCGGACGTGCCGAGACTGTGCGACAGACTGGTCTGCGCTTCCTGCACAGCCTGTTCCGATTGCGCGGCAACTGCTGTGAAGAAAAGCAGGCTGATCACCGCCATCCCCACGGATGCTCCGATCTGCTGGACGGTGGGGATGGTCCCCGAGGCGGAACCGACAGTCCGCTCTGAGGTGTCCGAGAGCATCGTCGCCTGCAACGGCGCGACGAACAGTCCCATGGCCACGCCGCCGACGGCCAACGGGAGGATGATCGACGACACCTCGATGCCGGCGGCGGGGTCGATGATCACGGCCGTGTAGACGAGTGACCCGCCGAACAAGACGGCTCCCGTCGTCAGCGTCAGTGCCCCGATCCTTCTGACGAGCAGCGCCGAGACAACCGAACCGACCGCGGCGCCGATGGCAAAAGGGAGGGTGAGCAGGCCGGTCCGCAACGGTGAGAATCCAAGGCCGAATTGTGCGGTCACCGAGACGGTGAAGAAGAATGCGGCAAACACACCCAAGAACAGCAGCGACAGGACTGATCCGACGGCGAACGACCTACTGGTGAACAGCTGGAGGTCCAGCAGCGGATAGCCGCCCCGTCTGCCGAGGCGGTGCTCGTGAACGATGAAGAGGCACAGCACCACCACCGACCCCACCAGCATCCACAAATGCCAGGTCGGCCAGCCCCTCTCGCGCCCCATGGCCAGTGGGAGAACGAGCAGGAACAATCCGGTCGTCGACAGCGCGACTCCCGGGAGATCGAGGCCCGGACGGGTGGTGGCATGAAGGGCCGGAAGACATCGATGGCCCACGACGCAGGCGATCAGGCCGAGGGGGAGGTTGACGAGGAAGATCATGCGCCAGCCAAGACCCCACACGTCTGCTGAGATGAGGAGACCCCCGAGCGTCGGTCCGAGCATGGCGGCGACTCCGGCCGTCGCGCCATAGATGCCGAACACCGCTGGATGCCGGGACTTGGGGAACGAGGCCGAGATGATGGCGATGGTCTGGGCCGATGCCAGTGCCGCGCAAGCGCCCTGAACGGCTCTCAACACGATGAGTTCTGTTGCGCCGGTTGCGGTCCCGCACAGCACGGATACCACCGTGAACCCTGCGAGAGCGCCGATGAACAGTCGTCGACGGCCCCACCGTTCGCCCAGGCGAGAAGCGGTCAGAAGAAAGCACGCGAAAGCCAGTGTGTACGCGCTGAGTACAAGCAATTGCTCGCCAGACGAGGCGTGGAGTCCGGACCCGAGACTGGGCAGGGCAATGTTCACGATCGTCATGTCGACCATCTGCATGGACACTGCGATGAGACAACAGGCCAGAGCCGGCCACGATGCTCTCCTCGAAGACGCCCCCTGTGGATCTTTTGTGCGACAAGGAGTGGTGGGAGCAGGAACCGGAGCTCGTGGTCTCAACCTGTCACCTGACGAACACCTGGGCTGGGTGCGTAGTCGCCCTCGGAGATGATCGTCTTGAAGATCTGCCCTACCCGGTCCACATAGATGTCCACCGATGCCCGGGCCTGCGCGGTGTCAGGGAACAGCAGGCTCATGGATGTCTCATCGGCGAATCGATTGACCCACGTGTACACCTCGTCCGATGTACCGCGGTTACCGTAGAACCTCGCGTTGATGGACTCGAACTCGGAGACGCCCGGTAGTCGACGTGCGTCCATGATCGAGACCATCGGCACCGACCATCCGGGTTCGGTCCTGACGCCGAGGTCGGGTTCATCGGAGACGAGTTCGAGCACTCGGTGGAACGAGACGTCGGACAGTTTGCGTCCGGCCAGGTAGGCAACCTGTGCTTGGCGAACCAGGGTTTTGAACGTCGACGACTCATCGATGTCGATCGGCACGGGAATCAGACTGGTGAACCAGCCGACCGCGCTGAACTCCGCGGGAGTCGTCCGTGTGCTCTTGGGCGTGATCGCCAGATAACGACGATCGCCTGTGAACTCGTGCGCAGCGAGGCCGGCGACGGTGAGTACCGCCGCGATGAACCCTGCGCGGCTGTCCCGGCAGATCCGGACCAGTGTCTTCGCGTCCTGTTCGTCGAACAATGTGACCGTCAGGTGTGCGCTCCGCGCGTTTTCTGTACTTTCCTGGCCGAGGTCCAGCGGAAAGGTCGGAAGGCGGCCACCATTGGCCTGGACGAGTTCGATCCATCGCTGCACAGGCGGGGAGTCCAGCGACAGCTGAGCCGATGCTGTTCGTTCCCGATGGCAGTAATCGATGTAGCTGCCGGGCGGAGCGAGATCGTTGTCGCGGCCGAGCCGCGCATTGTCATAGAGGGCAATGGCGTCGACAAGTGAAATCGCCTGTGAAATCGGGTCGGAGTGCAGGTGGTCGATGGCGGCATACATGGTGAACCCGCAGTCGTGTTCGATGGTGCCGAATGTGAAGCAATCCCACTCGAATGGGCCCGGCGTCTCTCGTTGTACCAGTTCCCTTATCTCGTCAGGGTCCCCGATGACATCGTGGTGATGCGGAATGAAATCGATTGTCGTGGGATCGATGACCCGGCGGACGACGGAGTCATCGGGTTCGATGGAGAACCAACTGAGGTGAGTGTCGTGCCGCCGGAGAAAAGCGTTGACGGCGGTGGTCATGGCGGCGTGATCAAGCGTGTGATCTTGATCGAAGGTGCCGACATACAGCCGCGACGACCTGATCTGCGAGTTCTGCCGACAAGCTGCAGTCCGCAGATACTCTTCCTGTTGGTGTGAGGGTGGCGTGGGGTGGATGGGCGCCTGCTGTGCCTGTGTGATCGATGCCAGTGACGCCGACCAAATGGTCACTCTGCCAGCGGGTGGCTTCCAATCATCGATGAGACCGAAATTGACCATGTCATCTCCTGGACGTCCTGACCGAAAACGCGGAGGCAGTCAAAAGGCGCCGACAAATCATGCCGACTGTAGTGCTGCGTTTTTGGCTCGAGACGTCGTATTGTCCGTAATGTCTACGCCCCCGAAGACAATTTGATGTCATTGTGTTCTGAGTGCCTAACAACGACGCGGCTCTCGTCGATGACGGTACAGATTCCCTGGTGGTCGGGCAACCGGAATGCTCAGAAACTATTGCGTGTGAACGATCCTTTTCATACAAATGCATTTCCAAAAGTGCGGATCTGTTCGCAATTGAACCCGGTGGGAATGTCGGGTCCGCTGCCATTCGGTCGATATTCACGATGCGTAATTGCCTATTGCATTCGGGTTTGTCCACAGTGTGTGGTTTGTGCACAGGGTGGTGGTGGTTGGCGTGTTGTGGGGTCTGTGGGTGGGTGTTGGTTTGGGATGTTCTCGGTATGGATCAGTCGGGTGGGGGTGTGCGTCGTTCGCGGCGTGAGGTGGGTCAGTTGGGGGAGGACGCCGCGGCGGAGTATCTCGTGGGTTTGGGGTGGGCCCTAGTGCAGCGGAATTGGCGTTGTCGTTATGGGGAGTTGGATGTGATCGCGATTGATGGTGATGCGTTGGTGGTGGTGGAGGTCAAGACGCGGACCGGGTCGTTGTACGGCGATGTGGCGGAGGCGGTGACGGTGGCCAAGTATCAGCGTATGCGCCGGTTGGCGGGGGTGTGGCTGCGTGAGCAGGGGCGGCGTTGGCCGGTGGTGCGTTTTGATGTGGTTGCCGTGCAACTTGATTCGAAGGACTCGGTGTCGATTTCACATTTGCGTGGGGTGTTCTGAGGTGAAGTTGGGGCGGGTGCGGTCGGTGGCGATCAATGGTGTCGAGGGTGTGGTGGTGGAGATCGAGGCGTCGATCGGTCAGGGTCTGCCGGGTGTGCATCTGGTGGGGCTGGGGGATGCGGCGTTGAAGGAGGCGAAGGATCGTGTGCGTGCGGCGATCACCAACACTGCTGCGGCGAGTAAGGGTGCTGACGGGGGCGAGGGCGCTGTTGCGAAGTGGCCGGAGGGTCGTATCACGTTGGCGTTGTCGCCTGCGACGTTGCCCAAGTCGGGGTCGATGTACGACTTGGCGTTGGCTTTGGCGGTGCTGGCGGCGGGGAATGATTATGCGCCTGCGTATTTGGAGAAGTCTGTGTTTCTGGGCGAGTTGGCGCTCGACGGGCGGGTTCGGCCGGTGCGTGGGGTGTTGCCTGCGGTGGTGGCGGCTCGGCAGGCGGGTTTCACTCATGCGGTGGTGCCGTTGGGCAATGTTGCCGAGGCGGGGTTGGTGTCGGGGATCGAGGTGGGTGGGGCGAGTCATCTGCGGGAGGTGCTTGCTTGGCTCAAGGGAACGTTTGTGCTGGACACGGTGGGTCCGCGGGAGCCGGTCCGGTCGGTGGTGGCGGGGCCGGATCTGTGTGATGTGGTGGGTCAGGATGAGGCGCGGTATGCGATGGAGGTTGCTGCTGCGGGGGCGCATCATCTGTTGTTGACGGGGCCGCCGGGGATCGGGAAGACGATGCTGGCGCGGCGGTTGCCGGGGATCTTGCCGCCGTTGAACGAGGCCGAGGCGTTGGAGGTCACGGCGATTCATTCGATTGCCGGTGGGTTGCCGGCTGATCACCCGTTGATTCGTGATGCGCCGTTCATCGCTCCGCATCACTCGACGACGGTGACTGCGATGATCGGCGGTGGTACGGGGATGGCCAAACCCGGTGCGGTGTCGCGGGCGCACCGCGGCGTCCTGTTCCTCGACGAGTGCGCGGAGCTCGGTGTCAAGGTGCTCGAGACATTGCGAACTCCGTTGGAGGACGGTGAGGTTCGAGTGGCGCGCCGAGACGGGGTCGCTCGATTTCCTGCCCGCTTTCAGCTGATCCTGGCGGCTAACCCGTGCCCGTGCGCTCCGGCGAACGATGTGGACTGTGTGTGCTCGCCCACTGCCCGTCGTCGCTATCTCGGCAAGCTGTCGGGGCCGCTCATGGATCGGGTCGACATCCGGGTTCGCATGGATCCTCCCGGGACAGCGGCCCTGGCGGGCGGGCCCGCGGAATCGAGTGCTGTTGTCCGCGAACGTGTGATGGCGGCACGGGCCGCTGCTCGCGAGCGCTGGCTCGCCCACGGGTGGCAGACGAATGCCGAGGTGCCGGGGTCGGTACTGCGGCGGGGCGATTTTCGCTTGCCGGGTTCAGTGGTCAGACCGATCGAACTGTTCCTGCGAGACGGGCGGGTTACCGCACGCGGAGCGGACCGGGCACTTCGGTTGGCATGGACCCTCGCCGATCTCTCCGGCGCCGAACAGCCGACCGAAAACCATGTGGCGCAGGCGTTGATGTTCCGCGATCGCGGATACAACTGAGGGGACAACATGCTCGACGACAACACACGACTCGACTGGGCATACCTCGCCGGTGTGGCCGAGCCACCGAACGCCGCTCTGCACAAGCTGATTGCGGAGGTGGGCGTGACCGAGGCGGCGCGCGCGGTGTCGCGGCAGTCGGTGCCGCACGGCCACGAAGAGGTACTGCGGGCGACGGCGGCTCGCCACCAGGTCAACACCGCCGAGGAAGACCTGTCCGCGATCGCCCGTCTCGGTGGCAGGCTGGTGACACCCGCTGACGACGAATGGCCCGGATGGCAGCTTCTCGCGCTGGGCCGAGCGGACACCGCGGCCAGAGGCGGTGAGCCCTTGGCGCTGTGGGCCCGTGGGCCGGCAAGGCTCGACGGCGCCGTCGACCGCTCGGTGGCGTTGGTCGGTTCCCGGGCGGCGTCAGGCTATGGCGAGCACGTCACGTCGTCACTCACCGGCGGTCTCGTCGGCGAAGGGTGGTCGGTGATCTCCGGAGGTGCCTACGGCATCGATGGTGTGGCGCACCGGTGTGCGTTGGCCGCGGACGGGACGACGGTGGCCGTGCTCGCATGCGGACTCGACCGTGACTACCCGGCCGGTCACGCAAGGTTGATCGCCGAGATAGCTCGCACCGGAGTGGTGGTCAGCGAATACCGCCCGGGCACATCGGCGGCCAAGCATCGCTTCTTGACCCGGAACCGTCTGGTGGCGGCACTGTCGCGGGCGGTCGTCGTGGTGGAGGCAGGCGGGCGCAGCGGCGCGGCCAACACAGCCGCGTGGACTCGGAAGCTGGGGCTGCCTCTCGGTGCGGTGCCAGGACCGGTCACATCGGCGACTTCCATCGGATGCCACCGGATGATTGCCGACGGTGTGGCGCAACTGGTGACCAGTTCAGGCGACATCATCAGGCTGGCCGAGCCCGACGGTGTGACGGGTTCGGAAGCCCGCGCGTCGTCAGTGCGACCGACCGACGGCCTCGACGAAACCCAGCAACGAACCTACGACGCGGTGCCGGCGCGTGGATCACTGACCATCGGCGAAATTGCTTTTACCAGTGGACTCGACGTCCGCCAAGTGCGCTCTGCGCTGGCCGTCCTGGAAACGCGAGGCCTGCTGAGCACCAACGGATCCGGGTGGAGACTGGCCGGATCGCGGTGAGTACCTCAGGGCCGCCGGGGAACGCCGATGACGGTTCGTAGGAGCAGATCGGCGACCGCGGTCGGTAGAGCCCCCACCATTGTCGCCTGAACCTTGTTCGCAGCGCCGACCACATAACGGGCCCGCGGCCGCCGCGCCGTCAAGGCCGATTCGATGGTGGCGGCAACAGTGTCCGCAGGAACCGCCACCTTCTGCGAGAGGGGAATCGACTTGCGGTATCCGGCAATGTGTTTGGCGTAGAGGCTGCGGTGTTCGCGCGACATGTCACTCACCAGGCTTTCGAGAGTGGATTCGGCGTCGCGCCAGATGTCGGTGTCGGTCTGGCCTGGTTCGATCAGCACGACGGGGATCTTCCACGGCCGCAATTCCATTCGAAGCACGTCCGCCATGCCTTCGAGAGCGAACTTCGACGCGTTGTAGGCACCCGTCATCGGGGTGGCGATCCGGCCGCTGACCGACGACACGAACAGCACTCGTCCACGGGAGGCCCTGAGCCGGGGCAGCAACGCGCGGGTGACGGCATGCTGGCCGATGACGTTGACATCGAGTTGGTGTCGGAGCTGTTCGGGTGAGACGGCTTCCACCGGACCGCCGACGACGATGCCGGCATTGTTGACAACCGCGTCCAGCTCGGCAGGCAACACGCGGTCGAGGTCTGCCACGTGGTCGGCGTCGGTGATGTCGAGGACCACGGGTGTGATCAACGCGGGAGCCAGCGCGCGCAACTCCTCGCCGGCGCCGTCGTCACGCACTCCTGCGAACACAGTCCAGCCCGCATTCGCGAGGCGCTGGGTGGTCGCGCGTCCGATACCGCGAGAGGCGCCGGTGATCAATATGGTGGGCATGGCAGCGACGGTATATCGGATCGCCGAACTTAGGGTCACCTACCTTTCCGGTACCGTGGGTTCGAATGCGATGAGAGGACCAACGCGTGGCCAAGAAGCTCAACACCATGACGGTGCAACGGACCGAACAACTCACCCCTCACATGGTGAGGGTGTATCTCGGCGGTCCCGGGTTCGAAGAGTTCACACCGGTGGACGACACCGACATGTACGTCAAGATCCTGTTCCCGCCTGAGGGTGTCCGGTATCCCGAACCGTTTGATCTCGAGCGGATCAGGGAGGAGTTCGAGCCAGGTCAACAACCGGTCCTGCGGACGTACACGGTGCGAAGGGTCGACACAGTGGCCCGCGAAGTGGCGATCGATTTCGTGGTGCACGGCACCGAAGGGCTCGCGGGGCCATGGGCGGCGTCCACACAGCCAGGCGATGTGGTGCGGTTCTTGGGCCCTGGCAGTGGATACCGCCCCAGAACCGACGTCGACTGGCATCTGCTCGCTTCCGATGAAGCGGGATTGCCGGCGCTCGCCGCAGCCCTGGAATCGATGCCCGATGGCGCGGTCGTGAAGGCCTTCATCGAGGTCGCCGGGCCGGGCGATCACGTCGACATCGCAGCCCCCGACACCGCGGAGATCACCTGGTTGCACCGGGGTGGCTCGTCGGATGAGGTGGGGGACGACAAAGCCGGCGCCAACGCTCCCATCGTCGCGGCCGTCAAACAGGCAGAGTGGCTGCCGGGCACGGTTCAGGTCTTCATCCACGGCGAAGCAGAGGCGGTCATGCACAATCTGCGCGCCTATGTCAGGAAAGAGCGCGGCGTCCCGGCATCGCACGCTTCCATCTCCGGGTACTGGCGTCGTGGACGGACAGAAGAGGGTTTCCGGCAATGGAAAGCCGAACTCAAAAAGAAGGAAGAGGCCGCCGGCAGCGCAGTCTGACCCGTTGATGCCCGCGCACGGGTGCGATCGGGACACAAAAGCTGCACGGTCGGGTGTGGCGTCTTGCAGTAGAGGTCCGAGATCGCTTGGCTGAGTCGGTGAGTGCCGCGATCATCGACGAGTACGAGAGCTACCTGCGCCTCGAATGCGGGCACAGCGACCACACCGTGCGCGCCTACCTCGGTGACATCCGGTCGCTGATCAGTTTCGCGGGTGCCCGCGGCATCGCACCGACGGCAATCGATCTGGGTCTGCTGCGTGCCTGGCTCGCGGCACACAGCAAGGCGGGGGCAGCCCGGACCACCATCGCGCGCCAGGCTTCGTCGGCAAAACGCTTCACGGCCTGGGCAACCCGCGAAGGTACCCTCGCCGCAGATCCGGGCACCCGACTCCAGGCCCCCCGGGCTCATCGCACCCTTCCAGGGGTGTTGAGCGCGGAGCAGGCGGAAGCGGCCATGCAACCGGCGCGCGCCGACGATCCGCAGAACCCGTCCGACCCGGCTGACCCCATCGGCCAGCGGAACCGACTGATCGTCGAATTGTTGTACGCCACAGGCATTCGGGTGGGGGAGCTGTGCGGCCTGGATATCGGGGACGTCGACACGGGACGCAACGTCGTCAGGGTCATCGGTAAGGGCAACAAGGAACGGACGGTGCCGTTCGGCGCCCCCGCAGCCGCCGCGTTGAACACGTGGCTGAGATCAGGGCGGCCGGCGCTGGCGAAACCCAAGGCGGGCAACGCATTGCTCGTCGGGGCCAAGGGCGGACGACTTGATCAGCGGATGGCCCGCACGGTGGTCCACCAGATACTGCGGAGCCTGCCCGACACCCCTGACCTCGGCCCTCACGGATTGCGCCACAGTGCGGCGACCCATCTCCTCGAAGGAGGCGCCGACCTTCGCGTGGTGCAGGAACTGCTGGGCCACGCGAGCCTTGCGACAACGCAGCTGTACACCCACGTCAGTGTCGAACGCCTTCGTAAGGTCCACGATCAGGCGCACCCCAGGGCTTGAGGCCCGCCCGCCTCACGCGTCGCCTGTCTCGAGGGGCTTCAGGCGCACCCGCACAACGCCGAGCAAGGCCAGCGGATCGAGGTATGTTGCCGACGCTCCGGCTCCGCGACGGGCGCCCCAATGCAGGCACGGGCGAGCGCAGCCCTCATGGCCGGGCTCGAGCACACCGATCGGCGAGCCGCGGGCCACCGGCATACCGGCGCGCACCGAGGACTTCACCGGTTCATACGTGGTCAACAAACCGTCCGGGTGCCGAATCGACACCACCGGCTTTCCCGCGACGGGACCCGCGAAATGCACCACCCCGTCGCCTGCCGAATAGACGGTGGCGCCTGCCGCCGCGGCAAGGTCGACACCGCGGTGACCGGGCAGCCAGCGCTGCGTGGGCGGCTCGAAGGTGTGTAGCACTTGTGGGGTCGGAATCAGCGGCCAGGTGAACCCGCGCGACGGAGCCGAGGCGGGTGCGGCGCGTGCTGCCGGCTGCGACTGCAGCGCGAGCAGCGGTACGGCGGCCACGATCACGCCCAGCAGCGCTGCCACGCGGCACAGTGCCCACCAGAAAGCCATGGATCCGAGCCTGCTGGATGTGTCAGCCGATCGCGCGATGAGCTGCGAAGATGTGCATGAAAGATCTTTCTGTCCACAACGCTCGCCGAGGCCTTGACATCGGGCCCGCTTCGGTGAGGGAAGCGATTTCGTGTCGGGCCCCCACGCGCGTAGACTCATGTGGCGCTCTCGCTGCGGCGGGAGTGACTTCGCGCGTCTGCAGTCGGCCAGCGTCATGCCGGCCGAGACAGCGTGTGGGCAGTCCTCGTCGGTGATCGTTCTTCACCGGGGGTTCCACACGTGCCAGGCGCCAGGGCCGACGACCAACCGGGCGCCGGCATGAACTGCAATGAAAGTGAATTATGGCTGTCGTAACCATGAAGCAGCTGCTGGACAGCGGCGCTCATTTCGGGCATCAGACCCGTCGTTGGAATCCGAAGATGAAGCGATTCATCTTCACCGATCGCAACGGCATCTACATCATCGACCTGCAGCAGACACTGACGTACATCGACAAGGCGTACGAGTTCGTCAAGGAGACGGTTGCCCACGGTGGCACCATCCTCTTCGTCGGAACCAAGAAGCAGGCTCAGGAATCCATCGCCTCCGAATCGCTGCGCGTGGGCATGCCCTACGTGAACCAGCGCTGGCTCGGCGGCATGCTCACCAACTTCTCCACCGTGCACAAGCGCCTCCAGCGCCTCAAGGAACTCGAGGCCATGGAGCAGACCGGCGGTTTCGAAGGTCGCACCAAGAAGGAAATCCTCATGCTCACGCGTGAGATGACCAAGCTGGATCGCACCCTCGGTGGTATCCGGGACATGTCGAAGGTCCCTTCGGCGATCTGGGTTGTCGACACCAACAAGGAGCACCTCGCGGTCTCCGAGGCTCGCAAGCTGAACATCCCGGTGATCGCCATCCTCGACACCAACTGCGATCCGGACCTCGTCGACTACCCGATCCCGGGTAATGATGACGCCATCCGCAGCGCCGCACTCCTCACCCGCGTCGTCGCTTCGGCGGTCGCCGAGGGCCTGCAGGCTCGCGCCGGTCAGAGTGCCGATGCCGACGCCAAGCCCGAAGGTGGCGCCACCGAGCCGCTCGCCGAATGGGAGCAGGAACTGCTCACCCAGGCGACCACACCGGCCGCAGGCACCGAGGAAGCTGCCCCGGCGCAGGCCGAAACCCCCGCGCAGGCCTGATCCCTCCGGCTTTCGCATCACCCCCGACACAATCGACAGGAGGCTCGCCCACCCATGGCGAATTACACCGCCGCTGACGTCAAGCGGCTCCGTGACCTCACCGGCGCGGGCATGCTCGACTGCAAGAACGCGCTGGCCAACAACGACGGCGATTTCGACAAGGCCGTCGAAGAACTGCGGATCAAGGGCGCCAAGGACGTCGGCAAGCGTGCCGAGCGGTCCACCGCCGAAGGTCTGATCGCCGCCAAAGACGGTGCGATGATCGAGATCAACTCCGAGACGGACTTCGTGGCCAAGAACGACGAGTTCCAGGCGCTGGCCGCTCAGGTTCTCGACGCTGCTGTCGCCGCCAAGACGTCCGACGTGGAGGCCCTCAAGGCCACCAGCGTCGGCGACAAGACGGTCGACGAGCTGATCCAGGAGCTCTCCGCCAAGATCGGCGAGAAGCTGGTCTTGAACCGGGTCTCGTACCACGAGGGCAATGTGGCGTCCTACCTGCACAAGCGGGCTTCGGATCTCCCGCCTGCCGTCGGCGTCCTGGTGGAGTACACCGGCGACACCCCCGAGGCTGCGGAAGCTGCTCGTGGAGCAGCCATGCAGGTTGCTGCGTTGCGCGCCAAGTACGCCTCGCGCGACGAGGTGCCCGAGGACGTGGTCGCTTCCGAGCGTCGCATCGCCGAGCAGACCGCTCGCGAGGAGGGCAAGCCCGAACAGGCACTGCCCAAGATCGTCGAAGGCCGGCTCAACGGATTCTTCAAAGACGTCGTGCTGGTCGACCAGCCGTCGGTCCAGGAATCCAAGAAGACGGTCAAGGCCGTCCTCGACGAGGCAGGGGCGCAGGTTGTGTCCTTCACTCGTTTCGAGGTCGGACAGGCCTGAGTTTTCATGAGAGAACCCCGTGCGAATCAATCGATTCGCCGGGGTTCTTTTGTGCTCGTTTAGGATTGGGCCGGACCCGGGACGCATCCCGGACCCGCCGGCACCAGTAGCCCGCCGCGCCCACAATCGCTCCATGGAGGAACGCCACATGACCGACGACGCCACCGCTCAACGCGCCGGGTTCAAACGGGTTGTCCTGAAGCTGGGCGGCGAGATGTTCGGCGGCGGCAAGGTCGGTCTCGACCCCGACGTCGTGTCCACCGTCGCCGACCAGATCGCCGAGGTGGTCGACACCGGTGTCCAGGTGGCCGTGGTGATCGGCGGCGGAAACTTCTTCCGTGGCGCCGAACTTCAGCAGCGGGGTCTCGAGCGCGCCCGGTCCGACTACATGGGCATGCTCGGCACCGTTATGAATTGCCTTGCGCTACAGGACTTCCTGGAGAAGCGCGGCGTCGTCACCCGAGTGCAGACAGCCATCACGATGGGTCAGGTCGCCGAACCGTACATTCCGTTGCGTGCCCAGCGGCACCTGGAGAAGGGCCGTGTCGTCATCTTCGGTGCAGGCATGGGAATGCCGTACTTCTCCACGGACACCACCGCTGCCCAACGCGCCCTCGAGATCAAGGCCGAGGTGGTTCTCATGGCCAAGGGCGTCGACGGCGTGTACTCCGCCGATCCCAGGATCGACCCGGACGCCACCCTGTACCGCGAGATCACGCACCGTGAGGTGCTCGAACAGGGCCTCAAGGTCGCCGACGCCACCGCATTCAGTCTCTGTATGGACAACCAGATGCCCATCCTGGTCTTCAACCTGCTCGAGCAGGGCAACATCGCCCGTGCGGTCGCAGGTGAGAAGATCGGAACACTGGTCAGCACCTGACCCGCGACTCGGCCCGCCCGTCGTTGCGGAGACGGACCGGCCGCGGCACCACCACCACACGACAACGGAGGACACCATGATCGACGACGCGCTGCTCGACGCCGAGGAAAAAATGGAGAAGGCCGTCATTGTGGCCCGCGACGACATGGGTTCGGTCCGAACCGGCCGGGCGAACCCGGCGATGTTCAACCGCGTCACCATCGACTACTACGGTGCGCCCACCCCGATCACGCAGGTGTCGTCCATCAACACCCCGGAGCCGCGCATGGTGGTGATCAAGCCATACGAGCAGTCGTCTCTGGGTCTGATCGAAACAGCGATCCGCAACTCCGACCTCGGTGTCAACCCGACCAACGACGGCAACATCATTCGGGTCGCGATTCCCCAGCTGACCGAAGAACGACGTCGTGAACTCGTCAAACAGGTCAAATCCAAGGGTGAGGACGCCAAGGTGTCCATCCGTAACGTGCGTCGCAAAGCGGTCGATGAACTCAAACGCATCCAAAAAGACGGCGAAGCCGGTGAGGATGAGGTGACCCGGGCCGAAAAGGATCTGGACAAGACCACCTCGACGTACGTCGCGCAGGTCGACGAATTGGTCAAACACAAGGAAAGCGAACTGCTCGAGGTCTAGTCATCCGATGACGACTTCACGCAGTTCCAGGGGAGCAGGGCAGACGGTGACCGACACAGATCGGCCGCAGGACACACCAGGACCGCAGCCCAAGGGCTCCAGCTCGCGGGCCGGCCGGAACCTCCCGGCCGCAATCGGGGTCGGAGGCGCTCTGGGTGTGTCGCTGATCCTGATCCTCACCTTCGTCCCCGAGGTCTGGTTCCCGGTCGTGGCGGTGGCCATCGCGGTCGCCAGCTGGGAGGTCACCAAACGATTCCGAGATGCCGGTATCAAGGTCGCGCTGATCCCGATCCTCGTGGGCGGACAGGCGATCATCTGGGTGAGCTGGCCCTGGGGGATCACCGGATCAGTGGTGGCCTTCGCCGCGACGGTCCTGGTCTCGATGATCTGGAAACTGCTCTCGCAGGGATTGCAGGCGGCGCCTCAGCACTACCTCCAGGACCTCGCCGGCACCACGTTGGTGCTCGCCTGGCTGCCGTTGATGGGCGCCTTCGGCGCCTCGATGGTGCTCGAAGAGCACGGTGCGGCGAGAGTCTTCACGCTGATGATCGTCGTCGCCTGTTCCGATATCGGCGGGTACATCGCGGGAGTCACGTTCGGGCGGCACGCCATGGTTCCCGCGATCAGCCCGAAGAAGTCGTGGGAGGGCATGGCCGGATCCATGCTTTTCGGCATCGTCGGCGCCGTACTCACCGTCACCTACCTCGTCGACTCCCACTGGTGGATCGGACTGATCCTCGGGCCGGTGCTGGTCGTGTGCGCCACGCTCGGCGATCTCGTGGAGTCACAGGTCAAGCGTGATCTCGGTATCAAGGACATGGGCACGCTGCTGCCAGGACACGGCGGGATCATGGACCGACTCGACTCGGTGCTGCCGTCGGCCTTCGTGGTGTGGGCCGTGCTGGGCGCGCTGCTCTGATCGCTCACCCGCCGCGGACTCAACCGTGATCGGTGAAAGCCGGGTTCAGGGCCGGGCCTTCTTCACCGCCCGGCGAACCTGCAACATCCGAAGACTCCCGATGATCGCGGTGATGACGGCGCCGAGGATCGCCGCGACGAGCAGGCTCACGCCGAGCGGCAGGTTCACACTCCAGAAGAAGAGATCGACCTGCTGCTTGTCGAGGTTCTGCAAGATGAAGATCAGCAGCACGAGGGTCACCAGGACACCGATGATGAGCCCGACCCAGGCTGCGCGGGTACGGGTGTGCTTCACGTCGTCGAGCGCTTTGCGCCGCTCTTCCTCGCGGTGGTCGGCGGCGGGGACATCGCTGCCGGTGTAGTCCGGGGGAGGCGCGCTGCCGGTGGTGGCCGGGTCGTACGCGGGTTCCTGCGGGTAACCCTCGGGCTGTTGGTAAGTCATGTGTTCCATGGTGCGTCAGCGCGCACCGAACGACAATGTCGGTGATCGAATTGGCATCATCACCGGGCCGAATTGGCTTCTGTGGCCCCAGTCCGTCACCCTTGTGTTATGACAAGTCCGCTGCCGTTGGTGTTCGACGCGCCCAAACGGGGCAAGCCGCCGCAGCATCTGGCCGACCTCGACGCCGCCGGCCGCGTGGCCGCAGTGACCAAACTGGGCTTACCCAAGTTCCGGGCGGATCAGTTGGCCCGCCAGTACTACGCCCGTCTCAACGCCGACCCGGCCGAGATGACGGACCTGCCTGCAGCGATGCGTGAATCCGTCGGTCAGGCTCTGTTCCCGCAGCTGATGACGGTGGTTCGCCACATTGCCTGTGACGACAACACCACGCGCAAGACCCTGTGGCGACTTCATGACGGCACGCTTCTCGAGTCGGTGTTGATGCGGTATTCCGATCGCACCACTCTGTGCATCTCGAGTCAGGCCGGCTGTGGCATGGCCTGCCCGTTCTGCGCGACGGGTCAGGGCGGCCTCGACCGCAATCTCTCCACCGCGGAGATCGTCGACCAGGTGCGCGCCGCCGCCCGGTCCATGCGTGACGGGGAGCTCGGCGACCCCGGGCGTCTCTCCAACGTCGTCTTCATGGGAATGGGCGAGCCGCTCGCGAACTACAAGCGGGTCATCGACGCCGTCCGGCGCATCACGTCGCCGGCTCCCGAAGGCCTCGGGATCTCTCAGCGGTCGGTCACGGTGTCGACCGTGGGTCTGGCGCCCGCCATTCGGCGGATGGCCGACGAAGGACTGACCGTGACCCTCGCGGTGTCACTGCACACCCCCGACGACGAACTGCGCGACACCCTGGTTCCGGTGAACAACCGGTGGTCGGTGCGCGAGGTACTCGACGCCGCCCGCTACTACGCGGACTCCACCGGCCGGCGGGTCTCGATCGAATACGCCCTCATCCGCGACATCAACGACCAGCCGTGGCGTGCCGACCTCCTCGGGGAGAAGCTGCGCAAGGCACTCGGACCCCTGGTGCACGTGAATTTGATCCCCCTCAACCCGACGCCGGGCTCGAAGTGGGACGCGAGCCCCAAGCCCGTCGAGCGCGAGTTCGTGAGACGCGTGATCGCGCAGGGTGTTTCGTGTACGGTTCGCGACACCCGTGGCCAGGAGATCGCCGCGGCCTGCGGGCAACTCGCCGCCGAAGAGCGCTGAGGCGCCGTTCACCTGGCACTGCCCCCGGCTGGTGGCCACGCAAACATGTGTGCGGCATTCGCAGGACAAGTTGCCCGCCGTTCATCGATCAGATGCTGTACTCGTCACACACGCCCGAACAGATGAGACGAGACCATGACTTCCCAGGCGCCTATGACCACGGAACAATTCGCCGACCACGTGTTCGGTGCTCTACTCGGCGCCCAGCAGGTCCAGGCGCTGTATCTGGGTGACCGGCTCGGCTGGTACAAACTGCTCGCGAAGGAAGGCCCGCTGTCACCAGCGGAACTGGCAGAGCGATCCGGCACAGCGGAACGCTATGCCCGCGAGTGGCTCGAGCATCAGGCGGTCTCAGGTTACGTGATCGCCGACATCGGGCCCGAGGTCACCCGATTCGCGCTGCCCGCAGAGTATTCCGAGGTTCTGGTGAACGGCGACAGCCTGTCGTACCTCGCCCCGCTGGCACGGTTGTCGGTCGCCACTGGGAGTCAGATGTCGGAACTGCTGCAGGCCTATCGCACCGGCGGCGGTGTGTCGTGGCAGCAACTCGGCGCCGATGCCCGCGAGGCGCAGTCGTACGCCAACCGGCCGATGTACATGGGGCAGTTGACTTCTGAGTTCCTGCCGCAAATCCCTGATCTGCATGCGTTGTTGACCGCGGGTGCGCGTATCGCCGACCTGGGATGCGGTGAGGGATGGTCGTCGATCGCCCTCGCTGTGGGATATCCGAACGTCTCGGTCGACGGCTACGACATCGACACGGACTCCGTGGCCGCCGCGCAGCGGAACGCTGTCGAGTACGGCGTGTCGGACCGCGTCACGGTGACCGTGGCCGATGCTCAGTCAGAACTGGATTCCGACAGCCACGATGCGGTCTTCGCCTTCGAGTGCGTGCACGACCTCTCGGATCCGGTGTCGTTCCTCGCGACGATGCGTCGAATAGCGAAACCTGGCGCACCGATCATCGTGATGGATGAACGAACGGCCGATTCCTTCACCCCTGATGCCGGGCCGGTGGAACAACTGCTGTACGGATTCTCGATCGGTTGTTGCTTGCCCGACAGCATGTCCGGTGGGGACAGTGCAGCCACCGGAACTGTCATGCGGACGTCCACGCTTGATGCCTACGCCCGGTCGGCAGGACTGGACGGGGCCTCCGTGCTCGACATCGAGCACGACATCTTCCGTTTCTACAGGCTCCAATGACGACAACCGGGTGATGCCGCGGGACCACGCCGTCCGCGGTCAACCACCCAGGAGCCGCACGATGTCGGTCTGACCGAGGTTGCGTGCATTGTCCACGGCAGTTCGTCCCTGCGCGTCCCGGACATCGGGGTTCGCACCCGCCGCGAGCAGGCGCGCCACGATGTCCTGGTACGGCGCCGAACCATCTCCGTAGACAACGGCTTCGAGAAGTGCGGTCCAGCCGGAGTAATTGATGTGGTCCAGCGGAACCCCGGCGTCGATCAGCAACTGCACGGTGGTCGGGTGCCCCTTCTCCGCTGCCGGAATCAGGGCGGTGCCCCCGAATCGGTTGAGCGACCGCACATCTGCGCCGTGGTCGAGGGTGAGGACGAGTATCTCGTCGAGGCCTTCGGCGCCCGCGTAGAGATACGCGGAGTCGTCGAGATCATCCTTGGCATTGACATCGGCGCCGGCGAGGATCAGCCGTCGTGCGGTCTCGACATCATTGGCCTTGGTGGCCGCGACCAAGGGCGTGCGTCCGTCGGCATCGGTGACCTCGAGTGCGGGATCAGGGCTGGGTGTCGACGCCGGCGGTGCCGGCGGGGGCGTCTTGGAGATGACCGATGGACGGGTGGTCGACGGCTCGGTGCTGTCGGCGCGAGGCGGCTCGGACGTGGCGGTGCACGCAGCGCAAAACAGGATCAGGCATCCCGCTGTGGCGGACAGTGCCCGTCGCAGGCGGGAGGGCGAGGACGCGACCGCGCCTACTTCTTGATCGCCCATTTTCTGCGGCTGAGGATCTCGCCGCGGATCAAGATGAAGGCGAGGAGCAAGGCGAAGCCGAGCAGGAAGAGGTCTTCGACGTGACCTTCGTGATTTCCGATCATCATGACCAGCAGTGCCACGATCGACACCCATCCGGCGATCTTGAAAGTCTTGAGACCTTCGCCGTGCCAGCCGAATCGGGCCGACGGCGCATCCGCGGGCTCGCGCTTGTACTCGACCTCAGTGCTGGCCACGGCTACTCCTGATGGTTGGGACCGACGATTCTTCCGCGTCAGCATATCGTGGGCGGTCGGGCCTCGGCCGACGTGGGGTTGGTCGGGTCGTGCCCTTCCCGGCGCCGTCTCCGCTGCGCCTTCGGTGACCCGGTGCCAGAATGAACGCCGTGCCGCCGGAAAATCATGTAAGCGCCGACTATCCGCGTGATCTGGTCGGATACGGCCGCACCCCACCGCATCCGCAGTGGCCAGGCGAGGCCAACATCGCCGTGCAATTCGTCCTCAATTATGAGGAGGGTTCGGAGAACAACGTCCTCGAGGGCGACCGTGGGAGTGAGACGTTCCTGTCGGAAATGGCTGGCGCGGAATCATTTCCCAACCGGCACATGAGCATGGAGTCGTTGTACGAGTACGGTTCGCGGGCCGGCCTGTGGCGACTACTCCGCGTCTTCGACCGCCGCGAACTGCCCCTGACCATCTTCGCCGTCGCACAAGCCATGGCGCGCAATCCCGAGGCCGTCGCTGCTTTTCTCGAACGGGGCGACGAGATTGCTTCGCACGGCTTGCGCTGGCTCAGCTATCAATTGGTTGACCCCGACATCGAGCGTGCCCACATGGCCGAAGCCGTCGAGATCCTCACGGAACTGACCGGGGCCGCGCCGCTCGGCTGGTACACCGGCCGGGATTCGCCCAACACCCGTCGGCTGGTCGTCGAGCACGGCGGTTTCCTGTACGACTCCGACAGTTATGCCGATGACCTGCCGTACTGGGACAAGGTGACCGTCCCGGGTCGGGGCCCCGGTACCCCAGACCGCACCGTTGATCATCTTGTTGTGCCGTACACCCTCGACACCAATGACATGAAGTTCTCCTCACCCGCCGGCTTCCCCTCGGGCGACCAGTTCTTCGCCCACCTGCGCGATGCGTTCGACGTTCTCTACGCCGAAGGTGAGGCGGGGGCCCCGAAGATGTTGTCGATCGGGTTGCACTGCCGCTTGGCGGGACGCCCCGCTCGCACCGCAGCCCTGGAGCGTTTTCTCGACCACGTGCAGTCGCATGACAAGGTGTGGATCGCCCGGCGGGTCGACATCGCTCGCCACTGGGCCGAGCGACATCCGGCGCCGGGGACCGGCGGGTGACAAGTCGCCGCTCGTCGAGGTGGTCGCGCGGGTAGTACGGGATCGATCACACTGGGTGGGTGACCACACGCGTTCTCATTCTCGGTAGCACCGGATCGATCGGTACCCAGGCACTGGAGGTGATCTCAGCCAACCGCGACCGATTCGCGGTGGCCGGCCTCGGCGCCGGTGGCGGCAACGTCGACCTGCTCGCGAAGCAGATCAGTCAGTGGCAGCTCCCCGGCTCGGCGGTCGCCGTTGCCGATCCCGATGCTGCCGCACGCGTCGAGTCCGTCACCGGGACGACTGGCGTCCTGTCAGGGCCAGATGCCATGAGCGACCTGGTCGAGGCGACCGGCGCAGACGTAGTGCTCAACGCCGTGGTCGGATCACTCGGACTCAGGCCGACGCTGACGGCGCTGCGATCCGGTGCCCGGTTGGCGCTGGCCAACAAGGAGTCGCTCGTCGCCGGGGGAGCGTTGGTGCTGGCCGCCGCCGGGCCGGATCAGATCGTGCCCGTCGACAGCGAACACTCCGCCATCGCGCAATGCCTACGGGCCGGGACAGCGGCCGAGGTCGACCGGCTGGTGCTCACCGCGTCCGGCGGGCCGTTCTTCGGCTGGGACGCCGCAGCACTGGAGGACGTCACCCCAGAGCAGGCCGGTAAACATCCGACCTGGTCGATGGGACCGATGATCACCCTCAACTCGGCGACCCTGGTGAACAAGGCGCTGGAGGTGATCGAGGCCCATCTGCTGTTCGGGGTTCCATACGAACGCATCGACGTGACAGTTCACCGCCAGTCGATCGTGCATTCCATGGTCACGTTCATCGACGGCGCCACGGTCGCCAAGGCGTCTCCTCCGTCGATGAAGCTGCCGATCGCCCTCGCCCTGGGCTGGCCGGACCGCATCGCGGGGGCGTCGACGCCGTGCGACTTCTCGTCCGCGGCAACGTGGACCTTCGAACCGGTCGACAACGCGGTGTTCCCGGCCATCGATCTCGCCCGTCACGCCGGAACGCGTGGGGGATCGCTGACGGCGGTGTTCAACGCCGCCAATGAAGCAGCTGCCGACGGGTTCTTCGCAGGTGCCATCACCTTCCCCCGGATAGTCGGGATCATCGAGGAGGTGCTCGCTGCTGCGGATCAGTGGACCGAGGACCCAGGTACGGTGGATGACGTCCTGGCGGCCGACGCCTGGGCGCGTGAACGCGCTCGTCTGCTCGTCGCCGGTGTGCACCGTTAGCAGGTTCTCAGAAGGGTTAAGAAGCGGCCGATGATGTTTGCTCTGGGCGTGGTGCTCTTTGCACTCGGGTTGCTGGCGTCGATCGCCTGGCACGAGTGCGGTCACATGTGGGCTGCACAGCGCACCGGAATGTATGTGCGGCGCTATTTCGTCGGTTTCGGCCCGACCCTCTGGTCGACGCGACGGGGCGAGACCGAATACGGGATCAAGGCGATTCCCCTTGGCGGCTTCTGCGACATCGCGGGCATGACCACCCACGACGAACTCGCACCCAAGGACGAACCCCGTGCGATGTACCGCCAGAAGTCGTGGAAACGGGTAGTGGTGCTGCTCGCGGGTCCGGTGCAGAACCTGATCCTGGGGTTCGTGTTGATCGTGATCATGGGGCTCGCCTGGGGGTTGCCCAACCTCTCCGGATCGATTCCCGCGAAGGTGGGAGCAATCTCATGCGTCGGGCCCACCATCACTAACGGCGACATGGCGCCGTGTACCGGTGATGGTCCCGCGGCGGAGGCGGGCCTGCAACCGGGTGACACAGTCATCTCAGCCAACGGCCAGCGAATCAGCGATACAGCGGAGCTGAGCAAGGTTTTGCGCGCGGGCACCGCTCCGGTAGCCCTGACCGTCGAGCGCGAGGGAGAGCAGCTCGACCTGACTGTGATACCGCAGCAGGTCACCTCCACCGCGGTTGACGATAAGGGCGTCACCACTACCGAGACGGTCGGCATGGTCGGCATCGCCTACGATCTCGACGCCGGAACCGAACATCCCTCGGCGTTGGGCGCAATCCCGGCGGCAGCGGGGTTCACCGGCGACCTGATGGTGGAGACCTGGCATTCTTTGTTGTCTTTGCCCTCGAAAATTGGGGCGTTGTGGACGTCGGTGACCGGGGGTGAGCGCGCCGCCGATACACCGGTCAGCGTTTATGGTGCATCGGTGATCGGTGGCGGGGCCGCCGAAGCGGGCGTTTGGTCCTTCTTCATATTCCTGTTGGCCAGCATCAATTTCTTCCTGGCACTGTTCAATTTGGTTCCGCTACTACCCTTGGATGGTGGACACATCGCCATCGTCGTTTACGAGAAGGTGCGCGATTGGTTGCGACGGCTACGTGGTCTCGGCGCCGGCGCGCCTGTCGACTACCTGAAATTGATGCCGGCGACGTACGTGGTCCTCGCGATCATGGGCGGATACATGGCACTGACGCTGACCGCTGACATCATCAATCCGATCAAGGTGTTCTAGACCATCCGAAAACAGTTACAGATCAGGAAGTGACCCCGATGAGTGCAGATGCAACCGCGATCGGTCTGGGAATGCCCGCCGCACCGCCGCCGGTTCTCGCACCGCGCCGCAAGACGCGGCAGCTACAGGTGGGCACGGTGCCCGTCGGCAGCGACCATCCCGTGTCGGTGCAGTCGATGACCACCACCAAGACCCATGACATCAACGCGACTCTGCAGCAGATCGCCGAACTGACCGCGTCGGGGTGTGACATCGTCCGGGTGGCGTGCCCGCGGCCCGAGGACGCCGAGGCGCTGCCGGCCATTGCCAGGAAGTCGCAGATCCCGGTGATCGCCGACATCCACTTCCAGCCCAAGTACATCTTCGCCGCGATCGACGCCGGGTGTGCTGCCGTCCGGGTCAACCCGGGCAACATCAAGGAGTTCGACGGCCGGGTCAAGGAGGTCGCGAAGGCTGCCGGTGATGCCGGGATCCCGATCCGTATCGGCGTCAACGCCGGATCACTCGACCCGCGCCTGCTCCAGAAGTACGGCAAGGCGACGCCGGAGGCACTGGTGGAATCAGCGCTGTGGGAGGCGAGTCTCTTCGAAGAGCACGGCTTCGGCGACATCAAGATATCGGTCAAGCACAACGACCCGGTGATCATGGTGGAGGCCTACCGCCAGTTGGCCGCTGCCTGCGACTACCCCCTCCATCTCGGTGTCACCGAGGCCGGACCGGCCTTCCAGGGCACGATCAAGTCAGCCGTGGCGTTCGGCGCCCTGCTCGCCGAAGGGATCGGGGACACGATCCGGGTGTCGCTGTCGGCGCCACCGGTCGAGGAGATCAAGGTCGGCAATCAGATCCTGCAATCGCTCAACCTGCGGCCTCGTAAGCTCGAGATCGTCTCCTGCCCGTCCTGCGGCCGTGCGCAGGTGGACGTGTACAAGCTTGCCGACGAGGTGAGTGCTGGACTCGAAGGTATGGAGATCCCACTGCGGGTGGCCGTCATGGGCTGCGTGGTGAACGGCCCGGGAGAAGCACGCGAGGCCGATCTCGGTGTCGCTTCTGGAAACGGTCGCGGCCAGATCTTCGTCAAGGGTGAGGTCATCAAGACCGTTCCCGAAGCTCAGATCGTGGAAACGCTCATCGAAGAGGCGATGCGCATCGCCGAAGCGGCAGGCGAATCCGGTGACGCGGCAGGGGCCGGCGCACCGATTGTCACGGTGAGCTGACTTGGCACCGAGCGGGCTGGCAGAATGGCGACGTACGCTCTCGTACGCCCGTTACTAACCTGGGAGCCGCGGTGCTGAAGCTGTTGGGTGACCGTCCGCTCGGCGAGCGGGACTTCGACGCGGTCAGCCAGGCTCTCGCCCTCGATCCGGTGTCGTCGTGCATGGTCGCGGCTCGGGTGGAAGACCACGGCATCAATCCGCGAGCGCTGGGCGGGGAGCTGTGGAGCAACGGACAGCCGGTCGAGTCGCTGTGTTTCTCCGGGGCCAATCTCGTTCCGCTGCTCGGTACCGCTGACGATGTGCGCACCTTCGCAGAGCGGGCCATCCGCAATCCGCGGGCCTGTTCATCGATCGTCGGGCCGGCGGAGCTGGTGATGCCCTTCTGGGAACACACTCGTGAACACTGGGGTCCCGCCCGCGAAATCCGTTACAGCCAGCCGCTTCTGGCGCTGGGCACCGAACCTGCCATCCGTGCGGACCCCTTCGTGCGACGGGTGCGACTGGACGAGATCGACGCATACCTACCTGCCGCGGTCGAGATGTTCGTGGGGGAGGTGGGAATCGACCCCTGCGCGGGAGACGGTGGACGGTCCTACCGCCGCCGTATCGCAGGCCTGATCAACGCAGGCCGTGCATACGCGAAGTTCGAACGCGGCGAAGTGGTCTTCAAGGCCGAGGTCGGTGCGATGTCGCGTCGGGTCGGACAGATCCAAGGTGTGTGGGTTGCCCCGCACCGTCGGGGCACTGGCCTCGGTTCTGCGGGTACCGCGGCCGTTGTCGAAGCCATCGTGGCTGCCGGCCGTACCGCCAGCTTGTACGTCAATTCGTTCAACACGCCTGCGCGCGAGGCGTATCGGAGAGTCGGCATGCACGAGGTGGGTACGTTCGCGACCGTGTTGGTGGACTGACCGACCGCAATCGGGTGGGATCGCTCCTGTCTCGCCTGCGTGGCAACCGGGTTGCAGTGCCGCGCGCAAATACGATGACCGGTGATGATCCGATCAATTCACCTGTGGCCCGTTCGACTCCTCGGGATCGCCCTCGTGGTGGTCATCGGGGTCGCGTCGGCAGGTTGTGCCGGTGATGACAACGGACCGGGCGCTGCAGCGCAACGATTTCTGAGTGCTTTCGCTGATCACGACGGCAGTCGCGCCGGAGCCCTGACCGACGATCCCGTGTCGGCGACGTCTGCGATCGACGCGACCTGGAAGGGCTTGGCCGCCACCGAGATGTCGGCCGACACAGGGCAGGTGAAGGTCACCGGGGACACGGCCACGGTCGCAACCGACTACACGTGGGACCTGCCGGGCGGGCGCACCTGGGAGTACCGGGCGACCGTGCAGATGTCCCGCAGTGACGCGGGCTGGCAGGTTCGCTGGGTGCCGTCGAACGTTCATCCGAAACTCGGTGGGAACCAGACGATGCAGCTGCGAACGCTCGAGGCCCAGCGTGCAGCGGTCCGCGAAAGCGACGGCACCAATGTGCTGGTACCGGGCACTGTGTACAACGTACGGTTCGATGCCGCGGTGGCCGCCGACTCCGGCGCGGTCGTGTCCACCGCGACGGCACTGGCGACTGTTCTCGGTCGGTTTGCTCCGATGTCCGCGCAGGCCATCGCCGAGCAGGCAACCGGGCTGGGCGGCGAGTACTCGGTGATCACGCTCGGTCAGCGTGACTTCGATCAGGTCCGTGACCAGCTCGCGGGTCTGCCCGGGGTGTCGACGGTCGACCAGGCAGATCTTGTCCCCTCTGATCCGAAGTTCGCCCCGGCGCTGCTCACCCAGGTGAAGAAAGAAGTGTCCAAGGATCTCGAGGGCAAGGCCGGCTGGCGTGTGGTGTCGGTCAACCCGAACGGACTCGATGCCGATGTGCTGGCCGAGACCGCCCCTGCCCCGGCTCCGTCGGTCCAGATCAGCTTGTCCCGCGAAGTGCAGGAAGCGGCGCAGCACGCGGTGGACCAGCGCACAGATTTCCAGGTGGCCATGGTCGCCATCCAGCCGTCCACGGGGCGCATTCTTGCGATCGCCCAGAACGAGCTGGCCGACCGGGACGGCCAGATCGCGACCATCGGTCTCTATCCACCCGGCTCGACGTTCAAGGTGGTCACCTCCGCAGCTGCGATCAGCACCGGGCTGGCCCAGCCATCGACCATGGTCGGGTGCCCCAGTGAGGTCACCATCGGCGAACGCAGCGTCCCGAACTACAACGGTTTCGGACTCGGCACGGTCCCGATGCAAACCGCTTTTGCCCGGTCGTGCAACACCACCTTCGCCAAACTGGCCAGCGAGATGGGGCCGTCTGATCTGACGCGGACCGCCGCATCTCTCGGTATCGGTCCCGAGTATCACGTGGTCGGCCTGCCGACGGAGAGCGGGTCGGTCCCGATCGCACCCGAACTGGTGCAGCGCACGGAAGACGGGTTCGGCCAGGGCAAAGTGCTGACCAGCCCGTTCGGCCTGGCGATGGTGGCGGCCACGGTGGCACGCGGTTCGACACCGATCCCGTCGCTGATCGTCGGCCGAGACACCACCATCTCAGGGCCTCACCCGGACATGGACCCGGCCGTGGTCACGAAGTTGCGCCCGATGATGCGCGAGGTGATCTCGTCCGGCACCGCGTTGCGCATGCAGGATCTCGGTGAGGTGTTCGGCAAGACCGGTGAAGCCGAGGTCGCGGATGGTTCGCACGCCTGGTTCGCCGGCTACCGCGGTGACCTGGCATGGGCCACATTGGTGGTGCTCGGCGGGAGCTCGGACAACGCGGTGGCCGTCACCCACGAGTTCTTGGCGGCCCTGCAGCCCCGATGACCTCGATCGGACCGGTGGAGATAGTGAGCTTTGTAAAAGACATCCTGCCAATATTTTTTGCCGATTCCGGCACGGGGTGGAACCAAAACTGAGAAGCTCTCGTCAGATTCCTAATCGGATCGGCGGGGCACTGGAGGGGGGTACCCCGCCGATCCGTTTGTTCGACCCAAGGTGGCCCGACCCGGGGCAGTTCGATCCGGGACCACAAGGAACTGGCCGGTGTCAGGGTGAATCCATGTCAGCACCGGATGTTCATAGACCTCACTGAGCAGTTCGGCAGTCATCACCTCGCGTGTCGGCCCGGCGGCCACCATCGTGCCGCCCTTCATCACCAGCACCCGGTCCGCATACGCCGCCGCAAGCGACAGGTCGTGCACCACGATCAGGACCGCGCCGCCGTCATGGCGCCGTTCGCTCAGTATCGTCAGCAAACGTTCCTGGTGATGGATGTCCAAGGCCGCGGTCGGTTCGTCGAGCATCAGGATGGGTGTCTGCTGAGCCAGTGCGCGAGCCAGCGCAACCCGGGCCTGCTGCCCACCGGACAGTTGGCTGAATGGCCGATCGCGCACCTGCAGCAGATCGCATTGCGTCAGTGCCGCTTCCACCACGGCTGCGGACTGCGCCGCCCGTTCGGTCCTGGACCAGGGAAAACGGCCCATCTCCACCACTTCGTGCACCAGGAATGGGTTGTCTTCACGGTGCGACTGCGTCACCAGGGCTCGCCGTCGCGCCAGCTCGACAGGGGACAGTGACCCGAGGTCAGCCCCCGCCACGGTGACCGACCCCGCGGCAAGGGGACGCAGACCCGCCAGGCCCGACAACAGTGTCGACTTTCCACAGCCGTTCGGGCCCACCAGCGCAACAATCTCGCCCGTACCGAGTTCGAGGTCCACGTCGGTCACGATGGGGCGGCCACCGATGGCGACGTGCACGTCGCGTGCGACGAGAGCCTGCCCGGGCGTCAACTTCGTCACCAGCCGACTCCGGTATGACGGCTGCGACGCAGCAGCAGGAAGAACACCGGCCCACCGATCAGGGACGTGAGCATCCCCAGCGGAAGATCGGCGCCGGTCATCAGCGTCCGAGCGCCCAGATCGGCGGCGCACACGACGATCGCCCCGCCGATGACGCTGGCGGGAAGCAGGATCACGTGCCGCGGCCCGACGATCAACCGCATGAGGTGGGGGACAACCAATCCGACGAACATCACGATCCCGGTGAAAGCGACGGCAGCAGCGGTGAGCACCGCGACCAGCAGAATGGCGATGCGCCGAACCGTTTCCACCCTGACGCCCAGGGCAGCGGCCTGAATTTCGCCCAGCGACAACAGATCCAGCCTGCGGACCAGCAGCAGGCTCACGGCGATGGCCGCAGTCGCCACCGGCAGCACCACCCACACCGGACGCCAGCCGACACCTTGGAGCGACCCCAGCTGCCAGAAGACGATCTGTTCGCGGTCGTTGGTGTCGGCGAGGAAGGTCAGGAAGGCGATGATGCCCGAGGCGAACGCGTTGACGGCAATGCCGATGAGTATCAACATGATCGGCGACGACGATCCATCTCGCATCGACAGGGTGTAGACCACGGCCACCGTGATCAGTGCGCTGATGAAGGCGGCGCCGGCCAGCCCCCACACACTCGCCCAGATCCCGCCCGACACGATGGCCAGGCAGGCGCCGACCGCGGCGCCGGCCGACACCCCGATGACACCGGGCTCGGCGAGTGGGTTGGCCAGGACGCCCTGGAGCAGACAGCCTGCGCAGGCGAGTGTCGCCCCGACGAGCAGACCCATCACGATGCGGGGAAACCGTACGGTCCACAAGGTTTCTTCCCCATTGGGGGAGCTCGGCATCGGCCCGATGTCGAGGCCCAGGTGATGCATCACCGATCCGAACACCTCGGCAGGCGGGATGTACACCTGGCCACTGGCAGCCGAGCAGCCGACCAAGACGACAAGCAGCGCCAGCATGAGGGCGATCACGAGGGCATTGCGGGAGAGGACAACCCGTTTGGCGCTGCCGACGGTCAGGATCTGCTCGCGAAGTGCCTTCACACGTAGATCGCTTCGGCCAGTGCCGCGAGCACCCGCCCGGTGTCGGGGCCGAAGGTGAGGATCTCGGCCTGGTCCATCTGCACCACACGCCGATTGCGGCCCGCGTCGGTCTGGGCCAGGCCCGGCAACTGCAGCACCTTGTCGATTCCTCCAACCGATTCTGCTCCTTGCGTCATCACCAGGATGACCGCGGGATCGGCGTTGATCATCGCCTCCGCGTCGACGGTGGTGAACGAGGAGGTCAACCCGGCCGCGGTTCCGGCATCGACACCACCGATCGCCTCGATCAGATCGTCGGCGCCCGAGCCGGGTCCTGCCAGGAGCTTGAACCTCTCACCGCGCAGGTACAGAAACGCCATCTTCGACCCATGCGCCCGTTCGGGCACCGATGCCCGTGCCGCCTCGATCTCCGCGTCGGTGCGGGCGGCGAGGGCCCGGCCCTGATCGGGCACGCCCAGCGCTTCGGCGACCGCAGTGATGAGCGGGCCGGTCGAGGCGATGGTGCGGTCCTTGGCGAACACCACGACCGTGATCCCTGCAGCGCGCAGTTGATCGATGGTCCCCGGCGGATTCACCGACTCGTCGATGAGCACCACGCTGGGATCGGCGGCCAGGACCGCTTCGATGTTCACCGAGTGCCCACTGTCGGTGATCAGAGGAAGCTGCCCCGCCTCGGGGATGACGGTGGACCGGTCACGTGCGACCACTCGTTCACCCAGCCCGAGGGAGAACACGATGTTCGCCAGGGTGCCCGAGCGATCGATCGCGATGATGCGGCTCGCGTCGACGACGGTGACCCGTCCGCCGCCCACCGAATCCACGGTCACCGGCAACATCGGGACGGGACTGTCGGCAATCGGCTCGACGTCCGGGCCTTCGAGCGCGGCGGTCTGCGGACCGGACCGCAAGATGTTGTCCTGCGCCGTCGAACTGTTCGCCGAGTCGGTGATCGGCGCGGTGGAACAAGCTCCCATCAGCACGCCGATGATCATGATCAGCGCTGCGACGACCGGCGCAGTTCTTCCACCGGAAGACCGGTTCTTGACCATCGTCGCACTCCATCCCAGCACAGTGTGAGCCTTACCTTACTTAGGGCGATACGGCTGTGATCGTGCGGGGGACAGCCGCGGGTTAGGCTGGATACATGCCAGTTCGTGCCGCCCTGACCCCCGGCGAGATCTCGCCCACCCTGTCCGTGCCGTCGTTCATCCCGCGCCCCGAGTACGTGTGGAAGTCGACGGTGAACGAAGGTCACGAGCCGTGGGTTCAGACACCCGAGACCATCGAGAAGATGCGGGTCGCGAGCAAGATCGCGGCCAACGCTCTGGCCGAGGCGGGTAAAGCGGTGGCACCCGGGGTCACCACGGATGAGCTGGACCGGATCGCCCACGCGTACATGATCGACCACGGTGCGTACCCTTCGACGCTGGGCTACAAGGGTTTTCCCAAGTCCTGCTGCACCTCGCTCAACGAGGTGATCTGCCACGGGATCCCGGACTCGACCGTCATCGAGGACGGCGACATCGTCAACATCGATGTCACGGCATACATCGATGGGGTGCACGGCGACACCAATGCCACCTTCCTCGCCGGCGATGTCGCCCAAGAGGTGGTCGATCTCGTCGACCGCACCCGCGAGGCGACGAACAGGGCGATCAAGGCGGTGCGTCCGGGCCGGGAACTGAACGTGATCGGGCGGGTCATCGAATCGTACGCAAACCGCTTCGGCTACAACGTGGTCCGCGACTTCACCGGCCACGGGATCGGTGAGACGTTCCACAACGGTCTGGTGATCCTGCATTACGACCAGCCCAACGTCGAAACGCTGATCGAACCCGGGATGGTGTTCACCATCGAGCCGATGATCAATCTCGGCGCCCTCGAATACGAGATCTGGGACGACGGCTGGACCGTCGCCACGGCAGACCGCAAATGGACCGCGCAGTTCGAGCACACCCTGGTGGTCACCGACACCGGGGCGGAGATCTTGACCCTGCCGGACGCCTGACCTGTGGCGCACCCGGACCTCCGTCGATGAAGGGCGCCCTGCTGGTCGCGGGCACCAGTTCCGACGCCGGTAAGAGTCTGATCGTCGCCGGGCTGTGTCGTGCGCTTCATCGTTCGGGTGTGTCGGTGGCGCCGTTCAAGGCGCAGAACATGTCGAACAACTCGGTGGTCACGCTCGACGGGGGTGAGATCGGGCGAGCACAGGCAATGCAGGCCGCGGCCTGCGGGCTGGCGCCGTCGGTGCGTTTCAACCCGGTTCTGCTCAAGCCCGGTAGCGACCGGCGCTCGCAGGTTGTGGTCCGTGGACAGGCAGACGGGTTCGTCGGTGCCGTGGACTACCACAGTCGCAGAGCTGCTCTGGCCGGCGTCGTGGGGGACGAATTGCGTTCACTGCGCGACGATTTCGATGTCGTGATCTGTGAGGGTGCGGGGTCACCCGCCGAAATCAACCTCCGTGCGTCCGACATCGCCAACATGGGTCTCGCCGAGATGGGCGACCTGCCGGTGATCGTGGTCGGCGACATCGATCGCGGTGGTGTGCTGGCTCATCTGCTCGGAACGCTGGCGTCGCTCGAAGCGGCCGACCAGGCGCGCATCGCAGGTTTTGTGGTCAACAAGTTCCGCGGCGACCGATCGATATTGGAGCCGGGTCTCGAACAACTCCACGCCCTCACCGGCCGGCCGACCATCGGCGTGATCCCGTTCGCGGAGGGTCTGTGGCTCGACGCCGAGGACTCGCTTGCCAGCGTGGTCGGGCACCCCGTGGGGCGATCTGCTCCGGCTGTGGGCACGGACCGGTTGTCGGTGGCGGCGATACGCCTGCCCCGGATATCCAACTCCACCGACGTCGAGGCGCTGGCGTGCGAGCCGGGAGTCGACGTGCGCTGGGTGGACGACCCTGCGAGCGTTGCCGTGGCCGATCTGGTGGTGATCCCCGGCAGCAAGGCAACGGTGTCTGATCTGAAGTGGTTGCGTGCCAGGGGAATCGACTCGGCGTTGATCACCCGCGCCAGAACCGGACGGCCTGTCCTGGGGATCTGCGGCGGCTATCAGATGCTGGGCAGATCCATCACCGACGACGTGGAAGGTCACGTGGGAGAAGTCGCGGGCCTGGGGATCCTCGCCCTCGACGTCGTCTTCGGCGAGCACAAGGTGCTCCGGCAGGTGAACGGCACGGCATGGGGACATCCGGTGACCGGGTATGAGATTCACCACGGGCGGGTGGTCGCTTCCGGAGATGACGGACTGCTGATCGATGCGGAGGCGGGCGGCGAGGGCAGTGTGCGTGGAGTTGTTGTGGGCACCCACTGGCACGGGGTGCTGGCATCGGACGGATTCCGTCGTGACTATCTCCGCCGGGTGGCCGGCCACGTCGGACGTTCCGGGTTCGTACCCGGGGAGGTGTCGTTCGAACAGGCGAGGATGTCGCAGCTCGATCTGATCGCCGACCTGGTGGAGACCGAACTCGACATGGAGTTCATCGCCGACGTGGTCACCGCTGGGCCGAAGCCGGGGTTGCCGACGCTCACGGCCACGCTGACTTGACCCGATCGTCGTACCCGGACACGTAGGCTGACCGGGTGAGTATCGAACACCGCACCCTCACCGTGGGCGACCTGCAGTTCGACGTCAGGATCGGTGGGCCGGAGAAGGCGCCGTCAGTGCTGTTGCTGCACGGATTTCCCACCACCGGAGCCTGTTTCGACGGCGTCGTCGGACGGCTGCACGATTCGGGCCTGCGTACCATCGTTCCGGACCAGCGCGGCTACAGCCCCGGAGCCCGGCCCGACGATGTCGCAGCCTACGAACTGCGGCACCTGGCCTCCGACGCCATCGGCATCCTCGACGCTCTGGGCATCGGGTACACGATGGTGGTCGGACACGACTTCGGGTCGCTCGTGGCGTGGCATCTGGCCGGCCACCATCCGGATCGGGTGACCGGACTCGTCGCGGTCAGCGTGGGCCACCCATCGGCGATCTCGACGTCCCTGGCCGCGAGCGATCAGCGTGAACGGTCGTCGTACATCCTCGACTTCGTCAAACCCGACGCCGAGGACACCATGCTCGCCGACGACGCGAAGATGCTGCGAGAGCTGGTCCCCGACGACAGCGTGCTGCCCCTCACCGAGCGTCCCGCGCTGACAGCGGCGCTGAATTGGTACCGCGCGAACTTCACCGGCGACATCAAGGCGCACCTGTCGTGCCCGCCGATCGAAGCCCCCACGACGATGCTCTGGGGCGACCAGGATTTCGCGCTGGGGCGCGAGCAGGCAGAGGGGAGTGGACGATACGTCTACTCCGACTACCGGTTCGCTGCCCTCGAAGGCGTCGATCACTGGGTGCCGCAGAACGCGGCGGCTGCGCTCGCGAGCGAGGTCGCGTTGCGTTCAGCCGTGTGGTGATCCTCCCCGTCCGGTGGACCCGGCACAGGCCCGGTCCCCTCAGACCTCGAGGCCGAGGAGCGCGTTCTCGAGGACTTCGGGCATGGCGGGGTGGATCCAGTACTGACCGCGGGCCATGTTCTTGACGTCGAGACCGAACGACATGGCCTGGATGACAGGTTGGATGACCGACGGCGCCTGCGGGCCGATGATGTGTGCGCCCAAGATGCGCCCGGTGCCTTTCTCGGCGATCACCTTGCACAGACCGGTGAGGTCCTCCATCGCCCAGCCGTACGCCACATCGCCGTAGTTCTGCACCTTGACGGTGATGTCGAGGCCGGCCTGCACTGCCTCGTCCTCGGTCAATCCGACCGACGCGATCTGCGGGTGGGTGAACACCGCAGCCGGTACGAACCGGTGGTCGAAGGATTCGAGTTCGGTGCCGTCCCAATCGCGCAGGAGGTTGGCCTGCACCACCCGACCTTCGTGGTTGGCGACGTGCTTGAGCTGGTACTTCGAGGTGACGTCGCCGACAGCCCACACGTTCCGGGCCGCGGTGCGCCCGTAGGCGTCCCGGCAGACGCGGCCCTCGGAGTCGATGTCGACGCCGATCGTGTCCAGTGCCAGCCTGTCGCCGTTGGGGATCCGGCCGACAGCGACCAAGAGGGCATCTCCGGTGATGACGGTGTCGTCGGCGAGCTGCACCCGGACGTCGCCGGAATCCTCCTGCTCGACACTGTGGATCGCGGACTCGAAGTGCACATCCCATGCGGCCGAGGCGATTTCGGTGAACCTGCGGGAGATGTCGGCGTCCTGCGCGCGCAGGAGAGCGTTGCTGCGGGCGATGATCGACACCTTCGAACCCAATGCGCCGAACACGTGGGCGAACTCTGCCGCGATGTAGCCGCTGCCGATGATGATCAGGTGCCTGGGGAGCTCGGGTAGACGCATCACGTCTTCGTTGGTGTGGAAGTTGACCCCGCTCTCGGCGACCACGTCCGGGATGGCCGGCCTCGATCCGGCGGCCAGCACCACCTTGGTGGCGACGACCTCGTCTCCGGCAGCGGTGCGCAGCCGATACCGGCCGTTGTCGGTGACCCCGTCGAACTCCACGTGACTGGTGTAGACGGTGATGTTGGTGCAGTCCTCGACGCGGTAGCGTTTACCGCCCGCCGAGATCGGATCGATCCGCCCGAAGACGCGATCGACGATGCCCGGCCAGTCGACCTTCTCCACCGAGCCCGTGACGCCGAGACGTTCGCCCTCCCGGATGGTCTGGGCGATCTCCGCGGCGTACACGAACATCTTGGTGGGGATGCAGCCGACGTTGAGGCAGGTTCCGCCGTAGATGCTCTCCTCGAAGATCGCGATCTCCTGATCGGCGAACCTCTCGTCGGGGATCGAGTTGCCGGTTCCCGAACCGATGATCGCCAGGTCCACCTCGTGCACGTGTGGATGGCCGTTGTTCGTTGTCGATTCAGCCATGGATGACACCTCGTATCCGGTCGTTGTTGCTCGAGAGCCAGTGGTCGAGTTCGGAGTAGGCGGTGTCGCGTACCCCGGTGCGCGACAGGAAGACGTCGTGGCGGGCGCCCTCGACGGGGACGACGCTCACCCGGCCACCGAGGCAACCCGACCACTTGGCGATCTGACGGACGTCGAGGACTCCGTCTGCCGAGTCGATGTCTGCGACACTGCCGTCGGCCTCGGGCCCGCTGAGGGTCGTCTCGGTCGAGTGCAGCACCAGCGAGGGAACGCCGATGTCGAGTCCGCGGTGCAATCTGGCCTGTCCCTGACGTACCGCGCTGAGGAAACCGAACGTGACCGGATAACCCTGTAAGGGTTTGTAATGGAGGTCGTACTCCCACTCGCCGTGCACGCTGTGGTGCAGACTCTCGCCGTAGGCGCCGGAGATGTTGCGGGGTATGGCGGCCAGGGGGCGTACCCGGGCGACGCCGTTGATCAGCGCGGTCCCGGCCGTGCGCAGGATCGGAGCGCCTTGCAGGTCGAACCACGGCGAGTTCAGCACCAGCCCGCGTGGGCGTGCCGAAACCAGGGGATCAAGCTCCCGCGGCCTGTCGAGTGCTCGCAGCCGATCGAGCCACAGGGCGGTGATCAGGCCACCGGTGGAGTGCGCGGCCACCAGGAGCGGAACCCCGTCGGTGCCGGCGTTGATCTCCGCGACGGCGAGGTCGAGCTCGAAGTCGTAGGCGGCCAGGTCGGTGATGTGATGAGGTGTCTGCCCCGGTCGTTGCGAACGTCCGCACTTGCGCAGATCCAACGCGTAGAAGGCATACCCGCGCTGAGCGAAGAACTCGGCGAGAGGTCGTTGGAAGAAGTAGTCGGTGAAGCCGTGGACGTACAGCACCGCGCCGGTCACCGGACCGGTCGGTTCGTGGCGGACGAGGGTGGCGGTTATCTCACCTTCACCGTCGGGGTCGATGCCGAGGTCGAAGGTCGATGCCGAGAAGTCGGGGCCGAGTACATCGGGCTGCCAGCGGGAAGGGGCCACAATCGTTCACTGTAGATGTGCGCGCCGCCACGGGGAGTGTGCCCGAGGCAACTGCCGACCGCGTTGCAATGACCGCACCCGCATGAGAGACAATGGAACACATCCGAAAGTTCGCCGAATCAGGAAGTTGAGCTGGAGTGTCTGAGTCAGCAAACCCGCGCGACGGCGGAGTCATCACAACCGACATCGTGCTGGTGGGCGCAGGAATCATGAGCGCCACGCTGGGCGCGTTGATCCACCGGCTGCAGCCGGACTGGTCGATCAGTGTGTTCGAGCGCCTCGACGCGGCGGCCGCCGAGAGCAGCGATCCGTGGAACAACGCCGGTACCGGTCACTCCGCGCTCTGTGAATTGAATTACACGCCGCAGACAGCTGACGGCGAGGTCGACATCACCAAGGCTCTGCACATCAACGAGCAGTTCCAGGTCTCGCGCCAGTTCTGGGCGAACTCGGTGGAAGCGGGTGTGCTGCGGCGCCCCGAGGAGTTCATCAACCCGATCCCGCACGTGAGCTTCGTGCACGGTGAGTCCAACATCGACTACCTGCGTAAGCGGTACGACAAGCTGGCGGGCGAGACCCTGTTCAAGGGGATGGAGTACATCACCGACCCCGTGGAGTTCACCAAGCGTCTGCCGCTGATGTCGGCAGGCCGCGACTTCGCGGATCCGGTAGCACTCAACTGGTTCGACGGCGGAACCGACGTGGATTTCGGCGCTCTCACCCAGCAGTTGCTCGGCTACATCGGCCACGCCGGCACGGTGAACTTCGGGCACGCGGTGACAAACCTGAAGAAGCAATCCGACGGCACCTGGATCCTGAAGGTCAAGAACCTCCGGACCAAGGAAACCAGCACGGTCAAAGCAGGTTTCGTCTTCATCGGTGCGGGCGGCGGCGCGCTGCATCTACTGCAGAAGTCGGGAATCAAGGAAGCGAAGGGATTCGGCGGCTTCCCCGTGAGCGGCGCGTTCTTCCGCTGCACCAACCCCGATCTGATCGACGACCACGGCGCGAAGGTGTACGGCAAGGCAGCTGTCGGTGCGCCGCCGATGTCGGTGCCCCACCTCGACACCCGCGTGATCAACGGCAAAGCAGGACTGCTCTTTGGACCGTATGCCGGGTGGTCGCCCAAGTTCCTCAAGGAGGGCAAGATCACCGATCTGCCCGCCTCGATCAAACCGGGCAACCTCCTGCCGATGATGTCGATCGCGCCGAAAGAGTTCGGCTTGCTGAAGTACCTGATCAGCGAGCTCGCCGCCGGACCGGCGGATCGGGTCGAGACGCTGGCCGAGTTCGTGCCGAGGGCGCAGGGGGAAGACTGGGAGCTCATCGTCGCCGGCCAGCGCGTGCAGGTCATCCGCAAGCAGGGGCGCGGCGGTGTGCTCGAGTTCGGGACCGCTGTCATCGCGGCCGAGGACGGCAGCATCGCAGGCTTGCTGGGCGCGTCGCCCGGTGCCTCCACCGCCGTCCCGGCGATGCTCGATGTCTTGCAGCGTTGCTTCCCGAAGCACTACGAGGCGTGGCAGCCGCAGCTGTCCGACATGATCCCTTCGCTGGGCCACAAACTGAACGACAATCCCCGTCTCTTCGAGCAGATCTGGGACCACACGTCCAAGGTTCTCGGACTGCAGAACACGGTCGAGACGACGCCGAATGAGCGTGGCGCTCATCTGGCGACACCGAGCACCGTGTGATAGGCACTTGCATATGACCGCCACCGCGAACCTGCACCGCAGCTGGGCCCAAGACATCGAGATGTCGACCCTCTACAAGATCCTGCAGCTGCGAGTGGAGGTGTTCGTCGTCGAGCAGTCGTGCCCGTATCTCGACCTCGACGGGCGCGACCTCGATCCGGACACGAGGCATCTGTGGCTCGAAGAAGACGGCGAGATCATCAGCACCCTGCGACTGCTCGAAGAGCACGAAGGCGGCAAGTCCTACCGGATCGGCCGCCTGTGCACCGACCGCGCGCACCGAGGTCAGGGCCACACAACCCGGCTGCTGCAGACGGCTCTGGCAGACGTCGGTTCGGACCTCTGCCGTATTCATGCGCAGACCTACCTCATCGACATGTACGCCAAGCACGGTTTCGTCGTCGACGGCGAGGAGCATCTGCTCGACGGCGTCCCACATGTGCCGATGGTTCGTGGCGGCGGACATCGCTGACGGTGTGAAGGATCCGCTCTCCCGAGAGACAGCCTTGGACGGGGGGCCTGGGCACGGCAGCAATGCCGGGCTGGACCTCCCCTTTCCGTTCAGTGCGGTTGTCGGACAAGAACAGCTCAAGCTGGCGCTCATCCTCGCCGCCATCGCGCCGTCGATCGGTGGCGTGCTGATCCGGGGTGAAAAGGGCACGGCCAAGACCACCGTGGTGAGGGCGCTCGGTCCGCTGCTGCCTGCTCGCGACGACACCGGAGCATCGGTGGTGGAATTGCCGATCGGTGCCACCGAGGATCGGGTGGTCGGTTCACTCGACCTGCAGAAAATTCTGTCCGAGGGTGAAAAAGCCTTCACGCCAGGGCTGTTGGCGAATGCCGACGGGGGAGTGCTCTACATCGACGAGGTCAACCTGCTCGCCGACCACCTTGTCGACGTGCTGCTGGACGCAGCGGCGACGGGCCGGGTGGTCATCGAGCGTGACGGCGTCTCGCACACGCAAGCGGCCCGTTTTGTCCTCGTGGGGACGATGAACCCCGAAGAGGGTGAGCTCCGCCCGCAGCTGCTGGATCGATTCGGACTGGCGGTGGATGTGGCCGCGCCGCAGGAGATCGCGACGCGCGTCCAGGTGATGGAACGCCGACTTGCGTACGAAGACGACCCGGCAGGGTTCGCGGCACAGTTCACCGACCAGGACGCCGAGGTCGCCGCAGCCATCGCGCGGGCACGCTTGGTGCTCGGATCGGTGCGGCTGCCGCCGGCCCAACTCCGACGCATCGCGGCGATCTGCATGGAACTCCAGGTGGACGGTCTGCGCGGTGATCTCGTGGTCGCCCGTGCGGCCCGGGCCCACGCCGCATGGCGTGGATCCGACCTTGTCGAGGACATCGACGTCCGGCGTGCGGTGGAACTCGCGTTGCCGCACCGACGTCGCCGCGACCCCTTTGATGAGCCCGGTCTCACCGAGGACCAACTCGACGACGCCCTGCAGAAGGCGGACGAGCAGTCGCACCAGCCGGACAGTCAGAACTCGGAAGAACAAGCGCCCGGGCCAGAGCCCGAGCCACCGCCGCCCGGCGATCCGGCGGACACCGACCCCGATCCCGACGACCCAGGTCCGGACGGCTCGAAGGGTGGGGGAGCGACGCCGCCGAGCGGCGGATTCTCGCCGACCCGTGCGTCGGGCAAGGTCAAACCGATCAGTGCCGTGGGTGTTGGCGCCGGGGAGCCGGGTCGACGTTCGCAATCGCTGAGCGTACGGGGGCAGGCAGTTCGAGCGGTCACCGAAGGCGGAAGTGGCGTGCACCTGATCGGCACGGTTCTGGCCGCTGCGGAAGGCCACCTCGAGCGGGGCAACACGCGACTTCAGGTACTACCGCAAGACGTCCGGGGTGCGTTGCGCCGCGGCAGAGAAGGCAACTTGGTGGTCTTTGTCCTCGACCTGTCGGGATCGATGGCGGCACGTAAGCGCCTGGACGCAGTGTCTGGCGCAGTGGTGTCCATGCTGCGCGATTCCTACCAGCGACGTGATCGTGTCGCCGTGGTGACGGTGCGCGGTGACGGCGCAGAGGTCGCGGTTCCGCCGACCCGGTCCGTGGACGCCGCAGTACGGAGGCTGACCGGTCTGCGCACCGGCGGACGCACGCCGCTGGCCGAAGGCCTGCTCACGGCCCGCGAGGTGATCCGCCGGAACGCATTCAAAGAGCCTCATCGACGCCCACTGGTGGTGGTACTCACCGATGGCCGGGCGACAGCCGGAGCGGGCGCCTTGCCCAGGGCCGCGGCGGCGGCTGACCGGCTCCGTCGCGACGGGACCACATCCATCGTGATCGACTGTGAGCACGGCATGATCCGTCTCGGGCTTGCGGCGTCGCTCGCCCACGGCCTCGGCGGTCAGTGTGTGCAACTCGCCGACCTCACCGCCGGTGGTGTCGCGGGCGTCATCCGCGCGGCTGCATGAGCACGGATGTGTAGACGCCGAGACACTCACAGACCACCACACCGAGAGAGGTAGAGCTGTGCCACAGGGAGTTCCATCGGTCATCCCCGACGACGGTCTGACCACCCGAGCGCGCCGTAACCAGCCGGTGCTGGCTGTTCACACCGGTGACGGCAAGGGCAAGTCCACGGCAGCATTCGGGATGGCCATGCGTGCCTGGAATGCCGGCCTCGACATCGGCGTGTTCCAGTTCGTCAAGAGTGCCAAGTGGAAGGTCGGCGAAGAGTCCGCACTGACTGCGCTCGGTGAGCTCCACGCCCAGACAGGCCAGGGTGGTCCGGTGCAGTGGCACAAGATGGGCGAGGGCTGGTCGTGGATCCGCCACTCGGGCAAGGAGTCCGACCACGCCGAGCAGGCTGCCCAGGGGTGGCTCGAGATCCGGCGCCGCATCCTCGAGAGGACCCACGAGTTCTATGTCCTCGACGAGTTCACCTATCCACTCAACTGGGGGTGGGTGGACGTCGACGACGTCATCGAGGTGCTGAGGTCCAGGGAAGGCAAGCAGCACGTGGTGATCACCGGTCGTCGCGCTCCGGCCGCGCTGGTCGACGCTGCCGACCTGGTCACGGAGATGGTCAAGACCAGACACCCGATGGATGCCGGTCGTAAGGGTCAGAAGGGGATCGAATGGTGACGGCTCCACCGGCACTCGTCATCGCCGCTCCGGCATCCGGAAGCGGTAAGACCACTGTCACAACGGGTTTGATCGGCGCTCTGGCCCGGGCCGGGCACCGGGTGGCGCCCTTCAAGGTCGGCCCCGACTACATCGACCCCGGTTACCACGGACTGGCGGCGGGCCGGCCGGGCCGCAATCTCGACCCCGTGCTCGTCGGCGAGGACCGCATCGGTCCGCTGTATCGAGCCGGATCCGCTGGCTGCGACCTCGCCGTCGTCGAAGGCGTCATGGGGTTGTTCGATGGCCGCATCACCGAAGACCACATGCCGGCGATCGCGCCCGGATCCACCGCTCAGGTCGCATCTCTACTCGGTGCGCCGGTGGTATTGGTGATCGACGCATCCGGACACAGTCAGAGCCTCGCCGCGATCCTGCACGGGTTCGTCAGCTTCGATCCAGGCATCGACATCCGGGGTGTGATCCTCAACCGGGTTGGTTCCCCCCGTCACGAATTCGTGCTTCGCCAAGCCTGTGCCCGCGCCGGGCTCGAGGTGTTCGGCGCCGTTCCCCGCAATGCGAAAATGGCCGTGCCCTCGCGCCACCTGGGCTTGATACCCGCTGCCGAACGCGGGCCCGAAGCGGTCGCCGCGATTGATGCCATGACCGAATTGATCGGCGGTGCAGTCGATCTGGCCGCCCTCGTCGCCGCTGCCGACATCGGAGCGGGTGCCGTCGGCCCGATGTGGTCACCGGAATCGGAGGTCGGGGTCGACGAATCTGTGTCAGGCGACAGCAGGCCGGTCATCGCGCTCGCGTCCGGTGCGGCCTTCACATTCGGGTACGCCGAACACTCCGAGCTCCTGGCCGCCGCCGGCGCGTCGGTGGTGCCGTTCGACCCCCTCACCGACCTGTTACCCGATGGGTGCTCGGGTGTTGTCATCGGTGGTGGATTCCCCGAGGAACATGCCGCCGCGCTTGCCGCCAACCGGCGGCTGCTGACCCAGCTGCGCACAGTCGCACGATCCGGGATCCCCATCCACGCCGAATGCGCGGGACTGCTGTACCTGGCCCAGAGCCTTGATGATCATGTGATGGCCGGAGTGCTCCCCTTGCGCGGAACCTTCGGCAAGACACTGACACTCGGCTACCGAGACGCCGTCGCCCTGACGGACTCGGTGCTGTTCGATGCCGGTTCCCGGATGCCGGGGCACGAGTTCCACCGCACCACCATCACGGCTCTCGACGGCTCGAAGCCGAGCGCCTGGGGGTGGCGGCGCGATGGGGTGGCCCACATCGAGGGTTGGGTACAGGGCAACGTGCACGCGTCGTATCTACACACTCATCCGGCAGGTAGGCCGGAGGTCGTCGCGCGCCTGGTGCGGGCGGCGAGAACCGCGTTCGAGAGCGTTTCGCAGTACTGACGAGCGTGACGCCCTAGGTGCCAACCGTGCACACGAAGTGCGCTGGGTACGGTTTATCGCATGTCGGACAAGGAACTCGAAGGCCAGCAGGCCGATCACTACCTGGTGGGGCTCAGTTTGTCCGGGCGTCGGGTGGTGATCATCGGTGCGGGTTCGGTGGTGCAGAGACGATTGGGCACCCTCGCCCACAGCGGCGCGGACATCCACGTCATCGCCCCAGAGGCGACCCCGACCGTCGAATCGTTCCCGGGCATCACGTTGTCGCTGAGGGAATACCGCGACGGCGATCTCGCAGATGCCTGGTACGCGCTCGCGTGCACCGACGATCCCGAGGTCAACGCCGCGGTGGTGGCTGAAGCCGAATCACGGCGCATCTTCTGTGTTCGCGCCGACGATGCGCGGCACGGTACCGCCGTGACCCCTGCGTCGTTGCGGCACGACCACCTGAGCATCGGAGTGCTGGCCGGTGGGGACCATCGACGGTCTGCCGCGGTCAGGACAGCGATCGGTCAGGCGCTGGGCGGCGGCGAGTTGGGCGCTGCCGGTCTGGAGGCGGCTGCGCACGGTTCACAGCCACCCGGTGTCGCGCTCGTCGGAGGTGGTCCGGGTGACCCGGATCTGATCACGGTGCGTGGTCGGCGGTTGCTCGCCGCTGCCGATGTGGTCGTCGCCGATCGCCTCGCGCCGCCGGCGCTGCTCGCCGAGCTGGGACCGCACGTGGAGATCATCGATGCCGCGAAGGTCCCCTACGGACGGGCGATGAAGCAGGAGTCGATCAACGAGGTCCTCATCGACCGCGCCAAGGCAGGCAAGTTCGTGGTCCGCTTCAAGGGCGGGGATCCGTACGTCTACGGCCGGGGATTCGAAGAACTCGCGGCATGTGTGGCCGCGGGTGTGCCGGTGACGGTGGTCCCCGGGATCACCAGCGCCATCGCCGGTCCGTCGGCCGCCGGCATCCCGGTGACGCACCGGGGGATGACCCACGAGGTGGTGGTGGTCTCCGGTCACATCCCGCCCGATCATCCCGACTCCCTCGTCGAATGGCCTGCACTGGCGAAGATGCGCGGCACCATCGTGCTGATGATGGCCGTCGAGCGACTCGACGTGTTCACCGCGGCGCTGCTGAAAGGCGGGCGGGACGAGGCGACCCCCGTCGCGATCATCGAGAACGCCACACTCAGCAGCCAGCGGGTCGTGCGCTCGACGCTTGCTGCGGCGGCCGCGGACGCACGCTCCCAGAACGTTCGCCCACCCGCGATCGTGGTGATCGGTCCGGTCGCCGGGTTCGACGCGGAAACCGGCAGCACCGGGACTCCCGCGACCGGACCGTGACAAGCTTGATTGTGAAATGGCGACCAGGCGGCGGTACCGTCGATGCCCATGACCTCATCGACACGCATGTCTGCTGACGTCGGACAGACCCGCGTGTGGGGCCCGCAGATCGTCGTGCTGGGCGGTATGCAGCTGCTCGTGGTGCTCGACGGCACGGTAGCCGCGCTGGCTCTGCCCCGCATACAGACAGCGTTGGAGCTCTCCGACAGCGCCGGAGCATGGATCATCACCGCGTACGTGCTCGCGTTCGGTGGTCTGATGCTGCTCGGCGGAAGGCTCGGCGACACTTTCGGACGCAAGAGGATGTTCGTCGGGGGTGTGGCGGCCTTCACCGTCACTTCTCTGCTCTGCGGACTCGCCTGGGATCCGTTCAGCCTGATCATCGGGCGCGGGCTGCAAGGCGCTTCGGCAGCGGTGGCCGCGCCCACCGCAATGGCCCTGGTGGCAACCACATTCGCGCCGGGAAAGGCCCGCAACCAGGCATTTGCGGTCTACGCCGCGATGACCGGGATCGGTTCGGTGGCGGGTCTGATCGCAGGAGGCGTGCTCACCGAACTGTCCTGGCGGCTGGTGTTCCTGATCAACGTCCCGATCGGTCTGCTGGTCGCGATAGGCGCAATCTTTGTCCTGCAGGAGTCACAGGGTGAGCGCCTGCCGCTCGACGTCCGGGGTGCCGTGCTCGGCACCGCCGGCTGTTCCCTGGTGGTGCTCGCGGTGAACGAAGGACCCGGAGGCTGGTTGCGTCCGATCGTCGTGGTCCCGCTCATCTTGGGGATCTGTGCACTGATCGCTTTTGTGATGGTCGAGCGTCATGCCGACAATCCCATCCTGCCGTTCAGTCTGTTCGCCAACCACAGCCGCGTCGCAGCGCTGGTCGCGATCCTGCTGGCGGGCGCCATCATCATGTGCATGGCGGTCTTCATCTCGCTGTACCTGCAGGGCATTCTCAAGTACTCACCGATCCAGAGCGGCATGGCCGTGGTTCCGTTCGCGTTCGGTCTCGGGATCGCGGCGGCCGTCGCATCCAAACTGGCGTTGCGTTTCCAGCCGCGATGGTTGGTGATCGCCGGCGGTTCGGTGGTGGTCGCGGGCTGCGCCTACGCTGCCGCGATCGCCCGCGATGCGCCCGCCTACATGCCGCACATCTTCATCCCGGTGATCGTGATCGGCGCCGGCGTGGGTATGGCGGTGATCCCGCTGACGCTGTCTGTGGTCGCCGGAGTCGGGCCCACCGAGATCGGACCGCTGACCGCGCTCGCGCAGGTGGCCCAGAACCTCGGTGGAGCGATTGCACTTGTTGCGGTCGGGGCGATGGTGACCTCGCGGACCCTGTCCGAGGGTGGGGTGACCGGACCGGTGGAAGAGATGGACGCCGGCGAGCTCGATGCGCTCGCAAGCGGTTATGGGCTGGCGTTCGTCTGTTGCGCCGCGATCGCCGTCCTTGCCGGTGTGGTGGTGATGTTCATGCGTTTCACCCCCGAGGACGTCGCAGAGGGGCAAGCGGCTCAGGAGGCCGCTCACACCGACATCGACCCCAACGAACTGACTGCCTGACCCTGCGTCCACCGCTCAGTCGGTGAGGACGATCAGCTCCCGCTCAGAGGCCACCTCGGCTCGCTGACCCCCGTCGGCGACGATTGCCGCCAGCGAGTTGATGTCGCGTACCTGTTTGCGAGACCGGATCAGCGAGCGGGCCACCACACCCTTGTGGTGCTTGTTGAAGTGGCTGACAACGGTGCGTGTGCCGTCGGGTCCCTCGGTCAGCACTGTCACCGTGATGGCGTCGGGGACAGGACCCAGTTGCTGGTAACCACCCGACCGCAGGTCGATGACCACATCCTCGCCCAGAGCGGCCAGTGCCTCGGGGAGCGCGGGTTTCCATTCGGCTGCCAAAGTCCTGAACCCCGGAATTTTCGACCCCGCGGACAGTCGGTACGCCGGGATCAGGTCGCCCGCTCGCACGACGCCGAACATTGCCGAGCCGACAGCGAGACGGTCGATCGCCTTGGTCTTGCCTGCCCGACTCAGCGACGGGTAGTCGAGTGCGTCGAACAACACACCGGTGTACCGCTCGATCGCCGGTCGTGTCGGACTCGTCCACAGCTGGGCGTTCCGCTCGATCTCGGGCGTTGCCGACGCCCCCAGGCCCAGAGCCTTACGGCTCGCGTCGTGGTCGTCGGCGAGGGACACGATGGCCTCGGCCAGCTTGCGGCGGATGGGCGTCAGGGTGGGCAACGACAACGCGTCCAGGTCCAGTGGAGCGCCGCGGCCGCCTCCGGCCTTGGTCTCCGAGGGGGGTAACACGATCAGCACAGTGCAACACCGTATCGCCGACGGCACAGCCGTGACCGGGCACCGCCGGGAAGGCGTCCAGACCCCGTTAAGGTGACACCGTGATCACACGCATGTCGACCCTGTTCCTGCGCACGCTGCGCGACGACCCAGCCGACGCCGAGGTACCCAGCCACCGGCTGCTGGTCCGCGGCGGCTACGTCCGTCGGGTCGCCCCAGGCGTGTACAGCTGGCTGCCCCTGGGCCTGAAGGTGTTGCGCAAGGTGGAGACCGTGGTGCGCGAAGAGATGGACAACATCGGAGGCCAGGAGATCTCTCTGCCTGCACTGCTCCCGCGCGACCCGTACGAGGTCACCGGCCGCTGGACCGAATACGGCGCCGCCCTCTTCCGGCTCAAGGACCGCAAGGGCGCCGACATGCTGCTCGGACCGACACACGAGGAGCTGTTCGCGCAGCTGGTGAAGGGGGAGTACTCGTCCTACAAAGACCTCCCGGTCACGCTGTACCAGATCCAGACCAAGTATCGCGACGAAGAACGCCCGCGTGCGGGTATCCTTCGCGGCCGCGAGTTCATCATGAAGGACTCATATTCCTTCGACCTGGACACCGACGGATCGAAGGCGTCCTACGACGCCCACCGAGAGGCGTACCAGGCGATTTTCCGCAGGCTCCAGGTCAAGTACGTCATCGTGGCCGCCACGTCCGGCGCGATGGGGGGCAGCGCGTCCGAGGAGTTCCTCGCCGAGAGCGAGGTGGGCGAGGACACCTATGTCCGCAGCCCCGAATCCGGGTATGCGGCCAACGTCGAGGCCGTCATCACCCCGGCACCGCCGGCGCGCCCCATCGAGGGCCTGCCCGAGGCGACCGTGCACGACACCGGCAACACCCCCACCATCGACACGCTCGTGGCGTGGGCTCAGGAGACCTTCCCCGATCGCGGCTTCACTGCGGCGGACACGCTCAAGAACGTGGTCGTGAAGCTGCGCCATCCCGACGGCACGTCCGAATTGCTCGCGGTTGGTGTGCCCGGGGATCGCGAAGTCGACATGAAGCGGCTCGAAGCAGCTGTGGAACCTGCTGCGCCCGAACTCATCACAGACGCCGATTTTGCTGCCAACGCCTTCCTGGTCCGCGGCTACATCGGCCCGAAGGCCCTGCAGGACAACGGTGTGCGCTACCTGGTCGACCCCAGGATCGTCGACGGCACCGCGTGGATCACCGGCGCGAACGAGCCGGGCAAGCATGTGGTGGACCTGGTGGTCGGGCGGGACTTCGTGCCCGACGGCACGATCGAGGCCGCCGAGGTGCGCGACGGGGATCCGTCGCCCGATGGCCTGGGAACCCTGGTGACCGCCCGGGGGATCGAGATCGGCCACATCTTCCAGCTGGGTACCAAGTACACCGATGCATTCGATGTGGACGTCCTCGGCGAGAACGGCAAGCCCGTCCGGCTCATCCAGGGTTCCTACGGGGTCGGCGTGTCCCGGATGGTCGCCGTGATCGCCGAGCAGCACCACGACGAGAAGGGTCTGCGGTGGCCGAAGTCGGTGGCGCCCTTCGACATCCACCTCGTGATCGCGAACAAGGACGAACAGGCGTGGGCCGGGGCGCAGGGTCTGGCCGCCGACCTCGATGCAGCCGGCATGTCCGTGTTGATCGACGACCGCAAGGCGTCGCCCGGAGTGAAGTTCAAGGACGCCGAACTGCTGGGCATGCCCGTGGTGGTGGTGGTCGGTCGTGGCTGGGCGAACGGCACGGTGGAGATCCGGGATCGCTTCACCGGCGAGGCCACCGAGGTCGCCTCCGACGTGGCGGTCGAGACGTTGCTTGCGGGCCGCTGACTCAGATCGTGCTGCCGGGCAACGCGACGGTCGACGGTGAGATCCGTAGCGCCAGACGCCATGTCGCAGCCCGACGGGCGCTGTCGGTCAATCCGCCCAGCGCCAGGCCGCGTACGGCGGCGTCCTCGGCGCGTTCCAGCAGGGCGCGGTAGGCGATCGTGCAGTCCTCTTCGGTGGACAGCGCGACGGTGAGGGCAGAAACCGGGTCGGTGATCGGCTGCGGCAGATCGTAGCCGGGTGCTGCCTCCGGCACCTCGGCCGCGGCGGTGGTGAGAGCCGCGGTCAACTCTTCTCGACGTGATCGATGTTCGGCGGTGAACTCGGCGACGGTCTGTGCGCGGGACGCGGCCGCGTACGCCGCCACCACCCCGTAGGTGAAGATCGTCGCGTTCTCTGCATCCAGTGTCGCCGCGAGGGCGTCGGTGGTCACGGTCACGAGAGCTGCACCGCCACAGCTGTTGTGGTGCCGGCGCTGATCGACCCGAGGAGGCCGGCGACATACCCCTGCGTCTGCACCGCCAGGTCACCGGCCGACCGGGCGGAGGCGGTGAGCTGTACACGCAACTGATCGATCGTCGGTGGGGCCGGCGGGCTCGGACTCGGCGCCGCGGAACTCGATGCGCTCTTCGCGCGTCCGCTGTCGAGACGGGTGATCTCGTCGGTCAGCGCCCGTGCATGCGTGCTGCGCTCCTGCGCGATCACGGTCAGTGCGGCCGCCCGGTCGGGATTGGTCGCCACCGCGGCCGTCGCGGCAGTTGCATCGGCGTTCGCCGAGGCGACCTGGGGGAGCAGCTGGTCGGCGAGCTTCTGTTTCGCAGTGACCTCCGCGTTGTCACCGCATGCAGCCACCGTCGCCACCGCGGCCGCACCCGCCGACAACACAACCGTCGATCGCAGGAAAACCCGTCGCGTAGGACTCCAGCTGGTGGAGCCCGAGGGTTCCACGGACCTCACCAGGTCCATCGAGTTTCGTATGTCACTGACCGTCACAGGTTCACATAGTGCCAGTCGCGCTCGGCAAGGGAAGACTCTGCCGGTTCGCGGTGGGTCGCGTGCCCTGCCGACCGAGCAGGTGGGCGAAACGGTGTCCGCGGGGCGTTAAGCTGATGGCCACACGCCGCATCGCCGATGCGAAGGCATGCGGCCGACTATCGACCGCTCGACATGCTGGGAACCGACAACTGCACATGGAGGAGACGCCGATGCCCGGGGCAATCGACCACGACCGGATCAGCGCACTGCTCGAGCCGATCGCCGCTCAGAACGGCTACGACGTCGAGGAACTGACGGTGTCCGCCTCCGGTGCGGAGAACGTGGTCAAGGTGGTCGTCGACCGCGATGGTGGCGCCACACTCGACGAACTGGCCGCCCTGAGCAGATCCATCTCCGAAGTGCTCGACGCTCCGGCCGAATCCGACGACTCCGTCGGCGACATGACGTCGGCCGACCCGGTTGCCGCATTCAACACCTATGTGTTGGAAGTGACATCGCCGGGCGTGGACCGCCCGCTCACGGCAGCGCGCCATTGGCGACGCGCCGCCGGCCGCAAGGTTGTCGTCGACCTCGTCGGTGAGCCGCCCGAGCGGGTCGCCGGGCGGGTGGGGCGACTAACCGACGACGAGAACAGCGTGTCGGTGGTCATCAAGTCCGGCCGGGGACTGACCACCCGGGAGATCGAGCTGGCGGCTGTACGCAAGGCGTTCGTACAGGTGGACTTCGGTGAACCGTCCCCTGCGGAACTAGAGAAGTGCGGCCTCGATCCCGAACAGATCGAGGCAAGACGGAAAGGGAACAAATGAATATCGATATCGCAGCGTTGAGAATGATCGAGGCCGAGAAGGGCATCTCGATCGACACCGTCATCGAGACCATCCAGTCGGCTCTGCTGACCGCGTACCGCCACACCGACGGATTTGCACCCCACGCGTACATCGACGTGGACCGCAAGTCGGGTCAGGTGCGGGTGATGGCGCAGGAACGTGACGAGGACGGCAACGTCATCTCCGAATGGGACGACACACCAGAGGGATTCGGGCGGATCGCGGCGACCACCGCACGCCAGGTCATCCTGCAGCGTCTCCGAGATGCCGAGCACGACAAGAACTTCGGCGAGTTCTCCACCCACGAGGGTGAGATCGTCGGCGGTGTGGTCCAGCAGGACGCCCGGGCGAACGCACGAGGCATGGTGGTCGTGCGGATCGGCAGTGAGGCAACGGGTCAAGAAGGTGTGTTGCCGCCGGCGGAACAGGTGCCGGGAGAGAAGTACGTGCACGGCGAGCGGATCAAGTGCTACGTGGTGGGCGTCACCCGAGGGGCGCGTGGACTCCAGATCACGTTGTCGCGAACCCACCCGAACCTGGTCCGCAAACTCTTCTCGCTCGAGGTCCCGGAAATCGAAGACGGGTCGGTGGAGATCGTCGCCGTGGCCCGCGAGGCCGGGCATCGATCGAAGATCGCGGTGCACACCGGGGTCGCCGGGCTCAACGCCAAGGGCGCCTGCATCGGGCCGATGGGGCAGCGGGTCCGCAACGTGATGAGCGAACTGGCCGGAGAGAAGATCGACATCATCGACTACGACAACGATCCCGCGGTGTTCGTCGGTAACGCGCTCTCGCCGTCGAAGGTCATCTCGGTCACGGTGGTCGATCTGGCTGCCAAGGCGGCGCGTGTCGTGGTTCCCGACTACCAGTTGTCGCTGGCCATCGGCAAGGAAGGGCAGAATGCCCGGCTCGCGGCGAGGCTCACCGGATGGCGTATCGACATCCGCAGCGACACCCAGCCCGATCCCGACCACGTCGAGTCGGCGGCGGGTGCGAGCTGACCGAAAACTCGCCGGAAAGGGTGGCATTGGCATCTGCAGCGCCCAGGACGGTAGACTTTGCGGTGGTCCACAGTGATCCTTCGCCCCACCGCGAGAAAATTCCGATGCGTACCTGCGTCGGATGTCGACAGTGTCGCCCGGCCACCGAACTCATTCGGCTGGTCGTCTGCACCGACGACGGTCTCCCGGCTGTTGTGATCGACCATCGAAAGACCATGCCAGGGCGAGGAGCCTGGCTGCATCCCGAACCGGCATGTCTGGTGACAGCGGTGCAGCGTAGAGCCTTCGCAAGGGCATTTCGGCTCGGCGGGTTGACCGTCGACGCCGATCTACTGACCCGAGAGATCGAGTCGGTAGCCACACAGAGAGGCCGGCAGCAGTCGGCCACTAAGGACAGGTAGCAGAAGACATGAGCACACCGTGAAGTTCTTGCGATGAGCACGTTTCGGACGTAGACCGAGGTCGTAGCGGGCAATGCCGCTCGACCTCCAAGTGAGGAGAGCAGTGGCAGGCAAGGCCCGCGTGCACGAATTGGCCAAAGAACTGGGCGTGACGAGTAAAGAAGTACTCGCCCGACTCAGCGAACAAGGCGAGTTCGTCAAATCAGCGTCGTCGACCGTAGAGGCCCCTGTGGCCCGGCGACTTCGCCAGTCCTTCCCCGGGAAGGACGCTCCCGCCGCCAACGGTGGAGCACCATCATCAAACGCCGGAGGCAGCGCCCCGGCAGCAAAACCATCAGCAGCCAAGCCGGGTGCCGCGCGCACCCCGGCTCCTTCGGCGCCGGCACCGAGCGGTTCGGCTCCGGCCGCGCCGTCGACCGGCGCAAAGCCCGGCGCGCCGCGCCCGGCGGCGCCCGCAGCCAAGGCGACACCGGCAGCACCCCCGGCGCCCCCGGCAGCAACTCCGGCCCCGCAGAACCGGCCCGCTCCCCAGCGTCCGGCACCGGCGGCTCCTCAGGCTCCCGCAGCATCGGCAGCCTCCGCGACCCCGCCTGCGGCTCCTTCCCGTCCGGCTCCGGCCGCACGGCCGGCCGCTCCGGGACCCAAGCCCGGCCCGCGCGCGCCGCGGGTCGGTAACAACCCTTATTCGACGGCCGCTCCGGTCGAGCGTCCGGCACCACGTCCGGCACCCGGCGCTGGCGGTCCCCGCCCCGGCGGCGGCCAGCGCCCCGCACCCGGCGGCGCGACCGGCGGACGCCCGGCACCGGGTCAGGGCGGTCCCCGTCCCAGCCCCGGCAGCATGCCTCCTCGTCCCAATCCCGGCGCCATGCCGGCTCGTTCGGCCCGCCCAGGCGGTCCGGGCGGACCCGGTGGAGCACGCGGCGGTCCCGGTGGCGCACGCGGCGGACCCGGCGGTGCCGGTGGTGCCCGCGGCGGTCCCGGTGGCGGCGGCGGTGGATACCGCGGCGGTCCCGGCGGCGGCGGCGGAGCCCCGACAGGTGCTCCCGGTGGTCCTCCCGGTGGGTTCCGCGGACGCCCAGGTGGTGGCGGTCGTGGACGAGGTGGCGGCGCAGCCGGTGCCTTCGGTCGCCCCGGCGGTGCAGTCCGTCGTGGTCGCAAGTCGAAGCGGGCGAAACGCGCCGAGTACGAGAGCATGCAGGCTCCCGCAGTCGGCGGCGTGCGGTTGCCACGTGGCAACGGCGAGACCATTCGCCTTGCTCGCGGTGCATCGCTGTCCGACTTCGCCGACAAGATCGACGCGAACCCGGCAGCACTGGTGCAGGCGCTCTTCAATCTCGGTGAGATGGTCACGGCCACCGAATCGGTGAACGACGAGACGCTCGAGCTGCTCGGCGGCGAGATGAACTACGTCGTGCAGGTCGTCAGTCCTGAAGACGAAGATCGCGAGCTGCTCGACTCCTTCGACCTCACCTACGGCGAAGATGCCGGTGGCGAGGACGACCTCGAGCAACGTCCGCCGGTGGTGACCGTCATGGGTCACGTCGACCACGGTAAGACGCGACTGCTCGACACGATCCGTAACGAGAAGGTCCGCGAAGGCGAGGCCGGTGGCATCACCCAGCACATCGGTGCCTACCAGGTCCTCACCGAACTGGACGGCAACGAGCGTCTGGTCACCTTCATCGACACCCCGGGTCACGAAGCGTTCACCGCCATGCGTGCCCGTGGTGCGAAGGCCACCGACATCGCGATCCTCGTGGTCGCGGCCGACGACGGTGTCATGCCGCAGACGGTCGAGGCGATCAACCACGCACAGGCGGCCGACGTGCCGATCGTCGTGGCGGTCAACAAGATCGACAAGGAAGGTGCTGATCCGCAGAAGATCCGCGCTCAGCTCACCGAATACGGTCTGGTTGCCGAGGACTTCGGCGGCGACACCATGTTCGTCGACATCTCCGCCAAGCAGGGCACCAACATCGACGCGCTGCTCGAAGCAGTTCTGTTGACCGCCGATGCCTCACTCGACCTACGGGCGAACCCGGACATGGACGCGCAGGGTGTGGCCATCGAGGCCCACCTCGACCGCGGCCGCGGCCCGGTGGCAACCGTGCTCGTGCAGCGCGGAACGCTCAAGGTCGGCGACTCGATCGTCGCCGGAGACGCCTACGGACGTGTCCGACGGATGGTCGACGAGCACGGCGCCGATGTCACGGCGGCTCTGCCGTCGCGCCCGGTCCAGGTCATCGGTTTCACCTCGGTGCCCGGTGCAGGCGACAACCTGCTGGTCGTCGACGAAGACCGCATCGCCCGCCAGATCGCCGATCGCCGCAATGCGCGCAAGCGCAATGCGCTGGCCGCACGCAGCCGTAAGCGGATCAGCCTGGAAGATCTTGATTCGGCTCTGAAGGAGACTTCGCAGCTGAACCTGATCCTCAAGGGCGACAACTCGGGAACCGTGGAAGCGCTCGAAGAAGCGCTGCTCGGTATCGAGATCGACGACGAGGTGCAGTTGCGGGTCATCGACCGCGGTGTTGGTGGCGTCACCGAGACCAACGTGAACCTGGCGTCGGCATCGAACGCGATCATCATCGGGTTCAACGTCCGTGCCGAGGGCAAGGCAACCGAACTCGCGAACCGCGAGGGTGTCGACATCCGGTACTACTCGGTGATCTACCAGGCCATCGACGAGATCCAGAGCGCGCTCAAGGGCATGCTCAAGCCGATCTACGAAGAGGTCGAACTGGGTCGGGCCGACATCCGTGCGATCTTCCGTTCGTCGAAGGTCGGCAACATCGCGGGTTGTCTGGTCACATCGGGCATCATGCGCCGGAACGCCAAGGCCCGTCTGCTGCGCGACAACGTCGTGATCGCCGAGAACCTCACCATCTCCTCACTCAAGCGCGAGAAGGACGATGTCACCGAGGTCCGCGACGGCTACGAATGCGGTCTCACGATCACGTACAACGACATCAAGGTCGACGACGTCATCGAAACGTACGAGTTGCGGGAGAAGGCACGCGAATGACGTCGGCGACGGACATCAAGGTCGACGACGTCATCGAGACCTACGAGTTGCGGGAGAAGGCCCGGGAGTAATCCCGGACCAGGACGTCATGTTTGTCGGCTCCCTGGAGATCGACCTACTGCTCGGAGACGTCCGGTCCCTGAAGCAGAAGCGCTCAGTGGTGCGGCCCATCGTCGCATCACTGGCGCGTCTGCGGGTTTCGGTCGCCGAGGTCGACGACCACGATCTGCACCGCAGGGCGCGGATCGGGGTCGCGGCAGTTGCCACCGATTCCCGGCACATCGGTGAAATACTCGATGCCAGTGAAGATCTGGTCATGCAGCGGCCCGAGGTCGAAGTGTTGTCCGTCCGGCGCAGAATTCGCAGCAGCGAGGACGACTGAGCTCACTGCAGCACAATTACTCGAGAAGAATTCGGCTCACGGGCCGGTCTGAGAACAAAAAGGAGTGAGGTCCCATGGCAGACCCCGCACGGGCACAGCGGTTGGCGAAGCGGATCTCATCGATTGTCGCCACGGCCATCGCCAAGGAGATCAAGGATCCCCGGCTGGCCTACATCACCGTCACGGACGCGAAGGTGACCGGCGATCTACACGATGCAACAATTTTCTACACGGTGATGGGTCCGTCGCTCGACGAAGAACCCGATTACGCGGCGGCGGCAGCCGGTCTGGCCAAGGCGACCGGCATCCTGCGGTCGAAGGTCGGAGCCGGAACAGGCGTCCGCTTCACCCCGACACTGAGCTTTGTGTTGGACAAGGTGCCCGACACCGCCCGTGATCTCGAAGAATTACTGGAGCGCGCTCGCCAGCAGGACGAGGAAGTCGCCCGGCTGGCCCGCGATGCCGCCCCGGCCGGCGACCCGGATCCATACAAGGAACCGGCCCGGGCCGATGGTGATCCCGGCGACGAAGGTGCGGGTACTGCGGGTGCCGGCGAAAGGTGAACACCACCGAAACGGCGTCCACCTCCGCGCTGCGGTCGATCGTCGACGTGCTGGCAGCTGCCGAGCACGTCACCGTCCTCTGTCATACGCGACCTGACGCCGACACCATCGGCAGCGGCCTTGCCATAGCCGGAGCACTGCGACGCCGAGGCACCGTGGTGGAGGTGAGCTTCCCCGATTCGACGACGCTACCTGCGGCGCTGGCCGAATTGCCCGGCGCGGACACGCTTGTCGAGCCGGGCGAGGTGGTCGGCCACCCCGTCGTGGTGACCGTGGACTGCGCCAGCATTCATCGTCTGGAATCGCTGGCCGCCGTCGTGGAGGCGGCGCAGTCATCGGTGGTGATCGACCACCACGCGTCCAACGACGGCTTCGGCACCATCAACTTCGTTGATCCCACTGCCGACTGCACGGCCGAACTGGTTCTCGAGATCATCGATGCGCTCGAGGTGCCGCTCGACGTCGAGGTCGCCACCTGCCTCTATGCCGGCGTGGTCACCGACACCGGGTCATTCAAGTGGGCCAGCCCCCGATCACACAGGATCGCCGCCCGGTTGCTCGAACTGGGCGTGGATGGCCGGAGATGGACTCGGCGACTTCTCGACACCCACCGGTTCGCGTGGCTGACGATGGTTGCCGCCGCCCTCGACTCGGCGGAGCTGGTTCCCCACGCGTTTGCCGGACGCGGTCTGGTGTACGCCGTGGTCGACCACGAGTCGACCGCAGCGCTCGGCTGGGAAGAGAGCGAGAGTGTGGTGGACATCGTGCGCACCACCTCCGAAGCCGAGGTCGCCGTTGTCTTCAAGGAGGCCTCGCCGGGTCAGTGGACGGTGTCGATGCGGTCCAAGTCGGACGTCGACCTCGTCCCGCTGGCTCGGATACACGGCGGCGGCGGTCATCGGCTCGCGGCGGGATACGGCGCCACCGGGACGGCCACGGAGGTCGTCGGGCAGTTGTTGCGCTCGGTGTGACCGAAGCACCCGTCGGGGAGTTCACTCCCACCAACAGCCGAATCCTGCGGTTGTCGGCCTCGGCCCTGGTTGTTCTCGTGGCCGAGCCGTTGTACCTGATGCTCGATCTGGCCGTTGTCGGCAGGCTCGGTGGTCTCGACCTTGCAGCGCTCGGTGTCGGGGTGCTCGTCTTGTCGGTTGTCAGCACCCAGCTCACGTTCCTGTCGTACGGCACGACGGCCCGGGCTGCCCAGAGGTTCGGCGCCGGCGACCGGGCAGGCGCGGTGGGCGAGGGGTTGCAGGCCACGTGGATCGCGCTGGCAGTGGGTGCGATCATCGTGGCGGTCATGCAGCTGGCCGCCCCCTGGATCCTCGAGGTGCTCACCGGCGGTGGTGAGGTGGCCACCGAGGCGGTCGACTGGCTGCGCATCGCGGTCTGTGGGGTGCCGCTGATCCTGCTGTCGATGGCCGGTAACGGCTGGATGCGCGGCGTGCAGGACACCCGTCGTCCCATTCTGTACGTGGTTGCCGGACTGGGTCTTTCGGCAATTCTGTGCCCGATTCTGGTGCACGGACTGCTCGGTGCGCCGCACCTGGGGCTCGTGGGCAGCGCGATCGCCAACGTCATCGGCCAGAGTCTGGCCGGGCTCCTGTTCGCGATCCGCGTACTCCGCGAGTTCAGCGCGGTCACTCGCCTGACGCCGGTGGGCGCCGGACCCGGTGATCGATCGACGGTGTCCAGGCGTCCTCAGTGGACGGTCATCGCAGCGCAGCTGACCCTAGGCCGCGACCTCATCATGCGCAGTCTCGCCTTTCAGGTGTGTTTCCTGTCCGCAGCCGCCGTGGCGAGCCGGTTCGGCGTCGCGGCGGTCGCGTCCCACCAGCTCGTCCTGCAGCTCTGGAACTTCGTTGCCCTCGTCCTCGACTCGTTTGCCATAGCGGCCCAGGCCCTGGTCGGTGCGGCACTGGGGGCCGGTGCGGTTCCGGCAGCTTGGAGGGTCGCCCGCCGCGTGATCGCTTGGTCGCTGGGTGTGTCGGTCCTTCTGGCCGCGATGTTCGCCGCTGGCAACGCCGTCTTCCCGCGTGTGTTCACTTCCGACGCCGCGGTACTCGACGAACTGTCCACGCCGTGGTGGTTCTTCGTCGCGATGCTCCCGATCGCGGGAATCGTGTTCGCCCTCGACGGCATCCTCCTCGGGAGCGCAGACGCGGCCTTCCTGCGCACCTCGACACTGCTGTCGGCAATCATCGGATTCTTGCCGCTCATCTGGTTGTCCCTGGCGTTCGACTGGGGTCTGGCCGGTATCTGGACCGGCCTTGTCGTGTTCATGGTGCTGCGGCTGATCACCGGTGCATGGCGAGTGCGCGGTGGCAGATGGACCGAGGTCGCAGCCGGGCGACCCCAGCGCCCTGAACCGGGGCCACCCGAACCTTCGACTACCCTCGCGTGACGGGGCGGAAGACGAGACGGGCAGACCTGTGAACATCGGCGAAAGGACGCGACATGGCGACACTGTGGGCGATCAGTGACCTGCATGTCGCGCACCGCGGGAACGAATCGATCATCGACCGGATCCGGCCCGAGGGCGACGGCGACTGGCTGATCGTCGCCGGTGACGTCAGCGAACGGACCGACGACATCTCCGACACCCTGCGCCGCCTCAAAGCGCGGTTCGAGACCGTGATCTGGACCCCGGGCAACCACGAGCTCTACACCACCGCCAAGGATCCCATGCAGATCTACGGCGTCGCACGCTACGACTACCTGGTGCAGATGTGCCGCGATCTGGGCGTCGTCACACCCGAGGACATCTACCCCCTGTTCGACCCCGGTGACGGGACCGCACCGGTTCGCGTGGTGCCGATGTTCCTGTTGTACGACTACACCTTTCGACCGAAAGGCACCGTCAACAAGTTGCAGGCCCTGGCTGTCGCCCGGGAGAACAACGTGGTGGCGACGGACGAGTTCCTGTTGTCGCCCGAGCCATTTCAGACGCGCGACGCCTGGAGTCGGGCCCGCATCGACCAGACTCGCCGCCGGCTCGACCGACTCGACCCCACCGAGCGCACAGTGCTGATCAACCACTGGCCGCTGCGACGAGAGCCCACCGATGCATTGATGTACCCCGAGTTCGCCCTGTGGTGCGGCAGTGAACTCACCGACGACTGGCATCTGCGGTACAACGCGATGTGCAGCGTGTACGGACACCTGCACATTCCTCGGACCACCTGGTACGACGGGGTGCGGTTCGAAGAGGTGTCGGTCGGCTACCCGCGCGAGTGGGGCCGCCGTGGCCTGCCGGATCCCTTGCTGCGCAAGATCGTTCCCGATGACGGTTTGCTGCCCGAGCACCTGCCCGAACACGGCGCTCGGTTCGAGCTGCCCCCGGACTACAAGGAACGCGCCGAGGAGTTCGCCCAGAAGCTGGCCAAGAAACGTGAGGACGTGAAGGTGCGCCGCGCCGAGCGTGAACAGAAGCGAGACGAGACACCATGATCGAGAAGCTGTTTCCCTCAGGGGTCGCAGTGGCCGAGTCGTTCGGCGAGATGGCCGACGCCGAGCCGATGGCCGCCGAGGCCTCGTTGATCGCCCGTGCCGTAGACAAGCGTCGCCGCGAGTTCGTCACCACCCGCAACTGCGCACGAGAGGCGCTGAGCCGACTCGGTGTCGAGCCGGTACCCATCCTGCGTGGCGACAACGGTGAACCGCTGTGGCCCCGTCAGATCGTGGGCAGCCTGACCCACTGCGATGGGTACCGGGCGGCGGTCGCGGGCTATGCGATGCAGGTCCGTTCGCTGGGCATCGATGCCGAACCGCACGAGCCCCTGCCCGAGGGAGTTCTCGAGCACGTCAGTATCGAGCCCGAGCGAAAAGTGTTGGCGGCCCGGGACTCGGACGTGCACTGGGACCGACTGCTGTTCTGCGCGAAGGAAGCCACCTACAAGGCGTGGTTCCCGTTGGCCAAACGTTGGCTCGGTTTCGAGGATGCGCACATCACGTTCGAGCAGACCGCAGAACGCACGGGCACTTTCCGTACCGAACTCCTCGTGGACGGTGCCACCGTGGACGGGGGCCAGCCCTTGCTCGGGTTCGATGGGCGCTGGTTGGTCCAGGACGGTCTCATCGTCACCGCGATCGTGCATTGAGGAGTCGACCGTGAGTTCTCGACCACCACATTCAGGCCTTGACGGCGCGGGCCTGATGATCATCGACAAGGCCGCCGGCGTCACCAGCCACGACGTCGTCGCCTCGTGTCGCAAGCTGCTCAAGACACGGCGCGTGGGGCATGCCGGAACACTCGATCCCATGGCCACAGGCGTGTTGGTCATCGGGGTGGAGCGGGCGACCAAGATGCTCGGCCTCCTGTCGCTGACCACCAAGGCGTACGACGCGACGATCCGGCTCGGGGCCACCACCGACACCGACGACGCCGAAGGCAGCGTTCTCACCCGCACCGACACGAGCGACCTCGACCACGGGCGCATCCACACCGAGGTCAAACCGCTGACGGGGGAGATCAGCCAGATCCCGGCCCGCGTCAGCGCCATCAAGGTCGACGGTCAGCGCGCGCATGCGCTGGCCCGCGAAGGCGCCGAATTCGAACTCAAGGCCAGACAGGTGACGGTGTCGCGATTCGACGTCGTCGACATCGAGACCGTCCAGGACGGCGACGCGGTCTACACCGACGTGCGTGTCCAGGTCGAGTGCTCGGCGGGGACCTATATCCGGTCGCTGGCACGGGACCTCGGGGCCGAACTCGGCGTGGGTGGCCACCTGACGGCACTGCGGCGCACGAGGGTCGGTCCGTTCGGGCTCGACGTGGCGCGCACGATCGCCGAATTGACCGACGACCCGACGGTGTCGCTCGACATCGATGCAGCAGCGCAGTTCGCCTTTGCCCATCGCAACATCACCGCGGAGGAAGCCGAGTCGATCAGCCAGGGGCGCTGGCTCGAGCCGATCGGGATGGCGGGGGTCTACGCAGCCATCGACCCGGAGGGCCACACCATCGCGCTGCTGCAGGAAAAGGGCCGCAGAGCCAGCTCGGTGATGGTGGTCCGGCCGGCGACGTTGCGCTGAGAACCGTCTCGGCCGAGTTCAGCTCGGCTCACTTCAGTCGGCGAGCCAAATAGCCCGTGCGGCAATGTCTCCGAGATCGATCGGGGTTCCGCCGTCGATACAGATCTCGATGGTGCCGGCAAACGGGCGACGTTCCCGGACGGCGATGGTGCGGTCGAGCGCGATGCCCACCGAGTCGAAGTAGCGCAGCATCTCAGGGTCGGTGTCGGCGATGCGAGCGATCCGTCCGGCGGTGCCCACGTCCACATCGGCGAGCACCCGGGCCGATGGCGACGGCACCGACCCGTCCACCTGCGGTATCGGGTCGCCGTGGGGATCGCGGGTGGGGAAGTCGAGTTTCGCGTCCAGCCTCGACAGGAAGCGGTCGGACACGGCGTGCTCGAGTACCTCGGCCTCGTCGTGCACCTCATCCCATCCATAGCCGAGCTCGCGGACGAGGAATGTCTCCAACAGGCGATGCCGCCGGACCATCAGCACCGCGGCCGTTCTGCCGGCCTCGGTGAGCGTGATCGATCCGTAGCGCTCGTGCACCACGAGATCCTGATCGGCGAGCTTGCGGATCGCCTCGGACGCGGTGGACGGTGACACGCCGAGACGTTCGGCCAACATCTTGGTGGTGATCTTCTCCGGCCGCCATTCCTGGCCGGTCCAGATCACTTTCAGGTAGTCCTGCGTCACCGAGGACAGTTCGGACACGCCCCGCTGGTCGGCGGAGTCGGTGAGATCCTTCCCTGTTTCTTCGGGAGCATCAGATGGAGGCACCTGTCGAGCTTAGGACGCGACAACACGAGATGTCAGATCGCCAGGGGGAGTTCGGTGTCGCGGTCCCGCGGGCGGGGTCGTAGGCTTGTGCCGTGTTGCGCTGGCGAGGGCTTGAGGATATCCCCGCGGACTGGGGCAGATGTGTGGTCACGATCGGCGTCTTCGACGGCGTGCACCGAGGTCACGCGCAGTTGATCACGACCGCGACCAAGGCCGCCGAGGAACGTGGAGTGCCCGCGGTACTGATGACGTTCGATCCCCATCCCGCCGAAGTGGTGCGCCCGGGCAGTCACCCTCCCCAGTTGTCCACCCTCACCAGACGGGCAGAGCTCGCCGAAGAGCTGGGCATAGACGTGTTCTGCGTCATGCCGTTCACTCCCGTGCTCGCCGCCCAGTCCCCGAAGGACTTCGCGCATGAAGTGCTGGTGGAACGCCTGCACGCGCAAGAGGTCGTGGTCGGCGACAACTTCACGTTCGGGAAGAAGGCCGCGGGCAACGTCGAGGTACTCAGAACATTCGGCGAGAAGTTCGGATTCGGTGTGCAAGCGGTGTCCCTGCTGGGTGAGCATGCGGTGACGTTCTCCTCGACATACATCCGTTCGTGTGTCGACGCCGGGGACGTCGCGGCGGCGGCCGAGGCCCTCGGCCGGCCCCATCGGGTGGAAGGCGTGGTCGTCCGTGGTGACGGACGTGGCCGCGAACTGGGTTTCCCCACTGCCAATGTGGCACCGCCGATGTACTCGGCCATTCCCGCCGACGGTGTGTATGCCGCCTGGTTCACCGTTCTCGGAGCAGGTCCGGTCGTCGGTCAGGTGGAACCAGGGGAGAGTTACCAGGCGGCCGTGTCGGTCGGGACCAACCCGACGTTCTCCGGACGTACGCGCACCGTCGAGGCGTTTGTTCTGGATACCAAGGCCGACCTCTACGGCCAGCACGTCGCAGTCGACTTTGTCGGACGCATCCGAGGGCAGGTCAAGTACGAGTCGGTGCAGTCGCTGATCGACCAGATCGCAGCCGATGTCGAAGAGACCCGTGTGGTGCTGGCATCCGGGCCCGATCCAGAGGACTGACTCGCACGTCGGCCCGCTCGAGGGTCCAGGCCTCGATTTGGCCTGGTGACCGCCGCGCCGGTACAGTGGACAGTCGGTGTGTGCTGCGGTTCGCGGTGGCTGCACCAAGATCTTCGAGGGTGGTGGGTCAAAACCACCCGGAGTTCTCCCATCAACGCGCGGACGGCATTTTCAGGAGTTTCTTGTGGCTTTGACCGTTGAACAGAAGAAGACCATTCTCGCCGAGTACGGCTTGCACGAGACCGACACCGGTTCTCCCGAGGCTCAGGTCGCGATGCTGACCAAGCGCATCACCGACCTCACCGAGCACCTCAAAGAGCACAAGCACGACCACCACAGCCGTCGCGGACTCCTGCTGCTCGTCGGCCGTCGCCGTCGTCTGCTCAAGTACGTCGCCAAGGTCGATGTGCAGCGCTACCGCTCGCTCATCGAGCGTCTGGGCCTGCGCCGCTAGTACGGCCCACCCGGCCTGCGCGGAGGTGCCGAATGGCGCTCGGCAGGCCACTGCACCACCGAGAGTGCGAACGCCGAGGATATCGAGTGATATCCTCGGCGTTGGCTTTTGTACCAAGAAGATCACGGCCGTTTGCGCGGCAGTACCCGGTCGGCATCTGCGGCCCGGACACACTGCAGTAGGTGAGCGGTCCTCGGTAGTGGCTCCCGGAGACACGATTCTCCGGCGGCTTCGATCGATGGCCGTCACGCGACGTGCAATTGCCTCCTCTTGGTTCAGGGCCTACTCGCGTGTGTTCGCCCGCGAGTCGACCGACCGTAAGCAGGTCGTCATCTCTGACGCCTGACGAGAGGAACCATCAACACATGACTGACGTCACCACCACAGACACCGTCGATTACGACGACGAGATCACCGAAGCCACCGCTGTCATCGACAACGGCACCTTCGGCACCCGCACCATCCGTTTCGAGACCGGCCGGCTCGCGCAGCAGGCCGCAGGCGCGGTTGTCGCCTACCTCGATGACGAGACGATGCTGCTGTCGGCCACCAGTGCCGGCAAGCACCCCAAGGACCATTTCGACTTCTTCCCGCTGACGGTCGATGTCGAGGAGCGCATGTATGCGGCCGGCCGCATCCCCGGGTCGTTCTTCCGTCGTGAAGGCCGTCCGTCCACCGACGCGATCCTGACCTGCCGCCTGATCGACCGGCCGCTGCGCCCGTCGTTCGTTGACGGTCTCCGTAACGAGATCCAGGTCGTAGTCACCATCCTGAGCCTCGATCCCAAGGACCTGTACGACGTGGTGGCCATCAACGCCGCCTCGGCGTCCACCCAGATCGCGGGCCTTCCGTTCTCCGGGCCGGTCGGTGGCGTGCGGGTTGCGCTCATCCCGACCGACGAGAACAAGGCCGGCCAGTGGGTCGCCTTCCCGACCGTCGAGCAGCTCGAAGGCGCCGTCTTCGACATGGTCGTAGCAGGCCGAATCGTCTCCGGCGAGGGTGACTCCGCCGATGTCGCGATCATGATGGTCGAGGCCGAGGCCACCGACAACGTGATCGAACTGATCGAGGGTGGCGCGCAGGCGCCCACCGAAGCCATCGTGGCCGAGGGTCTCGAGGCCGCCAAGCCGTTCATTGCTCGTCTGTGTGAGGCACAGCAGAAGCTCGCCGCCGAGGCAGCCAAGCCCACCGGCGACTTCCCGCTGTTCCCGCCGTACGGGGACGACGTCTTCGCTGCTGTCGAGGCCGCAGGCTCGGCCAAGCTCTCCGAGATCCTGACCATCGCGGCCAAGGCCGAGCGCGACGACAAGACCGATGAACTCAAGAGTGAGATCCTCGAGCAGCTCGCCGGACAGTTCGAAGGCCGCGAGAAGGAAATCGGCGGCGCATACCGGTCGCTGACAAAGAAGCTGGTACGCGGACGCATCCTCACCGACCACTTCCGGATCGACGGTCGCGGTGTCACCGACATCCGCTCGCTGTCTGCCGAGGTCGCCATCATTCCTCGCGCACACGGCAGTGCCCTGTTCGAGCGTGGCGAAACCCAGATCATGGGCGTCACCACCCTCGACATGGTGAAGATGGCGCAGCAGGTCGACTCCCTCGGGCCCGAGACCAGCAAGCGGTACATGCACCACTACAACTTCCCGCCGTACTCGACCGGTGAGACCGGCCGGGTGGGTTCACCCAAGCGTCGCGAGATCGGCCACGGCGCACTCGCCGAGCGCGCCCTGATGCCGGTACTGCCGAGCGTCGCCGAGTTCCCGTACGCGATCCGTCAGGTGTCCGAGGCCTTGAGCTCCAACGGCTCTACGTCGATGGGCTCGGTGTGCGCCTCCACGATGTCGCTGCTCAACGCCGGCGTGCCCCTGCGGGCCCCGGTTGCCGGCATCGCGATGGGCCTGGTGTCCGACGAGATCGACGGCCAGACCCGCTACGTCGCCCTGACCGACATCCTCGGAGCCGAGGACGCCTTCGGCGACATGGACTTCAAGGTTGCAGGCACCAAGGACTTCGTGACCGCACTGCAGCTCGACACCAAGCTCGACGGCATCCCGTCGAAGGTTCTGGCATCGGCGCTCGCCCAGGCCAAGGACGCCCGCATCACCATCCTCGACGTGATGGCCGAGGCCATCGACGAGCCGGATGAGATGAGCCCGTACGCGCCTCGTGTGACCACGGTCAAGGTGCCCGTCGACAAGATCGGTGAGGTCATCGGGCCCAAGGGCAAGATGATCAACTCGATCACCGAGCAGACCGGTGCGAACATCTCCATCGAGGACGACGGCACCGTGTTCGTCGGCGCCACCGATGGTCCGTCTGCGCAGGCCGCGATCGACATGATCAACGCCATCGCCAACCCGCAGCTGCCCAAGGTGGGCGAGCGGTTCCTCGGAACCGTGGTCAAGACCACCACCTTCGGTGCCTTCGTGTCGCTGCTCCCGGGCCGCGACGGTCTGGTGCACATCTCGAAGCTGGGTAAGGGCAAGCGCATCGGCAAGGTCGAGGACGTGGTCAACGTGGGCGAGAAGCTCCGCGTGGAGATCGCCGACATCGACGACCGCGGCAAGATCAGCCTCGTCCCCGTCGACGACGACGCGGCTTCGGCCCCGGCCGAGGCGGAGCCCGTCTCGGAGGCGAACGCCTGAGCAACGCAACAGGTTTGACCTCGTCGCGGCCGAAGTCCGCGTCGACCGCAAGCCACCGGGCAGTACGGAGATCCGTGCTGCCCGGCGGGCTGCGGGTGGTCACCGAACACATCCTGGGGGTCAGGTCCGCATCGGTCGGCCTCTGGGTGGCGGTCGGTTCGCGTGACGAGAAGCCGTCGGTTGCCGGCGCTGCACACTTTCTCGAGCATCTGGTGTTCAAGTCGACGCCCACACGAACGGCAGCGAGTACGGCGCAGCAGATCGATGCCATCGGCGGTGAACTCAACGCCTTCACCGGCAAAGAGCACACCTGCTACTACGCCCACGTACTCGACGAGCACCTGGCCACGGCCATCGACATCGTCGGTGACGTCGTGCTGCGCGGTCGTTGCCGCGCCGAGGACGTCGAAGTGGAGAGGACCGTTGTGCTCGAGGAGATCTCGATGCGCGACGACGATCCCGAAGACCTGCTCGCCGATCTGTTCATGACGGCGATGTACGGGGACCATCCGATCGGACGGCCGGTGATCGGGTCGGCAGAATCGATCACCGATATGACCAGAACGCAGATCAAGTCGTTTCACGGTCGTCGGTACACACCCGACAAGATGGTGCTGTCGGTCGCCGGGAACGTCTCACACGCCGACGTTCTCGCCGCAGTTCGGTCCACCTTCGCCGGTCATCTCGGCGGCGACGCCGCGCCCGCCCCGATTCGTGTAGGAAGCAAGACGATCGGTGGCCTGCCATCGCTCGAGTTGTCCTATCGCGACACCGAACAGGTACACATCCTCCTCGGTGTTCGCGCGCCCGGCAGGGGCAATCCGGATCGATGGGCACTGTCCCTGCTCAACACCGCGCTCGGGGGCGGGCTGAGTTCTCGGCTGTTCCAGGAGATCCGGGAGTCGCGAGGTCTGGCGTACTCGGTCTACTCGTCGGTTGATTCATTTGCCGACATCGGCGCGTTCTCCGTCTATGCCGGTTGTTCTCCCGACCATCTGGCCGAGGTCGTCACTGTCACCGGAGAGATCCTGTCCCAGGTTGCCCGCGAGGGCATCACCGAGGAAGAACTGGTGCGCGCCAAGGGTTCGTTGATCGGCGGCATGGTGCTGGGGCTCGAGGACTCTCAGTCCCGGATGCATCGAAACGGACGCGGCGAGATCAACTACGGCAAACAGCTCTCCGTCGAACAAACGCTTCGCAAGATCGAACGGGTCACCGTGGCCGACACGAGCCGGGTGGCAGGCGAGTTGCTGAGCCGGCCCATGGGGGCCGCGGTGGTCGGCCCGTACCGCTCCCGTCGGCAGTTGCCGAAGTCACTGACCGGTCTGATCTGCTGATCGGGTCCAGGCCTGGCACGATGAGGCAATGGTCCAGATCGCGGAGTTCCTTGCCGCCTACCCGCCGTTCGACTCACTCGACGAGTCGGAGATCGCACGGATCGCTGCGTCGTCGCGGCTCGAGCACCACGAGTCCGGTAGCCAGATCATGGACGGATTCAGCCGGCCGGTCGAGGAACTCGCCGTTGTCGTAGCCGGCCAGGTGGAACTGTGGAACTCGCCCGATCACAAACCCGATGGCCCGGACGAGATCCTCGGGCCGGGCGGGGTGTTTGGCTACTCGGCGATGTTGACCGGATCGTCGATCGGGCCACTCGCCATCGCGGCCGGCCCGGTCCAGGTCTGTCGCGTCCCTAATCATGCTGTGCGTGCGGTCTTCTCGTCCCTGGCGGGCGCCGAGTTCCTCGCCCGTAAGCTCACCGTCGCGCAACGCACCGACTCGTTGTCGATCAACGACTATGGCACCGTGGACGAGCTGATCCGTACGGCCCCGGTGGTCGGCTCCGGATCGATGACGGTGCGAGAGGCCGCGTCCGTCATCACCGAGCGTCGCAGCGGGTACATTGTGATTCCCTGTGACGACGGGCGTTTCGGTGTGCTGACCGACCGCGACATCCGCGCCCGTGTGGTCGCCACCGGAGCAGATCTGCGGACGCCGGTGCGCGAGGTCATGACCTTTCCTGCGATCACCGCGGTGACCAATGCGCCCGCTTCCGACGTACTCGTCAACATTCTGGAGCACGATCTGACCTGTGTCCCGGTGGTCGATCCGGGCGGGACGCTCCGGGGAGTTGTTCTGCCCGGTGACTTCGTCAATGCCCCTGCGGGTATCAGTGTTGCTCTGCGAGAACAGATCACGCGTGCCGACTCGATCGACACCCTGCAGGACCGTGGCAAGCGGATGCGATACCTGGTGGCTGATCTGCTGCGACGTGGTCGGCCGTCCTTCGAGGTCACCGCCGTTCTGTCGGTGGTCACCGATGCCGTGGTGCGCCGTGCCCTCGAGATCGTCTTGGGTGGTCACCCAGAATTGGACCCCGCCGCCCTCACCTGGCTGTCGCTCGGCAGCAATGCGCGCCGGGAACCAGTTCTCAGTTCTGACGTGGACAGTGCGGTCTCGTTCGCCGAATCGGTGAACGACCCGGAGGCGATAGCGGCGTATCGCGCAGCGTTCGCCGAGGTCGGCGAGGTCTTGCGCGGCTGCGGGCTCAGCATCGACAGCAACGGCGCATCGGCAGAGATGCCACTGTTCTCCCGCACCCACAGTCAGTGGCAGGAAGCTGCCCAGCAGTGGCTGGTATCGCCCCTGGACAACAAAGGCATGATCCTGGCCTCCCTTCTGCTCGATGGCCGGCCCATCTGGGGTGATCCGGGTGTCACCGCCGTGTCCGAGGTGTTCGGCAACGTGCGGTCGCATCCTGGCACCATGCGACTGCTGCTTGCCGAATCGCTGTCGTACCGAGCGAAACTCCGCTCGATGCGCGACGTGTTGTCGCGGCGCGGGGGGACATTCGACATCAAGTCCCACGCCTTGATCCCCGTGATCAACATCGCCCGGTGGGCTGCGTTGAGCGTGCAGAGTCCGGAGTTGGGTACGCGCGCACGGTTGGGCGCCGCCGCAGGTAGTCCGATGCTCACCGAGGACAACGCCAACACACTCATCGAGGTGTTCGAGGTCTTGCAGAAGATCCGGCTGACCTACCAGGTAGCCCAACTCGACAGAGGGGAGAGGGCCACGGACGTGCTCACCATGTCCAGACTGTCACCGCTGGACCGCAGTCTCGTCGGACAGGCCGTGCGAGAGGTGTCGGCGGTCCAGCGGCGGATGGAGAACATGTCGCACTACTTGTCTGTCCGGGAGTTCGTCGACCCGCCCGCGTGAGCGGAATCGTCGAGGGGCGATGTGCCCAGCGGGATCTCGAGATCGGCCGCCACGTGCGGGCACAGCATCTCACCGCGGTGGGTGCTCAAGCCCTTGGCGAGTGCGGTGTCGCGACGCAGCGCCTCGGTCCATCCGAGGTCGGCAAGCTTCAGTACGTACGGCAAGGTGGCGCCTGTGAGCGCCATCGTCGAGGTCCGGGCCACTGAGCCCGGCATGTTGGCAACGCAGTAGAACACCGAGCCGTGCACCATGAACGTCGGGTCGTCGTGCGTGGTCGGTCGTGAGTCCTCAAAGCATCCACCCTGGTCGATGGCGATGTCGACAAGGACCGATCCTTCTCTCATCTCCGCCACCAGCGTATTGGAGACCAGCACAGGGGCTTTCGCGCCGGGGACAAGAACCGCGCCGATCACGAGATCGGCGTTCTTGATCGCCTCGCCGAGCGCGAGCGCGGTGCTGTACCGGGTGTGTACCCGACCGGAGAAGCGGGCGTCGATCGCACGCAGCTTGGCGATGTCGAGGTCGAAAACGGTCACCGTCGCCCCCATACCCATCGCGATGGTCGCGGCGTTCACGCCACTGACCCCGCCCCCGATCACCACGACGTCGGCGGGGGCGGTACCCGGGACCCCGCCCATCAACACACCACGTCCGCCGGCCGACCGCATCAGGTGGTAGGCGCCGACCTGCGGGGCCAGCCGACCGGCGACCTCGCTCATCGGTGCCAGCAGCGGGAGCGAACCGTCTGCGGCCTGCACGGTCTCGTAGGCGATGGCAGTTGTACCGGATTGGAGCAGGGCGTCGGTGCACGCCCTGCTCGCCGCGAGGTGCAGGTAGGTGAAGAGCACCTGACCTTCTCGCATCAGCTCGTATTCGGCTGCGATGGGTTCTTTCACCTTGAGCAGGAGTTCGGCTTGGTCCCATACGGCTTTGGCGGTGCCCAATATCTGGGCGCCGGCTTCTTTGAAATCGGTGTCGGAGATGGCCGAGCCGGCGCCGGCGTTCTGCTCGATGATGACCTCGTGGCCCCGCCGGGTCAGTTCGGCCACTCCTGCCGGGGTCACCGCGACCCGGTATTCGTTGTTCTTGATCTCGCGTGGGATTCCGACACGCATGACGTTCTCCTTGTGATTGAGGTAGGTCCAAGCGTGAAACTTGTTCGATTCCGGCGCAATATATGTGACGATAATTCTCTGGAGTCGGGATTGTTCCGACAATTCTTCGATCTTGGAGGTTCGCGTGACACCTGAGCCGAATATTGTTCGACCGCGGACGGCCGGGTTGGATGACGTCGATCGCAAGATCTTGGCGTTGCTGCAAACCGATGCGCGTATGTCCAACAGTGCGCTGGCTGCCGAGGTGGGCATCGCCGCTTCGACCTGCCACGGCCGGATTCGCCGGTTGGTCGACATAGGAGTGGTGCGCGGGTTCTTCGCCGATATCGATCCGGCTGCCGTGGGGCGACCGCTGCGGGCGATGGTGGCGGTGAGTCTGCAATCGGACGCGCGGGGCCAGATCCGTCGCTTCGTGGCGGAGATCGGTGTGCACGACGAGGTGATCGACGTTTTCTTCCTCGCAGGTACGGACGACTACTTGCTCCACGTGGCCACCGCCGACACCGAGACGCTTCGTCAGTTCGTGGAGATGCTCAACTCGCGTCCCGAGGTGGCCGGGACAACAACGTCATTGGTGTTCGAGCACCTGCGCGGTTCGGCGCCGATCTTCTGACCGGTCGATGTGTTTGCGTAGTCGGGTGAAAGTGCGACCACCGCCCGTCGCGACCACTGCGACGGGCTCGTCGACGTCGCCGTACACCGCCACGAAGCGATCCGACTCCAGATTGCCTTCGACGATGCTGGGCGATTGCCCTGCAGGTATGGTCCCGCACACCTGAAGCCTCAGATCATACTGATCCGACCAGAAGTACGGCGCCGTGTACTTCGGTGGAGGCAAGCGCAGCAGCGATCGCGCCGCTCGTCGTGCGTGGTCGAGCGCCGCCGCCCAATGTTCCTGTCGCACATGGGTAGCCGTGATGGCGTTATACACGCGGGCACAATCTCCGACCGCGTATACGCCGGCCACCGCGGTGGCGCACTGTTCGTCGGTGAGGAAGCCGCGGTCGATCGCAATCCCGGATGCGGCAGCCCACTCGGTGTTGGGGAGGGCTCCGATTCCGATCACCACGGTGTCTGCCGGTAGTTCGGTGCCGTCGGCGAGCGTCACCGACTCCACCCGGGCGGTTCCGTTGATCGTCTCGATCGCTGTCCCGGTACGCAAGGTCACCCCGTGCCTGGCGTGCACGCTGTGTAGCCAGTGCGCCAGTCGCGCACCGAGCAGGGCCGCACCGGGGGCCTCGGACGCCTCGACGATGGTCACCGACATGCCTGCTGCTGTTGCACTCGACGCCACTTCACATCCGACGAAACCGGCACCGATCACAACCATGTGACCGCCGCGCCGCATGGATTCGCGGAGCTCGAGAGCATCGTCAAGGGTTCTGAGGGTGTGTACGCCGGCCATGTCTGCGCCGATCAGGGTGCGCGGCCGAGCGCCGGTCGCCACCACCACGGTCGCTGCGGTGATCGAAGTGCCGTCGTCGAGCAGTACATCGTGCCCGGCTGCGTGATGGTCGATGCCGATCGCCGGCGACCCCAGGCGCCACCGGAACTCGGTCAGGTCCTCGTCGTCGGTCAGGCCGATGGGTGCGCTGGTCACGCCCTGGCACAGAACAGCTTTCGACAGCGGCGGCCTGTCATAGGGCAGATGGCCCTCCGCCCCGATGAGGGTGATCTCGCCGGTGTGCCCGAGTGCGCGTAGTTCGCGGGCGGTCGACAGACCGGCAAGCGAGGCCCCGACGATCGCCACGGAGGCGGTGGACGGGTCTGCGAGCGATGGTTCGGCCGTGGTGTCCGATGGCGTCCCGCTCACGCGGCGTCGTGCCCGGAGAGCTGCAGGTAGATCCGGCCGTCCTCGACCAGGGTCTGATGAGTCCGGACCGCGATCTTCGCCGGGGGTCCCGAGGGCAGTCCGGTCCGGAGGTCGAAGCAGGCTTCGTGCAGCGGGCACTCCACCGCGCAGCCTTCCACCCAGCCGTCGGCCAGCGAAGTCTCCTGATGGGTGCAGGTGTCGTCGATCGCGAACACCCCGTCTTCGGTGTGGAACACGGCGATGGGTGGTTGACCCGGGGGAGTGACACGTGCGACCTCCCCGGCCGGCAGGGCGTCGAGAGTGGACACCAAGTAGTGCTGAATGGCCTGGTCAGGAGTGATTGTCATGGCAGCCTCGATGAAGTCGGTGTACAACTCACGACGGTTGAGTTGCGTCAGTTGCAACTAAGTTCGGTATGCGCAACAGCGTCGCATCCGGCGGAGCGTCAGTCAAGCCGACCGGCCGGTTCCGGCGGTGCCCCGGGAGCGCCGCATTAGGCTGAGCGACGATGACTGAAGCCGAGAGTGAAACCCGTCCCGCATCGATCCAGTCGGTGGACCGTGCCCTCCAGGTGCTGGAGATCCTTGCCCGCCAGGGTCAGGGCGGGGTGTCGGATATCGCCGACACCCTCGGAGTCCACAAGTCGACGGTGTCCCGGATCGTCTCGGTCCTCGAGGCGCGGGGGTTCGTCGAGCAGTTGTCTGATCGTGGCAAGTACCGGCTCGGCTTCACGATCGTGCGGTTGGCCGGGGCGACGATGGCGACCCGCGATCTGGGCAAAGAGAGTCGCGAGATCTGTGAGGCACTTGCGGACGAGGCCGGGGAGACGGTGAATCTGGCGATCCTGGAAGGTGATCGGGCCATCAACATCACCGAGGCGAGCGGCCCGCTCGGGATCGCGCTGCGAACCTGGGTCGGGCAGAGTTCGCCCGCGCACGCGACATCCAGCGGCAAAGTCCTCCTCGCCGCCGTGCCGGAAGGGCGGTTGGGGCAGACCCTCCGTGACCAACTCGAGCGGTTCACCCCTCGCACCATCACCGACCTGACCGAGTTGCGCGAGCAGCTGCAACTGATCTCCGCGCGCGGGTGGTCCAGCGCAGTCGAAGAGCTCGAGGACGGCCTCAATGCGATCGCTGCGCCGGTTCGTGACCACACCGGCGATGTGATTGCGGCGCTGAGTATTTCCGGACCCAGCTTTCGGCTCACACCTGAGGCAATGGATGCGTTCTCGTCGCGGTTGTGTGGTGCGGCGCTGGACGTGAGCCGAAGACTCGGCTTCCCGGGCTGAGCGCCCGATTCGCCTGTCCGCTTGACACACGCGTGGCGCGGCTTCACCATTTGTTGCGTAGGGCACGAACGAGTTGCGTAATGCGCAACGCTCGGGCCGTCTCGCCGCAAACGTTTGGAGTCCCCGGGTGGTGCAACCGCGATTTCTGATCATCGGTGCGGGTGTGGTCGGATCGGCCTTGGCCGATGAGCTGACAGCGCTGGGATACACAGAGGTGACCGTCCTCGACCGCGGTCCACTCGCGCCTGGTCAGACGCCGATGACAGGTGGGTCCAGTTCGCACGCACCCGGATTGGTGTTCCAGACCAATCCGTCGCGGACCATGGCGGAGTTCGCGCGCTACACGGCCACCAAGCTCAGGTCGCTGAACACGGCGGACAGCCTCTGTTTCAACACTGTCGGCGGGCTCGAGGTTGCCACCACGCCTGAGCGACTGGCCGACCTGCACCGGAAGGCGGGCTGGGCGCAGGTCGAGGGAATCGAAGCCGCGGTCGTCGATGTCGACGCGTGCGTGCGGCTCCATCCGCTGATCGATCGAGACATCGTTCTGGGCGGCCTGTACACACCCGCCGATGGCCTGGCCGGTGCGCCGGCCGCGATCGGGATGCAGATGCGGCGGGCAATCGACCGGGGCGCAACGTTCTTCGGTGGCCAGCAGGTGATCGAGATCAGCCAACGGGCTGGTGTGGTGACCGGTGTCCGCACCACCGAGCGCACGTTCGAGGCTGACGTCGTGGTCTCGTGTGCCGGGTTCTGGGGCGCCGAACTCGGGAACCTGGTCGGACTGCGGGTACCACTGGTCCCGATGGGGCACCAGTACGCCAAAACCACTGCGCTGCCCGTTCTTCGGGACCATTGTGATCAAGCGCGAGGCCACGCCGACGCGAGACTGCCCATTCTTCGGCATCAGGACGCCGACCTCTACTATCGCCAGCACGGCGAGGCGATGGGCATCGGGTACTACGGGCATCGCCCGATGCCGGTGGACATGGCCTCTCTCGAGGAATTGACCGCGGCCCAGCCGATGCCCTCGATGCTGCCCTTCACCGATACCGACTTCGCTCCTGCCTGGACCGAGTCGATGCGTCTTCTGCCTGCGCTTGCCGAAGTCGGCGTGGTCGAGGGGTTCAACGGCATCTTCTCGTTCACCCCGGACGGGGGCCCGATGATGGGCGAACATCCCGCGCTGTCCGGATTCTGGGTGGCGGAGGCGGTGTGGGTCACGCATTCGGCCGGTGTGGCCAGGACGATGGCCCAGTGGATCACAGCCGGAACCCCCGACCTCGATCTCCACGGTTGTGACCTCGCCCGGTTCACCACTCCGCAGCTTTCGGCCGATTACGTGGCCGAAACGAGTGCACAGGCTTTTGTCGAGGTGTACGACATCATTCATCCCCGCGACCAACGCTCGGTGCAGCGCGGCCTCGCCAGGAGCCCGTTCCATGCGAGGCACGTGGACGCGGGCGCGGTGTTCCACGCCGGCCGCGAGTGGGAACGGCCGGCCTGGTTCGAGAGCAACGCGGGCATGGTCGACTGCGACGTCACATATCCCCACGACGGGTGGGCCGGCCGGAACTGGTCGCCGATCGTGCCGGCCGAAGCCCTCGCAACCCGCCGCCGTGTGGGCTTGTACGACATGACGTCGCTCATGCGGATCGAGGTCACGGGTGCCGACGCCACGAACTTCCTCGACAGGATGCTGACCCGCACGGTGCGGCGACCGATCGGGACGGTGATCTACGCGCTGCTCCTGGACGAGTCCGGCGGTGTCCGCAGTGATGTGACGGTTGCCCGGCTGGGCGAGAACACCTTTCAACTCGGTATCAACGGACCGATGGACATCGACTGGCTGCAACGGCATCGAGCCGATGCCGACATCACCGTCACCGACATCACCGCGGCCACCTGTTGCGTGGGTGTATGGGGGCCGCTGGCCCGTGAACTTGTGGCGCCTCTGTGCTCGATTGATCTGTACGACACCACACTCGGCTACTACCAGGCCGCACGCGCGATCATCGGCGGCATTCCGGTGACCATGATGCGTATCTCCTACGTCGGCGAGCTGGGTTGGGAGATATACGCCGACGCTGCCCACGGCGAAACGTTGTGGGACGCATTGGCAGACGCGGGAAAACCACTCGGTGCGGTGTGGGCAGGGCGGGGGGCGCTGGACGTGTTGCGCCTGGAAAAGGGGTATCGCGCCTGGGGCACCGACGTGGATGCCGAGATGTCTCCCGAGGAAGCAGGGTTGTCCTTCGCGGTGGGAAAGAAGCACGACTTCCTCGGCAGGCACGCGCTCGAGGCGAAGGTGGTGCGCTCGAAGCTCCACACCCTCGTCGCTCTAGACCCACAGGCGATCGTCATGGGCGGCGAGCCGGTGACCGCAGCCGGTCTGGTGGTCGGGTTCGTCACCTCGGCTGCGTTCTCCGCACTGGTGGGCCGGACGATCTGCTATGCCCGACTGGCGCCGCACCTGTCTGTCGGAGACACCGTCGCCGTGGAGTACTTCGGAGAGCTCCTCGACTTCGCCATCACCGAACCGGTGCTCGTCGACCCAGAGGGAGCACGCGTCAAAGGTCTGATCGGAGTGAACAATTGAGTGACCGCAGCGCGGGGAGCTACGACGTCATCGTCCTGGGTCTGGGCGGGATGGGCTCATCGGCCGCCTATCACCTGGCGCGCCGAGGTATGCGGGTCCTCGGGCTCGAGCGGTTCGCGCCTGCGCACGACAAGGGGTCCAGCCATGGCGGATCGAGGATCATCCGGCAGTCGTATTTCGAAGACCCCGCGTATGTGCCACTGCTGCTGCGGTCGTACGAGCTGTGGGAGGAGCTCAAACAGAACAGCGGTGTCGACGTCTACTCGATCACCGGTGGTCTGTTCATCGGCCCACTCGACTCGACGACCTTCTCCGGCTCACTGCGGGCATCGGAGCAGTGGGGCCTGGACCACGAGGTACTGACCGATCGCGAGGTGCATCAACGCTTTCCGGCCTTTGAGCCGCCCGCGGGGCAGTACGCACTCTATGAGCGTATGGCGGGTTTCGCGCGACCGGAGTTCACCGTCCGGGCCCACATCGGGCTGGCAGAGCAGGCGGGCGCCGACCTCCACTTCGGAGAACCGGCGCTGTCGTGGACCGACGACGTCAACGGGGTGAGCGTCCACACCGAGGCCGGTACGTATCAGGCCGCGCAGCTCGTTGTGTGCCCGGGCGCGTGGGCGCCGAAAATACTGTCCGACATCGGGATTCGAATCAAGATCGAGCGACAGGTGATGTACTGGATCGATCACTCGCCGGGGTCACCGTCGATGGAAGGCGGCCCGATCTACATCCAGGAGAACAACAACGTCGAGCAGATCTACGGGTTCCCGCCGATCGACGGTCCTGCAGGCGGAGCCAAGGTGGCGTTCTTCCGCAAGGGAACCGAATGCACACCGGACACGATCGACCGGGAAGTTCACCCGGATGAGCGCATGGACATGCTGGACCGGGTCTCGCAGCTGCTTCCAGGGTTGAGCGGTCCGGTTCTGGACACGGCCACGTGCATGTACTCGACGACTCCGGACGAGAATTTTGTCATCGCCCGCCACCCGCTGCACACCAACGTCTCGGTCGCCTGCGGATTCTCGGGCCACGGGTTCAAGTTCGTGCCAGTGGTCGGGGAGATACTCGCCGATCTGGTCGAGCATGGCACCACCGACCATCCCATCGCCCTGTTCGATCCGGCCAGACTGGCGAGCGCATGACCGTCACCGAGCCGGCGGATCCGCCGGCGTCCGGGCGGGATGCCTCCAGACCCTCTTCTGCGCCTTCGGAACCGGCGCTCATTCCCACGCTGGCAGGCGAGGCGTACACCGATCCGGGCTTCTTCGCGGCCGAACAGGAACGGATCTTCGAGCGGATGTGGTTCTGTGCCGTGCTCGCCGCCGATGTGCCCACTGCCGGTGCGTTCCGCACAGTTGTCATCGGCCGAGAGAGCGTGTTGATCGTCCGGGGTCGCGACGGGACGTTACGTGCGTTCCTCAACAGTTGCCGCCACCGCGGTGCACTCATCTGTGACCAGCCCGAGGGGCAGGTGCGGCGCAACCTGCAATGCCCGTATCACGCCTGGACCTACGGGCTGGACGGAAAACTCGTCGCCGCACCCAACCTGGCCGATCTCGGCGACATCGACCGGGCCGCTTACGGTCTGATCCCCGTCGCCGCCACCGAGTGGCTCGGCTACCTGTGGGTCTGTCTGGCCGACACCCCGCCGTCGTTTGCCGACGAGGTCGTCGGCGCCGTGACGGACAGGCTCGGGAGCACGGAGTCGATCGAGCGATACGAGGTCGATCAGTTGGTACTGGGCCGACGTGAGCGGTACGAGGTCGCCGCGAACTGGAAGCTCATCATCGAGAACTTCATGGAGTGCTATCACTGCGCCACCATCCACCCGGAGTTGACCGAGGTGCTGCCGGAGTTCGCCGACGGTCTGGCGGCCCAGTACTACGTGGGCCACGGCGCACTGTTCGGCGAGGATGTCGAAGGATTCACCGTCGACGGTTCACCCGGCCACGCGACGTTGCCGGCGTTGTCGGATGCGCAGGATCGCCGGTACTACGCGATCACGGTACGGCCGCAGGTGTTCATCAACCTGGTCCCCGACCATGTGATCGTGCACCGGATGTACCCGGTGGCGGTCGACGCCACGGTTGTCGAATGCGACTGGCTCTATCGGCGAGAAGTGGTGGATTCAGGTGCGGACCTGGACAAGTCGGTCGAGTTGTTCCATCGGGTCAACCTCCAGGACTTCGCCGCGTGTGAGCGCACTCAGCCGGGCATGTCCTCTCGTGCCTACCGCCGCGGCGGCGTACTGGTTCCCGCCGAGCACCACATCGGCGAGTTTCATGATTGGGTACGTGCGGAGGTCGATCCGGCGTCATAGTTGTTCCACGACACACCCGGCCGCGCGAGATCGGCCCAGGGCGAGAGGAGTCCGACCGCGTGGCAGATCTGTTGATCGGAGGCAAGTGGGTCGCCTCGTCCTCGGGCGAGCGACGCGATTGCATCAATCCCGCAGACGGTTCGGTGGTGGCGACGGTCGACGAGGCGAGTGCCGATGATGCTCGTGCTGCCGTCGACGCGGCCCGCGCCGCCTTCCCGGTATGGTCCGCCACTGCTGTCGCCGAGCGTGCCGCTGCTCTCGACAGCATCGCGGACCTCCTCGGCCGCGACCGCGAGCAGCTGGCCCGTATCGAGACCCTCGACACGGGGAAGACCCTGGCAGAGAGCCACATCGACATCGACGATGTGATCTCGGTGTTCCGGTACTACGCGAATCTGGCACGCACCCAGGCCGACCGGGTCGTCGATGTCGGCAACCCGGAGGTGATCTCGCGGGTGGTGGCCGAACCCGCAGGGGTCTGCGTCATGATCGCCCCGTGGAACTACCCGCTGCTGCAGATCTCGTGGAAGGTGGCTCCGGCGCTGGCTGCAGGTTGCACCATGGTGCTCAAACCCAGTGAGGTGACCCCCCTTTCGACCATCGAGTTCGCAAAGCTGATGTCGGAGGCAGGTGTCCCGGACGGGGTGGTGAACCTGGTCCAGGGGAGCGGCGCTGCGGTCGGCGGGGCGCTCACCGACAACCCCGACGTCGATCTCATCTCGTTCACCGGTGGACTCGCCACCGGTCAGAAGATCTCCGAGGTGGCGGCCAAGCATGTCACCAGGGTTCTCGTCGAACTGGGCGGGAAGAACCCGCACATCGTTTTCGCCGATGCGCTTGCGGACGACCAGGCGTTCGCCAATTCGGTAGACCAGGTGCTCACAGGTGTATTCCTTCATTCCGGCCAGGTGTGCTCGGCCGGAACCCGATTGATCATCGAAGAGTCAGTGGCCGATGACTTCGTCGACGCGCTGGTCACCGCGGCCGAGCAGATCGTGATGGGTCCGGGCCTCGACCCGGCGAGCAGGACCGGCCCCCTGGTGTCCGAAGCGCAGCTGCGCAAGATGCAGGAGTTCGTCCGGGTGGGTGTCGAGGAGGGAGCCGCCCTCGTCGCCGGCGGACGACAGCCCGACGACGAGGAACTCGCGTCCGGGTTCTTCTTCCTGCCGACCATCTTCGACCACTGCGATCGGAGCATGCGGCTGATCCGGGAGGAGACGTTCGGCCCGATCCTCACCGTCGAGCGATTCACCTCCGAGTCCGAGGCGCTCGAACTCGGCAACGACACGGAATACGGCCTTGCTGCAGGTGTCCGCACCTTCGATGCCGCCAAGGCCGAGCGCATGGCGCGCGGGCTGCGTCACGGCACCGTGTGGGTCAACGATTTCGGCTACTACACCCCGGCCGCAGAATGGGGTGGTTTCGGGCGATCCGGCAACGGACGCGAACTCGGACCGACAGGGCTGTCGGAATACCAAGAGCTCAAACATATTTGGAACAACACCGCGGCACCCGCCGCGGGATGGTTTTCCGGCTAGGCGAGGCGTCCTTCGAAAGGTTACGGCCCAATGACCACAACGCAACCCGGGGGCGCGCCCCCGCCCGGATCCACATCTTCGTCCGCCGACACCGGGATGGAGCATTTCGGTTACAAGCCCAGCCTCGATCGCAGTATCGGCAAGTTCGCCAGTTTCGCGGCCGGCGTGTCCTACATCTCGATCCTGACCGGCACCTTCCAGTTGTTCTACTTCGGTTTCGGTACCGCCGGTCCGGCGTACCTGTGGTCCTGGCCGCTGGTGTTCATCGGGCAGATGGCTGTTGCTCTGTGTTTCATGGAACTGGCCGCGAAGTACCCTGTCGCGGGCTCGGTCTACAACTGGTCAAAACTGTTGGGCAGCAGGATCGTCGGATGGTCATCGGGCTGGCTGATGCTCACGGCGTCGATCGTCACGCTCGCGGCCGTGGTACTCGCACTGCAACTCAACCTGCCCCGTCTGTGGAGTGGCTTCCAGATCATCGGTGATGGCACCGGAGAGTACGACTACGCGGGCAATGCAGTCATCCTCGGCACGATACTGATCATCATCACCACGGTCATCAATGCGCTCGGCGTGAAGCTGATGGCGATGATCAACAGCGCGGGTGTGTTCATCGAACTCATCGCGGCTGTCCTGATCGCGATCATCCTGGCGGCCAACATCGAACGTGGCCCTGATGTGTTCTTCTCGACGAACGGCTACGGCACGGGAGAGAGCGGTGGCTACCTCGGTGCGTTCTTGATCGCCTCGCTTGCCTCGGGATATGTGATGTACGGATTCGACACGGCCAGCTCACTCGGCGAGGAGACGATGGAGCCGCGGCGCACGGCGCCCAAGGCCATCTTCCGGGCGATCCTGGCGTCCTTTGTCATCGGCGGCGCCATCCTCGTGTTCGCGGTCATGGCTGCACCCGACCTCGACGATCCGGCACTGGGTGAGCAGACAGGAAGTCTGCAGGGCATCGTCGAGGCCGTGATGTGGGGACCGCTCGGCGATATCTTCCTGGTGTGCATCGTGATCGCGGTCATCGTGTGTTCGCTTGCCGTGCACACTGCGGCGATCCGGCTCACCTTCGCGATGGCGCGCGACAATGCGCTCCCGTTCGGCAATGCCCTGGCGCGCGTCCACCCCAAGACCCAGACCCCGGTGGTGCCGGCCATCGTGATCGGCGTGTTGGCGGTGCTGATCCTGGTCATCAACATCAACCAGCCGAAGATATTCACGGTCCTGACCTCGATCGCCATCATCATGATCTATCTCGCGTACCTCATGGTGACCGGTCCGTTGCTCAAGAAGCGTCTGCAGGGGCAGTGGCCGCCGAAGGACCTCAAGGAGGACGGTTATTTCACCATGGGCCGGTGGGGGATGTTCGTCAACATCGTCGCGGTCGTCTGGGGTGCCGCGATGGCGTTGAACCTCGCCTGGCCGCGAGAAGCGGTGTACGGCACCCCTTGGTACAACACCTGGGGTGCGTTCGTGTACATCGGCATCATCCTGGCCGCCGGGCTGCTGTGGTACGGCGTCAAAGGACGTCACCACATCGGGGTGCTCCGGTCTCACGCATCGTCCACCAAGGAGTGAATCCTCGTGCCGCAGCAACATTTCGACTACGTGATCGCCGGGGGAGGCACAGCGGGATGTGTGCTCGCGGCCCGGCTGAGCGAGGATCCGTCGGTGACGGTGTGCCTGGTGGAGGCGGGGCCCACCGATGTCGACAATAAGGACATCCTGGAACTCGCGGCGTGGATGCACCTGCTCGACTCGGGCTATGACTGGGACTACCCGGTCGAACCTCAAGAGATCGGTAACTCGTTCCTGCGTCATGCCCGCGCAAAGGTGTTGGGCGGCTGCTCCTCTCACAATTCCTGCATCGCGTTCTGGCCGCCGGCCGAGGGGTTGGCGGAGTGGGAGGCGTCCGGACTGACCGGGTGGGGTCCGGATTCGATCCGGCCGCTGGTGCGCAAGCTCGAACGCAACGACGCCGAAGGCTCACACGGACACGACGGCCCGGTCCGGTTGCGGGATGTGCCACCGGATGACCCCTGCGGCGCAGCCGTTCTCGAGGCGGCCGCCCAGGTCGGCCTGCCCACCGTCAAATTCAACCGCGGTGACACCGTGCTGAACGGCGCCGGGTGGTTCCAGATCAACGCCGACGAAGACGGCACCAGGATGAGCACCTCACACGCCTATCTGCATCCGATTCTGGGGTCGCGTCCGAACCTCGAGGTACGGACCGGATGCTTTGTCAGTGAGGTGGTCTTCGAAGGCACCGCCGCAGTCGGCGTTCGCTACCAGCGGCCAGACCTGACCGGGTACGACGTGGTGTCGGCGACGCGCGAGGTGATCGTGACCGCCGGGGCCATCGACACCCCGAAACTGCTCATGCTCTCGGGGATCGGTCCGGCAGAGCACCTACGGGATATGGGCATCGAGGTTCGCGTCGACGCGCCCGGTGTGGGGGCAAACCTGGACGATCATGTCGAGGGACTGGTGTTCTGGGAAGCCTCGCGTCCGATGGTCACCACGTCGAGCCAGTGGTGGGAGATCGGATTGTTCGCCACCACCGAGCCTGATCTTGTGCTGCCGGATCTGATGATGCACTACGGAAGTGTGCCGTTCGACATGAACACCCTTCGGTGGGGTTACCCGACCACCGACAACGGCTTCTGCCTGACTCCCAATGTCACACAGGGGCTTTCGCGTGGGACGGTGCGGCTGCGCAGCCGCGATTTCCGTGACCGCGCGAAGGTGGACCCGCGGTACTTCACTGATCCGGACGGCCACGACAACCGCGTGATGCTGGCCGGCGTGAAGCTCGCACGCACCATTGCCGAGCAATCACCGCTCAAGCAGTGGATCGCGCGCGAGTTGGCCCCAGGGCCCGACGCCGTCACCGATGACGAACTCCTCGACTACATCCACAAGACGCACAACACGGTCTATCACCCGGCGGCCACCGCGCGGATGGGTCCCGACGGCGACCCGATGGCCGTGCTCGACGCGCAGTTGCGCGTGCGCGGCACCCAGCGGCTGCGGGTCGTGGACGCGTCGGCAATGCCCAAGCTCCCCGCGGTGAACCCGAACATCACCGTGATGGCCATGGGAGAGAAGTGTGCCGAGCTGATCAAGGCGACGTGAACGGCCTGCGCCACCGTCAGGCCCATGACCGGACGCCCACTGACTAGACTCGGCCGGGTGAATGACCAGATCAATGTCGGTGTACTCGGTTCCGGCGGCAAAGTCGGGCAGGCCATCGTCGACGCGATCGAGGCCGCATCGGACCTGAGGTTCAGCGCCGGCGTCGACAAGGACGACTCGCTGACGCGTTTCGTCGAGACCGGTACGTCGGTGGTGGTGGACTTCACCCACCCTGACGTGGTGATGGACAACCTCGAGTTCCTGATCGACAGCGGCATTCATGCCGTGGTCGGGACAACGGGTTTCGATGACAACCGGCTCGAAACAGTGCGCGGCTGGCTGGCGAAGAAGCCGGACGTCGGTGTGCTCATCGCACCCAACTTCGCGATCGGCGCCGTGCTGAGCATGCGGTTCGCCCAACAGGCCGCGCGCTTCTTCGACTCCGTCGAGGTCGTCGAACTACATCACCCGCACAAGGCCGATGCCCCGTCCGGGACCGCGTACCGGACCGCACGTCTGATCGCCGAAGCCCGCGCGGCGGCGGGCGTGCCGATCAGTCCGGATGCCACCAGCACCGAACTCGAAGGCGCACGTGGGGCCGACGTCGAAGGTGTTCGTGTCCACTCGGTTCGTCTGGCGGGCTTGGTCGCCCACCAGGAGGTGCTCCTCGGGACGCAGGGGGAGACGTTGACCATCAGGCATGACTCGATCGACCGGACATCGTTTGCGCCCGGAGTGCTGCTGGGCGTCCGTCAGATAGCGTCTCGGCCCGGCCTCACCGTGGGTCTCGACGAGTTGATGGACCTGTGAGTCACGCCGGTGAGTGAGAAACGCGCAGATGCCCGGCCGATCGTCCTCGCGATCGCAGCCCTGGTTCTGGTGCTCTGCTTCTACTTCGTTCTGCTGGGGACGCGGGGTGTCGATCTGTTGACCAGTGGCGAGGCCGTCGGGGTCGGTCTCGGAATCGGAGTGCTCATCCTGCCGTTGCTGGGTGTCTGGATGGTGGTCGCAACACTGCGGGCCGGGCTCGCCCATCAGCGGCTCGCCAGACGAATGGCAGAAGAGGGCACCGAACTGGACGTCTCCGCGTTGCCCAGACGCCCGTCCGGCCGGATCGAACGCGACGCGGCGGACGAGTTGTTCGCGAAGGTCAAGGCCGAATGGGAAGCAGACCCCAGCGATTGGCGCGCCACCTACCGCATCGCCCGGGCCTATGACTACGCCGGTGACCGTTCCCGTGCCCGCGAGATGATGAAACGCGCTGTCGCGCAAGAGAAGGAATCGAGTACCGCCGACGGCCGTGCTGATGGCTGACGCGCGGACATTGCTCGTGGTGCACCACACGCCTTCGCCGCCGACCCGTGAGCTGTTGGAGAAGGTGCTCGAAGGCACGGCCGACCCGGAGATCTCCGGTGTGCGGGTGCGGCCCGTCGCGGCGCTTGCGGCCACCGTGCCCGACGTGCTGGCCGCCGACGGCTTCCTGTTCGGCACCCCGGCCAACTTCGGGTACATGTCGGGCGCGCTGAAGCACTTCTTCGACACCGTCTACTACCCGGTGCTCGGATCGGTGACCGGTAAGCCGTACGGCTTGTGGGTGCATGGCAACAACGACACCGCGGGGGCGGTGGCTTCCGTTCAGCGCCTTGCCACGGGGTTGGAACTCGAGCCTGCGGCCGCGCCGCTCGAGATCACGGCAATCGACCCGTCCACGCGGGAGGCGTGTTACGAGCTGGGCGCAGTGCTGGCGGCCACAATCGCTTGAGCCACCGTCCTGCTCGAGGGTGTGCGAAGACTGGATGGTTCGCCGCGGCGACACGCGGAAACGCTGCCGAGTCCGACGCACCCTAGACTTGACCCCGTGACGGACGCGGCCAAGATCCCAACCCCGTACGAGGACCTGCTTCGGCTTGTGCTCGACACGGGAACGCCCAAAGCCGACCGCACCGGTACCGGCACCCGGAGCCTGTTCGGTCATCAGCTCCGATACGACCTCGCCGAGGGTTTCCCGCTGATCACCACCAAGCGGGTGCACCTGAAGTCGATCGTCTACGAGCTCCTGTGGTTCCTCCGTGGCGATTCGAACGTGCGGTGGTTGCAGGACCGCGGCGTGACCATCTGGGACGAGTGGGCCGATGCCGATGGCGAGCTCGGACCGGTTTACGGCGTGCAGTGGCGCAGCTGGCCGACCCCGTCCGGCGAACACATCGACCAGATCTCCGCCGCGCTCGAGCTGCTGCGCAGCGACCCCGACTCCCGGCGCAACATCGTCTCCGCGTGGAACGTGGGCGAGATACCGCAGATGGCTCTGCCTCCCTGCCACGCGTTCTTTCAGTTCTATGTCGCCGACGGCAAACTCTCGTGCCAGCTCTATCAGCGCAGCGCTGACCTGTTTCTCGGGGTGCCGTTCAACATTGCGTCGTACGCGCTGCTGACGCACATGATGGCCGAGCAGGCGGGCCTCGGTGTCGGCGAGTTCGTCTGGACCGGCGGCGACTGCCACATCTACGACAATCATGTCGAGCAGGTCACCACCCAGCTCCAGCGCGACCCGTATCCCTACCCGCGCTTGTCGCTGGCGCGGCGGGACTCCATCTTCGACTACGAATACTCCGATATCGAGGTCCTGGACTACCGCTACCACCCGGGCATCAAGGCGCCGGTGGCGGTCTAGTTCGCCGATGACAATCGCACTCATCTGGGCTCAGGCTGCCGACGGGGCAATCGGTCGTGGTGGCGACATACCGTGGCATCTGCCCGAGGACCAACGGTACTTTCGGCAGATCACCGGCGGGCACCCGGTGGTGATGGGGCGGCGTACCTGGGATTCTCTCCCGGCTCGATTCCGTCCTTTGCCGGGTAGGGCCAATCTTGTTGTCACCCGCAATGCTCAGTGGTCCGCGGACGGGGCTCAGACCCACCCGAACGTGCGCGACGCCCTCGACGCCGGACTCCACCTCGACGACACGGTCTTTGTCATGGGCGGTGGTGAGATCTACAGCGCAGCAATGGAATTAGCCCACGCGGCGTACGTCACCGAGATCGACCTCGAGGTGTCTGATGCCGACACCTGGGCGCCTGCACTCGATCCCCGCCGATGGGCGCTCGAATCGGACGGAGGCTGGCTCGAATCGCCCACCGGTGTCCGCTATCGATTCCTTCGGTATTCGGCGTCACCGTGACAACCGTTCGACGAGCCCGGGCCGAATCGCTGTCGGCGACGCAGGCCCGCAAAATCGCCCTCGCCGCACAGGGTTTCACGGACCGCCGGCCCACGGGTCCGGTGACCCGGCGTCACCTGCAGCGCGTCCTGGAACGAGTCCGCCTGTTCCAGATGGACTCGGTCAGCGTGGCCGTACGGGCTCATTACATGCCGCTGTACAGCCGGCTCGGTTCCTACGATCGCGGCCTCCTCGAACAGGCCGCGTGGGAACCCACCGCCCGTCGTCCCGCGCTCTTGGCCGAGTACTGGGCGCACGAAGCCGCACTGATTCCCATCGAGCATTGGCCGCTCTTCCGTTGGCGGATGGACGATTTCCAGCACGGGCGCTACAAAGAAGCAGTCGGTGACCCACAAGCCGCCGCGATGCGCACACAGATCCGCGAAGCGGTCGCCGAGTTGGGGCCCTGTACGAGCGGGATGCTCGAAGATCATCTCGGCCACGAGAAGCGGACACGCAAAGGCACGTGGTGGGACCGCAGCCACGTGAAGTACCTGTGCGAGGTGATGTTCGCTGCGGGTGAGCTGGCTGCGGTGCGACGCAGCGGCTTCGCCAGGTATTACGACCTCACCGAGAACATCGTCGGGGAGAACACCGAGGTCACCGTGCCCCGGGACGAGGCAATCCGCGAATTGGTCGCCGGTTCGGTGACCGCGCTCGGTGTCGGCACCGAGGTCGACATCCGCGACTACTACCGTCTCAAGCCGCAGGCGGCCCGCGAGGCACTGGATGATCTCGTCGCCGCCGGGCGTGTTCAGCAGGTGGAGGTCGAGGGCTGGGCGAAACCGGCATTCCTCGATCCCGCCGCGCGACTACCGCGAAAAGTCGAACGCACGGCCCTGCTCAGCCCGTTCGATTCGTTGGTGTTCTTCAGGCCCCGTACCGAGCGGCTGTTCGATTTCCGCTACCGGATCGAGATCTACGTTCCCGAGGCCAAGCGCGTGCACGGCTATTACGTCTTCCCGTATCTGATGGGCGAGCGGCTCGTGGCCCGGGTGGACCTCAAGACCGACCGGGCAGGTGATCAGTTGCTGGTCCTCGGCGCGTTCTGCGAGAGCCGGGCCGATCCATTGGAGGTGGCCACCGCGTTGGCCGCGGACCTGCTGGACATGGCACAGTGGCTCGGCGTCAGCAGGGTCGAGGTCGGTTCGCGGGGCGATCTGGCAGCCCCTCTCACCGCCGCCGTGCACGCTCAACTCTGAACCCGTCCTCGGCCCGACCATCGGGTCCGGGGCGGTGAAGGGGACAATCGGTGCTCCAACACGAAGAAAGAGGAATGCGGTGTCCGAACTGGTGCCATTGAAGGTGCAACTGGTGGCGAAGTCGTCGTTCGACCCGCCGACCGATGTGCCGTGGACCACAGATGCGGACGGGGGTGAAGCCCTCGTCGAGTTCGCCGGGCGCGCCTGTTACCAGAGTTGGGACAAGCCCAATCCGCGGACCGCGACCAACGCCGGATATTTGCGTCACATCCTCGAAGTCGGGCATCTGTCACTGCTCGAACACGCCACGGTCACGTTCTACATCTCAGGGATCTCCCGGTCGTGCACCCACGAGCTGATCCGCCACCGACATTTCTCCTATTCGCAGCTGTCGCAACGCTTTGTGCCCGAACATGATTCGAATGTCGTCTGCCCTCCGGCGATCCGGGGCGACGCCGAACTCGAAGCCCTGTTCGTCTCGGCCACCGATGCCAGCCGCGCAGCCTACGCCGAACTGCTGACGGCACTCGAAGAGAAGTTCTCCGATGTGCCCAACAACATCCTGCGGCGCAAGCAGGCCCGTCAGGCCGCACGTGCCGTCCTGACGAACGCCACGGAGACCAAGATCGTCGTCACCGGCAACTACCGCGCCTGGCGGCACTTCATCGGTATGCGGGCCACCGAGCACGCCGACGTAGAGATCCGTCAGCTGGCCATCGAGTGCCTGCGTCAGCTGCTCGACATCGCCCCAACGGTGTTCGGGGACTTCGAGATCGGGCGGCTCTCCGATGGGTCGGAGGTGGCGACGTCCCCGTTCGTACTGGAGGGGTGAGAGTCGGGCCGGGACCGGCCGACCTCTGGCGGCGCCGCGGATGCGGGATCGGCGCAGGGCCTCCGGTAACCTTAGCCACCATGACCACCGGTGAGACGCAACCGCAGAGCTTCCCTTTCGGGACTGTCAGTGTTGCCATGGTTACCCCGTTCACCGTCGATGGAAAGCTCGACCTGGACCGGGCCGGCGAACTCGCCGTGAAGCTCGTGGACGGCGGGTGTGATGGGCTGGTGGTCTCCGGGACCACCGGCGAGTCGCCGACGACGACGCCCGCCGAGAAACTCGATCTGCTCAAGACCGTGCTCGCCGCGGTCGGTGACCGGGCCCGCATCGTGCAGGGCGCCGGGAGTTACGACACGCGGGAGAGCGTCTGGTTCGCGAAAGAGGCCGCAGCGCTCGGCGCGCATGGCCTCCTCGTGGTGACCCCGTACTACTCGAGGCCTCCGCAGACCGGTTTGCTCGCACACTTCACAGCGGTCGCCGATGCCACCGACCTACCGGTGATGCTCTACGACATCCCGCCGCGCTCGGTGGTGCCGATCGAACACCGCACACTGCTCGAACTCTCACGCCACCCGAACATTGTCGCTGTCAAGGATGCCAAGGGCGATCTGAACTCGGCGGCGTCGCTGATGACCGACACCGGGCTGCAGTACCTGTCCGGTGAAGACGCGCTGAACCTGCCCTGGCTCTCGATCGGCGCGGCGGGGTACGTCAGCGTCATCGGACACCTGGTACCCGATCGGCTGCGCGACATGCTCGACGCGGTGAACAAAGGCGACCTGGTTCGCGCCCGCGAACTGAATGCGTCGATGATCCCGCTCGTCAATGCGATGGGCCGACTCGGCGGCGTCACGATGGTCAAGGCTGCGCTGCGCATCCTCGGTCTCGACGTCGGAGACCCGAGGCTCCCGCAGGTGCCGGCCACCGGCCCCCAGATCGAAGCCCTGATCGCCGATCTGCGCGTCGCAAAGGTGCTGTCATGACCACGAACGAGCCCGGCCGTCGCCGGGGACGAGTCATTCGCAAGGCCGGACCGCCGGCAGAACCCCCCGTAGAGAAGAACGAGTCGAAACCCCCAGTGGCCAAAGCCCAAGAACCCGTCACCACCCCAGAGCCCGTCGCTGCCGCGGCATCCGGCACCTCGGCGCCCGCCGCCGCGCGAGCACCGAAGTCAGGCAACTCGGGTTCACCCGGCTCGAGTTCGTCTGGGTCCAAACGAAACTCGCGTGATCGCCGGGGCGGTGCAGCTCGCAAGGCCGCGGCAGAAAAGAACGCCGAGTCGAAGCAGGTCGATCCGACCGAAAAACTCGGTGCACCGCGACGGCTGCCCGCCGGCGGCCTGCGCGTCGTCGCCCTCGGTGGCATCGGCGAAATCGGCAGGAACATGACCGTATTCGAGTACGACGGTCGTCTGCTCATCGTCGACTGCGGTGTGCTCTTCCCCGAGGACGCCCAGCCCGGTGTCGACCTGATCCTCCCGGACTTCCGGTACATCGAAGACCGCATCGACGACGTCGAGGCGATCATCCTCACGCACGGCCACGAGGACCACATCGGTGCGGTCCCGTTCCTGTTGCGACTGCGTCCGCAGATCCCGGTCATCGGGTCGAAGTTCACTCTCGCCCTGCTCGCCGCCAAGTGCCGCGAACATCGCCAGCGTCCGAAACTGGTCGAGGTCGTCGAGGGCGAGAAGACCACGCACGGACCTTTCGAATGCGAATATTTCGCGGTCAACCACTCGATCCCCGATGCTCTCGCGGTGGCGATCCGGACCGGTGCAGGCGTTGTCCTGCACACCGGCGACATCAAGCTCGACCAGCTGCCGCTGGACGGCAGGCTCACCGACCTCGCCGGGTTCAGCCGCCTCGGCGACGAAGGCGTCGACCTCTTCCTCGTCGACTCGACCAACGCCGAGGTGCCCGGGTTCGTCACACCGGAACGCCAGATCGGTGGGGTGCTCGACCAGGTGATCGGCAAGGCCCGTCAGCGCGTGATCGTCGCCTCGTTCGCCAGCCATGTGCACCGCATCCAGCAGGTCGTCGACGTGGCCCACACGCACGGACGCCGGGTGACATTCGTCGGACGCTCGATGGTTCGCAACATGCAGATCGCCCAGGAACTCGGCTACCTGCGGGTGCCCGATGGCGTGGTGGTCGATCTCGACACGGCCGCAACACTTCCCGACCACAAGCTGGTCCTGATCTCCACCGGATCGCAGGGCGAACCGCTGTCGGCACTGTCACGGATGGCTCGCGGTGAGCATCGGCAGATCAACATCCGCGCGGATGACCTGGTCGTCTTGGCGTCTTCGCTCATCCCGGGCAACGAGAACTCGGTGTTCGCGGTGGTCAACGGCCTGGCGCGACGCGGGGCGACCGTGGTCACCCAACAGAGCGCCAAGGTGCACGTGTCGGGTCACGCATCGGCCGGTGAGCTGCTCTACCTTTACAACGCCGTCCGGCCCTCCAACGTGATGCCCGTGCACGGTGAGTGGCGGCATCTTCGCGCCAACGCAGCACTGGCTGTTGCCACCGGCGTCAAGCCGGAGGCCGTTGTCCTCGCCGAGGACGGTGTGGTGGTGGATCTGATCGACGGTCGCGCCCAGATTTCCGGCCGTGTCCCTGTGGGCTACGTCTACGTCGACGGACTCTCGGTGGGAGACGTGGGGGAGTCGACGCTCTCGGAGCGTTTGGTGCTCGGCGAGGGCGGCTTCATCGCGATCGCCGTGGTGATCGACGCCGACACCGGCCGGGCGATCAATCCGGCCGAGGTTTCCGGAAGAGGATTCTCCGATGATCCGACCGCGCTGAAAGAGGCGGGCGACCTGGTCGATCAGGCGCTGGCACAGATGGCGGTCGAACGCGTCACGGACACTCATCGGATCGCTCAGACTATCCGTCGTGTGGTGGGTCGCTGGGTCGCCGACAAGTACCGGAGGCGCCCCATGATCGTGCCGACCGTGATGACCGTCAGCGAGTCTTCGGCGGACTGACCACGCCGCACCTCATAGGGTGTGTGCATGACCATTGCCCGAGATGAACGCGCCGCGCTGGTGTCCACCCTGCGCAGCGTCGGCCCCGATGCCCCGACGCTGTGCGAAGGGTGGACCACCCGAGACCTGACCGCTCACATGATCGTCCGCGAGTACCGGCTCGATGCGATGCCCGGCATCCTCGTCCCGGCCTTGGCGGGCCGGACCCAAACGGCCCAGGACCAGGCCGCGCGCGACGACTGGGACGCGATGCTCGCCAAGTTCGCGGCGGGTCCTCCGCTGTACTCGCCGCTCAAGCTGGTGGACCGCTTCGCCAACGTGACCGAGATGTTTGTTCACCACGAGGACGTCCGGCGTGCGGGCGGACCCTGGGAACCGAGAGACCTCGACCCGGCCACCGAGAAGGCGATTCGGGTGCCGCTCAAGGCGATGGGGAAGCGCGCGATCGCTAAGTCGCCCGCCACCGTCGAGATGATCACCACCGACGGACAGAAAGTGGCCACCGGCGGCCGGGGACCGCAGGTCACGGTGACCGGTGATCCCCTCGAACTGCTCATGTTCGCGTTCGGGCGTCACGAGACACTGGTTGACTACGCCGGCGACGCCGATGCTGTCGCTGCGGTCAAATCGGCCAAACGCGGACTCTAGCGTTTCGATTTCAACACATAGCCCGATACGCGTGTTGCAGATGAGGTAGCTGTGACAGTTGCCGACTAGGCTGTCAGCCATGGCAACCAAGTCCACCGCCCGTCGTTCCGGTGCGTCGGGTCGTAGTCCCGCGCGCTCCGGCGCCGCCCCGGCCAAGAAGGCCGGTGCCACCAAGGCTGCACCCCGAAAGGCCTCTCCCAAGAAGGGGTCGTCGGCGAGCGCCGGAAGCCGCAAGACGCCGGCGAAGAAGGCTGCGAGCCGGCCGTCCACCCGCACGTCGGCTGGGACGAAACGCGCCTCCACCACGCGTTCCGGCGCAACATCTCGTGCCTCGGCCCCCCCACGCAAGTCCGTGGTGAAGTCCGTTGGCAGCGGTGTCGGCGCCGGGTGGGGTTTGCTCGCCAAGGGTGTCGGCGCGATGGCGCGCGCCGGCTCACGCAGTGGCGATCCCGACTACGACGAGCGCGTGTACGGAGCCGACGACGGATGGGACGAGGGCGGGGACGCGGACGGATCGTTCTCTCCGCGACCTGAGCACCCGCACACACAGGGACGCGACGGTGTTGCGCTTGTGATGATCGCGCTGTCGATCGTCGTGGTCGCGTCGGTGTGGTTCAGCGCGGGCGGACCGGTGGGTGCATTCGTGGACTCGGCGACTCGCGCGCTGATCGGGTCGGCTGCGGTACTTCTCCCGATCGTCCTCTTGGTGGGCGGTTTCATCCTGATGCGCCACGGACCCGATCCGGCGGGTCGCGCTCGGCGCATCGGGGCAGGCCTGCTCATCGCGTTGCCCATCGTCGGGCTGTGGCACATCTTTGCCGGTGCACCCACAGATTTCTCCGAGCGACAGCACGCCGGCGGATTCTTCGGAATGGCCGCAGGTGGTCCGCTGACCGACGGCCTGACGGCCTGGTTGTCGGTGCCGATCCTGCTGCTGTGCCTGGCCTTCGGGCTCTTGCTCCTGTCCGGTCTCACGGTGCGTGAACTGGTCGACGTCACCCGTGCCTACCTCGGGCTCGGTGTCGACGACCACTGGGACGACGACGAGGACGTGGACAACGATGAAGACGGTGGTTACGCAGACACAGCCTTCGGCGATCCGTACGACAACTACCCGCCCGACGACAACGCGACCCGGGCGACCGAAACTCTGCGACGGCCGGCGCGTCGACGCCAGTCCACTGCGGTGACGGCGGGGGAGGCACTGACCGAACCCATCATCGAAGACGAGCCGGTGCCTGCTGCCGTGACCGAGGCACTGAGCACACCGCCGGTCGGCGCCCAGCCGGTCCGCAAGCGCGCGGTGCCCAAACCTGCGCCGAAACCGGTGCGGCCCGAGCCCGAGCCCGAACCTGATCTCGACTCCGGCAGCGGCCACGATGCACTGGTCGTGGACAAGGCCGTGGAAGGCGACTACCGGCTTCCGCCGGCCAGCCTCCTGATCGAGGGTGACCCGCCCAAGCTCGGCAGCGCGGCCAACGACGAGATGATCGACCGCATCTCGGCGGTCCTGGAGCAGTTCAAGATCGACGCGGCCGTCACAGGATTCACCCGGGGGCCGACGGTCACGCGGTACGAGGTGGAACTCGGACCAGGTGTGAAGGTGGAGAAGATCACCGCCCTGCAGCGCAACATCTCGTACGCTGCGGCAACCGACAACGTGCGGCTGCTGGCACCCATCCCGGGTAAGTCCGCGGTGGGGATCGAGGTCCCCAACAGCGACCGCGAGATGGTGCGGCTCGCCGACGTCCTGACCGCCGGTTCGACGCGCAAGGACAAGCACCCGCTGGTCATCGGTCTGGGTAAGGACATCGAAGGTGATTTCGTCACCGCCAACCTCGCGAAGATGCCCCACTTGCTCGTCGCCGGTTCCACCGGTTCCGGTAAGTCGAGCTTCGTCAACTCGATGCTGGTCTCGCTGTTGACCCGGGCCACTCCCGACGAGGTACGGATGATCCTCATCGACCCCAAGATGGTCGAGCTCACCCCTTACGAGGGCATCCCGCACCTGATCACCCCGATCATCACGCAGCCGAAGAAAGCTGCCGCGGCACTCGCGTGGCTCGTGGAGGAGATGGAGCAGCGCTACCAGGACATGAAATCCTCGCGCGTTCGTCACATCGACGACTTCAACAGCAAGGTGCGTTCGGGAGAGATCTCCACACCGCTGGGATCGGAGCGGGTCTACAAGCCGTATCCGTACATCCTCGCCATCGTGGACGAGCTCGCCGATTTGATGATGACCGCTCCGCGTGATGTGGAGGACGCCATCGTCCGGATCACCCAGAAGGCGCGTGCGGCAGGTATCCACCTCGTGCTGGCCACGCAGCGACCGTCCGTCGACGTGGTGACCGGCCTGATCAAGACCAACGTCCCGTCGCGGCTGGCGTTCGCCACGTCGTCGCTCACCGATTCCCGGGTCATCCTGGATCAACCGGGCGCCGAGAAGCTGATCGGTATGGGCGACGGACTCTTCCTCCCGATGGGCGCGAGCAAACCCGTCCGTATGCAGGGTGCGTTCATCACCGACGAAGAGATCCAGGCCGTCGTCGACTTCGCCAAGGACCAGAGCGAACCCGATTACACCGAGGGTGTGACAGCGCAGAAGGTCTCGGACAAGAAGGACATCGACTCCGATATCGGCGGCGATCTCGACGACCTGCTGCAGGCGATCGAACTGGTCGTGTCCAGTCAGTTCGGCTCGACGTCCATGCTGCAACGCAAATTGCGCGTCGGATTCGCCAAGGCCGGACGGCTGATGGATCTGATGGAGACCAGGGGAGTGGTCGGACCCTCCGAGGGTTCGAAGGCACGAGATGTGCTCGTCAAGCCCGAGGACCTGGCCGGGGTGATCGCCTCGATCACCGGCGGCGGTGACACGTCGGACGACTCGGACGACTAGCCCTACCCGTTTCGTGGCGGTGGCCGTTTTGTGTGTTGCCAAAGTCTCACCAGCGAAAAAGTCTGACCGGGTGATGTCACGGGGGTCGCAGCGCATCTGCGCTGTGACCGTCGGAACATCCTCTGCTGCAGGAGAATCCCAGACGTAGCCGTTCACGCCTCGGGTCTGCTCCACACCTGCACCGCGATGGGCGGGGCGAGGGACGGTATTCGCGTGTCCGTGGGCGGTTCGATCCTTCGGTAAAGTGGTCTTTACTTTTCCGAAACTGCTGCTGGAGGCTGCGTGGACGTATCACCACTCGTGTGGATTATCACCTGTCTGGTGATCCTGGGACTCTTCATATTCGACTTCTTCGCCCATGTGAGAACCCCACACGCTCCCTCGTTGAAAGAATCCGGCTTCTGGTCGGCCGTCTACATCTCCATCGCCCTGATCTTCGGTGGCTTCGTGTGGTGGAAATGGGGTGGGACCTCGGGCACCGAGTACTACGCCGGATTCATCACGGAGAAGGCGTTGTCGGTCGACAACCTCTTCGTCTTTGTCATCATCATGGCGAAGTTCGCCGTGCCGCGTGAGTACCAGCAGAAGGTTCTGCTCCTGGGCATCGTGATGGCCCTGGTGATGCGCGGTGCATTCATCGCCGTCGGTGCGGCCGCGATCAATGCTTACTCGTGGGTCTTCTACCTCTTCGGTGCATTCCTCATCTACACCGCGGTGAAGCTGCTGCGTGAATCCGGGCACGAGGAAGAGGTCGAAGAGGAGCGGGAAAGCCGTATCCAGCGCTTTGTGAAGAAGGCGCTGCGGACCACCGACAACTACGACCGCGACAAGCTGTTCACCAAGGAGAACGGCAAGCGCCTCGCGACCCCGATGCTCATGGTCCTGATCGTCATCGGGTTCACCGACGTCCTGTTCGCCCTGGATTCGATCCCGGCCATCTACGGCCTCACGGAGGAGCCGTACATCGTCTTCACCGCCAACGCTTTCGCGCTGATGGGTCTACGCCAGCTGTACTTCCTGCTCGGCGGATTGCTCGACAAGCTGGTTTTCCTGTCGTTCGGCCTGTCGTTCATCCTCGGCTTCATCGGCATCAAACTGGTGTTGCACGCTCTGCACGAGAACACGCTGTCGTTCATCAACGGCGGCGAACACATCAAGGTGCCGGAGATCTCGACCCCGCTGTCGCTCGGCGTGATCGTCGGAACCCTGGTGATCACCACCATCGCCAGCCTGGCGAAGACACGATTCGACGAGGGGCGCGCCGACAAACAGGCGGTCAGTCAGAAAACGGACCAAAAACACTGACCCACTTGTTGATCCGGACCTCACCGACGTAGCCGGCAACCGCGAACGGGTCGGCGGCCAAGATGTCCTTGGCCGCCTGCTCGTCGGCGCAGTCGAGCAGGATCAGCGCGCCGCTTCCATCGGCGTACGGCCCGGCCATCCGCACAACACCTTCGCTGTTCAGCTTGGACAGCCAGGCGCGGTGGTCGGGCCGAGTGGTGTCGCGCCCGTCGGCGAACTCTACGGGGTAGGTGTATTCGACGCTGAACAGCGGCATGGTTCGACCTTTCAGAGGTTGGCGAGCATTCGGGTGTTGCCGAGTGTGTTGGGTTTTACGTAACTGAGGTCCAGGAACTCCGCGACGCCGGCGTCGTAGGAACGGCACATCTCCTCGTACACCTCGGCGGTCACCGGTGTGCCCGCGATCTCGGAGAAGCCGTGTTTGGCGAAGAAGCTGGTCTCGAAGGTGAGGACGAACACCCGGGAAAGCTGCAACTCGCGGGCCATACCCATCAGTCGGCTGACGATCTGATGGCCGATCCCGCGCCCCGCGTAGGACTTGTCGACCGCGACCGTGCGGACCTCACCGAGGTCTGCCCACAAGACGTGGAGTGCGCCGCAGCCGACAACCGTGCCATCGATCTCGGCGACCCAGAACTCCTGGACGGCCTCATAAAGGGTCACGAGATTCTTCTCGAGCAGAATCCGTCCGGCGTACTGATCGATGAGTTCCTTGATACGGGGTACGTCAGATGTGCGGGCACGGCGCACGCTCACGTCGCCTCGCGAAACGGGGGAATCGTGGTGACCGGCCAGGTCGGCCGGTCCAGATGTCGCGGCATGCTCGTGTGCCGAGCTGTCGTGAGGTGCCATGAATGAACAGTAATACGCGGGCACACCGGGGCCGGTGGGCCGCCGTCCGGACCGGGCCGATACCCACGGCCCTGGGTGGCGGGGCCTCCGCCTATCCTGTGGTCGTGGGCATTGGGCAATTCTTATCACCGGAACCAGGTGCAGCCCGTGGCTGATCGTTTACGACGGCAGGTGAACGAGCCGGAGCCCGACCCGATCTCCGATCCGGTCAGCACTGATGTGCCCGTGTTGAACCTTGCCAATGTGCTGACGATGTTCCGTATCGTTCTCGTCCCCGTATTCGTCGTGGTCCTGTTCATCGACGACGGCGACAACCCGTGGTGGCGGACGATGGCGTGGGGCGTGTTCGCCCTCGCCGCCGTGACGGATCACTACGACGGTCGTATCGCCCGTCAACGGGGCCTGATCACGGACTTCGGCAAGCTGGCCGACCCGATCGCGGACAAGGCGCTGATCGGTTCGGCACTGATCGGGTTGTCTGTGCTGGGTGAGCTCCCGTGGTGGGTCACCATCGTCATCCTCGCCAGGGAACTGGGCATCACCGTGCTCCGTTTCTGGGTGCTGCAACATGGCGTGATCCCGGCGAGCCGGGGCGGAAAGCTCAAGACGCTGCTCCAAGCCATCGCGATCGGACTGTTCATCCTGCCGCTGCCCGGGCCGCTGCACTGGCTGGCGATCGCCGTCATGGCTGCCGCGCTGGTGGCGACCGTCGTCACCGGGGTCGACTATGTCTGGCAGGCGCTGGCGAAGCGGGCACAGCGTCGTCGTGACGCAGCTGCCGCGCGCCGAACCGACCGAACCGGTAGGTGAACCGCAGGTTCGTCGTCGAGCCGGCGGATGGGTGCATCTCGCTGATCACCGCGGAGCTTGGCCGATCGTCGATGTGGCCGGGTGGGAATGGCTCGTTCGGCATCGGAGTTCTACCGGTGTCGCTACGCGGCGATCGGCGGGATCTTCGTCTAGTCTCGACCACACGGTCGACGGACGAAGCGCTCGGGAGGATCTGCTGCACAGCGCTCGGCGGTTCGGGAACGGATTCGGCCCGTGCGGCGTTGGACTGACTGACGTGTTGAGGAGGACTCATATGGCACTGCTCCTGCGGGAAGCACTCGGTGGCAGCCTACGGCGGGTCCGGATGGATCAAGGCCGTACGTTGCGTGAGGTATCAACCAGTGCCCGGGTCAGCCTGGGTTATCTGTCGGAAGTCGAACGCGGCCAGAAGGAAGCGTCGAGCGAACTGCTCGCCGCCATCTGCGATGCGCTGGAAGTGGAGATCGCCGATGTGTTGCTCGATGTCCGCGATACCCTCCGCACCGGCCACGACCAGCCCACGACCCCGCCCACGCACACGACGATCGCCACCGAGACCAAGGTGGTCATCCCGCAGCCGGCATCGGCTCTGGCGGCTGCGTGATCGATGTCTTGTGCCACCGGGCCGGGCCAGACGATAGATTAGATCGAGACTGCTCGGATTCGGACTTCAAGACAAGGCGGGGCAATGGCTAACCCATTCGTGAAGGCGTGGAAGTACCTGATGGCGTTCGGCAACGCCAAGATCGACGAGAACGCCGACCCGAAGATTCAGATCCAGCAGGCGATCGAGGACGCGCAGCGTCAGCACCAGGCGTTGTCGCAGCAGGCTGCGGCGGTCATCGGCAACCAGCGCCAGTTGGAGATGAAGCTGAACCGTCAGCTCGAGGACATCGAACGTCTGCAGGCCAACACCCGTCAGGCGTTGACGCTGGCCGACAAGGCCGCCGCCTCCGGCGACGCCGCCAAGGCGACCGAATACACCAACGCCGCAGAGGCTTTCGCTGCCCAGCTGGTCACCGCGGAACAGAGCGTCGAGGACCTCAAGGCGCTGCACGACCAGTCGCTGCAGGCGGCCGAACAGGCCAAGCGCGCGGTGGAACAGAACTCGATGACGCTGCAGCAGAAACTCTCTGAGCGCACCAAGCTGCTCAGTCAGCTCGAGCAGGCCAAGATGCAAGAGCAGGTCTCGGCATCGCTCAACCAGATGAGTGAACTCTCCGCCCCCGGCAACACGCCGAGCCTCGACCAGGTGCGGGACAAGATCGAGCGACGCTACGCGAATGCACTGGGATCGGCCGAGTTGTCGCGCAATTCGGTTCAGGGCCGGATGCTCGAAGTGCAGCAGGCCAGCGTGCAGATGGCAGGACACTCACGACTCGAGCAGATCCGCGCGTCCATGGCGGGCGAATCACTGGCCGCGGGCGACTCGGCCACGACGCCGGCCGTCGACCAGGCGAAGACGAACATCGAGAAGCCGCAAGCCAACTGACGTCTCCGGGGTCAGGGTAGTCCCTGAACTTCCCCCCATCTTGGTCGTTTTCGACTGACATCGGAACCGAGCACTGGCACCGTTGAGGTCACTCGGACGACAGGAGATGTCATGTGGTGGAAAGTTCTTCTAGCGATACTTGTGGTGTGGCTGGCCTTCGGGCTGATCATGGCCGTGGTGAAGGGTCTGCTCACGGTGCTCGTGATCGGGCTCGTCGTGATCGGGATCGTCGCGGTGATCAAGTGGGCAGCTTCTGACAAGAGTTCGACCAAGATCGGTTCGTGATCGGCGGTACGGGGGACACGCGTGCGGGCAGCTCTGGTGGCAGGCTCAGACGCCGGTCATGCCTTTCCGATGTTCGCGCTGGCGGAGTTGTTGCAGGACAACAACATCGAAGCGGTGGTGTACACGGGTTCGCAGTGGATCGAGAAGGCAACCGCTCGCGGCCTCGACGTCCGAGAGCTCCCGGGTCTGACGGCGTCGGCTGCTGACGACGACACCGATGCGGGTGACAAACTCAGTGCACGCGCGGCGCGGATGAGCCTGCAACTGGCGCCGGTGCTCGCTGAACTGGAACCCGATCTGGTGGTCGGCGATGTCATCACCGTGTGTGGCGGCTGGGCCGCCGAGACGATCGGTGCCCCATGGGTGGAACTGTCTCCCCATCCGCTGTACCAACCCTCGGTGGGGCTTCCCCCTGTCGGCAGTGGCCTGGAACCTGGCACTGGCCTGTCCGGCAGGGTGCGTGATGCGCTGATGCGCGCGGCTACCGGCCGATCCATTCGAGTGGGACAACAACAGCGTGCGGCCGCCCGGGTGGGCATCGGGCTCGATCCCGCGCAGCCGCATCCGGGAGCGCGGCTGATCGCCACCCTTCCGGCGCTGGAGGTGCCCCGCCCGGACTGGCCCGACGGAGCCGAGGTGGTCGGCCCCCTGCTGTGGGAACCCACCGACGCCGTCTTCGCACGTCCCCCCGGTGACGCCCCGTTGGTTGTCATCGCGCCGTCCACCGCGGTGACCGGTTCGGCAGGTCTGGTGGAGGCGGCGCTGGCTGCTCTCGACCCGCGCGTACTGGGACGCCCGGTGCGGGCGGTGGTCTCGGGGCTCGATCCCGAGGTAGGTGATCTACCGTCGTGGGCTGTGGCCGGACACGGCAGGCAAGACGAGCTCCTCCACGACGCATCGCTCGTCATCTGCGGTGGAGGACACGGAATGCTGGCGAAGTCCATGCTGGCCGGCGTACCTCAGGTGCTCGTTCCCGGCGGCGGAGATCAGTGGGAACTGGCCCAGCGTGCCCGCCGATGGGGCAGTGCCGCGGTGGTCAGGCCCACCACCGTCGAGTCGTTGGCCGCGGCGTGCCGAAAGGTGCTGGACAACAAGTCATTCACCGACGCCGCCCGACGCGGCGCCCGGACCGGTGTCGACGTTGTCGACCCGGTCGCGGTATGTGTCGGTGCAGCGCGGTCCTGAAGGTTTCGCTACGCTCGGTCACGTGCGATTGACCGAATTCTCCGAACTCATCAGCACCGAGTTCGGGTCCACCACTGCGAATTCGATGCTTGTCGACCACGTCCTCACCGACCTCGGTGGCCGGACGGCTGCCGAAGCGCTTGATGCCGGCATCGATCCCAGAGATGTGTGGACAGCGCTGTGCCGGGACTTCGACGTCCCGCGGGAACGCTGGTAGCAGTACTTCATCTGCCCCGGCGTGTCGGATGTCCGGGTGGTTGACTCGAACAAGCGTTCGCCTAGAGTGGGTGGTGTTCGACGCGAGGACGGGAACGTCGAGATCCGGGATTGTCAGAGGGCTGATCTAGCGTGACGTCAGTGCGCAAAGAGATGCCGAATACGCGAAAGAAAGCCCGATCCCGCCAGACCGGCGGCACCACCACCGCCGACAACTCGGCGCAAACACTAGGGGAAACCATGGCAGCCCAACCAGACCGCGAAAAGGCCCTCGACCTGGCATTGGCCCAGATCGACAAGAACTACGGCAAGGGCTCGGTGATGCGTCTCGGCGAGAACGCCCGCCAGCCGATCGCCACCATCCCGACCGGCTCGATCGCGCTTGATGTCGCACTCGGCATCGGAGGTCTCCCGCGAGGCCGCGTCGTCGAGATCTACGGGCCGGAATCGTCGGGTAAGACCACCGTTGCGCTGCACGCGGTCGCCAATGCACAGGCCGCCGGTGGCATCGCGGCGTTCATCGACGCCGAGCACGCCCTCGACCCGGACTACGCGCAGCGGCTGGGAGTCGACACCGACGCGTTGCTGGTGTCACAGCCGGACACCGGTGAGCAGGCACTCGAGATCGCTGACATGTTGATCCGGTCGGGCGCTCTCGACATCCTTGTCATCGACTCGGTCGCGGCGCTCGTGCCGCGTGCGGAGATCGAGGGCGAGATGGGCGACAGCCACGTCGGTCTGCAGGCGCGGTTGATGAGCCAGGCACTGCGGAAAATGACCGGTGCCATGAGCAATTCGGGCACCACCGCGATCTTCATCAACCAGCTGCGCGAGAAGATCGGCGTGATGTTCGGGTCTCCCGAGACCACCACCGGTGGTAAGGCGCTGAAGTTCTACGCATCGGTCCGTCTGGATGTGCGCCGGATCGAGACCCTCAAGGACGGTACCGAGGCAGTCGGTAACCGCACTCGCGTCAAGGTCGTCAAGAACAAGGTTGCCCCTCCGTTCAAGCAGGCCGAGTTCGACATCCTGTACGGCCATGGCATCAGCAAAGAGGGTTCGCTCATCGACATGGGCGTGTTGCACGGCTTTGTCCGCAAGTCCGGTTCCTGGTTCACCTATGAAGGTGAACAGCTGGGCCAGGGCAAGGAGAACGCTCGTAAGTTCTTGCTCGAAAACACCGAGGTGCGTGACGAGATCGAGAAGAAGATCAAGGAAAAGCTCGGGATCGGCGCTGTCCTGACCGAGGACGCCGTCGCGCCGGCACCGGTCGAGTTCTAGGACGCCGATTCAGGTGAACAGGCCTGCGGGAGAGGACGTCCACGAGAGCACCGCCGAGCTGCGGTCCGCGATCGCAGACATCCTCTCCCGCAGTGCTGTCCCGGCCGATCCGCCTGCGACGCAGCCTGCTCCGGAGAGTTTCGGCGACCGCGCCGCTACCACCGCATCGGCTTATGACGCCGCATTGCGGTTACTCGGCGTCCGCGCACGGAGTCAGGCAGAACTGCGCAAACGATTGCACGACAAAGATTTTGCGCCTACCGAGATCGAATCGGTGATGACTAGGCTCGCCGCGGCCGGTCTGCTCGACGACGTCGATTTCGCCGAGCAATGGGTGCATTCCCGACACCGCCACAGCGGCAAGGGACGCACTGCTCTACGGCACGAGCTCCGGCAGAAGGGCGTCGCCGACACCGTGATCGAGCACGCACTCGATCAGATCGACGACGACGCCGAACGCGAACGGGCAGCAGATCTGTTGCGCCGCAAAATGTCTCGCCTGACAGCCGAAGACATCGCTGACCGGGCCCTGCGGGACAAACACGTTCGGCGACTGGTAGCGATGCTGGCCAGACGTGGGTACGCGCCGTCTCTGGCCATGAGTCTGGTGAACGAGGAACTGAACCAGCTCACTGCCGAGTGAAGATCAGATAGCAGCGGCCTGTTCGTCCACTTTCACATCTGCGACCGGTCCGCGATTCTTGCCTTCCCTCAGTCTCCGCTCGATGACGGTGGCCAACGTGGAGAGCCCGAAGTTCAGCAGGATCATCACGGCGGCGACCACCACGAGGGCCGGTAGATAGTTGCCGTAGAACGATGCCGACTGGATGCCGGACCGAACCACCTCGACATAACCGATCGCGTATCCGAGTGCACTGTCCTTCAGAGCGATGACCATCTGCGATATCAGTGCAGGCAACATGGCAGTCACCGCCTGCGGGAGCAACACCAGTCGCATGGTCTGTGATTTGCGGAGGCCGAGTGAGTTCGCCGCCTCGAGCTGGCCGCTCGGTAGCGATGTGATGCCTGCCCGCAGGATCTCTGCGATGACAGAGCCGTTGTACAACGTCAGTCCGGTCACCACGGCAGCGAAGGCCAGGTCCTCGGCTGGGAAGACGGCGTATTCGGCAAACAGGTAGTAGGCGAAGATCATCAGGATGAGCACGGGTATGGCCCGGAAGAACTCGACCACCGCTCCGCTGAGTCCGCGAATCGCTCGGTGGTCGGACAATCGGCCGATGCCGAGAACCGCGCCGAGCAGTAGAGCCAACACGATCGACAGAACCGCGGCGGAGAGTGTTCCCCACAAACCGGGCAGCAGGTAGGTGGTCCACGTGTCCGGTTCCAGAAACGGCTTCCACTTCTCGCTCGTCAGCTGCCCGTTGCCGGCCAGTGCCACGACCACGTAGATCGCGATGGCGAGTAGCACCACCGCGAATCCGACAGCGATGAGCTGATTGCGACGCCGTGCCCTGGGCCCCGGAGCGTCGTAGAGAACTGTTGCACTGCTCATCGCTTGACCGCCAGACGCTTTGCGAGGAAACCGAAGACATATCCCTCGGTGAGGGTGATCACCATGAACCCGATGGCGATGATGACGAAGATCCCCACCACCTGATCGGCGTGGTTCTCGATCTGTTCTTTCATCAGCAGCGAGGCCTCGGCCACACCGATCGCCGAAGCGATCGTGGTGTTCTTGGTCAGTGCGATCAGCACGCTGCCCATCGGACCGATCACCGATCTGACCGCTTGGGGAAGCACGATGATCCCGAACACCTTGCTGAACGGCAGGCCGAGCGAGCGAGCCGCTTCGGCTTGTCCGAGTGGCACGGTGTTGAACCCCGAACGCAGCGTCTCGCAAACGAACGTGGACGTGTAGAGCACAAAGGCCAGGACGGCGAGCCAGAAATTGTTGTTGGTGATGAACTCGTCGTTCTCCTGAGCCAGCTTCAGCCCGAGGTTTTGGTACAGGCCGACCGAGGCAAAGATGACGATGAGCGTCAGCGGAGTGTTCCGGACGATATTGACGTACCAGGTTCCGAACACACGCATGACGGGGACAGGAGAGACCCGCATGCCGGCCAGAACGGTGCCCCAGATGAGGGATCCGATGGCCGAGTAGAAGGTGAGTTTGAGCGTGACCCAGTAGGCAGGCCACAGCTGCGGTCCGATGTCGGACCAGAGTTCACTCATGACAGTTCCGCCGGGCATGGGGTGGATGTCGACTCGAGGAAGCCGAGGTCTCCTGGCACCGGGGTGAACTGGTACTTGGAATCGGGACCCTGCGCACGCTCGATCATCGAATCGACTTCGCTGTCGCCGATCTCGTCGCGCAAGGCGATCTCCCAGGCCGACTCGCCGCCGTCGGCAGGCTTTGCCAGCATCGACCTGAGTGCCTCGTTCACCGCCGTCACGGATTCGGGATAGTCCTTGGGCATCCCGATGCCATATCGCTCGGTCGAGAACGGGGTGCCGGCCTTCTTGAGCGATTTCTTCCCGCTCGAGGTCACACATGCGTCCTTGGGGTACGTCATGTCGACGATCTTGAACTCATCGGGGAAGAAGTCGGAGAACCCAGCGAGGATGGCCTCGTCGGTGGTGAGGGCGTCAACCTTGTTGCGGCGCAGAGCCTCAACACAGGACGAGTACGAGTCGTACTCCTGCAGCTGGATTTTCGGCAACTGGTTCTTCACGTTCTGGGCCGAGGTGGAGCCTGTCACCGAACACAGCTTCTTGCCTTTGTTCAGATCCGTCAGCGTGGTGATGCTGTCGTCGTCCTCGCGGACCAGCAGCCCCTGGTAGTTGATCAGATAAGGACCGGCGAAACTCACCTTCTTCGAACGGGCCGCGTTGATCGAGTAGGTGGCGGCGATCATGTCGACCTCACCGTTGTCGATGAGCGTCTCGCGTTGCGCCGATGGGGTTTCCCGCCATGTGATCTTCGGCTTCTTCCACCCGTTGGTCTGCGCGATGGTGTTGACCACGTACTCGGACACCGCGACATCGAATCCGGTGAACGACTTGTCGGGGTGTCGCAGACCCAGGCCGGGCTGATCGAACTTGGTGCCGAGGATGACCGAGCCGCTCTCGATCGATTCCATGAGGTTGCGCGGGCTGGTGTTACCGCATGCGGTGAGTGCTGTGCAGAGCACCACGATGGCCAGGGCCGGTAGCAGGATCCAGTGTTTCGAGTTCTCACGCATGGTGCGCTTCCTCGTTGGCGCCGTCTTCAATGGCCGAGGATCTTGCCGAGGAAGTCACGGGCGCGCCCGGACTCGGGCCGGGTGAAGAACGACTCGGGATCGGTGTCCTCCACGATGGCGCCATCGGCCATGAAGACCACTCGGTCGGCCGCCTTGCGGGCAAACCCCATCTCGTGGGTGACGACCAGCATCGTCATGCCCTCTTTTGCGAGTGAGACCATCACGTCGAGGACTTCGTTGACCATTTCCGGGTCCAGAGCGGATGTCGGCTCGTCGAACAACATGACCTTGGGATCCATCGCCAGTGATCGTGCGATGGCAACGCGTTGCTGCTGCCCGCCGGAGAGTTGCGCCGGGTACTTGTCCTTCTGGCTCGCGATGCCGACTCGCTCCAGCAATTCCATCCCGCGCTTGTTCGCCGCAGCCTTGTCCTTGCCACGCACCTTGATCGGTGCCAGCGTCACATTGTCGAGAATTGTTTTGTGCGCGAACAGATTGAACGACTGGAAGACCATTCCGACGTCGGCGCGCAGGGCGGCGAGCGCCTTGCCTTCGGCGGGCAACAACTTGCCGTCGATACGAATCTCGCCGCTGTCGATCGGCTCGAGCCGGTTGATCGTGCGGCACAGGGTGGACTTGCCCGATCCCGACGGACCGAGGATGACCACGACCTGACCGGCGGGCACCTCGAGGTCGATGTCCTTGAGCACGTGGAGGTCGCCGAAGTGCTTCTGCACGTCGCGCAGAGCGATCATCGGTGGGGCGGTCTGTGTGGCGGCCGGCCCGTCGGGATGAGGCGCGGACGAGCCCGCTCGAGGTGCTGTCATAACTGTCGACCTTAAGGTGCCGGTGTCGGCGAGCAGCGGGGGACCGGGAACATCGCCGGCTGGAGGGGCGGATCGCCGCAGCTCAGCCGCCAATTTCACCTGGTCTGATGGGCCAAGTACCCTGGTAGGAGTGACAATCTCGATGACGGATCCGCAGACCGGGCACCCCGACACCATGGGGCGCTCCTACCAGGTCCGCACCTACGGCTGTCAGATGAATGTCCACGACTCCGAGCGTATTTCCGGTCTCCTCGAAGAGGCCGGTTATGTCCGCGCATCCGACGATGGCGATGCCGACCTGGTGGTCTTCAACACCTGCGCCGTCCGGGAGAACGCCGACAACAAGCTGTACGGCAACCTCTCGCATCTGGCACCGGTCAAGGCGAGTCGTCCCGGAATGCAGATCGCTGTCGGCGGCTGTCTTGCCCAGAAGGATCGCGGCACCGTCCTGGAGAAGGCCCCGTGGGTCGACGTCGTGTTCGGAACACACAACCTCGGATCTCTGCCGGTGCTGCTCGAACGCGCTCGCCACAATGCGCAGGCCCAGGTCGAGATCATCGATGCACTGGAGGCCTTTCCGTCCACGTTGCCCGCCAAACGCGAGTCCGCGTATGCGGGGTGGGTGTCGATCTCGGTCGGTTGCAACAACACCTGCACGTTTTGCATCGTGCCGGCTCTTCGCGGCAAAGAGGTCGATCGCCGGCCCGGAGACGTCCTCGCCGAGGTGCAGGCGCTGGTGAACGAAGGGGTTGTCGAGGTCACCTTGCTCGGCCAGAACGTGAACGCCTACGGGATGTCGTTCGCCGATCCGGATCTGGGACGTGATCGGGGAGCATTCGCCGCGCTGCTGCGTGCCTGCGGTGACATCGAGGGTCTCGAACGTGTGCGGTTCACGTCGCCGCACCCCGCAGAATTCACCGACGACGTGATCGAGGCGATGGCGCAGACCCCGAACGTCTGTCCCCAACTGCACATGCCGTTGCAGTCGGGTTCTGACCGGATCCTCAAGGCGATGCGCCGCAGCTACCGCAGCACAAAGTTCCTCGGAATCATCGAGCGGGTGCGGGCGGCGATGCCGCACGCATCCATCACCACCGACATCATCGTCGGATTCCCCGGTGAGACCGAAGAGGATTTCCAGGCGACCCTCGACGTGGTCGCCGCGGCCAGATTCACCAGCGCGTACACCTTCCAGTATTCGCCCAGGCCGGGGACACCGGCGGCCGACATGGCCGACCAGGTACCCAAACATGTTGTGAGTGAGCGCTATATGCGGCTGACCGACCTGCAGGACCGGATCTGCCTGGAGGAGAACCAGAAGCTCATCGGCGCGCCGGTGGAGGTCCTGGTGACCGCCGACGGCCGAAAAGATCAGGGCCGGATGACCGGCCGTGCGCGCGACGGCCGGCTCGTCCACTTCGCCAGCGATGGCGACGCCATCCGCCCGGGCGATCTGGTGGACGCGGTCGTGACCGGTGCGGCACCGCACTATCTGCTGGCCGATGATGGTATCCGCGGCCATCGGCGCACCAGGGCCGGCGACGCGCACGCGGCCGGTACCACCCCCCAAACCCCGCCGATCGGAGTCGGACTCGGTCTGCCGCCGATCGGGAAGCCTGACGAAGCGCCGGTTGAATCTGCCTGTGGCGCAGGATGCGAGCTCTGATGACCGAGAAGAACAACGGACCGGACCCAGCGGGTTTCGATCAGTTCAAGGGCGATCTGCGCAAGGCCGAACGCAAGGTCGCCGGCGAGATCGACCCCGGGGCCCGCGCCGTGGTGGTGGCGGTTGCGGTGCTGGTGGCGATTCTGTCCTTCGTCCTGCCCCACACCGGGTCCGTGACCGGCATCGACGTGATCACGTTCAGCTCGGACGCGGCGGCCGAGCGGGTGACCATCACCTCGCGCGTGTTCGTGGTCCTGCAGCTGGTCTTCGGGATCGGTTTCTCGGCGCTCGCACTGCTCACCCGTCGATGGGTCTTCGCCTGGATTGCCCTGTGCGGCAGTGCGGTGTCCTGTTTCGCGGGTTTGTTGGCGTGGTGGTCGCGCAACACTCCGGGAGTGTCCGGAGAGGAGCCGCCCAGCGGCGTCGGCATCGGCTTGATCATCGGATGGCTGGCGATGTTCGTGATCACCTTCCACTGGTCGCGTGTGGTGTGGGCCCGCACCAACTACCAATTGGCTCTCGAGGCGCAGCGTCGCAACGAGGCCGCAGCCGAGGAAGAGCGGGCGCTCGCGCTACAGCGGCGAACGTCCGAACGCCGGCGTGAAAGCCGTCGCTCCGAGGGCGAAGACCTCTAGCAAGCCGCCGGCCCGCCGACATCGTCCGGCCCGCCGGCATCCGTGAGGATGCCAGGTCGACGTCAGTCCCCGATGGCGCCTTCGGCTGCACGCGCCCATTCGCGCCACTGTTCGGCCTGTTCGCGTAGTTTGCGCGCATCCTTGCTCTTGCCGTTGGCTTCCGCCTTGGCAGCCTGATCCTCGAGCTGGGCCACGCGGTCGGCGAACTGCTGTGCACGCGCCTTCACCGCGGGATCGGTGCGCTGCCACTGAGCGGACTCGGCGTCGCGAATCCGCTTCTCCACAGCCTTGATCCGTGCCTCGAGGGAGTGCATCTGTTCGCGCGGGACCTTGCCGATCTCGTCCCACTGGTCCCGGATGGTGCGGAACTCGCGACGAGCCGCCTCGAGATCAGCTTGCGGATCGATGGACTTCTCGGCCCGCGCAAGTAGTTCGAGCTTTGCCTTCGCGTTGGTCTCGAACTCGGCATCGCGTTGTGACGACGCGGCGTTGCGGGCGCTGAAGAAGACATCCTGGGCGGCCTTGAACCGCGCCCACAATGCGTCGTCCTGGTCGCGTGGTGCGCGCCCGGCGGCCTTCCACTGGGTCAGCAGGTCGCGGAACTTCGCTGCGGTGTCGGCCCATTCGGTCGACGACGACAAGGCCTCGGCCTCGACGATCAGCTCTTCCTTGCGTGAACGGGCGCCGGCGCGTTCGCGGTCCATCTCGGCGAAATGTGCACCGCGACGGCGGTTGAAGGTGTCACGGGCCTTGGAGTAGCGCTTCCACAGCTGGTCGTCGGTCTTGCGGTCGACGCCTTTGATGGTCTTCCACTCTTCGAGGATGACCCGCATGCGGTCGCCGGCGACTTTCCATTGGGTCGACTCCGACCCGATCTGCTCTGCTTCGGCGGCGAGCTCTTCTTTGCGGGCGACGGCCTTTGCACGGGCTTCGTCCCGGTCGTGTTTGACCTTTTCGGCGGCGCCGTCCGCGCCGTCGATGATCAGCTTCAGTCGCGATGCGACGGCATCGACATCTCCGATGACCGCTGCCGTGGGCAACGTGTCGAGTAGTGTGGCCGCTGCGGTCTTGGTCTTGCGGGGATCGCCGGTACCGGCGTCAAGGCGTTCCTCAAGCAACTCGACCTCGACCACGAGGTCGTCGAATCGCCGACCGAAGTGCGCCAGGCCTTCGGCGGCTGTGCCCGCCTGCCATGAGGCGATCTGGTGTTCGCCCTCGGAGGTCTTGAGCCACACGGCGCCGTCATCGTCGATACGCCCGAACTTCGAGGGATCCGACGCGGGACGTATCACCTCCGCAGGTGCGGGGTGGACCTTTGCCGGGGGGTGCTGACCGGGGCGCGGGCCCGGTCGCGGGCCGGGCCGGGGACCAGGCTTGGGTCCCGGGGCGGGCGCCGGTGTCTCTGGTGCGGCCGGTGCGGGCGTGTGCTGCTCGGTCATCTCAGTACCTAGTTCCTGCCGCGCGACACGGCTGCCAGTTGCGTTTGTCTACCGGCGGTGAACGGTCTCCACACCCGGGTGGCGGCGCACCGCCTCTATCATTGAAGCAGGTCACCGGCTTGTGTGTGGACACTCGTGGACAATCGGCCGGTCGGGCGCATTCTGGGTTCACGCGCGTCGGCTAGCGTGGCGCAGGTGTTGGTTGCCGCTGCATTTGTCCCGGGCGCGCCGGTATTGGTGCCAGAACTGTCCGGGCCGGCGCTCTCGGAGGTCGCACCGGTGCGGGCCGCGGCATTCGACGTCTGTGGACAACTCGCCGAAATGTGCAGTCGCTGGGTACTTGTCGGTGCCGGAGACCCTCGACGTGAGATGTCTGCGCGGGGAACCCTGGCGGGTTTCGGTGTCGATGTGGCAGTGGAATTGGTCCCGGGTTCTGATGAGCCGACTGATGCCGGCATGCCCACCACAGTGTTGATCGGGGGATGGCTCCGGTCCCGGACGGCTCCACATGTTGCGCTCACGGTGGAGGTCGTGGACCCGGCTGCGCCCGCGCAGTCGTGTCTACGGCAAGGGTCCGACCTAAGGTCGCGGCTCGCGTCGGCCCCGGAGCCTGTCGGTCTGCTCGTGGTGGCCGACGGTGCAACAACGATCACCGAGAAGTCGCCCGGTGGGCTGAAGCGCGGTGCGGTCGAGTTCCAGGACATGATCGACGGCGCGCTCGCAGCGGCCGACCACAACACGATCTCGGGGCTCGACGAATCGCGGTGTGCCGAGTTCGGCGTCGAGGGCAGGGCAGCGTGGCAGGTGGCATCTGGAGCCTTTGCCGGACCATCTCTGGCGTCCGAGGTCCGCTACGCGGGGGCGCCATTCGGTGTGGGTTACACGGTGGCCTGGTGGAACACGTGACCGCCGGGACGAAGCCCATCGCGGTGATCGGGCCCACGGCCAGTGGCAAGTCCGACCTCGCGCTCGATCTGGCGGTCGAGCTGGGCGGGGACATCGTGAACGTCGACGCGATGCAGCAGTACCGGGGGATGGACATCGGTACGGCCAAGGTTCCCGTGCACGAGCGTCGCGGGATCACTCATCATCAGATCGACGTCCTCGACGTCACCGAGACGGCGACCGTCGCCAGGTACCAGCAGGCCGCCCGCGAGGACATCGAGCGTCTCCTGGCGCAGGGGCGAACACCGGTGGTGGTGGGTGGATCGATGATGTACATCCAGGCACTCCTCGACGACTGGAACTTCCCGGCCACTGATCCGGCCGTCCGACGGCGCCACGAAGACGAACTGGCGCGAATCGGAACACGGGCGATGCATGACCGGCTGGCGCAGGTGGATCCGGAAGCCGCCCGGCAGATCCTGGACACCGATGGTCGCCGGATCGTCCGGGCGTTGGAAGTGGTGGAGCTGACGGGTCAGCCCTTCGCCGCGTCGGCTCCGACGATCGGTGACCCCAGGTGGGACACGACGGTGATCGCACTCGATCGCGACACCGCAGAGCTCGACGAGCGGATCGAGCGACGCACGAGTGCGATGTTCGGATCGGGCTTCGTCGACGAGGTGGAGACACTGCTGTCGGCCGGCCTCCGGGACGGTGTCACCGCGGCTCGCGCCATCGGATACGCACAGGTCATGGCCGCCATCGACGGCGAATACGACGTGGCCCGCGCGCAGGAGCTGACCTTCATCGGTACGCGGCGTTACGTACGCAGGCAACGGTCCTGGTTTCGCCGTGACCCTCGCATCCACTGGCTCGACGCCTCGTCGCCGGACCTCACGGGTCAGGCGCTGCGCGCGGCAGGCAGATGAGGAGGTCGGGCGCGTATCGTTGACACAATGTTCGCACGCGTCGACTTCGTCAAAGGGCACGGCACACAGAACGATTTTGTGCTGTTGCCCGACCCCGGCGTGCAGTTGGACCTCACCCCGGAGTTCGTCTCGGCGCTGTGTGATCGTCACCGTGGCATCGGGGCGGACGGGGTCCTCCGGGTCGCCACAGCCGGGGCACTCCGCGACGCGGGTGTGCTCACAGCGCTCGGCGCCGGCATAGCCGACGACGATTGGTTCATGGACTACCGCAACGGCGACGGCTCGATCGCGGAGATGTGTGGCAACGGTGTCCGGGTGTTCGCGCATTTCCTTGCCGCGCACGAGCTCGTGTCCGAACGCTCCTTCACCGTCGGGTCGCGCGCGGGTGCGCGGCCGGTGACGGTGCACGCTGTGACGGGTTCGTCGGCCGACGTCACCGTGAACATGGGCCCAGCCCGTCTCGGCGTCGACAGCAAAGCCCAGATCGACGGCCGGCGGTACGCCGGGGTGTCGGTGGATGTCGGCAATCCCCATCTGGCGTGCGTGGTCGACGGGTTGAAGCCGCAGGATCTGGCGGACATCGATCTGTGCGGGTCGATCACGTTCGACAACACAGTCTTTCCCCATGGTGTGAACATCGAGCTGATCACCGCACCGTTGTCGGCAGGCGCTGCGGACGCCGAGATCACGATGCGGGTCCATGAACGCGGAGTCGGTGAAACCCGCAGCTGCGGTACCGGAGTCGTCGCCGCCGGCGCCGCTGCTCTGCGGTTCATGGGAAGGTCCGAGGGGACGGTACTCGTCAACGTTCCCGGGGGTCAGATCACGGTGACGGTCGATGACGAGAACACAACGCTGCGCGGCCCGTCGGTACTCGTCGGCGCCGGAGTGCTCAACGAGGGATGGCTCTAAAATCGGTATGCACCACACCTACCCGAGTGTCACCATGGTGATCTCATGACCGAAAACAACAAGGCCGGCAACGATCAGCGCGACGCGCCGACGATCGGCGAACTCCAGCTCGACGAACGCAGTTCGCTGCAGCGCGTCGCCGGATTGTCCACAGAGCTCACCGACGTCACCGAGGTCGAGTACCGCCAGCTACGACTCGAACGGGTTGTCCTGGTCGGGGTCTGGACGCAGGGCAGCACCACTGCGCAGGCCAATTCGAGTCTCGCCGAACTCAAGGCCCTCGCCGAGACGGCTGGGTCGGAAGTTCTCGAAGGTCTCATCCAGCGTCGTGAAAAGCCCGACCCGGCAACCTATATCGGGTCCGGCAAAGCTCACGAGCTGCGTGAGATCGTCTTGGCCACCGGCGCCGACACCGTCATCTGCGATGGCGAGCTGACCCCTGCTCAGCTGACCGCTCTGGAAAAAGTGGTCAAGGTCAAGGTTGTCGATCGAACTGCGCTGATCCTCGACATCTTCGCCCAGCACGCGACGTCGCGAGAAGGCAAGGCGCAGGTCGCGCTGGCACAGATGGAGTACATGCTCCCGCGGCTTCGTGGCTGGGGTGAATCCATGTCCCGGCAGGCGGGTGGCCGTGCCGGCAGCAATGGCGGCGTCGGACTGCGCGGACCCGGTGAGACGAAGATCGAGACCGACCGCCGACGGATCCGCGAACGCACAGCGAAACTGCGGCGCGAGATCCGCGAGATGAAGACGTCACGAACCACCAAGCGCGCCAAGCGAAAGCAGGCTGCCGCGTCAGCGGTGACCATCGTCGGGTACACGAACGCCGGCAAATCGAGTTTGATCAACGCGTTGACCGGATCGGGCGTGCTGGTCCAGAACGCCTTGTTCGCAACCCTCGATCCGACAACCCGTCAGATGTCCCTCGAGGATGGCCGTGAACTGGTCATCACCGACACCGTCGGATTTGTCCGGCATCTGCCCACCCAGCTGGTCGAGGCCTTCCGTTCGACCCTCGAGGAAGTCGCCGACGCCGATCTGCTCCTGCACATCGTTGATGGTTCGGACCCGGTTCCGACCGACCAGATCATGGCGGTGCGGAAGGTGATCGAATCCGTGCTCGAGGAGGAGAATGCAACAGCTCCGCCCGAACTGCTCGTGATCAACAAGATTGATGCCGCCGACCCGCTGGTACTGGCGCAGCTCAAAGGGCTGTTCTCGACAGCTGTGTTCATCTCGGCGGCCACCGGCGAGGGCATCGACGTACTCCTCGATCGCATCCGGGAGTCGGTGGCCAGGAACGACGTGCACGTCAGTGTCCGGGTGCCGTATGAGCGTGGCGACCTCGTGTCCCGGATCCATGCCGAGGGTGACGTATTGACCGAACGTCACGAGGCGGACGGGACTGCGATCACCGCCACGGTGCCTGCCGCGCTGTCGCGCCAGCTGGCATCTCTGGCCATTCCCGAGTCAGCCGAATAGCCCTCCGAACTGCAGCTTTGGGCCAGATGTAGAATCCGGTTACAGTTGGATATCCAACCAATGCCACCTGTAATGGAGACCTGACGATGGAACGCACCCTTTTCGAGCCCGAGCACCTTCTCTTCCGCGATTCGTACCGGAGCTTCCTCGAACAGCACGTGGCGCCGAACCACGAACGCTGGGAAGAGCAGAACCTGGTGGACCGGGATGTCTGGGTCGAAGCAGGCAAGAACGGATTCCTCGCGGTGGAGGCGCCCGAGGAGTTCGGCGGCGGGGGAGTCGACGACTTCCGTTACAACACCATCATCGACGAAGAGACCGTCCGCGGCGGCTACAGCGGTATCGGCTTCGCGCTGCACAACGACGTGGTGGCGCCGTACCTGCTCGACCTCTGCAATGACGAGCAGAAGGCACGCTGGCTGCCCGGCTTCGTCTCCGGTGAGCTGATCACCGCGATCGCGATGACCGAGCCCGGCACCGGGTCCGATCTCCAGGGCATCAAGACCAACGCCAAGAAAGACGGCGACAACTGGGTGCTGAACGGTTCCAAGACGTTCATCACCAACGGCATCAACGCGGACCTCGTCATCGTGGTGGCCCGCACCGACCCCGAGGCCGGTGCGAAGGGGTTCAGCCTGCTGGTGGTCGAGCGCGGTATGGAGGGATTCGAACGCGGCCGCAATCTCGACAAGGTCGGGATGAAGGCGCAGGACACCGCCGAGCTGAGCTTCGACAACGTCAAGGTGCCCGCCGAGAACCTCCTGGGCGAGGAGGGCATGGGCTTCATCTACCTGATGCAGAACCTCCCGCGCGAGCGCCTGTCGATCGCTGTTGTGGCGGCCGGTGCCATGGAGTCGGTTCTCGAGACGACAATCCAGTACACGAAGGACCGCAAGGCATTTGGCCGCCCGATCGGTAGCTTCCAGAACTCGCGGTTCCTGCTCGCCGAACTGGCGACGTCCACCGCTACCACCCGTGTGTTCGTCGATCGGTGTATCGAACTGCTGAACGAGAAGAAGCTCACCGTTCCGGACGCGGCGATGGCGAAGTACTACGCCACCGAGAACCAGGTCCACCTCATCGATCGTTGCCTGCAACTGCACGGCGGCTACGGCTACATGCGTGAGTACTCGGTGGCCAAGGCCTTCCTCGATTCACGCGTGCAGACCATCTACGGCGGCACCACCGAGATCATGAAGGAAGTCATCGGCCGAAGCCTCGGGGTCTGAGTACGTTTCATAACTACGCGAAGTGGGGTGCACCGGAAGGTGCACCCCACTCGTGTCTGCGTAGTACCCGCGTTTGTTCGGTTGCCGAGGATGTTGCCGGACGCCTCAGAGGCGCCGCATCACCGTGACGACTTTGCCCAACACAACGGCGTTGTCGCCGGGGATGGGGTCGAACACCGGGTTGTGCGGCATCAGCCACACCGCATCCTTGGTGCGTTTGAACGTCTTGACGGTCGCCTCCCCGTCGATCATGGCCGCAACGATGTCGCCGTTGTCTGCGACATTCTGCTGCCTGACGACCACCCAGTCGCCGTCACAGATGGCGGCATCGATCATTGACTCGCCGACCACCCGCAGGAGGAACAAAGATCCTTCACCGACAAGCTCTTTCGGTAGCGGGAACACGTCTTCGACGGCTTCCTCGGCCAGGATCGGCCCGCCGGCCGCGATGCGGCCGAGGACCGGAACGAACGTCGGTGTCGGCAGGGATTCGTCGGGTACCTGGACCTGGCCGGCCGCCGTGGCCGGATTGAGGTCGGTGTCCTGGATGTTGACCGCCCGGGGACGGTTGTTCTCGCGCTGGAGGAATCCTTTGCGCTCGAGGGTGCGGAGCTGATGAGCGACCGACGACGTGGAGGTGAGGCCGACGGCATCACCGATCTCGCGGATTGACGGGGGATAGCCGCGTTCGCGGACCGACGCCCGGATCACCTCCAGTACGGCTTTCTGGCGCGGGGTCAGCGACCCCTCGGCCAGCGGTTCGGAAGTGACCACCGTCGCGGCCGCCGCGTCCGGCGGCGTCCGGGTGTCTGTCGTATCGGCCATCAGGTCCTCCAGTTCGTACGGTGTCCGGCCAAGGTGTCGTAGCTGTCGAGAGAAGAAAACGCACACGTTGTTCGTTGGATTATGGGGATCACGCTAATGCAATCTGTCACAACTCTCAAACATTTGTTCGATTGGGCGTGGCGTGTGTCGGACCCCCGTGATACAACTCGAACATTCGTTCAATCGAACGAGTGATCGAACTGTTGACCCGAGGATCGAACAATGACTGCAGCCACCACCATCAGCCGCCCGGCCGCTGAGCGGCCCCGTCGCCGGCTCGCCCGAGTCGGTGGGCCCGTCGCCTCCGATCAGTACACCCGCACGGCGCGAGCGCGTGTCGACAGTACTCGCCGGCCGGCCGACCGCAGGCTCGCCGCAGACCGCCGTGTTGTGGTGGGCTGCTCCGAGCCTGGCAGTTACGCACCGTCGGCTGCCGTCGTCGAGCGCGATGTGTATTTCCGCCGACGTGCCTGGGCCGGGGCCGCCGTGGTCGGAATCGGCCTGATGATGCTCGTGTTGTTCCTCATGTTCTTCGGCCGGGTTGTCGAGAGCGGTGCCGCTCCGGCGAACACCGGGACGGCGGTCGTCCACGTGCAGTCAGGAGAATCGTTGGGCGACATCGCCTCTCGAATCGCTCCCGAGATGCCGACCGAAGCGGTGGTGGAGAAGATCATGGACCTCAACGCGATGAGCAATTCAGCGTTGTCGCCCGGGCAATCCCTGGTGACGCCGATCTACGCGCGGTAGCTGCAGTGCTGGGGCAAGCAATCGGCCGGGCGGTATCCTCTACAACAGAGTGTCCGGTCATTCCGACGGGGCCGCTGACGTCCGAGGAACCCTGCATGCACTGCCCGTTTTGCAAGAACGAGGACACGCGGGTCGTCGACTCACGGGTGGCCGACGAGGGCCAGGCGATTCGTCGTCGGCGGGCCTGCTCGCAATGCGGACGGCGGTTCACCACGGTGGAGAGCGCAGTCCTTGCGGTCGTCAAACGCAACGGCGTCACCGAACCCTTCAGTCGCGAGAAGGTGATGAGGGGCGTGAGGCGCGCCTGCCAGGGCCGTGCGGTCGACGATGACCGGCTGCACCTGCTCGCGCAGCAGGTCGAAGAGGCCGTCCGCGCCTCAGGATCGGCCGAAGTTCCCAGCAACGAAGTGGGCCTGGCGATCCTGGGCCCGTTACGGGATCTCGACGAGGTCGCTTACCTTCGCTTTGCGTCGGTGTATCGCTCGTTCGACTCAGTCGAAGACTTCCAGAAAGAGATCGACGATCTGCGAGCGGCCAAACCCTGACCGCCTTTCGTCCGGCAGTGGTGCCGCCGGATCAGCGCAGTTCCCGGATGGCCTTGATCGCCCGTTTCTCCGACACGGGATACGCAGTACGCAGGTGCTGTGCGAACAATCCGACTCTCAGTTCTTCGACGATCCATCCAGCTTGCTCGTTGACTGCGTCCCGGCGACCGGGCGGCACGTGTCGCAGGTGATCAGTCCACGCCGACACCACCCGGTCGATGGCCGCCATCGCCTGGGCATCGCGAGCGGCGCCTGCCGGGAGCTGTTCGAGCCTCGACCTCGCAGCATCGAGGTAGCGGGGGATCTCCGCGAGGTGTTCGTCGCGTGTCGCAGAGACGAATCCGTCGAACAGCAGCTCGTCCAGCTGGTCCCGCACGTCGTCGGCGGCGATCGATCTGCCGGCCGCGGTAATCGCCGTTCGTAGGGGCGCCACGCGGGTCAGGATCGTCGCCACCCTGCGTAGTTTCTCCGTTGCCCTCCCGGTTGCCTGGCGGGCCACATTTTCCCGAAGTGCAGCGAATTCGCTTGGCGTCCAGACATTCGGCGGGTTGGGTACAAGGTCCACCACGGCAGCCCGAACGCAATCGGCCAGAAGAGCAGCGGTGTCCGGGTAGGGGCTCTGGCTGAGGGCGAGTCGCTCCGCGGTGCTCAGAGTCGAAGTCACCGACGGTCGTAGTGGCGGAACGCTGGAGACGATCATCTCGACAACAGCGTCGTACATGTTCGCAGCCTGCTCGGCCTGGGTGGGCACGGCGACCACCGTGAAACCACTGCCCCGGCGGGTCAGGGCGGGATAGCTTGTGATGTCTTGGCCGGCAACAGAACTGCGCAATGTGCGGCTGATGTCTCCGAAGGTGTCCGCGGTCCACGTGGTGGCCACAGGTCGGGATGCGGTGCCGGCCTCACTCTCCAGAGCCGCGCGAGATCTACCGGCCAGTCGATCCTGCAGTTCGCGCAGCGACTTGGAACGTCCGAGAACTTCGCCGTCGGTGGTGACGGCGGTGAAGGTCATCCGCAGGTGGTCGGGGAGTGCGGCCAGTCGTAGATCTGACGCTGCGACGTCAACACCTGTGCGCACACGGATCTCGGCGGCCACCGCCTCGGTGACAGGTTTGCTCCTCGGTGTCACCGACTCCAGTATTCGCGCGGCCAGGTCGGGGGCCGGTCCCACTTGCCGCCGTAGGGATTTCGGCAGGGTGCGGATCAGCTCGGTGATCAGCTCCAAGCGCATGCCGGGGACCAGCCAGTCGAACCCAGAGGGCCGGGCACGCACGAGCAGCGACAACGGGATGAGCACACTCACGCCGTCATCGACGGTGCCGGGCTCGAACCGGTATCTCAAGGCATAACTCGTGTCTCCCTGACGCCAGTGGTCGGGAAAACCGGCCGGGTCGGTGGCGGCAGTGTCGGCCACGAGGTCGGCGGGATCCAGATCCAGCAAGGTGGGGTCAGCTTTGCGTGCGGTCTTCCACCACGTGTCGAAGTGTCTGCCCGACACCACTTCTCCGCCGATGTGTCGGTCGTAGAAGGCGAAGAGCTGGTCGTCGTCGACGATGACGTCGGTGCGCCTCACCCGATGCACCGACTCCTCTGCGTCCTCGAGCAACGCGCGATTGCGGTGGAAGAACGGGTGTTGTGTACGCCAGTCACCCTCCACGAGCGCGTGGCGGATGAACAACTCGCGGGCAACCGCGGGATCGATCGAGCCGTAGTTCACCCGTCGTTTGGTGACCAGCGGGACGCCGTAGAGGGTGACCCGCTCGTAGGCCATGGCCGCTGAGTGTTTCCCGGACCAATGAGGCTCGCTGTATTGACGTTTGACGAGGTGCTCGGCCAGGCGCTCGGCCCATTCCGGTTCTATGCGGGCGGCGGTACGCGCCCAGAGCCGAGAGGTCTCCACGATCTCGGCCGCCATCACGAACCGTGGTGGTTTCGACGAGAGATGAGATCCGGGAAAGATCATGAACTTCGTGCCGCGAGCGCCCAGGAACTCCTTGGCGTCCCCCTCGCGGACGCCGATCTGGCTGAGTAGACCGGACAGGATGGATTGATGAATCGATGCCGCCGATGGCGATTCATGGTCGGGTGCGGTCACCGTCGCAGGAACCGACCACCCGAGGTCCTTGGCGATCCGGACCAGCTGCGCGTGCAGGTCTCGCCATTCGCGGATTCGCAAGCTGTGCAGATACTCTCGACCGCACCGCTTCCGGAACTGGTTCGACGACAACTCCGAGCGGAGTTCATCCAGGTAGGTCCACAGATTCAGCAGGGTCAGGAACTCAGACCCCGGAGCAGCGAAGCGTGCATGCGAGGCATCGGCCGCCTGGCGATGCTCGGCCGGTCGCTCGCGTACGTCCGGAATCGACAGTGCGGCCGCCAACACGAGCATCGGGCCGACCACGCCCTGTTTGTCGGCCTCGACCAGCATGCGCGCCAGCCGCGGATCGACAGGTATGCGAGCGAGCGACCGTCCGATCGGGGTGAGTCGGCGCACGGGGTTGTCGGCCGAGGCAGGTTCGAGCGCCCCGAGTTCGTCCAGTAGTTGCTGGCCGTCTCGGATCGCCCGCTGATCCGGCGGCTGTACAAACGGGAACCGGCCGACGTCGCCGAGCCCCAGAGAGGTCATCGTGAGGATCACCGACGCGAGGTTGGTGCGCAGGATCTCGGGCTCGGTGTACTCGGGCCTGCTCTCGAAGTCCTCTTCGCTGTAGAGCCGGATGCACACACCTGCGGCCACGCGGCCACACCGCCCCGCCCGCTGCCGTGCGCTGGCCTGCGAAATCGGCTCGATCGGCAGCCGCTGCACCTTGGTGCGCGTGGAGTAGCGCGACATCCGGGCGGTGCCGGCGTCGATGACGTAGTGGATTCCCGGCACGGTCAGCGATGTCTCGGCAACGTTGGTGGACAACACGATTCGCCGACCTCGGTGACTGGAGAACACCTTGTGCTGGTCTGCCGCCGACAGTCGGGCGAACAGCGGGACGATCTCGATGCCACGGGATTCAAGGTGCGCAAGCGATTTCGCGGTATCGGTGATCTCGCGTTCGGTGGGCAGGAACACCAGGATGTCGCCTGGGCCGTGAGAACACAGCTCGTCGACGGCGGCCCCGATGGCCTGTAGCTGATCGAGGTCGGCTTCGTCCTCGTCATCGACCACGAGTGGGCGATAGCGGATCTCCACCGGATAGGTGCGGCCGGACACCTCGATGATCGGCACCGGCGCGTCATCGGTCGCGAAGTGGTCGGCGAACCGGCCGGGTTCGATGGTCGCCGAGGTGATGATGATCTTCAGGTCGGGGCGGCGTGGCAGCAGTTGCTTGAGGTAGCCGAGGATGAAGTCGATGTTGAGGCTTCGCTCGTGGGCCTCATCGATGATCAGGGTGTCGTACTCGCGGAGCATCCGGTCCTGGGACAATTCACGCAGCAGTATGCCGTCGGTCATCACCTTGACCAGCGTGTCGTCGCCTGCCTTGTCGGTGAAGCGCACCGAATATCCGATGACGCCGCCGAGGTCGGTCCCGGTTTCCTCGGCGATCCGTTCGGCAACCGACCGCGCAGCGAGTCGGCGAGGCTGAGTGTGACCGATCTTGCCGGCCAGTCCGCGCCCCAGCTCGAGACAGATCTTGGGAAGCTGTGTGGTCTTACCGGAACCGGTTTCACCGGCGACGACAACAACTTGGTGCTCCGAGATCGCCTCGGCGATGGCATTGCGGGCCTCGGACACCGGCAGTTGCGGCGGGTAACTGATCGTGGGGACGAGCGCGCGTCGGCGCTCGATCACAGCCGGATCCGGCCGGTCGGTGCGAGTGGAGCGGCTGGTCGGACGTCGTCGCCGTTTACGCCGGGCGGACTGTTCCGGCTGGTTGGACGAAGTCGACATAACTGATCAAGCCTACCTGAGCGGCGGATCCGGCAATGTCCGGCGGACCCGTGTCCCCGCTCCCGGCGCGCCCGAACACGGATTGACACGAGAGTGGCTGCGGCCCCGGAGGAAACCAGGGGGACACCAGGCATGATGTTCACATGACAGTCTCAACTTCTGCCGGTCTCTGGCACGGATTCGCCGACATGGGCGCAGTGAGCACCACGGGACCCTTTGTGGTCACCAAGGGTGAAGGCGTCCACATCTGGGACGACAAGGGGAACAAGTATCTCGACGCCACAGCAGGCCTGTGGTTCACCAACGTCGGGCACGGACGCACGCAGATCGCCGACGCGGTGGCGAACCAGTTGAGCACATTGGCGCACTACTCCGGATTCGGTGACATCACCTCCGACGTCACGGCGGCGTTGGCCGACCGTCTGTCCGGCCTCGCTCCGGTACCGGGGAGCAAGGTGTTCTTCACCTCGGGCGGCAGCGATTCGATCGACTCGGCCGTCAAACTGGCGCGCCGCTACTGGCATGAGATGGGCAGGCCCGACAAGAAGATCGTGGTCGGCCGCACGAAGGCGTATCACGGTATGCACGTCGGCGGCACCGCGCTGTCCGGGCTGCCCCCGAACCGCGAGAACTACGGCGATCTCATGGCCGATGCGGCCACTGTCGACTGGGATGACGCCAAAGGGCTGTTGGGGTTGATCGAGCGGGTCGGTGCCGAGAACATCGCCGCGTTTTTCTGTGAACCGATCATCGGGGCGGGCGGGATCTACCTCCCGCCGGAGGGTTACCTCGCCGAGGTGCGCCAGATCTGCCGCGACCACGATGTGTTGTTCGTCGCCGACGAGGTGGTCACCGGCTTCGGCCGGATCGGCGGATCATGGTTCGCCTCGAGCCGATTCGACCTGCAACCCGACATGATCGCCACCGCGAAGGGATTGACATCGGGGTACGTGCCGATGGGAGCGGTGTTCATCGCCCCGAACGTCGCCGAACCGTTCTATTCCGGCGGTGTCTGGTGGCGCCACGGTTACACCTACGGAGGTCACGCCGGGGCCGCGGCAGCAGCCATGGCGAACCTCGACATCATCGAGACCGAAGGTCTGCTCGAAGATGCTGCCCGCTTGGAGTCCGATCTGCATGTGGCGCTTGCGCCGCTTGCTGATCTGGACGCGGTCAGCGAGGTCCGCAGCGGGCTAGGCGCGGTGAGCGCCGTCCAGCTCGAGGAGCCTTCGCGGGCACCTGCTGCAGTGGCAGCTCTGCGCGCTCACGGCGTCAGCGGACGGGCGGCAGGCCAAGGCGCACTACAGATCTCACCGGCGTTTGTGATGACAGGCGCGCAGGTGGCCGAGCTCGCCGAGCGGATCTCCGACGCCCTGAGCTAGTCACTCGACAACAGAACCCACCGGTTCCGGTGAGCCGGCCGACAACGGCGGCCGGCTTCGATCGGAACGGGTGGGTTCTGTGTGTCGGGGTCTATCCGACGAGTACGTCGGCCGTGCTCAGTGCGGCTGCCACGCCGGCGACGATGGAAGCCACCTTGAGTGCCTCGAGAATGGCCTCGCGGTCGATGCCGGCCTCGCGCAGGGTGTTTTCGTGAGCGGCCACACAGTGACCGCACCCGTTGATGGACGACACCGCGAACGACCACAGCTCGAAATTGGCTTTGTCGACGCCGGGATTGCCGATGATGTTCATCCGCAGCCCGGGTCGCAGGTCGTCGTACTTGCCGTCAAGGAAGCCCCGTCCCCGGTAGAACACGTTGTTCATGCCCATGATCGACGCGGCGCCCAGTGCGGCGTTGTACGCCTCTGCCGAAAGCGTGTCGGCCGCTTCGTCGGCGATCTCCTTGAGCACCACCGCGTTCTTGGTAGCGGCTGCGGTGGACAGGAGGGTGCCCCACAATTGCTCGTCTTTGAGAACCGTTGTGCGAGCGATCGACCCGAGATTGAGCTTGAGGTCTTTCGCGTACTCGGGCAGCGCGTTCTTCAGGTTGTCGATACTCATGTCTCACCCAATCCTTGTTGCGAGCGTCAGACGCTTGCGGTCAGCAGCTCACCAGCGTTGATGGTCGGATCGCCCTTCTTCCAGTTGCAGGCGCACAACTCGTCGGACTGAAGTGCATCCAGCACCCGCAGAACCTCGTCGACGTTGCGACCGACGGAACCGGCCGTCACCGAGACGAACTGGATTTCGTTGTTCGGGTCCACGATGAACGTCGCACGATCGGCGACACCGTCGGCGTTGAGCACGCCGGCTGCCGATGCGAGTTCACGCTTGAGGTCCGAAAGCATCGGGAAGGGAAGTGTTTTCAGATCTTCGTGCTGCGCACGCCACTGGAAGTGCACGAACTCGTTGTCGACGGACGCTCCGAGGACCTGGGCGTCGCGGTCTGCGAACTCATCGTTCAACTTGCCGAAGGCGGCGATCTCCGTGGGGCACACGAAGGTGAAGTCCTTGGGCCAGAAGAACACGATGCGCCACTTGCCCGGGTGGTCGTCGCTGCTGATGGTGGTGAAGTAGTCATCGGGCTGCTGGGCGTCGACCTTCGAGAGGTCGCCGCCGATCACGGCCGTCAGGTTGTAGGAAGGAAATTGGTCGCCGATGGTCAGCAAAGCCATGGTGCTCCTTGGTATTCGACTAGAGATGCGAGATTTTCAGATCTTCGATGTGTGCGGACGCGTCAGTGCGCACTGAACCATCGTGCCCAAGTACGGGCGAAAAGGAAACGTGATGAGTAGCACTAAGGTGATAGGTATGGCCGATCAAAGTTATCAACCGACCATCGCCGGGCTCAAGGCCTTTGCGGCTGTCGCCGAGAAACGCCATTTCGGCTCTGCGGCAACCAGTCTCGGCATCAGTCAGCCGTCGCTGTCCCAAGCCCTCGCGGCCCTGGAGGCCGGACTGGGGGTCAAACTTGTCGAGAGGTCGACCCGGCGTGTCTTCTTGACGAACGAGGGAAATACCTTGCTGCCCAGGGCCATGTCCGCCATCGATGCCGTTGACTCGTTCACCCACGCCGCTGCGGGAGTCACCCAGCCGATGACAGGTACTCTCCGACTGGGTCTGATCCCGACTGTCGCGCCGTATGTCTTGCCGACTGTGTTGCGCGGACTGGGTGAACATGTTCCTGCTCTGACGGTGAGGGTGGTCGAAGACCGGACGGGCCCGTTGCTCGAAGCCCTGCGCCACAATTCGATCGACGCGGCGATGATCGCGTTGCCGTCTGACGTGCCGGGGATGATGGAGATCCCGATGTACGACGAGGATTTTGTCCTCGCTCTGCCGGCCGGTCATCCACTCGCCGGTGCACGTGAGGTCAATCCGGCTGCGCTGGCTGATCTTCCGCTATTGCTGCTGGACGAAGGGCACTGCCTGCGCGAACAGGCCCTGGAGGTCTGCCGCCTTGCGGGGGTGCGTCCGGATATGGGCCCCACACGGGCGGCGTCGCTGGCCACGGCTGTGCAGTGCGTAGAAGGTGGCCTGGGGGTCACGTTGATACCCGCGACGGCCGAACGCACCGAAACCGCCAGGGGTTCACTGGCAACGGCACGGTTCGACTCGCCGCGCCCGGGGCGTCGCATCGGTCTGGTGTGGCGCGTGACAAGCGGACGAGAGGCCGAATATCGAACGCTTGCAACACTGATTGCCGACCTGGTCACCGAGTCCGGTGCTGCGCGCCCCGTGTAGTTGCTGCGTGCAGTTCGGGTCCGGTCAAGTCGCCGACTCCAGCGACTCCAGTGCGGCGGACAGGTCCCGCAGACCGGCAAGCGCGGCCTCCCACCGTTCGACACCCAGGTGGCCACACAACTGCGCGGCGAGGGCTGCATGCCCCGGGTTGATCCGATGCACGGCATCGCGCCCGGCATCGGTGGCCTCCACGAGCTTGGCCCGACGGTGGGCCGGGTTGTCGTGGTAGGCGACGAGGCCTTGTGCGGCAAGCACATCGGCGGTGCGTTGCACACTCTGTCTTGTGATACCCATCGTCCGTGCGATGTCGGAGACCGTCAACGGCTCACCGAGGATGGCGCCGAGCACTTGCCAACGGGTTGCGGTCAGCCCGGCAGGCTCGGCCAATTGTTCTGCCACGGCCATGAACTGACCGTTGAGCCGAAAGGTGGTGAGGGCCGAATCGCTCAGGAGGTCCTGAGGGTCTGTCATGCCTGAAGCGCCATCAGGTCGTGATAGCCGGCGGGGTCGCCGCTGTAGAGCCGGAACCAGGCCGCAAGGACCTCGGGGGTATAGAGGTCGAGCTCGGCGAAGATCTCGCGGGCGAACGCCACCGGCTGCATGGCGGCGGCGGTGATGAGGTGGCCGGGCGTGCTGGTGTCGGTGACCGCTGGTTCGTCTACGTACTCCGCCGCACCCAAGTATCCGGTCCACGACAACGCCTCGGCGGCGTTGCTGGTGTGGCGCCGACCGTCGAGCAACCCGGCTCGGGCCAGCCCGACGGTCGCGCCGCAGATCGCGGCGACGGGAACGCCCGCGGCCAGGAACGCGGCCGCGGCGTTCGTGAAGTCACCGAGGTCGCCGGTCATCCACGCGCCCGCTCCGGGGAGGATCAGCATTGCACTGTCATCGGGATCCAGGTCACCGATCGCGAGGTCGGGCACGATGCGCACGCCGCCCGCGGTGGTCACAGCGTCGGTGGTGGGGCCCACCGTACGAATCCGGTAGCGACCGGGTCTTTTCTGATGCTCCGGGTCGTTGATGTGCGCGACGGCGTGACCGGCTTCCCAGTCGGCGAGTGTGTTGTAGACGGCGAGGTGGACGACGGAGGTCGCGGGGTCTGAGGACATGACAACATGCTGTCAATATGACAGCGTGCTGTCAATGGGTCATCCGGCCTGGATGTGCAGGTCGAGCAACTCGGGTTCGTCCTCGGCGGTGTCGGGCCTGCTGTACCTGGCAACGATCGACCATCCGTGGTCACCGTCGGGGTCGTCGAGGACCTGGCGGGCAACCCACTCGTCACCGTCGGCTTCCACCGAGAACAAGGCCGGGCTCCTGGCTGCCGGCCCTGCGCCCGGAGCGCCGTACTCGTCGAAGAATTCCGCGGTCTCGTCGAACCAGTCGAGATCGGGGTAGGCGGCATGCAGTGCGGTCCAATTCCGGTTGGCCAACAGGTTGACGAACCGGAACATGTTGTTGCGCAATTCGACTCGGGTAGCTCGAGTGTTCGGCGCCCGGCCCGGTGGCGTCACGGACGCCAGCGGGTCGGCGATCGCCTGGTCGGGGTGTGTCAGCTGCTCCCATTCGTCCAGCAGGCTCGAGTCCACCCGGCGAACCAGCTCGCCCAGCCATTCGATCACGTCGTCGAGTTCGTCTGTCCGTGCCGAATTGGGAACACTCTGCCGCAGGGTGCGATAAGCGTCCGTCAAATACCGCAGCACCACGCCCTCGCTGCGGGCCAGTGCATAGCGCGAGATGAGGTCGCCCCAGTCCATCCCTTGTTCGATCATGTCGCGGAGTATCGACTTGGGGCGCGGGGGAGTGTCGATCACCCACGGGTGACCCTGCTGGTAGGTGCCGAATGCCTCGAAGATGAAGTCGCGCAGCGGTCGTGGCCACGTCACCTCGGTGAGGAGCTCCATCCGCTCCTCGTACTCGACTCCGTCGGTCTTCATCTGCGCGATGGCCGCGTCCCTCGCGACCTTCTGTTGGCCCATCAGCACCGGACGCGGATCTTCCAGTGTCGCCTCGACAATCGAGATCAGATCGAGGGTGAAGGTGTCGGAGTCGGTGTCCAGCAGCTCGAATGCCGCCAGGGAGAAGGGCGACAACGGGTTGTTCAGGGCAAAGTTGTTCGGCAGGTCGACAGCCAGCACGGCGTAGCGGCCCAGGTCGTCGGGTTCGTCGAGTCGCAGGACCACGCCGCTGTTGACCAGGGATCGATACAGCGACAAGGCCCGAAGGATGTGCCAGCGTTGACGGGCCCGGGTCTCGTGGTTGTCTTCGAGCAGGTGACGCATGGCCGAGAAGCAGTTGCCCGGGCGGGCAATCACTTCCAGCAACATGGACGTGCTGACACCGAACCGGGATCGCAGGGGTTCGGGCGGAGCGTCGATGAGCTTGTCGAATGTTGCCTCACCCCAGGAGACGAACCCCTCCGGCGCCTTCTTGCGCTGGATCTTTTTCAGCTTCTTCGGATCGTCACCGGCCTTGGCGACCAGCCGGGCGTTCTCGACGTCGTGATCGGGCGCTTGGGCGACCACGAAACCGCGGACGTCGTACCCGGCCCGGCCCGCCCTCCCGGCGATCTGATGGAACTCGCGGGCACGCAGATGGCGCTGACGCACGCCGTCGTACTTGGTCAGTCCGGTCAGCAGGACGGTGCGGATCGGCACGTTGATGCCGACACCCAGGGTGTCCGTCCCGCACACCACGCGCAGAAGCCCTTGCTGGGCAAGGCGTTCGACAAGGCGTCGATAGCGCGGCAACATGCCGGCATGATGCACGCCGATTCCTGCGCGGACCGTCTTCGACAGGGTTTTGCCGAAGCCCGTGCTGAAGCGGAAATCACCGATCTCCGCTGCGATCGCATCGCGTTCGGACCGGCTGCAGATGTTGGCGCTGAGCAGCGACTGTGCGCGTTCCATCGCGGAGACCTGGGTGAAGTGCACCACGTAGACCGGCGCCCGGTCTTTGGCGATCAGTTCCTCGATGGTCTCGTGCACGGGCCGGGTGGAGTACGAATACTCCAGCGGCACCGGGCGAGTGGTGCCGGTGATGTCGGCGGTGTCACGTCCGGTGCGACGCCGTAGATCTTCGATGAAGAAGTCGACATTGCCCAGTGTCGCCGACATCAGGACGAACTGGCTCTGCGTCAGCTCGATCAGGGGGACCTGCCACGCCCAGCCACGGTCGGGCTCGGAGTAGTAGTGGAACTCGTCCATCACCACGATGCCGATGGAGGCGTCAGCGCCTTCTCGCAGGGCAATGTTCGCCAGCACCTCGGCCGTGGCGCAGATGATGGGGGCACCGGCGTTGACCGAGGCATCCCCGGTCAGCATGCCCACGTTCTCGGCGCCGAACTGGGCGCAGAGGTCGAAGAACTTCTCGCTGACCAGCGCTTTGATCGGCGCCGTGTAGAAGGCGCGACGGCCCTGTGCGGCAGCGAAATAGAGTCCGCCGCTGGCGATGAGCGATTTACCCGAGCCGGTGGGGGTGGAGACGATCACGTTCGACCCGGCGGCGAGTTCGAGGAGCGCTTCGTCCTGGTGGGGGTACACCTCGATCCCGCGCGCGGCCCACCAGTCGACGAACGCGGTGTACAGGCCGTCGGGGTCCGCGTCCCCGGGATTCGGGAAGGCGAGCGGCCGAGCCTCTGCGGACTGTGTCACCAATGCAGGTTAGGCCACCGTCGGCGATCAGCCGGCAGTGCCGCCGCCCGCCTGGCCCGAATCATCGTCTGAGTTGCGGTCGCTGCCGGCATCCCCGGTCTGGGTGGCGAGGAACCGTTCCAACTCGGCCCCGAGCTCGTCGCCGGTGGGCAGATCACCCTCGGCGGCCAACAGCGATGCCTTCTCCTGTTGCGCCTGGTTGAAGGTGTCGTACTGCGTTTCGAGCGCGGCGACCACAGACTCGACCTCCTGGTTGCCCGACACCTCGGCGTCGACCTGGCTGCGGACCTTCTCCGCCGCGTTGGCCAGTGCGGCCGTCGGCAAATCCAATCCGGTGATCTCGCCGAGCGACTCGAGCAACTTGTGCGACGCGGCAGGGTATTCCGCCTGCGAGAGATAGTGCGGCACATGGACGGAGAGTCCGGCAGTTGTCAGACCGTGCTGTCCCAGACGGAGTTCGAGCAGCATCGATGCGCTGGCGGGAACCTTCAGCTCCGAGCCCCATCGGGGCAGCGAAGCGATCAGGTCCTTGTCGTTCGCGTGCGCGGTGATGGTGGACGGCCGGGTGTGCGGTATCCCCATCGGGATGGCGTTGAGACCGATCACTGTGGACACCCCGAACCGATCCGACAATCCCTGGATGGCGGCGACGAACCGTTCCCAGCGCAGGTCCGGCTCGGCGCCGGAGAGCAGCAGGAACGGCGTGCCGTTGTTGTCGCGCACGGCATGCAACGTCAGCTCGGGCATCGCCACGTCGGTGAACTGGTCACCCGTAAACGTCATCAAAGGGCGGCGCGATCGGTAGTCCATCAGTTCGTCGGTGGAAAACGTCGCCACCAATTCCGATTCCAGACTTTGCCGCAAGTGGTCCGACGCGAGTTTGATCGCGTGGCCCGCGTCGGCGAAACCCTCCAGCGCGTGGACCAGTACCGGTCCGTCACCCTCGTCGCCGGTCACCTGTGGCGCTGGAAACTCGAGCTCGTAGAGCGTGGACTTGTCGTCCATGGCGAACCTCCTCGCTGCCCAGTCCTGCTGTCGTGTGGATAAGTGTTCTCCATTGTCGCCCATGATCGGCCGTTCGAACCAATCCCTGGCCGAGAGTCAGCCCTGACCACGGGCTCAATGGCGACTAGTGTTCTCAACGGAGTTCGAACGGTGTCAATTCCCCAGCGAGTTCGCCGTGAGCGAAAACCAAGCAAACATTAGGGTGAAGACCGCGGCGGTCAGACCGCCCCAAACACGGTCAGTGCAGCGAAAGGCAATCATGGCAGAGCAGGTGCGTGGTGTGGTCTCGGCAGGAAAAGGGGCCCCGACCACGATCGAGACGATCACGATCCCCGATCCAGGCCCCCGCGACGTGGTGGTGCGCATCCTTGCCTGCGGCGTGTGCCACACCGACCTCGCCTACCGCGAGGGCGGCATCAACGACGACTACCCGTTCCTGCTGGGACACGAGGCCTCCGGCATCGTTGAGACCATCGGTGATCAGGTCACCCATGTCGAACCCGGCGATTTTGTCGTACTGAACTGGCGCGCCGTGTGCGGTGTGTGCCGAGCCTGCAAGCGTGGTCGCCCCTGGTACTGCTTCGACACGTTCAACGCGAGCAAACCGATGACCCTTCAAGACGGCACCGAGCTGACCCCCGCACTCGGTATCGGCGCGTTCGCGGACAAGACGCTCGTTCACGAAGGACAGTGCACCAAGGTCGCCCCCGATGCCGATCCGGCCGTGGTCGGGTTGCTGGGTTGCGGTGTCATGGCCGGCATCGGAGCCGCGATGAACACCGGTGGCGTCGGCCGCGGCGACAGCGTCGCTGTGATCGGATGCGGTGGGGTGGGCGATGCCGCCATCGCGGGCGCAAGGCTTGCCGGCGCGACCAAGATCATCGCGGTCGACCGCGATGCCCGCAAACTCGAGTGGGCGACCTCTCTCGGCGCCACCCACACCATCGATGGTTCTGTGACCGACGATGTCGTCACCGCCATCCAGGACATCACCGACGGCAACGGTGCCGACGTGGTCATCGATGCGGTCGGTCGGCCCGAGACGTACAAGACCGCGTTCTATGCGCGCGATCTGGCCGGTGTCGTCGTGCTCGTCGGTGTGCCGACACCCGAGATGACCCTGGAGATGCCTCTGGTCGACTTCTTCTCTCGCGGCGGTGCCCTCAAGTCGTCCTGGTACGGCGATTGTCTGCCCGAGCGTGACTTCCCGATGCTTGTCGACCTGTACCAGCAGGGCAGGTTGCCACTCGAGCTGTTCGTCACCGAGCGTGTCGGACTGGACGACGTGGAAGCCGCGTTCAGCAAGATGGAGGCCGGCGAGGTCCTGCGTTCGGTGGTGATCCTGTGACCGTTCGCGTCGACCACGTCGTCACGTCGGGCACGTTCAGTCTCGACGGCGGTACCTGGGATGTCGACAACAACATCTGGCTCGTCGGTGACGATTCCGAGGTTGTCATCATCGACGCCGCACACTCGTCGGCGCCGATCATCGAGGCGGTGGCCGGACGTACGGTCAAGGCCGTGCTGCTCACCCATGGCCACAACGACCACATCACGGTGGCCCCCGAGTTGTCGCGCACCCTCGATGCCCCGATGAAGATGCACCCGGGTGACCGGATGCTGTGGGACCAGACGCACGCCGATGTCGCTCCGGAGGAACTGGCCGATGGTCAGAAGATCAGTGTCGCGGGCACCGACCTCGTCGTGATCAACACCCCGGGTCACTCGCCTGGTTCATCGTGCATCTACGCACCAGAACTCGGGGTGCTGTTCAGCGGCGACACACTGTTCTCGGGCGGACCCGGCGCAACCGGTCGCTCGTTCTCGGACTTCCCGACGATCATCGAGTCGATTCGGACCAAGATCTTCACGTTGGATCCGGGGACGAAAGTGCACACCGGACACGGTGATTCCACTGCGGTGGGTACCGAGTCGCCACACCTCGAAGAGTGGATCAAACGCGGGAGCTGACCTCGCGGGAGGTCAAGCATCCAGTGCAGGCGGCGAGCTGATCCTGGTGATCAGCTCGTCGACCTGATCGTGCTGCACTGTTGCCCAGCCGGACAATGCGGCCGCCACGTTCTCCAACTCGGTGACCGCGGAGTCGGCGTGAGCAAGCGTGGTTTCCCGCAGTCGCGGGGGAGTCTTGGACACCGCTATCAGCCAATTGTCGAGATCTGTTGCGGCCAGCTCGATCCGGACCCTGGCGTCGATACGTTCGCCGTCGTACTCGAGCTTCGGGTCGGCGCGGAGGAGGGCCAGCGCGTCGCGGATGCGCCGGTGCAGCCGCGCTTCCGGGTCGTGCGAACCTGCCCAGGACGCGGGCGCATTGGTGGGCTGGCCGGGGATGATCTCGTTCGAGCGCACCGCGCTGTCCCGGATCCGGCGGGTCATGAGGAAGACACCCACCGCCGCGGCAACGCATGCGACGAGGACAACGACCACGATCGCGGTGGTCATGACGGCCTCTCGGTGGATGCGGTCATCGCAGCGCCGCCCACGTGGCGACCACTGCGATGATGACGATCAGGGCCGCGAGCACGGCGAACGCGATCTTCACCTTGCTCCACGGACGTTGGCCCTGCACCTCGCCGGTCACCCCGTTGATGAAGACCTGGAACGGATTGCCTGCGTAGACCACGGTGAGCAGCCAGATCGGCAGCAGGACGTGCTTGAACGTGAGTGCGTTGTACCTGGTGTCCTTGCTGTTGATCCGCTGGTGGTCACCGCCGATGTCGCGACGGATCGCGTGGTCGATCCCGGCGTCGATCCGTGCCTGGGCCACCGGAAAACACTGGTCCGCGTCGTGATCGTAGGTGCGGCACAGATGGCCTGCGACGAACTCGGGTGTGTACGGCGTTGCCTGAGCCGTCGGCCAGGGTTCGAGTTCATGCACCTTGTCGGTGTCGAATCCCGTGTTCGCCAGAACCGCCACGTCGTCGAAGTCGACCCCCACGACACCGGAACGGTGACTCCACCGCGTGCGGGTCTCGGTGCGGCGATTGTCGCCGCTGCCGACCGTCACCGTGTAGTTGTCGCCGCGCATTCCGGTGTACGACGTCGTGGTGTCGGCGTCGTAGGTGAAGTAGGCGGCGTACACGCTGCTGAACGCGCCCACCTCGCGGTACTTCTTGAACTCGGTGGGGGCGAACCAGCGACTGTTGATCCACTTCTCGATCACCTCGCGGCCCTGCTTGTCGTCGACCTGGAACGGCAGGATGCCGTCGACAGGAAGTCGCGTGGGGGCGTCGTGTATGTCGTCGCGCTGGATCGGGGTGGCACAGTACGGACACCGGGTGGCGGTCAGGGTGCCGCTGAAGGTTGTTCTGCCGCCACAACTCTGGCAGACGATCTCGCGCTCGCTCACTGTCTGACCCGACGAGTTCTCGGCGATCAGCCCGCGCAGCTGGGTCATCGTGGAGGCCAGGTCGTGTTCGACCACCCGCCGGTTCGGATCCAGCACGATCTGATGGGAACGACCGCAACTCGGGCAGAGCAACTGCTGTGACGCCGGGTCGAACACCAACTGTGCCCCGCAGGTGTCGCAGGGATAGGTACGCGTCCGCTCGGTGACCTGGAACTGGGCTCGCTCGGGGTCGGATGGTCCGGGTAGCGGTTGCTGTGGCGAGGCCGGTCGCGGGTCACGCGTCGGTAATGGTGGCGGGTCGAAGGACGACGGCGCGGCGTAGCCCGAAGGCGATGCGTCCGGCTGAGCACGACCGGGCAGCGGCGGTGGTCCGACGTTGTCGTCGTTCATGGCTACGCCGATGGTGTGGTCGTAGGGATGGGTGGCGGGGTCGCGAACAGGCCCGCAAGAGCGGGAACGGTCGCCGCCTGCGCCCATCCGGGCATGCCCTGGGTCCACACCAGAGTCGCCCCGGTGAACTGCCCCGACGCGACCGCACCCTGCAGCTGAGCGACGGTATAGGGACCCGCCGGCTGACCGCCGTTGTCGATGTGGAACGTGACGGCCCCCGGCAACGGTGGAGGCCCTTGTGGCGCAGCCGTATTCGCCTGCTGCGCCTGCCCGCCGAACTGGCCGGCCATCTGGCTGCCCAGCGCCACGCCCATACCGGCCGACATCATGTCGCCCATTGCGCCCCCGCCGGGGTTCTGCGCTGCGGCGAGCATGGCGTCGGCGGCTCTGCCCTGCTGATAGCGGCCCAGGTCGCCGACGTTGTTCAGGAAGCCGCCCTCCTCGACGCCGCGGGCGACACCACGCGTCATCGCCGAGGTGATCTCGTCGGGCAGCGAGATGTTCATCGTGATGGAGTCGATCGACAGCCCGAACTCGTCGTCGACACGTTCGGCGACGAAGTCCCGGAGTTTCTGCGACAACTCGACCTGGCGCCCCTGGAGGTCGATCACACCGAGACGGGTTTCCATGATCATGTCCGAGAACGCCAGTGTGATGACACGCCTCAACAGCTCGGAGATCTCCTCCACGTCGACCTCGCTGTCGGTGCCGATCACCTCGCGAAGAAATATGTCGGGTTCAGCCACCCGAACGACACACAAACCGTTGGCCCTCACCTGGACCATGGTGAAATCCGGGTCGCGCACGGTGACCGGATTGGCGGTACCCCAGCGGAGGTCGGTGACCGGCCGGGTGTTGATGAAGTACACCTCGGACCGGAAGGGGCTGTTGAACCCGTGCTTCCAGCCCTGCAGGGTGCTCAGGAGGGGGAGGTTCTCGGTGGTGAGCTGATAGTGGCCCGGACCGAACCGATCGGCGAGCTGCCCGCGGTAGACGAAAACAGCCTGCTGACCTTCACGGACGATGAGCTCGGCGCCGTTCTTGATCTCGTTGTGGTAGCGAGGAAACCGCCAGGCCAACGTGGAGCGCGAATCATCGATCCATTCGATGATGTCGACGAGTTCACCCTTGATCTTGCCGATGATCCCCATAACCGTTGTTCTCCTCGCGGCGTCGCCTGATCGCTGTCTTCGGTGATGTTCGCGCAGCAGTCGCCCCGGCGGCTGTCACTAGTGGGCAGTCTAATCGTGTCGCGCGCCCCGATGGCCTGCTCGCGGTGGCACAGTGGGTCCGGTGAGTTGGGTGTCGGGGTGAGCCGGGTGACAGGTTTTCGTGCGGGGCGACGGGGGTTGTCCTTGCTGGCGATGGTCGCTGTCATCGCGGTCGCCGGGTGCACGTCCGCGGTCGACGGTGAGCCGACGGCAGCACCGACGGGGTCGGCGGAGCCGCAGAATTCGAGTTCGAGCCTCGACCTCGCGTCTCGATCCGTCACCGCTGCAGACTTTCCGGCCGGCTACTCGCCGACAGAAGTGACCGGAGACCAGTTGGGCGCCGTGCTCGCCGATACGGCCGGAGTTCCCACCGGCGGCGGTGTGAACCCACCGAACTGCGCCCCGAGACCGTTGCCCAGTGGCGGTGGGCAGGCAACGGCATGGGTGGCAACCGGCGCAGGGCCCAATGCGGGAACCCTCAGCGCCGTGTCGATTCTGGTGAACTCGCCGCTGGCCGACCTACAGACCCAGATCCAGAACTGCCCGTCATACACAACTGACGCATTCGGCGCGACAGCCACCGTGACCACCACGATCCTGCCTCCTTCGCCCGCGGAATCCGACGAGTCGATGGCGTTCCGTCGGGTCACGGTCTCGGGGGCCATGACTCAGACGATGACCGCGCTGGTGGCCCAGAACGACGGGGTACGCGTATACGTCACCTCCCTCGTCGCAGGTCCGCGGCCCGGATCGGATGGGTTGGCACTCGACGAGTTGTACACCAAGGCGGTCTCTCGCTCGCGTGGATGAGTCGGCCGCTGTGGACAACCCGGGATCGGTGGACAACCCGGCCGAATCGGTCCTCGTGCCATCACCTCTGTTGTCGGGTGCCCCGAACATAGGTGCATGACATCTGACAGCTACGCCACATCGGTTTCCGGCCCGGGGGCGTTGATCACCGCCATCCCGGCCCTCCTCGGCTTCATCCCGGAGCGTTCCTTGGTCCTCATCACCCTCGACGGGGAGGGTGACGAGATCGGCACCACCATGCGACACGATCTTGTGCTCGATGACAGGGGTCGTCCGACCTCGGAGATGCTCGCGCTCATCGAGCACCTCGCCCACGTGTGTGAATCGTATGACGCACAGCTTGTGATGGGGGTCGTGATCGACGGCGCTCATCCGGCCGACAGCCCCCACTATCGGCGCCTGTTCGCGATCATCGATCGGCATCTGTCCGCGGTCGGCGGACTGTACGGCGGTTTCGTGACGCCTGCCATCACCGCAGGTTCTCACTGGACGACGATGTGGGACAACAGGTCCGACGCACAACAGGGGAGCGGTCCGGCCACGGGTGTGCTGGGTGACCCTACGATCAGCCCGGTGGCCATCGCACGCGCCGTCAAGAACGGCAGGCGCGTACTGATGACCCGCGACGAGATGGTGAACAGTTTGTCAGCCCTTCCGCACTGTGCAGATCCGGCCTGTGACGCCCACGCCGTGGCCGCCGACGATGACAGCGCGTACTGGCGGATCCACGACGAACGCGTGGAGAGTGCGCTGTTCGGCTCAGGGGAGGACGACGAGCTGGACCCACAGGATTGTGGTCGAGTGGACGAGACCGCGCACTGGGTGAACCGGGTCCCGCAGTCGCTGGACCAGACGACAGTCGCTCCGTCGACACTGCGACAGTGGGCCGAGTCGGCGGCGCCGCAGCGAATTGCGTTGCCGACCTTGGTCGATGACCTTCGCCGCCTCCAGGAGAGGCTCGACCTCGAGAGCGCCCTGGACGTGCTGGAGGACGGTCGTGAGCTGACGTGTGCCGATCTCCGGTTCTTCGACAAGGCCCTTCGTGAGTTCTACGTGCGCGACTCACTGCTGGCGCTGGCGGTCACCGACCGATGGATGGACGCCGAACGGGCGTGGACGCAGGCTGCTCGTCGGCTCCGCGGTCGCGGACAGGCATCTGCGGCCACGTTGCTCGGATTCATCTACTACGTACACGGCAACGGGGCGATGGCAGGCACCGCGTTCGACGTCGCGTTGCGCGCCTGCCCGGACTACTCGATGGCGGTGTTGTACAGCGATGCCCTCGTGCGGGGGATTCCACCCCACAGGATCAGCGAATGCGCCGAGTCAGGATTCATCGTTGCGCGGTCACTGGGCGTGACACTTCCGGAACCCGTGGTGCGGCCGGCGGCCTGAGAACAGACGTCAACGAGCGGCGGCTGCCGCCGAGTGGGCCCGATCACCGAGGGTCCGTGTGAACTCCCAGGCGTCGCGGACGATGACCGGTAGATCTGTCTTCTCGGGGTACCACCCGAGGTCGGCGATGGCCTTGTCGCTCGAGGCGATCAGGACGGCGGGGTCGCCGGCGCGACGCGGCGCATCGACGACGGGGATGTCGAGGCCCGTCACCTCGGCACACGCCGAGATGACTTGCCGCACAGAGAATCCCGTGCCACTGCCCAGGTTGTAGATCGCGTGACGACCGGCGATTGCCGATTCGAGCGCCAGCACATGTGCCTGCGCCAAGTCGTACACGTGGATGTAGTCGCGTATCGCCGTGCCGTCATCGGTGTGGTAGTCGGTACCGAAGACCTTGATGTGGTCCCGGTGTCCGAGGGCGACCTGAAGGATCAGCGGGATCAGATGCGTCTCGACCTGACGATTCTCGCCCGCGCCGGCATGTGCGCCCGCAACGTTGAAGTACCGCAAGCTCATCGCGGCCAGCCCGTGGGCCGCCGCGTAGGACGTGATGGCGTGGTCGATGGCCAGTTTTGTTGCGCCGTAAGGATTCGTCGGCCGAGTCGGTGAGGACTCGAGAATCGGCACCGACTCAGGTTCGCCGTAGGTGGCGGCGGTAGAGGAGAACACCAGTCGCGGGGTTCCCGAGATCCGAACCGCCTCGAGGAGGGCCAACGACTCGACCACGTTGCCGTACCAGTACTTTTCGGGTGACTCGACCGATTCGCCCACCAACGACTGGGCGGCGAAGTGGAGTACGCCGTCAAATGAGTCGGAGCCGAGTACTCGCGGCGCGACCTCACTCACGTTGCCCTGGATGAACGCGGCGTGGTCGGGCAGGGCATCGACGTTGCCGGTGGAGAGATTGTCGATGATGGTGACGTCGTGGCCGTGCTCGATCAGCACCCGAGCGCAGACGCTACCCACATAACCGGCTCCGCCGGTGACCAGAAGCTTCATTGCGGTGCGTTCAGACCTTCTCGACCTGCAGCGAGTGGGCCATTTCCTCGGACAGGGTCAGCCCTTCGTGTCCCGGGGTGATGATGACGATCGCGCCGGGCTTCACCGACACGGTCACCCGCGCGTTGGGCACCACGCCGGCCTCACGGAGCTGACTGATCAATTCGATGTCCGACTGAGCGTGCTCGGACAACCGCCGGACGATCACGGCAACCGGTTCGCCCTGCGGGAGTTCGGAGATGCGTGTCATCGGTCCGGGAGGTGCGATGTTCTCATAGCCCAGCAAGTCCAGGCCCGGGATCGGGTTGCCGTACGGCGAGGTGGTCGGGTGGTCGAGGACCTCCAGCAACCGGCGCTCGACGTTCTCGCTCATCACGTGTTCCCAGCGGCATGCCTCGGCGTGCACGTCTTCCCACGGCATGCCGATCACGTCGACCAGCAGCCGCTCGGCGAGCCGGTGCTTGCGCATCACCGACACGGCGAGGCTGCGGCCCTTGTCGGTCAACTCGAGGTGGCGGTCGCCCGCAACCATCACCAGTCCGTCGCGTTCCATCCGTGCGACGGTTTGTGACACCGTCGGGCCGCTCTGTTCCAGTCGCTCGGCGATACGAGCCCGCAGCGGAACGATGCCTTCTTCCTCGAGGTCGTAAATCGTCCGGAGATACATCTCGGTGGTGTCGATCAGTTCGTTCACGATCCCCATCCCTTTCGTCCTCTAGTAAGGTTACCTGTACGAGTGGGTTGTAGCGGTAGCGCGGGGCGAGGGGGCGCGATACGCCTGTGCCCCGGTCCGGGTGAACCAGGCCGACAAGGCCCCACTGCGCGTCAGTCGAACTAGGCTCGCAGCATGAACAATGCAGTCGACCGACCCGGTGCCGAGCCGGCCGCAGTGATCTGGAGCGACGACTTCCTCGGATACCGATGGACGGCGGCGCATCCGATGAACCCGGTGCGGCTGGCCCTGACGATGTCTCTGTCGCGGTCGCTCGGGGTGCTCGACGGTGTCGAGACCACGCCGCCGATGAACGTCGACGACCGGCTGCTGCAGACCGTGCACACCTCCGCTTACCTCGATGCGGTGCGCAGCGCCTCCGCGGTCGACGACTATGTCGGCGGCGCAACACATTTGCTGGAGAGACTGTTCGGGCTGGGAAGCACGGACAACCCGATCTTCGAGGGAATGCACAGTGCCGCCAGCGTTCTCGTCGGCGGCACCATGGCGGCCGCCGCGGCAATCGCGTCGGGCTCGGTACGTCGAGCGGTGAACATCGGTGGGGGCATGCACCACGCGATGCCCGGTCACGCGGCGGGTTTCTGCATCTACAACGACTGCGCTGTCGCCATCAGGTGGCTGCTGGAGCAGGGGTATGACCGCATCGCCTACATCGACATCGACGCGCACCACGGTGACGGCGTGCAAAAGGTCTTCGCCGCGGACCCCCGCGTTCTGACGGTGTCGTTGCACCAGCATCCGGCGACGCTCTGGCCGGGCAGCGGGTGGCCGGAAGAGGTGGGGGAGCAGGACGGCAGGGGCACCGCGGTCAACATCGCGCTGATGCCCGAGACCGCGGACAAGCTGTGGCTGCGCGCATTCCACGCCATCGTGCCCGGGATGCTCGAGAGCTTCCGTCCACAGATCATCGTCAGCCAGTGCGGAGTGGACAGTCACCGGCGCGATCCGCTGACCGACCTGTCGCTGACGATCGACGGTCAGCGCGCCGCGGTCCTCGCGATGCGTGACCTCGCCGACACCTACGCCGAAGGGCGTTGGCTGGCGGTCGGTGGTGGTGGATACGGCATCGTGGACGTGGTTCCGCGCAGCTGGACCCACCTCATCGCGGCGGTGACCGGACACGACCTCGACCCCGTCACCACCATCGATGAAAGCTGGTGCCGCGCAGCGACAGAGGAGGCACAAGCGCTCGACGAAACGCTGCGCGGCGATCCCGTGAACAGCATGACCGACGGGGGCGACATCGACTACCTCCCGTGGGACGGTGATGGTGGTGGACCGCTGATGGCGGGTGTCACCGATGCCGCCCAAACCCGAACTGACGCCACCATCATGGCCACCCGCCGAGCGGTGTACCCGCTGTGCGGACTCGATCCGGAGGACCCCCGTGACTGACACCGTGCCACCCGATCAGCGGGGCCCCCACGACTACCCGCGTCACTGGATCGCCGATGTTCTCGCGAGCGACGGCGGCGTGGTCCATCTGCGCCCGATCGTGCCCGAGGACGCCGACCGTCTCGTCCGCTTCCACTCACGGCTGTCCGAGCGCACGCGCTACCTGCGCTACTTCGGTCCCTTCCCGCAGATTCCGCCCCGCGAACTCGCGCGGATGACCACCGTGGACCACTACAGCCGCGTCGCGTTCGTCGGCATGCTCGGCGGTGAGATCATCGCCATCGGCATCTACGAGAGCCTGGCCGGCGACGGCAAACCCGGGACGGCAGAGGTCGCGTTCGTGGTGGCCGACGAGCACCAGGGAAGGGGACTGGGCCCGATCCTGCTCGAACATCTCGCCGGTGCCGCCGCGGAATGCGGATTCGAGAAGTTCGAAGCCGAGGTGCTGGCCGAGAACCCCAACATGGTGGCGGTGTTCCGGGACGCGGGATATCAGCTGCGACGTAGCTTCGACGGCAGCACCATCCACGTCGAGTTCACCATCGACCCGACCGAAGCCCTGCTGTCGGTGCGCAACGCGCGCGAGCGCGGATCAGAGGCCCGCAGTGTGGCAAACCTGTTGCGGCCGACGTCGGTTGCGGTCATCGGCGCTTCCGTGGACAGATTGAAGGTCGGCAATGCGGTGCTGGCGAACGTGATCGCCGCGGGATTCACCGGGCCGGTGTATCCGGTCAATTCCGAGCACCGGGCGGTGCGCGGCATCCGCGCCTATCCGACGGTGCGCGACATCCCGGATCCTGTGGACCTGGCCATCGTCGCGGTTCCGGCCGACGCGGTCGAGGACGTCCTCGACGACTGTCTGTCCAAGGGTGTCAAGACGATGCTCGTGCTGTCCTCCGGATTCAGTGAGACCAGCGATTCCGGGCTCGAATCCGAGCGTCGTCTGGTCGAGTCCGTCCGCGAGCACGGTATGCGACTGGTGGGGCCCAACGCCCTCGGTGTGGCGAACACCGATCCGGCTGTCGGCCTCAATGCCACACTGGCGCCGTTGGTTCCAGGGCGAGGTGCGGTGGGCTTCTTCTGCCAGTCGGGCGCCCTCGGCATCGCGATCCTGGACGCCGCCGCCCGACGGCAACTGGGTCTGTCGACGTTTGTGTCGGCAGGCAACCGCGCGGACGTATCCGGTAATGACCTGCTGCAGTACTGGGACAGCGATCCGGACACCGAGGTGGTGCTGCTCTATCTGGAGAGCTTCGGTAACCCCAGGAAGTTCACCCGCCTCGCCCGGCGGGTTGCAAGCGGCAAACCGGTTGTCGCGGTCAAGTCCGGCCGCGGTGCCGTGCCACCCGCGATGGCCGCCGCCGACCATTCGCTCGACGACGAGAGCACCCGGGCCATCCTCGCCCAGTCCGGCGTCATCCAGGTGGGCACCATATCGGCACTGTTCGACTGCGCGACGGTCTTTGCGTATCAACCCCTTCCGCGTGGTCCCCGGGTCAGCATCGTCGGCAACTCTACGGCGCTGGGAGTGCTGGCACAGGAAGCCGGTAGCCACTTCGGCCTCGAAGCGGTTCAGCGGGTCGATCTCGGACCGGGTGCCTCCCCGGAAGAGTTCGAGGCAGCCGTTCGGACGGCAGCCGCCGATGACGGGGTGGATGCATTGATAGCCGTGTTCGTCCCACCGGTGGCGGTGAGTGTGGACCGGTACGCCCAGGCGTTGATGACCGGGATGGCCGACTCCGACAAACCAGTGGTGACCACGTTCCTCGCGGTGGAAGGCATCCCGCAGAACCTCACCGTCCTCGGACCACACGGAACACCCGCACGCGGATCGATCCCGTCCTATCCAGGGCCCGAGCGGGCCGCCGAAGCACTCGGATATTCGTGGCGATACTCGCAGTGGCGGTCGCGGCCACCGTCCCAGGTCCGCCGGCCTGCCGATGTGGACCCCGACACCGCTCGCCGTCTCGTCCGGGAGGCCGTCGACGCACAGGGCGGGGATGTCACCGAGCTCGACGACGCGGCAACCGCCGAGGTGCTCGCCTGCTACGGCGTCCACATCGTCCCCTTCCGGGAGATCAACAGCGTCGAGGAGAGCGTCGCGGCTGCGGACGAACTCGGGTATCCCGTTGCCGTCAAAGCATTCTCGGAAGAATGGCGAGGCCGGGCCGATCGCGAGGGTGTGCGCCTGGACCTACCCGATCAGCATGCGGTCCGGCTCGCGGTGGTGGAGCTGGGTGAGGTGACCGGCGAATCCCGTCTGCACGTCCAGCAGATGGCACCCAAGGGGATCAGCACGGTCATCAGGGTGCGTGACGACCCGTCGTTCGGGTCGCTCATGTCGTTCGGATTGGCCGGCGTGACAAGTGATCTGCTGGGGGACAGGGCGTATCGGGCCTTGCCCCTCACCGAGAGTGACGCCGCCGACCTGATCGAGGCGCCGCGGTCGGCGCCACTGCTGTCGGGCTATGGCGGTTCGGAGCCGGTGAACAAGGATGCACTCATCGATTTGGTCACCCGTATCTCGGCGCTGGTCGACGACATCCCCGAGGCACGCGAGGTGGTGTGCGACCCGATCCATGCCACGCCGGGTGGGGTGGCCGTGCTCGCGGCACGCATGCATGTGGGGCCCGTTCCCACCAAGCACGATTCAGGGCCCCGCCGTCTGGGGTGATACGGGATCCATGACGAGAAAAGCCGCCACCGACGAATCGGTGGCGGCTTTCCGCTCGAGTGTAGACGTACGGCGCGATCAGCTCGCGTAGGCGCGAAGCCGTTCGGCGCGTTCGCCCTGGCGCAGCTTCGACATCACTTCGCGCTCGATCTGGCGAACACGTTCACGCGACAGGCCGAACATCCGCCCGATCTGATCGAGGGTGCGGGGCTGGCCGTCGTCGAGTCCGAAGCGCAGGCGAATGACCTGCTGCTCACGCTCGTCGAGGGTGGAGAGCACGGTGCGCACGTCGGTGTGCAGGAGACCGGCGATCACGGCATTTTCGGCGGAGGTGGCCTCCGCATCCTCGATGAAGTCGCCGAGGGGAGCTTCTTCATCGCTGCCGACCGGCATGTCCAGGCTCACCGGGTCGCGGCTGTGGTCGAGCAGATCGGCGATCTTCTCGGCCGGGATGCCCGACTCCGACGACAGCTCCTCGTCGGTGGCCTCACGGCCGAGCTGCTGATGGAGTTCGCGTTTGATGCGGGCCAGCTTGTTGACCTGCTCCACCAGGTGGACAGGGAGCCGGATCGTTCGGCTCTGGTCCGCCATACCGCGGGTGATGGCCTGACGGATCCACCAGGTGGCGTAGGTCGAGAACTTGAAGCCCTTGGCGTAGTCGAACTTCTCCATCGCTCGGATCAGACCCAGGTTGCCTTCCTGGATCAGGTCCAGGAGCGGCATGCCGCGGCCGGTGTAACGCTTGGCCAGCGAGACCACCAGGCGGAGGTTGGCTTCGAGCAGATGCGAGCGAGCCGACTCACCTTCACGGACCAGTTGGGCCAGATCGCGCTTCTTGACTGCGGACAGACGCTTGCGGGTGGCCAGGACATGCTTGGCGTAGAGGCCGACCTCGATCTGCTTCGCCAGTTCGACTTCCTGCTCGGCGTTCAGGAGGGCGGTGCGGCCGATACCGTTCAAATAAACGCGGACCAGGTCCGCGGCCGGGCTCTGTGCATCCAGGTCCTGTTCGGTCATTGCCGGACGGATGGTGGTGGGGCTGGACATGTCGGCCTCCTCGAGTGCGATTGTCTTCACAGAGTTCAACGGCTAAGCCTCACCAGATAGTTCCGCGAGGTGTTCCCGCGCAGGATGCGCTGACCTGCGTCTTTGGGAAGACGGTCTGAGAAGTTACTGAGAGTGAACTGAGCTTTCCCGGCAGGGACCGCTACATCCCCGCGGGGACAACGATTCCGTGACGCACCAGGCCCTCGATCATCGCGTGCACATCACCCGGATCCAGGGGGTCGGACCCGGTGGCCATGGCGAGCAGCTCGGCCACCTCATCGAGGCACAACCCGTCGGGCCGCAGCCCAGCCAGCAGGGATCGACCGAGTGCATCGATCTCGTGGCTCCACCGGGGCCCGTCTCCGCGGTGGATGCGGGTGACGACGTCCTCCCAGCCGTCGTCGCCGGTCAGCGTCGCGACCCGTTCGAGCGCGACGCCCCCACGCACGCTGAAGCGTTCCTCGCCCAGATCGTGGTCGCGCAACCACGCGACCCGACGCAGATACTCGGCCGCCTCGGGACCCAGTGGGTCGTCGAACGCCTGACTCATCTCTTCCGCCAGCAGGTCGGTGGGCTCATCGGTGCGGCGCAGGAAGACGAAGCCGAAGCCGATGCCCCGCACACCGGCACCGTCCAGATGGCTCAGCCATCGGTCCGCCAACTCCGCGGCCGCAGGATCGCGCAGGTCATGCCCGGCGTCGCGCAGCCACGTGCCGACGTAGAGCGCCGGATCGGCGACGTCGCGCTGGACCACCCATGCGTCCACACCGTGGTCCGGGATCCACTGGGCGACCCTTTCGCGCCAGTCGTCGCCGCGGATCGTCCACGAAGCCAACATCGACGCAGTGCCGCCCTCGGCAAGGAAGTCCGGTGCTGTTCGGCACATCAATTCGCTGGCCCCGTCGAGGTCGAGGCCGGAGTCGCGGTACGTGTGCGTCACGGACGGGAGGCCCACCACAAACGGCGGGTTCGCCACGATGTGGTCGAAACGCGATCCCCCGACCGGTCCGAACCAGGCACCACGCGCCACTGTGACCCGTTCACGCGTGATGTCGTTGATGGCCACGCCGGCGCGGGTCATCGCCAGTGATCGTCCGGTGATGTCGGTGGCGGTGATGTGGCGAGCGAAGTCGGCAGCGTGGATTGCCTGCACACCGCAGCCCGTCCCGATGTCGAGAAGTGTGCCGACCGGCTCGGTTGCTGTTGCTCTGAGCAGTGACAGCGATGCCTGCCCGACTCCGAGGACATGATCGTCGGTGATGGCGATCCGGCGCATGCTGCCGTCGAGGTCGGAGAACAGCCAGCGCGACCCCGTCCCGAAATCCACGGGCCGGACATCGATCGCGGCTCGGACACCGTGATCGTCGTGATCAAGCATCCCCACGCGCACCGCATCGTCGACCGGCACGGGCTTCAGGGCAGCGGCGACGTCGCCCTCCGGGCACGTGTCTCCCAACAGGAGCAGCCGGATGAGGACGCCCAGCTCGCCCCCGTCGGCGCAAGCACGCCGTACCGGTACGGGTTCGCCGCGACCGAGCGCATCATGCGCGTCGGTTCCCAGTAGGTTCAGGATCCCGTCGGCGGTGTAGTCGGTACGGAGGAACGCCGAGCGCAGACCGGCCGCAATGGACGCCAGGTCCTCGACGGATCGAGCGGTGCTCACTCGCGTCGTCGGTCGAGCCCGTTGAAGGTGGCCCCGTCGGTGAGCTGGCGGTGATTGTCCGGGCCGTACTTGTACTGGGGCACCTCACCCTTGGCCCGAGGCGGTCGATCATTGGCGATCAGGACCGCCACCCACGGGATGGGAATGGACAGGACGATGATGCCGAGTGCCAGCAGACCGTTCTGGGTGGCGCCATAGACGAGCCCCGCGATGACAAGCGCCGGAACGCGAAACGCCATCAGCGTCAGGTATTTGCGTACTCGAGTACGGTGCTGCTCCTCCAGGGACGTCTGCGCCTGGGTGATCAGATATGTCTCGGTCGCGTGCTCTTTCGGACCCACGGCTCCACTATCCACCTTTCCTGGCCGGACAGCCACCATGCGCGGTGTGACCCCTACGGCACGCCCATTGGCCGACACCGCCGCAGCGATGCAGAATTGGACCCATGGATACGCAGACCGTCGAACGCCCCGATGTCACCACCGATGAGACGACCGAAGACGACACCCCGAAGTTCTTCCACTATGTGAAAAAAGACAAGATCGTCGAGAGCGCTGTCATGGGGAACATCGTTGTCGCGCTGTGCGGCGAGACCTTTCCCGTCACCAAGTCGGCGAAGCCCGGGTCCCCCGTGTGCCCGAAATGCAAGAAGATCTACGCCCGCATGAAAAAGGACTGATCACCGCTCATCCTCGAGGGGACGGTCCGGGCTACGTCGTGGAGGCGACTGCGGCGGTTCGGCCGCCTCGAAATCCGGTTTGCGGATCGGGCCCGTTGGCAGTCTCTTCGGAACGGTTTTGAGTTGGTCGGTGATGTCGCTGGTCTGCGCCGAGACCCAGTCGCGGACCTGGTCGATCTTGCTCGGATTGGCGGGCCACGTCTCCTGCACGATGGAGTTGAACTCCGCGCCGATGACGATGGCGAATCCCAGGAAAAACGTGAACAGCAGGAACGCGATCGGCGTCGCCAGCGCCCCGTAGCTGTACCCGGTCTGGGTGATGATCGACAGGTACCAGCGCAGCACCGCGCTGGCGAGCCAGAACACCGCGCCGGCCAGCAGCGCACCGCATAGCAGCCGGTGCCACGGCAGTGGATTGGCCAGGGCTACCCGGTAGAGCGTGGTCAGTCCGATCAAGAGCAGGACGGCCACCGCCGGGAAGTAGCCGTAGTCGACCAATTGTGACCCGGTCTCGCGCCACGCATCGGGTACCACCTCACGTACGTACGTGGGGCCAAGGGCGACCAGGGGCAGTGTGAACACCGACAGGACGAGGAAGCAGACGTAGAGCCAGAGCGCGAACAGCCGCTGTGTCACCGCGTGCCGCACGTTGTGTTGACCGTGGGCGACCACGATGGAATCGACGAAGCTGGACATCGCCGAGGACCCGGCCCACAGCGACAGCAGGAAGCCGAGCGAGATGACCTCTGCGCGACCGCTGACGAGCACGTTGTCGACGGTGGGGGTGATGATCTCGTCGACGACGTTCTGGCTGAACGTACGGTCCGCGAAGCCGATGATCCGGTCGGAGATGATCTGTTCGGTGTTCGGGCCGAACCAGCCGGCGATGTAGCCGAGACTGCCGAGAATGCCCAGGAGCAGTGGGGGCAAGGACAACGTCTGCCAGAACGCGGCCTGCGCGGACATGGCGAATATCGAGTCATCCCACGACTTCGTGATCGTGCGCCAGAGGAGCCGGGGAATCGTTCTGAGGACCGGCGGTCGCGACGTCGGGGCGTCGAGGGGATCTGCGTGAGCGCCGCGCGCCGGCTTCTTCGGGGCGGGTTCGGATTGGGGATCGGTTGGAGGAGCGATGGTGTCCAGCATTGCCGAAGTTCGGATGCGATGCGTGATGCCGCGCCGCCGCCGCGGTCGCTCGGACGTCTGCGGGCGCGGTAACATTTTGCCGGTGCCCGACGGACCCGTGCAGTGGCCGATCTGCCCCTCGGCAAGGCACCGACCGTCCGACCAGCTCGGACGGGTGGAATCCGATCTCATCGCAGCTAGGAGTTGTGCCCTGTCGTGACCCGACCTATTGCCGCCACCGGATCACAGGTCACGTCCGACCCAGCGCCCGCGCCCGCCGCGTCGTCGCTGCGTACCTGGCAGCGACGCGCGCTGACAAAATATCTGTCCGCGGCACCGAAGGACTTCCTGGCGGTCGCGACCCCAGGTGCAGGCAAGACGACGTTCGGTCTGCGGATCGCCACCGAATTGCTGACCGACCGCACCGTGGATCAGGTCACCGTCGTCGCGCCCACCGAGCACCTCAAGCACCAGTGGGCCGCAGCGGCCGCACGCGCGGGAATCGCCCTCGATTCACGATTTAGCAACAGCACCGGCCAGACCAGTTCGGACTTCCAGGGTGTCGTCGTGACATACGCGCAGGTCGCGGCGCATCCGGCTCGACACCGGGTGCGAACCGAGAACCGCCGCACCCTGGTGATCCTCGATGAGATCCACCACGGAGGCGACGCGAAGAGTTGGGGAGATGCGATCCGCGAGGCGTTCTCCGACGCGACCCGGCGTCTGGCGTTGACGGGAACCCCGTTCCGGTCCGACGACAGCCCCATCCCGTTCATCAACTACGAACCCGAGCCGGGCGGTGGAGCCCGTTCGGTCGCCGACTACGTGTACGGGTATTCCGATGCCCTTGCGGACGGCGTGGTCCGGCCGGTTGTCTTCCTCGCGTACTCGGGGGAGGCAAGCTGGCGAAACAACGCGGGGGAGGAGTTCACTGCCCGCCTGGGTGAGCCGCTGTCGGCCGAGCACACCGCACGCGCCTGGCGGACCGCCCTTGACCCACACGGAGACTGGATCCCCGCTGTGCTGCAGGCCGCGCACACCCGGCTGCGGCAGCTCCGAAAATCAGGGATGCCCGATGCCGGTGGGCTGGTGATCGCCAGCGATCAGACCGTCGCACGCGACTATGCCGAACTCCTGCAGGCCATCACCGGTAAGGCCCCGGCGCTCGTCTTGTCCGACGACCCCAAGTCGTCGAGCAGGATCGCGGAATTCGGTGACTCCGATGACGAGTGGATGGTCGCGGTCCGCATGGTGTCGGAGGGTGTCGACGTGCCGCGCCTGGCAGTCGGCGTCTACGCCACCAGTGCATCGACCCCGTTGTATTTCGCTCAGGCGATCGGCCGGTTCGTGCGGTCGCGGCGGCCGGGAGAGAACGCGAGTGTGTTCCTTCCCTCGGTGCCCGTGCTGCTCCAACTGGCCAGCCAGCTCGAGGCCCAACGCGACCACGTGCTCGGCAAACCGCACCGCGAGTCCGAGGGACTCGACGACGCGCTGCTGAACGACGCCAACAAGACGAAGGACGAGAAGGACGACGAACGGGGATTCGAGTCCCTGCACGCCGACGCCGAGTTGGACCAGGTGATCTTCGACGGGTCCTCGTTCGGTACGGCGACGTTCTCCGGCAGTGACGAGGAGGCCGACTATCTCGGCCTTCCGGGGCTGCTCGATGCCAACCAGGTGCGGGACCTGTTGCAGAAGCGGCAGTCCGATCAGATCGAGGCCCGCAGTGCCGGTCCTGCAGCTGCGCCGGCCACACCGCGCGAACCCACCGTGGGCAATCAGCTCAGTGCGTTGCGCCGGGAGCTGAACAGCCTTGTCGCGATGCACCACCACCGGACCGGTAAACCGCACGGACTGGTCCACAACGAGCTGCGTGCGAAGCTCGGGGGACCGCCCACAGCGATGGCCACGGCAGAACAACTGCAGGCCCGGATCGAGGCGCTGCGCACCTGGCGTTAGGACTTGCGAGAAGGTCCTGCGCCCAGGTCGGCCACACAGACGACACCGCCGCGGTTCACAGTGAGTGAACCGCGGCGGTGTTGTGTTGTCGGCGTGTCAGACGAGCTCTTCCTCGTTCGTGATCACGGTGGCGCCCATGTCCACCAGCCGGGCTTCGTGCTCGTTGAAGTGGTGGCGGCAGAACAGCAACTCGCCACCTGTGGAGAGAACAGCGCGTACACGGGCTGCTGCACCACATCGATCACAGCGGTCGGCAGTGGTCAACGGCATGGAGATCGGGGGCGTGGTGATGGTCTCTGACATTTTTTCCTCCGTCCCGGGCCTGCGCTGGCGCGGTCCCTTCGCGAGCTAACACACCGGGGTGGTGCATCCACTCTCACTCTTTCAGACGATCAGGGATTCGGCTTTGTTCCCGGGTGCCTCGGCGTGTGTCGTCACTCACCCGTAACAGCAGGCTTTCGATCGGCAACATCTGTGTATCGCGGGCCTATGAAATGCATCCCAGTACAGCCACCTCGCCGGGTCATCACCGCGGTCGTCATGCCTACAGTGAGCCCATGAGCAGCCGTGTCGATCCCTCTCGGTCGGAACGGATCTCCGCCAATCTACCTCTGCTCTTCATCATCGGGGCGGTGTGCCAGTACGTCGGCGCATCGGTTGCGGTGCCGCTGTTCTCCCAGCTCAACCCGGCAGCGGTGGCCTGGCTTCGGGCCACCGCCGCCGGGCTCGTGCTGTTGGCTCTGTGGTGGCCGCTCGCAGGGCGGCGATGGCCGAGGGGGCAGGGCTCTTATCCACCTCGCCGACTCGCGATCGCAGCTGCTTTCGGGCTGATCACCATGGGTATGAACATGGCCTTCTACCTGGCGATCGACCATATCGACCTGGGGGTGGCCGTCGCGATCGAGTTTCTCGGGCCGATCGTCGTGGCAGCAGCGGGTTCGCGGAGGATGTCGGACGGCGTTGCGGTGGTGTCGGTGCTGGTGGGCGTCGTCCTGCTCAGCGGGGCGAGTTTCTCCGGTGCGCCGCTCGGGGTGCTGTTCGCCCTGGTGGCCGCCGGATTGTGGGCCGGCTACATCGTGGTCGGCAAGATGGTGTCGACGGGGAACGTACATGCCGAGTCTGCGCCGGCCGGCCCGGCGTGGCGCAACGGGATCGACGACCTGGCCATCGGTCTCAGCGTCGCCGGGGCCATCTGTGCCCCGGTGGTGATAGGCATCACGACGACCATCTCGCACGGAGAACTCTGGAGCTGGCGGGTCCTGGCGCTCGGGGTCGCGGTCGGCGTGTTGTCGAGCGCCGTGCCGTATCTACTCGACCAGGTGGTGCTTGCCCGGCTCGGCCGGTCCCAGTTCGCCTTGCTGCTCGCACTGCTGCCACTGACCGCGACGGTGGTGGGTGCCATCGCATTGGCACAGGTGCCTTCGTGGACCGAGATGTGCGGAATGGTGCTGGTGGTCGCCGCGATCGTCTTCACGGCGCGATCGTCCGAAATTGACTCTGGCGCAGGTACCGGGTGATGCGGCAGGCTGGTAAGGGTGAGTGACGGCGTCCACCTGGTTCATCTGTGCTCGATATCCGACTGGCTCGAGGCGCGTACGAGTGGCGTCCTGGAACCGGAGTCGCTGACGCAGCAGGGGTTCGTGCACCTCTCTGAACGCACCCAAGTCCACATCCCGGCCAATCTGCTCTACCGAGATCATTCCGATCTCGTGCTCTTGAGCATCGATCCACAACGCGTGGGTGGCGAGATCGTATGGGAAGACGGCGACCCGCCGAGTGATGACGGAACGCAGTTCCCGCACCTCTACGACACTCTGCCGACAAGCGCGGTCGTCGGAGTGGAACGGTACGAGATAGATGACTCCGGTCGATATCCACAACTCAACTGACCGCCGGGTCTGGAGTGGTCAACGCGTGCCGTCGGGTCTGACGACACCGTGTTCGCGGGCGATGATCGCGGCCTGCACACGGGACTGGAGCCCGAGTTTGGTCAGTACCCGTGACACGTGAGTCTTGACCGTCGTCTCCCCGATGAACAACTCCGAGGCGATTTGCGCGTTCGACAGTCCGCGTCCCAGTGCCGCCAACACGTCGCGTTCGCGTTCGGTCAGCTCGGCCAGCCCGCGTGCCACGACACGATCGGGTTCGGACGCCGGCCGCGGCGACGGGTGGTCGGTGAACCGTTCGATGACCCGGCGAGTCACTTCGGGGGCAAGGGCAGCGTCCCCGCGCGCCACCGCCGTGACGGCCGACACCAGTTCTGTTGCGGTAGCGGTCTTGAGCATGAACCCGGCCGCTCCGGCGCGCAGCGCCGCGAAGAGATAGTCGTCGATGTCGAAGGTGGTGAGGATCAGCACGTTGGCGTCGTGGGTGGCGCCGATGAGAGCGGTGGCCGCGATCCCGTCGGTGCCCGGCATGCGGATGTCCATCAGCACCACGTCTGGGTGGAGTTCTGCGACGAGCCGGACGGCGTCATCTCCGTCGACGGCCTCGCCGACGACCTCGATGTCGTTCACGCCGTCAAGCATGAGGCGGAGCCCCGCGCGGATGGCGGCATGGTCGTCCGCGATCACGACCCGGATCATCGGGACCCTGCCGACGTGGTCGATACGCTGGCGGTGGTGTCGAGGACAATGGTCGGCAACTGCGCGGACACTCGCCATCGTCCTTGTGAGACAGACACTTCGAGCACGCCGCCCACCGACGACGCGCGCATCCTCATGTTCGTGATGCCGTGGCCGGCGTCCGGCAGGGCTGCCGTGGTTCCGTCTGGTACCGGGTTCGTCACCGCGATCGTCAGAGACGAATCATCTTGCTGCACATCGATCTCGATGGCGCTGCCGGGACTGTGGACCGTCGCGTTGGTGATGGCCTGCTGGATGATGCGGAAGGCGGCGATGTCGGTGGCCGGGGCCAGGCGTGAGTGGACGATCGTCGCCCGCACGGGAGAGCCGGCGGCCCGTGCGGCGTCGATCAACCGGTCCACCCGGGCCAAGGTCGCGGTGGCCGGAGGATCGACATCGTCGCTCCCGGAAAGCAATTCGATCATCGTGCGCATCTCGCCGAGCGCGTCGACGCTGCTTGCGCGCACGGTACGCAGCACTGTCTCGCGGGTTGCCGGGTCGGTGGTCTCCAGGGCCGCTGCAGTCTGTAGTGCGATGCCCGACAAATGGCCCGCGATCACGTCGTGGAGATCGCGCGCCAGCTGTCGGCGTTCCTGGGCGATCGCGGCCTCCTGTTCCCGGACGGCCAGTTCCTCGGTCGCCTGAGCCCTGGCGCGTTCGCTGTCGGCTGCGATCTGATGTTGCCTGATCGCGTGGCCGTAGGAGGCGGGGGAGGCGATCAGTGCGGTCACCAGCAGCATGACCATCAAGGCGATCCGCCAGTCACCGGAACCCGCGATCGCCGTGGTCAGGGCGACCGCGGCGATCAGCCAGTTCGCCAGCAACATGGCCCGCCGGGTCTGGGCGGAACCGTACCTCGCGACGGAGTAGACGACATCGGAGTACACGATCCACACCGCGATCGTGGGGCCGGCGAACGCATCGACCACCATGACGGCTAGGCATCCGCCGAGAGCGATGTCCGGGCGGGTCGACCGCAGCGATTGGAAAGCGCACGCAAGGGCGAGTGCGACGTATGGGACCCACTCCGGGACGACAGAGACAAGTGGCTCACCGCCGAAGAAGTAGCGCAGGTCGCCGACGTAGAGCGCGATGCCCAGAACGAAAAATGCCACGGCCACCGCGACATCGCGCCGGCGGTCCGGGTCGATGGTGAGCTTTGTCATCGCGGCGCCTCCTTGCACCCCACCATGACAACACATCGGCTGACCGCGGTCGTCGTCCCAAGTGATGACTCTTTCTCGATCTCGTGGCCGATGTGTCGGTTGCGGCCACCGACCGAGACTCGTCGGTATGGAATCGCCTGTTCTCGGTGTGATCGTCGGTTGTGAAGTCGGTTTCTGGGTGGTCGTCTTCGGTGCACTGGCGGTTCGATATCTCCTGCACCGACAACGTGCCTCGATCATCGTGCTGGCTCTGCTGCCCCTGCTCGACGTGGTTCTGCTCGGTGCGGTCGCAGTGGACTTGCAGCGGGGGAGCGAGGTCGAGACGGTGCATCGCCTTGCCGGTATATACCTGGGGGTGACCGTAGCGTTCGCCCATTACCTGATCGGGTGGGCCGATGTCAGGTTCGCGCACTGGTTTGCCGACGGGCCGCCGCCTCTGGCCCGACATTCAAAGGGCAGGAACGCCTTTCGGCACGAGGTGGAGATGTTCGGACGGTGGATCTGTGCTGCCGCCGTGTCTATCGCCGCGGTTCTCCTGCTGGCCTGGACCGTAGCGGACGGCGATCAGGCACGTGGCTTGTACGGCGTCTTCCCCACGCTGGGGGTGATCACGGTTGTCTGGCTACTTGTCGGACCGCTCTGGTCGTTGGCCGATGTCCGGGCCGGTTGATCAGCAGTCGCAGCAATCACAGACGTTGCAGCAGTCGCACCCGTTGCATGCGGCTTGGTGCCGGCGTCCGTTGCACGGATTGGTGTGGTCCGCGCAGCAGGCGTAGCCGGTGCAGTACACGCCCATCCACGGCAGGACCCGCTTGTAGAACGGCGGCAGTTGCGGCTGACGACGCTGTCCGGGGCTGGTGAACACGGCATCGGGACCAGGACCGAAGACGCGTACCAGCGCACGGTTCAATCCACCGATCAACAACATCCGCAGCAACCGGTCATCGCGCAACCGCACCCCGTCAAGCGCCACCCTGATCGCATCCACCAACCGCACGCACTCTGTGCGCGCGAACTCCACAGTGGTTCCCGTTGCGATCAACGGATTGAAGTCCCCACCTGCTCGATCACGCTCGAGATCCTCCACCGCATCCAGCAAATGAGCACACCGTCCGAAATCGCGACCGATGCCCGCCAACACCTCCCGGTTGCCCGGCACTCCCGCCAATTCCGCCGTCGCTGCGAAGACTGCGGCACCAGCGGACGCTGCATTCTCGGTGATCTCCCCCAACGACACCGACCCCGACTCCACCTGCGCCTGAGCACCCAGCTGCGTCAACAACTCCCCACCACCCATCGCAGCCGAGACCGGCGCATCCGCCAATGCCCGAGACCGCAGCCGCGGCTCCGCCCACCGTGCACCCTCGGCCCGCACCGCGGATGGCGACGCCACCCCCGCCGCCCGCTCCGCCACCACATCAGCAGCTTTGGCCGAGGCCAACGTCAGCGACGCCGTCGCCCCCAACCGCACACTGACATCACTCGCCGAGACCACCTGCGCCCCACGCATACCCCTCAACGCACACCGACCTGCCGACACCAGCTCCGGCGCCGACTCACGCTGCGCATCGACAAGAACCGACACCACCACCGCATCGGTATTGGTTGTCAACCGTGACAACTGTCCGTGAGTGGACCTCAACGTCAAACACACACCACACAAGTGCGCACGCCACTGCGCGCCCAACTCTTCATCCAAATGCGCCACGCATGGGCTCAACACACCGAACATGCGGATATGGAAGCACAGCAGAGGGCGCCGGGCCTCGCAGAAACCCGGATTTACCCCCGATGATCATTCAGACTGCTGACGTGCGCTCTCGACGCGAGCGCAGAAAACCCGGCCGGAAGGATCCGAGATGCCGTCTGAATTCGTTGTCGAATCGGTCCACGGCGCAGTGTTGTCCGGCTCGCGGTGGGAGCCTGCGGGAAAGCCGGTGGCGACCGTGTTGCTGGTACACGGCATGGGTGAGCACGTTCGCCGGTACGAGGACACCGCCCACGCCTTGACCGCTGACGGCTTCGCCGTGGTCGGCTACGACCATCGCGGGCACGGTTCGTCGGTACTTCCCGGCCGCCTCCCCGGCGATCTCGGACCAGACGGCTGGAATGCCCTGGTGGCCGACGTGGGGCGACTGATCGATGTGGCGAAGAACGAGATTCCGGAGTTGCCTCTGATGGTGATCGCTCACAGCATGGGGTCATTCGCCACGCAGCAGTACCTACTCGAGCACAGCGACGACGTGGACGCCGTGGTACTGAGCGGGACAGCGGCCCTGGACGCCCTCGAACCCGCACTCGACTTCGAAAGCGAATTGGACCTGTCGATGTTCAACGCACCCTTCGCCCCGGCACGAACCGACTTCGACTGGCTGTCGAGGGACACCGACATCGTCGATGACTACGTCGCCGACCCGCTGTGCGGTTTCGGCATCGATGCAACGGCAACCCGTGAGATGTTCACCGGGGCCCGCAGACTTGCCGATCCCGCGCTCGTCCGAATGATGCGCCGCGACCTACCGATCCTGATCGCGGTGGGTGATCAGGATCCGGTCGGTGGCGGGGGAGCACTGGTCGATCAGCTGGCAGCTCATTACCGGTCTGCCGGGCTCATCGACGTCACCGTCCGGGTGTTCCCCGGCGCCCGACACGAGATCCTGAACGAGACCAACCGAACGCAAGTCCGCAATGAACTCATCGCATGGATGATGCGGGCGATCGGTCCCTAATCGAGGTAGTCGCGCAGGACCTGCGACCGTGACGGGTGGCGCAGCTTCGACATGGTCTTCGACTCGATCTGGCGGATGCGCTCGCGGGTGACCCCGTAGACCTGGCCGATCTCGTCCAGGGTGCGTGGCTGCCCGTCGGTCAGGCCGAATCGCAGGCGGACAACACCGGCTTCGCGCTCGGACAGTGTCTCGAGCACCGATTGGAGCTGGTCCTGCAGCAAGGTGAACGACACGGCGTCAACGGCCACGACTGCTTCGGAATCCTCGATGAAGTCACCGAGCTGGCTGTCACCTTCGTCGCCGATGGTCTGATCGAGCGAGATGGGCTCGCGCGCGTACTGCTGGATCTCCAGCACCTTCTCGGGCGTGATGTCCATCTCCTTGGCGAGCTCTTCAGGAGTGGGTTCACGACCCAGGTCCTGCAGGAGTTCGCGCTGGATGCGCCCGAGCTTGTTGATGACCTCGACCATGTGCACCGGGATGCGGATGGTGCGCGCCTGGTCGGCCATGGCCCGGGTGATCGCCTGACGGATCCACCACGTGGCGTACGTCGAGAACTTGTAGCCCTTGGTGTAGTCGAACTTCTCCACCGCACGGATGAGGCCGAGGTTGCCCTCCTGGATCAGGTCCAGGAATGCCATTCCGCGGCCTGTGTACCGCTTGGCTAGGGAGACCACGAGACGGAGGTTGGCCTCGAGCAGGTGGTTCTTGGCGCGGCCACCGTCGCGTGAGATCCACGACAGATCGCGACGCTGAGCGACGGTGAGTTTTTCTCCGGACTCGGTGATCCGCCGCATGCGTTCGGTGGCGAACAGGCCGGCCTCGATGCGCTTGGCGAGTTCGACCTCCTCTTCGGCGTTGAGGAGAGCAACCTTGCCGATCTGCTTGAGGTACGCGCGGACCGAGTCGGCGGACGCGGTGAGCTCGGCGTCCTTGCGGGCCTGCCGCAATGCCTCGGACTCGTCTTCGTCCCACACGAAGTCACCGGAGGCCTTGTCGGTCTCGGACGGTTCTTCGACATCCTCGTCGGCCTTCTTGGCCTTGCCCTTACCCGGTGCGACGACTCCGGCCTCGACAGTGTCGTCGTCGACCACGACCACAACATCGTCGTCGGTCAGTTCGCCCTCGGGTACGTCGATGTCATCGATCGAGGGATCCGGTTCGAGACCGTCGCCTTCGATGATGTCGCCATCAGGCGCGCCGTCGACCTTCTTGGTCGCGCGTTTTGCGCCTGCCTTCTTGGCCGGGGCTTTTTTCGCCGGGGCCTTCTTGGCGGCTGTCTTCTTGGCGGCTGCTTTCTTTGCGGGTGCCTTGCGCGCCCGCGACGCGGTCACCGACTCCGATTCCGACTGCTCGGTATCCGGTTCGGTTTGGCGGGTTTTCGTGGCTGCCACGTACGACCTTTCGGGCTATCTCCGTGACACCGAAACCGGTGGGTTTCGCCGCGGAGACGGTGTCCCGCCGAGATGTCACTCGGCGAAGCTGGGGGCTTGGGGGGAACCGGCGTACAGCCAGTCGAATGCCATTGTAACGGCACCTAGGGTCGCAACCCCGCCTCCACCGCCATAGCGGCGCCCACAATCCCGGCGGTGTTCTGCAAAGTGGCCGGTACAACGGGTGTCTGGTTGGTCAGATGAGGAATCCATTTGTGCGCCTTTCGGCTGATCCCGCCGCCCGCGATGAAGACCTCGGGCCAGAACAGTGCCTCGTACGCCGACAGCACGACGGACACCTCCTCGGCCCACTTGGAGTAGGACAGGTCGTTGTCTTCCTTCACCTTCGACGACGCCCGGTGTTCGGCCTCTTTGCCACCGACCTCCATGTGGCCGAGTTCGGTGTTCGGGATGAGCGTGCCGCCGAACATGATCGCCGAGCCGATGCCGGTACCGAACGTCAACAGCATCACCACGCCCTTGTAGTCCTTGCCCGCGCCGTACCGGTCTTCGGCCATGCCGGCCGCGTCGGCGTCGTTGAGCACCGACAGCTGTCGGTCACCCAGTTCGGCGCCGAGCAGCTTGTAGACGTCCGTGCCGATCCAGCCCTTGTCGACGTTGGCGGCGGTGCGTGCGACGCCTCCGGTGATGACGCAGGGCAGGGTGACGCCGACGGGGCCCTTCCAATCAAAGTGCCCGACGACTTCGCGGATGCCGCCGGCAACGGCCTCAGGGGTGGCCGGCTGCGGGGTCAAGACCTTGAATCGATCGCCGACCAGCTGCCCGGTGGTCAGATCGACGATCCCGCCCTTGATCCCCGATCCGCCGACATCGACGCCGAACCCCAGCTTGTTCGACTCTGGTAACGACTCGGTGGACACCCCGGGTTCACTGGACACGAGAACGGCTCCTTCGGCTCGACACGGCGGTGACACCAACCGGCCCGCCGTTGTTCAGGCTAGTCAGCACGCAAGGGTTCTGCGCGACGTCGGGCGGATCTGTTCGCGTTCGGTTCACCGGGTCGCCCCGTCGTTTCGGCCAGGGGTGTGCTCACATGTAGCAATGGCGGAACTCGAGCCGGCCGACCTGACCGCGGTGGCGATCCAGGTTGCCGAACAGGCAGCACAGCACGTGCGCACCCGAAGGCCCGAGGTCTTCGGGTCTGGTGTCACGAAAACCGATGCACCGCAATCGGTGTCGACAAAGAGTACTGACACCGATCCGGTCACGATCGTCGACACCGAGTCCGAGAGCCTGGTCCGCGGGCTGCTCGCGTCGCTGCGTCCGGGCGATGCCGTGCTCGGTGAAGAAGAGGGTGGCTCGGTCGAGGTTCCTTCCGGTGTCCGGTGGGTCATCGACCCCATCGACGGCACGGTCAACTTCCTATACGGCATTCCTGCGTACTCGGTCTCGGTGGGCGCTCAGGTGAACGGGCGCACGGTCGCCGGAGCTGTTGTCGACGTCGTCCGCGGCACCACCTACTCCGCCACTCGTGGCGAGGGCGCGTATTCGGACGATGGCTCGGGTCCGGTCCGGCTCCGGACGAACCCCATCGACAAGGTCGGGCTCGCTCTGGTGGCCACCGGTTTCGGCTACGGATCGGCGCGTAGACGGGTCCAGGGCGAGTTGATCTCCGCATTGCTGCCACACATCCGCGACGTCCGCAGGATCGGTTCGGCCGCACTCGATCTCTGCATGGTGGCAAGCGGGGCGGTGGACGCACATTTCGAACACGGCCTGAGCCCGTGGGATTGGGCGGCCGGATCGCTGATCGCCGAAGAGGCGGGCGCCGTGGTGACGATCCCCGACGCCACCTCACGGAGCGCAGCGGGCAACGTCACCCTGGCCATGGCTCCGGGTATCGCCGACGAATTGGGCGGGTTGCTGGCGCGGCTGGGTGCCCTGGAGCCGATCCCGGACTAGATCCGGTCTACGGCCGACAGCGGGCGGGTCGGTGATCAGCAGGGGGAGTCGTGGACCGCTGCCACCACTGCAGGGTCGGCTCCGGTGTTCGGGTCCGAAGGATTGGCCACCCGCAGCGTGTCGAGGACGGCGAGCGCGTCCTGATTCTGTTCACTCTCGCCGTAGTGGTTGCCGAGTGCGAGGTCGACGTCGGTTCCTGGGCGTCCGTCGTTGATCAACTGCGTGCACGGCGCCGCGATCCACAGTGCCGCAGCGGCGGCCTTGCCGCCTTCGCCGAACCGGATCTGCCCGAAACAATCGAGATTGCGATCCGGATAGAGGGGATCGTCTCCGTAAGCATTTTCCGGCGCGGCCTGGAATCCGAGGGCGGTGAGGTCGTCGAGGATGGTCTGCGCCATGCCCTGTTCGTCCGTCGCGTTGAGGACCCGGATCTGAAAACTGCTCAACGCGGCGGGCGGAACCTGCAGCATCTCGTCGGTGGCGGCCGGTGTACCCACCACGGGTGTGGGCCCCTCGGGAGCGGCCGACGGGGACTGAGGTTGCGGACAATCGGTCGGGGTCGCCTGCGTGTCGGACGAAGACAGCGCACCGGCCCACACCACCGCAGCGATGAGTGCAAGCACCACCGCGGCGATGATTGCCGGGAGGTAGCGGCGTCGCCGGAAGGGACGACCGCGATCGTCGGTGGGGTAGCCGTAGGTGATCTGGGAAACCACGGGTTCTCAGGTGCCTTCCGCGCGCAGTTGTGGGGCGAGTCAACTGTAGTCGGTACACACCGTGACGCCGCGCAGCTGGACACGCAGGAGATCTGGGCCGCGTCGCGCATCGTGGCGGCACGCGGCTTTCGACGGGAATGTTCTCGCGCAACCGTTGTTGTTGACTCTGAGCAACGGCTGGGCTAGGCTTCGGCCGCCTCGGTTGGACAGCCCAAAAAGAGGCTATCCACCAACTGTGGCGAAAATCACAGAAATCATGCTCCTGTTCGGCAACGAATACTGATCGATGGCTCGTTGTCCAAGGGGCATCGTCGCGGAACTTTGCAGATGGGGAAGTACGCGGCTTGTTGGGACTTTTGGAACCTGCACACATCGGGAACCTGAAAGTCGCAGGCGCTTCTATTTTAAGGCGGAATGATGGCAACTGATTACGATGCGCCGAGGCGCACTGAATCCGACGAGGTATCCGAGGACTCCCTCGAAGAACTGAAAGCGCGGCGGAGCGAGGCGCAAGCCGCCTCCGTCGACATCGACGAAGGCGACACCGCCGAGTCGTTCGAACTCCCCGGGGCCGACCTGTCGGGTGAAGAACTCTCGGTGCGGGTCATCCCGAAGCAGGCGGACGAGTTCACCTGCACCAGCTGCTTCCTCGTGTACCACCGCAGCCGACTCGCGACCGAGAACGGTAACTCGCGTATCTGCGTCGACTGCGCTTGACACAACGCCGTCCGCGACCACGGTGTGGCGGACGGCGATGATCGCCGGCGGGTTCGACTACCCCGGGTCCGAGGCTTCGGTGGCCGCGTCTGGTAATCCCAGCGCGGCCACCAGCTTTTCTGGGTGTCGCGTACTGACGAGCCAGTAGGGCGTGGGGTCGTCGGGGTCGTCGAGAACCAACAAGACCATCGTCTTCACCCAGAACTTGTGAACCAGGAATGCGGCCGGATCGAGCTGCCGGCCCAGTGCGGCGCTCTTCGCAGCGGCGGGGATCACGGCGGCCCGGTCGATCACCTCGATTGGCAGATGGGCATTGTGGGCCCACAATTCACCGTCGGCCACCCGCACGCGTGTGCGCCCCATCGACCACAGACCCCAGAAGACCAGCGGGGTGAGGACCGCGTACGCGATCCAGCTCAGCGAGCTCTGATGCAAGGCCAATTGCACCTCGTACCCGAGCAATGCGATCAACGCGACGCCCAACAGCCACCACCAGGCAGGTACGCGCAGCCGCTCGTCATGGGTCCCCTCGGATGGGGTCGGGCGGGTGCCGGCAGCGTCACCGGCAGGGTCGGGTGATGGAAGAGGTGGCACGTCCCCAGCGTAGTCTTCCGGTGTGGCAACCAACGCTGGCAGCACCCCCGCCGATGCACCGTTCGTCGCCGTCAGGCGTCTCGATCCGGGCATCGATCTACCCATGCGGGCCCATCCGGGTGATGCGGGTGTGGACCTCTCGAGCACGATCGACGTGGTGCTCGAACCCGGTCATCGCGCCTTGGTGCCGACCGGCATCTCGATAGCGTTGCCGATGGGCACGGTGGGACTGATCCACCCGCGCTCGGGCCTGGCCGCCCGCGCGGGACTGTCGATCGTCAACACACCGGGAACTGTCGACTCGGGATATCGCGGTGAGATCAAGGTGTGCCTGATCAATCTGGATCCGCACGATGCGATCACGATCGCCAGGGGCGACCGGATCGCCCAGCTGCTGGTCCAGAAGGTCGAGCTGCTCGACTTCGTGGAGGTCGACGAACTGGACGAGACGAGCCGGGGCGCAGGCGGACACGGATCGAGTGGGGGCCACGCGATGTTGGGGGCCTCGCAGCCGAAGGGAGTCTGAACCATGGCACGGGACAAGGGAATCGGGCGTGGCCGCCGCGCCCGCGGTGCGGCATCTGAGCCCGATGTCGAACCGAAGGTCATCGGTAGCGGTGAAGGCCCTTACGACATAGGCGATCTGGCCGCAGATGCCGGCTTCGAGAACTCGCATCTCGATCTGGGCTCGGTACTCGTGCCCGTGGTCGAGGGCGGTCAGGTCACCGTGGAGATGACCGCCGACCATCAACCCCAGGCCGTGTATCTGGTGACGCCCCACGGGCGGATCACCGTGGCAGCCTTCGCTGCGCCGAAATCGAGCGGGCAGTGGCGCGAGGTCGTCGGCGAGCTGACCGAGTCCCTGCGTGCCGAGGGAGCAGAGACCAGCATCGAGACCGGCTTCTGGGGGCGTGAGGTGGTCGCCACCGTGCCCGGCGGCATTCATCGTTTCATCGGCGTCGACGGTCCGCGCTGGATGATCCGCTGTGTTGCCAGTGCGCCGACCGCCGGTGCGGAAAGCCTGTCGAAGGTGGCCCGGGCTGTGGTCAGCGAAACGGTCGTCCGCCGCGGCGACGAACCGCATCCACCCCGAACCCCGCTGGCGATCGTGCTGCCACCCGTGCTGGCCGAGCAGGTCGCGGCCGCACAGCAGCAGATGGCCGCCGGTCAGCAGAATGTTCCGGGTGCCGTACCCGACACGGGGGCCCAGGCCCAGTCTGCGCAGGCGAACGTGATGGTGCAGGGCGGTGCCGAAGCCGTTGCCGCCGAATCGGAGCCGCCCGCCCCGGCCGAACCGGAGGTCGAACCGGGTCCGGTGTCTCGCGGTTCGGCCATGCAGCAGCTCCGCAATCAGCCCAAGCGCTAGCCGGGCGCGGTCGTGAGGTCGCGCCAGCCGTGGATCGCGAGGCGGCCCAGGAGCGCCGGGTCCGCACCCCATCGGGCCATCGAGATCTCGGTCGACACCGAGCTGTCGGCGGCGTCGTGCCACGCCTTCGCAACGTCTGCCGGGTGCACCGGGTCGTCGGACACCGCAACGATCGACAGTGGAACCCGCAGTCCCGCAATCATTTCCGCGGTCGGGGCGACATAGTTGGCGGCCTCGTCCAGTTGTGACACCAGGTGCGGGCCGGCGGCCCGCCAGGATCTGTCCAACTCGGCGGAGAGCCAGGCCGGACTGCCTGCGGACATCTGTCGGATCGTCTCCTCCAACCCGTGGGTGCGGATCAACGCTGCGGTCCAGGCTGCGCTGTGCGCAGCAGGCGCCGTGCGCGGAGAACCGATCCACGGGGGCAGGGCCGCGAGCACCCCGGCGCACGCGGCCGGATGCGACAACGCCCACTGCACCGCTACGCACGCACCGATGGAGATGCCCGCCGCAATCACCTGGGTGTGGTCTGCGGCGGCACGATCCAGCGCGCGCTCGTAGCCCCGGACCAGGCCGGTCCCGTCCGGATCCACCGCGACGACCGGCAGTCCCGTGGACCCGAACGCGCGTCTGGCGTAGTCGGCATCCGACCCCGTCCCGGGCAGCGCCACGACCACCGGATCGGCACTTGTAGGGGCCGTTCGCGACCCCTCTGAACTGCGCATCTGTTGATCTTCCCGTGGAGGGTGGAAGTCGGGTGTGCGGGGGTCTACTCTGGCGGAGGCACAGCCCCGTGCCCACCAGCCCGATTGTCCCCGAAGGGTGCATAAGCGCAATGACCGCAGGCGGATATCTCAAACGCCTCACCCGCAGGCTCACCGAAGACATCGATCAACTCGATGCCGAGGACATCTCGCAGCAGTCGCAACAAGCAGGTGCACAGCGCGCCTGCGATTGTTCGGCAGGCGACGAGGTGACCATGCAAGGTGAGCTGCGCTCCGTCCAGACCTGCTCGAAGGCCATGAAGACCGGGATCGTCGCCGAGTTCTTCGACGGAACCGACGTGGTGACCCTGAAGTTCATCGGCCGCAATCGCATCCCCGGCATTGAACCCGGGCGGACGTTGACGGTGCGCGGCCGAATCGGTGAGCACGACGGCAACAAGGTGATGTTCAACCCGTACTACGAGTTGCTCGGTGAGAGCTGACGGCAGCGCTCATCGGCAGCAGCCAGATGGCGATGAGCGGGTGTCGCCCGACGACATCCCGGGTGACGCCGACAAGGCCGACGCTCCCACGCTGACGCTGCTGGAGCAGATGGGCGGCGTCTCGGGGCTGATCTACTCGTCGGTGCCGATCCTCGTGTTCGTTCCGGCCAACTCGCTGTGGAATCTGACGGTGGCCATTTACGCCGCCCTGGCCACGGCGCTGGTCATCTTCCTGGTCCGGCTGGTGCGGCGTGAACCCATTCAGCCGGCTATCTCCGGTGTGATCGGCGTGGCGGTGTGCGCGTTCATCGCCCACCGCACGGGCAATGCGAAGGGGTTCTTCCTCTTCGGCATCTGGACGACACTGCTCTACGCCGGTGTCTTCGTGGTCTCCATCATCGTCCGGTGGCCCCTGGTCGGCGTGATCTGGAACACGTTGAACGGCAACGGAACCGACTGGCGTCGTCATCGGCGCACGTTGATCGCCTACGACATCGCGACCGCCATCTGGGCAGCCCTCTTCGGTGTGCGCTACCTGGTGCAGTCATTCCTCTACGACCACGACGAAACCGGCGCTCTCGCGATCGCACGGATCGGGATGGGGTGGCCGCTGACAGCGGCTGCGGTTGTTGCCACGTTCTTCTTGGTCCGGTGGGCACACAAGGAAGAGTCTGTGGATCAGGACGCCGTCGCAGCCGGACCGGGCCCGGACGAAGTCACTTCCCGTGGCACCGGCACGCGCGTCGTCGACGGTGTGTCCGAGGACAACGCCCCGGAGCAGCCGGACGGGGCTAGCGGGCAGGCCCCGCCGGCTCGATGATCGCTGCGCGCAACTGACCTTCGGCCTCGGCGGGCACGATGAAGATCAGCTCGTCGCCGCCTTCCACGGCGTCGTCGGCGAGCGGCACGATCACGCGTCCGCCCCGCAGGATCGTGACCAGAGCGGCGTCGCGGGGGAGTCGCAGCTTTTTCACGGGCTTGCCCGCCAGGGGTGTGTTGTCGGGAAGCGTCATCTCGACGAGATTGGCCTGCCCTTGCCGGAAGGTCATGAGCCGGACCAGATCACCCACCGATACCGCTTCCTCGACCAGTGAGGCGAGCATCCGCGGCGTGGAGACGGCCACATCCACGCCCCAGTCCTCGTCGAACAACCACTCGTTGCGGGGATCGTTGACCCGGGCAACCACACGGTGGACCGCGAACTCGGTTTTCGCGAGCAGGCTGACCACCAGGTTGGCCTTGTCATCTCCGGTGGCCGCGATCACCACGTCGAACCGCTGCAGCTGAACCCGCTCGAGGTTGTCCAACTCACACGCATCGCCGCCGACCCACTGTGCCCCCGGTACCGATTCCTCGTCGATGTGCTCAGGATTGCGCTCGAGCAACGTGACGTCGTGGGCGTTGGCGATCAGCTCCCGTGCGATGGAACGGCCTACCGCGCCGGCTCCGGCGATCGCGACCTTCATGATTTCTCCTACGGGCTGTGGTCGAAAGACCTCGTTCGTGACTGGGTGGGTGATGCGGGCAGAACTCAGTCGAACTCCGGGGCCACGCCGGCGGCAACTGTGCGCACTGCCTCGAGGTTGTCGGTGAGGGCCGCGACGAACACCTGATCATCCTGCTGGAGAACCGATTTCGCGCTGGGTAACACGGGCCTGCCCAGTCGGTTGATGAAGCTGACCCGGGACCCGGTGTTCTCCTGGAACAGGGTCACCGAGGTTCCCACCCACGATTCGTGCACGGTGAGCTGGACAATCGCGACCTCGCCCGACGGTTCGGTCCAGGCGACATCGTCAGCACTGCCACTGCCCAGCGCGGAGATGAACCGGTCAGTGGTCCACGGCACCGTCGCCACGGTGGGAATGCCCAGCCGTTCGTAGACCGCGGCGCGCTTGGCGTCGTAGATCCGGGCGACGACCTTGGGCACATTGAAGGTCTCGCGGGCGACGCGTGCGGCGATGATGTTGGAGTTGTCACCGGAGGAGACCGCCGCGAAGGCATCGGCTTCGGCGATTCCTGCGCGGCGCAACACTTCCTGATCGAATCCGACGCCCTTGACCTTGGTTCCGCCGAAATCCTCGGGAAGTCGCCGAAACGCTGTGGCGTCGCGGTCGATGATCGACACATCGTGCCCGGAACCTTGCAGTTCCTGGGCAATGGACGCGCCCACGCGACCGCATCCCATCACCACAACATGCATGAGAACTCCTCGCTCACATCACCTGAGTGAACTGTTGCTCCGGGCTCGGCTCGGCCGCGTCCACTCACTCTCCCGAACGCTACCGTGACCGCCGTAGCTATACGGCAGCACAGGCCCTATTGTTTGCTTGGTGTCCACGGTGTCGAAGACCTCCACCGCAGCCAAACGGCTGCTGCTGGGACGTCCTTTCAGGAGCGACAAACTCGGGCACACCTTGCTGCCCAAGCGGATCGCCCTCCCGGTCTTCGCCTCCGATGCCATGTCATCGGTGGCCTACGCCCCGCAGGAGATCTTCCTCGTCCTCTCGGTCGCGGGTCTGTCGGCTTATACGTACACACCCTGGATCGGTCTCGCCGTCGCCTTGGTGATGGTCGTGGTGGTCGCCAGCTACCGGCAGAACGTCCACGCTTATCCCTCCGGCGGCGGCGACTACGAGGTGGCGACGACCAACCTCGGCCCCACTGCCGGTCTGACGGTCGGTAGCGCACTGCTGGTCGACTATGTCTTGACGGTGGCCGTGTCCATCGCATCGGCGGCCGAGAACATCGGTTCGGCCATCCCACTGGTCCAGGACCACAAGGTGTGGTTCTGCGTGGTGGCGATCGTACTGCTGACGTCGATCAACCTGCGCGGACTCCGAGAATCGGGCACTGCGTTCGCAATTCCCACCTACGCCTTCATCTTCGGGATGGTGGCGATGCTCGGCTGGGGTTTTCTGCGGGTCCTCGTGTTCGGTGATGACCTCACCGCCGAGACCGCAGGCTACGAGATCAAGGCCGAGCAGAGTCACCTCGTCGGTATCGCATTCGTGTTCCTCATCGCCAGGGCGTTCTCGTCGGGCTGTGCGGCGCTGACCGGGGTGGAGGCGATCAGCAACGGGGTACCCGCGTTCAAGAAGCCCAAGTCCCGCAATGCGGCCACCACCCTGCTGCTGCTCGGCGGCATCTCCATCGTCCTGTTGATGGGCATGATCCTGCTGGCCAAGCAGATCGGTGTGAAGTACGTATCGGATCCGGCGAAAGACCTCATCGGCGCCCCCGACGGATACGAGCAGAAGTCCTTGATCGCCCAGATCGGACACGCCGTGTTCGGCGGGTTCACACCCGGCTTCTACTTCGTGACCATCGTCACCGCACTGATCCTGGTACTCGCAGCGAACACGGCGTTCAACGGTTTCCCGGTGCTCGGTTCGGTTCTGGCACAGGATCGCTACCTCCCGCGGCAGCTCCACACCCGTGGCGACCGGCTTGCCTTCTCGAACGGAATCCTCTTTCTCGCTGCTGCCGCGATCGCGTTTGTCGTCGCCTTCGGCGCTGAGGTGACCGCATTGATCCAGCTCTACATCGTCGGGGTGTTCGTGTCGTTCACCCTCAGCCAGATCGGCATGGTCAGGCACTGGACGCGGCACCTCAAGACAGAGAAGGATCCCAGCGCAAGGTCGCGGATGCTGCGTTCGCGGGTGATCAACAGCATCGGTCTGGTGATGACGGGCTCGGTTCTGATGATCGTCCTGGTGACGAAATTCCTTGCCGGAGCATGGATCGCCATCGTGGCGATGGTCGCGATCTTCGGCCTGATGAAGCTGATCCACCGGCACTACGCCTCGGTGCAGGCCGAATTGGACAATTCCGACTACGAGGCGGTGTTGCCGAGCCGCACCCATTCGATCGTGCTCGTGTCCACGCTGCACCTGCCGACCCGCCGGGCGATAGCGTTTGCCAGGGCCACCCGTCCGGACACCCTCGAAGCCGTCACCGTGAACGTCGACGACCGCGACACCCGGAAACTGGTGGCGCAGTGGGAAGACAGCGACATCACCGTGCCGCTCAAGGTGATCGCCTCGCCGTATCGAGAGGTCACCCGGCCGGTCATCGAGTATGTGCGCCGACTGCGGCGTGAGTCACCGCGCGATGTGGTGACGGTGTTCATCCCGGAGTACGTGGTGGGACATTGGTGGGAGCAGATCTTGCACAACCAGTCGGCACTGCGCCTGAAGGGTCGTCTGCTGTTCGAGCCGGGTGTGATGGTGACGTCGGTTCCGTGGCAGCTCAGCTCGTCCGACCGCCGTAAACGCGACCGGGTCTACATTGCCCCGGGCGACACCCGGCGCGGCGTCGGCTCGACACCCGGAGAACGCACCGGACGGGGGCCCGAGTGAGCGGCCCCGAGAGCAGCGAAGGCCACGATACTGGTTGGCTGGGAACAGAATTCGACATCACCGTTGACCGGCTGGGTCACGGCGGCGTCTGTGTCGGCCGCCATGAGGGCAGGGTTGTCTTCGTCCGGCATGCGCTGCCGGGAGAACGGTTGCGGGTCCAGGTCACCGAGGATCGTGGCAAAGGGTTCTGTCGCGCCGAGGTGGTGGACATCCTCACCCCGTCCGATCATCGCATCGACCCGGCCTGCCCGGCGGGAGCCCCCGGTGGTGGCGCCGGGTGCTGTGATCTGTCCCATACCACCGGAAGCCATGCGCGCGAGCTGAAGTCGTCCGTGCTCACCGAATTGCTGTCCAGGATGGGCGGGGTCACCTGGGAAGGCGAGGTCACCTCGCTCGACCCGCATGCCGGATCCGAACCGGAGACAGGATGGCGAATCAGGCAACGGCTGTTCGTCGACGACGACGGCAGGCCCGGCCTGGCGGCCTTCGGATCGCATGCGGTGGTCCCACGACTGGACTGTGCGCAGCCGGTCACCGGCATGCTCGGTGGGCTCGACGAGTACACCGGCCTGACACCAGGGGCCGAGCTGGTCATCACGATCGGTGACGACGAACAGCGGCACATCTCGCAGATCGCGCCACCGGAGGCAGAACGCGGTCGACCCGCGAAGCGGCGGACCCGGGCGAACGATCGACGCGGTCAGGCGCAGCGGTCACGCTCGAAACGTGCCGCGCCGCGGGTCGAGGAGATCGTCTCGGGCACCGAAGCGGTTCAGCGCACGGTCGGGAACCGGACGTGGCTCTTGCCGGTGTCTGGCTTCTGGCAGGCCCACCGGCTGGCGGCAGCCGGGTACGCGAACACGGTCCGAGAGCTGCTCCGGCAGGCCGACCTGGGTCCGTCCGTGGTCGCCTGGGATCTGTACGGGGGAGCCGGAACACTGGCCGGCGCGATCCTCGACGAGTGCGACAGCACCCGTGCGGTGGTGACCGTCCATGTCGTGGAGACGGACCCACAGGCGGTCGCTGCGGGATCTGAGACGTTCGCCGACGACCCGCGCGTGCACTTCCACCACTCCAGCGTGACCCGGACCGTGGCGGATCTGCCCGCCCCGACCGTTGTCGTCGCCGACCCGCCACGCGCGGGCGCGGGCAGGGAAGTGGTGGACAAGATCGTCGCCGCAGCGCCCTCGGCGATCATCGCTGTCGGCTGCGATCCGGCCACCTTCGCCCGTGACCTGGCGGACTATCGACGCGGCGGCTACCAGGTGCACTGGTTGCGTGGTTTCGACGCGTTCCCGCTGACCCACCACATCGAAGCGATCGCGCTACTGCGGTCCTCGCCACAGTCGGCTGCGGTACGAGCCCGCAGCGGCATACGTCCGTAGACTGGGTGACCACGCGCCGCCACAGCCCGGCGGCGCAGCGACGGTCTCGAACATCTCGCCGTTGCCCATTGCCATGAAAGGACCTGGGATGAGCGTGCTGGATTCGGTCAATTCACCCGCCGACCTGCGCGAGCTCTCCTTGGAGCAGACCCAGGAACTGGCTCGGGACATCCGGCAGTTCCTCATCGCGAAGGTGTCGGCGACCGGCGGCCACCTCGGACCGAATCTCGGAGTCGTCGAGCTGACCTTGGCTCTGCACCGGGTGTTCGACTCGCCCCAGGACGCTCTGCTCTTCGACACCGGTCATCAGTGTTACGTGCACAAGATCGTCACCGGTCGCAAAGGTGCCTTCGACACCCTGCGTCAGCGTGGCGGGCTCACCGGTTACCAGGAGCGAGCCGAGAGCGAGCACGACTGGATCGAGTCATCGCACGCGTCCGCGGCATTGTCGTACGCAGACGGGCTGTCCAAGGCGTTTGCACTGACCGGTCAGGACCGGCACGTCGTGCCGATCGTCGGAGATGGTGCGCTCACCGGGGGGATGTGCTGGGAAGCTCTGAACAACATCGCCGCCGGCGATCGCAAGATGGTGATCATCGTCAACGACAACGGTCGTTCGTACGCGCCAACCATCGGCGGATTCGCCCAACATCTGTCCGGACTGCGGCTACAGCCCGCATACGAGCGGGTCCTCGACGAAGGCCGGCGCGCGGTGTTGCGTCTGCCGCTTTTCGGGCAACTCGCGTACTCCGCTCTGCACGGTCTCAAGACCGGTATCAAAGATGCGCTCACACCCCAGGCCATGTTCACCGATCTCGGCCTCAAGTACGTCGGGCCGGTCGACGGCCATGACCAGGACGCGCTCGAAAACGCTCTGCGCCAGGCGAAGGCGTTCGGCGGACCGGTCATCGTCCACACCGTGACCCGCAAGGGCATGGGTTATCACCACGCCGAGAACGACATCGCGGACCAGATGCACTCCACCGGGATCATCGATCCGGCCACCGGCAAGGCGACCTCGGTGTCGGCCCCGGACTGGACGTCGGTCTTCTCGGCTGCCCTGGTCGAGGCCGGGGGTCAGCGTCGCGACATCGTCGCCATCACCGCGGCGATGGCCGGGCCCACCGGGCTCGCCGCTTTCGGTGAGCGTTTCCCGGACCGGATGTTCGACGTGGGCATCGCCGAACAGCATGCCCTCACCTCGGCGGCGGGACTTGCGCTCGGTGGCATGCACCCGGTTGTTGCCATCTACTCCACGTTTCTCAACCGCGCGTTCGACCAGTTGCTGATGGACGTTGCCCTGCTCGGACAGCCGGTGACACTCGTGCTCGACCGCGCCGGCGTCACCGGTCCCGATGGCCCCAGCCACAACGGGATGTGGGACCTGTCCCTGATGTCCATCGTGCCGGGCATGAGGGTCGCAGCGCCCCGCGATTCGGTGCGGCTGCGTGAGGAACTCGCCGAAGCGCTCGACATCAACGACGGCCCCACGGCGCTGCGTTTCCCGAAAGGTGCCGTGCCCGAGGACATTCGGGCGATCGACCGACTCGCCGACGGCACCGATGTGCTGCACCGGCCGGGTCGCGGTGAGTCCGAAGACGTCCTGATCGTCGCGGTGGGTCCGTTCGCCTCATTGGCCATGGACACTGCGGCCAGGCTGGCGCAGCAGGGGATCGGTACCACGGTGGTCGACCCTCGCTGGGTACTGCCGGTGCCGGAATCCATTTCCGAACTCGCCGTCGAGCACCGTCTGGTGATCACCGTGGAAGACGGTGGAGTGCATGGTGGTGTCGGGTCGTCTGTCTCGGAAAACCTTCGGGCCAAGGGGATCTCGACGCCGGTCCGTGATGTCGGTATCGCTCAGGAGTTCCTGACGCCTGCCTCGCGCGGGCAGCTGCTCGATGAGCTCGGACTCACAGCTCAGGACGTTGCCCGGGCGATCACCGCCATGGTGTCTCGGATGCAGCCACAGCTGTCGTCGTCGGACGAGAACGATCTCGACTCCGGCTTCGCGGGCTCCGACGATGTACGTCCCGAGAACAGTTCAGGCACACGCGAATCCGGCCGGTGACGGGCTAGCCGTCAATCGTTGTCGGTCGACGGCCCGTCGGCATCCTCGTCCTCGAGGGGCCGACCCAGTGCTTCGCTGATCACCGGTGCCGTCAACTCGATCTGCCAAGGACGTGCGCCACCCGCGGCCAGCCGGTGCTCGACGGCCTGCACGGTGGGCGGATCGATTCCCTCCCACGACACCTGGCGAACCAGCTCGGGGAGCAGCAGGTTCTCCACGGGTACCGAGAACTGTTCGGAGAGGTCGGTGAGGCCGGCTCGAATTCCTGCCAACCGGGCAGCAGCCTCGGGATCCTTGCCCTCCCATCGATTGACAGGCGGTAGACCCACCGCTGCCGGCCGACGCGACGGCAGTTCCTTGTCGGTCAGTCGACGCGCTGCATCCAGCGCCGACAGCCAGCGGGCGGCCTGGCGACGTTGGCGAGGGCCGCCGAACACCGGCACTTTGTACAGTTCGTCGAGTGACTTCGGGTCTGCGGTGGCAGCGGCGATGATGGCCGAGTCGGGAAGGATGCGTCCGGGAGCCACATCGCGACGCCGGGCGATCTCTTCGCGGGCATTCCAGAGCTGCTGGACGGCTGCGAGGATGCGCGGCGACTTGATGGTGTGGATACGGGAAACGCGTCGCCACCTGTCGGTGCGGGGCGGTGGATCCGGTCGGGCCAGTACGGCGGCGAACTCTTGTTCGGCCCAGGTCTCCTTGCCTGCATCGACGAGAGCGGCTTGAACCGCGTCACGCAGTTCGATCAGGACCTCGACGTCGAGAGCGGCATAGTTGAGCCAGTCGGCTGGCAGAGGACGCCTCGACCAGTCGGCCGCTCCGTGTCCCTTCACCAGGCCCAGCCCCAAGAAGTGCTCGACCATTGCCGCGAGGTTGACCCGGGCGATCCCGAGCAACCGGCCGGCCAGTTCGGTGTCGAAGAGCCGGGCACATCGGAATCCGAGCTCGCGCAGGCACGGCAGGTCCTGATCGGCTGCGTGGAGGATCCACTCGGGGCCGTCGAGTGCGTCGATCACCGGGGTCAGCGCCTCAGGATGATCGATGGGATCGATGAGGAAGGATCCGCTACCGGTTCGTTTGATCTGGATGAGGTATGCCCGCCCCGAGTAGCGGAAGCCGGAGGCGCGTTCGGTGTCGAGTGCCACCGGACCCGTGCCCTCGGACAGCAGTCGGCCGGCCTCGGCGAACTCGGCTGGGGTGGACAGGACGGGCGGAACGCCATCCGCCGGTTCTGTCAGCGGAATCGGTTCGGGACGGTCTGGCTCGTCCGTGGTGCCGCCGTCCGCCACCTCTGGGTCGCCGGATGACTGATCGCCCGGGCCGGTGTGGGCCGTCGGGTCAGTACTCGTGGGATCGGTCATCGACGTCGCAGCTCACGCTTTGGTGAAGCCGAGCTGCGTGACGCCTGTCGGCGGCAGCCCGGCCGCGAGCGACAACACCTCGCAGAAAGCCTCGACGTGCCCGTCGAGGTCACTGTTGGTCGCGGTCCAGGAGGCGCGGAGTTCCAGTTGATGAGCGCGCGGTGGTCCGGAGATGTCGCCGTACCGCACCGATGAGGTGGAGGTGACCGTGCCGCCGAGGGCCGTGATCTCGATGGTGGGTTGCGCCAGGGCCTCGGTGAGCCAGCTCCACGCGACTTCCGGGAGCAATGGGTCGGCGGCGAGGACGGCTTCGACCTCTGCCTGGATGAATGCCACCAACCGCATGGTGCCGTTCCAGGCCTCGTGTCCGTCGGGATCGTAGAGCAGGATCAGCCGGCCGAAAGCGCTGCCGTCGGAGTCCGTGGCGATCTCGCCGTCGTCGGGCTGGGTCACCTCGGCGCCCACTGCATAGCTGAAGGGCGCCAGCCGCTGAGGTGGGCGAATACTGCCGAGCTCGATCTCCGACCGCACCTTGGCCGCATGCATCGATTCGATGGCGCTGCGGAAAACTGCAGGCTCGCTCGAGGCTTCGGATGTGGTCACCCGTCGACCGTAGGTCCAAGCCGGGCGGACCGACGGTAGGCGCGCCGATGGCTTGATCGGGCCCTATTCGGTAGTCCTTGGAGTCCTGGGCGCAGTGCATGGCAGCATGTCAGGTGATGACTCAACAACATGCCCGCGCCCTTTCGCCGCTGGTCGCGGCCGCTCGTGGGCAACAGCCCGGCCGCCGACCGGTGTGGTTCATGCGGCAGGCCGGCCGCTCACTGCCCGAGTACCGGGAGATCAGGGTCGGGCGCGGGATGCTCGAATCCTGCTTCGACCCCGAACTGGTCTGTGAGATCACCATGCAGCCGGTTCGCAGGCACGGTGTCGACGCGGCAATCCTGTTCTCCGACATCGTGGTTCCGCTCAAGGCGGCCGGGGTCGACCTCGACATCGTCTCCGGGGTGGGTCCGGTGATCGCGCACCCCATCCGCACGCACGCCGATGTCCGCGCCCTTCCCTTGCTGACACCCGACGCGGTCGGTGCGGTCTCGGCCGCGGTGAAACTGTTGAAGGCCGAGCTCGGCGAGACCGCATTGATCGGTTTTGCTGGCGCCCCGTTCACCTTGGCGTCGTACCTGATCGAAGGCGGCCCCAGCCGCAACTACGAGAACACCAAGGCCCTGATGTACGGGCAGCCGGACATCTGGCACGAACTGGTCGGCAAGCTCGCCGACATCACGATCGCCTTCCTGAAGGTCCAGCTCGATGCCGGGGTGGACGCCTTCCAGTTGTTCGATTCGTGGGCAGGCGCGCTCTCGGTGGCCGACTACAACGCCTTTGCCCGACCCCATTCGGCGCGCGTCTTCGCCGAACTGGCGTCGTACGACGTTCCCCGCATCCATTTCGGGGTGGGCACCGGCGAGTTGCTCCACGACATGGGAACCGCCGGCGCCGACGTGGTCGGGGTCGACTGGCGGATCCCGCTCGACGATGCAGCGCGGCGGATCGGACCCGGCCGGGCCCTTCAGGGAAACCTCGATCCGGCCGTGCTGTTCGCGCCGTGGCCGGTGGTGGAACAAGAGGTCCGCCGCATCGCCGCCGAAGCTGATCGAGCGGTGGCAGCGGGGGCTCTGGGCCACATCTTCAACCTCGGTCACGGGGTTCTGCCCGCCACCGACCCGACCGTGTTGACCCGGGTGGTGGAGTTGGTGCACTCGCTGTGACCCGTGTCGCGGTGCTCGGTGGCGGTATCTCGGGACTGACCGCGGCGTACCGATTGCGGACGCTACTCGGGCCAGACGCGGTGATCGATCTCTTCGAAGCATCGCCCGTCCTCGGTGGCACGCTGCGGACAGCCGAACTCGATGGACACCATGTGGATGTCGGTGCCGAGGCATTCCTGGTTCGCCGCCCGGAAGTCGCCGCTCTGGTGGACGAACTCGGCTTGACCCCGTCACTCGTCCATCCCGGTGTTCTCGGGCCCAATGTCCTCAGCGGTTCCACCCTCAAGGCAATGGCCCGTCCGACGGTGATGGGAATCCCCGGTGGTCCGGACGCCGTACGCCACCTTGCCGAGGCGGACGACCTTGCGCGCATGGCCGATGAGCCGCAGCGACCCCTCGACTGGCAAGCAGGACAAGACATGTCGATCGGGGCCCTGGTAGGGGACCGCTTCGGCCGGTCGATCGTGGATCGCAGTGTCGACCCGATGCTCGGCGGTGTGTATTCGGCACGTGCCGACGACCTGGGTGTGCGGGCCGTGGTTCCTGCCCTGGCGGCGCGACTCGACGCCGGTGCTCCGAGCCTGACCGCGGCGGTGACCGGCCTATTGGCCGCATCAGGTGGTTCTGGCCCGGTGTTCGGCGCCTTGGCCGGTGGATACCGCCAGCTGGTCGACGAACTCGGCCATCGCTGTGCCGCAGGCATCCATACCGGCGTGGCAATCCGACAGCTGATCCGGGCGGGCTCCGGCTGGATGGTCGACGACGTCCGCTACGACGGTGTGGTGGCTGCGCTGCCGGCTCCCGTCCTGGCCCGCGTGTGCGCAACCGTTCCCGAGATCGCCGAGCCGCTGACGCAGGTCGACCTGTCGGGGTCGGCGGTGGTGTCGCTGGCGCTCGAGGCGGGTGTCGACTTGCCACAGCTCTCGGGGGTTCTCGTCGCCAGTGACGAATCACTGGTGCACGCAAAGGCTTTCACCTTCAGTACGCGCAAGTGGAATCACCTTGCCGCGGACGCGGTGTTGGTGAGGGTGTCGTTCGGTCGTTACGGCACCGATCTCGAGAGCATCGAGGACGACCAGCTGATCGATTGGGCTGTGGCGGATCTCGCAACGGTCATCGCTCTGGCCGGCGGGGGAGAAGTGCGTGTCGGACCGCGGGACGCCGTGGTCCAGCGGTGGCCCGGCGGACTTCCTCGATACGCGCCCGGGCACGCGTCCCTGGTCTCAGAGGTCGACCGCAGTCGTCCACCGGGTCTGGTGCTCGCCGGGGCCACTTTCGACGGTGTGGGGGTACCCGCATGTGTCGGTCGTGCAGACAGGGCGGCCCGGCAACTCGTCGCCGATCTGGCTCTTGATGGGCCGCGGAGCACGCACCTGCGCTGACATCGCGTTGTCCTGGCAATGGCAGGATGGGAGCCATGACGCGCCTGGACTATGCAGAACTCAACGCCACTGTTCGTTACCTCATGTTCTCGGTCTTCTCGGTTCGGCCGGGCGAGCTGGGCGACGATCGGGACGAGGCGATCAGCGACGCCCGCCAGTTCTTCGACTCGCTCGAGGCCAAAGGTGTTGTGGTTCGCGGTTTGTACGACGTCTCGGGTCTACGGGCCGACGCAGACTTCATGATCTGGTGGCATTCGGAAGAGGTCGAGCAGATCCAGGCCGCCTACGCCGATTTCCGCCGGACCACCATCCTCGGCCGTGCCAGCAACGCAGTATGGAGCAACGTGGCGCTGCACAGGCCCGCCGAGTTCAACAAGAGCCACATCCCGGCGTTCCTCGCGGGTGAGGAACCGGGCAAGTACATCTGCGTGTACCCGTTTGTCCGCTCGTACGAGTGGTACCTGCTGCCCGATGCCGAACGACGCACCATGCTCGCCGATCACGGCAAGCAGGCACGCGGATACAAGGACGTGCGGGCGAACACCGTGTCGTCGTTTGCCCTCGGCGACTACGAGTGGTTGCTGGCGTTCGAGGCGCCCGAGCTGCATCGGATCGTCGACCTGATGCGCGACCTACGCGCTACCGAGGCACGGATGCACGTGCGCGAGGAGACCCCGTTCTTCACCGGCCCGCGCGTCGACGTCGACAAGCTCATCACCGCGCTGCCCTGAGCTGCCACCGCCCCTCGAGCAGTCGATCGGTCAAACGCTGTCCGTTGCGTCGATTTCCGGGTTCAGTTCATGCGCTGACGGTGGCCGCGGGCCGCGTTCTGGTTCCGGGGATCTCGTGATCCCCGGACTTGCGAAGGTCCAGATACCGGAACAGCAGCGCGCAGAACACCGCGATCATCAGCAGTGACCAGCCCCATGTCACCTTGTTGTACTCGATCGCCCGCCCGAACGCCTCCCAGCGATCCGAGTAGAAGCCGTCGAATGTGAAGCACCCGTAGACACCGAGCCAGGCCGGCCAACTCCGGATGGCCGAGCCCCGCATGAACACCGTCATGAGCAGCGGGAACAGCAGCATCGAGTAGTAACCCTGGCCCAGCGAGCCGACCAGCCACGACGTGCACAGCAGCACACCGGCCGAAGTGCTCATCCACAGCAGTTCGTCGGTGGTGCGGTAGTAGCGGTACAGGAACCACAGGCTGAAGGCGGCCATCAGGACAAAGGCGATCCGCAACAGCACCACGAGCCAGGTCTGCACGCCGAAGTAGGCGGCATTGCCGACGATCGAACTGTTGTAGTAGTCGCGCGCCTCGAACAGATACGGCGCGGTGCGGCTCACGAAAGACCGGGGGTCGGCGGACAGCGGCCACGCGAGCGCGGTCAGCAGCAGCGGGACCCCGATCGCACCCACGAACACCTTCCACTGACGGTTGAGCAGCGGGAGCAACAGCAGCACGGCAAGAACCGGTTTGACGGCGAGGGTGAGACCGAGAGGGACACCCGCCCACAGGTCTTTCCGTTTGAGCGCCAACATCATGAACAACAGCTCACCGAGCAACACGAAGGCGTTGAAGTTCACGAAGATCAAAGTGTGCGACACCGTCTCGGACAGGAAGAAGACGAACAGCACAACGGGCATCACCCACGACCGGACCGAGTACCCGAACATGCGGGTGATCAGATACGCGCACAGCACGAGCACGGCGGCGGAGACGAAGATGAACAGCCATCGCGCTCGCTCGGGGTCGATGTAACCCAGCGGAGCCATCAGCAGCGTTCCCGACGGCGGGTACAGGTAGTGAGGGTCGACCGTGTTGTAGTTCTCGGTGTAGATCGGCTCGTTGCGCAGGAATGCCAACGCGGCGCGATACACCGGCGAGAAGTCGTCCGTGCGGTCGCCGTCCACGCCCAGGATCACCGTGCGCTGGAAGACCATGAGGATTGCCACGGGCCAGAGCACCATCGAGATGATGCGGCCTACGTCGACACCCGGGAACAGGACGCGTTCGGCCGTTCCCGTGCGGTTGACCAGGCCGTACCCGGGTCGCTTCCCGTGCTCCCGTCCGACGTCAGCGGAAGTTTTCTGGTGGTCTCCGGTGGATGGGTCATTGATCGACACTGCCGCACCGTACTACGACAGCGGCTCTGCGCCGTCCCCGACACTACGAACCGATGCCGGTCCCGCTGATCCGGTCAGGCCGGACACGCACCGGGAGCGGGTGGTTCACCAGAGCGGGCGTAGGCGATGGCCGCTTCCCCGGCACAGTCCGAGTGCGCCAGCACCGAGTAGCCGAGGCCTTCCCACGAGAGAATCGATGACGTGGCACCGGCGCCGATCAGGGCGCCGTTGATGCCGTCGGACGCGGTGGGTCCGTTGATGGTGTCGCCCGAGCCGGTGAACATCAGCACCGGCACCGGGATCTCGCCGATGGTCGGCGGGGCGGCTCCGGCGGGGAAGCCGTTGCAGCGCAGGAGGCCGAGTGCCGTGCCGGCACCGGTCAGGGGGTATTGGCGTCCCCATTCGGCGATCAACCCGTCGATCTGGTTGCGTCCGACGGGTTCGAAGGTGTCGTTGCACTGTGACAACAGCTGACCGTCGGTGCCACGCAGGGCCCGGGCCTGACCTATCGCCGTGCGCAGTGGGCCGAGAGCGCCGCCGTCGGCCGCACTGAGCATGTCGGCGGCTGTGGTGATGACGGTGGCCCGGTCGCCGGGCGCGAGCGCGATGGTGGTGGTCAGTGCGGCCAGGACGTCGGTATCGGCGATCCCGTCGAGGCCGCCGGTACGCGCCCGATCGAGCAGGCCTGCGATGACGACGCCGGGGTCGGCCCCGAGGGAGCAGCTGATGGCCCGGCACTGATCGGCGAACAAGCCGAGTGCCGCGCCGGTGCCCTCGGCGATCTGTTGCCCGGTGGTCTGGGCGTTGGTCGAATACGGCGCCGGCGTGTCGAGGATGAGCCGGGCCAGGTGGTCGGTGTAGAGCCCGGCGTAGGCGAGTGCCACAGCTGCGCCTTCCCCGACGCCTGCGATACCGATCCGGTCCACCTGCCACACCGTGCGCAGCTTCTCGAGATCGGCTGCCGCATTGTTGGCGGTGAACTGCACCTGGTGCGGGCTCAGGATTTCCGTACAACCGTCCGACGCCGACGTCCCCGCGGCGGCCAGTCGCTCCACGCGCGCCGGGTAGTCAGCGGATGAGGCGCTGAAGCCGTTGTTCAGGAGCGTGTTTCGTTCCAGGTTCGTCATACAGTCGAGCGGCGTCGACGCGCCGGTCCCGCGCCGGTCGACAGCGACCACGGGATGCGCCGACAACAGATTGCGACCGCCACCCTGGGCCAGGCTGAGCAGGGTGCGGGTGGACGGTATGTCGGTGCCGGAGGTCAGCACCAGCGGAGCAGCGTCGGCGGGCGTGTCGGCCGACCGTGCTCGGACAGCCGAGACCGTCACGGTGTCGATGCTCTGGGTGCCCGGTGTCACCGAGTTCTCGAAGTTGCCGCACTCGAACGTGACGCCCGGTGCAAGAGCGGTCCCGGGAAACCGCTCCTGGAGATCGTCGCCGCACTCTCGCCACGCCAGATCCTGTTTGGGGACTTCGAGGTTCGGTGGCGGCGGCGTGGTCGTCGGGGCCTGGCCTCCGCCGTTGTTCTCTTCGATGACCAGATCGGGCCCGGGATCGGGGCCGGCGGTACATCCGGTGAGGATGCCCACCGCCACCATCGCTGCCGCCAGCAGGCGCAGTGAGCGTCGACGGGCTGAACGATCCGGGCCGCTGAGCGACCACATCCGGCCGGTGCGGTCGTCTGTGGTCACAAGAGCGCGCTGCATATCGGCGAGGGTACTGGCGAACGACATCACTCCTGATCGCGCACCCAGCGCAGGTACAGGTAGTCCTCGTCGTCGGCGAGGACGTGGGCGCGTCGCATTCCACGTACCGCGTCCGAACCGGCCGTCATGTGTTTGCCACTACCCGCAGTGACCCTGGGACTGACCGTCACGCAGAGCTCGTCGACCAGATCTCTGTCGAGCAGCGAACCGAGCAGGGCCGGCCCGCCCTCGCACAAGATCTGCGTCAGGCCGCGGTCGGCAAGGTACCCGATCGCCTGTGCCGGATCGACTTCCTCGTCGCCGCAGTCGACGACGGTCGCCCCGGCGTCGCGCAGCTGAGCGCGAGCGCCTGCGGGGGCCGAACGGCAGGTGAGGACGGTGGTGCTCGGTGCGAGAGTGAAATCACCCTCTCCGGGAACCGGGATGGTGAGCGTGTTGCTGACCAGGGCGAGCGCCGCGGCCGCCGGCCGGCCCTCGGTCGTTCGCAGCTCTCCGAGCAAAGGATGTGGTTGAACCGGCCCGTACCCCTCGGCGACAGCGGTGCGGGCACCCACCACGATGACGTCGGCCAGTGCCCGCAGAACCGAGAACAACCGCTGGTCACCCGACGACCCCAGGGCGCCGGATCGCCCTGCGACCGTTGCCATCCCGTCGATCGACGCGATCATGTTGGCGCGTACCCGGGCGACGCCCGTCTGACCCTCCGGATAGGCGTAGAGGGCGGCGAGCGCCTTGTCGTCGAGGTCACCGGTTGTGAGCTGGGTCGCTTTGCGCAGTGGGTACACACAGCCATTCTCGTCACGTCGCTAGGCTCGGCGCATGCCAGCACGTTTGAGTGACCGCACTCCGCAGGTCGCGCCCGAGGCCCTCGTCGATGAGATGGTGCCCCCCTCGATGTTCGACGAGGTCAGTTTCGACTCGTATATTCCCGACCCCAACGAGCCAAGCCAGGCCGAGGCGGTCAAGGCCGCGCGCAGCTTCGTCGAACGCGCGACCAAGGCAAAGGGGGGCAAGCGTGGCCTCTTCGGGCGCAAGTCCGCGCCGCAGCAAGGGCTGGGCCTCTACCTTGACGGCGGTTTCGGCGTCGGCAAGACCCACCTCCTCGCGTCGATCTATCACGCGATGCCGGGGCCCAAGGCGTTCGCGACCTTCGTGGAGGTCACCCACGTCGTCGGAGCTCTCGGCTTCGCCAATGCCCTCGACCGGCTCTCGGACCACTCCGTGCTGTGTATCGACGAGTTCGAGCTCGACGACCCGGGCGACACCATGCTGGTGTCGCGACTGCTGACCGAACTGTCGGCCAAGGGCGTCTCCATCGTCGCGACGTCCAACACACTGCCGGGGCAACTCGGCGAGGGTCGTTTCGCCGCGCAGGACTTCTTGCGAGAGATCAAGAAGTTGGCGGCGGTGTTCGAGGCCATCCGCGTCGACGGCCCCGACTACCGGCACCGCGACCTGCCGCCGGCCCCGCCACCCCACAGCGACGCAGAGCTCGAGAACCTGGCCGAGAGCACTCCCGGTGCCACCTTGGACAACTTCGACGAACTCTGCGCACACCTGGCCAAGCTGCATCCCTCCAAGTACAAGGCGCTCGTGGAGGGCGTCACCCTGGCGTGCGTGGAAGGTGTGCACCCCGCGGCGGATCAGACGGTCGCGTTGCGTCTCGTGGTGCTGGCCGACCGCCTCTACGACGCCGGAACGCCGCTCATGGTCTCGGGTTCGAAGCTGGACGAGATCTTCACCGAGGAGATGCTCGCCGGTGGTTACCGCAAGAAGTATCTCCGTGCGACATCGCGTCTGCTCGCACTGTCACGGTTCGCGGAATCGGCGTAGCCCTTCAGGGTCAATGCAGATCCGACGTCGGCGGGGGAGTGCGCGCGAGCACGTAATCGCTGCAGCGCTTGCCGCCGACGACAAAGGACTTGCGCCCCACGATGGTGAAACCCATCTTCTCGTAGAACCGTTGCGCTCGGCGGTTCTGCTCGTTCACGCCGAGCCAGATGCGGGCGCTGCCCTGCTCGGTGGCGTGCGCGAGCGCTGCCGACATCAGCGCCGCGGACACCGCTCCGCCGTGAAAGCCGGGTAGCACGTACAACTTCGACACCATCGTCAGCGGGCGTTCCGGAATGGCCGCCAGGACGTCGGTGTCGTCGGGTTCGGAGTCGATGAGGAGTGCGTACCCCACGATGGCACCGGAGGCGCTGTCCGTTGCCTTCAGGACGTGATGATCGGGCGCGCTGAGAAACCTGCGGAAGTGCTGACCCGACAATGTGGTCGCGATGAAGTGCGCGACGTCGTCGGCGCTCAGATCCGGAGGGCAGGCCAGGGGGAAGGTCGCGGCCGCGACCTCCGCCAATTGGTCGGCGTCGGTGGGATCGTCGGTGAAGTTCACCAGTATCTCGGGACCGCTCACGACGATCATCTCAACACGGGCATCACGCGGGCCGCTCAGCGGCGTGAGGTCTCTCAGCGTGAGCTGGTGGCCAGCTCGGCCTGGCCGGACACGAGTTGCTGTGCAGCGGCGTGCAGGGCCCGTTCCCGTTCCTCGATGTTGCTGTACTCGCGGCTGATCGGCAGCAACTCGATCAGGATCTGGCTTCCGCTGACCGAGTACCCGTTGGTGCTCGCCCAGTTCAGGGTGTACTCAAGACGTCGCGGTCGAGAGTGTCGTTCATGGAATTCCTGTGACTCGATGTGATGAACAATCCGTCCGTACCCGTCACATGAGAATGACCCGGGGTCGCCGGGTCATTCTGTGGTGCAGGTGGTGCGCGATACAGGGATTGAACCTGTGACCTCTTCCGTGTCAGGGAAGCGCTCTCCCGCTGAGCTAATCGCGCGAGATTGTGTTCAGTTGTCGAACTGATCTGGAGGCGGCGACGGGAATCGAACCCGTGTGCACGGCTTTGCAGGCCGTTGCCTCACCACTCGGCCACACCGCCACGGTGGAAATATCGTGCTCCGAGCGGATGACGGGATTCGAACCCGCGACCCTCACCTTGGCAAGGTGATGCGCTACCAGCTGCGCTACATCCGCATGCACCCTGAAAACTGCTGCTCTGGGTGCGAACGTGAACATTATCGGACGTACCCACAAAGCAACAAATCCGCTGGTCAAACGGTCGGTTGCAGAACGATCCCCAGGTCACGGGCCGCGGCGACACCCGGGGTGAATCGAGTCGATGTGATTTGGGTTCCGGCGGGGTGTGCGTGTTAATGTCTTTCGGTCGCAGACCCCGGTTCAGCCGGGGTAGACGTCAGGTCCCGTGGCTCAGTGGAAGAGCGTCCCGTTCACACCGGGAAGGTCGCTGGTTCGATCCCAGCCGGGACCACTTCATCTCCCGTTCAATCGACTGACGTCCGTGCGCAGTCCTGTTGCATCTCCCGCGTTGCCGAGTTCCGTAGAGTTGCCGGAAAAGGTTTGCAAACGGTCAATTTCGGACAAAGGAACGTCATGCCTGATGACGCGAAAGTCGATGCCGACGAAGAACGGTCCCAGGGCGGGATTCTCTCCGCAATCGGCAACAAGCGTGACCAGATTCGGGAGCAACGCCGCCTGAATCTCATTTACCGCTGTTGTGTCGGTGTGGTCGGAACGGGCGTCCTTCTCGTGGGTATCGCGGCGATCCCTTACCCCGGTCCCGGATGGCTGATCGTGTTCGCCGGTCTGGGCATCCTCGCGTCCGAGTTCGACTGGGCGCGCCGCCTGCTCCATTTCGCGCGCAGCAAGTACGACGCATGGATGGACTGGATCAAGAAGCAACACTGGACGGTCCAGGCGGCATTCGCCATCCTGACCTGCGCCATCGTGCTCCTGACGCTCTGGCTGCTCGGCGCGCTCGAGATGGCGGCCGGTTGGATCGGTCTCGATTGGTCGTGGCTGAAGAGCCCGATTCTGTAATCGCGCCCGAACTTCTCGGCGACCGGTAGGGGGTAGTGGGTCCGCCGGGCACTACGATCATGGACTGATACGCCAGCTCGGCCGTGCCGGTCGAGTGGTCTGCCTCGACAAGGAGTTTCCTGGTGCCCGAGAACGCCGCCGCCCCGCCCCCAGCCACGATCACGGTGGCGGCCGGGACCACTGCGGGGGCGGCTCTGCGCGACAGCGGTCATCCCAACAAGGGGCCCGAGGCGATCGTCGTGGTCCGCGACGCGGAAGGGACGCTTCGCGACCTGTCGTGGTCGCCCACGAGCGATGCGGTGGTCGAGCCCGTTGCGGCCAACACCGACGACGGACGCAGCGTCATCAGGCACTCGGCTGCACATGTGCTGGCGCAGGCGGTTCAGGATCTGGACCCCAAGGCCAAACTGGGGATCGGACCGCCGATCGAGAACGGTTTCTACTACGACTTCGATGTCGAGGACCCGTTCACGCCTGACGATCTGACCGCGCTCGAGAAGAAGATGAAGCAGATCATCAAGTCCGGTCAGCGCTTCTCCAGGCGCGTGTACGAGTCGGTCGACGCGGCGAAGGCCGAACTGGCCGGGGAACCGTACAAGCTCGAATTGGTCGACGACAAGGGTTCGGCCGACGACCCCGAGGTGATGGAGGTCGGGGGTGGCGAACTCACCGCCTACGACAACCTCAATCCTCGTACCGGCGAACGGATCTGGGGCGATCTCTGCCGGGGTCCGCACGTGCCCACCACCAAGTACATCACCGCGTTCAAGCTGACCCGCAGTTCGGCGGCATACTGGCGCGGCGACCAGGACAACGCGGACCTGCAGCGCATCTACGGCACGGCCTGGGAATCGGCCGAGGCGATGGACGCCTACCTCGAGTTGCTGGCCGAGGCCGAACGCCGCGACCACCGAAAGCTCGGTGCCGAACTCGATCTGTTCAGCTTCCCCGACGCGCTGGGCTCGGGTCTGCCGGTGTTCCATCCCAAGGGCGGCATCATCCGCAAGGAACTCGAGGACTACTCGCGCCAGCGGCACATCGCCGAGGGCTACGAGTTCGTGAACACCCCGCACATCACCAAGAGCAACCTGTACGAGATCTCCGGTCACCTCGATTGGTACCGCGATGGCATGTTCCCGGCCATGCACCTCGACGCCGAACTCGACGACGACGGCGAGGTGCGCAAGCCCGGCCAGGACTACTACCTCAAGCCGATGAACTGCCCGATGCACAACCTGATCTTCAACGCACGGGGCCGCTCCTACCGGGAGTTGCCACTGCGGCTCTTCGAGTTCGGGTCGGTGTACCGGTACGAGAAGTCGGGAGTCATCCACGGCCTCACCAGGGTTCGCGGAATGACTCAGGACGACGCGCACATCTACTGCACTCGCGAACAGATGCGGGCCGAGCTCACCACCACCCTGAACTTCGTACTCGGACTGCTCAAGGACTACGGCCTCGACGATTTCTACCTCGAACTGTCGACCAGGGATCCGAAGAAGTCCGTGGGTTCGGACGAGGTCTGGGAAGAGGCGACGGCCACCCTTGCCGAGGTCGGCGAGGCATCCGGTCTGCGGTTGGTGCCCGATCCCGGTGGGGCCGCGTTCTATGGACCGAAGATCTCGGTACAGGTCAAGGATGCGCTGGGCCGAAACTGGCAGATGTCGACCATTCAGCTCGACTTCAATCTGCCGGAGCGATTCGAGATGGAGTACACCGGTGCCGACGGGTCCAAGCACCGGCCGGTGATGATCCACCGAGCGTTATTCGGATCCATCGAGCGGTTCTTCGGTGTGCTCACCGAGCACTACGCCGGCGCCTTCCCGGCGTGGCTGTCCCCGGTGCAGGTTGTGGGCATCCCGGTCGCGGACGCGTTCGTTCCCCATCTCGACGGTGTCGTGACACAGCTGAGGTCGCTCGGCGTCCGTGCCGAGGTCGACGGTTCGGACGACCGGATGCAGAAGAAGATCCGCAATCACACAACCGGCAAGGTCCCGTTCATGTTGCTGGCCGGCGAACGTGACGTGGAGGCCGGCGCCGTCAGTTTCCGTTTCCGTGACGGCACACAGGTCAACGGGGTTCCGGTCGCAGACGCGGTCACCCTGATCTCCGACTGGGTCGCCCAGCGTCGCAACGAATCCCCGACCGCCGAACTGGTCGCGACGCCTGCCGACGCTGCCGGGGAGGCCCGGTGACCCACACCGACAACCCCGGCGTCATCCGCGACCAGGGGCCGGGCGACCCGGACCGGCTTCAGCGGCTGTGGAGCCCGCACCGGATGTCGTACATCACGGCTGCCCCGCGATCGGGTGTGGACCCGGACGGGGACGACACCACGTCCGCGAAGTCCGTCCACCCATTCCTCGACATCCCACGGATGTCGGACGAGGCCGGGCTGATGGTCGCCCGAGGTGAATCGGTGTACGCGGTGCTCAACCTCTATCCGTACAACCCCGGGCACACGATGATCGTGCCGTACCGGCAGGTCGCCGACCTCGAAGACCTCACAGAGGTCGAGAGCCGTGAACTGATGGTGTTCACGCAGAAGATGATTCGCGCGATCAAAGCGGTCTCCAATCCGGACGCGTTCAACGTCGGGCTCAATCTCGGTGCCGCAGCCGGTGGTTCGCTGGCCGAACACCTGCACCAGCATGTGGTTCCGCGGTGGGGTGGAGACGCCAACTTCATCACGGTGGTCGGGGAGACGAAGGTGATGCCGCAGTTGCTGCGCGACACCAGGACTCTGCTCGCCGACGCCTGGCGACAACTCGAGGACGGAACATGACCAAGCAGAGCGTGAACGATCCATGCTGAGCGTCCTGGGTCGCGCCTCGGTGTCCAAGGTCACCCTGCCCCTGGGGCGGGCCCTGATCAAGACGGGCCTGACGCCCGACGCGATGACCGTCATCGGAACGGTGGCGACCATCGCGGCAGCGGTGACGCTGTACCCGATGGGTTACCTGTTCGTCGGCACCCTGGTGATCTGGCTTTTCGTGATGTTCGACATGCTCGACGGCGCGATGGCGCGGGCACGCGGCGGCGGCACCAAGTTCGGTGCGGTGCTCGATTCGACGTGTGATCGGCTCGCCGACGGCGCGATCTTCGCCGGCCTCGGCTGGTGGTGCCTGGTGGAGAAGCCGCACCAGTGGCTGTTCGTCGCGACCATGATCTGCCTGGTCACCTCGCAGGTCATCTCGTACGCGAAGGCACGTGCCGAGGCCAGCGGACTCAACGGTGACGGCGGCCTCATCGAACGCCCGGACCGCCTCGTCATCGTCCTCGTCGGCGCCGGCCTCACCGGTATCGGACTGCCGTGGGCCATCCACATCGCGATGTGGCTTCTCGCCGTCGGCAGCATCATCACGGTGTTTCAGCGAATGTGGTCGGTCTACAAGTCGCCCGGAGCCACCGATCTGCAGCCGATCGCCGCTCCCTCCGCCGGTGGGGCGACCCAGGGCGAGGACGGACCGGAGTCGTGACGACGGCCGGCGAGCGTATTGCCGACCTGGGGTACGCGGCGGGGTGGTCGCTTGTGCGGCGCCTGCCCGAGGGTGTCGCGCGCACGGTGTTCGACAGTGTGGGAGGCTACGTCGGCGGCCGGGGTGGCGGGCCGGTCCAGCTGCGCAAGAACCTCGCCAGGGTGGTCCGCTGTACACCCGCAGAGGTACCCGACGACCTCATGCGAGATGCCATGCGGTCCTACGCCCGCTATTGGCGCGAGGCATTTCGGCTGCCCGCCATGGATTTTCAGGTGGCCGCGTCGCGGGTCGACCTCCCCCCACCGGATCGACAACTGCTGGACACAGCCCTCGCGAAGGGCAAGGGCGTGGTGTTCGCGTTGCCCCACAGCGGCAACTGGGACATGGCCGGGGTCTGGCTCGTCCAGAACATCGGGGACTTCTCCACCGTGGCGGAGCGACTGAAACCGGATTCGCTCTTCGAACGTTTTGTCCGATACCGCGAGACCCTCGGATTCGAGATCTTCCCGCTCAGCGGTGGCGAACAACCCCCCTACGGACAGCTGGCCAAGCGGCTGCGCAGCGGCGGGGTGGTGTGTCTCCTCGGCGAACGGGACCTGGCCAGACACGGTGTCCCCGTTCAGTTCTTCGGCGAGCCGACGCGGATGCCCGCGGGCCCGGCGAAACTCGCCATCGACACCGGCGCCGCCCTCGTCGGGGTTCACCATTGGTACACCGGCCCGGATACCTCGCAGATATCGCTCACCGGGCCGATCGACACGTCCGGGGGAGTGGAGGCGGCAACCCAGGCGCTGGCAACGGTGTTCGAGACGAACATCGCCGCCCACCCGCAGGACTGGCACATGCTGCAACCGCTCTGGGAGGCCGATTGGTCCGACGAGCGCCGTGAGCGCATCAAGGGGGCCGACACCTCTCGGAGCAACGAGGATGTCGAGGGCGCCGCGGGATGAAGATCGGCATGATCTGCCCGTACTCGTTCGACATCCCGGGCGGTGTGCAGGCCCACGTCATGGAACTGGCGCAGGTCTTCATCGATCGGGGACACACGGTGAGCGTTCTCGCGCCCGCCGGACACGACAAGAAACTGCCCGGTTATGTGGTGTCGGTGGGCGAGGCCCTCGCCATCCCGTACAACGGATCGGTTGCCCGGATCGCCTTCGGGCCCAAGGCCTATCACAAACTGCGATCCTGGCTTCGGGAGGAGAAGTTCGACGTCCTCCATGTGCACGAGCCGAACTCGCCGAGTGTCTCCATGTTGTCGTTGATGGTCGCGCAGGGCCCGATCGTCACCACTTTTCATACATCCACGACGAAGTCGTTGATACTAAGCATCTTTCAGGGGATACTTCGTCCCTACCACGAGCGCATCGCCGGTAAGATCGCCGTCTCCGAACTCGCCCGACGTTGGCAGATGGAATCTCTGGGTTCGGACGCGGTCGAGATCCCGAACGGGGTGCACACGGACATGTTCGCCGGAGCCCAACCGCTCGACGGGTATCCGCACCCCGGCAGAACCGTCCTGTTCCTCGGTCGTTTCGACGAACCACGCAAGGGTGTTGACGTGCTGATCAAGGCACTGCCCGCTGTGGTGGCGCGCTTCCCGGACGTGCGTGTCCTGATCGTCGGCGGGGGTCACCAGCGAACGTTGCGGGGCAAGGCCGGCGACCTGGCCGACCACCTCGTGTTCCTCGGCCAGGTCGATGACGACGTCAAAGCCCGCGCCCTCCGTTCCGCGGACGTGTACTGCGCTCCCAACCTCGGCGGCGAGAGTTTCGGCATCGTGCTCGTGGAAGCCATGGCCGCCGGTACCGCCGTGGTGGCGAGCAAGCTGGACGCGTTCCGGCGGGTGCTCGACGACGGACAGGCCGGTGTGCTGGTAGAGGTAGGGGACGCCGACCAACTCGCCCAGGGGATCATCTCCGTTCTCGGTGATGACGACGGCCGGGCCGCGATGGTCCGCCGTGCACGCGATCGCGCCGCCCGCTACGACTGGTCCGAGGTCGCCGACCAGATCCTGCGTGTGTACGACACCGTCGTCGTCGGGGCCGGCAAGGTCGTCGTCTCCGATTGACCCCTTCTGAGAGGACTTCATGACCATCTCCGCCCTGACCGTCCTGATCCTGGGCGTCATCACGGTGCTGGTGTTGCTCGGTCTGGGCTGGGCCTACAAAACCGCCAACCGGCTCGACCGACTCCACGTGCGGGTGGACCTGTGCTGGCAGGCGCTCGACGCCGCGCTTGCCCGCCGGGCCGTGGTGGCCCGATCCATCGGGGCCGGCCTCGGTCCAGAAGGCCGGGAACTGATCATCGCCGCCGACCGCGCGGAGGGTTCGGCGCGGCCGGATCGTGAATCCGCCGAGAACGTCGTGTCGGCGGCGCTGGCCCAGATCGACCTCTCGTCGCTGCGATCGCAGCTGGTCACCGAGCTTGCCGACGCCGAGACCCGCGTGATGATCGCCCGCCGGTTCCACAACGATGCCGTTCGCGACACCCTGGCCCTTCGCAATCGGCGACCGGTGCGATGGCTGCACCTGGGTGGCACCGCACCGACCCCGCTGTACTTCGAGATCGTCGAGCGAGCGCCCGTCTGACCTGCCCGCCCGACGTCGAAAAGGGGCGTGTGATGCCGCCGGACCACGCGGCGCCGAGAAAGCCTAGACTGGAAGCTCAGCAATCGACTAGACCACAGGAGCTATAGACGTGAGCAGTGCCCCAGATCCAGGTTCATCGGTGCCAGCGGAAAGTGCCGGCACCGGTACCGCGCGGGTCAAGCGTGGCATGGCCGAGATGCTCAAGGGCGGCGTGATCATGGACGTCGTGACAGCCGAGCAGGCCAAGATCGCCGAGGACGCGGGCGCTGTCGCAGTCATGGCCCTCGAGCGGGTACCGGCCGACATCCGTGCACAGGGCGGGGTCTCGCGGATGAGCGACCCCGACATGATCGACGGGATCATCTCGGCAGTGTCCATCCCGGTGATGGCCAAGGCTCGCATCGGACATTTTGTCGAAGCCCAGATCCTCCAGAGCCTGGGTGTCGACTACATCGACGAGTCAGAGGTGCTGACCCCGGCCGACTACGCCAACCACATCGACAAGTGGCAGTTCACCGTGCCGTTCGTGTGCGGCGCAACCAACCTGGGCGAGGCGCTCCGCAGGCTCACCGAGGGCGCCGGGATGATCCGGTCCAAGGGTGAGGCGGGCACGGGCGACGTCTCGAACGCCACCACACACATGCGCAAGATCCGCGACGAGATCCGGCGGCTGACCTCACTGCCCAAGGACGAACTGTTCGTCGCCGCCAAGGAGCTGCAGGCGCCGTACGACCTGGTCGTCGAAGTTGCCGAGCTGGGCAAATTGCCCGTCACGCTATTCACCGCCGGCGGCATCGCCACCCCCGCGGACGCGGCGATGATGATGCAGTTGGGCGCCGAGGGCGTCTTCGTGGGATCGGGAATCTTCAAGTCCGGCAATCCCGCAGAGCGTGCTGCCGCGATCGTGCAGGCGACTACGTTCTACGACGATCCCGACGTGCTCGCGAAGGTGTCGCGTGGACTGGGTGAGGCGATGGTCGGTATCAATGTCGACGACATCCCACAACCCCATCGACTTGCCGAGCGCGGCTGGTGAATTGACGTGGACGCGGGGGCGGGGAATCGGAGATGACCAGCGCGTCCGCTGATTTCGAAGCGATTCCGCTCGGCTGCGGCCGCTGCGGAACCCAGATCCCGTCCGCGTCCGCCCGCTGTCCCGAATGTGGACAGCAGATGTTCGTCACCAGAGGTGGCGCAGTACCGAGGTCGCCGCGTGAGGCTCTGGTTGCGGGTCGAATCCCCGCCTCGAACGGTTCACGGGTGGCCGCTTATCTCGTTGATGTCGCCATCCTGCTGGCTGCGGTTGCAGCTCTGCTCGCCGCCGGTCTGATCTTCGGCCTCGACGCGGCCTTGGTTGTGTGCGTGGCGGTGCCGGTTGCGAGCTGGATCTCGTCGGCACTCGCGCGGGCCAACGGCATCCGTACCCCGGGCCAGGTGTTGGCGAGAACCACGATCACCACAGGCCGGGCGGGCCGTCCGATCGGTTTCTGGCGGCATCTGACCCGCACCGCCGTACTTCATTTGAGCAACGTCCTGTTGTTCGCCGGAGCGATGTCGGTATTGATCGACAGGGGCCGTCCCCGTCGCGGTTGTCACGAGAAGCTCTCCGGCACAACGACTGCGAGCAGTGTGGGTTCGGCAGGGTACGAGGTGATCACGGCGCCCAGCGCACACGTGGCCGAGCCCGGCGAGGAAGCGGCAGATTCGGTCACCGAGCGCATCGATCCCAGCACAGGCGCCCGCACCCTGCCGTTACGCCGGGCCGGCGCCGGTTTGCGGCTTCGACTCGACGACGGCAGCTACACCGGTCTGTCCGGTGCCGGATACCTCGGTGTGCCGGCCGTCGAGTGGTCGCACGGTCGCGCACAGATCGTGGTCACCCCAATCGAGGCGCCAACTTCGGACGACACGCAGGTCCAGTTCAGCGTGGCGGACGGGAAATTGTGGATGATCAGTACGGGCCCAGACGTCCGATCGGTTCTGGACACCGGCGAGTCGGTGACCGCGATGCGACCCGGACATCCGTACGAGGTGGGTCCGGGCACCGTGGTGCATCTCGGACAGTGCAGTTTCGAGGTTGCGAGATGAGCCAGGATGCGGAGCTCGACCGTGAATCGGAGACGGAGCCGAAGGCGGAGCTCGACCGTGAATCGGAGACGGAGCCGAAGGCGGAGCTCGACCGTGAAACAGACGCGGTACTCGATCCTGGGCGTGAGCGCGGAGGGCACATGACGATGGAAGCGACCGGGACCGTCCGGGACGAGACACGCAGCGGGGTAGGCGAGTTCGGTCAGGTCGAGGTGAACTGGGCTGTGGTCAGCGACGTCGGCCTGCTGCGTGAGACCAATGAGGACGCGGCTCTGGTCGGCCCTGGGATGATCTTGGTGGCCGACGGCATGGGCGGTCATGATTGCGGTGAGCTCGCCAGCGAGGCGGCGTTGTCGGCGTTGTCGGACACAACGGTGACAGGGGTGAACCGCACACGCGATTCGGTGGTGGACCTGTTGGGGGAGGCGCGCCGCCAGATCGAGAACATCGACTCCGACTCGGGCCGCCGTGCCGGCACCACCGTCACCGGGGCGATGCTCGTCGACAGCGACGGGCGACCCCATTGGCTTGTGCTGAACATCGGGGATTCGCGGACGTACCGTTTTGCCCACTCGAAGCTCGAGCAGGTGACCGTCGACCACTCTCAGGTGCAGGAGCTTGTGGATGCGGGATTCCTGACCGCAGCACAGGCCCGTGTCGACCCACGCCGCAACGTGATCACCCGGGCACTCGGTGCCGGGATGGAGCAGGAGGCCGATTTCTTCACGTTTCCGGTGGAGCAAGATGACCGGATCCTGGTGTGCTCCGATGGTCTCACCGGTGAGTTGGCTGACGATGCGATCGCCGCGATCCTGGCCGGCTTCGACGATCCGACAGCGGCTGCGCAGGCGCTGGTCTCGGCCGCTCTGGAGGCCGGTGGCCGTGACAATGTCACCGTGGCGATCGCCGACGTGAAGGCGGTTCCGGACGTCTCCGACCCCGCGTCGTGATCCGGCGATGACGATCACCGATCCGGCGGGCGAACCCGGTCAGCCTGAAGGCGTCAAACGCCCGATCGCCGAGACGTTCGTGGAGTTCTGCGGCGAGCGGGTGGCGGTCAGTCCGGACGAGCCGTTCCACATCGGCCGCGACGCCGATCTCGATATCGACGACAACCCTTATCTGCATCGCAGATTCCTCATGCTGCACCACGAAGACGGGTTGTGGTGGCTGTCCAATGTGGGGTCGCATCTGTCCGCAGGGGTCGTGGCGGGTGACGCCGGATTCCAGGCGACGCTGGCTCCCGGCGCTCGGGTGCCTCTGGTGTTCGGCGTGACCGCTGTGGTGTTCTCGGCGGGCCCCACGACGTATGAGCTCGAAATCCATTCAGGCGCAATGCCGTTGAATCTTGCGCCGGTAGAGGAGCCGGCACGAAGCGGCGAAACCACCATCGGGGTGGTGTCCCTGACGGAGAGTCAGAAGCTACTGATAGTTGTCTTGGCCGAAGAGGTGTTGCGGCGCAACGGAACCGGTGCGAGTTCGATCCCGTCGTCGGCGCAGGCCGCAGCCAGGCTCGGCTGGTCGTTGACGAAGTTCAACCGCAAACTCGACAACGTGTGTGACAAGTTCGACCAGATCGGGGTGTCCGGTGTCCGCGGCGGCTCGGGGCGGCTCGCCAGCAATCGGCGGGTCAAGCTGGTCGAATATGCGGTGGCCGCCCGATTGGTGACACGCGAGGATCTGGTGCTCATCGATGCCGAGGCGCGCCGCAACGGCGTGATCGGCTGATCGAGAGCTGGGCCGCTGCCTGGCGGCCGGTGGGCGGATCCGCGGTGGCCTCTGTGGTGAGTTGATGGTCAGTCCCCCGCGAAACCCCTTCTGAGCTGGGCTCATGTGGTGGGTAGTTCTACCCATCGACATGTCCGGTGTGCCGGTTTTAGTGTTTAGACACTTCGATAGAGGGCAGGAGAAAACCGGCCCCCCAGACCAGGAGAATCACCGATGACCGTACTGCACAACACCTTTGGCGCTCCCAGTCGCACGCGGGTCGGTTACCGGCCGACGACCCCGGTCCGGATGACCAGGGAGGAAGCGCTGGCTCGGCTCAAGCAGCGGACGATGCCTCTGCCCGGTCGCGCGGCGCCGCATTCGCAGCCCGGGGTCATCTGTGCGACTCCTGCGGTTCCCATGTCGGGTCACGGTCGCAGCGGGCGGCCAGAGGGGGCTGCCGACACCGGCACAACCACCGCTTACCGCGCGCCCAAACTGTCGCAACGCGAGATCGAGGTACTGCGTGCGTGGCTGAACCTCGATTCCAAGTCGGCGGTGGCCCAATCGCTGTTCATCTCACTGGGCACCGTCAACACCCATCTCGCCCGGATCCGGGTCAAGTACAACGAGGTCGGTCGGCCTGCCCCGACCAAAGCCGCACTCGTGGCCCGCGCGATCCAGGACGGGATCGTGTCGATCGACGACCTCTGACCGCCGGCGGGGGAGCCGTGATGGGCCTGCGCCCTCGGTGAGCCATAATCGTCGTCGGAAAGGTGGTGCCACCTCATGGCGACGATCGAAGAGATTCTGCAGCTCGAAACGATAGAAAAAGACATCTATCGTGGGCACGCCCACCCGAGCCACCTGCAGCGCACCTTCGGTGGGCAGGTCGCCGGGCAGGCCCTGGTGTCGGCGACGAAGACGGTCGACGCTCGTTTTGTGGTCCATTCGTTGCACGGTTACTTCCTGCGCGGCGGGAACCCCGAAGAGCCGACCGTGTACCTGGTCGACCGCATCCGCGACGGCCGTTCGTTCTGCACCCGGCGGGTGACAGCGGTGCAGGACGGTATGGCGATCTTCACGATGTCCGCGTCATTTCACGTTCAGGACCAGGGATTCGAGCATCAGGACAAGATGCCGTCGGTGCCCGATCCGGAGGATCTGGTCGACGTTCTCACCGCCCAGGACCGCAAGGCGATGTCACCTTTTCGCGAGTGGGAGAACTTCGACGTCCGGATCGTCCCGGGCGACCAGCTCGTCCGCAGCCGCGATCTGGCCGCCCAGCAACGTGTCTGGTTCCGGTACCGCCATCAGCTCCCCGATGAGCCCGTGTTCCACATCTGCACACTCGCCTACATGAGCGACATGACGTTGCTGGGTTCGGCGAAGGTAGCCCACCCCGACGAGGACGCCCAGGCCGCCTCGCTTGATCACGCGATGTGGTTTCTCCGGCCGTTCCGCGCCGACGAGTGGCTCTTGTACGACCAGACGTCGCCGTCGGCGGGGGGTGGCCGGGCCCTCACCCAGGGCCGGATCTATGACCGCAACGGGGTCATGGTGGCGGCGGTGACCCAGGAGGGTCTCGCGCGGACCGGACGAAAGTTGCCCGCGGACCAGCACGCGAAGAGGGAGAGTTGAGCACGCCGGTGCGGATCGGCATCCTCGCGCTGCAAGGCGATGTCCGCGAACACCACGCCGCCCTCACCGAGATCGGCGTCGAGCCCGTGTCGATCCGCCGGGCCTCCGAACTCGACTCCATCGACGGGATCATCATCCCGGGTGGTGAATCCACGACGATGAGCCGGCTGCTCGTGGTGCTGGGCCTGCTCGAACCGCTCCGCGAGGCCCTCGCCGATGGACTGCCCGCCTACGGATCGTGTGCGGGGATGATCATGCTCGCGCGCGACATCCTGGACACACGACCGGACGCGCAGCATCTCGACGCCCTCGACATCACGGTGCGGCGCAACGCATTCGGTCGCCAGGTCGCGTCGTTCGAGACCGACCTCGACATCGACGGAATCGATGGCGGACCGATGCGCGCTGTCTTCATCAGGGCTCCCTGGGTCGAGTCTTCCGGGGAATCGGTCCAGATTCTGGGCACGGTTCCCGATGGCCCGGCCGCGGGCCGTGTCGTCGCTGTCCGGCAGGGCGATGTGCTCGCGACGTCCTTTCATCCAGAGGTCACCGGGGACCGGCGGGTCCACGAGTACTTCGTCGAGATGGTCAGGGCGGCGCAAGGAAAGCGGTGAGGCTCGTCGCCGCACCGCCGGTGGCGAGTAGGATCGGTCCGCAGTTCTCGACGCCACACACCCGAGCAGTACGAAAGGGGCTTGCTGAATGAGCGGCCACTCAAAATGGGCCACCACCAAGCACAAGAAGGCGGTGGTCGATGCCAAGCGCGGCAAGATGTTTGCCAAGCTGGTCAAGAATATCGAGGTCGCCGCGCGCACGGGTGGCGGAGATCCGAGTGGTAACCCCACGTTGTACGACGCCATTCAGAAGGCCAAGAAGTCATCGGTACCCAACGACAACATCGAACGCGCCCGCAAACGTGGCGGCGGCGAAGAAGCCGGCGGCGCCGATTGGCAGAACATCACCTACGAGGGATACGGCCCCAACGGCGTCGCGATCCTGATCGAGTGCCTCACCGACAACCGGAACCGCGCCGCCACCGAGGTGCGCACCGCCATGACCCGCAACGGCGGCAACATGGCCGATCCCGGCTCGGTCTCGTACCTGTTCGCGCGCAAGGGTGTCGTCACCCTGGAGAAGAACGGCCAGAGCGAGGACGACATCCTGATGGCGGTCCTCGAAGCGGGCGCAGAAGAGGTGACCGACCTGGGCGACACCTTCGAGATCGTGAGTGAACCCACAGATCTGGTCGCGGTCCGGACGGCGCTGCAGGATGCGGGCATCGACTACGAATCCGCCGAGGCCAGCTTCCGTGCGTCGGTGGAGGTACCGGTCGACGCCGATGGCGCCCGCAAGGTGTTCAAGCTGATCGACGCACTCGAGGATTCCGACGACGTGCAAGAGGTCTACTCCAACGTCGACATCAGCGACGAGGTGCTCGCCGAGCTCGAATCGGAGTGACATCACCGGTGCCGCGTGTTGATGCCTGAGACCGTCGTGACCGCCGGTTACGATATCGAACAACTGTTCGTGCCGAGCAGATTCGAGTCGTAGCCGAAAGCGGGTTTGCATGCGGGTGATGGGTGTTGACCCCGGGCTGACCAGGTGCGGTATCGCGCTCATCCAGTCGGGCACGGGCCGCTCGGTGACCGCGCTCGATGTCGACGTCATCCGTACCCCACCCGACATGGCACTGGAGAACCGCTTGCTCGCCATTCACACCGCTGCCGAGCACTGGCTCGACACCCACCGGCCCGATGTCGTGGCGATCGAGCGTGTGTTCGCCCAGCACCAGGTCAGCACCGCGATGGGCACCGCCCAGGCCGGTGGCGTGATCGCCCTGGCCGCGGCTCAGCGCGGGGTACCCGTTCGATTTCACACACCGAGCGAGGTGAAGGCCGCGGTGACGGGAAGCGGACGGGCCGACAAGGCCCAGGTGACGGCGATGGTCACCCGCATCCTCGGCATGCAGCAGGCACCGCGGCCCGCCGATGCCGCGGACGCACTTGCCCTTGCGATCTGCCACTGCTGGCGTGGGCCGATCCAGGAACGGATGGAGCAGGCCCAAGCGGTCGCTCTGGCGCAGCAGAAGGCGTATCGCGATCGGGTCGCCCTGGCCAAGAAGGCGGTAGGACGGTGATCGCGTCGGTACGTGGACCCGTGGTCGACGTGGCGCTCGATCACGTCGTCATCGACTGCGCAGGCGTCGGGTATCAGGTTCTCGTCACCCCCAGCACGGCCGGTTCGGTCCGGCGTGGCTCGGAGGCAACGCTGCTCACCACCATGATCGTGCGCGAGGACTCGATGACCCTGTACGGGTTCACCGAGCCCGACGCCCGTTCGCTGTTCACGCTTCTGCAGACCGTCACCGGCGTCGGACCACGTCTGGCGATGGCCACACTGGCCGTGCTCGAGCCCGACGCCCTGCGTGAGGCTCTGGCCGGCGGCGACACCAAGGCATTGATCACCGTCCCCGGCATCGGCAAGCGTGTCGCCGAACGACTGGTGGTCGAACTGCGGGACAAAGTCGACCGACCGCACACGACGGGGGGCGACGCGTCGAGCCTGCCGAGTTCGTCGGTGCGCGACCAGGTCGCCGAAGCGCTTGTCGGCCTTGGCTTTGCGGCTCCCGTCGCCGAGAAGACGGTGATCGCAGTGCTGGCGGATCAGCCGAACGCCGACTCCGCGACAGTCCTGCGTGCCTCGCTTGCGTCGTTGGGCAAGACCCGATGACCCCCGACGACATCGACGACTTCGACGGTATCGGCGAGTCGGGTTACCCGATCGCCGAGCCGGAACCGGTCAACCGAACCGTCAACGCCGGCCGGATCACGGCAGACGGCGACCTCGACAACAGCCTTCGCCCGAAGTCGCTCGGCGACTTCATCGGTCAGCCGAGGGTGTGCGAACAGCTGGAGCTGGTGCTGCAGGCGGCGCGCGGCCGTGGTGGCACCCCCGACCACATTCTGCTGTCGGGTCCACCGGGGCTGGGCAAGACCTCGTTGGCGATGATCATCGCGGGGGAGATGGGTGCCGCGTTGCGGGTCACGTCCGGCCCCGCGCTCGAGCGGGCCGGGGACCTCGCCGCGATGTTGTCGAACCTGGTCGAGGGAGATGTCCTCTTCATCGACGAGATCCACCGCATCGCCCGGCCCGCCGAGGAGATGCTGTACCTCGCAATGGAGGATTTCCGCGTTGACGTGGTGGTGGGCAAGGGGCCGGGTGCCACGTCCATCCCGCTGGATGTCGCACCGTTCACCTTGGTCGGCGCCACCACGCGTTCGGGCGCTCTGACGGGCCCACTGCGGGACAGATTCGGTTTCACCGCACACATGGAGTTCTACGAGGAAAGTGAACTCGAGCGTGTCCTGAGCCGGTCGGCAGGCATCCTGGGGATCACGATGGAGCCGGACGCCGGCGCCGAGATCGCGTCTCGTTCCCGCGGTACCCCCCGGATCGCCAACCGTCTCCTGCGGCGGGTGCGCGACTACGCGGAAGTAAGGGCGGACGGCGTCGTCGACCTCGCGGTGGCGCGGGCTGCCCTGACCGTCTACGACGTCGACGAACTCGGATTCGATCGGCTCGACCGGGCTGTTCTCGGTGCACTGGTCCGTGGCTTCGGCGGCGGACCGGTAGGAGTGTCCACCTTGGCCGTCGCGGTCGGGGAGGAGCCGGCCACGGTGGAAGAGGTGTGCGAACCATTTCTCGTGCGTGCCGGGATGATCGCCCGCACCCCGCGGGGGAGGGTCGCGACCGCCGCTGCGTGGCACCACCTCGGTCTCACGCCGCCTGCCGGCGCCCTGAACGGTTCGTTCGGGGTGCGCGTGCGCGAGGACGGGTCCGCCATGATGTCGCTGTTCGGTGACGACGACCCGGCCGCGGTCTGACATTTCTCAGCCGGAGCTCAGCGGCGAATTCGGGTCCGGCACGCCCGGGATGGCACACTGGGTGTGATGGCGAGCGCTGCTCGTGTGCACGAATGACAAATCAAGGACTGAACACACCACCATGGAATTGATATTTCCTATCCTGCTGGTCTTCTTGGTCGGCTTCATGATCCTGTCCGTTCGTCGCCAGAAGAAGGCGATGTCCGCGGCTCAGGAGATGCAAGACTCGCTCCAGATCGGCGCACGTATCCAGACCACCTCGGGCGTCTACGGCACTGTTGCCGGGCTGGCCGACGGAACCGTTGACCTCGAGATCGCCGATGGCGTTGTCACTCGCTGGAACCGGTTGGCCATCCGTGAGGTCGTCCATGCCGACGACCTCGCCGACAGCTACCCCGGCGTCGGGCTGATCGACAACACCGATTCCGACGACGACGACTTCGGCTTCGCCGACCACGGCAACGCGGACAGTTACGCCGATCACGACGACTCGATCACTCTCGAGAAGTCTCGCGGAGACCAAGACAAGTCATAGAGCTCTCCCGGCCAAGGGGGCGTCACACGGGCGTGCGCGACATCGTCGATGTCGGAGCACGTACCGTGACGGACGCCCCCGCGGTCTGTACGGGGTTCGTAGGACAACTGAGGAGACGTAGGCAGCGTGGCATCGTCGTCAAACCGTGAAGTACCTCCGTCACGGATGTTGATCGTCTTTTTCCTGTTGATGATCGTGGTGTACGGGCTGGTGTTCTTCACCGGCAGCAGAGAAGCGACCCCGAAACTCGGTATCGACCTCCAGGGCGGGACGCGGGTCACCCTCACCGCACGTACCCCTGATGGCAGCGCACCGAGCCGGGACCAGCTCGACAAGGCCAAACAGATCATCGAGCAGCGGGTCAACGGCCTCGGCGTCTCCGGGTCCGAGGTGATCATCGACGGTGACAACCTGGTGATCACGGTTCCCGGTGACGACGGCAAACAGGCCCGCACCCTCGGACAGACCGCATTGCTCTACGTGCGCCCGGTCGCCGATGTACAGGCGGCCACCCCCCAGCCCAACGCTCCGCCCGCTCCCGAGGGACAGACGTCCGAACAGGCGATCGCAGAGGCCAAGGCACTGCGGCAGGCGCCCAAGGACGCGAACACGGATGCCCTCAGAGCGCAGATGGCAAAGATGAACTGCGATCCCTCTGCGCCGGATCCATTGCAGGGCAACGACGATCCCGAGCAGTTCCTGGTGACCTGCTCCGAGGACGGCACCCAGGTGTATCTGCTCGAACCGCAGATCATCAAGGGCAGCGACATCGACAAGGCCGAGGCCGGGACCACCCAGGGTGCAGGCGCATGGATCGTGCGGTTGGACTACAAGGGTGGCGCCCGCGACTTCTGGTCGAGCTACACCGCCCAGAACATCGGCAAGGCAACAGCATTCACCCTGGACTCCAAGGTGGTCAGCGCCCCGCAGATCAACGGCGCCATCAACGGCACCACCGAGGTGAGTGGCGACTTCACCCAGACCGAGGCCAAGGATCTTGCCAACGTCCTCAAGTACGGGTCTCTGCCCCTGTCGTTCAAGGCATCTGACGCCCAGACGGTGTCCGCGACCCTCGGCTGGTCGTCGCTCAAGGCCGGTCTGATCGCAGGCCTGATCGGTCTGATCGCGGTCTTCATCTACGCCTTGGCGTACTACCGGATGCTCGGGATCCTGACGGTTCTGTCGCTGACCCTGTCGGGGATCATGGTCTACGGGATCATGGTCCTGCTCGGCAGGTACATCAACTTCACCCTCGATCTCGCCGGCATCGCCGGTCTGATCATCGGTATCGGCATGACCGCGGACTCCTTTGTCGTCTACTTCGAGCGCATCAAGGACGAGATGCGTGAAGGCCGGAGCTTCCGCTCGGCTGTTCCACGCGGCTGGGCGCGAGCCAAGCGCACCATTTGGTCGGGCAACGCGGTCAGCCTGATCTCGGCCGGTGTGCTGTACTTCCTCGCCGTCGGTGACGTGAAGGGATTCGCGTTCACCTTGGGATTGACGACCATTCTGGACGTCGCGGTGGTCTTCCTCGTGACCTATCCCTTGGTGGTCTACGCATCCCGGTCGAACTTCCTGTCCAAGCCGAGCGTGAACGGTCTCGGCGGGGTCACCCAGGTGGCGAAGGAGCGGCGCCAGGCGGCAGCCGAGCGTCCCACCACGACTTCGGGAGGAGTGCGCAATGGCTGACACCGACCGCCGGGCACCCACCAGCGACGCCGACTTCACCGCCGCGACCAACCGGTCGCTGCTGTCCCGCCTCTACACGGGTACCGGCGCCTTCGAGATCGTCGGCCGCAGGCGCATGTGGTTCATGATCACCACCGCGCTTGTGCTCATCTCGCTCGCGAGTATCGGGATCCGCGGATTCACCCTCGGGATCGAGTTCGAGGGCGGAACCCAGATCTCGTTCCCCAAGACCGGTGAGGTGTCGACCAGCGAGGTCGAGTCGACCTACGCCGATGCCATGGGCGAGGATCCGCAGTCGGTCCAGACCGCGGGGTCGGGGGCCAGCCAGACCGTGCAGATCCGGACCGAGACCCTCGACGCCCAGCAGCTGATCAAGGTCACCGATGCGTTGTCGGACGAGTTCGGGCTCGCGCCCAACGATGTGAGCTCGTCGGACGTCAGCTCCACCTGGGGCGGTGAGATCACCGAGAAGGCGCTGATCGCGCTGGCGGTGTTCTTGGTGCTGGTGACGATCTACATCGCCATCCGTTTCGACAAGGAGATGGCGGTGGCGGCGATCGCTGCGCTGTTCTTCGACATCGCCACCACGGCGGGCATCTACTCCCTTGTCGGCTTCGAGGTGACACCGGCGACGGTGATCGGTTTCCTGGCGATCCTGGGCTTCTCTCTCTACGACACCGTGGTGGTCTTCGACAAGGTGGAAGAGAACGTCCGTGGGGTGCTGCACACCAGCCGGCGCACGTATGCCGAACAGGCCAATCTCGCGGTGAACCAGACCCTGATGCGATCGATCAACACCACTGTCATCTCGGTACTCCCGGTGCTGTCCCTGATGGTCATCGCGGTGTGGGTGTTGGGAGTGGGCACCCTCAAGGACCTCGGTCTGGTCCAGATGGTCGGTGTCGTCACCGGCACGTTCTCGTCGATCTTCTTGGCGACCCCGCTGCTCGCCACCCTGAAGGAACGGCGTAAGGACATCGGCTCGCACACCCGGAAGGTGCTGGCCCGTCGGAGCGAGCGTGAGGGTCGATCGGTACCGGCGACCGATGACGTCGCACCCGCAGTCGGTGGCACCACCACGTTGACCAAAACCGCCCCCGCGCCGGTTCGAGCGCAGCGGTCGGGAAGCGCCCCACATGCAGGGGCGCGTCCGTCGGGTAAGCGGCGCCGCAAACGCTAACCTGTGCGGTGATGAGATCCCGCGCACTGCTTGCCGCATCGCTGGCGATGGTGTGTGGGACGGCAGTGGTCGCGGGTTGCTCAGAAGACGCCGAATTCTCGGTGAACTACCTGATCGACGGTGCGGTGACCACATACAACACCGAGACGTTGAACGGTGGCATCGGCGGGGGGCAGATGGCTCTGGCGCGGGTGCTGCCCGGATTCAGCTACCTCGGGCCCGACGGGCGCGTCATCGCGGACACCGACATCGGAACCGCGACACCACAGCCGGTCGACCCTTCCCGTCTGACGGTGAACTACCAGATCAATCCCCGGGCCGTGTATTCCGACGGGGTACCGCTGACCTGCGATGCGATGACGTTGGCGTGGGCTGCCCACAGCGGGCGTTTCTCCGGATTCGAACCCGTCACCACCGCGGGCTATCGCGACATCGAACGCGTCGAGTGCACCCCCGGCGCCAAGACGGCGACCGTCACCTTCCGGCCCGGCCGCGCCTATCGCGACTGGAAGGGGCTGTTCGGGGCGGGGACGCTGATCCCTCCTCAGTTGGTTGCCCGTGCCTCGGGGGTGCCGGATGTTGTCGGACCCATAAGCCGAGGCGACCGCCGCGTCCTGGGACAGATGGCGCGGATCTGGAACACGGGTCTGTCGATGACACCCGGCGAATTCGAATCCGCAGACTTCCCTGCACTGGGCCCCTATCGGGTGCAGGACTACACCCGAGACGGCGGACTGGTGCTGTCTGCCAACGACCGATGGTGGGGCCAACCCGCCGGTGAACAACAGCTGACGCTGTGGCCGCGGTCCACTGCGATGAGCGACGATTTCGCGGACGGCAAAGGTGACTCGAAGGTCGACGTGCTCGACATCGGGGCCGGAACCTACAGTGCCGTCGACCCGGCGCCGCGCGAACAGTCCAGCACCACCGCGGCGCCACCTCCGGGGCCGATGCCACCGGCCTCGCTGGGGGTCGAGCGGATCGTCATGGCTGGTCGCGGTGTGTTCGCCACGTCGGCCGCGCGTCGCGCGTTCGCCGCGTGCGTACCCCGTGACGGTCTCGCCCGTGAGTTCGGCCGCGGGGCCCCCATCGCCAACAACCATCTGCTCGGGCCCGGTGATCTCCTCACGGGTGCACTCGATGCCGAGTTCGGTCGCGACTACCTGCGGGCCGACCCCGAGCGTGCCGCACGGGAAGCGCGCGAGTCAGGGGCAGGCGCTGCCATGACCGTCCGCATCGGTTATCTGGGACCGGACATGCGCAGAGGTCAGATGGTGGCCGCCATCACGGCCAGCTGCCAGCGTGCCGGCATCACCGTGGTCGACGCCGCCTCCGACACCATCGGTCCGGCGAGTCTCGGCACCGAGGTGGATGCCTTGATCACCGCTTCCGGTAACGGATTCGCCGCCACGGGCGCCGCCGATCCCATCCGGGATTCCTACGCCTTCCATCGAAGCGATCCGAGCAACATCGGCAGGTACTCGAACGCGAGGGTCTCGGCCCTGATCGACCAGCTCGCGGTGACGGTTCGGCCCGCGGGTCAACTCCCTCTCCTCCGCGAGATCGAGTTGTTGCTGTGGCAGGACATGCCGGCTCTCCCGTTGTTCGTCGAGCCGCGAACGCGGCTTTCGGGAGACAATGTGGACAACGTGGTGCCCGGGAACGCTCGCGTCGGTACGGGATGGAACATTGATCGCTGGATGCTGTCGGACACCTGACCCGCGTTCTACAGACCACGCAGGCCCACTGGCGCACGACGTCGAACGGTGGTAATCGAACAGATGAGGACTTGAGAAGATGGACAGCCCCACCACCCAGACCGGCCGCGAGGCGCACACCGCTCGCGAGGCCTCGTCGGCAATCGAGCGGCTCACTCGCAAGGTGGCCGATTTTCCGTCGCCGGGAGTCCAGTTCAAAGATCTGTCACCCGTGCTGGCCGATCCGGTCGGGCTTCGTGCGGTGATCTCCGGACTCGCCGACTGCGACGCCGGTCAGATCGATCTGGTGGCGGGAATCGACGCGCGGGGATTTCTGTTGGGTTCGGGTGTGGCACTCGAGCTCGGCACCGGAGTGCTGGCGGTCCGCAAGGCCGGAAAGCTGCCCCCGCCGGTGCTGATGCAGGAGTACACCCTCGAGTACGGATCCGCCTGCTTGGAGATCCCGGCCGACGGCCTCGACCTCACGGGGATGCGGGTACTGATCGTCGACGACGTGCTCGCGACCGGAGGAACGGTCATCGCCGCGATCAAGCTGCTGCGCCAAGCCGGGGCGATACCGGTCGCGGTGGCCGTGGTGATGGAACTCGGCGCACTCGGTGGCCGGGCGGCAATCAGCCAGGCCGTCGGTGACATCGGGCTGTCTGCCCTGGCTCCGGGCTGAGGTCTAGGGTTGATGGACATGATCTGACTGGTAGTTTTCGATCCTTCACATCACAGGAGGTGACCGATGGCCGAAGAGACGCCTGGTGCTCTGACGCAGGCCCCGACCGGCGACAGCGTCGCCCCCGTGGCACCCCCGGCTGCGGACGTCGCCCCGGTCAAAGGGTCGAACGGTGCTGTCTCGACATCGGCCTCTCGCCGTGTCAGGGCTCGCCTGGCCCGACGGATGACCGCGACCAAGAGTTCGATCCGGCCGGTGCTCGAGCCCCTCGTCGCCCTTCACCGCGACGGCTACCCCAAAGCCGACGTCACCGTTCTCCAACGCGCCTATGACACCGCGGAGGCCAAGCACAGCGGGCAGTTCCGCAAGTCCGGCGACCCGTACATCACGCACCCGCTCGCGGTGGCCACCATCCTCGCCGACCTCGGAATGGACACCACCACGCTGGTGGCGGCGCTACTGCACGACACCGTCGAGGACACGGGATACTCGCTGGAACAGCTGTCCGAGGACTTCGGGCAAGAGGTCGCCCACCTCGTCGACGGTGTGACCAAACTCGACAAGGTCGCTCTCGGCAACGCCGCCGAGGCCGAGACCATACGCAAGATGATCATCGCGATGGCCCGTGATCCGCGGGTCCTGGTGATCAAGGTCGCGGACCGCCTCCACAACATGCGCACCATGCGCTTCCTGCCACCGGAGAAGCAGGCGCGCAAAGCCCGCGAGACCCTGGAAGTCATTGCCCCGCTTGCTCATCGACTGGGCATGGCGACCGTCAAGTGGGAACTTGAAGATCTCGCCTTCGCCATCCTGCATCCCAAACGTTACGAGGAGATCGTCCGTCTCGTCGCCGACCGGGCGCCCTCCAGAGACACCTACCTGGCCAGGGTTCGTGCCGACATCATCAACGCGCTCACCGGATCTCGCATCACGGCGACCGTAGAGGGCCGGCCCAAGCACTACTGGTCGATCTATCAGAAGATGATCGTCAAGGGGCGCGAGTTCGACGACATCCACGACCTCGTGGGTATGCGCATCCTGTGCGACGACCTGCGGGACTGCTATGCCGCTGTGGGCGTGGTGCATTCACTCTGGCAACCGATGGCCGGCCGCTTCAAGGACTACATCGCCCAACCTCGTTTCGGGGTGTACCAGTCGCTGCACACCACCGTGATCGGTCCCGAGGGCAAACCCCTCGAGGTGCAGATCCGCACCCGCGACATGCACCGCACGGCGGAGTTCGGGATCGCGGCCCACTGGCGATACAAGGAGACGAAGGGCAAGCACAGTTCCGACTCCGCCGAGATCGACGACATGGCGTGGATGCGGCAGTTGCTCGATTGGCAGAGAGAGGCTGCCGATCCCGGCGAGTTCCTCGAGTCGCTGCGGTACGACCTCGCAGTCAAGGAGATCTTCGTCTTCACACCCAAGGGCGACGTGATCACCCTTCCCACCGGATCGACGCCGGTGGACTTCGCCTACGCGGTCCACACCGAGGTCGGCCACCGCTGTATCGGGGCGCGGGTCAACGGTCGACTCGTCGCGCTCGAACGCACGCTCGAGAACGGGGAAGTCGTAGAGGTCTTCACCTCGAAAGCCGCCACCGCGGGGCCATCGCGGGACTGGCAGTCGTTTGTGGTCAGTCCGCGCGCCAAGGCGAAGATCCGGCAGTGGTTCGCCAAGGAACGCCGGGAGGAAGCTCTCGAATCCGGCAAAGATGCCATCGCCAAAGAGGTTCGGCGAGGCGGACTTCCGATTCAGAGGCTGCTGAACAGCGATTCCATGGGCGCGATTGCCCATGAGCTGCGTTTCACGGATGTGTCGGCGCTCTACGCCGCTGTCGGTGAGGGACATGTCTCCGCGCGCCACGTGGTCAGTCGTCTGGTGGCCCAGCTCGGTGGACTAGAAGACGCCGAAGAAGAGCTCGCCGAACGGTCCACCCCGTCGACGATGCCGTCCCCGGCCCGTCAGACGGGTGATGCCGGTGTGGTGGTCCCCGGCGCGGACGGCGTCCTGGCCAAGCTGGCGAAGTGCTGCACTCCCGTTCCGGGCGACGAGATCATGGGATTCGTGACCCGCGGTGGGGGAGTGAGCGTGCATCGCACCGATTGCACCAACGCCGGAGCACTGCGCGAGCAGTCCGAACGGATCATCGAGGTCAAATGGGCGCCGTCACCGTCGTCGGTGTTCCTCGTCGCCATCCAGGTCGAGGCCCTCGACCGGTCGCGTCTGCTGTCGGACGTCACCCGCGTCCTCGCAGACGAGCGCGTGAACATCTTGTCGGCGTCGGTGACCACATCACGTGATCGAGTGGCCATCAGCAAGTTCACCTTCGAGATGGGCGACCCGAAGCATCTCGGCCACGTCCTCAACGTGGTCCGCAATGTCGAAGGTGTCTACGACGTCTACCGGGTCACCTCGGCCGCGTAGTCGAACCCTGGTCGCTCACCGGGGTCGAGACGGCCGAGGTGGCTCTCAGCTTCCGATCGTGGCGGTGGTGATGTCCACCGGGAGAACGGGTTTGCCGTCTGACGGGTTCTCGTCGAGCGACCCGGTGGACTGGTTCGGACGCAAGCCGGGCACGATGCCGCCTGCGAGCACCTTGTCCAGCACCTGCAGGCCGGGCTCTTCGACCTTGCCGATCACGGTGTAATCGGCAGGCAGTACGCCATCCTGGATCACCATGAAGAACTGACTTCCGCCAGTTCCCGCGCCGGTTTCCTGGTTGGTGCCGCTGTTGGCCACCGCGATGGTGCCGCGGGGATACGTCACCGGTTGCGCTCCGGTGGTCGGGTCGGCTTCGCCGGCCGGCGCGAATCCCGTCGGCAATTCGTCAGGACTCTGCCAGCCGGGCCCGCCGCGACCGGTGGCGGTGGGGTCTCCGCACTGGAGCACCTTGAGTTGATCGCTGGTCAGCCGGTGGCAGGAGGTGTCGTTGAAGTAGTTCTCTTTGATGAGGCTCTCGAACGCGCCGACGTTGCAGGGGGCGTCCTTTCGGTTCAGCTGAACCGGGATTGCGCCCTGGCTGGTGTCGAATACGACGTCGACCGAGCCTTCTTTGAGTTGCTTGTCGCCGGGCATGGGCGCTTTACGCTGTTTGGCGGCACCGGCTTTGAGCTCACCGAGGAACTGCTGGAACTTGGGCTGCTGGTCAGCCGGGACCTCTGCCGGCACGGTGTCCGGCAGGCCTTCGAACGGGTCGGCGGTGTCCTCGACGTAGCTGCACGCGGTCCAGCGGGCCTTCTCGTTGTCGTCGGCGACCTTTTTCACGATGAGCGTGGTGGCCACCGCGGCGACCGCAACGACCAGTACCACGGACGTCGAGACGATGATGATCTTGCGCTTGCGCGCGGCCTGCTGCTGCCGCTCCAACCGCCGCTCCAGCTTGCGTTTCGCCGCCTGCCGTCGTTGCTCGTTGCTCGACACCGCAGAGATCCTCCGTATAAATTGTCCGTCTCGCTGCACCCCGGGCGCGGGGCATCCGGTGCGAGTCTGCCAGCAAATGCTGAGAGCACGTTATATGGGTGCGGCGTTGGCGCGCCGACTTCGGCACGTGGCCGGGGCGATCACGTTTTGCCGTGCTGGGATGATGAAGGAACACCTTCCCCGACCCAGGAGTGCAGACCATGCTGATCACGGGCTTCCCCGCGGGCATGTTCGCCACCAACTGCTATGTGGTGGCGCCCGCCCCCGGTAGCGAGGCGATCATCATCGACCCAGGTCAGGACTCCGCTCCAGGAGTGCGCAAACTACTGGCCGAGCATTCACTGACCCCGGTGGCAGTGCTGCTGACCCACGGGCACCTCGATCACACCTGGAACGCCACCGAGTTGTGCGACGAATACGCCATCCCGGCATTCATCCATCCGGCTGACAGACACATGCTCGCCGACCCGGCGGCCGGAATCGGACGGGCACTCGGAGCGATGATCGGCGACACCGTCTTTCGAGAGCCGGAGAAGGTGATCGATCTCGTCGATCGCGAAGATCTGGACGTCGCGGGGTTGTCCTTCTCGGTGGATCTGGCGCCGGGTCACACGCAGGGTTCGGTGCTGTTCGGTATCGACGTGGACACCCCGGAGGGGACTGTTCCGGTCTGCTTCGCGGGCGACGTGCTGTTTGCCGGTTCCATCGGCCGCACGGACCTGCCGGGCGGCGACCACCAACAACTGCTCGATTCCATCGCCGACCGGATGCTGGGGTTGCCGGACGAGACGTTGGTACTGCCAGGGCACGGCGAGCAGACGACCATCGGTCGCGAACGTGCCGGCAATCCATTTTTGGCTGATCTGTCCCACCCCGGGCAGGATGGACCGGCCACCAACCGATCGAAGGGACGTCACGGACTGTGAATGCCGGATTCCAGGCGCCGCGGGGCGTACCAGACTACGTTCCGCCGTCATCGGCCCAGTTCGTCGCCGTCCGCGACGCATTGACCAGGGCGGCGCGACTGGCCGGATACTCACACATAGAGCTGCCGATCTTCGAGGACACCGCGTTGTTCGCCCGGGGCGTCGGAGAATCCACCGACGTGGTCTCGAAGGAGATGTATACGTTCGCCGATCGTGGTGACCGGTCGGTGACATTGCGTCCGGAAGGAACCGCGGGCGTGATGCGGGCCGTGATCCAGCACGGCCTCGATCGGGGTCAACTCCCTGTCAAGCTGTCCTACGCAGGGCCGTTCTTCCGTTACGAAAAGCCTCAGACGGGCCGGTACCGCCAGTTGCAGCAGGTGGGTGTCGAGGCGATCGGAATCGACGACCCGGCACTCGACGCGGAGGTCATCGCGATCGCCGACGAGGGCTTCCGCGCCCTGGGGCTGAAGGGCTTTCGACTCGAGATCACCTCGCTCGGCGATGACACCTGCCGGCCTCAGTATCGGGAAGCCTTGCAGCAGTTCCTCTTCGGACTCGATCTGGACGAAGAGACGCGGCGCCGAGCAGAGATCAACCCGTTGCGGGTGCTCGACGACAAGAGGCCGCACATCCGTGAGGCGACGGCTGGTGCACCTTTGATGATCGATTACCTGTCGGACTCGGCTCGGGAACACTTCGATGCGGTGATCGGGCACCTGGACCGCCTCGGCGTGGCGTATGAGAAGAACCCGAGGCTGGTCCGCGGCCTGGACTACTACACGAAGACCACCTTCGAGTTCGTTCACGACGGGCTCGGTGCACAGTCGGGCATCGGTGGCGGCGGTCGCTACGACGGCTTGATGAAGCAGTTGGGCGGCAAGCAGGAGCTGTCCGGTATCGGTTACGGGCTCGGCGTGGACCGCACCGTTCTGGCGTTGGAGGCCGAAGGGATCGCCGCGGCAACGGACGCGCGGTGCGAGGTGTTCGGGGTGCCACTCGGTGACGCCGCCAAAGATGCGCTCGTCGAGGTTGCCGGTCGGCTCCGGGCGGCCGGGGTCAGGGTCGACATCGCCTACGGCGGTCGCGGACTCAAGGGAGCGATGAAGGCGGCTGACCGATCGGGCGCGCGATTCGCACTGGTTCTCGGCGAGAACGAACTGGCTTCCGGTGAGGTCGAGCTCAAGGACCTGAGCAACGGGAACCAGCAGCGCCTGGCGCTCGATGCTGTTGTGCAGCAACTGACTTCGCAGCTGGCCGCAGGCCGATGAGCCGCCGGGTCCGGCTCTGGTGTGCGGCGGGGCTGACCGCACTGGTCATGACCGGGTCGGTTGCCTGCACCTTCACGGTGAGCGGTGACCCCGAACCGGCACCGTTCACCGGACGCACATGGGGGGGCCAGGCCCACACCCCGAGTCTGCCGGTCGCCGAGAACCCGCCCGAGTAACCCGCCTAGCGGGCAATCCGAGCGGCGGAAGGTCGCGGTCGGTGGCGGCCGGCGCCCGATCGGTGGTCAGGTCAGTTCGGACCGCAGGACATCAAGACTGACCCCGCCGAGCGCCAGCGCCTTGCGGTGGAAGTCCTTGAGTGAGCCGCCCGGGTTGAGGTGCAAGTAGTTGTCGCGGGCCTGCTGCCACACCCGTTGCCCGAGCGCGTACGACGGCGCCTGGCCGGGCCAGCCGAGGTAACGGTCCAATTCGAACCGGAGTACGGTGCGGTCCATCGCGACGGCCGAGGTGAGGAACGTCCACGCCTTGTCGGCATCCCATGTCCCTCCACCCACCGACTCCGGTGCGGTGAGCCCGCAGTGCACCCCGATGTCCACGACAACCCGGGCGGCGCGAAGTCGCTGCGAGTCGAGCATCCCCATCCGGTCACCCGGATCCTCGAGCCAGCCGAGTTCCCCCATCAGTCGTTCTGCGTAGAGGGCCCAACCCTCACCATGACCGGAGGTGAACGACGCCAGTTTGCGCCACCGGTTGAGGTCGGGGCTGACCATCGCCGAACCGAGCTGCAGGTGATGTCCTGGGACGCCCTCGTGGAAGACGGTGGTGGTCTCCTGCCACGTGTGAAAGATCTTCTGCTGCGGCGGAACCGACCACCACATGCGCCCCGGCCTGCTGAGGTCTTCGCTCGGTGTCGTGTAGTAGATGATCCCGGTGGCCGCCGGTGCCAGGCGACATTCCAGTGCGGTGAGATCGGCAGGGATGTCGAAGTGTTCGCGGCCCACCTCGGCGGTGGCCCGGTCCGACAGCTCCTGCATCCAGGCGACGAACGCATCCCGATCGGTCATCTGGTACCGCGGATCGCCGTTGAGGGCCTCGAGTGCACCGTTCACACCAGCTCCCGGCGCGATCACCTCGGCCAGCGTCTGTTGTTCGGCAACAATGGAATCGAGCAGGTCCACGCCCCACGCGTACGCGTCGTCGACGTCGATGTCGGCACCGACGAACTCCGCTGAGTGCAGGCGGTAGCGGTCGCGGCCCACGCCATCGGCATCGGTGGTGCGGGGCAGCACGTCGTCGCGTAGGACGGCCGCCAGCCGCGTCATCACTGCACCCACTCGTCCGCGCAGGTCGTCGAGCAGTTCGACGCGGTCTGTGGACTCGATCGCCGTCGCATTGCTGAAGATCGACGCGGTGGCGGTATCGGCCTGAGCCGCAACCAATTCGACCTGCCGTCTGGTCAGGGCAGGTCCGGATGACAGGCGGGCCCGGATCCCTTCGATGATGGTCTCCACGCAGCTCGGGACCTGATCCAGCCGGGCCAAGAACACGTCCTGGTCGGCGGGGGAGTCGGTGGCCATCAAGTCGAAGACGTCGCGGACCGCCTGCAACGGCGATTCGATGACGTTCACCTCACCGGTCCGCAGTCCGGCATCGTCGACGGCCAGCGACCGGCTCAACTGGTCGGTCATGGTCGCCACGGTCACCCGGTCGACATCGTCGGCGAGTGCCTCGGCCGCGAGTGCCGCGATGGTGTCCCGCCTGGCGATGGCCCGCTCTTCCTCACCGGCAGGCGAGAAGTCGGTGAGCCGGTGATCGTGGCCGACGACGCCGATATGCGTGGCCTCGATGGGATTGAGTGCGCACGACCGTTCCAGGAATCCCTCCGCGATCCGGTCGATCCCGGTGGCCTCCCGGGTCACAGGCTGCCCGCCGCGAAGGTGTCGCATGCCGCGGCGTCGCCGCGGTCATATCCCACGTTGAACCATCGCACCCGCTGGTCCGATGAACCGTGTGTCCACCCCTCCGGATTGGAACTGTCGCCCGAGATGGCGTCGTCTCCGATGGCCTTCGCTGTCTGGATCACGTCGGAGATCTGCTGCTGGGTGAGCGGCGCCAGCATCGCGTCCGGACCCTTGTCTGCGTTGAACGCCCACACGCCGGCCAGGCAGTCGGCCTGCAGCTCGATCCGCACCGATCCCGACGTCGGGCCGGCGGCCCCCATGCGCTGACCCTTCTCCAGAGCGCCGGTGAGGTACTCGATGTGGTGGCCGTACTCATGGGCGACCACGTATTCCTGTGCCAGCGGGCCGTCGCTGCCGCCGAGCTGATCGCTCAGCACGTCAAAGAAGGTTGGGTCGAAATAGGCGGTCTGATCACCCGGGCAGTAGAAGGGTCCGACGTCGGAGGTGGCCGGCCCGCAAGCGGTGTCGACGCTGCCGGAGAAGATCTTCGTCTGCGGCGGCTCGTATCCCGGCATGATGTTGCTCCACACGCGGTCGAGACTGTTGGTGGTCGCAACGATTCGACACACCGTGTCGACGTTGGCCTTCTCGATGGTGCAGCTCTGGATGTGCTCGTCGATCGCCGACTGCTGCGAGGAGGTACTCGAACCGGTCTCGTCACCACCGAGGCCGATCGCGTTCGGATCGATCCCGAGCAGAGCGGCCACGACGATGACGATCAGTCCCGCGCCGCCACCGAGGGCCAGCCGGCCACGACCTCCGCCGCCGCCGGAGACGTTGCCTGTGTCGAGTGGACCGCCACCTTGGAAAGTCATTCGCCAAGCATGGCACGAGCAGGTGCGTTCTCTCTCGAATGCGGCGCCCGTAGGATGTTGCACGATACAAAACCCTTCAGCCACCGAAGTGTTTGACCGCAATCGAGAGGAACACTGTGCTGCGCACCCATTTCGCCGGATCGTTACGGGCCGAGAACGCCGGACAGACCGTGACGTTGACCGGTTGGGTGGCGCGACGACGCGACCATGGCGGGGTCATCTTCATCGATCTGCGCGACAGCTCCGGGCTCGCACAGGTGGTCTTCCGTGACGAGGCGGTGGCCACGCCGGCGCACCGGCTCCGCGCAGAATATTGCGTGCAGGTCACCGGACTCGTCGAGCAGCGACCCGAGGGCAGTGAGAACCCGAACCTGGAGTCGGGCGCGATCGAGATCAATGCCACCGAACTCGTTGTGCTCAACGAATCCGCGCCCCTGCCGTTCCAACTCGACGAGAGCCCCGGCGAGGAAGCGCGTCTGAAGTACCGGTATCTGGACCTCCGCCGTGAAGGCCCGGGCGCAGCCCTGCGGCTCCGGTCGAAGGTGAACAACGCCGCGCGTACTGTCCTGCTCGATCAGGACTTCGTGGAGATCGAGACCCCGACGCTGACCCGATCCACACCCGAAGGCGCCCGCGACTTCCTGGTGCCGGCACGGTTGCAGCCCGGCACCTTCTATGCGCTGCCGCAGAGTCCCCAGCTCTTCAAGCAGCTGCTGATGGTCGCCGGGATGGAACGGTACTTCCAGATCGCCCGCTGCTACCGCGACGAGGATTTCCGCGCCGACCGCCAGCCCGAGTTCACCCAGCTCGACGTCGAGATGAGCTTCGTCGAGCAGGACGACGTGATCGCCGTGGCAGAACAGATCCTCGTCGCGCTGTGGAAGCTGATCGGTTATGACCTCCCGACGCCGATCCCGCGGATCACCTACGCCGAGGCGATGCGCCGGTTCGGCAGCGACAAACCGGACCTGCGATTCGGACTCGAGCTGGTGGAGTGCACCGACTACTTCAAGGACACTCCGTTCCGGGTGTTCCAGGCTCCCTACGTTGGTGCCGTTGTCATGCCGGGTGGCGCAAGCCAGCCACGCCGACAACTCGACGCCTGGCAGGAGTGGGCGAAGCAGCGCGGCGCCAAAGGGTTGGCGTATGTGCTTGTCCAAGAAGACGGTTCGCTCGGTGGGCCGGTGGCCAAGAACCTGTCCGAGGACGAGCGGGCCGGTCTGGTCGCCCACGTCGGCGCGACCCCCGGTGACTGTGTGTTCTTCGCCGCCGGGCCCGCCAAAGCACAGCGTGCCCTACTCGGTGCAGCGCGCGGCGAGATCGCCCAACGTCTCGGCCTGATCAAGGACGGCGACTGGGCGTTCACGTGGGTGGTGGACGCGCCACTGTTCGAGCCGGCCGACGATGCCACCGCCAGCGGTGACGTGGCCGTCGGCTCGGGCGCATGGACCGCTGTGCACCACGCCTTCACCTCTCCGAAGCCCGAATCGCTCGGGGTGCTCGAATCCGACCCCGGATCCGCGTTGGCGTACGCCTACGACATCGTCTGCAACGGCAACGAGATCGGTGGCGGATCGATACGTATCCACCGGCGCGAGGTCCAGGAACTCGTCTTCAAGATCATGGGCATCGGTGCCGAGGAAGCGCAGGAGAAGTTCGGATTCCTGCTGGACGCCTTCGCATACGGAGCCCCGCCCCACGGCGGCATCGCTTTCGGATGGGACCGGATCACGGCGCTGCTCGCCGGGCAACCGTCGATCCGCGACGTCATCGCGTTCCCGAAGTCCGGGGGAGGCATCGATCCGCTCACCGACGCGCCCGCCGCGATCACGCCGGCCCAACGCAAGGAGTCGGGAATCGACGCGAACCCTCCGGCGCCCAAGGACAAACAGGCCGTGAAGTCACCGACACCCGCCGAGTCCTGAACGCAGCCGGCCCGTGCTCCACATCCGGATCATCAGCCCGCACGAGCGATCTGATGCCGTCGTGGAGACCTTGCGCGACTACGTCGGGGTCGCTCACGTGGTCCGGATTCCGGGCGTCGCAGTGGAGCCGGCCGGGGACCTGATCGAAGCCGACGTCACCCGTGAGGCCGCAAACGAACTGCTCAAAGAGCTCAGGGCACTGGAACTTCGGACCGAAGGTGCCATCACCGTCGAACTGCTCGACATGGTGCTGTCCGAGGCCGCCGATCGGGCTGAGCACGACGCCCCGGGAGATCCCGGGGACGCGGTGGTGTGGGACGAACTACTCGAGCGCACCAATGAGGACTCGACGCTGAGCGGGACGTTCCTGGCTTTCCTCTGCCTGGCCTGTCTGCTCGCGGCTGTCGGGGTGGTGACCGATTCCCCCGTCACGGTTGTCGGTGGGATGGTCGTCGGGCCCGAGTTCGGTCCACTCGGGGGCATCGCCGTGGCGATCGTGCGCCGTCGATACGCCCTGGCCCGACGATCGGTGGTGGCCTTGGCGGTGGGTTTTCCGCTCGCCATGGTGGTGACCGGGCTCGGAGCGCTGGCCGCCCAGAGCCTCGGCTGGATGACGATGCGCGACGTGACCACAGCCGACCAGCTCGACTTCATCTATCAGGTCGGACCGTTCTCGCTGGTGGTCGCACTGCTGGCCGGCGCCGCAGGCATGTTGTCACTGGTGTCCTCGAAGTCCGCGGCGCTGGTCGGCGTCTTCATCTCGGTCACGACGGTGCCCGCTGCCGGGTATGCGGTGGTCGCCGCCACCTTGGGGCAGTGGCGGGTCGCCGCCGAATCCACCGCGCAGCTGGTGATCAACCTGATCGGGATCGTGGTTGCCGGAGTCGCGGTGCTCCTCATCCATCGGGCCCACAGCCGACGGCGCGGAAAGTCGGCCCTCGTGCGCAAGTCCGGGCGCAGCGGTGAGACACAGTAGCGGGGCCACTCGTCGCCCACGATCGCGGGCAACGGCGGCGACCGGCCCGGGCGTACCGATGATCCCCGACCTGGGTCGCACACGTACAGTTCTGCGGTGACATCGCCCAAGGCCGAACCCACCGGAGTCCTGGACAGATATCGGTCTGACCGGTTCGGATTGTTCGATCTCGCTCGGATCCCCGGAGCTTCGTCCCCAGGCCCGTACGACGAGCTGCTCGATGCCTCGGGGACCGTGCGCAGGCAGTGGGAACCGCTCGTCGACGGCTATTCGCGCCTTGGCCGATCGGGACTGCACCGGGCCGAACAGCGCGTGCGCACACTGGTCGACGACGACGGCATCACCTACAACGCCCCGGACGGTGATTCCACCCGGCGGCGGCGCTGGGAGCTGGATAGTGTGCCGCTGCTCATCGACGGCGCGCAGTGGGCCGAACTCGACCGAAAGATCGCTCAGCGTTCCAGGGTTCTCGACGCCCTGCTCGCCGACATCTATTCGGGCCAACGGGTGATCACGGACGGCATAGTGCCACCGGAGATGGTCTATGGACACCCGGGGTACATCCGCAAGGCTGCAGGATTCCCGCAGGCCGGGCCGCACTCATTGTTCCTGCACGCCTGCGACGTCGGGCGGGGCCCGGGTGGGGCGCACACCGTGTATACCGACCGCGCCGGCGCCCCCTCTGGCGTCGGATACGCGCTTGCCGATCGACGACTGATGTCGAGGGCATTCCCGCGGTTGTTCCAGCGATGTGTACCCCGGCCCCTGACAGCGTTCTCGGCGACCCTTCGCCTGTCGCTGTTCGAGTACGCGCCGCAGGGGACCGAGGACCCGACGGTGGCGGTACTGACACCGGGCTCGTTGTCCGAGACCGCATTCGACCAGGCCTACCTGGCTTCGGCACTGGGCTTCCCGCTTGTGGAAGCAGCCGACCTCGTCGTTCGCGGCGGCAGTGTGTACATGCGTTCGCTGGGCAAGTTCAAACGACTCGACGTGATCCTCCGGCGCGTCGACGCGGCCTATTGCGATCCGCTCGATCTGCGCACCGATTCGCGGCTCGGGGTTCCCGGGCTCGTGGAGGCCGTGTCGCGCGGGACGGTCTCGGTGGTGAACCACCTGGGCGCGGGGGTCCTGGAGAACCCGGCGTTGCACACCGTGTTGCACGCTGTCAGCCGACACCTGCTCGACGAGGACCTGCTTCTCGATTCTGTCGAGACATATTGGGCGCGAACAGATCTCGACCGGTCCAAGATGGTCGCCGACATAGCCAACCTGCAATTCTCCAATTTCCGCACCGGAGAAGAGATCTCGGGGCCAGGTCTGACCGCCGCAGCGCGCGATGCACTGATCGCCCGGATCGAAGCTGAACCCTGGCCGTGGGCGGGGCGTCGGCTCGAGGACTATTCGGTGGCCCCGTCGGCCACCCCGGCCGCTACGCAATCCGGCTCCGGCGGGGCGGGCCTGCGTCCGGCGCCGGTGGGCCTTCGTGTGTTCAGCGTTGCCCAGGGTGCGGGTTATGCCGTGATGCCGGGCGGTCTGGGCCACGTGCTCGCCGATGGAACTGCCGGAGCATCCTGGGATTCGATTGCCGGAAAGGACGTTTGGGTCACCACCACCGAGCTGTCCGGACCCACCGCCCGTGTCCCCGAGTCGTCCGACCACCACGACCGAGTGGCAACCGTCATGACGGCGGACGACGAGCAGGTGGGCCGCCGATCCACTCGCGCCCATCGACCGGTGACCGACAGTGCCGTCGTGAGCTCTCCGAGGGTGCTGTCGGATCTGTTCTGGTTAGGCCGATATGGAGAACGAGCAGAACTGACCACCCGAATGGTCAAGGTGGCCAGGGAACGTTACGAGGACTATCGCTACCGGCCGTGGATGTCGGGGACGGCGTCCATTCCGTTGTTCCTGTCCGCGATCGCAGCGGCCACCGGCAGCGAAGCCGCCCTCGAGGACACCGACGGTATCGCCGACTTCGACAGCAGCCGGCCGCCCGAGCCCGATGAGGTGATGGCGGCCACGGCGCGTATGCACTCGATGACCAGCTCGCGCAGGGCATCGGGTTCGGTGGCCTTCGCCGTCGAACGCCTGCAGCAACTCGCGCGCGCGGTGCGGGATCAGATGTCCACCAGCACATGGATGGTGCTCGGCGCGATCGACAGAGCGATCGCCGAATTGGGCAGTCCGCCGGCCGTCTTGTCCGGTTCGGGCGCCGAGACGCACGAGGAACTGGACGTTGATGGGTCCGAGCTCGGCCGTGCGCACGAGGAGATCCTGCACGGGCTCCTGGCGCTGGTCGGACTGCAGGCCGAATCGATGGTCCACGACGCGGGCTGGCTCTTCATGGACATCGGGCGGCGCATCGAACGAGCTCAGATGCTGGCCGCGCTCACATCCGCTGTTCTGGTCCAGCAGCACGACGCCGACACCGAACAGGGTCTGCTTGAGGCCTACCTCGTTGCCAACGAATCCGCGATCATCTACCGTCGCCGCAACCGCGGCATCGTCAGGCTGGGCCCGGTCGCGGGTCTCCTGCTCTTCGACGAGGGCAACCCCAGGGCGATGATCTACCAATTGGACACTCTGCGCGCCGATTTGACGGCGCTGCCCACCGACGTACGGTCCGCCGCCGCCGAGCGGCTGGTCGAAGACCTCGTCGCCGAGTTGCGCAGAGTCGACCCCGCGGATCTCGCCGCGATCGGTGCCGGTGGCCGTCGAGTCGAACTCGCCGAACTGATGAGCACTCTCGGCGCCGGATTGCGTGAGATATCCGACGTCCTCGGCCGGACCCGCTTTGCCTACCCGGTCGAGATGCAGCCGCTCTGGGGCGCCGGATCGGAGGACCAACTGTGAACCGGCCGGGCGAGTTCGAGCCACCAGCGCGGGCGGGGGAGAGCTCCGCGAGCGCCTCGCCGAGTCGGCGGTACGCCGTGCTGCACCGCACCCGTTACGACTACGACGACGTGGTCACCAGTTCTTACGGACGAGGACACCTGCAACCCCGTGACATGCCCGGGCAACGGGTGCTCTCGAGCGAGGTCGAGATCGACCCCGAACCGGCCGACCGGTCCACCGGTGTCGACACATACGGCAACCACGACTGCTATTTTCATGTCCGCACCCCACATCGGCGGCTCGAGGTCACCGGCCGTTCGATCGTCGAGGTGGATCCGATCGACGACGATGTGCTGCAATCGCCTGCCGCGCAGGCCCCCTGGGAATCAGCCCGCCCGACCGGGATGGCCGGCGCCAGGGCGGCTGAGTTCCGACTCGATCTCGATCCTCCCGAGATCACGCCCGCGGTGACGGATTACGCGTCGGCGATCTTCACCCCGGGCAGACCACTCCTCGAAGCCGTGACCACCCTCACCACGCGCATTTTTCAGGACTTCACCTACCGTTCGGGGTCCACGGCCATCTCCACCAGAGTCAGCACTGTCATGGAGCGCCGCGAAGGCGTGTGCCAGGACTTCGCGCGGGTCGCGATCGCATGCCTGCGGTCCCAGGGTCTGGCTGCCAGGTATGTGTCGGGTTACCTCGCCACCGACCCGCCACCAGGAAAAGAACGGATCTTCGGTGCCGATGCCTCGCACGCATGGGCCGCGGTCTGGCTGCCTGGGGACTCGTGGATCGCATTCGACCCCACCAACGACAAACTGGTCGACGAACGTCACGTCACCGTTGCCTGGGGCAGGGACTACGACGACGTGCCGCCCCTGCGCGGGGTCATCTACACCGAATCGCGCAAGAGCAGGATCGAGGTCTCCGTCGATGTGTCGCCACAAATCTGACATGTCTCGTCGGGTGGGCCCGGGTAAGGCCACCATTGGGTAAGTTGGAGGCGATGACTGTTCTTGCCGATAGCCAGATCACCGGCGCGGTGCAGGCAGCCGAGCGTATTCTCGCAGCTCGGGCCGGCTCCGCGGTGTCCTTAGCCGATCCTGAGGACCTCGGTGGCAGCGGTCGTACCGAGGTGGTTCGGGTCCGGGTCGCCCAGAATCCGTTCTCCGGCGACCGCACCTTGGTGATCAAGGTCCTCGGCGACGGTGACGACGCCGAGTCCAGCGAAGCATTCATTCGCGAGGTTGCATCGTACAAATACGCGACCGCGCTGCCCCTCGAGTCGCGTCCGGGTCCTCAACTGATCGCATTCGACCTCTCGGCTCGTGTTCTGGTGTTGAGCGACCTCGGAGATGGACGATCCATGACCGAGCTGCTGGGCAGCGACGACCGCGCCGCCACCAGCAACGCGGTGAGCGCGTGGGGTCAGGCGCTCGGCCGCATGCACGCTGCCACCGTGGGCGGCGAAGGCGACTTTGCCGCGCTGCTCCGCCAAGGCGCAGCGGGGATCGCCGTCGATGCCCTCCGAGCGCAGTTCGAGGCGGCGGTCAGCGCCGCGCCGCGGGTGATCGCAGACACTTTCGGGCTGACGGTGGACCCTGAAGTGCTGGATGCCCTGGGCAAGGCCAGAGCGTTGTTCGGCGAAGGGGAGCATCGCGCATTCAGCCCCTCTGACGTCGGTCCGGAGAACATCCTCATCAACGATGAGGGCGTCCAGTTCATGGACTACGAATGGGGCGGTTTCCGCGACGCCTCGCTCGACATCGCCTATGCGCTGGTGACGTTCCGGCCGTGGCTTGCCGCCGACAATGCCGCTCGCATAGTCGAACTCGAGACCGCAATGCTGGACGCGTGGCGCTCGGAAGTGCAGGGCATCTGGCCCAGCCTGGCGTCCGACCGTGAGCTGGCCCGCAAGGCCGTGCTCGCCCGGCTGGCGTGGGTATGGCTGTCCACCGTCTGGATGTTGCCTGCCGACGACACCGACGTCGGTGCTTCCGACGAGCCGCACGGGCTCGCGATCAGCACATCCGACCCGCGGGTGATCGTCGACCGCTGGGCCGGCCTCGCCGACGCCGCTCGCCGGGCGGATGCACCGAATCTTGCCCAGTTCGCCGACACGGTCGGTCAGGCGCTGGACTCGTCCTGGCTGCACTGACGGGGCCGCACGAGATGACCGACATCCGGCCTTGGCCATGACCGACGAACAGGGTGGGCTCTTCGCCGCACCCGAGGCACCGCCCGACACGATCACCAAGGGTCTGCCCGGCGCCTCCGCGGGATCACCCTTGGCCGTGCGGATGCGACCGCAGACACTGGAAGAGATTGTCGGACAGGAACATCTGCTGGAGAGCGGATCTCCGTTGCGCCGGCTCATCGATGGTTCGGGGGCCGCGTCGGTACTGCTGTTCGGCCCACCCGGCACCGGCAAGACGACGATGGCCTCGCTCATCTCCACCGCAGCAGGCGGACGGTTCGAAGCACTGTCGGCCCTGTCGTCGGGGGTCAAGGAAGTCCGCGCGGTGATCGACGCGGCGCGCCGCCGCCTGATCGCGGGCACTCAAACCGTGCTCTTCATCGACGAGGTCCATCGCTTCTCCAAGACGCAGCAGGACGCCTTGCTCGATGCGGTGGAGAACCGAATCGTGCTGCTCGTTGCGGCCACCACCGAGAATCCGTCGTTCTCCGTGGTGGCACCGTTGCTGTCGCGATCCCTGGTGCTGCAACTGCGGTCCCTGGAAGGGCCGGACATCCGCAAGCTGCTACAGCGGGCGGCATCAGACCCTCGCGGTTACGACGGGGCGGTCACGATCGACGACGACGCCCTCGACCACCTGGAGAAGATCTCGGCGGGCGACGCGCGTCGCGGCCTCACGGCGCTGGAAGCGGCAGCCGATGCGGCACTTGCCGATTCGATGGCCGACGGCGGTACCTCCCGCGCGACGACAAAGGTCACCCTCGCGCATGTCGAGTCAGCAGTCGATCGTGCTGCCGTTCGATACGACCGTGATGGCGACCAGCACTACGACGTGATCAGCGCGTTCATCAAATCGATCCGCGGATCGGATGTGGATGCCGCACTGCACTACCTGGCCCGCATGATCACGGCAGGCGAGGACCCACGGTTCATCGCACGCAGGTTGGTCGTGCACGCCAGTGAGGACATCGGGATGGCCGACCCCACGGCGCTGCAGACGGCGACCGCTGCGGCGCAGGCGGTTCAACTCATCGGTATGCCCGAGGCGCGGCTCGCTTTGGCGCAGGCGACGATTCACCTGGCGACGGCCCCCAAATCCCCAGGTGTGGTGGCGGCCATCGGCGCAGCGATCGCCGATGTCGAGGGCGGCCGGGCAGGCGCGGTGCCCGCGCACCTGCGTGACGGGCACTATGCCGGCGCGGCGAAACTCGGCAATGCCGTGGGCTACCGCTACCCCCACGACGCACCCGGCGGCGTCGTCGGGCAGCAATACCCGCCGGACGAACTGGTCGGCGTCGACTACTACGAGCCCACCGATCACGGCTACGAGCGCGAGATCGGCCCACGTCTCGGACGGCTCCGCAACATCATTCGTGGCCGCGGCCGCTCCAACACCTGATTCCGGGGCCGACACCGGTAGTGTGAACACGGCCGTTTACCGGCGACACGCCGAGCGGCACGCCCCGATGAGTAAGGACTGAACCAGTGCAGACGCATGAGATCAGGAAGCGCTTCCTGGATCACTTCATCAAGGCCGGGCACACCGAGGTACCCAGCGCGTCACTGATCCTCGACGACCCCAACCTGCTCTTCGTCAACGCCGGCATGGTGCCGTTCAAGCCTTACTTCCTCGGCGAGCAGAATCCGCCGTACACCCGGGCCACCAGCATCCAGAAGTGCGTCCGGACACTCGACATCGAAGAAGTGGGTATCACCACCCGCCACAACACCTTCTTCCAGATGGCGGGCAACTTCTCGTTCGGCGACTACTTCAAGCGTGAGGCCATCACGTTCGCGTGGACGTTGCTCACCAACCCGGTGGCCGACGGCGGATTCGGGATCGACCCGGTCCGGCTGTGGCCGACGGTGTACCTCGACGACGACGAGGCCGAAGCCATCTGGCGCGATGAGATCGGCGTACCCGCCGAACGCATCCAGCGCCGCGGGATGAAAGACAACTACTGGTCGATGGGTGTCCCGGGGCCCTGCGGACCCTGTTCGGAGATCTTCTATGACCGCGGGCCCGCATACGGAGTCGAAGGTGGACCCGAAGCCGACGAGGACCGCTACATCGAGATCTGGAACCTGGTGTTCATGCAGAACCAGCGTGGACCTGGTGGCGGCAAGGACGGCTACGAGATCCTCGGGCCACTGCCGAAGCAGAACATCGACACCGGCATGGGCATCGAGCGTGTCGCCTGCCTGCTGCAAGGGGTGGAGAACGTCTACGAGACCGACCTGCTCGCCCCCGTCATCGGGATCGCACAGCAGTTGACCGGCCGCACCTACGGCGCAGGCAACCACGAGGACGATGTCAGATTCCGGGTGATCGCCGACCATGCGCGCACCGCGGTGATGCTCATCGCCGACGGCATCACACCCGGTAACGACGGCCGCGGGTACGTCCTACGCCGCCTCCTGCGCCGCATCGTGCGATCGGCCCGTCTCCTCGGTGCCTCGGGCGCCACGGTCGGCAGGTTCACCGAGGCAGTCATCGACACGATGTCGACGTCGTATCCCGAACTGGCCGAACAGCGTTCGCGCATCGTGTCACTGGCTGTCGGTGAGGAGGACGCATTCCTCAAGACCCTGACCGCCGGCTCCAAGTTGTTCGATGACGCCGCGGCGACGACAAAGGCTTCGGGCGCCACCCGGATCAGCGGACGAGATGCATTCGCGCTGCACGACACTTACGGATTCCCGATCGACCTCACCTTGGAGATGGCCGCCGAAGCCGGACTGTCGGTGGACGAACAGGGCTTCACCGCACTGATGGCAGAACAGCGTCAGCGCGCCAAAGCCGATGCCACGGCACGTAAGTCCGGCCACGCCGACCTCAGTGTCTATCGGGAGTTCCTCGACCGCGGACCCACCGTCTTCACCGGTTTCGATGAATTGGTCTCTGAGGCAACGGTATTGGGACTCGTGGCCGACGGAGGCAAGGTTCGCAGTGCTTCGGCGGGGCAAGAGGTCGAGGTCATTCTCGACCGCAGCCCCCTTTACGCCGAATCCGGTGGCCAGATCGCCGACATCGGCAGCATCACGACATCGTCCGGGCTCCGGATCAAGGTCAAGGACGTCCAGAAGCTCGGTAAGACGGTGTGGCTGCACCGGGCGGTGGTCGAGGAAGGCGAGGTCGCCGAAGGCGATGTGGTGCTCGCCCAGGTGGACACCGCCTGGCGTCACGGCGCCACGCAGGGGCATTCCGGAACCCATCTCGTGCACGCAGCGCTCCGGCAGGTCCTGGGGCCCACCGCGACCCAGGCCGGTTCCCTGAACCGACCGGGTTATCTCCGTTTCGACTTCAGTGCTCAGGGCCCGGTCACCGAGGCCCAGCGCGGGGAGATCGAGGAGATCACCAACGCCGCGGTCGAGGCCAATTACCCGGTGAACACCTTCGAGACCAACCTGCCCGAGGCCAAGGCGATGGGCGCCATGGCACTCTTCGGCGAGAACTACGGCGACGTGGTGCGAGTGGTGGAGATCGGCGGGCCGTTCTCGATGGAACTGTGCGGCGGCACCCACGTCGGTGCGTCAGCTCAGGTCGGTCCGGTCACGTTGCTGGGGGAGTCCTCGGTGGGGTCGGGTGTGCGGCGGATCGAGGCCTACGTCGGTCTTGATTCCTACCGCTACCTCGCCAAGGAGCGGGCGTTGCTGGCCGGTCTGGCCTCGAGCCTCAAGGTGCCGTCGGATCAGGTCCCAGCCAGGGTCGAGACCTTGGTCGGCAAACTGCGCGACGCGGAGAAGCAGATCGAGAAGATGCGCGCCGACGCCGCGAAGGCCTCGGTGGGTTCGCTCATCGACGACGCAGTCCGGGTCGGTGACGTGCTGGTGGTCTCCGGCACACTCGACGGGATGAACGCCGGTGACCTGCGGACGCTCGCCGGCGACCTGCGTGGCCGTGTCGGCTCGGACACTGCGGTCGTCGCCCTCTTCTCCGTGTCGGACGACAAGGTCCCCTTCGCGATCGCCACCACCGCTGCAGCCCGTGACGCGGGTATCAAGGCCGGCGACCTGGTGAAGGATCTGGCGCCGCTGGTCTCCGGTCGCGGCGGCGGAAAGCCGGATCTCGCCCAGGGGTCGGGTACCGACGCCGCCGGTATCGATGCCGCGTTGTCTCGGCTGCGCGACCTGGTCGGCGCGAATCGATGACGCTCACGCCGCGGGGGCGGCGCGTGGCCATCGACGTCGGGAGTGTCCGGATCGGGGTCGCGTCGTGCGATCCCGATGGCATCCTCGCGACTCCGGTGGAGACCGTGGCGCGAACTGCCGGCGGCGACGGGGACCTTCGTCGGCTGGAAGAGATCATCGCCGAGTACGAGGCGGTCGCGGTCATCGTCGGGCTACCGAAAACCCTGCGTGACGAGCACGGCCACGCAGCGAAACTGGCGACCGAGTTCGGAAACGCGCTGGCAGACCGGATCTCACCCATCCCGGTGCTCTACAGCGACGAACGCCTCTCGACGGTCACCGCGCAGCAGGCCCTTCGCAGCTCGGGTGTGCGGGCGAAGGCGCAGAAATCGGTTGTCGACCAGGCGGCCGCCACAGCGATCTTGCAGGGATGGTTGGATTTACAGGCGAACCGTCAAGACATGCAGGCGGGCCGTCAGGAAGGACGCGGGTGAGCGACGATCGATCCGATGAACGGGCCACCGGCCGCGGTCACGGCGACCGCCGGGAACAGCATCAGCCTCCCGGTCACCGTCGCAGCCGTTCGGCACAGGACTACGACCCGGAACGGCTGAAGTACTTCACCCGCGGTGGGGACGGTGGTGGCTCTCGTTCTGGTCGTCACGGGCCGAGAGCCATCCCTCCGGGCGGTGCCGACGGGGTGCCGACTGGTCAGCAACTACCCGGCCGTGGATCCTCGCCCGATCCGTCGTGGGCCCCACCAGAGTCGACCCGTCGACCGGTCCCACCGCCCGCTGGACCGGCGCCGGGAAGCGGTCCTCGGATGGACACGCCATTCGATCCGCCGCCACCGGGCACGGTTCCGCCCGAACCACGTGGCTCTCGCCATCCCCGTGCGTACGACCCCATGGCATCGCACGATGCGACCGGTCCATATGTGGACCCCGGTCGGGAAGATTTTGACAGGCGTCAACGCGCCGACCGCGACGGCGTGACCGCTGCAGGCGTGGATCCGGCATCCGCGCCGTCGCGACGACGCCCTGATCCCAGATCGGCACTGCCCACCCGGGACCGTTCGCCCAAACGCAGTGCGGCAGCCGAACGGCGCCGCAAACGCAAGAGGGTTGTCATCGCCGCGGCGGTGGCGTTCATGGTGCTTCTCGTCGGCGGGATCGGCTACGCCGGACTCCGGCTGGCCGGGCAGTTCGGCGGACCGGACAACTCGGACTTCTCGAACACCGCGGGCACGTCGGATGTGGTGGTACAGATCCCACCCGACTCGTCGCTCACCGCATTCGGCGAGATCCTGAAGGAGAACAAGGTGGTGGCCAGCGTGGGCGCCTTCACCACCGCGGCCGACGGCAAGCCGATCTCGGCGGGCTTCTACAAGCTGCGCACCGAGATCCCCGCCAGCACAGCTGTTTCCATGCTCACCGACGACAACCGGGTGGGCCGGGTGGTCATTCCCGAGGGCCTGCAGCTCGACACCAAGGAAGGCATCGACGGCAAGACGACGCCGGGGGTCTTCGCTCGCGTCGCCGAAGCCACTTCGCTCACCCTGAACGGACAGGAGAGCGGGGTCACCGTCGAGGAATTGGCCCAGGCGGCAGCCACCGCGACACCTCAGGAACTGGGCGTCCCGTCGTGGGCGACCGACGCGGTCACCGCGCTGGCCGGCGACCACCGCAGGATCGAAGGGCTCATCGCGCCGACGCTGTGGGAAGCGATCGACCCGAATCTGAGCCCGGTGCAGATGCTGAACTACCTGATCTCGCGCAGCGCTTCCCTGTTTGCGCAGTGGGGCCTGCCGGAATCGGGCACCACGTCGAGCAAGATGACCCCGTATCAGACGCTGGTCACCGCCTCGATCGTCGAACGCGAGGTCAACCGGGCCGACGACTACCCCAAGGTCGCTCGGGTCGTGGTGAACCGGCTCGACGACAATCAGGCACTCCAGATGGACTCCACGGTGAACTACACCTCGGCGATCCAGAACATCGATGTCGCCGGCGACGACTTCACCGCGGACACCAAGTGGAACACCTACCAGCAGAAGGGGCTGCCGCCCACACCGATCGGTGCGGTCGGTCAGCCGGCACTCGAGGCGTCGCTGAACCCGCCGGTGGGCAATTGGCTCTACTTCGTGTCCATCGATCAGCAGGGCACAACCCTGTTCACCGACGATTTCGAGCAGCACAAGCGCAATCGGCAGCAGGCCTGCGACAACGGCGTGCTGCAGACGAACTGTGGTTAGTCGGGCCGCCGCGATCCTCGGGTCGCCGGTGAGCCATTCACGTTCGCCCGACCTCCATCTGGCGGCGTACCGGGCCCTGGGCCTGCGCGACTGGACGTACGAACGTATCGAGTGCACGGCCGAACAGCTACCCGCTCTGGTGGGCGGGCTCGACGATCGGTACATCGGTCTGTCGGTGACCATGCCCGGCAAACGGGCCGCCCTGGACGCGGCGCAGACCCGGACCGAGCGGGCCGCGAAGGTCGGTTCGGCGAACACCCTGGTGAGGACCGATGGTGGCTGGCGGGCCGATTGCACCGACATCGATGGGGCGGCGGCAGCGTTGACAGAACTCGGTGTCGGCGACCTCGGCGGCGCGTCTGCCGTGGTCCTCGGCGCCGGCGGCACCGCTGCGCCCGTTCTCGCAGCACTCGCGGGAGTCCGCGTGGGACACGTGACGGTGGTAGCACGCAGCGCCGCGCGGGCCGAGGAAGCCATTGCTGTCGCAGATGCGTTCGGCCTGCGCACCGAGGTGATCGCTTTTGAACCCGGCCCGGAACTGGCAAGGCGTTCGCGCGAGTGCGCGGTGCTGGTCAACACTGTCCCTGCGGCAGCCGCCGAGCCCCTCGTCGACGTCGCTGCCGTCGCGCCCCGCCTCTTCGACGTGATCTACAGTCCGTGGCCCACCCCACTGGCAACCGCTGTCGCCGAACGGGGTGGCGCAGTTGTCGGTGGCCTGGTGATGCTGTTAAACCAGGCATACGGCCAAGTCGAACAATTCACAGGCAGACCGGCGCCCAGAGAGGCGATGGCCGCGGTACTGGCCTGATCTGTCCACAGAAGCGCAGCCGTCCACAGCCCTGGCTCATCGGAGCCCTCGCGGCCGGTGGCACCGGCCATTGTTGGCGTTGTGCAGATGCTGATGCCGGTGCTGGCGATCTGGTTCGTGGCCTTGTCCGTGTCCGATGTCCGAACGCGCCGACTGCCGAACGTACTGACCGTGCCCGCTGCAGTCGCCTCCCTCGTGGCCGTCGCGATTCACCCCGCCGCCACACCGGGTCTGGTCGTCGCCGTCGGCATCTACCTCGTGGCCTTCTCGCTGCACGCCTGTGGGGGTGGGGACGTGAAGCTCGCCATCACCGTGGGCGCCCTGGCCGGCTCCGTCGTAGCAGTACTGGCCGTGATCGTCCTGGCGCACATCCTCACCGTGTTGCCTGCGGTGGTCATCGGAGATCGACGGCCACAGCCCCATGGCCCGGCGCTGTGCGCGGCCACGGCGCTCGTCTGTGGGATCTGGTGAGGGCCTGGCGGGCGACGCGTGGAACAATTGACCACTGTGTTGCGCTGGAGTACTGCCGGAGAATCCCACGGGCCCGCATTGGTTGCCGTTCTGGAAGGAATGGTGGCCGGTGTCGAGGTGACGTCGTCCGAGATCGCCGACCAATTGGCTCGTCGCCGTCTCGGTTACGGACGTGGTGCGCGGATGAAATTCGAGGCCGACAAGGTCACCATGATCGGCGGTGTACGCCACGGCGTGACCATGGGTGGACCCGTCGCCATCGAGGTCGCCAACTCCGAGTGGCCCAAGTGGGAGTCGGTCATGTCTGCCGACCCGGTACCCGCCGAGGAACTCGAGGGGATCGCCCGCAACGAGCCGCTCACCCGCCCGCGTCCGGGCCATGCCGACTACGCGGGCATGCTCAAGTACGGATTCGCCGACGCGCGGCCCGTGCTGGAACGGGCCAGTGCACGTGAGACAGCGGCCAGGGTCGCGATCGGCACGGTTGCCCGCAACTTCCTGCGTCAGGTGCTCGGCATCGAGGTGCTCTCGCACGTCATCTCCATCGGCGCCTCCGATCCGTACATCGGGGCAGCCCCCACCCACGCCGATCTAGCGCAGATCGACGCCAGCCCCGTGCGGGCTTACTCCACCGATGCCGAGGCAGCGATGATCGCGGAGATCGAGGCAGCCAAGCGCGACGGCGACACCCTGGGCGGCGTCGTCGAGGTGGTCGCCACCGGAGTCCCGATCGGCCTTGGCTCACACGTCAGCGGAGACCGCAGACTCGATTCCCGTCTGGCCGGCGCACTCATGGGCATCCAGGCCATCAAAGGTGTCGAGGTGGGTGACGGGTTCGAAACCGCCCGTCGCCGGGGGAGTGCGGCTCACGACGAGATGGTGCCCGGACCCCATGGTGCCGTCCGGTCGACCAACCGGGCCGGTGGCCTCGAGGGCGGCATGAGCAACGGCGAGTTCATCCGGGTGCGGGCGGCGATGAAGCCGATCTCGACGGTGCCTCGCGCGCTGTCCACCATGGATATGACCACCGGCGAGCAGGCCACCGCGATACACCAGCGGTCGGATGTGTGTGCGGTTCCCGCCGCAGGAGTGGTTGCCGAGTCGATGGTCGCACTGGTCCTCGCTCAGGCGGCGCTGGAGAAGTTCGGTGGCGACTCGGCTCACGAGACCGCTGACAACCTGGCGGGCTACCTCAAACGCGTCGCCGCGCATCTACCGCAGCCGTGACGTCCGGGCCACGGGCCGTGCTGATCGGCTTCATGGGATCCGGCAAGACAACAGTCGGTCAGCAGCTGGCCCGCTTGCTCGGTGTCGACTGGATCGATAGTGACGGTGAGATCGAACGGCGCAGTGGCAGGACGATTCCCGAGATCTTTTCAGTAGACGGCGAGCCCGCGTTCCGGTCTCTGGAAGAAGATGTGGTGGCGGACCTGCTCGCCGGCGAGCGGGGCGTCGTGTCGCTGGGCGGGGGCGCGGTGCTCTCCGAATCGACTCGGCAACGGCTCGCAGGCCAGAACGTCATCTACCTCCACGTGACGGCGGCGCAGGGCTTCGCCCGTGTCTCGGGATCCAAGCGTCCACTGCTACAGGCTCCTGACCCGGCCCAGGTTTATGCCGATCTGCTCGCCGAACGAGACCCCGTCTACCGAGACATCGCAACGATCGTCGTGGACGCACAGCCCCATCAACGGCTCGTGGCCGACGAGATCATCAGTCAACTCACCACGCAGGAAGCGAGACAATGACCGCGGACTCCACACCGATCCGGGTACCGGTGAACAGCGAGAGCCCTTACGAGGTGATCATCGGAAAGGGCCTGCTCGGCGAACTCGTCGAGTCGGTCGCCGGTGCCGACTCGGTGGCCATCCTGTACCAGCCGACGCTCGCCGAGACCGCTGAAGTAATCCGAAAGACGTTGGCAGAAAACGAATTCGACGCGCACCGGGTCGAGATTCCCGATGCAGAGGACGGCAAGGACCTTTCCGTCGCCGCGTTCTGCTGGGAAGTGTTCGGCCGGATTGGCATGAAGCGCAACGACGTCGTGATCAGCCTCGGTGGTGGAGCGGCCACCGACCTCGCCGGCTTTGTCGCCGCCACCTGGATGCGGGGCATCCCGATCGTGCATGTGCCCACCACGTTGCTGGCCATGGTCGACGCCGCGGTCGGCGGCAAGACCGGGATCAACACCGACGCCGGCAAGAACCTGGTCGGCTCTTTCCACGAACCGCGGGCGGTCCTGATCGACACGGCAACGCTGGAAACCGTGCCGCACAACGAGATCGTGGCCGGCATGGCAGAGGTGATCAAAACCGGATTCATCGCCGACCCGGTGATCCTCGACTTGATCGAGGCAGATCCCCAAGCGGCGCTCGACCCTACGGGGCCGATCCTGACCGAGCTGATCGAGCGATCGGTGCGGGTCAAGGCAGAGGTCGTCGCGGCCGATCTGCGAGAGTCTGCGCTCCGGGAGATCCTCAACTACGGTCACACGCTGGGACACGCCATCGAACGCCGGGAGCGGTACCGCTGGCGTCACGGTGCCGCGGTGTCGGTGGGACTCGTCTTCGCTGCGGAACTCGGCCGACTGGCCGGACGGCTCGACGACGCGACCGCAGACCGGCACAAGGCGGTTCTGGAAAGTGTGGGATTGCCGGTCGCCTATGACCCGGACGCGCTTCCCGATCTGCTCGAAGGCATGGCGGGGGACAAGAAGAACCGGTCCGGAATGCTGCGTTTCGTGGTGCTCGACGGTCTGGCGAAACCAGGCCGTCTGGAAGCGCCCGATCCGGCACTGCTCGCGGCCGCGTACTCGACCGTCGCCAAGGACGAACCGTCCGGCGGGGCGATCTTCATCTAGGCAACCGATCGACCGGCCGGCCTTAACGGCGGGCCGGTCGGCCCACGCCGGTTACCAGTCAGATCGGTTACTTGTTCAGGCCGACGGGCTGGGTGCGCTGGTATGCGGCATCGTCGTCATCCGCGTACCGCTGGTCCCGGCGGTTGTCGTCCTGCCGCTCGCGGTTCGCCTCGTTCTTGCGATGCTGACGACGCGTGAGGTACCGGCCCAGCGCGGCGCCGACAAGCGCGGGCACGAAGATCAGAAGCGTGGTGAACGCGCCGCCTGCGAAGATCTCGATCGCCAGCGAGTTCTGGCCCATTCCGGCCAACACCCAATTGCCGAGTACCCAGCCGACGATGGCGGAGATCAGCCCCGCGAGCAGGCCGGCCTTGAGCCAGCGCATGGTCAGGTCGTCGTAATCGTCAGGGTCAGCGTGCGCGCGGCCGTCGAGCAGGCCGTCGATTCCGCCCCAGATGATTGCTACGAGGACCACGGACGCGATGGCGATGGTCTTCCAATAGGTGGCTTCCAGTGGCCACTGCACGATCGCCAAAGCAAGCAGAACCCGGGCACCGATGTGCACCGCCGACATCACCAAGCCACGAAGCAACCACGCAATCATGTGAGCAGCGTACCGATGCGCCACGTCTTTTTGTGGCAGGGCCCACAAAACCGACGTTTTCGGATGTCGGCGTCCCCGGTCGCGGGGGTGCATTGACCATCCCCGGAGAGCGAAGTCGCACTAGCCTGGACGTCATGAGCGCTACATCCGACACCTCGGCGCAGACCGCCGCCCCCATCAGTCGAGTGGCCGCAGATCCCGCGAACGCGGCCCACGCAGGGCGGCGGGACCGCCTTCGAGTGGGACTCAGCGCGGCCGGCGTCGATGCGATTCTTGTCACGGACCTGGTCAATGTTCGCTATCTGTCCGGATTCACCGGGTCAAATGCCGCTCTTGTGGTGACTGCATCCGGTGATGACCGGATCAGCACCGACGGGCGGTATCTCACCCAAGTCGCCGAACAGGCCCCCGACCTCACCGCGATCATCGCCCGCGATTGCCCTTCCGCGCTCACCGAGTACCTGGTGGGGTCCGGCGCCCGGATCGGGTTCGAGAAACACGTGGTGACCGTCGAAACACACCAGCGGCTGCTGCCGATCCTCACCGGCGCCGAGACGCTGAAGCCGGTGGGGGCGCTGGTCGAGGACCTCAGGATGGTCAAGGACGACGACGAGATCGAACAGATCCGGACCGCCTGTCAGACGGCCGACCTGGCCCTCGCCGACATCCTCGGTGACGGCCTCGTGGTTCCGGGCAAAACCGAACGTCAGGTCGCGAGGGCACTCGAATGGGCGATGTTCGAGCGCGGTGCCGAGGCCGTGTCGTTCGAGACGATCGTGGCGACCGGGGCGAACTCCGCCGTTCCTCACCACCGGCCGACCGATGCCGTGCTCGGGTCGGGCGACCTGCTCAAGATCGACTTCGGTGCGGTGGTCGGTGGCTACCACTCCGACATGACCCGCACGTACGTCTTGGAGAGAGCTGAGTCCTGGCAACGAGAGATCTACGACCTGGTCGCACAGGCACAGCAGGCTGGCCGCGAGGCGCTGGCACCCGGCGTCGACGCCGGCGAGGTGGATGCGGCAGCCCGATCGATCATCGACGCGGCGGGGTTCGGTGAGCAGTATGTGCACGGTCTCGGACACGGCGTCGGCCTGCAGATACACGAAGCGCCGTCCATCGGGAAGCTGAGCACGGGTACACTACCTTGCGGTGCAGCGGTGACCGTAGAACCCGGTGTCTATCTGCCGGGCCGAGGTGGCGTTCGGATCGAGGACACCCTCGTGATCCGCGACGGCGAACCCGATCTGCTCACCACCACCGACAAGACATTCACCGTCATCTGACCGTGCGCCCCGGCGCGAGCAGGACGTCGCGCAACAAGATGCCCGGGGCGGGTGAGAGGAAGAACAGACGTGGCCAACACTTCGGATTTCAAAAACGGCTTGGTGCTCAACATGGAGGGTCAGCTCTGGCAGATCCTCGAGTTCCAGCATGTCAAGCCCGGTAAGGGTCCTGCCTTCGTGCGGACCAAGATCAAGAACGTGCTCTCCGGGAAGACCGTCGACAAGACGTTCAACGCCGGGGTCAAGGTGGAGACGGCGACGGTCGACCGCCGCGACATGACGTACCTGTACAACGACGGCAGCGACTACGTGTTCATGGACGGGCAGACCTTCGAGCAGTTGAACGTCAACCCGGAGACCGTGGGCGACGGAGCCAAGTTCATGCTCGAGAACATGACCGTGCAGGTGGCCACGCACGAAGGCGTGCCGCTGTACATCGAACTCCCGGTCACCGTCGAACTGCTGGTGTCCCAGACCGATCCCGGCGTCCAGGGCGACCGTTCCACCGGTGGCACCAAGCCCGCGACTCTGGAGACCGGTGCCGAGATCCAGGTGCCGTTGTTCATCAACACTGGCGACAAGCTGAAGGTCGATTCGCGCGACGGCAGCTACCTCGGCCGCGTCAACTCGTGACATTGGTCAAGAAATCCGGCACCCGCCACAAGGCCCGCAAACGCGCGGTCGACCTGCTCTTCGAGGCCGAGGTCAAGAACGAGTCACCGATCGAGCTGATCGCCCAGCGGCGTGAGATCGCGCTCGGTGACGACAGTATGGGCAAGATCCACGACTACACCGCTCAGATCATCGAGGGTGTCGCGGGCGATGCCCGCCAGATCGATTCGGTGATCGAGTCGCATCTGCGTGAGTGGACGCTGCCGCGGCTCCCCGCCGTGGACCGCGCGATCCTGCGGCTCGCCACCTGGGAGTTGTTCAACACCACCGACGTTCCGACCGCCGTTGTCGTCGACGAGGCCGTCGAATTGGCCAAGGAACTCTCGACCGACGATTCCCCTGGATTCGTCAACGGTGTGCTCGGTCGCATCGTGCTCCTCGCGCCGCAGGTACGTGCGTCGTTGGGGAAGCAGTCACCGTCCGAGGACGCGTGAGACCGGCCGGTGCCGTCGCGGTGCGGCGGCCCCGGCCTGATAGCCTGATGCACGAACTGTTCCGGACGAAGGCATTGTGATGTCGGTGTCCATGGCAGTGACCGACATCCTTTAACGATCCGTCCAGAGAGGCGGAGAAGGAGGTCCCGATTACTGTGCCGACTCCCGAGGGCGACGGTACCGACACGGGTCGCGAGCTACTCGACGACGCCGATGTCGGACGGACCATAGCGCGCATAGCGCATCAGATCATCGAGAAGACCGCATTGGACGACGCCGATGCGCCTCGAGTGGTCATCATCGGAATCCCCACCCGCGGTATCTTTCTCGCCCGCCGGCTCGCTGAGAACATCGCCGAGTTCGCAGGCGTCCACGTGCCGGTCGGGTACCTCGACATCACGCTTTACCGCGACGATCTCCGTGCCAAACCGCACCGCGCCCTGGAACCGACCGCGGTTCCGGCCGGCGGCGTCGACGGCGCCCTGGTTGTCCTCGTGGACGACGTCCTCTACTCGGGTCGTACGGTGCGCGCCGCGCTCGATGCCCTGCGCGATCTCGGCCGACCTGCCGCGGTGCAACTGGCGGTGCTCGTGGACCGCGGGCATCGGGAGCTGCCCCTGCGTGCGGACTACGTGGGCAAGAACATCCCGACCGCCCGTACCGAAGACGTGCAGGTCCATCTGCGCGAGCACGACGGTGTGGACCGCGTGATCCTGCGAACCGGGAACATCTGATGCGGCATCTGCTGTCGGTGTCCGACCTGACCCGCGAGTCGGCCACCGAACTCCTCGACGAGGCCGAACGGTTCGAGCAGGCCCTGGTGGGCCGCGAGATCAAGAAGCTGCCGACGTTGCGCGGCCGGACCATCATGACCGTGTTCTACGAGAACTCCACCCGCACCCGCGTGTCCTTCGAGGTTGCGGGCAAGTGGATGAGCGCCGACGTGATCAACGTCAGCGCGTCGAGTTCCTCGGCGAACAAGGGGGAGTCGTTGCGCGACACGGCCAAGACCCTCCGTGCCGCCGGAGCGGACGCGTTGATCGTCCGACATCCCGCATCGGGTGCGGCCCATCAGATCGCGCAGTGGACATGGGAAGAGGGAACCGGACCATCGGTGATCAATGCCGGTGACGGAACCCACGAACACCCGACCCAGGCACTGCTCGACGCGTTGACGCTGCGGCAGCGTCTCGGCTCGCTCGAAGGCCGCAGGATCGCGATCGTCGGCGACGTGCTGCACTCGCGGGTGGCCCGCTCCAACGCGCACCTCCTGGCCATGCTCGGGGCGCAGGTGGTTCTCGTCGCTCCGCCCACGCTGCTGCCCGTGGGTGTCGAGGCGTGGCCCGTCGAGGTGTCACACAGTCTCGATGCCGAACTCGCCGCCGTCGACGCGGTCATGCTGCTGCGCGTTCAGGCCGAGCGGATGAATGGTGGTTTCTTCCCGTCTGCGCGCGAGTACTCCATCCGGTACGGGCTCAGCGACCGTCGGTCGGCGTTGCTCGCCGACCACGCCGTGGTGCTGCACCCGGGACCGATGCTGCGTGGCATGGAGATCGGGTTCTCGGTGGCGGATTCACCCAAAGCAACTGTGCTGCAACAGGTCTCGAACGGAGTGCATATGCGGATGGCCGTGCTGTTCACGTTGCTGGTCGGAACCGAGAGCGAGGGCGTGGCATGAGTGCGCAGCTCCTGATCCGCAATGTACGGCCATACGGCGACGACGCCGTGGACATCCTGATCGAGGGTGGCGAGATCGTCGAGATCGGCGCCTCGATCGACCCTGATGCGGCGGACGATGTGCTCGACGGAGCGGGCGCTGTGCTGCTGCCCGGTTTCGTCGACATGCACACCCACCTTCGTGAACCCGGCCGGGAAGACACCGAGACGATCGAGACAGGTTCGGTGGCAGCGGCTTTGGGTGGCTACACCGCGGTGTTCGCGATGGCCAACACCGACCCGGTCGCCGACAGTGCCGTCATCACCGATTTCGTCTGGCGCCGCGGCCAAGAGGTGGGCCTCGTGGATGTGCATCCGGTGGGCGCCGTCACGGTCGGGCTCGGGGGCACCCAGCTCGCCGAGATGGGCGCGATGGCCGCCGGCGTCGGCGGGGTGCGGATGTTCAGCGACGACGGCAAGTGTGTCTTCGATCCGCTGATCATGCGCCGTGCGCTCGAGTACGCGAAGGGTCTCGGCGTACTCATCGCCCAGCACGCCGAGGAACCGCGGCTCACCGAGGGAGCCATCGCCCACGAAGGTGCCGTCGCGGCCAGGCTCGGACTCACCGGCTGGCCACGGGCGGCCGAGGAGTCGATCGTCGCGCGCGACGCGCTGCTCGCCCGCGACGCAGGCGCACGGGTGCACATCTGCCACGCATCGACCGAGGGTACGGTCGAACTGCTCAAATGGGCTCGTGGACAGGGCATTTCGATCACCGCCGAGGTCACGCCACATCACTTGCTCCTCGACGACAGCCGCCTGGAGACATACGACCCCGTCAACAAGGTCAATCCACCCCTTCGCGAGGGTCGCGACAAGGCAGCCCTCCGGCAGGCTCTCGCCGACGGGATCATCGACTGTGTGGCCACGGACCACGCGCCCCACGCCGCGCAGGAGAAGTGCTGCGAGTTCGCCAACGCGAGGCCGGGCATGCTCGGACTGCAGACCGCCTTCTCGATCGTCGTGCAGACGATGGTCGAATCCGGTCTGCTCGACTGGCGCGGGGTCGCCAAGGTGATGAGCGAACGGCCCGCAGAGATCACCGGGTTGTCCGACCACGGCCGCCCGATCGCGGTCGGTGAACCGGCGAACCTGGCCCTGGTCGATCCGGATACGGAATGGACAGTGGAATCCGGTGCGTTGGCCAGCCTCTCGGAGAACTCACCGTTCGACGGTCTCACCCTGCCCGGCGTTGTGGTCGCGACGGTGTTGCGCGGTGAGGTGACCAACCACGGCGGCAAGGTCCGGGCGCCCCGATGACCGGTGTTGTGGTGATCCTGATCGTCATTCTCGCCTGGGGCGGGATCGTCGGCCTGATGCTGCTCGGCTGGCGAGGCCGTGGCCGCCGACAAGAGTTGCTCCTCGGTGCGTTCCCCGAAGTGCCTGCCACTCTCGGACCACGTCGGCTGGGCCCGCACACCGGGTTGTACGTCGGATCGACCATCGCGCCCAGCTGGCAGGACCGGGTGGCCGTCGGTGACTACGGGGACCGTGCCGTCGCGGAGATCAGCCGCTTCGACACCGGGATCCTCATCGACCGCACCGGTGCCAACCCGATCTGGATACCGGATGACCAGATCACCGCCATCCGCACCGAAAGGGGCCTGGCAGGCAAGGTGATGACCGCGGACGGCGTCCTCGTCATCCGCTGGCTCCTCCCGTCGGGAACCGAGATCGATTCGGGCATTCGCGCCGACGACAAGACCATCTACCCAGAATGGGTCAAACCTCTCGAGCAGGACGGAAAGAAGAAGCAGTGACACAGCAACAACCGGCCACCACCGCGGTGCTGGTACTCGAGAACGGTGAACGTTACGTCGGGACGAGCTTCGGAGCGCTCGGCCAGACTCTCGGAGAAGCCGTCTTCTGCACGGCGATGACCGGATATCAGGAGACACTCACCGACCCCAGCTACCACCGGCAGATCGTGGTGGCCACCGCGCCGCAGATCGGCAACACCGGATGGAACACCGAGGACGGCGAAAGTCGTTACGGCGCGGACGATCCCAGCGCCACCCACGACGACACCGGCAAGATCTGGGTGAGTGGGTACGCCGTGCGCAACCCGAGCCGACGAGTGTCGAGTTGGCGCGCCACGGGCAGCTTGGAAGACGAATTGATCAACCAGGGCATCGTCGGCATCGCCGGCATCGACACCCGTACTGTTGTGCGCACCCTGCGCGACCACGGGTCGATGCGGGCCGGGATCTTCTCCGGAGATGCGCTCGCCGGGTCGGACGAACTGCTCCGGCGGGTGGTCGAGGCGCCTGAGATGTCCGGTGCCGATCTGGCCGGTGAGGTGTCGACCACCGACGGGTACGTCGTCGAACCCGAGGGCGAAGCCCGGTTCACGGTGGCGGCGCTCGACCTGGGGATAAAGACCAACACCCCGCGCATGTTCGCCCAGCACGGAGTGCGGGTGCACGTACTGCCGGCGGGCACCTCGTACGACGCCATCGCCGACATCAAACCGGACGGCGTGTTCCTGTCCAACGGACCCGGCGACCCCGCGACCGCCGACCACCCGGTGGACTTCACCCGCAGCGTGCTCGGTGACGGGATCCCGCTGTTCGGCATCTGCTTCGGGAACCAGATCCTGGGCCGCGCGCTCGGCCGGGGTACCTACAAGATGAAGTTCGGCCACCGCGGAATCAACATCCCGGTGGTCGACCATACGACCGGAGCCGTGTCGATCACCGCCCAGAATCACGGGTTTGCCCTGGAGGGTGAAGCCGGCGAAGAGTTCGACAGCGACTTCGGTCGTGCCCGGATCAGCCACACCTGCGCCAACGACGGCACGGTGGAAGGCATCGAACTCATCGACGGCCGAGCGTTTTCCGTCCAATATCACCCCGAGGCCGCGGCAGGACCCCACGACGCCGCGTACCTCTTCGAGAAGTTCGTCTCTCTGCTGCAAGGAGCGCGTGCCTGATGCCCCGCCGTACCGACCTCAAGCACGTCCTGGTCATCGGATCCGGACCGATCGTCATCGGTCAGGCCTCCGAGTTCGACTATTCGGGCACACAGGCCTGCCGGGTCCTCAAGGCCGAAGGCCTGCGGGTGAGCCTGGTCAATTCCAATCCCGCGACGATCATGACCGATCCGGAGTTCGCCGACGCGACCTACGTCGAGCCCATCACCGCCGCCTACGTGGAGAAGGTGATCGAGGCCGAGCGTGATGCCGGATATCCCATCGACGCCGTGCTGGCGACGCTGGGCGGGCAGACCGCACTCAACACCGCAGTGGATCTGCATGACCAGGGCATTCTCGCCAAGTACGACATCGAGCTCATCGGCGCCGACTTCGAGGCCATCCAGCGCGGCGAGGACCGGCAGAAGTTCAAGGACATCGTTGCCAAGGTCGGCGGCGAAAGCGCCCGTTCCCGAGTGTGTTTCACCATGGAGGAGGTCCACGATACGGTGGCCGACCTCGGTTACCCGGTGGTGGTTCGCCCCTCTTTCACCATGGGTGGGCTCGGTTCGGGGATGGCCTATGACGCCGACGACCTCAACCGGATTGCCGGTGGCGGGCTGGCGGCGTCGCCGAGCGCCAACGTCCTGATCGAGGAGTCGATCTTGGGCTGGAAGGAATACGAGCTCGAGCTGATGCGTGACAACCGCGACAACGTCGTGGTGGTCTGTTCCATCGAGAACGTCGATCCCGTCGGTGTCCACACCGGTGACTCGGTCACGGTGGCGCCTGCGATGACGTTGACCGACCGCGAGTACCAGAAGATGCGCGACCTCTCCATAGAGATCATCCGTGAGGTCGGTGTCGCCACGGGCGGCTGCAACATCCAGTTCGCGATGGATCCCGCCGACGGCCGGATGGTGGTCATCGAGATGAATCCCCGGGTGTCCCGGTCGTCGGCGCTCGCGTCGAAGGCGACCGGGTTCCCGATTGCCAAGATCGCGGCCAAGCTGGCGGTCGGCTACAGCCTCGACGAGATCCTCAACGACATCACCAAGAAGACCCCGGCGTGCTTCGAACCCACCCTCGACTACGTCGTGGTAAAGGCGCCGAGGTTTGCGTTCGAGAAGTTCCCCGGCGCTGACGACACCCTCACCACCACGATGAAGTCGGTGGGTGAGGCCATGTCGCTGGGCCGATCGTTCGCCGAGGCACTCGGAAAGGTGATGCGTTCGCTGGAGACCAAGGCCGCCGGGTTCTGGACCGAACCCGAGACCGACGAACCGGCTCCGTTGCTCCCCGAACTGCTCGAACGGCTCCGCACGCCCAAGGACGGTCGGTTGTACGGCCTGATGCAGGCATTCGGCATGGGCGCGACCGTGGAGCAGCTGTTCGAGTCGACCGCCATCGATCCCTGGTTCCTCGCCGAGATCGAAGCCGTCCACCAACTCGGTCAGCGGGTCCGCGAGGCGGACACCCTGGATGAGAACCTGCTCCGCGAGGCCAAGAGCAACGGGCTGTCCGACCGGCAGATCGCCGCGCTGCGCGACGACGTGGACGACGAGACCGCGATCCGCGACCTACGGCACTCGCTGGGCGTGCGTCCGGTCTACAAGACGGTCGACACCTGTGCCGCCGAGTTCGAGGCGGTCACGCCGTACCACTATTCGACCTATGAGCTCGACCCCGCCGCGCAGAGTGAGGTCGCGCCGCAACGCGAGCGGCCGAAGGTGCTGATCCTCGGGTCGGGCCCCAACCGGATCGGTCAGGGCATCGAGTTCGACTACTCGTGTGTGCACGCCGCCATGACGCTGTCGGAGGCGGGTTACGAGACGGTCATGGTCAACTGCAACCCGGAGACCGTGTCCACCGACTACGACACCGCCGACCGGCTGTACTTCGAGCCGTTGACCTTCGAAGACGTCCTCGAGGTGTTCCACTCCGAGTCGGAGTCGGGCACCGTCAAGGGCGTCATCGTGCAGCTCGGCGGGCAGACCCCGCTGGGTCTGGCCCATCGGCTCGAAGCTGCGGGTGTTCCGATCGTGGGCACCAGCCCGGCGGCGATCGATCTCGCCGAGGATCGCGGTGAGTTCGGCAACGTGCTCAGCGAGGCGGGTCTGCCCGCTGCGAAGTACGGCATGGCGACCACGTTCGATCAGGCCAAGGCCATTGCCGGCGACATCGGGTACCCGGTGCTGGTGAGGCCCTCGTACGTGCTCGGCGGGCGGGGTATGGAGATCGTGTACGACGAGGATTCCCTCGCCAGTTACATCTCCCGGGCCACCGAGATCACGCCCGAGCATCCCGTTCTCGTCGACCGATTCCTGGAGGACGCGATCGAGATCGACGTCGACGCGCTCTACGACGGCACCGACTGCTACATCGGCGGGGTCATGGAACACATCGAAGAGGCAGGCATCCACTCGGGCGACTCCGCATGTGCGTTGCCGCCCATCACACTCGGCCGCTCGGACCTGGAGAACGTCCGCAAGTCCACCGAGGCGCTGGCCAAGGGCATCGGTGTCCGTGGTCTGCTCAACGTCCAGTACGCGCTGAAGGACGACATCCTGTACGTCCTCGAGGCCAATCCGCGGGCCAGCCGCACGGTTCCGTTCGTGTCCAAGGCCACCGCGGTCCAGTTGGCCAAGGCCTGTGCGCGGGTGATGCTGGGCGCCACGATCGCCGAGCTGCGTGCCAGCGGCATGTTGCCGGCCGAAGGGGACGGCTCCGAACTGCCCGACACCTCGCCGGTGTCGGTGAAGGAAGCCGTACTGCCCTTCAACCGGTTCCGCCGAGCCGACGGCACCGGTGTCGACTCTCTGCTCAGCCCGGAGATGAAGTCGACCGGTGAGGTGATGGGTATCGACGCGGACTTCGGCCGTGCCTTCGCGAAATCGCAGACGGCCGCCTACGGTTCACTCCCTGTGTCCGGCAAGGTGTTCGTGTCCGTCGCCAACAAGGACAAGCGCGCTCTGGTGTTCCCGGTCAAGCGGCTCGCTGATCTGGGGTTCGACATCCTGGCCACCGAGGGCACCGCACATGTGTTGCGGCGCAACGGAATCAAGTGCACCCAGGTGTACAAGCACTCTGACATCGATCTGCCCGAGGGCGAGGTCAGCGTGGTCGAGCGGATCCGGGCCGGGGAGATCGGCATGGTGATCAACACTCCCTACGGCAACTCCGGTCCGCGTATCGACGGTTACGAGATCCGTAGTGCCGCTGTGTCGGTGAACATCCCGTGTATCACCACGGTGCAGGGCGCGAGCGCGGCGATCCAGGGCATCGAAGCCGCGTTGGGCGGGGCCATGGGTGTGCAGTCGCTGCAGAAGCGGCACCGGACGATGCTGGGCGCATAGGTGGACGCGAGATCGGGTGCGGTCGGCGACACATCGTTTGCCGACCGCTACCGGGCGGCGGTCACCGACCGCGGCCGGTTGTGCGCGGGGATAGACCCTCATCCGGAACTGCTCGAGGCGTGGGGTCTGTCGGTCGACGCTGCGGGCGTCCGTGCGTTCGGTGACATCTGTGTCGAGGCCTTTGCCGGGTCCGTCGCGGTGATCAAGCCCCAGGTGGCGTTTTTCGAGACGTTCGGTTCGGCAGGCTTCGCGGCTCTGGAGTCGGTGATCAGCGGTTGTCAGGCCGGTGGCGCGCTGGTCATCGCCGACGGGAAACGCGGCGACATCGGTTCGACGATGGCCGCGTACGCGCGGGCTTGGCTCGATCCGGCATCACCGCTGTGCGGCGATGCCCTGACCGTCTCGCCTTATCTCGGCTTCGGGTCACTGAGCCCCGCCATCGAACTTGCGCGCTCGGAGGGACGGGCCGTGTTCGCGCTGGCCCGCACCTCCAACCCTGAGGGGGAGTCGCTACAGCTGGCCCGGGGCGACGGTGGCGTGGCGGTGGCCCAGAGCATCGTTGATGCGGCTGCAGCGGAGAACTCGGATGGTCGCGCGACTGTCGGACTGGTGGTCGGGGCGACCCGGCACCACGGACTGCAGCTGGCGGAACTCGGCGCGCCGATCCTGGCCCCGGGCCTTGGTGCCCAAGGAGCTGCGGCGAGCGATCTACCCGCTGTGTTCGCCGATGCCGATCAGCGGTGGGTGCTGCCGGCCAGCTCCCGGTCGGTGCTGCGTCACGGTCCCGATGTGACAGCACTGCGCGATGCCGCGCGCCGCACCCGGGACGAGATCGAGGCGGCGCTCGGGGACCAGGCCTAGCCCGAGACCTCTTGTTCCAGTACCTCGGACCGGTCGTCGCCGTGGGGTGTGGCCTCGTCTGCCGGTGCGGAGTCCACCGGCAACGACTCCAGAAATGCTTCGATTCGCGGCCACGTGCCGGAAACGGCGTCGGGTCCGGCGATCAGTCCCAGATGACTTGTCTCGACGGTGTCGAAGTGCACCTGTGGTGATCCCTTGAGCAGGTCGACACCGTGCCGGGCAGCTGCCCACGGCACGATGGCGTCACGATGGCTCCCGAACAGCTGGACCGGGACCCCGATGCTCGTGAGATCGATGCGGCGCCCTCCGAGGTCGAGCACACCGGTCGCCAGTTCACCCCGATAGATGAAGCACTCCCACATCTGTTCGGCCAGGCGGCCCGGGTAGCCGGGGAACTCACGCTGGAAGCGATTGACGATCTCCATCCGTGCGAGCTTCTCGGTGTCACCGAGATTGGACAGGATGAAACCAGGCTTCTTCAGTTCGCGTTGCCATGCCGTGCCTCGGTAGCCGATCTGCACCAGTGGCGCAGGGATCCCGCCGAGTAGCCGGAGAATGCCGGTGACCGCCAGACCCTTGGTCGGCCGGGTCAACTTCCGTACGAGGGGATAGGGGGGCACCAGCGCGTAGTCCAGGGGAGTGCCCACGGCCGTGACCGATCGGACGGGCAGGGCGGGATCTGCGGCCACGGTGAGCAGGCTGATCGTTCCGCCAAGACTCCATGCGACCAGGTCCACCTGGCCGGGGCCACCGGTGCGGCTCGAGATGTCCTGATCCGCGGCATAGAAGTCACTCTGCGCGCGGGTGATCGCCTGCGGGACGATGTCGTCGAAGAAGTCCTCGAAACCGAGGTGTCGGTCGCTTCTCCTGATTTCGCCGATGTCGAGCACGTACGGAATGCGTCCGGTCTGGAGCAGATGCTTGACCAACGAGTGATCAGGATCGAGGTCGTAGCAGCTCGCGGGTGCGGCAATCGGCGGAACGAGCACCACCGGCGGGTGCCCGGCGAGGCGGGCGGCACGCAGCTGCTCGGTGTTTCCGAATCGGCGCAGACGGCGGTGTGGTTCGTCGTGCAGCACCACGTTCTCGGTCGACACCTCATCCCGGATCCCGTCACCGAGAGTCAGTGCGTAAAGGTTCCGGAGCCGATCGGGAAGCAGACCCTCTCGTGGAGTCTGTTGGTTGGTCACGATGATGAAACCCCGTCCCGGCTGAGAATTGTCAGTGTGTGCGATCCACATCTAACACGAGGCGCTGAACGCGGTTCACGAGGCCATCAAGGCGGTCGGGTGGGCATTCGCACAGGTCACACGGTCCTCCGACACGCGCGCACCGGCAAAAAACTTCGAAAAATCCCGGCGCGGAACACCCGTCACAGCAGCACCACGGATGTGACCTACGTCATGATGCTCGACATTTCCGTTGTGTGCTTCGAATGCCGTTGTCGGGCAACGCCATTCGCCGGATCAATCAGATACTAGACAGATTTAACTGCCACTGATGCGGGACGGCGGAAAAGCTCGTTCGAAAGGCTTACAACACCCGTTTTAGTGGGGGAATGCCGGGGTCGGGGTCGCAAAAGGCGACGTGCGTGGGTACGGTCGCTTTCGCTGCCTCCCCACAGAGGCGGACGCCCTGACGCCACCGGCGCGGGGCAGAGAATCACACAGACGAAATCGGAGGAACCGTGGCCCTTCCCCAGTTGACCGACGAGCAGCGCGCCGCTGCATTGGAGAAGGCAGCTGCCGCTCGCCGGGCCCGTGCGGAGCTCAAAGAGCGCCTGAAGCGAGGCGGCACCGATCTACAGCAGGTTCTCAAGGATGCTGAAAACGACGAGATCCTTGGCAAGATGAAGGTGTCGGCACTGCTCGAGGCATTGCCGAAGGTGGGCAAGGTCAAGGCGCAGGAGATCATGACCGAGCTCGAGATCGCGCCGACCCGCCGTCTGCGCGGCTTGGGTGATCGCCAGAAGAAAGCGCTTCTGGCCAAGTTCGACTTTGCCTGATCGCTCATCACAGTGAGCCCAGAACAACGGCAGAGGGGCCGGCTTCTCGTATTGGCCGGCCCTTCTGCTGTCGGAAAGTCCAGCGTGGTCCGGCGGCTGCGCGAACTGCTGCCCGACCTGATGTTCAGCGTCTCTGCGACCACCCGCGCCCCGCGCGCCGGTGAGGTCGACGGACGCGACTACTTTTTTGTCACCCCGGGTGAGTTCGATCGGTTGATCGCCGACGGCGAACTGCTGGAGTGGGCCGAGATCCACGGGGGACTGCAACGTTCGGGCACACCCTCGCGGCCGGTGTTCGAAGCGATGGAGCAGGGTAGGCCCACGCTCGTCGAGGTCGATCTGGCCGGAGCCCGCAACATCAGGGCAGCGGTACCCGAGGCCGTGACAGTGTTCCTCGCGCCGCCGAGCTGGGACGAACTGGTGTCCCGGCTACGCGGCCGCGGGACCGAATCCGACGAGGTGATCGAGCGGCGACTGCAAACCGCGAGGGCCGAATTGGACAGTGCCGACGAGTTCGACCACGTCGTGGTGAACGACGAAGTCGACTCGGTGGCCAAGCACTTGGTATCCTTGCTGGTTGAATCCCATTTGAATAATTCGTAGGAGCAATGTGAGCAGCTTGACCACCCCAGACGAGTTCATCGGCGAGGTCGACGCAACCGCGTACGACACACCCCTGGGCATCACGAACCCGCCGATCGACGAGCTGCTGGAACGCGCTTCTTCGAAGTACGCGCTGGTCATCTACGCCGCCAAGCGTGCGCGTCAGATCAACGACTACTACAACCAGCTCGGTGACGGCATCCTCGAGTACGTCGGTCCTCTCGTCGAGCCGGGCCTCCAGGAGAAGCCTCTCTCCATCGCCATGCGTGAGATCCACGCGGACCTTCTCGAGCACACCGAAGGCGAATAGCTTCCCTTTACCCGGTCCGGAGGCGAGAGTTCGTGGGCGAGAACGTCGGTACGACGCGTAAGAACATCGTCATCGGGGTCGGTGGCGGCATAGCCGCGTACAAGGTCGGCTCGGTGGTGCGTCACTTCACCGAGGCCGGCCATCACGTGCGTGTCATCCCCACCGAATCGGCGTTGAAGTTCGTCGGTGCGGCAACATTCGAGGCGCTCAGCGGTAACCCCGTCAGCACCGAGGTGTTCGCCGATGTGCCGCGCGTGCCTCACGTCCGTCTCGGTCAGGAAGCGGACTTGGTGTTGATCGCGCCGGCGACCGCCGATCTGATGGCTCGCGCTGCGAGTGGGCGCGCCGACGATCTGTTGACGTCGACGTTGTTGACCGCGCGATGCCCGGTCCTGTTCGTCCCGGCGATGCACACCGAGATGTGGGAGCACCCGGCCACGCAAGCGAATGTGAGCACCCTCCGGGAGCACGGCGCCACCGTGATGACTCCCGCATCGGGCCGTTTGACCGGTGTCGACACCGGGGCCGGACGTCTGCCCGATCCGCAGGAGATATCGCTGCTGGGTGAGCTGCTGCTCGATCGCCCCGACGCCCTCCCGTACGACCTCGCCGGGGTCAAATTCCTGATCAGTGCCGGCGGCACGCGCGAACCCCTCGATCCCGTCCGCTACCTCGGTAATCGCAGCTCCGGGAAGCAGGGGTACGCCCTCGCCCGTGCCGCTGCCCAGCGAGGGGCTCAGGTGACCATGGTCGCCGGTGCCACCTCCAACCTGCCCGATCCCGCGGGAGTGGAGATCATCCGCATCGCCACCGCAGCGCAGCTGGCCGACGAGATTGGAAAGCGAGCCCCCGAGACCGACGTGGTGATCATGGCCGCGGCCGTCGCCGATTTTCGGCCCGTGCAGGTCTCCGACGCCAAGATCAAGAAGTCGGACAGCGGACCGGCCCCCATCGAATTGACCACCAATCCGGACATCCTCGCCGGTCTGGTCGCCGCTCGCCGCAGCGGCTCGGTCCCACGGTCGACGGCCATCGTCGGCTTCGCTGCCGAAACCGGCGACCTCCAGCACGGGGTTCTCGACCACGGCCGGGCAAAACTGGCCCGCAAAGGATGCGACCTCTTGGTCGTCAACGCGGTGGGCGAGGGCAAGGCATTCGGCATGGACCACAACACCGGTTGGATCCTGGCCGCAGGGGGCGAAGAAACTGCCCTGCCACTCGGGTCGAAAACACTCATGGCGACCCGAATACTTGACGCGATCAACGCTGTACGCACAGATGGTGTTGGCGCAGAAGGTCGATGTCCGTAGCTCGACCCACGTGTGTAATTTGAGGTCCGCGGGTAGTCGCGCACCGTACCGAACTCTTCAGGACCACCGCCTCCGAGAGGAAAACATGACCGATACCCGTTTGTTCACCAGCGAGTCCGTCACCGAGGGTCATCCCGACAAGATCTGTGACGCGATCAGCGACTCGATCCTCGACGCCCTGCTGACCGAGGATCCGCGTGCCCGGGTTGCGGTGGAGACTTTGGTCACCACCGGTCAGGTCCATGTGGCGGGTGAGGTGAACACGACGGCGTACGCCGACATCCCCAAAATCGTGCGCGAGAAGGTCCTGGAGATCGGCTACGACTCGTCGGCCAAGGGATTCGATGGCAACTCCTGCGGTGTCAACGTCGCCATCGGCGCGCAGTCCCCGGAGATCGCCCAGGGTGTCGACAACGCGTACGAGTCGCGCGTGGAAGGCATCACCGAGGACGAGATCGCTCGCCAGGGTGCCGGCGACCAGGGCCTGATGTTCGGATACGCGACCAACGAGACCCCTGAGTTCATGCCGGTTCCGATCGCGCTTGCGCACCGTCTCGCCCGTCGCCTCACCGAGGTACGTAAAGAAGGTGTGCTCCCATACCTGCGGCCGGACGGTAAGACCCAGGTCACCATCGAATACAACGGTGACAAGCCGGTCCGCCTCGACACCGTGGTGGTCTCCACGCAGCACGCCGCCGACATCGACCTCGAGAACCTCCTCACCCCCGACATCCGCAGCAAGGTCTTGGATTCGGTGTTCGCCGATCTCGATCTGCCGTTCCTCAACACCGATGATGTCCGTCTGCTGGTCAACCCGACCGGCAAGTTCGTCCTCGGCGGGCCCATGGGCGACGCCGGACTCACCGGGCGCAAGATCATCGTCGACACCTACGGCGGCATGGCCCGTCACGGTGGCGGCGCCTTCTCGGGCAAGGACCCGTCGAAGGTCGACCGCAGTGCTGCATACGCCATGCGCTGGGTCGCCAAGAATGCAATCGCGGCAGGTCTGGCCGGTCGCATCGAGGTTCAGGTCGCCTACGCCATCGGCAAGGCTGCCCCCGTGGGCTTGTTCGTCGAGACCTTCGGCACAGAGACCGTCGACCCTGCCAAGATCCAGTCGGCCATCTCCGAGGTCTTCGACCTGCGTCCGGGCGCGATCATCCGCGACCTCGACCTGCTTCGGCCGATCTACGCCCCGACGGCCGCCTACGGACATTTCGGTCGCACCGACATCGATCTGCCGTGGGAGCACACCGACCGGGCAGACAAGCTGAAGGCTGCTGCCGGCGCGTGAAACCAGAGCGGCAGCTCGCACCTGAACTGCCGGTCGCGCGTGTTCTGCCGATGCTCGGGCTGGCCCATCTGGACCGGCCGTTCGACTACCAGGTACAAGATGCCCAGCACCTGGACGCCCAGCCGGGTGTCCGGGTGCGGGTGCGTTTTTCCGGCCGTCTCGTCGACGGGTACATACTCGACCGCATCGAGGCCAGCGACCATCCCGGCAAGCTCGGGTGGCTCGAGAGGGTGGTCTCGCCGGAACCGGTCCTGACCTCGGAGTTGGCCACGCTGGCGCGGGCGGTCGCCGATCGGTACGCGGGCACCATGACAGATGTCCTGCGGCTGGCCATCCCGCCCCGCCATGCGCGCACCGAGCAGACCGTGGGTGCCCCGCCAGGCACCCCCAGGCCCCCGACCGTCGATGTAGACGGATGGGAACCATACGAGCATGCAGAGTCGTACCTTGCTGCTGTCGCTGATGGCAAAGCCGCGCGGGCGGCATGGCAGGCGGTGCCCGGGGAGGACTGGCCCCGGCGACTGGCCGAACTCGCATGCCACACGGTGGTCGCCGGCCGCAGCGCCATCATCGTGGTGCCCGACCAGCGCGATCTGGTACGGCTCGAAGCAGCGTGCGAACCGATCTTGGGTGACCGGGTGGTGTCCTTGTCCGCGGGATTGGGCCCTTCGGCACGGTATCGGCGGTGGTTGCGAGCACTGCGCGGGCAAGCCTCGGTGGTGATCGGCACCCGGAGCGCAGTGTTCACGCCGATTCCCGACCTCGGACTGATCTGTGTGTGGGACGACGGGGACGACAGCCTGTGCGATCCCCGTGCGCCGTACCCACATACCCGCGAAGTGGCGGTCCTGCGGTCGCACAGCGACAAATGCGCACTGGTCCTCGGTGGTGTCGCTCGTACGGCCGAGACCCAAGCCCTCGTCGATGCCGGCTGGGCTCACGACCTCACCGCGTCACGTTCGGTGGTCCGTGAACGATCCCCTCGCATCTCGGCGCTCTCCGACGAGGACAACCGGGTGGTCCGTGATCCGCTTGCTCGCTCGGCCCGAATCCCGGCCGTCGCGTTCGATGCGGCCCGCGCCGCCTTGTCCGCCGACGCCCCCGTGCTCTTCAGCGTGCCCAGGCGCGGTTATCTACCGTCGCTGGCCTGTGAACGGTGCCGTTCGCACGTACGTTGCCGTCGATGCCACGGACCGATGCAGGCAGACGGCCCGGTGCCGACCGATGGTGCCGGGCCCGACAGCAACTCGGTGGGTTTGTTGAGCTGCCGGTGGTGTGGTCATCCCGACGCCGACTTCCGCTGCACCGAATGCGGTTTCACCAAGGTGAGGGCGCTGACGACGGGGGCTCGCCGGACGGCCGAGGAGCTGGGCCGCGCATTCCCGGGGGTTCCCGTCCTGACCTCGGGCGGAGACAAGATCGTCGACAGCATCGGCAGCGGTCCCCGTGTTGTGGTCAGTACCCCGGGCGCCGAGCCCGTTGCCGAAGACGGTTACGGCGCCGCCATCCTGCTGGACACGTGGGCGCAGCTCGATCGCACCGAACTGCGAGCCAGCGAAGAGGCGGTTCGCCGCTGGCTGTCCGCCGCCATGCTCGTACGTCCCCACGGACGTGGGGGAGCAGTGGTGATCGTCGCCGACGCGGGACTCGGCCCGGTGCAGTCGGTGATCCGTTGGGACCCCGTCGGCTTCGCCGAGAACGAGGTGGCGCAGCGGACCGAACTCGGGTTCCCGCCTGCGGTCACGATGGCCTCGATCGACGGCGCCGGTCCGGCCATCGTCGCCTTTGCCGAAACCGTCCACCTCCCGCCGGGTGGTGAGGTGCTCGGTCCGGTGGAACTACCCGCCGGCGTGCGGTTGCCCTCTGGCCTCAATCGCGACGAGATCTCCGATCCGCAGCGAATACTGCTGCGGTGTAGAAGATCTCAAGGTCGAGAACTGGCTGCGGCGCTCCATGCAGCGCAGGTCGGCCGGAATGCACAACACGATTCACAGCCGATCAGGGTGCAGATGGATCCGCCCACCATCGGCTGAGGCTTCTGGGTGGCTAGGCTGTTGGTCGGCCGCGAACACGCGGACAGAACTCGGAGATTGGGGTACTACATGCGGGTGGTGTTCGCAGGCACGCCCGAACCCGCGGTTGCGTCTCTCGAGGCGTTGATCGAGTCGCCCCGCCATGAGGTCGTGGGCGTGATCAGTCGGCCCGACGCAGCAGCGGGCCGGGGACGGAAGATCACCCGGTCACCGGTGGCTGCCCTCGCCGACGAGCACGCCATCCCCGTGATCACTCCGAGAAGGCTCAATGATCCCGATGCTGTCGAGCAATTACGAGAGTGGGCGCCCGACTGCGCCCCGGTGGTGGCCTACGGCGGACTGGTACCGCCGGAGCTGCTGGATCTTCCCACCCACGGCTGGGTCAATCTGCATTTCTCGTTGTTGCCGTCATGGCGCGGCGCTGCACCGGTGCAGGCGGCGATCGCTGCGGGCGACGAGATGACCGGCGCCAGTACCTTCCGGCTCGAAGCAGGTCTCGACACCGGCCCGGTCTTCGGCGTGGTCACCGAACGGATCCGCGACACCGATACCGCCGGCGACCTGCTGGGTCGGCTGTCCGAGACAGGGGCGCACCTGCTGGTGACCACCCTCGACGGCATCGAGGACGGCTACCTGGAAGCCAAACCGCAACCGGCCGACGGCATCAGCACGGCTCCGAAGATCACCATCGACGACGCACGCATTCGCTGGGACCTACCGGCGCACCTGATCGATCGGCACATCCGGGCGATGACACCCCACCCAGGTGCCTGGACCACGCTGGATGATCTGCGGGTCAAGGTGTTACGTGCGTCGATGGTCACCGAACCGGTCGATGTGACGCCGGCTCCGGGCGAGCTGGCCGTGACGAAGAAGGCCCTGTACGTGGGTACCAAGACGGTGCCGATTCGACTCGATTCAGTTCAGCCGCAAGGCAAAAAAGCAATGGCCGGTCCCGACTGGGCGCGCGGGGCCAGGCTCACCGATGGACAGGCACTCACATGAACCGCCCCGTTGACGATCAGGAACACACCCCGATAGATCCGGCCCGGCAGGCTGCCGTGGAGGTGCTGGCCGCTGTGCGTGAGCGGGACGCCTACGCCAACCTGGTACTGCCGAAGATGTTGCGGGACCGCAAGATCACCGGCCGCGACGCTGCCCTGGCCACCGAACTGACCTACGGCACCAGCCGTGCGGTGGGGTTGCTCGACCAGATCATCTCCGACGTCGCGAAAAGGCCCGTCGAGGAGATCGACGGGGCAGTCCTCGATGTGCTGCGGTTGGGTGCATACCAACTGTTGCGGACGCGGATCGGCGCGCATGCCGCCGTCTCGACGTCGGTGGACCTCGTCCGTTCCCGCGCCGGTCACGGACCTGTGGGTTTCGCAAACGCAGTGTTGCGCAAGATCTCCCAGCGCACCGAAGAGCTGTGGGTGGACGCGCTCGCACCGCCGATCAGTGAGGACCTCATCGGTCATCTGGCATTTCAGTACGCTCATCCGCGCTGGATCGCCGAGGTGTTCGACAACGCGCTCGGTGGTTCGGCGGGTGCTCTGCAGGCCGCACTGGCGGCGGACGACGAACGCCCGTCGACCCATCTGGTCGCCCGGCCGGGCATGATCACCGCCGACGAACTCGCCGCCGTCACCGGAGGTGACGTGGGCCGCTACTCGCCCTACTGCGTGTACCTCGACAGCGGCGATCCAGGCGACATCGAACCGATCCGTGAAGGTCTGGCCGGCGTCCAGGACGAAGGCAGTCAGTTGGTGGCCCGCGCACTCGCGATCGCTCCTCTCGACGGCGACGACGCCGGTCGATGGCTCGACCTGTGCGCCGGTCCTGGTGGCAAGGCGGCCCTGCTCGGCGCTCTTGCCGACATAGACGGTGCGCGGGTCACCGCGGTCGAGAAAGCCCCGCACCGCGCCGAATTGATCCGTAAGGCGACCCGGGAGCTACCCGTCGACGTGATCGTCGGCGACGGGCGTGACCCAGGCCTGGAGCCAGGGTTCGACCGTGTGCTGGTGGACGCCCCGTGCACCGGCCTCGGTGCCCTCCGGCGCCGGCCAGAGGCCCGGTGGCGACGCAACCCAGATGACGTTCCCGATCTCGTCGCGCTGCAGAAGCAGTTGCTCGCGTCGGCGGTGGACCAGCTCCGGCCGGGTGGCGTGGTGGTCTACTCCACGTGCTCACCACACCCGGCCGAAACCCGCGAGGTGGCGGATTGGGCGATCGCCGAGTTGCCGGTGACCGCACTGGACACCCGTGACCTGGTACCCGTGGACGATCTGACCGGAGGGCCGTATGTGCAGCTCTGGCCTCACCTGCACGGCACCGACGCCATGTTCTTCGCGGCGCTCCGCAAGAACTGATCGGCGGCGGGATACGACACGCCAAAACGCGTGTGCAGCAGTCCGGACCGGTCCGTTGGGTTGGGTCTAGCCCCGACATTAGGATGACTGCATGTCGAATCAGCCGATGATCGCGCCGTCCATCCTGTCCGCCGACTTCGCCAGGCTCGGAGCCGAAGCAGATGCGGTCACCGGTGCCGATTGGCTACACGTCGATGTGATGGACGGTCACTTCGTCCCGAACCTCACTCTCGGCCTACCGGTGGTGCAAAGCCTGCTCAAGAGCACGGATATCCCGATCGACTGCCACCTGATGATCGAGGACCCGAAGCGGTGGGCCCCGGGTTATGCCGAGGCGGGGGCACACAACGTCACGTTTCACGCGGAGGCCACCGACGATCCCGTGGCCGTGGGGCGCGACATCCGGGCCGCCGGCGCGAAGGCGGGTCTGAGTATCAAACCCGGCACGTCCCTCGACCCGTACCTCGAGATCCTCAGAGAGTTCGACACGTTGCTGGTGATGAGTGTGGAACCCGGTTTCGGCGGGCAGTCGTTCATCCCTGACGTGCTCGACAAGGTCCGGCGCATCCGCAAGCTCGTCGATTCCGGTGAATTGCGTGTACTCGTCGAGATCGACGGGGGCATCAACGCGGACACCATCGAACAAGCGGCCGCGGCCGGTGTCGATTGTTTTGTTGCGGGATCGGCGGTCTACGGGGCCGATGACCCCGCGCAAGCCGTCGAATCGCTTCGCGCACAGGCGCTCAGCGCTCGACAGTGACGAGCGCCGCGACTCCCGTGACCGGACCTGTCTCGGCGGCGATGCACCGCGCGATGAGCGAATCGATCGGTGCGCGCGGACTGAGCACCCCGAATCCGCCAGTCGGCGCGGTGATCCTCGACGCCGACGGAAACGTCGCCGGGGTCGGACACACCAGGGAGGCCGGGGGCCCGCACGCCGAGGTGGTCGCTCTCGGGCAGGCAGGAGACAGAGCTGCGGGTGGGACCGCAGTGGTGACCCTCGAGCCGTGCAACCACACCGGGCGAACCGGGCCGTGTTCTGAGGCACTGATCGCGGCCGGAATCAGAGTTGTCCACTACGCGGTCGCCGACCCCAACCCCGTTGCCACGGGAGGACATCAGCGACTCGAGGCTGCGGGACTCCAGGTGCACGGCGGCGTGTGCGCCGACACGGTTGCCGCCGGCCCACTTCGCGAATGGTTGTTCCGTCAGGAGCACGGCCGTCCGATGGTGACCGCCAAGTTCGCCGCATCCGTCGACGGACGGGTCGCTGCGCCCGACGGCTCGAGCCAGTGGATCACGGGTCCGGCCGCACGTGAGCGTGTGCACGACGAACGTGCGCAGATCGACGCGATCGTCGTCGGCACGGGCACCGTACTGGCCGACGACCCGAGCCTCACCGCGAGGTACCCCGACGGCTCACTCCGGGAACACCAGCCACTGCGAGTTGTCGTCGGATCGTCGGCCATCCCGTCGGAGGCCAAGGTGTTCGACGGTCGAGCGCGCACCATCCGCATTCGTGAGCACGAACCGGCAGCCGTGGTGGAGGCCCTCGCCGAGCTGAGCAATGTGCAGATCGAGGGCGGATCACGATTGCTCGGTGCGTTCTTCGCGGCGGGTTTGGTCGACCGGGTGCAGGCGTATGTCGCCCCGCTGGTGATCGGCGGGGGACTCGCGGCGATCACGGACGACACGGTCACCACCCTGCAGCAGGCGAGGCGATTTTCGACCGATCGTGTGGAGACACTCGGTGACGACGTTCTGCTCACCCTGACCGCAACCCGCTGACCGGCCATTTCATGGCCTTCTCGCTGGTCAGCGGGATCGATGGATGTGCTAACTTCGTAGGTGGAAGTTCTCGGGGCGGGGTGTAATTCCCCACCGGCGGTAATCGTGGGCGACAGTTCGTCCGCGGAGCCCGCGAGCGCCCGCATCACGCGATGCGGGGTCAGCAGATTCCGGTGAGATTCCGGAGCCGACGGTGATAGTCCGGATGAAAGAGAACACCACAGCCGGTCCGACGGATCGGCACGTGCTACGCCGCCCTGAGATCGCAGCAGCGATGTGAGGAGTTGGCGATGTTCACCGGAATCGTCGAAGAACGCGGCAGTATCGTCGCGCGTGAAGACCTGTCCGACGCGGCGCGGTTCACCGTCCGTGGGCCCCTGGTCACCAGCGATGCCGGTCACGGTGACTCGATCGCCGTCAACGGCGTCTGCCTGACCGTGGTGGAACTGCGGCCCGGCGGTGAGTTCACCGTCGACGTGATGGCCGAGACCCTCACCCGCAGCTCACTGGCCACCGTCAGTCCCGGCAGCCCGGTCAACCTCGAGCGTGCGATGCCCGCCGGTGGCCGTTTCGGCGGACACATCGTGCAGGGGCATGTCGACGGTGTCGGCACCGTCCAGACCGTGAACCAGGCGGAGAACTGGACCGTCGTGCGGATCGGTACCACGACGGCGGTTGCGCGCTACATCGTCGAGAAGGGCTCGATCACCGTCGACGGTGTGTCACTGACCGTTTCGGCCATCGGACCCGATTGGTTCGAGATCTCGCTCATCCCAACCACTCTCGATCTGACGACGCTGGGTGCGGCCGTCCCGGGGGTGGTCGTTAACCTGGAGGTAGACGTGATCGCCAAATACGTCGAACGGCTAGCCGCGATCGGAGTACAGCGATGAACAGTCCAACGGACGAGGTCGACGGCCTGCGCCAGACCACCAGGTTCGACACGGTGGAGCGGGCCATCGCCGACATCGCTGCCGGAAAAGCCGTTGTCGTCGTGGACGACGAGGACCGGGAGAACGAGGGCGACCTGATCTTCGCGGCCGAGAAGGCCACCCCTGAACTCGTGGCCTTCATGGTCCGCTACACCTCGGGATACCTGTGTGTGCCACTCGACGGTGCCGACTGTGACCGCCTCGGGCTTCCGCCGATGTACTCGGTGAACCAGGACAAGCACGGCACCGCCTACACCGTGACGGTTGATGCCCGCGAGGGAATCGGAACAGGCATCAGCGCATCGGACCGCGCCGCCACCATGCGCCTGCTGGCCGACCCGGCGAGCACGGCGGGGGACTTCACCAGGCCCGGCCACGTCGTTCCCCTGCGCGCCAAGGAGGGCGGTGTACTTCGCCGCCCCGGCCACACCGAGGCCGCGGTCGATCTGGCTCGGATGGCCGATCTGTCGCCTGCCGGGGTCATCTGCGAGATCGTCAGCCAGAAGGACGAGGGCGCGATGGCCCAGACCCCGGAACTGCGGGTGTTCGCCGACGAACACGACCTCGCGCTGATCTCCATCGCCGAGCTGATCGCCTGGCGACGTCGCCATGAGAAGCATGTGGTGCGGGTGGCCGATGCCAGGATCCCGACGGCGCACGGCACGTTCCGGGCTGTCGGTTACACCAGCATCTACGACGATGTCGAACACGTCGCGCTGGTACTGGGCGACATCGCCGGCGCAGACGGCGAGGGCAACGACGTGCTGGTTCGCGTCCACTCCGAGTGTCTGACCGGCGATGTCTTCGGGTCGCTGCGTTGTGATTGCGGTCCCCAGCTCGACGCCGCCCTGGAGATGGTGGCCGACGAAGGCCGCGGGATCGTCCTCTACATGCGGGGCCACGAGGGCCGCGGCATCGGCCTGCTGCACAAGCTGCAGGCCTATCAGCTGCAGGATGCCGGGTCGGACACGGTCGACGCTAACCTGGAGCTGGGTCTGCCTGCCGACTCCCGCGACTACGGTCTGGGGGCACAGATCCTCGTCGATCTGGGTGTGTCGTCGATGCGGTTGCTGACGAACAACCCGGCCAAGCGGGTGGGCCTCGACGGTTACGGCCTGCACGTCACCGAACGAGTGCCGATGCCCGTGCGTCCCAACGCCGAGAACCTGCGTTATCTGCGGACCAAGCGCGACCGGATGGGTCACGACCTGGTCGGACTCGAAGACGACCCGGGCCACCCCTTCAACGTGAGCGGAGGCAACCCCGCATGAGCGGCGCCGGAGAACCCGAACTCGAGCTCGGTGACGCGAGCAGTCTGCGACTGGCGATCGTTGCCTCGCAATGGCATTCGACCATTTGCGAATCGCTGCTGCGCGGCGCCACCACCGCCGCGGCCAAGGCCGGGATCGATGCGCCTACGGTGATCCGCGTGGCCGGTGCCATCGAACTGCCCGTCATCGTGCAGGCGCTGGCCCGGACCCATGACGCCGTCGTTGCCCTCGGAGTGGTGATCAAGGGCGAGACGCCTCACTTCGAATACGTCTGCGATGCGGTCACCGCAGGTCTGACCCGGGTGTCGCTCGACGAGTCGACCCCCGTCGGCAACGGGGTGCTGACCACGCTGGACGAACAGCAGGCGCTCGACCGTGCCGGACTTCCCGAGTCGAAAGAAGACAAGGGCGCCCAGGCTGCCACCGCGGCGATCGCGTCGGCGCTGATCTTGCGGACACTCGCCCGAGACGACAACCCAGCCGAGGTCCGATGAGACTGCGTTCGACCGTGACCGCGAACACCTCCGGCAGCCGGGACGAGGACCGATGGCAGCTGGAGTACAAACCACGGAAGTCGCCGCGCTACGCGATCGTCGCAGGGGCGGCCATCATCATCGTCTTCATCGTGATCGCAGCGCTGTTGCGCGTCTCGGACACCGGAGCGTACTTCCGCACCTCGGACCAGGTCGCCATGGCACTGATCGGGTGCCTGATCGGTGGGTCGCTCCTCACCCTCACCCGCGCCCGCATCAGGGTCGGGGCGGAGGGTGTCGCGGTCCGGAACCTGTTGCAGGAGCGCATCTTCGACTGGAGCATCGTGCGTGGGCTCAGGTATCCGGACAGCGCGAACTGGGCGCGCCTGGAACTCCCGGAGGACGAACATGTCCCGGTACTGGCCATCCAGGCGAACGACGGCGAGAGGGCGATCGCGGCCATGAACGAGTTCCGCGCCCTGCGCGACCGATACACCCACGACCCTGAACGCTGACCTGAGCATCGCGAGTCCTCACCGGGGGCGGCGGCCGCGTGTGCGGCCTTGTCGGCGCGGGGTACTAGCCTGGAATCGTGCCTGACCCGTCTACGTACCGCCCGGCTCCGGGGAGCATTCCCACCGAGCCCGGTGTGTACAAATTCAGGGACATCCACCATCGGGTGATCTACGTGGGCAAGGCGAAAAGTCTTCGTTCGCGGCTGACCTCTTACTTCGCGGACCTGTCCTCGCTGCACCCCCGTACGCGCCAGATGGTGACCACGGCGGCATCCGTCGAGTGGACCGTGGTGTCCACCGAAGTCGAGGCCCTGCAACTCGAATACAACTGGATCAAAGAGTTCGATCCGCGTTTCAACGTCCGCTACCGCGACGACAAGAGCTACCCGATGCTCGCCGTCACGATGGCCGAGGAATACCCGCGGTTGTTCGTCTACCGCGGACCACGTCGCAAGGGGGTCCGCTACTTCGGGCCCTATTCGCATGCCTGGGCGATTCGCGAGACCCTCGATCTGCTCACCCGGGTGTTTCCCGCTCGCACGTGTTCCTCCGGAGTGTTCAAGCGGCACAAGCAGATCGACCGACCGTGTCTGCTGGGTTACATCGACAAGTGCGCGGCCCCGTGCATCGGGCGCGTCAGCGCAGAAGAACACCGGACCATCGTCGAGGACTTCTGCGACTTCCTCGCCGGGCGCACCGATCGCATGATCAACAACCTCCAGGGCCAGATGGAACGCGCATCGGCAGAGCTGGACTTCGAGCGCGCGGCCCGGCTGCGCGACGACATCGGGGCCCTGCGGCGGGCACTCGAACGGCAGGCCGTGGTACTCGGAGACGGCACCGACGCCGATCTCGTGGCCATGGACGGCGACCAGCTCGAGGTGTCGGTGCAGGTCTTCCATGTCCGCGGCGGCCGCGTCCGCGGTCAACGTGGGTGGATCGTGGAGAAGTCCGGCGACGACCAGATGGCCGAGCAGGTCGGACAGTTCCTCACGCAGTTCTACGGCGAGCAGGTCGATCAAGCCGACTCGATCGACGTGGAGGATGGCCACGCGAAGGCCGACCCGGTACCCCGGGAGGTACTGGTACAAACGCTGCCCCCGAACGTCGACGAAGTCCGCGAATGGCTCTCGAGCCTGCGGGGGAGCAATGTGGACCTGCGCATCCCCCAACGCGGTGACAAACGGGCGCTGATGGAGACCCTGGCGCGCAACGCCGCCGACGCCCTCAACCAGCACAAGCTCAAGCGTGCGGGCGACCTGACGACCCGGTCGGCCGCCCTCACCGAGATCCAGGACACCCTCGGCCTCGACACCGCGCCGCTGCGGATCGAATGTATCGACATCTCGCACGTGCAGGGCACGGACGTGGTTGCATCGTTGGTGGTGTTCGAAGACGGCCTGCCACGCAAGTCCGACTATCGGCACTACGCGATCCGTGAGGCCGCCGGGGACGGCCGGTCCGACGATGTCGCCTCGATCGCCGAGGTCACACGCCGCAGGTTCCTGCGCCACCGTGCCGATGTCGCGGCCGCAGCTCCGGTGACAACCGCGGCGATCGGTGGGGGCATAGCGGCTGACGGCGTCGTCGAGGTAGATCCGAACGGGGGAGACATGGCGCCGGAAGCGGCGATCGACCCGAAGACGGGGCGTCCGCGCAAGTTCGCCTACCCACCGAATCTCTTTGTCGTGGACGGCGGCGCGCCACAGGTGCATGCGGCGGCGGCGGTCCTGGACGAGTTGAACATCACCGATGTCGCGGTGATCGGTCTGGCCAAACGACTTGAAGAGGTATGGGTGCCCGGCGACGATGATCCGGTCATCTTCCCCCGGACCAGCGAAGCGCTCTTCCTCCTGCAGCGGGTACGCGATGAGGCGCACCGGTTCGCGATCAGCTTCCATCGCAGCAAGCGCAGCAAACGGATGACCGCCTCGGCACTCGACGGCGTGCCCGGGTTGGGAGCAACCCGGCGTGCGGCTCTTGTCGCGCACTTCGGGTCGGTGGCCAATCTGCGGCAGGCCACCATCGAACAGATCTCCGAGGTACCCGGGATCGGCCAGACCACCGCTCGGGCGGTGCAAGAGGCACTTGTCGAACATAATCAGGGCAGTGAACAGACAGGATCCGCCAGGTGAGTGAATCGCAGGCCGGCACCACAACCGGCGCCCCAGGGCTGACCGAGGTGTTGCTGGTCACCGGACTGTCCGGTGCCGGCAGCAGCACCGTTGCGAACCTGCTCGAAGACGCCGGCTGGTACGTGGTGGACAACGTCCCGCACACCTTGATCAGGTCGATGGTGGACGTGGCCCGCCGCGACGACTCCGCCATCTCCCGGATGGCGATCGTGATGCGTATCCAGATCGACTCCTACGCCTCGGCCCTCGATGCTTTGCGCTCCGAACTGGCCCTGACCGGTGTCGATCCCAAGGTGGTGTTCATCGAGGCGTCGGACCAGGTGCTGGTACAGCGGTTCGAGCAGGTACGTCGCCGACATCCGTTGCAGGGCAACGGCACTCTGATCTCGGCCATCGCGACCGAGCGGGCGATGCTGGCTGCGGTGAAGGAACGGGCGGATCTTGTCATCGACACCTCGAACCTGTCGGTGGCCAGGTTGCGGGTGATCATCGAGGGCGCATATGCGAACGCGTCGGTCGCTGACGTGAGCGTGGTGGTCGAGTCGTTCGGGTTCAAGTACGGACTGCCGATCGACGCGGACATGGTGGCCGACGTTCGTTTCCTGCCCAATCCACACTGGGTGCCGGAGCTCCGCGACCACAACGGTCTCGAGGAGCCGGTGCGTGACTACGTGCTGGGTCAGGAGGGCGCCGATGAGTTCCTGGAGAAATACGAGCAGATCTTGAGACTGGTCGGTGCGGGATACCGGCGCGAGGGCAAGAGGTACATGACGGTTGCCATCGGGTGCACCGGTGGAAAACACCGAAGCGTCGCGATGAGCGAGGCCATCGCCGCCCGATTGTCGTGCCCGGCCGATGGCGCGGCCGCTTTTGCGGTACGGGTGGCCCATCGGGATCTGGGCCGCGAATGACCGGCCGCGACCCCTCGATCGTCGCGCTGGGTGGGGGGCATGGTCTGTACGCCACCCTCACCGCCATGCGCCGGTTGAGCAACAACGTGACCGCCGTGGTGACGGTCGCCGACGACGGCGGATCGTCCGGACGTCTGCGGTCCGAACTCGGCGTCCTGCCGCCCGGTGATCTCCGGATGGCCATTGCCGCCTTGCTCGCTGCCACCGAACCAGAGAGCCGGGATGTCGCCGGGGTCGCCGGTGCACGGCCACCCGAGGAGTGGGCCGCGCTGTTGCAGCACCGCTTCGGCGGGCGCGGAGCCCTGGCAGGCCATCCGGTCGGAAATCTGTTGCTCGCCGGGCTCACCGAGGTCACCGGCGACGCGGTCAAGGCGCTGGAGATGATCACCACATTGTTCGGTGTGCAGGGCAGGGTGTTGCCGATGTCGGCCACCGCCCTCGACATCGAAGCCGATGTGTCCGGGCTCGAAGCCGACCCGCGGATCAGCCATTCGATCCGCGGTCAGGTCGCGGTCGCGACCACGCCGGGCAAGGTGCGCCGGGTCCGGTTGCTGCCGCACCAGCCGCCGGCGTGCCCGGAGGCCGTCGACGCCATCGACGGAGCCGACCTGGTGGTCCTCGGCCCGGGGTCCTGGTTCTCGAGCGTGATCCCGCATGTGTTGGTACCCGAGCAGCTCGCCGCCCTGAAACGGACGGCGGCCCGCAAGATCCTCATCGTCAACCTCGCCCCCGAACCCGGTGAGACAGCCGGTTTTTCGGTTGAACGGCACCTGCACGTCCTGCTCGCCCACGCCGACGATTTCCGGGTCGACCACGTGGTCGTCGACTCGGCGTCGGTGCCCTTCGGACGCGAACGCGAGCATGTGGAACGAGCTGCGGCGAAGTTCGGTGCCACCCTGCACGACGGCGAACTGGCAGTCCCTGGCACCCACACCCACGACCCCGCTCGCGTGGCGGCTCTCATCGCCGGCCTGTGCGATAGTGAAGCCGCCAGTTACAGATCGATAGTTCCAACAACCACAGAGGGAGACGGCGTCCGGTGGCGATGACATCCGCGGTCAAAGACGAACTGAGTCGTCTGGCGGTCACGCAGGTGAGCAGCCGGAAGGCCGAGGTCTCGGCTCTACTGCGTTTCGCGGGCGGACTCCACATCGTCGCGGGACGTGTGGTGGTGGAGGCCGAGGTCGACCTCGGCAACGTCGCGCGGCGGCTGCGCCAGGCGATCTTCGACCTCTACGGGTACAACTCCGAGTTCCACGTCCTCAGTGCCGGCGGCATCCGCAAGAGTGCCCGGTACATCGTCCGCGTCACCAAGGATGGCGAGGCCCTGGCCCGTCAGACCGGCCTGCTGGACATGCGAGGCAGACCCGTGCGTGGCCTACCGGCCCAGGTGGTCGGCGGCACCATCGGTGATGCCGAAGCTGCTTGGCGTGGAGCATTTCTCGCGCACGGATCGTTGACCGAGCCCGGTCGTTCCTCGGCCCTGGAGGTCAGCTGCCCCGGGCCGGAGGCCGCGCTGGCCCTGGTGGGTGCAGCTCGGCGGCTCGGTGTCACCGCCAAGGCCCGTGAGGTCCGCGGCGCCGACCGCGTGGTGATCCGCGACGGCGAGGCCATCGGCGCGTTGCTGACCCGCATGGGAGCGCAGGACACCCGGCTCACCTGGGAAGAGCGTCGGATGCGCCGCGAGGTGCGTGCCACCGCCAACCGCCTGGCGAACTTCGACGACGCCAACCTGCGTCGGTCGGCGCGTGCCGCTGTTGCGGCTGCGGCCCGGGTGGAGCGCGCGCTCGAGATCCTCGGCGACCAGGTGCCGGATCACCTGATCTCGGCGGGACAGCTCCGGATCACCCACCGGCAGGCATCGCTGGAGGAGTTGGGCCAGCTCGCCGATCCGCCGATGACGAAAGACGCTGTGGCGGGCCGTATCCGGCGTCTGCTGTCGATGGCCGATAAAAAGGCGCGGACCGAAGGCATCCCCGACACCGAGTCGGCGGTCACCGCCGACCTGCTCGACGACGACTGACGAGCGCGGCCGGGCGCTTCGGCGTCCCACCACGCCCGGTGCCAGGACCGGGCGTGCCTGGCTGTTCGGGGCCGACTAGGCTGATCACTGCCGCAGAGGCGGGAGCCACACAATGGCCCAGCACACCGCATAGCTAAGGAGCTCACAGTGACCGTTCGGGTAGGCGTCAACGGATTCGGCCGGATCGGCCGCAACTTCTTCCGTGCCGTGGAAGCACAAAAGGCGTTGGGCATCACCGACGTCGAGATCGTCGCCGTCAACGACCTCACCGACAACGCGAGCCTGGCTCATCTGCTCAAGTACGACTCCATCCTGGGCCGCCTGCCGCAGGACGTCTCGCTCGAAGGTGACGACACCATCGTCGTCGGCGATCAGAAGATCAAGGCGCTGTCGCTGCGCGAAGGCCCGTCGGCGCTGCCGTGGGGCGACCTCGGTGTCGACGTCGTCGTCGAGTCCACCGGAATCTTCACCGATGCTGCCAAGGCGAAGGGCCACCTGGACGCCGGCGCCAAGAAGGTCATCATCTCTGCTCCCGCAAAGGGCGAGGACATCACCATCGTGATGGGCGTCAACGACGACAAGTACGACGGCAGCCAGAACATCATCTCCAACGCTTCGTGCACCACCAACTGCCTCGGCCCCATCGCCAAGGTCCTCGACGACGAGTTCGGCATCGTCAAGGGTCTGATGACCACGATTCACGCCTACACGCAGGACCAGAACCTCCAGGACGGACCGCACAGTGACCTCCGTCGTGCGCGCGCTGCCGCTCTGAACGTGGTCCCGACCGGCACCGGTGCCGCCAAGGCGATCGGGCTCGTGCTCCCGCAGCTGCTCGGCAAGCTCGATGGTTACGCACTCCGCGTGCCGATCCCGACCGGCTCGGTCACCGACCTCACCGCGAACCTCAAGAAGTCGGCAAGCGTCGACGAGATCAACGCCGCGATGAAGGCTGCCGCCGAGGGCCCCCTCAAGGGCATCCTGAAGTACAGCACCGACCCGATCGTGTCCTCCGACATCGTCACCGACCCGCACTCGAGCATCTTCGATGCGCCGCTGACCAAGGTGATCGAGGACCAGGTCAAGATCGTGTCGTGGTACGACAACGAGTGGGGCTACTCCAACCGCCTCGTCGACCTCATCGGCCTGGTCGGCAAGTCACTGTAATCCGGTCCTTCCAGCGCCAGGAGACGACGTACCCGTGACCACCTCGGTTCCCACCCTCGCCGATTTGCTCGAGACCGGAGTGGAAGGAAGGACCGTGTTGGTCCGTTCCGACCTCAACGTGCCTCTCGACGGCGGCAAGATCACCGACGCCGGACGCATCGTTGCGTCGGCGCCGACCATCAAGGCTCTGTCCGACGCAGGTGCCAAGGTCATCGTGACCGCACACCTGGGCCGTCCGAAGGGGGCGCCCGACCCGGCGTTCTCCCTCGCGCCGGTCGCCGAGCGTCTCGGCACCGAGCTGGGCCGTAACGTCCAGCTCGCCGGTGACGTGGTCGGCGGGGACGCGTTGGCCCGCTCGGAAGGTCTGACCGACGGCGACGTGCTGTTGGTCGAAAACGTGCGGTTCGACCCGCGCGAGACCTCCAAGGACGCAGCCGAGCGCGAGAAGCTCGCCAAGGCGCTGGTGGAGTTGACCGGTGATGAGGGCGCGTTCGTCTCCGACGGATTCGGTGTGGTGCACCGTGAGCAGGCATCGGTGTACGACGTGGCAAAGCTGTTGCCGCACTACGCAGGTGGCCTCGTCGCAGCCGAGGTCGAGGTTCTGGCCAAGCTGACCACCGACACCGCCCGGCCTTACGCGGTGGTGCTCGGCGGCTCCAAGGTGTCGGACAAGATCGGCGTCATCGAGGCCCTGGCGCCCAAGGTCGACACCCTGGTGATCGGCGGCGGTATGGCGTTCACCTTCCTCGCCGCACGTGGGCTGTCGGTCGGTTCGTCGTTGCTGCAGGAAGACCAGATCGAGGTCTGCAAGTCCTTGCTCGAGCGGTTCGGGGACGTCATCCACCTCCCAGTGGACGTGGTCGTCGCCGACAGGTTCGCGGCCGACGCCGAGGCCAAAACCGTGTCGGCAGAAGAGATCCCGGACGGCTGGATGGGATTGGACATCGGTCCCGAGTCGGTCAAGCGCTTCGCGGCCGTGTTGCACGAGGCCAAGACCGTGTTCTGGAACGGCCCGGCCGGTGTCTTCGAGTTCGAGAAGTTCGCCGCCGGCACCAAGGGCCTGGCCCAGGCGATCATCGAAGCCACCAGCGGGGGAGCGTTCTCCGTGGTCGGCGGCGGCGACAGCGCGGCGGCGGTCCGAACCCTCGGTCTCCCCGAGGACGGGTTCTCGCACATCTCGACCGGCGGCGGTGCGTCTCTGGAGTATCTCGAAGGCAAAGAGTTGCCCGGACTGAAGGTGTTGGAGAACTGAGATGGCCAATCGTAAGCCGCTGATCGCCGGCAACTGGAAGATGAACCTCAATCACCTCGAGGCCATCGGTCTGGTGCAGAAGATCGCATTCGCGTTGCCCGCCAAGTACTTCGACAAGGTCGACGTGACGGTGATCCCCCCGTTCACCGACATCCGAAGCGTGCAGACCGTCGTCGACGGCGACAAGTTGCTGTTGACCTATGGCGCGCAGGACCTCTCGGCGCACGATTCGGGTGCGTACACCGGTGAGATCAGCGGCGCATTCCTGGCCAAGCTCGGGTGCACATTCGTCGTGGTCGGGCATTCCGAGCGGCGCACCATGCACGCGGAGACCGACGACGTGGTGCTGGCGAAGACCAAGGCAGCGCTCAAGTACGAGCTGACCCCCATCGTCTGTGTCGGCGAAGGCCTCGAGGTGCGCGAGGCAGGCAACCACGTCGACTACAACATCGCGCAGCTCAAGGGATCGCTTGCGGGTCTGTCCGCCGACGAGATCAGCAAGGTTGTCATCGCCTACGAACCCGTGTGGGCCATCGGCACCGGCCGCGTTGCCAGTGCCGCCGACGCCCAGGAGGTGTGCGCGGCGCTGCGTGCCACGCTGGCGGAACTGGCCGACGCCAAGGTCGCCGACTCTGTGCGCATCCTCTACGGCGGATCTGTGAATGCCAAGAACGTCGGCGAGATCGTGGGACAGACCGACGTCGACGGTGCCCTGGTGGGTGGCGCGTCGCTCAAGTCCGACGAGTTCGCCACCCTGTCGGCGATCGCCGCCGGGGGACCGCTGCCCTGACCAACCGATTTTGTGCCCTTTTGGCGGTGCTGACCTGCGGGTTTGTTCGCCAAAAGGGCACAATTCTGGGATGGGGGACGCGGCCGGTACAGTTGAAGATCGGCCGTCAGTACAACTCTTTGATAGGAAACGACACGTGAAGCTTGCCCTGGACATCGGACTGGTGGTCACCAGCGTCTTGTTGATCGTGTTGGTCCTGCTGCACCGCGGCAAGGGCGGCGGACTCTCGTCGCTGTTCGGCGGCGGTGTGCAGTCGAGTTTGTCCGGCTCCAGTGTTGTGGAGCGAAATCTCGACCGCCTCACCGTGTTCGTCGGCGTCATCTGGCTGATCTTCATCCTCGGCATCGGTCTGGACATCAAACTCTCGTAACTTCGGCGGACACGGGCCATGTCCGAGATGCGCGAGCACGGACCGGCCAGAGATACTTGACCGGTGACTGACAAGCGCCCCATCGTGCCCCGTCCGGAAGCCGGCAGTACCGACCGCGAGCTCACCGAACCACTCCGCGAGGACATCCGGTTGCTCGGCGGGATCCTCGGGCAGATCGTGTGCAAACATGCAGGCGAAGAGACCTTCGAACTGGTCGAGAAAGCGCGCGTCGAGTCGTTCCGGATCCGCCGCGACGAAATCGACCGCACCGAACTCGAAGAGCTCTTCCGCGACATCGACGTCCAGGACGCGATCTCGGTCATCCGGGCGTTCAGCCACTTCGCCTTGCTCGCCAACCTCGCCGAGGACATTCATCGTGAGCGTCGCCGCGCCATCCACGTGCGCGCCGGCGATCCTCCGCAGGACTCGAGTCTCGCCGCCACATATTCGAAGGTGTCTGCCGCGGGTCTGACCGACGAGCAGGTGGGATCTGCGTTGGCAGATGCGACCGTGGTGCCCGTGATCACCGCCCACCCCACCGAGACCCGACGTCGCACGGTCTTCGAGGTGCAGCGCCGCATCACCGACCTGATGCGCTTCGCCGGACGTACGGAACTGACACCCGCTGAACGCGACGACGTGCACACCGCGTTGAAGCGGCAGATCCTCACGCTGTGGGAAACCGCGTTGATCCGACTCGAGCGTCTCCAGATCCAGGATGAGATCGAGGTTGGTCTGCGGTATTACGATGCCGGGTTCTTCGAGGTCATTCCGCGGGTCAATGCCGAGCTACGGGCGTGGCTCCAAGAGCACTATCCATCTGCGGGCATCGCCGACGATCCGATTCTCCGGATGGGTTCATGGATCGGTGGAGACCGCGACGGCAATCCATTTGTCACCGGTGAGATCGTGGGCATGGCGACCCGGCGTGCCGCGGAAACCGCTGTGGCGCATCATCTGTCCGAATTGACCGTCCTGGCACAGGAATTGAGCCTGACGTCGCGGCTGACCGAGGTCGACGACGAGGTGTTCGCGCTCGGTGGCGTGGAGCGCGGCACCCCCGACGCAGACGAACCCTATCGCCAGGCATTACGGGCCGTTCGGCGTCGATTGGCTGCAACCGCCGGTTCGTTGTTCGACGATCGTTTTGTGGCCGTCAACGACGGGGGCTTCCCCAAAGACGGGGCCGAGACGTACGCCGATGCCGAGCAGTTGCTGGCGGACCTCGACGTCATCGATGCGTCACTGCGCGCGAACGGCGACGACGAACTCGCCGATGACCGATTGCTGACTCTCCGCGAAGCCGTGCGCGCGTTCGGATTCCACCTTTCCGGCCTCGATATGCGGCAGAACTCGGACATGCACGAAGAGGTGGTGGCCGAACTGCTCGCCTGGGCCGGAGTCCATCACGACTACACGTCGTTGTCCGAGCACGAGCGGGTCGATTTGCTGACGGCGGAACTGAGCAACCGTCGACCACTGGTCGGACCCGGCGCCACACTCTCGGAGCTCGCCGACAAGGAACTGGCGATCGTTCGAGCCGCCGCCTCCGCGGTCGCCGCGTTCGGTCCACAGGCCGTTCCGAACTACGTCATCAGCATGTGCACATCGGTCAGCGATCTGTTCGAGGCGATCGTGCTGCTCAAGGAAGCAGGCCTGTTCGACCCCGGTGACGCGAAGACTCCTCCGACATCGACCGTTCGGGTCGTCCCGCTCTTCGAGACCATCGAGGATCTACAGCAGGGTGCGGCCACTCTTCTTGCAGCACTGGATGTCCCGCTGTACCGTGCGTTGGTTGACCAGCAGGAGGGCATGCAGGAGATCATGCTCGGGTACTCGGACTCCAACAAAGACGGCGGGTATCTCGCCGCGAACTGGGCGCTCTACCGTGCCGAACTCGACCTCGTTGAAGCTGCCAAGAAGGCCGGAATCCGTTTGCGGCTCTTCCACGGCCGGGGCGGTACCGTCGGCCGCGGGGGCGGGCCGAGCTACGACGCGATCCTCGCCCAGCCGCCGGGCGCCGTCCAGGGGTCGCTGCGCATCACCGAGCAGGGTGAGGTGATCGCGGCCAAATACGCCGAACCCGTTGTCGCCCGGCGCAATCTCGAGACGTTGCTGGCCGCGACCATCGAGTCGTCGCTCCTGGACACCGAGGGCCTCGGAGACGAAGCGGAAGCGGCGTACGCGGTGCTTGATGAACTCGCTGCGCTGGCTCGCCGGACCTACAGCGAGCTGGTTCACGAGACACCGGGATTTGTCGAGTATTTCGTGAACTCGACACCCCTGTCGGAGATCGGGTCGCTGAACATCGGCAGCCGTCCGGCCTCTCGCAAACAGACCGAGAAGATCTCTGACCTCCGTGCGATCCCGTGGGTACTGTCGTGGTCTCAGGCTCGCGTGATGCTGCCCGGGTGGTACGGCACGGGTTCGGCGTTCGAGCAGTGGGTGGGGGACGACAGCAGCCGGCTGGAGACGTTGTCGGATTACTACGAGCGCTGGCCGTTCTTCCGAACGGTGATGTCGAACATGGCGCAGGTGATGGCCAAGTCGGATCTCGGTCTGGCCGAACGTTATTCGCGACTCGTCCCCGATGAGGACCTGCGTGTCAAAGTCTTCGGGATGATATCTGCCGAGCATGAACGCACAACGGCCATGTACTTCAAGATCACCAAGACCGACGACCTCCTGGCCGACAACCCAGCGCTCAAACGGTCTGTCTTCAACCGTTTTCCGTACCTCGAGCCGCTGAATCACCTCCAGGTGGAGCTTCTGCGGCGCTACCGCGGCGGGGACGACTCCGAGCTGGTCCGCCGCGGCATCCAGCTCACGATGAACGGTCTCGCAACCGCGCTGCGCAACAGCGGCTGACGGCTCGCCGGGCCGGCCGGGCCCGGCGTCCCTCACTCGCGCAGGGCGGCGTTCAATCGTGCCGCCTGGCGCGTGAGGTGGTCACGTTCGGGCAGGCTGGGCGCCAGTCGGGCGGCGTCGGCGTACAGTCGCGCCGCGGTCTTGATGTCGCCATCGCGTTCGTGCAGGTAGGCGCAAACGGCCGTATACCGGGGCAGTGCGGTGTCGAGCCCGGCGAGGGCGGCCAGCCCGGCTCGCGGTCCGTCCGCCTCACCGACTGCCACCGCGCGATTGAGCCGAACGATCGGACTGTCGATGAGTCGCACCAGTTCGTCGTACCACTCCACGATCTGCACCCAGTCGGTTTCCGAGGCCGATCGGGCGTCGGCGTGCAGGGCAGCGATGGCAGCCTGCGCCTGGAACTCACCGAGGTTGTCGCGGGCGAGTGCGTTCTGGAGTACGTCGACTCCCTCGGCGATCATGCCGGTGTCCCAGAGGCTCCGGTCCTGATCGGCGAGCGGCACCAGGCCGCCGTCGGGGCCTATCCGTGCCGGTCGCCGCGCGTGATGGAGCAACATGAGTGCGAGTAGGCCGGAGACCTCCTCCTGCCGCACCATCGCATCGAGCTGACGGGTCAGTCGAATGGCCTCACCGGCCAGGTCGATGTCGCCGGAATATCCTTCGTTGAACACCAGATAGAGCACCCGGAGTACCGTCGCGAGATCACCGGGCTGGTCGAAGCGGACGTCTGACACGGTTCGTTTGGCTCTGCTGATCCGCTGAGCCATCGTTGCCTCGGGGACAAGATAGGCCTGCGCGATCTGCCGGGTACTCAGGCCGCCGATCGCCCGCAGGGTGAGCGCGACGGCCGACGCCGGCGTGAGAGATGGGTGGGCGCAGAGGAAGTACAGGTGGAGTGTGTCGTCGGCAACCTGGCCAGGGCCGGGCGGCGGCTCGTTCTCCGCACGGACCTCACGGTCACGCCGAGCGTTGTCCGACCGCACCGAGTCGAGGAACTTGCGCCAGGCGACAGTGATCAGCCAGCCTGTCGGATCCCGTGGAGGATCAGTCGGCCACAGCTTCATCGCCTCCACCAGTGCGTCCTGCACGGCGTCCTCGGCCGTCGCGAAGTCCACTCCGCGACGTACGAGGACGCCGATCACAGCAGGCGTGAGGTTCCGTAACAGAGCCTCATCCACCGCGTGTCACTCCGTGATCGCGGTGGGTGCGGTGAGGAAGGGGCGCACCTCCAGCCACTCGCGAAGAGGTTCGCCGCCCGCGCCGGGCGCCGCAGACAGTTCGGCAGCGAGCTCGAGCGCACGGTCATAACTGTCGACATCGATCGCCATCCAGCCGGCGATCAGGTCTTTGGTCTCCGCGAACGGGCCGTCGGTGACCGGCGGGCGACCCTCACCGTCGTATCGTACGAACGTTCCCTCCATCGACAGCGCCTGGCCGTCCACGAACTCGCCGTTGCGTTGCAGGCGGGCTGCGAAGTTCGCCATGAACTGCATGTGGGCGGACACCTCCTCGGGCTTCCACTGGTCCATCGGGGTGTCGAACAGCGGTGCCGGACCACCCCGGTAGTGCTTGAGCAACAGGTACTTGGCCATCGTCTTCTCCTTGGTGGGTACGGCCCATTGTGGCCGTTTCACTACGGGGACGGAGTCGCTCGGTGGTTCTCGACATCGGCTTGTCCATGAATTCAGAAAATGTGCCGGACGATGTGAGACGATTATGCAAAACAGTCTCAGCCTGCTTGACCCCGAGGAGAACCTGTGTCCGCGACACTGCCAGACCAGCGTGTACCCGTCCCCGGTTTCCCGACGGCCGTCAAGTACGGCGCGGCTCAGAACAACCGATGGCTCAGGACCGTCCGTCGAGCAGCTGTCAAGACAACTGGTCGCGACCTCTTTCCCACGGACGAACAGATCCGGACCTTCGCCGAAGACATGTTCCGCAGCGACCCGGTGGCCGAACGATTTGTCGACGAGGTGTACGGCGAGCTCGGAGCGCCCGCTGCCCGTGCCCTTCTCGACAAGGCCTTGACCGAGGGGCTTGATTCCATCGAGGATCCTCCCGCGGCGATGAAGGCTTTGTTCGAGGAGTTCGAGACCGTCCCCGAGTGGATGGATCCGGAGATGATCGCCGAAGGAGAGGCCATCTGGCGTCGTTGGGGCACATCGCTGTTCAGTGTGGCGGGCGGCATCACCTTGGAGATGTACACCGAGGCGGCTGTGGCCACACCACTCTCGCTGGCGGGCGGTTACGCCGGGGACAACGCGCTTCGGCGGTTTCTCGAGACGGCCCGTTTCTGGATCGACGTGTCCGAGCCCGACGCTCTGCTCACACCGGGATCCGCGGGGCGGGCCACTGCCATGCGCGTGCGGGTGATGCACGTGTGGGTGCGCCGCAAGGTCGCCGAGCATCCCGAATGGGACACCGAGCGCTGGGGCGTGCCGATCAGCCAGTCGTATCAGCTGCTCACGTTGCTCGGCGGGAGCGTGGTCCCGGCGATGGCTCTCTGGTTGGTGGGGGTGCAGACTTCGCTCCGGGAGATCCGGGTGCTGTTGCACTACCAGCGCTATCTCGGTCACCTCCTGGGCGTTCGCATGCAGTGGTATCCCGAATCGATCGCGGACTCGCTTCGACTCCTGGCGTTGGTCAACGCCACCCGCAGTTACGACGCGGGCCACCACGGCGCCGAACTCATCGAATCGTTCCCCGCCGCGTTCGCGCCCCGCGATGGTCACACCGGTGTGCGGCGCTTGCGTGAGAAGTACAACGCCACAATGTATTCCGCCTATTCGGCGGTTTTCATGATGCCGTGGACGCGCCGCCGGTACAACATGCCGAGTGCGGCGCCCGGGATTGCCTGGATCATCGCGCGACTGCCTGCGGTGGTGCTGATCGAGACCGTCCGCCGGATCTGCCCTCCGTTCGCCCGTCTCCACGAGTCCATCATGCGCAAACACCGGGAGAACTGGCACGACGCGCAGATGGAAGGCCGGTCGGCCGAATTCGACGCCAGCGGGGGATTGCGGCGCTGATCAGGTGAGCTGCGACGCCGCGTCCGGGTCGACGAACCACACGGTTGCGTCCGTGCCGTGCGCCCCGGCACACGGCCAGTCCAGAGGATCGGCCCCACCGACTCCGGCGGCCACCGCCTCGGCCTTCTCGGCGCCGGACACCAGGAACCAGACCTCGCGGGCCCGGGCGACAGCCGGGAACGTCAGCGTGATCCGCTGGGGCGGTGGCTTGGGTGAGTCGGTGACGGCAACCACGGTGGCGTCGGCTTCGGCAGTCGCCGCACTGTGGGGGAACAGAGAGTTGATGTGCCCCTCACCGCCCATCCCGACCAGGTGGACGTCGAACTCCGGTACCAGGTGGCCGTCGCCGGCTTTCGACGACAAAGTCGCCGCGTAATCGGCCGCTGCCGCTTCGATGTCGTCGCCGAACCCGCCATCGGACGCAGCCATGACGAACACCCGATCCGGTTGCACCGGAACGTGATTCAGTAGCGCGTCGTAAGCCTGCCCGGCGTTCCGTTCGGGGTCGTCCGCGGTGACGAACCGTTCGTCACCCCAGTAGATGTCCACCGCGGACCAGTCGATGTCGCCGGAGTCCTTGGCCAGAGCTTCCAGCAGGGCGATTCCATTGCTGCCCCCGGTCAGTACCACCGAGGCGCTGCCGCGTGCCGCCTGCGCCGAGGTGACCGTGGCGATGAACCGCGCGGCCACCGACTCGACGAGCGCGGACTTGTCCGCGCAGTGGATCACCTGCGCATCGGCGTTCATGCGTGCACCTTGTCTTTCGCTCGGGTCAGCCCGTCGACGCCCTGCAGGGCGAGGTGGTAGATCTCGTCCGGATCGAGTCGCCGCAGCTCTTCGGCGAGGCAGTCGCGGATGTCACGACCGGGTAGGGCCACCTTGCCGTCGGGCTTGCCCGGAATGGAGATGATGGCCTGGTTGCTCATACCGACGCACAGCACCAGCGGTCCGGCCTCACGTTCGAGGGTCACCTTGAAGCTGCCGACCGATCGGGTCACCGGCACCTTCAGAACGGCATGCAACCAACCGGCGAGCAGATCGACCGCGGGAGATCCCGCAGGGCCTTCGACCTCGGCGGACACCGCTGCACTGTGCGGCGGTTGATCGAGCGCCGAGGTGAGCAAGGCGCGCCACGGGGTGATCTGGGACCACGCGATGTCCGAGTCGCCGGGGGAGTACGTCCTCAGTCGGTCGGCGAGGGCTGCGGGCACATCGGATGCCTTGTTGGTGTCGGTGATACGGCGCCTTCCGAGCTGCCCCATCGGATCGGCGGCAGGATTCTCGGGTGGCCGGCCCGGCCACCACGTCACCACCGGCGTGTCCGGCAGCATGAACGGGATGACCACGCTCTCACCGTGATTCGCCAATTCGCCGTAGAGGTGCAGAACCACCACCTCCGACGCGCCTGCGTCGCCGCCCACCCGGATCTGTGCGTCCAGCCGCGACTTCATCCGACGGTCGCCGCACGACACCACGATCACCCGGCAAGGATGCTCGCGGCTGGCCTCGTTGGCCGCGTCAATCGCGCCTTCGGTGGGTTCGCCTTCGTCCGAGCAGACGAGCAGGGTCAGCACCCGGCCCGACGTGAAAGCACCGCCGGCATCACGGATCTTGATGAGTTCCTTGCTGATCGCGGTGGTGCTGGTATCGGGCAGTTCGACAATCACGACTGGAACTCCTTCGTCGGCATGACTACAACTCCTTGGTCGCCCTCGCAGCGCTGCTGCTCCATCTGCCCGACACCGATCACGGACGTCGCCAGGTCCGTCCGTGCCGGGCCAGCATCTCCTCGGCCGATTCCGGACCCCAGGTGCCCGATTCATAACCGTCGGGCTTCCCGTTCGCTGCCCAGTGTTCGAGCACCGGGTCGAGGATCTTCCAGGACAGTTCGACCTCGGCATTGACCGGGAACAGCGATGGCTCGCCGAGCAGCACATCGAGGATCAGACGCTCGTACGCCTCGGGGGACGACTCGGTGAAGGCCTGCCCGTAACTGAAGTCCATGTTGACGTCCCGGACCTCCATGGACGACCCCGGCACCTTCGACCCGAAACGCAACGTGATGCCCTCGTCCGGCTGTACCCGGATCACCAGTGCGTTCTGGCTGAGCTCTTCGGTCATCGTCTGATCGAACGGCAGGTGCGGCGCGCGCTTGAACACCAGTGCGATCTCGGTGACCCTGCGGCCCAGGCGTTTTCCCGTCCGTAGGTAGAAGGGCACGCCCGCCCACCGCCTGCTGTCGACCTCGAGTGCGATCGCGGCGAAGGTCTCGGTGGTCGAGTCCGCGGCAAAGCCCTTCTCGTCCTTGAGCCCCGGCACCTCTTCGCTGCCCTGCCAGCCGGCTTCGTACTGTCCGCGTGCGGTGTTCTCGTCGAGCGGCAGGATGTTGCGTGTTGCGGAGAGGACCTTGATCTTCTCGGTCTGCAGTTCGTGCGGTTCGAACGAGATGGGTTCTTCCATCGCGATCAGGGCCATCAGCTGGATCAGGTGGTTCTGGATCACGTCGCGGGCAGCGCCGATGCCGTCGTAGTAACCGGCCCGGCCTCCGAGTCCGATGTCCTCGGCCATCGTGATCTGCACGTGGTCCACATAGTGCGAGCTCCACACCGGATCGAACAGCTGGTTGGCAAAGCGCAGCGCCAAGATGTTCTGGACGGTCTCTTTGCCGAGGTAGTGGTCGATGCGGAACACCGAGTGCTCGGGGAAGACGGTGTTCACCACCGAGTTCAGCTCTTTTGCGCTCTCCAGGTCGTGCCCGAACGGCTTCTCGATGACCACGCGCCGCCAATGGTCGTCGGACTGCTCGGCCAGCCCCGACTTCGACAGCTGCTCGCACACCACCGGGAAGGCCGCCGGCGGGATCGACAGGTAGAAGGCGTGGTTGCCCTCGGTTCCGCGCTTCTCGTCGAGTTCCCCGAGGGTGTCCCGGAGCTTCTCGAAGGCCGTGTCGTCGTCGAAGGTGCCTTGGACGAACCGGAAGCCCTCGCTGAGCCGCTCCCAGACGTCCTCGCGGAACGGCGTACGGGAATGAGCGCGAACGGCGTCGTGCACCACCTCGGAGAAATCCTCGTGGTCCCAGTCCCGGCGGGCGAATCCGACCAGCGCGAAACCGGGGGGAAGAAGCCCCCGGTTCGCGAGGTCGTACACCGCGGGCATCAACTTGCGCTTCGCGAGGTCGCCGGTCACGCCGAAGATGACAAGACTGCTGGGCCCGGCGATGCGGGGCAGACGCTTGTCACGGTCGTCGCGCAGCGGATTTGTCCACTGCCCGGCTGCGTCCTTGGCCAAGGGATCAGGCCTTCGAGCCGGCTGCCAACTGCTCGGCGGTGGCGTCGATCAGTTCCTGCCACGCCACCTCGAACTTCTCCACGCCCTCGTTCTCCAGCGCCAGGAAGACGTCGGTGAGGTCGATCCCGATCGCGGAGAGCTTGTCGAACACCTCCTGCGACGCCGGACCCTGACCGATGATCGAGTTGGGGTTGACCTTCCCGTGGTCGGCGAAGGCATCCATCGTCTTCTCGGGCATGGTGTTCACCGTTCCGGGGGCCACCAGCTCGCCGACGTAGAGGGTGTCCGGCAGGCTCGGATCCTTCACGCCCGTCGAGGCCCACAGCGGGCGTTGGGCATTGGCACCCGCGGCGGCCAGTGCGCGGAAGCGTGGCTGTTCCTCGAACACCTTCTGGTAGGCGACATAGGCGAGCCTGGCGTTGGCCAGTCCGGCCTTTCCCTTGAGTGCCTTCGCCTCGTCGCTGCCGATGGCATCGAGTCGCTTGTCGATCTCGGTGTCCACGCGAGAGACGAAGAACGATGCGACCGAATGGATCTTGGACAGATCGTGTCCGGCTGCCGATGCCTTCTCCAGGCCTTCGATGTAGGCGCCCATGACCAGCTCATAACGTTCGACCGAGAAGATCAGCGTCACGTTCACGCTGATGCCCTCGGCGATGACCTTGGTGATGGCCGGGATGCCCGCTTCGGTTGCCGGGATCTTGATCAGCAGGTTGGGACGGTCGACGATCTTCCACAGCTCCACCGCTTGTGCGACCGTCTGGTCGGAATCGTGGGCGAGCCGGGGATCGACCTCGATCGACACCCGGCCATCGACGCCCTTGGACGACTCGTACTGCGGGGCGAGCACGTCACAGGCGTTGCGCACGTCGTCCGTGGTGACCGTGCGGATGGTGGCATCCACATCGGCGCCGCGGGCGGCCAGCTCGTTGACCTGATCGTCGTAGGCGTTGCCCTTGGACAATGCCGCCTGGAAAATCGACGGGTTGGTGGTGACACCCACCACCGACTTGTTGGCGATCAGTTCGGCGAGGTTGCCGGACTGGATGCGGGTGCGAGAGAGATCGTCGAGCCAGACCGAGACGCCGGCCTGGGAGAGTGCGGCAAGATTGGCGTTCTGTTCGCTCATTTTGCGCTCCAATTCATGTGTTGTGCAGATCTCAGTTGGTTTTTGCGACCGAACGCTCGGCGGCGGCGATGACGGCCTCTGCGGTGATACCGAACTTCTCGTAGAGCACCTTGTAGTCGGCAGAGGCGCCATAGTGCTCGATGGACACGATCTCACCGGCGTCGCCGACCAGGCGGTACCACGGCATCGCGATACCTGCTTCGACAACCACTCGGGCCTTCACCGTGGGCGGCAGCACCGAATCGCGGTAGCTGCTGTCCTGCTCGTCGAACCACTCCACGCATGGCATCGACACGACGCGGGCATTGATTCCCTTGTCCTTCAGGGCCTTTTGCGCCTCGACGGCGAGGTACACCTCGGACCCGGTGCCGATCAGGATGACCTGAGGATCTCCCTCGGGCTCTGACAGGACGTATCCGCCCTTCGCCACACCCTCGGCCGACGTTCCCTCGAGAATCGGGATGTTCTGCCGGGTGAGCGCCAGCCCGACCGGATTGTGCCGCCGGGTCATGATGGCCTGCCAGGCATAGGCCGTCTCGTTGGCGTCGCCGGGGCGCACCACGTCGAGATCGGGGATCGCGCGCAGCGCCGCCAGGTGCTCGATCGGTTGGTGAGTGGGTCCGTCTTCGCCAAGTCCGATCGAGTCGTGGGTCCACACATAGATGGGATCGGTCTTCATCAGCGCGGCCAGTCGTACGGCCGGGCGCATGTAGTCGGCGAACTGGAGGAACGTTCCGCCGTATGCGCGGGTCGGTCCGTGCCGGACGATGCCCGACAAGATCGCACCCATCGCGTGTTCACGGATACCGAAGTGCAGCGTGCGCCCGTACGGGTTCGCGCTCCAGTTCTTGGTGCTGATCCCGGTGGGGCCGAAGGACGCGGCTCCGTCCATGGTGGTGTTGTTGCTGCCCGCGAGGTCAGCGGAGCCACCCCACAATTCGGGCAGAACGGGTCCGAGAGCGGAGAGCACCTTGCCCGACGCCGATCGGGTGGCCACATCCTTGTCGCCGACCTCCCACTTGGGGAGCGCATCGGTCCAGCCGTCGGGCAGGCCGTTCACCACGAGGCGGTCGAGCAGAGCCTTGCGGTCCGGATTCGCCTTGGCCCACTCGTCGAACGACTTCTCCCAGGCCTTGCGCCGTTCGGCACCCCGGTCCACGAGCTGCCGGGTGTGCGCGATGACCTCGTCGGCGACCTCGAACGTCTGGTCGGGGTCGAATCCCAGCAGCTTCTTGGTCTCGGCGACCTCATCATCGCCGAGCGCGCTGCCGTGGGCGCTGCCGGTGTTCATCTTGTTGGGCGCGGGGTAGCCGATGATGGTGCGCAAGACGATGATCGACGGCTTGTCGATCACGGCCTTGGCCTTCTCGACGGCCTCTTCGATCGCGGTGACGTTCTCGCCGCCCTCGACGTGCTGAACGTGCCAGCCGTATGCCTCATAGCGAGCGGCGACGTCCTCGGACAGCGCGATGTCGGTGTCGTCCTCGATCGAGATGTGGTTCTTGTCGTAGAACACGATGAGGTTGCCCAGCTGCTGGGTGCCTGCCAGTGAGCTTGCCTCCGAGGTGACGCCCTCTTCGATGTCGCCGTCGGAAGCGATCACGTAGATGTAATGGTCGAACGCGCTCTGGCCGACCGGTGCGTCCGGATCGAACAGCCCACGCTCGTAGCGTGCGGCAATCGCCATCCCGACCGACGAGGCCAGTCCCTGACCGAGTGGCCCGGTGGTCATCTCGACGCCGCGCGTATGGCGGTACTCAGGATGGCCGGGCGTCTTGGACTCGTAGGTGCGCAGCGCCTTCAGATCGTCGAGTTCGAGGCCGAATCCGCCGAGGTAGAGCTGGATGTACAGCGTCAGGCTCGAGTGTCCGCAGGACAGAATGAAGCGGTCGCGGCCCATCCAGTCCGTATCCGTGGGGTCATGCCGCATCACTCGCTGGAACAGCGTGTAGGCCAGCGGCGCCAAGCTCATGGCTGTGCCGGGGTGTCCACTGCCGCATTTCTGAACCGCGTCTGCGGCCAGAACCCGCACTGTGTCAACGGCTTTGGTGTCCACCTCGCTCCAGTCAGCAGGGTGTGAGGGCTGTGTTAGCGCGCGAATCTCATCTGTTGCTGACACGATCGTGTGAACTCCTCCAAGCTCGACTTTCAGTACATGGCAGGCTGCGAACAGCCCACGTCAAGCCTAGACGTCTCCCGGTCCCATGGCGCGATACGGGACTGAATAACTCTCTGGTTCACCTTCGGGGACCTGACCGGCGAGGTCAGGCGCCGGATCGGACCTCGATTGCCGTTCTGGGGCACCGGCCGTCTACCATTCCCTGTAGTAGATGAGCGAGTCAGGAGATCTAGTGCGGATTGGGGAACGTGTGAGCGGACACGGTTTCGCCTCCTCCCCAGCGTCAGGTGGTGAGGCTCCGCCCATGCAGCGCCCCACCAGCATGCGCGGGAGGATCTCGGGAACGGCATTGGCCTATCTCGCTCTCACCAAGCCACGGGTCATCGAGTTGCTCCTCGTGGCGACCATCCCCGTGATGCTGTTGGCCGACCGCGGTCGGGTGGACCTGGCCCTGATGGCCTGGACCCTGCTGGGCGGCTGGCTCGGCGCGGCGAGCGCCAACACCCTCAACATGGTGGTCGACGCCGACATCGACCAGAAGATGAAGCGCACCGAACGCCGGCCTCTGGCCCGCCACGCGGTGTCCACCAGAAGTGCACTCATCTTCGGGATCGTGCTTGGCGCGGCATCGTTCGCGGTGTTGTCGACGCTGGCAAACCTGCTCAGCGCCCTGTTGGTGATGGCGACGATCGCGTTCTACGTTTTCGTCTACACGATGGTGCTCAAACGCCGTACGTGGCAGAACGTGGTGTGGGGCGGAGCGGCCGGCTGTATGCCGACCCTCGTGGGCTGGGCTGCCGTCACCGGAAGCCTGAGCTGGCAGCCTGTTGTGTTGTTCATGGTGATCTTCTTCTGGACGCCACCGCACACCTGGGCGCTCGCGATGCGTTACAAAGAGGACTACCGCGCGGCGGGTGTGCCCATGCTCCCCGTCATCGCCACCGAGATCCAGGTCACCCGGCAGATGCTCTTTTACACGTGGGCGACGGTGCTCAGCACGCTGGTGTTGTGTCTGGCCACGGGCTGGATCTACACGGCCGTGGCCCTCGCCGCAGGTGGCTGGTTCATCTTCGTGGTCCACAAGCTCTACCGCGCCACCCTGCGCGGTGAGGAAGTCACCCCGCTCAAGGTCTTCTTGCAGTCCAACGAATATCTCGCGATAGTCTTCTGCGGACTGGCGATCGATTCGGTGATCGGATTGCCGACGCTGACAAGCCTGTTCTGACAGGCACCACCGGCCGCTGGCCGGTGCGAGGTGATTTGGGGGAAACATGTCGTACCCACCTGGGCAGGGTCAGGGGCCCGGAAACAACGACTGGCGGCCGTATTCGGAGCCGACCCAGGTCGGCCAACCCCAGTTCGGCCCATCGCAGTACGGTCAGCAGCAGCCGCCGCCCGACAACGGTCAGGGCGGGCAGTTCTACGGCCAGCCCGATCCGGGCTACAACCCCTATCAGCCCTACCCGGCTGCCGGCGGACAGTGGGGCCCGCCCCAGCCCCGCAAATCGCGCACGCCGCTGATCATCGGTCTCGTCGCGGTCGCAGTGCTCGTTGTGGTGGCTGTTGTGGTTGCACTTGTCGTCGCTCTCGGCGGGGGAGGCGCGAGCAGCGATCCGGAGTCGGCTGTGGAGGGGTATCTCACGGCGTTGTCCGACGGCGATGCCGCCAAGGCGCTGGACCTGTCCAAGTCGCCCGCGTCCGAACTCCTGCTTACCGACGACATCCTGAAACAACAGCAGGAGATCGCCAAGATCTCGGACATCTCGATCGTGGATGTCCAGAAGATGGGCGAGATGGCCACGGTCCAGGCCACCTACCAATTCGGAGACCGCAAGGCCGACGAGAGTTTTGTCCTGCACAAGACCGGGGATTCCTGGCGGCTGGACGAGGGCGTCGTCGCAGTGGACATCAGCAGCCTCGGAGGCATTCCAGGGCTCACCGCCTTCGGTGTCCCTGTCGACGGCGAGGCCAAGGTGTATGTGTTCCCCGGGCCCGTGAAGTGGGGCAGTGCCGACGAAAACTTCGCGGTCGTGAACGGCAAAGAAAAGGACTTTCCTGTCGCGGGGACGAGCTACGGGTCGTTCCCGGACCTGACTGCTGAACTCAGCGGCAAAGGACAGAACGCGGTGAACACGGCGGTCCAGGCCCACCTGGACGAGTGTGCGTTGTCGGTCCAGGTCGACGCTGCAACGGACAAGCCGGACTGTGGCCAGCGGACGTACGCCTACAACGCCGAACCGGGCTCGGCGAAATGGACTGCGCCGGCGCAATTGCCTGCCCTCGACTACCGCTTGGGATACGACAACCCCGAGGAAGTGTCGGTCGACGGCGAGATGGAGTGGTCAGTGACCTTCCGCACGACCGCGTCGGGTTCACGACCGGCCGAGACCAAGACGGAGACCGTCACGGACTACCTGTACGGCACCGTCGACCTGGCCCAGAATCCGCCGGTGTTCACACCCGAAGGATGACCGGCCTGCGCCTCAGGTCGACTGCGGCGTGAGGACAACCGACCCGGTGGTCGCGCGGGCGGCCAGATCGATGTGCGCCTGCCTCGCCTCGGCGAGTGGATACGTGTGGGCGACCCGAACGGTGACGCTGCCGTCGGCGATCCCGCTCATCACCTCACCGGCGCGCCACGCCAATTCTTCGGGGTCGGAGATGAAGTGTTTGAGGGTCGGTCGGGTGACCGAGAGAGAGCCCGCGGCGTTGAGTCGTTGTAGGTCGAAGGGTGGGACCGGTCCGCTGGCCGCACCGAAGAGAACAACGATTCCCCGGACCGCGGTCGCGGCGAGACTCTGCTCGAACGTGTCTGCACCCACGCCGTCATAGGCGACGGTCACGCCCGCGCCACCGGTGAGGGAGCGCACCTGTTCGGCCACCTGGTCCCCGTATCGCAGCACTTCGTCGGCCCCGGCCCGCCGGGACAGGTCTTCCTTCGCGTCGTTCGACACGGTGGTGATGACCAGCAGTCCTCTGGCCTTGGCCATCTGGGTGAGCACCAGGCCGACGCCGCCTGCGCCGGCATGGACGAGGACGGTGTCGCCCGGGCGCGGGTGGGCGGCACCATCGAGCAGGTAGTGCGCAGTGATCCCCTGCAGCAGAGCGGACGCCGCGACGTCGTCGGCGATGGTGTCGGGTACGGCCACGGCGCGCGCTGCCGGCACCACGACGAGTTCGGCGTAGCTCGAGGGTGCATCGCACCACGCGACCCGCTGGCCCACCGATATCGAGTCGACACCGGGGCCGACCGCCACGACCTCACCGGCGCCTTCACTGCCCGGGATGAACGGCAGCGTCATCGGATACATGCCGGACCGCTGGTACGTGTCGATGAAGTTCACACCGATCGCCGCGACACGCACCAGGACCTCACCAGGACCGGGCTCGGGGTCGGCGGTCTCGACCACATCCATCACTTCGGGCCCACCGTGCTGACTGACCTGGATCGCATGCATGACTCCAGTTGTACCGAGCCCATCAGAGTGTCCGGTGATCGGCCCCGCCGCGGTGCGCAATATGCTGTGGGCATGAGCGACCACAAGGGTGTCATCTCGGCCATTTCGAAGTTCGTGGCCCGCGAGGGTGGTTCGGCCACCGCGGTCCTGCAGGGGATCGGCGCCTCGGGCGTCCGTATCACGCTGGTGGGCGGGGCGGGCGGAATCCTGGGCGATCAGGTGGTCCGGGACATGGAGACCGCAAGGCAGATCGTGGAACAGGTCGACGGGGTCGAGATCGGCGAGTGGGATCGCGACCTCACGTCGGCGGTCGACGTCCGTCCCGGGCACTACCGCAAGATGGCCGGCTGGGTGGCCAACACCTAGACTGCAGCCGCCCCTCCCGGGGGGGGCGTCAGACCGCTGCGGCCGTTCGTGGCTCGGCCGGCGACGCCGTCAGTGGATTCCCGGTTGATCGGGGACGCATTCCCACCCAGAGTGCTGCTGTTGCGGCAACGCACGCTCCTGCTCCGGCGACGTGCATGACCACCAGCGCCGCGGGGATGTCGGTGAGGTACTGGGTGATCCCGATGACCGCCTGCGCTGCGACCACAGCCACCACCACATAGAGCCGGCGTTTGAGCCTGCTCGGAGCGCCGACCGCGAACAGCGCGAAACCGATCGCCAGGAGCAGCGACAGGTAGGCGATCAGCAGATCGGCGTGTAGGTGCACGAGTGTGGTCACCTCGATCTTCAAGCGGGGAACCGGCTTGTCGATGCTCTTGTCACCGGCGTGCGGGCCGGCTCCGGTCACCATCGTTCCGGCGATCAGAACTCCGGTCATCACCACAGCCGACAGGACGGTGAGCCACCGGAGGGCAGCCGGGACCACCGGGACGGCTTGCACGTCATCTGGCTCGCGGACCTTCTCTAGCAGGAGTACGGACAGCCACACCATGGCCATCGACAGCAGAAGGTGGATGGCGACCGTCCACCACAGCAGTCCGGTGAGCACGGTGATGCCGCCGACAACGGCCTGAACCACGGTGGACGCCGGCATCAGCCAGGCGTACACACGAACCTCGTACCTGCGTCGTGCCCTGGTGACCGCGATGACGATCAACGCAGCGGTGAGCACCACTGCAAACGTCAAGAGCCGGTTGCCGAATTCGACGGCCTGATGGATCGCGGCGACTTCGGGGTGGGCGGTGGGTGTGAAGCTGCCCGGGAAGCACTGGGGCCACGTCGGGCAACCCAGACCTGAGGACGTCACGCGGACCACCGATCCGGTGACCGCGATTCCCGCCTGGGTCAGCACCACCGCCAACGCCAGCAGGGTCTGGACGCGGAGCGAGGGGAGGGGGAGCCGGTCGACTAGCCGGACAAACAGGCGGTACACGCCTTCGATGGTAGGGGCAGGACGAATGTGACCTGGGTCCAGGTGAGGCAATCAGGTGAAGCGGAAATACCGGACGGCGGCGATGCCGGCCGCGGCGCCCCAGATCGCCAGGACGGCGAGTCCGAACACATCGACAGAGCCCGCGGTGGCCTGGTGTAGCGCTTCGCTGAGGGCTCCGGACGGAGTGCATCGCGCAAACCATTCGACGAGGTCGGGAACGCGGTCCCCGATCACCACGATGGATCCGATGCCGATGAACGCGAACCACAGCAGATTGGCCAGGGCCAGCACCACTTCGGCTTTGAGTGTGCCTCCGAGGAGCAGTCCCATCGCGGAGAACGCCAGCGTGCCGATCGCGATCGCGATGATGCCGAGCAACAGCCCGCCGATCGACGGTCGCCAGCCCAGTGCTGCACCGATCAAACCGAGCACGACGGCCTGTCCGCTGACCACGATGGCCACCGCGACGGATTTGCCGACAATGACACCCCATCGTGGGAGGGGTGTGGCGCCCAATCGTTTCAGTGCGCCGTACCGACGGTCGAATCCGACGGCGATCGCCTGGCCGGTGAATGCGGTGGACATCACGGCCACGGTCATGATGGCGGGAACGAAGGTGTCCGTGCGAGATTCGTCGAAGTCACCGATCGGCAGGAGGCACAGCCCGATGAGCAATGTGATCGGGATGAACATCGTGAGGAGTTGCTGCTCGCCGTTGCGCAGCAGCAACATCAGCTCGATCCGGGACTGCGCCACGATCATCTGACGGATGGGGGCGGGTCTCGGACGTGGACTGAAAGTGCCGGCGGCGAAACGGTTCGGCGTGCTCATCCGCGCATGCCCCGGCCGGTCAGCTCGAGGAAGACATCTTCCAGGCTCCTGGTCTCGACCCGCAGGTCGGTGGCGAGGACATTGATCTTGGCGCACCACGACGTCACGGTGACCAGCACTTGCGGCGTCACCTGGCCAGTCACCAGGTAACCGCCGGGGGTCACCTCGGTGCACGAATACTCTTCGGGCAGAACAGTTCTGAGCAAAGTAAGGTCCAGTCCCCGTGGTGCTTGGAATCGCAGCTCGTTCTCGGCCCCGCGGCTGGTCAGTTCGGCGGGTGTGCCTTTGGCCACCTCGACACCGTGGTCGATGATGAGCACCTGGTCGGCCAGTTCCTCGGCTTCGTCCATCAGGTGTGTGGTGATCAGCACCGAGACCCCGTCGGCCCGCAGACGGTCGATCAGCTCCCACACCATGATCCGGGCGTGGGCGTCCATGCCGGCAGTCGGTTCGTCGAGGAACACCACTTCGGGACGACCCACCAGCGCGCAGGCCAGTGCGAGTCGTTGTTGCTGCCCACCGGACAGCCGCCGGTAGGAGGTGCGCTGGGCGTCGACGAGTCCGAGGTTCTCCAGGAGCCAGTCCGTGTCGATGGGGTCAGCGGAGTACGACGCGCACAGGCGCAGCATCTCGCCGGCCCGGGCGCCCGGATACGCTCCGCCACCTTGGAGCATCACACCGATCCGGCTTCGCACTTGATCGTTGTCGGCGAGTGGGTCCAGACCGAGGAGACTCACCTCGCCCTCGTCCGGGGCCTGAAAACCCTCGCAGATCTCGACGGTGGTGGTCTTACCCGCTCCGTTCGGACCGAGGATTGCCAGGATCTCGCCGCGCTGCAGTTCGAGGTCGAGTCCGCCCACGGCAGTGGTGTCACCAAAGCGTTTGACAAGTCCCTTGACCGACAGCGCGGGTCCATCGACGCCGACGCCGGCGATACCGGGGGCGGACGACGGGCTGCTCACAACCACCAAGAGTAAGCGCCCGTCGGCCCGGCTCGGTACACGGGTGAGGCGAAAACGGCGGCGTCGGCGATCAGTCGTCGACCGCGGCCGGTGCCGCCTGGGCGACTTTGGCGCGCCGCCGGCGCTGCCAGGGCATCTCCTCGAAGAACAGGGCTGTGAGAACGGCCACCAACAGGACCGCGGCGACGATTGCCTCGGCCAGCTGGAAGCCGCGGGTGCCCGCCCCGGTGGGCAACACCACGACGGAGATGATCGCCGAGATCGACACCGAGATGATCCGGAACCACCGACCGGTCGCCCATGCGGCGAGCGGGATGATGGCCCACAGCAGGTACCACGGCTGCACAAAGGGGAAGAACAGCACGACGGTTCCCATCGCCAATCCCAGTGCGCCGACCGGGTGCAATCGGCCGGCCAGGGCCGCCAGGAGCCAGCGCACGACGAGGACTGCAGCAACCGCCTGTGCGGCCGGGCGCGCGACATCGAGCATTGCCTGGGTGTGGTCGCCCAGGCCGAGCAAGACCCCGATCCGTCCGGTCGTCACCGACAAGAACGTGGGCATGGACATCCACGAGCGCACCACGTCGCCGGTGGAAAGGGTTTTGGTCCATCCGAAGCCGAGACCGGTGCCCACACAGATCGCCACCATCACCGCGACCAGGATGACGCCGAGGAACGCGGCCGACGCCGACAACGCTCCGAGACTGCGTCTGGACCGCTGCCAGTACTCGCGGGGAGGCGCGTGCCGCAGTGCCGGAAGGGTCGCTCCCCACCGACGGGCCAGCGCGATGCCGACAAATCCGAAGGCCAGGATGGACGCGATCTTGATCATGCAGGAGGCGGCGATCACGACGGCGCCTGCGATCAGCAGCAGCCCGGCCCGGCTGGGCCACACTGAACCGGGTCTTCGGAGCCGTTCGGGTGAGTCGAGTCCCCGGAAGCACAGTTCCATACCCGCGAGCATCAGCCCGAGCATCAGGGCTTCGTTGTGGATGCCGCCCACCAGATGCAGGATGAGCAGGGGATTCATCGCTCCCAGCCACAGCGCGGCCACCGGCGACACCCCGCACCGCTTCGCCAGTCGCGGCAGGGCCCACACGATCAGGCCCACGCCGAACAGGGCAAGCGCCCGATGCGCCACCAGCGCCGCGGGGATGTATTCGCCGGTGACGTGGGTGATGTTGTCGCCGAGCCACAGGAACAGCGGCCCGTAGGGCGCAGGCGTCTCGCGCCACAGGTTGGGGACCGATCTGGTGAAGACGTGGTCGATGCCCAGTCCGGCGGCGGGACTGACGACGTAGGGATCGAGGCCGCGGGCGGCGATCTCGCTCTGCGCGAGGTAGGAGTAGACGTCCTTGCTGAGCATCGGCGGGGCCACGACGAAGGGCATCAGCCAGACCAGCAACGTGCGGTCGGCTTGCCGGCGGGTCATTCGTCTCGGCGGGGCATGCCCTTTCATGACGTCGCCGCCCACTCGGCCGACTGCGAATCGGCCGAGGAGAAGCCACGCGAGGACGAGGATCACGGTGCCCGCGAGAGAGAAGGTCAGCGCTGTGGGCCACATTCGCGACGGCAGCGACAGCACGCGAGCACCGGCAAGTGGGTTCTGCAGCACCGGCAGTGCACCGGTCCCCAGTGAGCCGACCAGAACCAGCACCGCGCCGGTTGCGCCGAACAGGCGAATCCGCAGCAGTCGCTTGGACTCCTCGCGGTTGAGTGGGCCCACCTCGCCCTCGTCGCCGTGCAGTCGCGCAACGGTGAGCCCGTAGTCGCCGGTGGCGTCGCGGTCAGGCGGGCCGTCCCCGTTCCGAAGCCCCAGGTAATCGAGGGATCGGCGGAAACCGGTACGCACAGGGGTCGATCGGGCCGGCGCCGATGCCTTCGGCTCGGGTTCGGTGACTGTGGTTTCCGGCACAGCAGAGACTGTAGTGGTCGCTCATGGGCAGCGGCCCGGGCCTGCATGTTCGTTGATCATCGCCGCCTGGATGGTCGGGAAAAGTGGCCCTGAAAGGGTCGGCCCGACCAGGCAAGGGCACCCTTGGTGGAAATCGTCTCGTAATTCGGTAACACTTGTGTTGTGAAAACGGCTCACGAAATCTCGCATGCCCCGGACGTGGCATCGATCGACGCTGCGCCGGCAATCCACATCGCGGACGACGTGCACAGCCCGGTCCCGGTCACCCACGACGGACAGACCCGGTCCGCGGTGGTCACCCTCATCCTCGAACAGGGCCCGGTGACCGCAGGTCACATCTCAGAAGCACTCGGGATCACTCCCACCGCGGTCCGCCGCCATCTCGACGCCATGATCGCCTCGGGCGACGTCGTCGCGACCGCAGCCCCCCGCTACGCCCAACGGGGCCGGGGTCGTCCCGCCAAGCACTTCCAGCTTACCGCCGCAGGTCGCGGTCGTCTCAAGCACGCCTACGACGACCTCGCAGGCGCGGTGATGCGGCGTCTGCGGCGGATCGGTGGCGACGCAGCGGTCGAGGACTTCGCCCTAGAGCGTGCCGAGCAGATCGTGGCCGATGTGCCGGTGGCAGGGGATTCTGCCGCCGATCGGGAGGGCACCGCGCAAGAAATCGCCGAGGCTTTGACCGAAGCGGGATTTTCTGCGACCACCCGGCGCGTTGGTAATGGTGTGCAGATCTGCCAGCACCACTGCCCGGTCGCACATGTGGCAGCGGAGTTCCCTGAGTTCTGCGAGGCCGAAACAGCGGTCTTCACCAAAGTCCTCGGTACACACGTGCAGCGTCTGGCGACCATCGCCAACGGCGACTGCGCATGCACCACTCATGTGCCGCTTGCGAATCCGCAGGTGGCAAATCAGGTCGACGCCCAGCCCGCGTCGGCACCGGCAGCCTCCGGAAGGAGTCACTCATGACGGTCACAGACCCGACACCCACACAGGCAACTGCCGCTGCGGCAGTGCTGACGCAGGAAGAGACGATCGATTCGTTCGGCGCGTACGGGTACGGCTGGGCGGATTCCGACGTCGCGGGCGCCAGCGCCAAGCGCGGCATCTCCGAAGCCGTGGTCGCCGACATCTCGGCGAAGAAGAGCGAGCCCGAATGGATGCTCGCCGCACGTCTGAAGGCGTTGTCCATCTTCGAGCGCAAGCCCATGCCGAACTGGGGCTCGAACCTCGACGGCATCGACTTCGAGAACATCAAGTACTTCGTCCGCTCCAGCGAGAAGCAGGCAGCCACCTGGGACGACCTGCCCGCGGACATCAAGAACACCTACGACAAGCTCGGCATCCCCGAGGCCGAGAAGCAGCGTCTGGTGTCGGGTGTGGCAGCTCAGTACGAGTCCGAGGTCGTCTACCACTCGATCCGCGAGGATCTCGAGGCCCAGGGTGTGCTGTTCCTCGACACCGACACGGCCCTGCGTGAGCAGCCCGAACTGTTCCAGGAGTACTTCGGAACGGTCATCCCGGCCGGCGACAACAAGTTCTCCGCGTTGAACACCGCCGTCTGGTCCGGTGGATCCTTCATCTACGTCCCCCCGGGTGTGCACGTCGACATCCCGCTGCAGGCCTACTTCCGGATCAACACCGAGAACATGGGCCAGTTCGAGCGCACCCTGATCATCGTCGACGAAGGTGCATACGTGCACTACGTCGAGGGTTGCACCGCGCCGATCTACAAGACCGACTCGCTGCACTCGGCCGTGGTCGAGATCATCGTGAAGAAGGGTGGTCGCTGCCGGTACACCACCATTCAGAACTGGTCGAACAACGTCTACAACCTGGTCACCAAGCGGGCCAAGGCCGAGGCGGGCGCCACCATGGAGTGGGTCGACGGGAACATCGGCTCGAAGGTCACCATGAAGTACCCGGCCGTGTGGATGACCGGCGAGCACGCCAAGGGCGAGGTTCTGTCCGTGGCATTCGCCGGACCGGGCCAGCACCAGGACACCGGCTCCAAGATGGTGCACCTCGCGCCGAACACGTCGTCGAACATCGTCAGCAAGTCGGTTGCCCGTGGCGGTGGCCGGGCCTCCTACCGTGGGCTGGTCCAGATCAACAAGGGCGCGCACGGCAGCCGGTCGACCGTGAAATGCGATGCGTTGCTGGTCGACCAGATCTCGCGCAGTGACACCTACCCGTACGTCGACATCCGCGAGGACGACGTCACGATGGGTCACGAGGCCACCGTCTCCAAGGTCAGCGACGATCAGCTGTTCTACCTGATGAGCCGCGGCCTCACCGAGGACGAGGCCATGGCCATGGTCGTCCGTGGGTTCGTCGAGCCCATCGCCAAGGAATTGCCCATGGAGTACGCCCTCGAGCTGAACCGTCTGATCGAGCTGCAGATGGAGGGTTCGGTCGGATGAGTTCTCCCACTGGTGTGATCGGCGCTGTCTCCGGCGAGAATCAGGGCCCGGCGGTCAACAAGGGTGAGCAGTTCACCTCGTTCGACGTCAACGCATTCGAGATCCCGCGGTCGAAGGACGAGGCCTGGCGCTTCACGCCCTTCCGGCGCCTTCGTGGACTGCACGACGGCTCGGCGCAGCCGACCGGACAGGCCACGGTCACCGTGGACGGTCTGGTGGAGGGAGCTCGCGTCGAGACCGTAGGGCGCGACGACGCCCGGCTGGGACAGGGTGGCGTTCCCTTCGATCGCATTGCTGCACAGGCGTATTCGTCGTTCACCGAAGCCACGGTCGTGACCGTGGACAAGGAGACCGAGATCGCCTCACCGATCACGGTCACCATCGACGGCCCGGGCGAGGGCGAGACCGCGTTCGGTCATGTCCAGGTCCGGCTCGGTGCCTTCGCGAAGGCCGTGGTGGTCATCGACCAGCGGGGCAGCGGCACGTACGCCGAGAACATCGAGTTCGTGATCGGCGACAGCGCGCACCTGACTGTGGTGAACATCCACGACTGGGCCGACGACATGGTCCACGTCGCAGCCCACCATTCCCGGCTCGGACGTGACGCGGTGCTCCGGCACTTCGCGATCAGCCTCGGCGGAGACTTCATCCGGTTGAGCCCGGTGGTGCACTACGACGGTCCCGGCGGCGACGCGGAACTGTGGGGCCTGTACTTCGCCGATGCCGGACAGCATCTCGAACAGCACCTGCTGGTGGACCACTCGCAGCCGCATTGCCGGTCGAACGTCGTCTACAAGGGCGCGTTGCAGGGCGTCGCGGGTGACCGCAGCCGCGAAGCCCATACCGTGTGGGTCGGCGACGTGCTGATCCGAGCCGAGGCCGAGGGCACCGACACCTTCGAACTCAATCGCAATCTGATCCTCACCGACGGCGCCCGCGCCGACTCCGTCCCCAACCTGGAGATCGAGACCGGCGAGATCGTCGGAGCCGGACACGCAAGTGCCACCGGCCGATTCGACGACGAGCAGCTGTTCTACCTCCAGGCTCGTGGCATTCCCGAGGACCAGGCCCGCCGACTGGTGGTCCGCGGGTTCTTCGGTGAGGTCATCGCCAAGATCGGTGTGCCGGAACTGCGCGAGCGTCTCGAGGCGGCTGTGGAAGCCGAACTCGAGGTCGCAGGCGCCTGAGCCGCACCCAGCCCCAACACTTCAGCCCATACCAGCAAGGAATTCGATAACCGTGGCCATTTTGGAAATCCGCGATCTGCACGTCAACGTGAAGCAGACCGACACCGACGCCGAACCGATCTCCATTCTCAAAGGTGTGAACCTGACCGTGGAGTCGGGCAAGACCCACGCCATCATGGGCCCCAACGGGTCGGGCAAGTCGACGCTCTCCTACGCGATCGCCGGTCACCCGAAGTACGAGGTCACCCAGGGTTCGATCACCCTCGACGGTGAGGACGTGCTCGAGATGACCGTCGACGAGCGCGCCCGGGCCGGTCTTTTCCTCGCGATGCAGTACCCGGTCGAGGTTCCCGGTGTGTCGATGTCGAACTTCCTCCGGACCGCTGCCACCGCCGTGCGCGGTGAGGCACCGAAGTTGCGTCACTGGGTCAAAGAGACCAAAGAGGCCATGACCGAACTCGAGATCGATCCGTCGTTCGGCGAGCGCAGCGTGAACGAAGGCTTCTCCGGTGGCGAGAAGAAGCGCCACGAGATCCTGCAGCTCGGGCTGCTGAAGCCGAAGATCGCCATCCTCGACGAGACCGACTCAGGCCTCGACGTCGATGCATTGCGCGTGGTCTCCGAGGGCGTGAACCGCTTCAAGGCGAACGAGAACGGTGGCGTGCTCCTGATCACCCACTACACCCGGATCCTGCGCTACATCCAGCCCGACCACGTGCATGTGTTCGTCGGTGGCCGGATCGTCGAATCCGGTGGACCCGAGCTCGCCGACGAGCTCGAAGAAAACGGATACATCCGATTCACCCAGGCTGCGAACGCCTGAGGTTCGAACTTCCAGGAGGCCAGACGTGACGAGCATCGATCAGGCTGTAGCCCCGACATCGCATGAGGTCACCGCGCTGGACGTGACCGCGGTCCGTGCCGACTTCCCGATCTTGGGACGGACCGTGCGGGACGACAAGCCGCTCGTCTACCTCGACTCGGGGGCCACCAGCCAGCGACCGGTACAGGTCCTCGACGCCGAGCGCGAGTTCTTGGTGACCCGTAACGCTGCGGTTCACCGCGGCGCACACCAGCTGGCCGAAGAGGCCACCGACGCGTACGAGAACGCACGCGCGATCATCGCCGAGTTCGTCGGTGCCCAGTTCGACGAGTTGGTCTTCACCAAGAACGCCACCGAGTCGTTGAATCTGGTGACGTACACCTTGGGTGACGAGCGGAGCGCGGGCGTCCTGGGCGGCAAACCACTCGGACCCGGCGACACCGTGGTGATCACCGAACTCGAACACCACGCGAACCTCGTTCCGTGGCAAGAACTCTGCCGCCGGACCGGGGCAACGCTGCGCTGGTACGGCGTCACCGACGACGGCCGGATCGACCTCGACTCACTGGTGCTCGACGATTCGGTCAAGGTCGTCTCGTTCACCCATCAGTCGAACGTCACCGGCGCCATCGCCGACGTCCCGGAATTGGTTCGTCGCGCTCGCGCTGTCGGTGCCCTCGTGGTTCTCGATGCCTGCCAGTCGGTTCCCCACATGGTGGTGGACTTCACCGAGCTCGACGTGGACTTCGCTGCCTTCTCCGGCCACAAGATGTTCGGTCCCTCCGGTGTCGGTGTGCTGTTCGGCAAGCGTGCGTTGCTCGCCGAGCTACCGCCCTTCATCACGGGCGGCTCCATGATCGAGACCGTCACCATGGAGGTCTCCACCTACGCGCCGGCGCCCCAACGGTTCGAGGCCGGCGTTCCGATGACCTCTCAGGTCATCGGTTTGGGCGCCGCCGTGCGCTACCTGCAGGGACTGGGTATGGCGGCCGTTGCGGCACACGAACATTCGCTGACCGAAGCAGCCTTGAAGGCGCTGGCGGAGATCGACGGAGTACGTATCATCGGGCCGGCCACCGCAGATCGGCGCGGAGGTGCGGTGTCCTTTGTGGTCGACGGCATCCACGCGCACGATCTCGGGCAGATCCTCGATGACGAGGGTGTCGCGATCCGAGTTGGTCACCATTGCGCGTGGCCGCTGCACAAGCGATTCGGGGTCGCCGCGACAGCGCGCGCTTCGTTCGCCGCGTACAACACCCTCGACGAGGTCGAGGCGCTCGCCAAGGCGATCGTCCGTGCCAAGGAGTTCTTCGGGGTCGGTGCCTGATGCGGATGGAGCAGATGTATCAGGAAGTGATCCTCGATCATTACAAGCACCCGCAGGGGCGAGGTCTGCGTGACCCGTTCGGTGCCGAGGTCCACCACGTCAACCCGACGTGCGGGGACGAGGTCACCTTGCGAGTCCAGCTCTCCGACGACGGAGACAAGATCACCGATGTCTCGTACGACGGCCAGGGATGTTCGATCTCACAGGCGTCCACGTCGGTGCTCTTCGAGCAGCTGGTGGGCCAGAACGTCCAAGAAGCCCTGGCGACCGTCGATGCGTTCAACAAGATGATGACGTCGCGGGGCACTGTCGACGGCGACGAAGAGGTCATCGGCGACGGAATCGCCTTCGCCGGAGTGAGCAAGTACCCGGCGCGCGTCAAGTGCGCGCTCCTGGGATGGATGGCATTCAAAGACGCGTTGGCACAGACGGTGGTCAACAGAGAAGCACCGGCCGACAACAACAATTCCGCTAGGGAGTCAGCATGAGCGATCAAGCCCCGCCGACAGAGATCAAGGCGCCTGAGGAAGTTCAGACCTCTCTGCCGAAGATCGAGGACATCGAGGAGGCCATGCGCGATGTGGTCGACCCCGAACTCGGTATCAATGTCGTCGACCTCGGCCTGGTCTACGGACTCGACGTCACCAATGATGCGGTCGCCAAGATTGACATGACACTGACCTCGGCGGCCTGCCCGTTGACCGACGTGATCGAGGATCAGACCCGGTCGGTCCTGGTGACATCCGGGCTGTGCACCGACATCGAACTGAACTGGGTGTGGCTGCCGCCGTGGGGCCCGGACAAGATCACCGACGACGGCCGCGAACAGCTGCGCGCGCTCGGCTTCACCGTCTGACCCTTCTGGGGCAGTGGCAGAAACGTTCGAGACCCGGATCGATCGGTTGATCCGGGAAGCACAAGAACGCGGTGAGTTCGACAACCTGCGCGGTGCCGGCCGCCCTCTTGATCTCAGCGATGCCGACGACCCCGAATGGTGGGCGAAGCGCAAGATCAGGGAAGAGAACCTTGACAGCTCGGCGCTGTTGCCTCCGACGCTTCAGTTACGCCGGGAGGCCCAAGGGTTTCCGGAATCGCTTGCCTCCCTCCGTGAGGAGTCGGCGGTGCGTCATGTCCTCGAAGATTTCAATCGCCGGGTCCGGCGTGATCGGCTCGCGCCGAGTCTCGGGCCGGCGTCCTATGTGATCGCCCGCACCGTGGATGTCGAGGCGATGGTGGAGCGATGGCGCGAACTCCGCCGACGCAGATGACGTCGATCGCCGAGTTCGGATCGTCGTAAATCGGTTGTGGTCACCGATACTGTTCTCAGAGTGTTGCTGACCATCGAAACGACCGGATCATCGTCTGATCACCGCATTCCTGCGACCGATCTCGGGTTCCTGCTGCACAAGCACCCCGACCGGGTCCAGCAATTCGCCACCTCCAGTGGAACCGCAACCGTTTTCTACCCGGTCGCGGACACCTCGCGATGCCGCGCGGTTCTTCACGTCGGGGGTGAAGACCCGTCACGGTCCACGCTGGGGGCTGCTGACCGCTACGTGAACACGCTGCCGTACGCGGGATCGTCTCGACTGATGGTCGCGATGGCCAAGGTGATGTCCGATGCGCTCGGCGGCCGCTGCGCACACCGCCCTGACCTGGTCGACACGGTGTGGCAGCTGCAGGTGACGGTGAGCTCGGTGCCCACCACCGGCGGCGCCAATCTCACCCACGACTTCTTCGAACCGCTTGGCTGGGCGGTGCTTTCCACTGCCACCGTTTTGCAGCCGACTGAGTGGGGCCCGTCCCGGTTTGTGCAGTTGCAGATGAGTGGCGAGTTCACGCTGCGCGATGCGCTGTCACACATATACGTGCTGATCCCGGCGCTCGCATCGGACAAGCACTACTTCATCGGTGACGACGAGGTCGACAAACTGTTGCGCCTGAGTTCGCGCTGGCTGTCGAACCATCCTGCGCGCGAACAGATCACAAGGCGGTACCTGAAGGGATTGCATTCGCTCACCAACGACGCGCTGGCACGGCTGATACCCGACACCGCGTCACACGAACCACTGCCGAAACGCCGCACATCGATGCAGGAGCTGCGCCGTACCGCAGTGGTCGACGCGCTTCGTATGGTCGGCGCGCGGTCGGTCCTCGACGCGGGATGCGGTGAAGGCAGCCTCTTGCGGGAGCTCGTCACCGAGCCGGGTATCGGCCGACTGGCAGGAGTGGATGTGTCGGTTGCCGCCCTTGGCCGGGCCAGTGACTCGTTGTCCAGGTTCGCAGCGGTAGAACTGTGGCAGTCGTCGCTGATGTACTCGGACAACCGGTGCCGAGGATTTGATGCAGTGGTGCTGATGGAGGTGATCGAGCACGTCGAGCCTGATCGCCTCGACACAGTCGAGTCGTCCGTGTTCGAGACCATGGCTCCGTCATCGGTGATCGTCACGACTCCCAACCGCGACTACAACGCTCTCTATGGGCTGGGCGGCAACGAGTTCCGCCATCCTGATCACCGGTTCGAGTTCAGCCGCGCCGAGTTCGAGCACTGGTGTGAACGCGTGGCCGACGAGTACCGGTATTCGGTGACGGTGAGCGCGATCGGAGAGATGGACATGGATGTGGGCTCATCGAGTCAGCTGGCAGTCTTCCGACGGATCGACGCAGAGGCACGGGAGGTCCAGCGATGACGGTACTCGAAATTCCCGAACTGTCTCTCGTGGTGCTCGTCGGTGTCACCGGCGCAGGTAAGTCGACGTTCGCAGCCAACAACTTTCGTGAGACAGAGGTGTTGTCGTCCGATCGGTTCCGAGGCCTGGTCGCCGATGACCCCACGTCACAGGAGGCGACCGGCGACGCGTTCGAGGTGCTCGAGTTGGTTGCGGGCAAACGATTGGCGGCCGGGCGCCTCACCGTGATCGATGCGACCAGCGTCCGCGTCGAGGACCGCAAGCGGCTTGTCGCTCTGGCGAGGGCCCATGACGTCTTACCTGTCGCCATCGTCCTGGACGTCCCTCCGGACGAGCTGCGGGGGCGTGCCTGCGATCGAACAGACATCACGGTCGGTGTTGTCGAACGCCAGTACGCGCACCTGCAGCGCAATCGGAAGGGCTTGCGCAAAGAAGGGTTTCGACACGTCCATCAGCTCGATGGTGTAGCGGACATCGATGCCGCGACCATCGTGCGTACCCCCTTGTTCAGCAACCTCAACGATCGGCACGGCCCGTTCGACATCATCGGTGACGTCCACGGCTGCTTCACCGAGCTGACCACGCTGCTCGGCAAGATCGGGTGGCGTCTGCAGACCGACACGGACGGCACCGTTGTCGGCGCCGTACCGCCCGAGCCCGGACGGACAGCGATCTTCGTCGGGGATCTGGTGGACCGTGGCCCGGACACTCCGGCTGTCCTGCGACTGGTCATGTCGATGGTTCGCCAGGGCAATGCGTTCTGCGTGCGCGGAAATCACGAGGACAAGTTGCTCCGCGTCCTTCGTCAGCGACAGCGGTCGCGCCCGAGACGCGCAGCCGATTGCGCTGACCCACGGTCTTGCGGAGTCCATGACGCAACTCGACGCGCAGCCACCCGAGTTCACCCGGGAGGTTGTCGACTTCCTCGATTCCCTTGTGTCGCACTACGTGTTCGACGACGGCCGGCTCGTCGTCGCCCACGCCGGGCTGGCAGAGAAGTACCACGGGCGGGCATCGGGCCGCGTCCGCGACAAGGCGATGTACGGCGAGACGACCGGGGAGACCGATCGTTGGGGTTTCCCCGTACGGCTCGATTGGGCAGCGGACTATCGAGGTTCGGCACGGGTGGTCTACGGCCACACCCCGGTCCCGGACGCGGCATGGATCAACAACACGATGTGTCTGGACACCGGGTGCGTGTTCGGGGGTCGATTGACGGCGCTGCATTATCCGGAGATGGTCTTGTCGGCCGTCCCTGCCGAGCAGACCTACTTCGACCCCGGCCGACCGATGGGTTTCGGGACCACACGCGCGGACGTCCGCGTGCGAACCACACTGAACCTGTCGGATGTGGTGGGTAAGCGGATCATCGACACCGGATTCGGGCCACCGATCACCGTCCGGGAGGAGAACGCCGCCACCGCATTGGAGGTGATGTCGCGGTACGCGGTTGATCCACGCTGGATCCGGTACCTGCCGCCGACGATGGCCCCGGTTTCTCCCGGGCGGGCCGATCTGCTGGAGGACCCCCGTGCAGCGTTCGAGTCGTACGGACAACGCGGTGTCTCACAGGTTGTCTGCGAGGAAAAGCACATGGGTTCCCGGGCGATCATCGTGGTCGCGAAGGACGAGTCAGCCGCGGCGCGGGCGTTCGGCGTCACACAGGGCAGTGGCGCGATCTACACCCGGACCGGCCGCAGCTTCTTCGATCCGTCGGTCACGGAGCAACTGATTGTCCGAATCCGGCGAGCGTGCGCTGAGTTGTTAGATGAGCTCGACTCCGACTGGCTGATGCTCGATGCCGAGTTGCTGCCATGGAACGTCAAGGGGGAAGGCCTGATCCGCGACCAGTTCGCCTCTGTCTCGGCAGCGGCGCGCCCCGAGCTGCATGCACTCGGCGCAGAACTGGCGAGGGCCGCAGACCGGGGTCTGGATGTCCAGACCATGATCGACGCGAACGCGAAACGGCGTGCGGATGTGGAGGCGTACACCGATGCGTATCTTCGCTACGTCGATGTCGACGCGCGGCCGGACACCGTGTCGCTTGCGCCGTTCGAGGTACTGGCGAGTGCCGCAAGCGAATACGGCGGGTCGTCGCACGGTTGGCACCTCGAGGTGGCCGCGCGGCTCGCTGCGGCCGACCCTGTTCTCTTCCGGCCGACCCGGCACATCGTGGTCGACACCGGCTCGGAGACCTCGTGTCTGGAAGGAGCTCGGTGGTGGGAGGAGCTGACCGCGGCCGGATCCGAAGGGATGGTCGTCAAACCGGCCGGGAACCTCACCCGTGTCGGCGGCAAGCTGATCGATCCTGGTGTGAAGGTTCGCGGTCGCGAGTACCTGCGGATGGTCTACGGACCCAGCTACCTCGATGATCTGCCGACCCTCCGGTCACGTGACCTGCGGCACAAGCGGTCCATGTCGATGCGCGAGTACCAACTGGGACGTGAGGCCCTCGCCCGCCAGGCACGCTCTGAGCCACTCTGGCGCATCCACGAGTGTGTCTTCGCGATCCTGGCGCTGGAGAGTGAGCCGGTGGATCCCCGACTCTGACGTCACCCGGGGATGGAGTGCGGCTGATCTGCCGGGCTCGCAGGGTCAACCGGTTGGACGTCCACCCACGTGACGTCGACGCAGTCGGCCACCGTGATCCGTAGTGACCCGAGCCGGCCGCGGACGGCCTCACGGACCTGCTCGCTCATCGCGCCGATCTGATCGCCGTACCGGGCGACCATCTCCACGCGAATCCTGCGGACGGATCCGTGGTCGGTGGTGATGTGGATCGCGGCGACGTCGCGTCGACATGATCGGTCGATCGCGCGGGCAAGCAGCTGGCGGATCGCGCGCTCGTTGATCTCGATGCCGGGATCGTCGGTGACGATCGGGACACCCAACCGCGTGGCCGACCGAAGCCTGGGTCCGAGCCGTTCCAGGACCACTCCCTCGTCGCCGTGCGCGAGGTGGGCGGCGGCATCGCTGATCCAGGTATCCGCTTCATCGGGGCGCTGGACTGTCATCTCGCCTTCCTTCCGTCGTCGGTCGCGGGATCTGATGCCGGATGCGTCCGGGTGATCGGGCCTCGTGAACATCGGAGCCGTCGGGTCCCCACGCGGCGAGTCGTACAGCCAACTGTGATCGTGCACGCTGCAGATGTCCACGCACCGAGCCGCGCGAGATGGCGAGCGCCGTGGCGATCTCATCGTGCGACAGGCCTTCGACCTCCCGTAGCCACCAGCATGCGCGCGCCTGGTAGCCGAGCCTGCCGAGCTCGGTCTGGAGTGCGACGAGAAACGAGTGTTCAACCGTGCGAGCAGCTGGGCCGGGGGACCGCCCTTCCATCGCCTCGAAGGTGTTGTCGGAAATCACGATCGCGCTCTGCCGTCGCTGGAGATCGACCGTCTTGCGCGAGGCGATGGTGAACAGCCATGTGCGAAAGCTCGACCGGAAGCCGAACCGGTCCAATCCGCGCCACGCGGCGAGGAACGTCTCCTGAGTGATGTCCTCCGCTGTTGTCGGAGATCCGGTCAGTCGGGTCGTGTATCGAAGGACGGGCGTCAGGTGACACCGCATCAGCTGGTCGAACGCCTGGCGATCGCCCAGCGCAGCCGCGCGAATCAATGATTCTTCGGCGGGCGCATCCATTTGTTCAGCGTGCCAGAAAGTCGTGCGTGCAACATGCGGTTCTCAACCCGTCAAAGAGGTGGGAGAGCAGATCACCCGGTCTGCCATCCGGACACCAAACCGACGAGGGAGCACCTTATGACCAGCGCGACGTCCAGGCAGGATGACGAGCCGACCACCGCCAGGGATGAACTCAGTCACACCGACGACGGCCGTGGTCCCGATCAGAGCGATGCGGGAGGCAAGACGTCGATCGCCGATGTCGTGGTGGCCAAGATCGCCGGGATCGCGACGCGTGAGATAGACGGCGTCTACGACCTCGGCGGTGGCGCAGCGCGTGCGGTCGGCAAACTACGCGAAAGTCTGCCGGGGACCGCTGCCGACGTCACCCAGGGCGTGTCGGTGGAAGTCGGCGAGAAGCAGGCCGCAGTCGATGTCGGATTGGTTGCCTACTACGGCGTGGCGATCCACCAGCTTGCCGAATCCATCCGGACCAACGTGATCGAAGCGATCGAGAAGATGACGGGTCTGGAGGTCACCGAGGTGAACGTGACCGTGCACGACGTTCACCTCGACACCGACGATCCGACCACCGCGCTCGACGGCCAGACACCGCGGGTCCAGTGACAGTCACAGCGGCCTCCGCAGTGCTCATCCGTGAACGGGTGCTGTCTGTCGACGGCGTGGCAGACCTGCACGCGGGCACCTTCGGGGAGATCGCCACACATCTGCCCGGCCGGCGGGTGAACGGTGTGCGAGTCGGCCGTTCCGGCGTCGAAATCCATGTGGTCACCTACCTCGATGTCGACGTCGCAGGGGTGGCCCGCAACGTCCGTGCGGCCGCGGTGTCGGCCGCGCCGGGAGCGATCGGCTACACCGTCGTCGTCGAAGATGTTGTTGCGCGCCAGGACTTTCGAGTCGCAGTTGCAGATAGCGGCCGGGGTACATCCACAGAAACGAGTCAATCATGAACAATTCCGTGATCGGGCTTTTCGTCGGCCTGCTGTTCGCCCTGGCGGTCACCACCGGAGGTTTCTCCGGCCTGATGGTCGCGGTGGTGTTCGCGGCCATCGGCGTGGCCGTCGGCGCCCATCGTGACGGCCGCATCGACCTCGGTGCACTGTTACGGAGCAAAGGCCGTGGCTGAGGCGGCAACTGCCGAGCGCGTCGGCGGTTCCCACCTACCGGCCCCCGAGCACCGAGGCTCCCTGCAGATCGAATCGCGCGTGATCTCTCAGATCGCCCGTCAGGCGGCGCTCGAGGTCGACGGCGTGGTGCCGTACTCGGTGACGTTGGGGTCACTCACAGGTCGCAATCTCCCTCGCGCCCTTGCTGATTCCGATCCGCGCCATCCGGCGATCACCGTGGAGATCGCGGTGAGCTGGCCGATGCCGGCAGTTGATGTCGCCGAGCGGGTTCAGCAACACGTCATCGAGGTTGTCACCCGGTTGACCGGACGCCGGCCGGCGCGAGTGGATGTCGAGGTCACCGAGGTCGTCCAATCGAGGATGTTGCTGGGGGAGGAGCTGGCCCAAGTGCCCGCTGCCGAACCCGGCCCGGACACGGGTACAGAGGCGGCGGCGCCGCACGGTCGCACCAGGGCCGAGGGCGGGCCGCCGCGGAGCTTTCCGACTGCGGGATGGCTCGCGCCTGTGCTGGGGCTTGGTCTGCTTGCACTCGCCGTTGTTGCCGGCCGGGAGTATGCCGTTGTCCAGGGCCACTATCGGTCCGAGGCCTGGATCGAACCCTCTGCGCGCTGGATTTCCGGGACCGAGTGGAGACCGTGGATGGTCGTGGTCGCCGTCGTGTGCGTGCTGGTGGGGCTCTACTTCGTGTACGCCGCCGTACGGCCTCGACGTCGCACCCACCGACCACTACGGGCCACGGGCGTGTGGACGCGCGACACCGACGTCGCCCGCCGGCTCAGCGCCATCGCACTCGATGACAACAACACCGTGTCCGCCACCACCAAGGTGACGTCAGGCCGCGCCCATGTACGTGTGTTCGTCACCTCACCGACGGAGAGCGACCTCTCGGACCGCCTCGAGGCATCGACGGCAACGTTGGCCCGACCGCCCCGCGTGAGCGTGGATCTTCGTGGCGTCACCCACCCGAACAAGACCGTGATCGACGAGAGGGAGCCTGATGCGGCGCACCCTGAACGCCCTTGACCGCCTCGCGGTGGGCCTGGTCGGCGTGCTTCTCGCCGCGGCCGGCCTGATCGCCCTGCTCCGCTGGGCGGGCGTGGGACCGGTGACCGATGCGGTAGGCAACGTCGACACCGATCAGATCTACTCAGCGCCGGGACAATCGTGGTGGGACTGGGCACTGCTTTCCGCAACCGTTCTGCTGGGGATCTGTGGTGCGTGGCTGTTGTTGGCGAACATCTCGCCGAATCGCGTGCGGTCGGTGACCGTGCGACCGCAGGGTGAACCGTTTGTCGGCGAGATCGACATCGCCGTGGCCGACGTGACCCGGGCGGCGGCCAGGTCTCTCGAACGACATCGTCATGTTCGCTCCTCGGCAGTCCGGTCTTATGTCGACGGCGTAACCCCTGTCGTCGAGATCACGGTGACGGCTTCTCCGACCGCCGACGACCACGATCTGGGCGCCGCCGTGAGCGGGGTGAGGGAGCTGCTCAAGTCGTCACTCCGGGGCAGCGACGTCCAGATACGCATGCTGCTGCACCGCGAACCCAACCACTGAGAGTCGCTCCCGCCCGTGAAAGCCGTCAGGTCCGCGAAATCACAGCACCCCGCATGATGCGCAGGGCGAGGGTGCGGTCGGTGAGCCCGATCATGCGACTCATCGACAAGGCCACCCCGGCGAGGTCGTCGCGCGAACTGAGATATGTCCGCTGGCGTTCGAGCGACATCTCGAAGAACCCGTCGAAGAACCTGACCACTTCGGTGGGAGCCAATCCGAGGAGTGAGGACAGGCCGCGACGTCGCAACCGATGGACGGCGCGGGCCTGAGCGGTCCACAGTGCGGCCTTCGGATCACGTTCGTTTGCCATGGCGTCGACCACTGCGTCGGCCGCCGACAACGATGCCGCCACGCTGTATCCGGTCGCCGGATGGATCATTCCGCCCGCCGCGCCGAACAGGAGCGGATCGGACCGCCATGGCGGCACTGAGTCGTGACCGCACAACGCGAAATACACCCGCTCGGTCGGCGCGGTGTCGACGGTCGGCCCGGTGATCCCCACGTGTTCGAGGCGGCCCCGTAGCCGATCCTGGAGTTCTGCCAGTGGCACCGGCGGGGCGCCGGCGAGACAGGTCTCCTCCAGCAGCACCCGACCATCGGCCACGGGGATCGCGTAGAGAAACGAGGGGGCTCGACCGGGCTCGACCCCTCGCCAGTCCATCAGCACAGCGTTGTCGGAGCCGAGATAGGACGCCGCGATCTCGCTGTCGACAAAGATCCCGAACGCCGACTGCGCCGGCGCGTGTGGTGCCCGCAAACCGCGCGCATCGATGACTGTGCGTGCCGTCACTTTTCGGCCATCTTGCAGGCTGACGTTGTCGGAGCTCACGGATGTGGCCGTGTCTGCGAAGGTCGTCACGGCCGAGATGTCGAGGCTCTGCTGCAGCGCACGAGTGTCCAGATTGACGTACGCGCGCTCGATCAAGTGGCGGCCCGGGGTGAACACGGCGACCGTGTCCGACTGTGCAGCAATGACTTTCGTGCCGACCCAGCTGGGGAGTTCGTCGGACCACGCCCCGTAGGTGACGTGCCAGGCCCAGTTCGGTGCCGGATCGACCAATGCGGTGTCGAGGCCCGCGGCCGCCGATCGTGCGGCGACCGCCCGACCGGCCGGACCCGCACCGACGACTGCCACGTCATATGTACGACCTTCGTGGTGGTCGTCGCCCGCCTCGCTCATAAGGGCACGGTATCGTTTTGGCGTACACTGGCGCGTCGTGATCACGGCAACCGACCTCGAGGTACGCGCGGGCGTACGCACCCTACTGAGCGCCCCTGGTCCGGCGCTACGGGTGCAACCCGGTGACCGCATCGGATTGGTCGGTCGAAACGGCGCCGGCAAGACCACGACGATGCGAATACTGGCCGGCGAAGGCGAACCCTACGCCGGTTCGGTGACCAACAGCGGCGAGATCGGATATCTCCCTCAGGATCCCCGGGAAGGTGACCTGGAGGTCATCGCCAAGGACCGTGTGCTCTCCGCGCGAGGCCTGGACACGCTGTTGCGCGACCTGGAGAAACAGCAGGCACTGATGGCCGAGGCCGTCGACGACAAGGTGCTCGACAAAGCTGTCAATCGGTACGGACAGCTGGAAGACCGTTTCTCGGCGCTCGGCGGGTACGTCGCAGAATCCGAGGCGGCCCGCATCTGCAACAGCCTCGGCCTTCCCGACCGAGTGCTGGCGCAGCCCCTGAAGACGTTGTCCGGTGGTCAACGGCGAAGGATCGAGTTGGCTCGCATCCTGTTCGCCGCCTCAGACGGCAGCGGCGGCAAATCGGGTACCACCCTATTGCTCGACGAACCGACCAACCACCTCGACGCCGACTCGATCGGCTGGCTGCGCGGTTTCCTGCAGAACCACGACGGTGGACTCATCGTGATCAGTCACGATGTGGAGTTGCTTGCCGACGTGGTGAACCGGGTGTGGTTCCTCGACGCGGTACGTGGCGAGCCCGACATCTACAACATGGGATGGAAGAAGTACCTCGACGCGCGGGCGACCGACGAACAGCGCCGCAAGCGTGAACGTGCAAACGCCGAGAAGAAGGCGGGCGCGCTGCGGGTGCAGGCGGCCAAGATGGGCGCCAAGGCAACCAAAGCCGTTGCGGCCCAGAACATGCTCAAGCGCGCCGAACGCATGCTCGACAATCTCGATGAAGAGCGGGTTGCCGACCGGACCGCGAAGATCCGGTTCCCCGAGCCGGCACCCTGCGGCAAGACGCCGCTGATGGCGTCGGGCCTGACGAAGATGTACGGATCGCTGGAGATCTTCGCCGGTGTGGACCTCGCGATCGACCGCGGGAGCCGGGTGGTGGTGCTCGGGCTCAACGGCGCAGGCAAGACCACGTTGCTGCGTTTGCTGGCGGGCACCGAGAAGGCCGAGCACGGCACACTCGAACCCGGCCACGGACTCAAGATCGGCTATTTCGCGCAGGAGCACGACACCCTCGACGACAACGCGAGCGTGTGGGACAACATCCGTCATGCGGCGCCCGACGCGGGCGAGCAAGATCTGCGAGGCCTGCTCGGCGCGTTCATGTTCACCGGGCCCCAGCTCGATCAGCCCGCGGGGACACTCTCCGGCGGTGAGAAGACCAGGTTGGCACTTGCCGGGCTCGTCTCGTCGGCGGCGAATGTCCTGCTGCTCGACGAACCGACGAACAACCTCGACCCGATCTCGCGGGAACAGGTGCTCGACGCGCTGCGGAGCTACAAGGGCGCGGTGGTGCTGGTCACCCACGACCCGGGTGCAGCGGCAGCGCTCGACCCGCAACGGGTGATCCTGCTGCCCGACGGTACCGAGGACCATTGGTCCGCCGAGTACCAGGAGCTCATCGAACTCGCCTGACCCAAACCCCGAAAGTGGTGGGTTCGGGCGCGCGTGTGCGCAGGTCGCGCCCGCACAAACCCACCACTTCCGGGTCCTTGGTCAGACGTAGTTCTTCTGCAGTTCTCGCTTCACCAGTTTTCCGGTGGGCGTGCGGGGGAGTTCGTCGACGAAGTCGACCGACTTGGGTGCCTTGTAGTGCGCAAGGCGCTCCCGCACGAAGTCGATCATCTCCTGAGCCAGCTCAGGGGACGGGTTCACGCCCGGCTCAAGCTGGACGCATGCCTTGGCGACCTCACCCAGATCTGGGTCGGGCACCCCGATCACGCCGACGTCGAAGACGTCAGGGTGCCCGATGAGGACGTTCTCGGCTTCCTGCGGGTAGATGTTCACTCCGCCGGAGATGATCATGAACGATTTACGGTCGGTGAGGTACAAGAAACCCTCCGCGTCGACGTAACCGACATCGCCGCTTGTCGTCCAGGCCGGGTGCTCGGGGTGCTGCGCAGACTTCGTCTTCTCCGGATCGTTGTGATACTCGAACGGCAGTTCGTCGCGTTCCCAGAAGACCGTGCCGATCTCGCCGGTGGGCAGTTCGTTGCCGTCGTCGTCGCAGATGCGCACCACACCCAGCAGGGGTTTGCCCACCGAACCGGGGTGGGTGAGGGCTTCCTCGCTGTTGATGAACGTGGCGCCGGCACCCTCGGTGGAGGCGTAGTACTCGTGGATCACCGGGCCCCACCACTCGATCATGGCCTGCTTGACCTCGGGAGGACACGGCGCGGCCGCGTGGATTGCGATCTTCATGCTGCTGACGTCGTATTTGGCGCGGACATCCTCGGGCAGTTTGAGCATGCGGATGAACATCGTGGGCACCCACTGGCTGTGGGTGACCCGGTACTCGTCGATCAGGCCGAGCGCACCTTCGGCGTCGAACTTGTCCATCAGCACGATTGTGCCCCCGACGGAGTTGACCATGCCGCAATAACGCAGCGGCGCAGCGTGATACAGCGGAGCGGGGCACAGGTACACACATTCCTGGTCGAACCCGTACAGCAGGGAGAACACCGCCGTGTACGGGTCGGGGATCTCGTTCACCTGCCCGTCCTGCAGCGGTACCTTGATGCCCTTGGGCCTGCCGGTGGTACCGGACGAATACAGCATGTCCTGGCCGCGGGGCTGGTCGGTCAGGGGCTCGTCGGAGGCGTTGGCGAGGATCTCATCGAACGACTCGAAGCCCGGTATGTCGCCACCCCAGGCGATTCGGTGCGTAACTCCGGCCACCTGATCCGCGGCGCTGACCGCATCGGCCACCTCGGCGGAGGCGAACAGGGCGACCGCGCTGCAGTCGCCGAGGATGTAGTTGACCTCGTCGGGTGTGAGGTGATTGTTGATCGCGGTGACGTACATCCCCGAACGCACTGCCGCCCAATAGATCACGAGCACTCGGATGTCGTTGTTGGAGACGATGGAAACGTTGTCGCCGCGGCCGAGGCCGAGGTCGTCACGCAGGTAGTGGGCGACTTGGGTCGATAGCCTGTCGAGCTCGGCGTAGGTGATCGACTCACCGGTCGCCGGTCGCACGACGGCGACCTTGTCAGGGGTGGTGGCGACAAAATTGCCCGGGAACATCAACGACCTCCGGCTCAGCGAATCCACGAGGCGGCCCGAACGGCCGCGATATGTTAACCAGAACTATCACATTCCTCGCGGTTGCCGAGGAGTTATCCGGAGGAGTCATGAGGCCGGCATAACAGATGTCGTGGACGCGGCACGCGAAAGCCCCCGTCCACCGCGCCAGGGGCACGATGAACGGGGGCCAGGGTCGGCGCCGTCAGCGGGTACGGCGGACCGATTCCTCCACGAGGTCCAGAACCGCGTGCAGATCGTCGGTCGCGGCGCCCGATGCCAGCCGGGTGGTGAGCCCGTCGAGGATGAGATCGAGGTAGGCCACCAGAACGCGTGTGGGCAGATCGTCGCGCAACCGTCCGGCCGTCCGCTGCCGCTCGAGGCGAGCCAGTGTCGCCGACTCGAGCTCGGCGGAACGTTCCTTCCAACCAGAACGAAACGCCGCGTCGGTGCGCAACTTACGGGCGATCTCCAGACGCGTTCCTAGCCAATCGAACTCCTCGGGATGGTTGAGCATGTCGCGCATCACCTGGACAAGACCTTCGTTCGCGGCCACGTCGGCCATTCGCTCGGCGTCCTCGTGCGCCAGCGCGAGGAAGAGCGCCTCCTTGTCCCGGAAGTGATGGAAAATCGCTCCCCGGGACAAGGAGGTTGCCTCCTCGAGTCGACGCACGGTGGCGCCGTCGTAACCGAACTCGGCAAAACAACGGCGCGCACCGTCGAGGATCTGACGTCGCCGGGCTTCCAGGTGATCTTGGCTTACCTTGGGCACCCGCGGAGTCCTCTGGTCAGCTCTTGAGCATGCTGCGCAGGACGTACTGCAGGATGCCGCCGTTACGGTAGTACTCCGCCTCACCCGGCGTGTCGATGCGAACCTTGGCATCGAACTCGATGGTGCTGCCGTCGTCCTTGGTGGCCGTCACCTTCACCGTCTGCGGAACGCTGCCGTTGTTGAGCTCTTCGATGCCGCTGATGTCGTACACCTCGGTGCCGTCGAGGCCGAGCGAGCCGTGTGACTCGCCCTCGGGGAACTGCAGCGGGATGACGCCCATACCAATGAGATTCGACCGGTGGATACGTTCGAAGCTCTCGGTGATGACTGCGCGCACACCGAGCAGCGAGGTGCCCTTTGCCGCCCAGTCACGAGACGATCCGGTGCCGTATTCCTTGCCACCGAGCACCACCAGAGGGGTTTTCTGTGCCGCGTAGTTCTGCGCAGCGTCGTAGATGAACGACTGCGGCGCACCGTCCTGGGTGAAGTCCCGGGTGTAGCCGCCGGAGACACCGTCGAGCAGCTGATTCTGCAACCGGATGTTGCCGAACGTCGACCGGATCATCACCTCGTGGTTGCCGCGTCGGGCACCAAGCGAGTTGTAGTCCTTGCGCTCAACACCTTTGGAGTCCAGGTACTGGGCGGCAGGAGTGCCCGGCTTGATGGTGGATGCAGGCGAGATGTGGTCGGTGGTGACCGAATCGCCCAGCTTCGCCAACACACGTGCACCCTTGATGTCGGTGACGGGCTCGGGATCTCGCTGCATGCCCTCGAAGTACGGAGGCTTACGCACGTAGGTGGAGTCCTCGTCCCACTCGAACGTCTTGCCGTCCGGGGTGGGCAGGTTCTGCCAGCGCTCGTCGCCCTTGAAGACATCTGCGTAGTCCGACGCGTACTGCTCGGGCGAGATCGAGTCCGTGATGGTCTGCTCGATCTCCTCACCCGAGGGCCAGATGTCCCTGAGGTAGACGGGGTTTCCGTCGGTGTCGTTGCCGAGGGAATCGGACTCGAAGTCGAAGTCCATCGTGCCCGCAAGTGCGTAGGCGATGACCAACGGCGGCGAGGCAAGGTAGTTCATCTTCACATCGGGGTTGATGCGACCCTCGAAGTTGCGGTTACCCGACAACACCGCGGTGGCGGTCAGGTCGTTCTCGTTGATGGCCTTGGAGATCGCCTCGGGCAGCGGGCCGGAGTTACCGATACACGTGGTGCAGCCGTAGCCGACCAGGAAGAAGCCGAGCTTCTCCAGGTATGGCCACAGGCCGGCCTTCTCGTAGTACCCGGTGACGACCTGCGAACCCGGGGCCATCGACGTCTTCACCCACGGCTTGGACGTCAGACCCTTTTCCACGGCGTTGCGGGCCAGGAGGCCGGCACCGAGCATCACCGAGGGGTTGGAGGTGTTGGTGCAGCTGGTGATCGAGGCGATCGACACGATGCCGTGGTCGAGGACCATCTTGCCGTTCTCGGTCTCCACCTCGACAGGCTTGGTCGGCCGTCCCTCTGCCCCCTTGGCCGCAGAGAGGATCTCCTGTTGGCTGCGCGGCAGATCGGCGCCATCGTCGGCGAACTGCAGAGTGGCCGGGTCAGAAGCCGGGAAGCTCTCTTCCACCGTCTCGTCGAGCTGGGTGTGATGCGCCGAATCACCGTTCTCGACGTAGTTGTAGATGTCCTTGCGGAATGCGGTCTTGGCATCCCACAGACCGATCCGGTCCTGCGGACGCTTCGGTCCCGCAATCGAGGGGACCACCTCGTTGAGGTCGAGTTCGAGGTATTCGGAGAAGACCGGTTCGGTATCCGCGTCGAGCCACATGCCCTGTTCTTTGGCGTAGGCCTCGACGAGCGCGAGCTGCTCCTCGCTGCGGCCGGTGAGCCGCAGGTACTTCATGGTCTCTTCATCGATCGGGAACATCGCGCACGTGGAGCCGAACTCTGGGCTCATGTTGCCGATGGTGGCGCGGTTGGCCAGCGGAACCGCCGAGACACCCTTGCCGTAGAACTCGACGAACTTGCCGACCACGCCGTGCTTGCGGAGCATCTCGGTGATGGTGAGCACCACGTCGGTGGCGGTCACGCCCGGCTTCGTCTCGCCGGTCAGCTTGAAGCCGACCACGCGGGGGATGAGCATCGAGATGGGCTGGCCGAGCATGGCTGCCTCTGCCTCGATGCCACCGACGCCCCAGCCGAGAACGCCGAGGCCGTTCTCCATGGTGGTGTGCGAGTCGGTGCCGACACAGGTGTCGGGGTAGGCCTGCTGTACGCCGTCGGCGTTCGGCCGGACCATGATCGAGCGTGCGAGGTGCTCGATGTTGACCTGGTGCACGATGCCGGTGCCGGGCGGGACGACCTTGAAGTCGTCGAAGGCACCCTGGCCCCAGCGCAGGAACTGGTAACGCTCGCCGTTGCGCTGGTATTCGATGTCCACGTTGCGCTCGAAGGCCTGGGCGTTGCCGAAGGCCTCGATGATCACCGAGTGGTCGATCACCATCTCCGCAGGAGCGAGCGGGTTCACCTTGTTCGGGTCGCCGCCGAGCTCCTTGACCGCCTCACGCATGGTGGCGAGGTCGACGATGCACGGCACGCCGGTGAAGTCCTGCATGATCACGCGCGCAGGCGTGAACTGGATCTCGATGCTGGGGTCGGCGGTGGCGTCCCAGTTCGCGATCGCGGTGATGTGGTCTTTGGTGATATTCGCGCCGTCTTCGGTGCGAAGCAGGTTCTCGGCGAGAACTTTGAGGGAGTAGGGGAGTTTGTCGGTTCCCTCGACAGCGTTCAGACGGAAGATCTCGTACGAGTTCTCACCGACCGTCAGCGTGCCGCGGGCGCCAAAGGAATCGATACTCATCGCTTTACGTCAGCTCCACTCTTCGTGTTGTCGGCCGGCGGGGGCTGTGCCGGTCCGGGTAGTTGTCGGCAGCTTCACCGATCTGGACGCAAGCAGTGGGCTGCACCGCATGCGCTCTACCGTCGATTCTAGCAGTACGAGCGTACTGGTAAAGCCGCCGGGTCGGTTCCGGGCATGTCCGGTGTGTCGGACAGGCGCGGTGATGCTGGGACTCCCCAATTGTGTCGTAATGTGCAGCCGTAGGTTGGCTTCTGCCAGCAATGCCCCCGATCCACAGATTCGGAGAACACGTGGCACCCACGCCGAGCTTGACCATCATCCCGCCGGACGTGAACCTGCCCGAGCTGCAGGCCGGACTGGCCGATGACGGAGTCGTGGCGCCACCGGAGATGACCCCGCGAATCCTGCAGGTTGTCGCCGAGGCGAAGGACAAGGGCTACGACGTGCATTTCGTGGTGACGGACAAGGTGTATCCCCGGATCACCTACTACCGCGACATCGCCACCGAATTGCAGCAGGACACAGGCGGCACCGTCATCGTTCTCGGCGGCAATTACGTCGGTTCGGCAAGTGACGAGTTCAGCCGAGTGCAATTGGAACAGGCCACAGACAATCTGACGATTTCGAATCCGCCCGTCGCAGCCGAGCAGATGTTGGACCGGATGACCGAGCAGACCCAGGTTCCGTGGACCGTTGTCACGCTCGTGCTGATCGCCGTGGTCGCCGTGGGTGCGGTGGTGGCCCGCAAGCTGCAGTTGCGCAAGGGAACTCCCACCGAGACCGATCCGGCGTCGGTGCACACCGCCGCTGAGTCGCAGGCCACGCCGCGCGCCGGCGGCGGCTCTTCTGCCACCGCCGTCTGAATTGACGCCAGAACTACACGATTGTAGTTCTGCGATATCCAATTCGTGACCTTCGGCATTGTCCGAGTTCACGGCGTTTCCGCAGGTAATGACGCTAATGTAATTTGTGACTACTGTTTCCTTCGGGGTTCTTGTGGCGTACGGTTCCGTATGTCATCGGTGGTGCTAATGGGGAAGTTGATCACCATCGTGGCGATGGCCAGGTATGCCGCTGATTCGGCGGCGACCGGCGCAATGTCAGATCTGCGAGGGAGTTCTTTGTGAGGCGACGCACTGCATTCGGCATACGCCGTCGACCTTTTTCCGTGTCCACCCGACGGCGTGGTGGTGCCCGAACATCGGTGGCAGTCGCGTTTGTCGCGGCGGTCGCGGTGGGTTTCGGGCAGTTGTCCGCAGGGACAGCGGTCGCCGAACCACCCAGCAGTGCCGACAAGATCGCCACACTGATCAATCAGATCGCCGATACAAATCAGAACCTGGTCAACCTGGACGGCGACGTCGCGGTCAAACGCGAAGCGGTCAACCGCGCTCTCGTCGACCTCCAGAACGCCAGGGAAGCGCAGCGACTGGCGGCCATCGCCGTGCGTGGTGCCCAAGAGGCGTTACAGGGCGCTGCCGGCGCAATTGCGCTCGCGGAGACCGACTTCGACGGGTTCATCCGGAGTCTGTACACCCAGGGCAACAGCCAGGGATCGATGGCGGCCTATCTCTCGGGTGATCCCGGTGCGGTCCTCGATCGGGCCTCGGTCATCGATCAGCTGAGCAAAGATCAGCAGGAGACGATCACCCGGCTGCAGCAGGCCCGCAACGAAGAGGCCAACCGCGCGGCCACCGCGCAGGCCACCGAACAGCAGGCCTCGTTCGCCGCCACCACCGCCGAGAACCGCCAGGCCGACGCGCAGAGCGCGATCACCGAGGCGATCGAGGCAGTCAAAGCCGAGAACGCCCGACGCCAGAAGCTGCAAGCCGATCGTGACGAGGCGCAGCGGCAGCTCGAGGCGCTCCGAGGACAGCCGACGCCTGTCACCTCACCGGGCGCGCCGGGATCGATCCTGCCCGATCAACAGGCCGCGATCGAGGACCAGGCGCACCAGGCCGCGTTGCGTGCTGCGGCCGATGCGGCAGGCAAGCTGGCGCTGAACACCAGCCAGCAGATGCTCGCTGCGCTGGTCGGATCGCTGACCCCTCCGCACACCGATATCGATGAGCCGACGACCCCGACCACCCCCGTCGACCCGACCGATCCGACCACCCCCGTCGACCCGACCGATCCGACCACCCCCGTCGACCCGACCACCCCGACCGAGCCCACCACGCCGACGACCCCGTCACCGGGGACGGTCGACCCGGGAGCCGAAGGCCCCGCTGCGGTGGAGATCGTGGTCAACCGCGCGATGTCGCAGCTGGGTGTGAGTTATTCGTGGGGTGGTGGTGACGCGAACGGTCCCACCCTCGGTATCCGCGACGGTGGCGTGGCCGACTCGTACGGCGACTACAACAAGGTGGGCTTCGACTGCTCCGGGCTGATGATCTACGCGTTCGCCGGCATCGGGATCTCGCTACCGCACTACACGGGTTACCAGTACACGTCGGGTCCGCAGTTCCCGCTCTCGGAGATGCAGCGCGGCGACATGATCTTCTACGGGCCCAACGCGAGCCAGCACGTCGCCCTCTACCTCGGGGACAACACGATGATCGAGGCCCCGCAGTCGGGTGACGTCGTGAAGATCTCGCCGTTGCGGACCAGCGGAGCGATGCCCTACGTGGTGCGGCTCGCCTGATCTGATCGATCCAGCCCGGGGCCCTATGTCGACCCGCCGCAGATGCCGGACGTGGCTGGCTCCACCGGCGGCCCAGTACCCTCGGTGCAGTCAGTACAAGGATCGAACAGACCCCGGAGGGTATCGGTGACCTCAGCGCAGGACGACAGCAAGACCTCGGCAGAGGAATTCAAGCTCACGCAGTCCGACGTCGCCTTGCTCGAGAAGGCGATGTTCGAGGTCAAGAGGGTCATCGTCGGGCAGGACCGACTGGTCGAACGCATCCTGGTCGGTCTCCTGGCCCGCGGTCACATCTTGCTCGAAGGTGTGCCGGGCGTGGCAAAGACCCTTGCGGTCGAGACGTATGCGACCGTCATCGGTGGCAGCTTCTCGCGAGTGCAGTTCACCCCCGACCTGGTGCCCACCGACCTCATCGGTACGCGTATCTATCGGCAGGGTCGTGAGGAGTTCGACACCGAACTCGGACCCGTGGTGGCCAACTTCCTTCTCGCCGACGAGATCAACCGTGCACCCGCGAAGGTGCAGTCGGCGCTCTTGGAGGTGATGGCCGAGCGGCATGTCTCCATCGGCGGCACCACCTATCCGATGCCCGACCCGTTCTTGGTCATGGCGACGCAGAACCCCATCGAGAACGAGGGCGTGTACCCGCTGCCCGAGGCACAGCGTGACCGGTTCCTGTTCAAGATCCTGGTCGACTACCCGGCGGTGGAGGAAGAACGCGAGATCGTCTACCGGATGGGTAACGTCCCGCCCAAGGCATCCCGCGTTCTCGACGCGGAGACGATGGTCCGCCTGCAGAACACCGCAGCGAATGTCTTCGTGCATCACGCCCTCGTCGACTATGTGGTTCGAGTGATCAACGCGACCCGGCGACCGGCCGAGCTCGGCATGCACGATGTCGCGGGATGGCTGGCATACGGCGCATCCCCACGCGCCACGCTGGGCATCGTCGCGGCTTCGCGCGCGCTCGCGCTGGTTCGTGGCCGCGACTACGTGATTCCCCAGGACGTCGTCGAGCTCATTCCCGACGTGCTCCGCCACCGGTTGGTACTCAGTTACGACGCGCTGGCCGACGAGGTGGATGCAGATGCCGTCATCACCCGGGTGTTGCAGACGGTCGGTCTGCCCCAGGTCAGCGCACAGCCGCTGGCCACCCCGCCCACCGTGGGTGGACAGGCCCCGCCGCAGCAGTCGCCACAGCAAGGCCAGCCGGCGTATTCGCAGGGGCCCGGTCCTCTGACCAAACCTGCTGCCGCGCAAGCCAACCCGGCGCAGGGCAACCAGTCGCACTATGGCGGATAACAGCACGCTCCCGTCGTTCGGCGCCGGTACCCTCGAAGACCCCAAGCTGACCGCAGCACTCAAGACCCTGGAGATCGTGGTTCGCCGCAAGCTCGACGGGGTGCTGCAGGGTGAACACCTCGGGCTCATCCCGGGACCGGGGACCGAGCCGGGGGAGGCCCGCGAGTACCAGCCCGGCGATGACGTCCGCCGGATGGATTGGTCGGTGACGGCCCGCACGACCCATGCTCACGTCCGGCAGATGGTGGCCGATCGCGAACTCGAGACCTGGCTCGTCGTCGACATGTCGGCGAGTCTGGACTTCGGCACCGTCAACACCACCAAACGTGATCTGGCGGTGGCGGCGTGCGCGGCCATCGCCCACCTCACTCTGGGCGGAGGTAACCGATTGGGCGCGGTGGTGTGCACCGGCGATCAGGTGGTGCGAATCCCTGCCCGCGGTGGCCGGGCGCACGCTTTGAGCACCCTCAAGACCATTGCCACCACCACCCGTGCGAACGACGGTGTGCGCGGCGACCTGTTCGCCGGGATCGACGCCCTGCGCAGGCCCGAGCGACGCCGGGGTCTGGCCGTGGTGGTCAGCGACTTCCTCGGGCCGATCAACTGGGACCGCCCTTTGCGGGCTGTGTCCGGTCACCACGATGTCCTCGGTGTCGAGATCCTGGATCCGCGCGACATGGAATTGCCTGCGGTGGGTGAGGTGGTGCTACGCGATGCCGAATCGGGACAGATCCGCGAATTGACGATCACCGACAAGGTGCGGGCCGATTTCGCCAGAGCCGCCGAAGATCACCGGATGGCGGTGCAGCGCGCGTTGAGGCAGTGTGGTGCACCGACATTGGCGCTTCGCACCGACCGCGACTGGATCGCCGACGTCGTGCGATTCATCGCGCAGCGGAGGCGGGGAATGAACGCGGGGGCCACCCGATGAGCTGGTTCGACTTCGCGTCCCCCTGGTGGTTGCTGATCATCCTCGTCGTGGCCGCCTTGGTGGCCGGGTACATCTACATGCAGCGGCGACGGCAGAACCGTGCCCTGAAGTTCGCCAATCTGGACCTGCTGAACACGGTTGCCCCACAGACCCGCAGCCGGACGCAGCACATTCCGATCGTGCTGATGGTGATCGCCCTGCTGGTGCTGACGGTGGCGATGGCCGGTCCTCAGGCCGACCGAAAAGTGCCGCGCAACAAGGCCACCGTGATGCTTGTCATCGACGTGTCCCGATCGATGGACGCAACCGACGTGGCCCCGTCGCGGCTCAAAGCTGCTCAAGAGGCCGGTAAGAAGTTCGCGGACGAACTCACCGAGGGCATCAACCTGGGGTTGATCTCATACGCCGGAACGGCGACCACTCTGGTGTCGCCGACACCCGACCGTGCCGCCACCAAGGACGCGATCGACAAATTGCGCCTCGACGACAAGACCGCGACCGGTGAGGGCATCCTCGCCGCGGTCACGCAGATCAAAACCCTCAATGCCGTACTCGGTGGCGACAAGGGTGCCCCGCCCGCGCAGGTGGTGTTGCTGTCGGACGGCAAGGAAACGGTGCCCGACGACCCCGACGACCCCCGCGGAGCTTTTACCGCGGCCCGTAAGGCGAAAGAGGATCGGATTCCGGTCAACACGATTTCCTTCGGAACCCGCGGTGGGACAGTCGAACTGGAAGGTGACCGGATCCCGGTGCCCGTCGACGACGATTCGCTCCGCAAGATCGCGCAGTTGTCGGAGGGCAAGTTCTTCACCGCCTCGAGCCTTGATGAACTCAACCAGGTCTACGGCAATCTCCAGGATCAGATCGGTTACGAGACCCGGCGCGGCGACGCGTCCCGCCCGTGGCTGATCGCCGGCACGCTGCTCGTACTCCTCGCGGTCGGCAGCGCCGTGGCGATCAACCGGCGCCTGCCCTGATGGGACCACGTACACCTCCACCGACAACAAGGCGATAGGTTGACCGTCATGGCTGACAGCAACGAACAGGTGTCCCGGTCGGTTCTGGTGACCGGGGGCAACCGTGGAATCGGATTGGCGATCGCGCAACGGCTGGCCGCGGACGGGCACAAAGTGGCCGTCACACATCGTGGTTCGGGCGCGCCCGAGGGTTTGTTCGGCGTCGAATGCGACGTCACCGACACCGAATCGATCACCCGGGCCTTCGCGGCGATCGAAGAACACCAGGGCCCGGTGGAGGTGCTGGTCTCCAATGCCGGCGTCACCGACGACACCCTGCTGATGCGGATGACCGAGGAGCAGTTCGAGAGGGTCGTGGACGCCAACCTCACCGGTTCGTTCCGCGTCGCCAAGGCCGCCTGCCGGTCCATGCTGCGCAAGCGATTCGGCCGCTTCATCTTCCTGGGATCCGCGGTGGCGATGATGGGGACCCCCGGCCAGATCAACTACGCGTCGTCCAAGGCGGGACTGATCGGAATGGCTCGATCGCTCACCCGCGAACTCGGATCTCGATCGATCACCGCCAATGTCGTGGCACCCGGACTGATCGACACCGACATGACCGCCGAACTGCCGGACGAATACAAGGAACAAGCCGTGAAGCTGATCCCCGCGGCGCGCGTCGGCAGGCCTGAAGAAGTCGCCGCCGTGGTGAGCTGGCTGGCGTCCGACGATTCGGCATACGTGTCCGGTGCCGTGATCCCTGTCGACGGCGGTCTGGGCATGGGCCACTGACCGTCTGACCTGTAACAGCCCACATCCAAAGCAAGGGAGCACCAGTGAGCGGACTTCTCGACGGCAAGACCATCCTGATCACCGGGATCATCACCGATTCCTCGATCGCGTTCCACGCGGCCGCAATGGCGCAGGAGCAGGGCGCGCGGGTCATCATCACCGGATTCGACCGCCTGCGGCTGATCGACCGGATCGCTCAGCGACTCCCCAAGGAGGTCCCTCCCGCCGTCGAGCTCGACATCACCGACGAGGAGCACCTGGGCACGCTGGCCGACCGGCTCAAAGAGCTTGCGCCCGAGGGTATCGACGGTGTGCTGCACTCGATCGCCTTCGCGCCCAGGACCCTGATGGGCCCCGAGGCCAAGCCGTTCCTGGAAGGTCCCGGGCCCGATGCGGCGCAGTCCTTCCAGGTGTCGGCCTGGAGTTATGCCGCACTTGCGCGAGCAGTGTTGCCTGCGATGAACGAGGGTGGCTCGATCGTGGGGATGGACTTCGATCCGCGCACGGCGATGCCCTACTACAACTGGATGGGTGTGGCCAAGGCCGCCCTCGAATCGGTCAATCGGTATGTGGCGCGTGAGGTGGGCGAGGCCAAGCGGATCCGCTCCAACCTGGTGGCCGCAGGCCCCATCAAAACCCTTGCCGCCAAGGCGATCGCGGGTACGGCCACCGGCGACGCGAAGAAGCTCAATCAGCTCAACGAGTACTGGGATGGTGCGTCCCCGATCGGCTGGGACGTCGATGACGCAACCGTTGTGGCGAAGTCGATCTGCGCGCTGCTGTCGGACTGGCTGCCGGGCACGACCGGGTCGATCGTTTACGTCGACGGCGGGGCCAGCCACAACACCTGGTTCCCGGAAGACATGTAGGTCCACCGGATGAGCGCAGACTTCGATGCTGTTCTGGTGTTGTCCTTCGGCGGGCCCGACAAGCCCGCCGACGTACGGCCGTTCCTCGAGAACGTCACGCGCGGCAGGGGTGTGCCACCGGAACGGCTCGACGAGGTCGCCGAGCACTACTACCACTTCGGTGGTGTCTCGCCGATCAACGCGCTCAACCGCGACCTGATCGCCTCGTTGGAGGCCGAACTCGCACAGTCAGGCATCGATCTACCCGTCTATTTCGGCAACCGCAACTGGCACCCGATGATCGAGGACACGCTCGCGCGCATCCATTCGGACGGGCACCGTCGAGTGCTGGTGTTCCCGACGTCGGCGTGGGGTGGATATTCGGGCTGCCGACAGTACGACGAGGACATCGCCCGTGCCCTGGACTCGTTGGGACCGGATGCGGATTCGATGGTGTTGCGCAAATTGCCACATTTCTGGAATCACCCGGCGATGACATCTGCTTGCGCCGACGCGATCCGCGCTGCTCTCGGACGTCTACCGGAAGACGAACGTGATGACGTACGGCTGATCTTCACCGCCCACTCGATCCCCGACTCAGCCGACAAGGCGGCCGGGCCGCCCGAGGACGGGGGAAGGCTCTACAGCAAGCAGGTCGCCCAGGCGTCCCGATTGGCCGCGGCCGCTGCGGGTTTCGACGTTTTCGACCAGGTCTGGCAGTCACGCTCGGGACCACCGCAGATCCCGTGGCTGGATCCCGATATCTGCGATCATCTCGAAGACGTTGCCGCCCAGGGTGTTCCATCGGTGATCGTATGCCCGATCGGGTTTGTGTCAGATCATCTCGAAGTGCTCTGGGATCTGGACAACGAGGGCAAGGACAAAGCCGACGAACTCGGGCTGACGTACGAGCGAGCCGCCACCGTCGGCACCGATCCGCGGTTCATCTCCATGATCGTCTCGCTGATCAGCGAGCAGCTTGCCGGTGAAGTGCCGTTTCGACCGGGGATGACCGAGAACGGGTCTCCCTGCGCGCAAGGATGTTGCGCGCCGGTGCGACGGCCGGCCTGACCTCAGACCCGGTTGTTCGACAACAACTCTGAGATCACCGCATTGGTCGCACTCATCCGGGCCACCCGCACGGTGCGGGCGAGATCACGGAGGGCTGAATCGCCGGTGTGCTGTTCGCCGACGCTGTAGCCGAAATCCGGGGCCGCCTGCTGCGCCACGGAGAGAATGGCCGCCACGTGTGCCGCCTGTTCGAGGATGCGTTCAGCGCGCGCATTGACCCCTGGAGGCAACTGCTGAGCTGCCAACCGGGTCAGTTCTGCGACCTTCTTGCGGGGGTCGGTCAATGAATCCGTTGCTGTGGATCGCGGCATCCGCAAGCCGTCCAGAAGGTCGGCTGCAGAGCGGATACCCTCCCGTAGGTCGTATTCGACGGCGCCGAGGGAATGGATGACGGGGATCATCGCCGTCTCGACGGTGTGCACACCCCAGCCGATCGTGTACCGGTCGAGCCGGCGCGGGACGAGGGCGTACCTTCCGGGGACGACAAGGAGTTCACCCGACTCGAGTGCTGCGTTGGTGATCGGTCCGCGAGGCGGCAAGCCGAGCATGTCGCCGGGAGCCACGAGCAGAACCGCCAGTCCCTGCGCCGAGCTACCACCTCGAACGAGCCTCAGTAGGGCGTCGCTCTCCTCACCTCGGGGGCTGAGCGAAAGCGATTGCGCCGCAATGGCATCAGCAGCCAGTACGCGATGTCGCGCGCTCCACCAGCCGAGGACATCGAGCACGTCGTCGGGGGAGCATCGGCCGGCCTGCCAGGCTGCACCCCACGCACCCAGAGCGCTGCTCACGCCCTGCGTGTCGGTCGGGTAGTCGAAATCCGCGTCAGTCATCGTGCTTCCTGGTTGCTGTTCTGCGAGCTACGCTCAGCCCGTTCACCCGGCCACTTTAGCGCCGAAAACGGGTACGCGGCGTGCCTGGCGGAATGCACCCGGAACGGGCCCTAACGTGGTGGCGATGAACAGCACTGGACCACATCACCGAGTCCCGGATCGTTACGGTCGCGATGTACTCTCCGAGCCCCGCCGGCCCACTCGCCCGGCGGTTCCCGAGGTGACCGCCGAACGGGACCTGGTCGTCGAGGACGCCGCCAGCGGATTCTGCGGCGCGGTGGTCGGTTTCGAACGCAGTTACGACGGGGAGTTCGTGCGGCTGGAAGACCGGCGAGGATCCACCCGGATCTTTGCATTGCGCCCCGCGGCATTCCTCATCGATGGGTCACCGGTGACCCTGGTCAAACCCGTCCGAAAAGCGCCTGGGGCGCCGGCCCGCACGGCCTCGGGTTCCGTTGCCCCGGTCAGCAGGAGAGCCCGGGTGGCCCGCGCCAGCAGGTTGTTCGTCGAAGGTGTGCACGACGCTGCGTTGATGGAACGCATCTGGGGCGACGACCTGCGGGTGGAAGGTGTGGTGGTTGCCAGCCTCGACGGCCTCGACAATCTGGATGAAGCGCTCGCCGAGTTCGAGCCCGGGCCGACTCGGCGGGCGGGCGTCCTGGTCGACCACCTCGTCGCCGGGTCGAAGGAATCGCGGCTCACCGAACGTGTCGGTCCGCATGTGCTGGTCTGCGGGCATCCCTACATCGATGTGTGGGAGGCAGTGAAACCGGCAGCGGTCGGCATCGGTGCGTGGCCGAAGATCCCGCGCGGGATCGACTGGAAGACAGGGGTGTGCAACGAACTGGGCTGGGGTTCGCCACGTGACGGCTGGCGGAAGGTGAACAGCTCGGTGTCGAGTTTTTGTGACGTCGAGGTGCCGCTCATCCGCGCGGTGGAAGAGCTGATCGACTTCGTCACCGCCATCGAATCCTAGAGCCGCACCGACCGGTCGTGAGCATGGCAGACTGGGGAAATGGGCGCACTCCTGTGGTTGGTCGCCGGATTGATCCTGATCGGCGCCGAGACCCTCAGCGGTGATCTGATCCTGCTCATGCTCGCCGGTGGTGCGCTTTCGGCCGCGGGTGTCAGCGCAGTGTTCGACCCCCCGTTGTGGGTGGACGGGGTCGTTTTCGCGGTGGTGTCCCTGCTCCTGCTCTTCGCCGTACGCCCGGTCGCACGCAGGCACATGTTCACCCGCCCCCGCCTTGCCACCAACACCGAAGCACTCGTGGGCCGACAAGCCCTGGTGATCACACCGGTGGACGAACGTGGTGGACAGGTCAAGTTCGGCGGCGAGGTCTGGTCGGCCCGCGCAGCCACTCCAGGTGACCACTTCGCCGAGGGCGAATCGGTGACGGTACTCGAGATCGACGGTCCGACCGCCGTCGTGTGGAAAGGATGAACGCCGTGATCGTCGGACTCATCATCATCGCCGTCCTCGTGCTGGTGGTCGGGGTGATCCTCGTCAAGTCCATCGCACTCATCCCTCAGGCCGAGGCGGCGGTGATCGAACGCCTTGGCCGCTACACCAAGACGGTGTCCGGTCAGCTGACATTGCTGGTGCCGTTCGTCGACCGCATCCGTGCTCGGATCGATCTGCGAGAACGCGTGGTGTCGTTTGCCCCACAACCCGTCATCACCGAGGACAACCTGACCGTTCTGATCGACACCGTCGTGTATTTCCAGGTCACCGTCCCGCAGGCGGCGGTGTACGAGATCAACGACTACATCGTCGGCGTCGAACAGTTGGCCACCACGACGCTGCGCAACGTCGTCGGTGGGATGACTCTCGAAGAGACCCTGACCTCACGTGACTCCATCAACGCTCAGCTGCGTGGGGTTCTCGACGAGGCCACCAGTCGATGGGGCCTGCGCGTCGCCCGGGTCGAACTCAAGAGCATCCTCCCACCGCCGTCCATCCAGGAGTCGATGGAAAAGCAGATGAAGGCAGATCGTGAGAAGCGGGCAACGATCCTGACCGCGGAAGGTCAGCGGGAATCGGCGATCAAGACCGCCGAGGGCAACAAACAGAGTCAGATCCTCTACGCCGAAGGCGCCAAGGCGGCGGCGATCCTGACCGCGGAGGGCGAACGGCAGTCACGGATCCTGCAGGCGCAAGGCGATCGCGCCGCCACGTACCTCCGTGCCGAAGGTGAAGCCAAGTCGATCCAGAAGGTCTTTGCCGCGATCAAAGCCGCAAAACCGACACCGGAACTGCTGGCCTACCAGTATCTCCAGCAACTACCGGAGATGGCCAAGGGCGAAGCCAGCAAGGTGTGGGTGGTCCCGAGTGACTTCGGATCGGCGCTACAGGGATTCGCGAGATCATTCGGTGTCCAGTCCGATGACGGGGTGTTCCGGTACGAGCCGGCCGCCGACGACGGCAGCGCCCAGCCGGACGACACAGACATGTCCAGCTGGTTCGAAACCGCAGCCGATCCCAAGGTGGCCCAGGCCGTGGCCGAGGCTGAGGCAGTGGCCCGCAAGCCGGTCGATGACGATCCGCTGCTGGCCCGTCCGCGCACGGATCCGGGCATCGATCAGGCCGGTGCCTCGGACCAACCCGGCTGGCAGACGCCGGCGATCGACCCCGGCAGGGTTGAGCAGTAGTTCAAGATCTCAGTGCAGCAGTAGATATCCGGTGCCGGCCACCGCAGCAGCCCACAGCACCGATGCCAACGTCCCGATGATGAACTGTTCGGCGGCACCCGGTTCGCGGAGTTCCGGGTAGCGACCGAGTCCCTTGACCGCCAGCACTATTGCTATCGCCTCGGGCCATCGCAGACCCAGTGCTGCCACCACCGCGATCCGCTCCAGGTATCCGATGACGCGGCCTCCTCGCAGTGGCGTCGGCGCTGGTGGTTCCGGTGCATCTCCGGGGCCGGCCGTCGCCGGTTCCGGTGGCCGGGTGTCCAGTTGCCACGGTTCTATGCCCCCGAGCAGCAAGGCGCCGCGAACCAGCAAGGTGCCGCCGGTGACCGCGGCCAGAACGGTGAGGCAGTGGGTGATCACCGCGGCCGCGCCCGAGGCCCGGTCGGCGAGCAGGGCGAGCACCGCCACCCCACCGAGAGCCAGGGGCGTGGCCACCGCGGCGATGAGGTTCGGACCGGTCCGATGTCCGATCGGCGCTGCGGCAAGGATCAGTGGCAGCACAGCGGTGACCCCGAGTAGGACAAGCGCAGCGATGATCATGAATGTGCCGACTGCAGTAGATGTATGGCCAGCAAACGCGTCTCCTCCTCGATGTACCAGTCCGCGGCACGCAATCGCTGCGACAGCGCCTGCGGGGTGATCCCGAGTGTGGCAGCAGCCACCGACTGAGTCTGTCCCGAGCGCATCTGGCGAGCCGCGGCGTGTCCGGCATCCGACCGTCCGGCGACCGTGCGGACCAGCAACCGAAGCCCGGTCTGGGCGTATGTGCAGGGCATCGGGTCCGGCCCCACGACGGCGACGCTGTAAGGGTTGGTCTTCGCGGCGTTGACCGCGTCGCGTGCGCGTTCGAACGCGGGACCCCGCCCGGCGCGAGTGATGGATGGCAACGGGAGTTCCACGGTGCCGATCCCGACCCCGATACTCCACCCACCTTCTTCGGCGAGGGTGAGCACTGTGTCGATGACTGCGGCGGGGTCGTCGAGTACCGCTTGGAACTCATCTCCCGCGGTTCGATCGAATGGGCGGATGACCGGGATGTGGGTCAGCGACTGCAGCGCGTGGGGTACCCGGTCGGCTTCTCGTCGGCTGTGCCGTTGGTCGATGGTGACGACGTACATCGGGCATCCCGTCCGTTATCAAGTACATAACCTTGATCGGAGGGTATCAAGCCAGCAGCCTTTACTTCAAGGAATTCCGCTCTCAGACTTGTCGGTCGGCGACCCTCGGTGGACTCACCCGTGACGCCGGGGCAACCTTCGCTCAACCAGCACGGTTCGAGAGTTCATCTGCAGGCTTGTCGGTGTTCTCCACATCGCCATCGGTGGGTTCCCTCACCGACAGCCTCGTGTCGAGGATCAGACCGAAGACGCCGAGGCTGAACAGGCCCGCCGACAACGCCAGCATGACCGGATCGCCGTCTCCTGCGAGAGCATTGCCGAGGATCACCACGGCTGCTGTTCCCGGTGCGACACCGATCACCGTGGCGAGCGCATAAGGCACGAACTTGATGGCAGACAGAGCTGCGACGTAGTTGGTGACAGAGAACGGAAACGCGGCGATCAGCCGGAGTGACCCGACCGCAAGCCATCCCCGGCGTTCCATGCGCAGCTCCACCGACCGCGCAACCGGGTGGCGTAGATAAGGCCGGATACGTTCTCGTCCCAGGCGCCTGACCAGCACAAAAGCCATCAAAGCCGCGAATATGGTGGCCAGCATCGCACCGACGAAACCCACCAGCGGACCGAACAGCAAACCGGATGCTGCCGTGAACGCCGAGCGCGGTACGGGCCCGATTGCGATGACGGCATAGCCGATGAAGAAGATCCAGACGAAGTTCGGCCCGAACGAGTCGGCCCAGTCCCGCAGCCTGCCCACCGAGGGCAAGGGGATCAGGTAGGCGCCGAGCAGGACGGCGATCACCACCACCAGTCCGCCGAGCGCCCGGATCACCGCGGTTCGCCCGGTGAGCCGGCCACTGAATTTCACGGACTCAAGGATACGGGCGAAAAAGTCGCAAAGATGTGCGCGACGCCACTGCTCGGGCATCGACTCCCCGTACCGGGCCGAGCGTTCGATCGGATAGTGTCGATTCACCTCAAGATGCGATAGAGATCACGACGTCACAAGCAGATCGAAGGGCTCACGCCGAATGCCGGATACCCGACCAGACCTCCACGACCTGGAGTCCAGTTACCAGCAATGGTCCGACTCCGCCGCACAGGTGCTCGCGAAGTCCAAGCGCGTAGACGTCGCCGATCTGCGCGACACCCCAGAGACGCTCTTGTCGACCACCACCCCGGATGCGTTGACCATCAAGCCGCTCTACACGCGGCGCGACGAACTCGACGAGCCCGGGTTGCCCGGGTCCTACCCGTTCGTCCGAGGCAGCGACCGCGTGCGGGACGTCAACATGGGGTGGCGAGTCACCGAGCGCTTCGGCGACCCGGTCGGCGAGCCCCAGGATCCGGCGGCCCTGAACCAGGCAATTCTGGAGGCACTGAACAACGGGGCCAGCGGGCTGTGGCTGACGGTCGGTGACTCTGCCATCGCCCCGAAGGATCTCGCCGCCGTTCTCGACGGCGTCTACCTCGATCTGGTTCCGGTCACACTCGACGCCGGTGCCGCGGGCATCGAGGCCGCTCAGGTCCTCCAGCCACTCCTCCCGGACGCCGCGACGGTCGGCACGGTCAGCTCCTATGGCCTCGCGCCTCTGACCGCCGCGTTCTCCGGGCGTCCGGCGGTTGCACTCGCCGATGCGATCGCGGTGGCGGCATCGGCCGGCGCGGCCGTGCGGTCCATCCGTGTGGACGGCACCGACTTCGCCCTCGGTGGCGCCACCGACGTGCAGGAACTCGCCTTGGTCACCGCCGCCGGCGTCGAGTACCTGAGGGCCCTCACCGCGGCCGGACTGACTGTAGACAAGGCCCTGAACCAGCTGACGTTCGCACTGTCGGCCACCGACGACCAGTTCGGAACGGTGGCCAAGTTCCGCGCGATCCGCCGCCTCTGGGGACGGGTCGCCGAGGTCAGTGGAGCACCTGAAGCCGGGGGAGCGGTGACCCACGGGGTGACCGCGCTGAGCATGATGAGTCAGCGTGATCCCTGGGTCAACATGCTCCGGGTGACCACGGCCACCTTCGGCGCCGGAGTCGGCGGTGCCGATCAGATCACGGTGCTGCCCTTCGACGTGGCGCTGCCACCGGCAGACCGGACCACCAGCCCGAGCTTCTCCCGCCGGATGGCACGCAACACCCAGCTGCTCCTCATCGAGGAGTCGAACGTGGCCAAGGTGCTCGACCCCGCGGGTGGTGCATGGTTCGTCGAGTCACTCACCGACGACCTCGCTGCATCGGCGTGGGCCCTGTTCCAGGAGATCGAGGCCAAGGGCGGGTACCAGAAGGCCCTCGACGACGGATGGATCGGCGAGCAGGTCTCCATCTCCCTGGCAGCCCGAGACGAGGCCGTCGCCCACCGGACCACCTCGCTCACCGGCATCAACGAATTCCCCAACCTGGCCGAGAAGCCGCTCACCACACCAGGTTCGGCCGACTTCGTCGACCTGCCGACCGCAGCGCCGAATCTGGCCCGCACCGCTCGGCCGTTCGAGCGTCTGCGGGATCGTTCCGATGCGTTTCTCGCATCCCACGGAAAACGGCCGATCGCCATGCTGCTCCCACTCGGGTCGGTCGCCGAACACAACGCCCGTACGACGTTCATCGCGAACCTGCTGGCGGCCGGTGGCATCGAGTCGGTCAATCCGGGACCGCTGACCGCCGACGCCATCGCTGCCGCGAGGGCGACGTCCGGAGATCCGGTTGTCGCGGTCCTGTGCGCGGCCAACCCGCGCTACGAGAGCGACGGCGCAGGCGCCCTCGCAGCCGCTCGCGAGGCCGGATTCCACACCGTCCTGCTCGCCGGGCCGGCCAAGGCGTGGACTGACGAGCAGAACGCGCCGGACGGGTACCTGCAGATCGGGATCGACGCGATCTCGACGCTGACAGAACTGCTGGACACGATCGAGGCGGAGAGCTGACATGACCAGTACTCAGAACAAGGCGACCACCACTCCGGCCGGGCAGTCGGTGCCGAACAGTTTCGCCGACGTCCCGTTGACGGGAGAGGCCGCGGTCGCCGCACCGGGAGACAGCGATCAACTCGTGGCCGATCTCGCTCAGGCACACGGCTATTCGACCGAGCAGGTCACGTGGACCACCCCCGAGCAGATCGACGTCCGCCCGTTGTACACCCGCTCGGACCGTGACGCCATCACCACCGACGGCGAGCATCCCTATCCGCTGGACACCGTGCCCGGCGCCGTTCCGTATCTTCGCGGGCCGTACCCGACGATGTATGTGAACCAGCCGTGGACCATCCGGCAGTACGCGGGATTTTCGACCGCCGCAGAGTCCAATGCCTTCTACCGCCGCAACCTCGCTGCCGGCCAGAAGGGCCTGTCGGTCGCCTTCGACCTGGCCACCCACCGCGGTTACGACTCCGACCACCCACGTGTCGCCGGTGATGTCGGGATGGCGGGCGTCGCGATCGACTCCATCCTCGACATGCGTCAGCTGTTCGACGGTATAGATCTGGGGTCGGTGTCGGTGTCGATGACCATGAACGGCGCCGTACTCCCGATCCTGGCGCTGTACGTGGTGGCCGCGGAGGAACAGGGTGTGCCCCCGGAGAAGCTGGCCGGGACCATCCAGAACGACATCCTCAAAGAGTTCATGGTGCGCAACACCTACATCTATCCGCCGAAACCGTCGATGCGCATCATCTCGAACATCTTCGAGTACACCAGCACCAAGATGCCGCGCTTCAACTCGATCTCCATTTCCGGCTACCACATCCAGGAGGCCGGGGCCACAGCCGATCTCGAGCTGGCATACACCCTCGCCGACGGTGTCGAGTACATCCGGGCGGGCATGGAAGCCGGCCTCGACGTGGACAAGTTCGCACCCCGCCTGTCCTTCTTCTGGGGCATCGGCATGAACTTCTTCATGGAGGTCGCCAAACTCCGGGCCGCCCGCCTGATCTGGAGTGAGCTGGTCGCGAAGTTCGATCCGAAGAACGCCAAATCGCTGTCGCTGCGCACACATTCGCAGACCTCGGGCTGGTCGCTGACGGCACAGGACGCATTCAACAACGTGGCCAGGACGTGTATCGAGGCAATGGCCGCCACGCAGGGCCACACCCAGTCGCTGCACACCAACGCCCTCGACGAGGCCCTCGCGCTGCCCACGGACTTCTCGGCCCGCATCGCGCGTAACACTCAGCTGCTGCTGCAGCAGGAGTCGGGTACCACCCGACCGATCGACCCATGGGCGGGCTCGAATTACGTGGAATGGCTCACGCATGAGCTGGCCAACAAGGCCCGCGCGCACATCGCCGAGGTCGAAGAGGCAGGCGGGATGGCCCAGGCCATCAACGAGGGCATCCCGAAGCTCCGGATCGAGGAGGCGGCTGCCCGCACCCAGGCGCGGATCGATTCGGGTCAGCAGCCCGTCATCGGCATCAACAAATACCAGGTCGACGAGGACCAGGAGGTCGAGGTCCTCAAGGTCGAGAACTCCAAGGTGCGCGGAGAACAGCTCGAGAAGCTGAAGACGCTTCGCGCGAACCGGGATTCCGACGCGGTCGAGGCCGCGCTGGCAAACCTCACCCGCGCCGCCGCCGACGACAAGGGCGGCATGGACAACAACTTGATGGCGCTGGCGATCGAGGCGGCGCGGCATCAGGCGACCGTGGGTGAGATCTCCGAAGCGCTCGAGAAGGTCTACGGCCGCCACCAAGCAGAGATCCGCACGATCAGTGGGGTGTACCGACATGAGGCCGGACAGGTGAGCAACATCGACGCGGCGATCGACATCGTCGAGAAGTTCGCCGAGGCCGAGGGACGCCGTCCCCGCGTGCTGGTGGCGAAAATGGGGCAGGACGGCCACGACCGAGGCCAGAAGGTCATCGCCACCGCATTTGCCGACCTCGGATTCGACGTCGACGTGGGCCCTCTGTTCCAGACCCCCGACGAGGTCGCCCAGCAGGCGGCCGACAACGACGTTCACGTCGTGGGGGTCTCGTCGCTGGCCGCGGGTCACCTGACCCTGGTGCCGGCGCTGCGCGATGCGCTGGCCAAGGTCGGGCGCGGCGACATCATGATCGTGGTCGGTGGAGTGATCCCGCCGGGAGATTTCCAGGAGCTCTATGACGCAGGCGCCGCTGCCATCTTCCCGCCGGGAACGGTCATCGCCGACTCGGCGGTCGAGCTGATCACGAAGCTGGCCGCCGAACTGGGGCACGAGCTGGCGTCTTGAGGCACTCATAGGTATGGCCAGACCACCACTGGATCTGGCGCAGTTGGCTGACGCCATCCGCGCAGACAAACGGCCCGATCTTGCTCGAGCCATCACTCTGGTCGAGTCGACGAGGGCCGATCACCGGGCACAGGCACAAGAGTTGCTCCTGGCGCTGGGCCCCGACTCCGGCGATTCGTATCGTGTCGGCATCACCGGTGTGCCGGGAGTCGGCAAGTCCACCACGATCGAAGCGCTCGGCATGCACCTCATCGAGCAGGGCCACAAGGTTGCGGTCCTGGCGGTCGACCCGTCGTCGACACGCACGGGCGGGTCGATTCTCGGCGACAAGACCAGGATGGGTCGGCTGTCGGTGAACCCGAACGCCTACATTCGGCCGTCACCGACATCGGGAACGCTCGGCGGTGTCGCCAAGGCCACTCGCGAGACCATCGTGCTGCTCGAGGCCGCGGGCTTCGACGTGGTCCTGGTGGAGACCGTCGGTGTCGGACAGTCCGAGGTGACCGTCGCGAACATGGTCGACGTCTTCTGCTTCCTCACCCTCGCCCGCACGGGAGACTCGTTGCAGGGCATCAAGAAAGGCGTGCTCGAACTCGCCGACATCGTGGTGGTGAACAAGGCCGACGGCAAGCACCAACGCGAGGCGCGCAGTGCCGCAAAAGAACTCCAGGGTGCGCTCCGACTGCTGTCGCCACATGACGCCCTCTGGCGGCCTCCGGTGCTCACCATGAGTGCGATGGAGAATGTCGGGGTCCGGGAGTTCTGGGAGACGGTCCTCAAGCACAAGGACGTGCTCGAGCAAGCGGGGGAGTTCCAGGCTCGGCGCAACAAACAGCAGGTCAACTGGATGTGGTCGATGGTCACCGACCAGTTGCTCCGCCGACTGGACTCGAGCGAGGCAGTACGGGGGATCCGCGGCCGTATCGAGGAAGAGGTACGGGGAGGCACCCTGACGCCGGCGCTGGCCGCGAACAGGATCGTCGAGGCGTTCGACGGCTAGTCGTGTAGCTGCTGCACCGTCACCGCAAACGCCGCCACGCGTTCGATGAGCGCGTCGAAGAACAGTTCGGGATCGGTTGCGTCGGCGATGTCCGCGTTGTTCTCCCGACCCCAGAACTGCCGTTCGTCGGCAATGGTCGTCCCACGTGTGAGAGCACCCTCGGTCTCCACGTCCACGCACGCAGGCCGGGTACGCGCAACAGCAGGATCAAGCGCAACAGCGGCCGCGAACGGGTCGTGCATGTGGCAGATGTATCCCTCGGCGTGGGCCTCGTGGAACTCGAAGTAGAACCGGACGGCGTCGACCAGATGCCGGATGACAACATTGCTCGCCACCGACCGGACCCCCTGTTCATCATCGGGGCCTGGCTGTTCGACGGGGCTGGACTCGGCGAGCGCGGCCAGGCGGCCCAGGTGGTCCGGCGTCATCCGGATCGTCTCGGTGAGATCGAGTGGGCAGATGATCGGCCGTGGGGCACCATCAACACCGAACGCCGCGAACACTTCCTTGGCTGCCTCCGGATCGACGGCGATGTTCCATTCGGACGTGGGCGTTGTGTTGCCGGGGTGATGGAACGTCCCACCCATGATGACCAGCCGCCGAAGTCGGGTCGGCAGGGCCGGGTCGCGTCGGATGGCCAGCGCAAGGTTGGTCAGGGGCCCGGTGACGAGTCCGACGAGGTCACCCGAATGTTCTTCGCTGAGTTCGATCCAGGCGTCGGCCGCATCGCGGTGGGAGGGGGACGACGTGGGCGCCGGCAACTGCGCGTAACCGACCCCGAGCGGCCCGTGGGTGTCCTCGGTGGTCATCAGTGAGCCGGTGAGTGGGCCTGACGCTCCGAGACACACCTCGATGTCGTCCCGGCCGCACAGTTCGAGCCACGCCAGGTTGTTCCCACACACCACATCCGTCGGCACATTGCCCCCGGTCGACAGGACAGCCCGCAGATCTGCGGCCGGATGGGCGAGCAGGTAGAGCAAGGCCAGCGAGTCGTCGATACCCGTGTCGCAATCGAAGATAAGGGGGACTGTAACCACCCGATGACCCTAGTGGATGGCCCGAATGTACCCGAGAAAGTGCTGCGGAACTGCCACGTGTTCTCGTTTTGGTGCTAATCTGATCACGAGCGTTTCCCGATGGAAGGTTTCCGATGACGATTGCCGAGTCCGTATCCACCAACACTGCCGCGCCGGCACGTCCCCGAATCGCTGCGCCCGGTGAGGGCGAAGATTCTCTGATCAACAACATCGACGGCGACATCGAGCTGATCCCGCCGGACTCGATCACTGCAGAGTTGACCGGACATTTCACATTCCTGCCGGTCAACGGTGCGGCTTTCGTGATGCAGGTGATGCTCCCGGTGATCGGCGATGTGGTGGACAAGTATTCGGTGTTCCGCACCGACCCGGCCGGGCGTGCGATCCGGTCGGTGGATTCCGTTCTCCGCTGGATCTACGGCGGACAGGAGGCGATCGAAGAGGGCAAGAGACTGCGCCGGATGCACCAGCCGCTGCAGATGAAGAACTCGCAGGGCAAACACATCAGCGCACTCAATCCCGAGGCGTATCAATGGGTCATCGCCACCGCGTATCCCACGACGATCAAGGCCGGACCACTTCTGATCGGCCGGGAGTTCAACGCCGAGGAGAAGCAGGAGATCTTCCGCGACAATCGTCGCATCGCCAAGATCGTGCAGGTGCCGATGAAGGGTTACCCCACCACGATCGAGGAGTTCGGCGAGTACTACGAAGACTTCGTCAACAACAAGCTGGTCGCGCACAAGGTCGCACTGGAGCTCATCGGTCAGATGCGCGAAGCGCCCCCGATTCCCGACTCCGTTCCGGCCGCACTGCGACCGGCGGCGAAGAAGGCCGCCAAGTTCGCCATGTCACCGGTCCAGAACCTCAACTACCTGACCACGGTCGGGGTGATGGATCCCCGCGTTCGCGAGATTCTCGGCCTCACGTGGAGTGACCGCGAGCAGCGGGACCTCGAGCGGATGCACACCGTGATCCGTGGTTCGTACAAGGTTCTGCCCGAGCGACTGACCTACTTCCCGCTGGCGTACCACGCCCGCCGCCACCATGCCGCAATCCAGGCGATGAAGAAGCGCGAAACCGGCGGTGCCGCATACAAAGTGGGTAAGAGTCACGCCTGACGAAGGACGTCGCGTGTGAGTTCGAGCTGGCCGAGGTGCTGGGCCAGCTCGCGCACCACGTGTGTCAACACCCACTCCGGGGTGGCGGTTGCGACCTCCGGACGGGTGGAACCGGTGACGGTTCGATCGCGAATCCCTTCGCGTAGTGCGACATCCACCCACTCGGGCAGACGCGCACGAACATCATCGACCCGTGTGATCAGGTCATCGACCCGCCCGGTGGCAGTGAACTCGGCGGCGCGGTCCCGCGGGATCTTCAGGCCGGCGATCACCGAGCCCGCCCAGTGCTCGATCACGCCGACGCAGTGGAACACGATGGCGTAGGGACTGTTGGCGCCCGGCAGATCCGGCCTGGTGTTGGCCAGCTCGTCTCCCAGGCCCTTCAGGATCTCCGTCATCGACGACAGGCTCTCGCCGGTGATCGTCAAAGTGGCTTCAGCCACACGGGCTTCGGCGTCGTCGTGCCGCGGCGTCACCACGGGTACGGCTCGAAGTCTTTGAGAAAACAGCCGTACAGGTCGATACCGGCTTCGCCCTGCACCACCGGGTCGTACACCCGGGCCGCTCCGTCGACGAGGTCGAGGGGAGCACGGAAGCCCTCCTCTGCCAGTCGGATCTTGCTGGTGTGCGGCCGTTCGTCGGTGATCCACCCGGTGTCGACGGCGGTTACCAGGATCCCGTCCTCGTAGAGGTCGCCGGCACTCGTGCGCGTCAACATGTTCAGCGCCGCCTTCGCCATGTTGGTGTGAGGATGACCGGGTCCCTTGTATCCACGCGAGAAGATGCCCTCCATCGCCGACACGTTGACCACATACTTGCGTCGCGCCGTCGATGCCCGGAGGGCCGGGGTGAGCCGTGACAGCAGGATGAATGGAGCCACGCTGTTGCAGAGCTGGACTTCGAGCAACTCCAGCGGGTCCACCTGGTCGACGGTCTCCACCCAGCTGTTGCTGTCGACCAGGTCGGGCAGCAATCCGCCTGCGTCGATGGCAGTTCCGTCGGCGATGCGTGCGGGAGCCGCAGATCCCGCAGTCATGGCCAGGGAGGCGAGCGCCTTGGCCGCCGAGTCAGAATCGCCGCCTGAGGCGAGCGACTGCGGATGCAGCTCACTGCTGTCTCCCATGGTCAGCACCGGTACCGCTGCCGCGGGGCCGGTGAGCGGTGCTCGTTCGGCGTCGGCGAGCGAACTGTAGGCGCCGGCGGTGCGCCGGACCGTCTGTGCGGCATTGTTGATGAGGATGTCGAGAGGTCCTTGTGCTGCAACCGAATCCGCCAGCGCTGTCACCTGTGCAGGATCGCGGAGGTCGATACCGACGATGCTCAGGCGATGCAGCCATTGGTCGGCGTCCGGCTGCCGGGCGAATCGCCGGGCCGCATCCTTGGGGAACCGGGTGGTGATGGTGAGGTCGGCACCGTCGCGGAGCAGCATCAGCGCGATGTACATGCCGATCTTTGCCCTGCCGCCGGTGAGAAGCGCACGGCGGCCGCTCAGGTCGGTGTGCTGGTTACGTTTGTCGCGGTTGGCGGCCGCGCATCGTGGACAGAGTTGATGGTGGAACGCGTCGACCCGGGTGTAGTCCTGCTTGCAGATGTAGCACGGCTGGGGGCGGATGAGCGTTCCGGCGGTGCTGCCGGGCGCGCCCGTCAGCGGTAGGCCCGCGGTCTCGTCGTCGATGCGGTCCGGCGAACCGGTCGCGGTGGCCGCCAGCACCTTCCGGTCGGCGTCGAGACGGGTCTGATGAGCTTGCTTCTTGCGGCGCCGTTTGGCCCGCTTGAACATCAAGGCCACGGCCCGCTGCACCGTGACCGAATCAGGATGATCTGCGTCGAGTTCGGTCACCTGGTCCAGGACACGGTGGAAGACCGCCAAGTCGGCGGGATCGATGAGGTGGGCGTGCACCCGAGTATTGTAGTGCGCCCGGTCGACCACCCTGACCGCGCGATACGGTCCTCCGCTTGCGGCCGAGCGTCGCAGTCAGCGCCCGGTTGCGTCGGCTCCGGGGACAGTGGTGCCGGTAGGGCCCGCCTCTCCGGCACCGTCGTCGGCCGCCGGCGCCCGTGGAGGCGTCATCGAGACGAACCAGGCTTCCTGGACACCCAGGACCACGATGATCGACAGCAGCAGTCCTTCGGCCTCGATGGGGGACAGGCTCAGGTTCATCGCACCGACCACGTCGGGGAACAGGGCGACGACAAACACCAAGACGTACAGCGGCACACCCGCACACCCGAGCACCCACGGCATCACCTTCGCGTCGGTGCGGGTGCGGAACTGCACCGCGAGCATCGCGATGCCGATTGCACCGATGAGTCCGGCGATCGAGAACCCGGTGCGCCACACAGCAGTGATCTCGGGGGCCACCTGCGCGAACAACGAGACCGCGGCGGCGACAACAAATTGCAGTGAGACGAGATAGGCCAGGTTGCTGCCGCGGCCGTCTCGGCCGGTGAGGTCGTCGCGGTCTTTGACCGCGACCCACCAGAGGCCCAGCAGTGTGAAGTTGGTGGCGGCAACGACGCCGTAAAACGCGGATTGATCCATGCCCAGCACAGTAGGCCGTGCGCGAGTGCGCCGACAGGTGCTTTTCGATCGACAACCAGGTGCAGCATCGCGCTGTACCGGCAAAGTGTGTCCGAGGGGGGACTTGAACCCCCACGCCCGTTAATAGGGCACTAGCACCTCAAGCTAGCGCGTCTGCCATTCCGCCACTCGGACCAGTCACGCCGGCAGTCAACCTGCCAGCGCCGGATAACATTAGCCGACTGCCGGCCTGCAACCCAAATCCCCAGGACACGACCATCTCGAGACGATTCTCGTCTACCGATGCGGGCAAGGTGCTAACAATCTGTCTCATGGACCTGGACACGGTGATCTGCCGTACATGCGCCGTGGAGCACGGCAGCGGGCGACCACAGACATGCCGGATCTGTGCCGACGAGCGCCAATACGTACCGCCAGGCGGGCAACAGTGGGCCTCTCTCGCCGAGTTGACGGCGGACGGTCATCACGTCGAGATCATTGAACTCGAACCCGGGCTCCACGAGCTGCGCGCCGTACCGGGAGTCGGGATCGGTCAGCGGAGCAAGTTGCTGTGCACCCAGGCCGGAAACCTGTTGTGGGACCCCCTCGGTTTCATCGATGAGCGGTCGGTTGCCGCGGTACGTGATCGGGGAGATGTGGTGGCCATCGTGGCCAGTCATCCGCACATGTTCGGTGTCCAGGTGGAGTGGAGCCATGCACTGGGGCGGGTACCGGTCCTGGTGGCCGACGCCGATCTCGAGTGGTTGGCCCGGACGGATCCGGTCATCGAATCGTGGAGCGGTGACCTCGAAGTCCTGCCGGGGGTCACACTTGCGCAACCGGGCGGGCACTTTCCGGGCAGCGCCGTGGCGCATTGGGGCGCCGGAGCGCAGGGGCGCGGTGTGTTGCTTTCCGGAGACACCGTCCTGCCCAATCCCGACCGGGCCACGGTGTCTTTCATGCGGAGCTATCCGAACCGCATCCCATTGTCGGCGGCGGTGGTGGACCGGTTGGCTCGAGACATCGGGAGGTTCCGATTCGATCGCCTGTACGGCAACTTCGCCGAGTTCATCGCCGCGGACGCCGCAGCTGCGGTCCAGCACTCGGCTCAACGCCACATCGGTTGGGTGCGGGGTGATTTCGACCATCTGACCTGACCCTGGAATCGTCGACTCCGCTGAGCGCCCGGTCCGAACGTCGTCAGGATGATAGGAATGAGCAGGTGAGCCCAGACACCGACACTCCCACCGCAACCGATGAAGTTGTCGGCCTGGTCAGCAGGCTGATCCGCTTCGACACCAGCAACACCGGTGAGCTCGAGACCACCAAGGGCGAGGAAGAATGTGCCCGCTGGGTGCAGCAGCAACTCGAGGACGTGGGCTACCGGACCGAGTATGTCGAATCCGGCCAGCCCGGCCGGGGCAACGTCTTCGCAACCCTGCCCGGCAGCGACTCCACCCGGGGCAAGTTGTTGCTGCACACCCATCTTGATGTCGTACCGGCCGAGCCTGCCGACTGGAGCGTCCATCCGTTCTCCGGGTCTGTCGAGGACGGTTACATCTGGGGCAGGGGCGCGGTCGACATGAAGGACATGGTGGGAATGGCGTTGGCCCTTGCCCGGCAGTTCAAACGCGACGGCACCGTTCCCCCTCGCGACATCGTGTTCGCCTTTCTCGCCGACGAAGAGGCCGGCGGCAAGTGGGGTTCGCACTGGCTCGTGGAACACCGGCCCGATCTCTTCGAAGGGGTCACCGAAGCTGTCGGTGAAGTCGGCGGTTTCTCTCTCACCGTCGACCGGCCCGACGGCGGACAAAAACGCCTGTATCTCGTCGAGACTGCGGAAAAGGGCATCGCCTGGATGAGGCTGACGGCAACCGCAACAGCCGGCCACGGATCGTTTCTGCACGACGACAACGCCGTCACAATCTTGTCCGAAGCTGTTGCGAGGTTGGGCAGGCACACGTTCCCGTTGGTGATGACCGAGTCGGTCTCGGAGTTCTTGGCCGCGGTGTCGGAGGAGTCCGGGCTCGAACTGCACCCGGACACACCGGATCTGGAAACCACCCTGTTCAAGATCGGCTCGATCGCCCGGATCATCGGAGCCACCCTGCGGGACACGGCCAACCCCACGATGCTCAATGCCGGGTACAAGGCAAACGTCATTCCGCAGAAAGCCACCGCCGTGGTGGACTGCCGGGTATTGCCTGGACGTCAGGCTGCCTTCGAAGCCGAGGTCGACGCCCTCATCGGGCCACAGGTCACCAGGGAATGGGTCACGAAACTCGACTCGTACGAGACCACGTTCGACGGTGACCTGGTCGATGCGATGAATGACGCGATCTTGGCCCATGACCCCGAGGGCCGCACCGTGCCGTACATGCTGTCCGGCGGCACCGACGCCAAAGCCTTTGCACGCCTGGGCATTCGGTGCTTCGGCTTCGCTCCGCTGAAACTGCCGACCGACCTCGATTTCGCCGCGCTGTTTCATGGAATCGACGAGCGGGTACCGGTGGAATCGGTTCTGTTCGGTACCGATGTGCTCGAGCACTTCTTGCTCCACAGCTGATGGCCGCACGCTTCAAGGATTGACCCCTACGGAAAGGACGCGAACGACATGTCGAGTTACAACCCGTACGACGCACTACCTCACCTGCCCGGTTTCACCCTGACATCCGAGAGCATCACCGACGGCGCACCGCTCGGCAAGGCTCAGGTCTCCGGGATCATGGGAGCCGGCGGCGAGGACATCTCGCCTCAGCTCAGCTGGTCCGGCTTCCCAGAGGACACCAAGAGCTTCGCGGTCACCGTCTACGACCCGGATGCTCCCACCGCCTCGGGATTCTGGCATTGGGCAGTCGCGGACATCCCGGCGTCGGTCACGTCGCTCGACGCCGGCGTCGGTGATGGCGCCGACGGGTCTCTCCCGTCCGGAGCCGTGACCCTCAACAACGACGCCTCGGCGCCGCGGTTCATCGGCGCCGCCCCGCCGCCCGGGCACGGCCCGCACCGGTACTTCGTCGTGGTGCACGCGGTGGATGTCGAGAGTCTTGGGCTGCCCGATGGTGCGACGCCGGCCTACCTCGGATTCAATCTTTTCAGCCATGCGATCGGACGTGCCGTGATCCACGGCACGTACGAGCAGTCGGCCGGAGACTAGTCGGACAAGGGTGCCGCGCTGCCGACCGCCTCGGTGATCGAGGTATACCCGGCAGCGCGCACCCTGTCGGCCAGTCCTTGATGAATGTGCTTGCCCCACAACGGACCGCCGTAGATGAAACCGGTGTAACCCTGGATCAGCGAGGCGCCGGCCCGGATGCGCTCCCAGGCCTGATCCGCGGTCTCGATGCCGCCGACGCTGACCAGCGTCAACCTGCCGCCCACCCGAGCGTGAAGTCGGCGTAGGACCTCGAGCGAGCGGTCTGCGAGCGGGGCGCCCGACAACCCGCCTGCGCCCATCGCCTCGACCTCATGCGCAGGGGTGGCCAACCCGTCCCGGCTGATGGTGGTGTTGGTGCAGACGATGCCCGCCAGCCCCAATTCGACTGCCAGGTCCGCGATTTCGTCGATGTCGTCGTCGGCGAGGTCGGGAGCGATCTTCACCAGTACCGGAATGTCCACCGACTCCTGTACCGCGGCAAGCAACGGACGCAGGGAGGCCACGGCCTGAAGATCCCTCAGGCCCGGCGTGTTCGGCGAACTGACGTTCACGACGAGGAAGTCCGCCAGCGGTCCGAGTAGTCGAGCGCTGATCAGGTAGTCCTCGACCGCATCTTCGGCCGCGACAACCTTGGTCTTGCCGATGTTGGCACCGATGGGCACCATCGTCGTTGTCGTCTTACGTTGTCTGAGCAGGTTGGCTGCCGCGCCCGCCCCATGATTGTTGAAGCCCATCCTGTTGATGAGCGCACGGTCGGCAGGCAGGCGGAACAGCCGCGGTCCGGGGTTTCCGGGCTGAGCGGCACCGGTGACCGTACCGATCTCGGCGAATCCGAAACCGAGTGCACCCCAGGCGTCGATCGCCTCCGCGTTCTTGTCGAAGCCCGCGGCCAGTCCGAGCGGCGCGGGGAAGTCGATCCCGAAGACGCGCGACCGCAGTACCGGATCGTGGGTCACCAAGACGCGGCCGGCAAGGAGGCGAAGCGGCTTGACCCGGCCCACCAAGTTGATGATCGCCGCTGCGACGCGGTGGATCCGCTCTGCCGGTACACGGAACATCAGTGCGAGGAGCAGCGGGTACAGCCGCCGATAGAGCGACTCGATCACGCGCTCAACCCGGTGTCGGGAAGGTCGGTCGGCGCCAGCCGTGGCCTGCGCCTACGGAGCAGGACCTTGCGGCTACCGTCCGAATACAACCGCACCCGCGACAGCTCCCACCCCCCGAACTCCGCCTGGATCGACAGCCGCATCGATGCCGTCACCCGCGTCACGTCGGGCGGGAGGCGCAGGGGGACGTATTCGTAGTCGTCTGCCGACATATCCCATTCCCGCGGAAATCCGCGGTTGCGCTTACCTGCCAATCGAAAGTCACCTCACTGCTGGTCGGGGTTGATGATCTGCAGACCCTCACCACGGGCCGAGAGCAGATACACCGTTCCCGTCTTCGGGTCCACCACCATCGAGTTCGCCTGCCCGACTGTCTGGAACTGGCGTTGCTGAACCGGTGTCCCGGTGGACAACTCGTAGGCGGTGACCTTGTTGTTTCCGGTGGTGCTCACCCACGCCAAGTTGTGGGTGTCGTCGTAGTCTACGGCGTACGGTCCGAAGGCCACCGGATAGCGGAACCTGTTGACCAACGGGTCCCCGTTGAACGCCAGCAACTCGCCACCACGGGTGTCGGTGGTGAGGAAACGCCCGAAGTGATCCACCGTGAGATTTGTCGCACCGTCGCCCGCACGGATAGCGACCCCGAGGTCGTCATCCGCCAAGTCGAGTTCGGTCACCGACGACTGCGCACGGTCGAGAACAACCACCTGGCCGTCGTGTTCGGCGAGCGCATCCGCCCGGACGAGTCCGTCGATCGTCCCCGTGACCGCGCCTTGGGCGTCCACCCGCAGAATCTCACCACCCTCGGTACCGATGAAGGTCTCACCGGTCGAGCTCAGCAACGACGACACCGGGGTTCCCGGCACATCGGTGGTCGTGATCGCGCCGTCTGCCGAATCGACGGTCAACATCGCGTCGGAGACAAGCACCTGCAGCTTCCCACCACTGAACGTCCCGAACCCGGATGCCCTGTCGGGCAATGTGACTGCGCGAGCAGGCACACTCCCGGCTGCCAGACCGGCGGTGGGGTAGAAGAGAACCGTCCGCCCGTCGTCGGACAGCAGCGCGAGCTGGGAAGTGCTCGGGCAGAACGCCAGTGCAGTCCCGGCTCCGGGTACCGGTACGACAACACCGGCGGGCCGATCGGACCCATCTGCCGCGGGTGCGGCGATCGGGGTCTGTGGGGTGATCGTCGGGACGTCCGGGGTCTCTTCCGAATCCGAGCAACCCGTCACCACGAGTGCCGCGACCATCATTGCCACGATCAGGCCTCTGCCGCGCACATTCATGGGAACCATCTTGCTCGTTGACGACCGGGGCATGGACGGCCGGGGGGAGTGCGCGTCGCTCGACAGGGGTGGGGCCGCACGTCCCGTAGCATCGGCTGCCGTGACCGACTCGATGAGCTGGGCCCAGTCGATCGTCCTGGGTGCCGTGCAAGGCCTGACCGAATTTTTGCCCGTATCGTCCTCCGGCCACCTGCGCATCGTCTCGGAGGTGTGGTTCGGCGACGATGCCGGCGCGTCGTTCACTGCGGTGACCCAGCTCGGCACCGAGGCCGCGGTGCTGGTCTATTTCGCCCGGGACATCGTCCGCATCATCGCGGCGTGGTTCCGCGGCCTGCGCCGCCCCGAAGCCCGGGATCTCGACTATCGGATCGGCTGGTATGTGATCATCGCCACCATTCCGATCGGCGTCCTCGGCTTCTTGTTCAAAGATCAGATCCGCACCGGCGCACGCAACCTGTGGCTGATCGCCACCATGCTCATCGTCTTCTCGTTGGTGATTTTTCTGGCCGAACGGTACGGCGCCAAGAAACGACCGATCGAACAACTCACCCGGCGCGACGGCCTTGTCATGGGATTCGCGCAGTGCCTGGCGCTGATTCCCGGTGTCTCGCGTTCCGGTGCCACCTCGAGCGCCGGACTGTTCCTGGGCCTCGAGCGGGAAGCCGCGGTGCGCTTCTCCTTCCTGCTGGCCATCCCGGCCGTGACCGCGTCGGGGCTGTTCAGCCTGCCGGATGCATTCAGCCCGAGCGGCGACGGCATGCAGGCGAGTGGACCACAGCTGCTGGTCGCCACCCTGGTTGCCTTCGTCATCGGCTTCGCCTCGATCGCCTGGCTGCTGAAGTTCGTCGCCAACCACTCCCTGAACTGGTTTGTCGCCTACCGGATCATCCTCGGATTGGTCGTCATGGGCCTGCTCGCCGGTGGGGCGATCAGTGCCACCTGAGTCACCTGAACAGAATCCGTTCCTGTTCGGCGCTGCGTCCACAACCGGGCGCGGTGCCCACGTCCGCCTAAGCTGATTCGTGTGACGGTCATTCTGCTTCGCCATGGTCGATCGACGGCCAACACATCCGGGGTCCTGGCCGGTCGTACCGAAGGTGTGAACCTCGACGACCACGGCCGCACCCAGGCCGCCGCACTGATCGAACGATTGGGCGGGCTCAGCGGACTCGCCGCCGTCGTCCGATCACCCCTGCAGCGGTGTGAACAGACGGTGGCGCCACTCGTCGAGCACTTCGGCTGTCCCGAGATCGTCGAGGACAGGCTCGTGGAGGTCGACTACGGCCAGTGGTCGGGGCGGCCGATCAAGGAACTCTTGTCCGAGCCGCTGTGGCGCGTGGTCCAGCAACAACCGTCCGCGGCCATCTTCCCGGGCGGGGAGGGGCTCGCGCAGGTGCAGTCACGCGCGGTGGCGGCAGTTCGTGAACTGGATGCCAGGTTCGCTGGAGAGGACGGCGCCGGTGTGTGGATCGCATGCACGCACGGCGACGTCATCAAGGCGGTGCTGGCCGACGCGATGGGCATGCATCTCGACGCATTCCAGCGGATCGTGGTCGAACCCGCGTCGGTGAGTGTGATCAGGTACAGCCTCGCCAGGCCGTACGTACACGCGGTGAACTGCACTTCTACGCTGCCGTCGATCCCGAGTGCGCCGAAACCGAGCGAAGCCGCGGAACAGAAACCCTCCGACTCCGGCGAACCACAGTCCGACGAGGCGGTGGTGGGTGGCTCGACGGGCACCTGACCGCCACGGCACGTGGGCCGCGTCCAGCGGCGACCTCGTGTCGTGGGCGAACCGCCATCAAATGGGGATAATCGAACTCGGAAAAGGGAGGTGCCATGGCCAGAGCGATACACGTCTTCCGTAGTCCCGATCGTTTCATCGCCGGAACGGTGGGCCAACCGGGCGACCGGACCTTCTATCTACAGGCTGTCCACGAGACACGCGTGATCAGCGTGATGCTCGAGAAGCAGCAGGTCCAGATACTCGCCGACCGGATCGGCGCGTTGCTCGAAGAAGTGCACCGCCGCTTCGGCACGCCACTGCCCGCGGAATTGTCCCGGGTCGAAGACCTCAGCCCTCTCGTCATGCCGGTCGATGCCGAATTCCGGGTCGGCACGATGGGACTCGGCTGGGACTCGGAATCCGAGGCCGTGGTGGTCGAGCTCCTGGCCATCACCGAGGGTGAGTTCGACGAGAGTGTGGTGCTCGACGACACCGAGGACGGGCCCGATGCCGTCCGCGTGTTCCTCAGCACGGGCGCCGCGCGTGAGTTCGCGACCCGCTCGAGCCGCGTCATCTCTGCCGGCCGCGAACCCTGCCCGCTCTGTGGCGAACCGCTCGACAACGCCGGACACATCTGCGTCCGCACCAACGGGTACCGCCGGGACACCGAGTTCGGCCCCTCGCTCGAGTTCATCGATCCAGACCTCCTCGAGGGCATCGAGGACGACGAACCCGGCGACGAACCCGGGCCCACCTCCGGCGACGAGCCGAGTCGGTAGTCCACGGTGGCAGCACCCAGTGAGAAACCCGTCGATGTAGCAGAGGTGCTCGCCGAGGGCGACCTCGAACTGATCGGGCAGATCCGGTCCGCCAGCAACGCCACCCTCGTGTGCGACGCAGTGGTCGGGGAGACCGCGGTCCGCTGCGTCTACAAGCCGGTGCGGGGCGAACAACCGCTGTGGGACTTCCCCGACGGCACGCTGGCCGGCCGCGAGGTCGCGTCGTATCTGGTGTCCGAGGCGTTGGGATGGTCGGTGATCCCGGTGACGCTGCTGCGCGACGGCCCCTTCGGTCCCGGGATGGTGCAGCGCTGGATCGATACCCCCGAGCCCAGTGACGGACTGCCCACGCGGCTCGACGTGGTCGACCTCTGCTCGCCGGATCTGGTGCCAGAGGGCTGGAAAGTGATCCTGTCGGCCATCGATGCCCGGGGTGAGGACGTGGTGCTCGTGCATGCCGACGACCCGCGCCTGCAACGGATGGCCGTACTCGACGTGCTGATCAACAACGCCGACCGCAAGGGCGGGCACGTCCTCGAGGGCCTCGACGGTCAGGTGTACGGCGTCGATCACGGCATCTGTCTGCACAGCGACGACAAACTCCGCACGGTCCTGTGGGGCTGGGCAGGCGAGAACATCCCGGCGCACCTCCTCGAGGACGTCGGCGGCCTGTTCGACGCGCTGCGAGAGGAAACCTCACCGCTTCGGGAGAAGCTCAGCGGGCTCATCACCGCCGCCGAGATCGAGGCCCTCGCCATGCGTGCGACCATCATGCTCGGTGACCCGGTGATGCCTGACGCGAACAGATCCAGGCCGATTCCCTGGCCGGCGTTCTGAGCGCCGTCGCCGCGCCGAGACCGCTCCGCCCGAGCGGAAGTTCGGCCCTGAAATCGGTTTCCCCCATCCCCGCCCTAAGGTGTTGTCATGCAGTCGTGGTCTGACACCGCCGTTCCGCCAGTACCCGGTAGAGGGCCGGCTCTACGGCTCTATGACACCTCGGACCGTCAGGTGCGGCCGGTGAACCCCGGCCCCACGGCGACCATGTATGTGTGCGGCATCACACCTTATGACGCAACACATCTGGGTCACGCAGCCACCTACCTGACCTTCGATCTCGTCAACCGCGTGTGGCGCGACCTCGGTCATGATGTCCACTACGTCCAGAACATCACCGACGTGGACGACCCCCTGTTCGAACGAGCGAACCGCGACGGGATCGACTGGGTGGATCTCGGTCAACGCGAGATCAACCTGTTCCGAGAAGACATGGCCGCGTTGCGGGTGCTTCCTCCTCGCGACTACATCGGTGCGGTGGAGTCCGTCGGCGAGGTGGTCGAGGTGGTCGACAAGCTGTTGGCCTCAGGCGCCGCCTACATCGTCGATGACCCGCAATACCCGGACATCTACTTCCGGACCGACGCCACCGAGCAATTCGGATACGAATCGGGCTACGACCACGAGACGATGCAACGGTTCTTCGCCGAACGTGGCGGTGACCCCGATCGTCCGGGCAAGCGTGACCCCCTTGACGCCCTGGTGTGGCGTGCCGCCCGCGAGTCCGAGCCGTCGTGGGACTCACCGCATGGCCGAGGCCGTCCGGGTTGGCACATCGAATGTGCTGCAATAGCTTTGAACCGGATTGGTGCCGAGTTCGATGTGCAGGGCGGGGGCAACGACCTGATCTTCCCGCACCACGAGTTCTCCGCGGCGCATGCAGAGGCACTGACCGGTGTGCGCCGATTCGCCAAACACTATGTGCACACGGGAATGATCGGACTCGACGGGGAGAAGATGTCGAAGTCGCGGGGCAATCTCGTCTTCGTGTCCAAACTGCGGGCGGCACAAGTCGATCCGGCCGCGATCAGGCTGGGCCTGCTCGCCGGGCACTACCGCACAGACCGGGCCTGGACCGACGACGTGCTCGCGGAGGCGACGGCGCGCCTGGACCGGTGGCGTCGTGCCGTGCGGCGTGGCGCTGGACCGGACGCCGCCCCGACGATCGAGCGACTACGTCAGCACCTTGCAGATGACCTCGACACCCCCAAGGCTCTAGCTGCAATCGATGCCTGGGCGGCCGACAGTCTCGACGGTCTGGGTAGTGTCGCCTCCGCGCCTGCCGATCTCGGTGCCGCCGTCGACGCCCTCCTCGGGGTCCCACTCACCGACACCGGGGCTGAAGGGTCGCCAATTGTTCTCACCGACAGCGAATCCCGCTGACGGCTTCGGTAAGGTTCCTCTCGTGGCCAACGTTCGAGAGATCGATCCCAGCACCGATGATGGCGTCTGGACCGTGGTGACCCGCACGTCGACCTATCTGCTGGACTTCGGTGAGATGACCCTGCTACGGGCTCCCGGCGTCGGTGGCACCGACGACGAGGACTGGGCCGTGAGTCGATTGCGCCGCGACTCCGAGGACATCCCTCTCCTGGGTGTGAAGTCGTGCCGGGTGGGGGAGTCGGCGCAATTCTGGGTGCGCGCCGCGGACGACCCCGATGTGCGCACCTGGCGTATCACCACACCGGTTGTCTCGATCGAGCGGATCTCCTGACCCGCCCCGACGCCACCCCGACCGTGCCCGGAACGCCTCGTCGGTACCGTCAGCGCTGAGGACCGCGCCTTCGTCCGCACGAGTGGCCCGATCGACGACCATCAGGCCCAGACGTGAATCATCCCGTCTCGGACCTCGGCTCGGTAGTGCGGTAGCGCTTCGATGTCGTCGCTGTTGGTGCATCTGCCGTCCTCGAACGAAAAGGTGTACTGGTGCAACGGGCACATCACCTTCGTCGAGTCGGTCTGGCCGTCGGCGATCGGCCCGCCGCGGTGCGGACAGACCGCGCCCAACGCCCGCACAGTGCCGTCCGACATCCGGAAGACGGCCACCTGGCTGCCTTCCACCACGTACGCGCGGCCCTCTCCGATCGTGAGGTCGCTCAAGGGACCCACCGCCGTGGATGCGGGCGCGCTCATCGGACCGGCACCAGAGGCAGCTTGATGAGCGGCAGGGCCGGAGTGAACTGTGCCGGCGACTTCGGTGCCAACCGCTCCTTCCACGGATCGCTGTAGGCCGCGATGGACATGCCGATACGTTCGAGCAACCCGTCGACGATGCCGTCGCGATCGTCAATCAGGATCGCCCGCAGTTCGTCGATGCCGATTCGGGGCACCCAGGAGTAGGTCCGTTCGAGCCATTTGGCCGTCTCGCGGTAGTACTGGATGAAAACACCGCAGATGCGGATGACCTCCTCGGCGCCGTTTGCGGTCGCGAGCAGATCACCTTTACGGATGTGGGCACCGGCGGCCCCGCCGACATAGATCTCCCATCGGCCATCACCGACAGCCACCACACCGAAGTCCTTACACAGAGCTTCGGCGCAGTTACGTGGGCACCCCGTGACCGCCAGTTTGAGCTTGGCGGGCGACTCGAGCCCTTGGTAGCGCTCCTCGATCGCAATCCCGAGGCCGGTGGAATCGTCGAGACCGAACCGGCAAAAATCGGTTCCCACACAGGTTTTCACCGTCCGGAAGCTCTTCCCGTAGGCGTATCCCGAGGGCATGTCGAGGTCTTCCCAGACCTTGGGCAGGTCTTCTTTGCGAATACCGAGCAGGTCGATCCGCTGACCACCGGTCACCTTGATCATGGGGATGTCGTACTTGTCGGCCACATCGGCGATCTTGCGCAGCTGCGTGGGATTGGTGACGCCGCCCTTCATCTGGGGTACAACCGAGAAGGTGCCGTCGCGCTGGATGTTGGCATGCACGCGGTCATTGATGAACAGCGCGCCGCGTTCGTCCTCCCACTCGTTGCCCCAGATGATCCGGAGCAGAGATGCCAGTGGCATCTTGGCTGTGACGTCTTCGCCGTCGGGTGCGAGTTCGGCGAGAATCGCCGACACCGATCGCAGATTGCGTTCCCGGATCTGTTCGATCAGCTCGGGCTTGCTCAACGGAATGGCGGGTACGTACCAGTCCGCAGACGGGTCTTCGGCCAGCGCTCCGCCCGCGGCACAGGCGACGACATCGGCGACCAGGCCTTTGCACGAGCCGCAACCCTTTCCGGCGCGTGTCTTCGCAACGACTTCGCCGACCGATTTCGCCCCGGCGTGCACGCACGCCACGATGTCGCCTTTGGTGACGCCGTTGCAGTTGCACACCTGCACTTCGTCCGCCAGTTCGGCTGCACCTGTCGCGGCGCTGGGTGTGCCCATGTCGAAGAGCATGCTGATGCGCTCATCGGGTAGCGGCACCTTCTCGTCGAAGGCCTGGGTGAGGAAGCTGACCTTGCTGATGTCGCCGAGCAACATCGCGCCGATCAGCTTGTTGTCTCGCACCACCACGGATTTGTATGTGCCGCTGCGAGGTTCGTAGAACTGGACGAACTCGTCCGTGTCGCGTTCGGGACCCTTCACACCCATGGCCGCGACATCGACTCCGGCCACCTTCAGCTTGGTCGTCAAACGTGAACCGTGGTAAGCCGCTTTGGGATCGGCTCCGGTCAGTACGTCTGCGAGCACACCCGCCTGCTCCCACAGTGGTGCGACGAGACCGTAGACCTCGCCGCGGTGCTGACAGCATTCGCCGACCGCGTAAATGGAACCTTCGTCCTCACAACGCATCTGGTCGTCGACGACGATTCCGCGCTCGACCACCAGCCCGCCGAGGCGAGCGAACTCGACGTTGGGTCTGATGCCGGCAGTCACCACGATCATGTCGGCCGGCAGCGAGGTGTCGTCGTTGAAGCCGACTCCGGTCACCCTGCCCTCGTCGTCGCGCAGTACAGCGGTGGTGCGCTTGGACGTGTAGACGCCGACTCCGAGCTCTTCGATCTTGTTGCGCAGTACCCGGCCGCCGCGTTCGTCCAATTGCTGGTTCATCAGGTGACCGGGGGAATGCACCACGTCGACGTCGATGCCTTGTGTCCGCAGTCCGTAGGCCGCCTCGAGGCCGAGGAGTCCGCCACCGATCACCACTGCCCGCATGTCGTCCCTGGACAACGCCATCTGCAACATGCCGTTGGTGTCCTCGATGGTGCGGAACCCGAACACGCCGCGGGCGAGGTGCCCGTCGGGTGCCCGGAGGCCGTCCATGTTCGGGAAGAAGGTGTTGCTGCCGGTCGCGATCACCAGAGTGTCGTAGTCGATTTCGCGGCCGCTCTCGCAGGTGACGGTCTTGGCGAAGCGATCGAGCGCCACCGCGCGGTCACCGGCGTAGAGCTTGACGTCGTTCTCGCGGTACCAAGCCATCGGATTGAGCATCAGATCGTCGTCGTCGATGGAACTCTCACCGGCGAGTACGTGCGAGAGCATGATCCGGTTGTAGTTGCCGTATGGTTCGTCGCCGATCATCGTGATCTCGAATCGCGTCCCCCCACCCCGCTCGAGTATCTCTTCCACGGTTCGCGCGCCGGCCATCCCGTTGCCGACCACCACCAGGCGTTCCATCAGAACTCCACGAATCCGAAGTCGACGACGATTTCGCCGCTGCACCCCTCGGGCGCGGCGAAGACGAGCTCGAGCAAGCTGTCCGGATCCACGTCCTCCACCACGCGCAATGGAACGTTCACCGATGCCCTCGCTCCCATCGGGAACCATCTCATCGGCTGCTGGTCACGGTGCAATGCCACGTAGACGAGTTCCGAACTGCTGTTCCCTCCCCGGAAATACAGCGGTTGAACGGTCATCCCGGCCGGCACCTGATACGTCAAGGAAGGATCCAACGGCGCTGCCTTGGTCAATCCGGTACCGGTGAACGAGAAGACACCTTGCAAGAACTTCGGAGTACTGGACATGGGGGTCACTAAACGTGAACTCGATGAACCACTACTTGCAGCCGCGTTACATCTCGATTGTCGAGAACTCACCGCATCGCCCGGCGGGCGGTGATCAAGGTCGGTTCTGCGCCCTCAGGCGCCGAAACTGCCGCCGGGACCGCGCCTGCGGAGATAGCGTTCGAACTCGGCGGCCAGCGCATCGCCGTCGATCTTCGACAGTGTCTCGTCCACGCTGACCTCGGCGTCGCCGCGCTCTTCGAGGCCGCGGACGTAATCGGCGATCTCCTCGTCGTCCTCGGTCATCTCGGTGACCGCGCGCTCCCATTCCTCTGCCTGTTCCGGCAGTTCGCCGAGTGGGACCTCGACGTCGAGCACTTCCTCGAGCTGACTGAGCAGTGCTGCCGATGCCTTGGGGTTGGGTGGGGTGGACACATAGTGCGGAACGGCGGCCCAGAAGGAGATGGCCGGGATCCCCGCCTTTACACATTCGTCCTGCAGCACACCGGTGATACCGGTAGGCCCTTCATACCGACTTTCCTCGAGCTTGAACTGCTTGGCCGATTCACTGCTGTAGGCCGCGCCGGTGACCGGGACCGGACGGGTGTGCGGGGTATCGGCGAGCAGTGCCGCCAGGATGACCACGGTGTCCACCTCGAGGTTGCGGGCGATGTCGAGGATCTCGGCGCAGAACCCTCGCCAGCGCATGTTCGGCTCGATACCGCGCAGCAGAACGATGTCCCGGTCCGATCCCGGCGGCGTACAGTACGAGATCGATGTTGTCGGCCAATCGATTCGCCGGGTCACCCCGTCGATCTGTTTGATGGTCGGCCTGTTGACCTGGAAGTCGTAGTAGTCGTCGGAATCGATGTCGGCGAGCGGAACAGCATCCCAGACGAGTTCGAGATGTTCGACCGCTCCGCTGGCCGCATCACCGGCGTCATTCCACCCTTCGAAGGCAGCAACCAGCGTGGGGCGGCGCAATCGTGGAAGGTTTGCGCTCTGCTCAGCGTTCACTGATCCAGCCTACGACCGAACACCGATGGAGAGCGAACTACCCTGTTAACCATGTCTGCCGCAACTTCAGCATCATTCGATACCGAATTGCTCGCCGCGATGAACAAACGCGTCCTGATCGGTGACGGTGCCATGGGAACAATGTTGCAGGCAGCGGACCTGACATTGGACGATTTCCTGGGACTCGAGGGCTGCAACGAAATCCTCAACGACACCCGCCCGGACGTCCTGCGGGAGATCCACCGAGCCTATTTCGAGGCAGGCGCGGATGCGGTCGAGACCAACACGTTCGGTTGCAATCTCTCGAACCTCGGCGACTACGACATCGCGGACCGCATCCGGGAGTTGGCCTTCAAGGGCACCAAGCTCGCCCGGGAGGTCGCCGACGAGGTCGGTCCAAGCGCCGACGGCATCCCTCGCTTTGTTCTCGGTTCGATCGGGCCGGGTACCAAACTCCCCACTCTGGGCCACACCACCTTCGCGGCGATCCGCGATGCTTACCAGGAATGCGCGCTGGGAATGGTCGAGGGCGGTGCCGACGCCATCTTGATCGAGACCTCGCAGGACCTTCTGCAGGTGAAGGCCGCCGTTCTCGGTTCCCAGCAGGCGATGGACGAGCTCGGCCGCCGGATCCCGATCATCACCCACGTCACGGTGGAGACCACCGGCACCATGCTCCTGGGCTCGGAGATCGGGGCCGCACTCACCTCGCTGGAGCCTCTGGGCATCGACATGATCGGTCTGAACTGCGCCACCGGTCCCGCCGAGATGAACGAACACCTCCGGTATCTCACCCGGCATGCCCGGGTGCCCGTGTCCGTGATGCCCAACGCCGGACTGCCGACCCTGGGCAAAGACGGTGCCGAGTACCCGCTCACGCCGGAAGAACTCGCCGAGGCACTCAAAGGTTTCGTCGAGGAGTACGGACTGTCGTTCGTCGGTGGGTGCTGTGGCACCACACCCGAGCACATCCGTCAGGTCGCCGAAGCGGTACGCGGCGCCGACAAGGCCGAACGGCATCCGGAACATGCCGCTGAGATCTCGTCGTTGTACAGCTCGGTGCCGTTCCATCAGGACGCCAGCATCCTGATGATCGGTGAGCGCACCAACTCCAACGGGTCGAAGGCGTTCCGCGACGCGATGCTCGCCGGGGACTACCAGAAGTGCCTCGACATCGCCAAGGATCAGACGCGCGACGGTGCACACATGCTCGACCTCAACGTCGACTACGTCGGTCGCGACGGCGCCGCCGACATGTCCGCGCTCGCCAGCAGACTGGCCACCTCCTCGACGTTGCCGATCATGCTCGACTCCACCGAGCCCGAGGTGCTCGAGGCCGGGCTGGAGCACCTGGGTGGACGCTGCGCGGTGAACTCGGTGAACTACGAGGACGGCGACGGCCCCGAATCGCGGTTCACCCGCACGATGAAGCTGGTCAAGAAGCACGGCGCCGCGGTTGTTGCGCTGACCATCGACGAAGAGGGCCAGGCCCGAACCGCCGATTGGAAGGTGAAGGTCGCCGAGCGCCTCATCACCGACATCACCGAGAACTGGGGTCTGAACGAAGAGGACATCATCATCGATGCCCTCACGTTCCCCATCTCGACAGGTCAAGAAGAGGTCCGACGCGACGGCATCGAAACGATCGAGGCGATCCGCCGGCTGAAGGCGAGTCATCCCGACGTCCACTTCACGCTCGGCATCTCGAATGTGTCCTTCGGACTCAATGCCGCCGCCCGTCAGGTGCTCAACTCGGTGTTCCTGCACGAGTGTGTGGAGGCAGGTCTCGACACGGCCATCGTCCACGCCTCCAAGATCCTGCCGATGGCCCGGATCCCCGACGATCACCGGGAGATCGCCCTCGACCTGGTCTACGACCGGCGCCGGGAAGGCTACGACCCGCTGCAGAAGCTCATGCAGCTGTTCGAGGGCGTCTCGGCGGCGTCGGCGCGGGAGAGCCGCGCGCAGGAACTGGCAAAGCTTCCGCTCTTCGAGCGTCTCGAACGCCGGATCGTCGACGGCGAACGAGCCGGCCTCACCGACGATCTCGACGAGGCCATGACACAGGTGCCACCGCTCGAGATCATCAACGAGACGTTGCTCTCTGGCATGAAGACGGTCGGTGAGCTCTTCGGGTCCGGGCAAATGCAGTTGCCGTTTGTCCTTCAGAGCGCCGAGGTCATGAAAATGGCTGTGGCGCATCTGGAGCCACACATGGAGGCCACGGGAGAAGACGGCAAGGGCCGCATCGTGCTGGCCACGGTCAAGGGCGATGTGCACGACATCGGGAAGAATCTCGTTGACATCATCTTGTCGAACAACGGCTACGAAGTGGTGAACATCGGCATCAAACAGCCGATCGCCAACATCATCGAGGCCGCCGAGGACAAGAACGCCGACGTCATCGGGATGTCCGGCCTGCTGGTGAAGTCCACGGTGGTGATGAAGGACAACCTCAAGGAACTCAACAGCCGGGGTCTGGCCGAGAAGTTCCCCGTGCTGCTCGGCGGTGCGGCACTGACCCGCTCCTATGTGGAGAACGATCTCAGCGAGACCTACGAGGGCGACGTGCATTACGCGCGAGACGCTTTCGAGGGCCTGCGGCTGATGGACGACATCATGCTGACCAAGCGTGGCGGTGCTCCGGCACCCGACAGTCCCGAGGCTCTGGCAGCGGCGGAGAAGACCGCCGAACGCAAGAAGCGCCACGACCGGTCCAAGCGCATCGCCGAAAAGCGTAAGGCCGAGGCAGAACCGGTGGTGGTGCCCGAGCGTTCGGACGTCGCCGCGGGGCTTCCGGTACCCACGCCTCCGTTCTGGGGGTCACGCATCGTCAAGGGTGTGCCGGTGGCTCAGTACCTGTCGTTGCTCGACGAGCGTGCCCTGTTCCTGGGGCAGTGGGGTCTGCGCGGCGCCCGGGCCGGTGAGGGGCCGAGTTACGAAGATCTGGTGGAGACCGACGGGCGTCCTCGTCTGCGGTACTGGATAGACCGGCTGGCGACGGAGAACATCCTGCAGCATGCCGCCGTGGTTTACGGTTTCTACCCGGCCGTCAGCGAAGGCGACGTGGTGCACGTGCTCACCGAGCCGCGCCCGGACGCGCCGATCCGCCACAGCTTCGAGTTCCCGCGGCAGCAGCGAGGGCGTTTTCTCTGCATCGCAGATTTCATCCGGTCGCGCGCCGACGCGATCGAGACCGGCGAGGTGGACGTTCTGCCGTTCCAGCTGGTCACCATGGGGCAGCCGATCGCCGACTTCGCCAACAAGCTGTTCGCCGAGGATGCCTACCGCGACTACCTCGAGGTGCACGGCATCGGTGTTCAGCTGACCGAGGCGCTTGCCGAGTTCTGGCATCAGCGGGTGCGGGAGGAACTGCGTTTCGGTGACACCGCCATGGCCGCGGAGGATCCGGACAACCCGCAGGACTTCTTCGATCTCAAGTACCGGGGCGCGCGCTTCTCGTTCGGTTACGGCGCCTGCCCGAATCTGGAGGATCGGGCCAAGATGATGGACCTGCTCGACCCGGGTCGCATCGGCGTCGAATTGTCGGACGAGTTGCAGCTCCATCCGGAGCAGTCCACGGATGCCTTTGTGCTGCATCACCCCGAAGCGAAGTACTTCAACACGTAGGCGGCAACTCGTCAGGTGGGCGCCAGTTCGATTCAGCGTGAGTCGAACTGGTGCTTCTGGCGCGGTCGTGGCCAACACTTCATGCCATGACATCAACTGTTGCTGCTGCCGGAGCCTTCACCGACACCGAACTCGACGATCGTTTTCGTCCGGCCTTCGAAAGCATCGCCGCCGGTGCGACCGAGCGCGAGGTGGATCGAAGGTTGGCATACGAGGAGGTCGGCCGGTTACGTGAACTGGGTTTCGGAGCACTGCGGGTACCCGCCCAGTTCGGCGGGCTCGGGGCCACTGTGCGCCAACAGTTCCGACTTCTCATCGACCTCGCCGCAGCGGAATCGAATCTTCCACAGGCGTTGCGTGTCCACTTCAGTTTCGTCGAGGATCAGCGGCTCGCCGAGGTGAGCGATGCGCGTGACACCTGGCTTCGTGCGACTGCCGGGGGTGTTCTCGTCGGCAACGCGATCACCGAACCGGGTGTCGGTGCCGTGGACCGGTATCAGACTCGCCTGACCCGTGACGGCGACCAGTGGGTGCTCAACGGCACGAAGTACTACAGCACCGGGTCGCTGTATTCAGACCACATATTGGTCGCCGCGGACCAGGACGGCGAACGTGTGTCGGTGCTCGTCGACGCACACGCCGACGGCGTCACCCAGCATGACGACTGGGATGGCTTCGGACAAAGGCTGACGGCCAGCGGCACAACGGAATTCAACAATGTCGTGGTGAGCCCAGACCGTATCCTGGGACCGGGATACGGCGACGCGGGAAAGACCTACGCCACGTCGTATCTGCAGCTGGTGCAACTGGCCGTGCTGGCGGGCATCGCCCAGCGCGCCACCGACGATGCCGCAGCGTGGGTTCGCGATCGGACTCGCTCGTACACCCATGCCGCCGCGGATCTGCCCAGGGAGGATCCGCTGGTGCAGCAGGTCATCGGAAAGCTGTCGAGTGCCGCGTTCACTGCGCGGGCGGCGGTGCTGGCAGTGGCCGACGTCCTCGACGAGGTACTTGTCGACAGTTCGACCGCTCAGGATCCGGAGTTGCTCGATCGCGCCGAACTCGCTGCGGCACAAGCACAATTGACCGTCATCGATCTGGTCCTGGCCGCGACCACACAGCTCTTCGAGGTCGGCGGGGCGTCCATCACCTCCGAGAGCCTGCGACTGGATCGACACTGGCGCAACGCGCGGACGATCTCCACGCACAATCCATCGATCTTCAAGTCGCAGGCGGTCGGGGCGTACGTCCTCAACGGCACCGAACTGCCCTATGCGTGGAGTGCCGGCAAGCGCTAGTGACAGGCCGCGATTTTCTTCCTGAGCCGGCGTCGGCAAGGATGACGTGGTGAGCGATCTACCCGACGCCGTCTTCTGGGACATGGACGGCACACTGCTCGACTCGGAAAAGCTGTGGGACGTCGCGATGGCCGACCTCGCTGCCGACCTGGGCATCAAGATGGACCATGCACTGCGGCAATCGACGCTCGGCAATTCGATGACCGACGCGTTGACCAAGGTGTTCGTGGCCGCGGGTGTGGCCGACGGCGAACGCGACTATCCCGGCCGGGCCGCGTGGCTCCGCGCGCGGGTGTCGGCGCTGTTCAAGCTCGGGATTCCCTGGATGCCCGGAGCTCGCGAGGCCCTCGACCTCATCGGTGAGCAGGGCATCGCGATGGCGTTGGTGACCAACACCGAACGCGAGTTGACCGACGAGGCGCTCGAGACGATCGGGAGACACCGGTTCGAGGCGACAGTGTGTGGCGACGAGGTACCGCTCGGCAAGCCCCAACCTGACCCCTACCTGAAGGCGGCACGGCTGCTCGGCGTCGACCCGTCGCACTGCCTGGCCATGGAGGATTCGCCGACCGGGTCACAGGCGGCCACCGCTGCCGGCTGCGCAGTGATCGTCATCCCGTCGGAGGCGCCGGTTCCCGGTGGTCCGCGTCGCACATTGCGTGAGAGCCTCGTCGGACTGACCCTCGACGACCTCGCCGCGGCGTCCAATGGAACACTTGAGCACCGTGAAGACCTTCGATGAGCTGTTCGCCGAGTTGACCGATCGGGCCGCCACCCGTCCCGAGGGAAGCGGAACGGTTGCCGCTCTCGACAAGGGAGTACACGCCCTCGGCAAGAAGATCATCGAGGAAGCCGGCGAGGTGTGGCTCGCTGCCGAGCATGAGAGTGCGGAGGCGACCGCCGAAGAGATATCTCAGTTGCTCTATTGGCTTCAGGTGATGATGATCAAACGCGGCCTGACTCTCGACGACGTCTACAAACACCTGTGAGACGGCCCTGCGGCCGTCTTCCCGAATCGCCCGTTCCCCGATAGGACCACCCATGCTGCGCGTTGCCGTTCCCAACAAGGGGGCGCTTTCCGAGTCCGCCGCCGAGATCCTCAGTGAGGCCGGCTACCGGCGCCGCTCGGATGCCAAAGACCTCACCGTTCTCGATCCGGCGAACGAGGTGGAGTTCTTCTTCCTGCGGCCCAAGGACATCGCGATCTACGTCGGGTCGGGGGAGCTGGACCTCGGTCTCACCGGACGGGATCTGGCACTCGACTCCGGTGCGGACGTCGAAGAACGCCTTGCTCTCGGCATCGGTTCGTCGACCTTCCGCTACGCGGCGCCGACCGAGCAGCAGTGGTCGGTCGCCGACCTTGCGGGCAAGCGCATTGCCACCTCGTATCCCAACCTCGTTCGCGGTGACCTCGCGTCGAAGGGCATCGAGGCCACCATCATCCGGCTCGACGGCGCTGTCGAGATCTCTATCCAGCTCGGCGTTGCCGACGCCATCGCGGACGTGGTGGGGTCCGGTCGCACACTCCGCCAGCACGATCTGACCGCGTTCGGTGAGTCACTCTGCGACTCCGAGGGAGTGCTGGTGCAACGGGCGGGCGCCGACCGCTCCAAGGCCGCCGACCGCTTCATCGCCCGCGTGCAGGGCGTCGTGTTCGGCCAGCGATACGTCATGCTCGACTACGACTGCCCGAAAAGCTTGCTCGACTCGGCGATCAAGATCACGCCTGGACTCGAATCGCCCACGGTTGCACCCATGGCCGACGACAAGTGGGTGGCCGTCCGGTCGCTGGTACCACGCAAACAGCACCAAAACCTGATGGACGAGCTGTCCGAACTGGGTGCCAAGGCGATCCTCGCCTCCGACATCCGGTCCTGCCGCTTCTGAGCGAACCCCTACACCGGGCGGATGAGTACGGTCTGCGCAGATCGCCCGACCGGCCCAGCGGTGTCGAAGAGATCGGCGAACGTCGCGCCGTAGCCGTTCGGGCCCACAGCCATCTCGGCCGAGATACCCGTCCAGTCTCCGACCGGCTCGCGGTGGAGGTGGACTGTGGTGTCGGTGTTCATGAACGTCCAATCGCCGATCGCCAGTCGCGATCCGACGCCGTTCGCAACGTCGAGCACGGTGAAGAACTTCTCGAGGTCGGTTGTCTCCTCGCCGGCGACAAGCGGCAGGGTCGGACGGACCCAGGCGCGACTCGGGCCGTGTGCGGCTCGGTCGATCAGACGGTGTTCCAGCGTGCCCACGAACCCGACAGAACCCCAGTCCGCGGCATCGAGTGGCCCGACGCCTGCCAGGCCGATCGTCCCTTCGAGCTCGTCCGGAAGCGGCGTCAGTGCCGGCGTGACGGAATGCTCCACCGTGGCGGTGTCGGCCGTGGCAAGGCGCCATCCGGTGGCTCGCGCGGCAATCCGAAAGCTGCCGTCGGGTTGTTTCACCGACAGTTCTGACGCGAGCAGACTGATCTGTCTACCCGGCCGCAGCACGGTCGTCGACACCCGGTTCTCGGTCATCCCGACCGGACCGAGGATGTCGATTGCTATGCGTGTGAACGAATGTGACGCGTCCGGCTCGTGACGCAGCAGTGCTCGAGTCAGCAATCCGGTCGGTGGGCCGCCGTGTTGCAGATCGGCACCCCACACGCTCACCGTGTGTTCGGTGGGTTCGAAATGATCGAATTCGCCGTCATGGCCCAGAGGGATGAAGTAGGCGGGTTGCGCAGACACAAGGGGTGATTCAACCACCTACTCCGACACGGCCTCCGCATGGCTCGTCTCACCCGGCGACGACGGCCATCCGGGGTAGGGAAGCAGCGTCCCGCCGAACTCCGGGCAGTGGGCCTTGTGGTCGCACCACTGACACATCCGACTGCGCTTCGGTGGGAAGTCCCCTGTTGCACCGGCTTTCAGGATGGCCTTCCAGATCGCCGTGAGCGTCTTGGCGAATCGATCGAGCTCGGCCTTCTCGGGTGTGTAGATCAGGCTCTGGCCATCGGCGAGGTAAAGCAGTTGGAGGCGGGCCGGAACGATCCCGCGGAGCCGGTAGATCGCCAGCGCGTAGAACTTCATCTGGAACAGCGCACGTGATTCGAAACTCTCGCCGGGGGAGCGCCCGGTCTTGTAGTCGACCACTCGTACGCGGCCGTCGGGTGCGACGTCGATCCGGTCGACGAAGCCGCGCAACAACACCCGATCGGGGTCGTCGTCGTCCTCGGTCAGGTCCACCTCCACCCGCAATTCACACGATTCCGGTGTGAAGGCGGTTGGATTCTCCAGCGTGTAGTAAGTCGAGATGAGCTTGTGCGCGTCGGCAAGGAACCGGTCGACCTGGTCATCGGGAACCAGGTCGCGTAGTTCGGGCGTCTCCTCGCATAGCGCACCCCACGCGCCGTCCACGAGAAGCTCGGCCGACTCGGGCACCCGCAGTCCAGCCGGCATGTCGAACAGGTTTTCCAGAGCCGCATGCACCACGGTGCCCTTGACCTGGGCCTGGGTCGGGCTCTCCGGAAGTCGGTCGATCGCCCGGTACCGATAGAGCAACGGACACTGCTTGTAGTCACCTGCACGGCTGGGCGAGAGCGCCGGGGCCCGGACCGCCTTGGCAGCGGTGCCGGTCTGCGTGGGCACTCCTCGAGGCGGCCGGCCGGCTGCACTCGTGTCGGGGCACAATTCGGTACTGAGACTCACACCTGGCAGGGTATGCCTGACCAACGACAACAACGATCATTTCGAGTCCGTGGGTATCCGATGCCGCTCAGGTTCAGATCCGCGCATCGAGGGAAGGCTCACCGCCCCATGTCAACAACAGGTCCGTTTGCCGTCGGCGACCGCGTGCAGCTCTCCGACGCCAAGGGCCGGAAGTTCACCGTCCGGCTCGAAGCCGGCAAGAGCTTCCACACTCACAAGGGCGCCATCGCGCATGACGACCTCATCGGGTCGGACGAGGGAATCGTCGTCAAGTCCACATCGCAGACGCCGTACCTTGCGCTGCGCCCGTTGCTCATCGATTACGTGTTGTCGATGCCTCGCGGTGCCCAGGTCATCTACCCCAAGGACGCGGCACAGATCGTGATGGAGGGCGACGTCCATCCCGGATGCACCGTTCTCGAGGCGGGTGCCGGGTCGGGCGCCCTGACCTGCTCGCTACTACGCGCTGTCGGCGAGCACGGCCGGGTCCTGTCCTACGAGGTGCGCGAGGACCACGCCGAGCATGCGGTCCGCAATGTCAACGAGTTCTTCGGCGGACCACCGCCGAACTGGGATCTGACCCTGGCCGACCTGTCCGACCACCCCGGGACTGCCGACGTCGACCGCGTGGTCCTGGACATGCTGGCGCCGTGGGAAACGCTCGACACGGTGCGTCGAGCCCTGAAGCCGGGCGGGGTGCTGACCGTTTATGTGGCGACGGTGACCCAATTGTCCCGAGTGGTCGAGGCGATCCGTGAGCAACAGTGCTGGACCGAACCGCGCGCCTGGGAATCACTGGTACGCGACTGGAACGTGGTCGGTCTGGCCGTCCGCCCCGGACACAAAATGCAAGGTCACACCGCATTTCTGGTGACCACCCGACGCCTGGCGGAGGGTACCGCACCGCCCAGGCCTCATCGGCGTCCCAGCAAGGGCTGACCTGCTTGGTGTAGCGTCGGAAAACCTTGCGGCGACACACTATTAACACATCTACAACACCACGTGCCGCGGGGCGTGAGGCAAGCCGGTCGATTCGCCGGTAACCTCGGGTAACGAGTCGATCGCTAAAACACCACGTGGTGGTGGCGCAGAGTCGACTCGGGGAGAGGAGTCAGAAATGACGGATTCCAGCAACGACGAGCCTCGGCAGAGTCGCGGTCCACAAGGTTCGGCCGCGACCGATGCCGAGTGGGGATCGTCTTCGCGCCCTGCCACCGGGGCCGTCCCCACACCGGGAGGCGGCTCGTACGGCAAAGTCGGAGACGACGACATGCAGGCACGTGTCGACACGCTCACGACGCGCAACGCCAAGCTGCTCGAGACCCTCAAAGAGGCCCGGGCACAGCTCATCGCCTTGCGCGAAGAGGTGGACCGGCTCGGCCAACCGCCCAGTGGCTACGGCGTCCTCCTCGAGATCTTCGAGGACTCGACGGTGGACGTCTTCACCTCGGGCCGCAAGATGCGACTGACGTGCTCTCCCAACATCGATCTGGACACGCTTCGTCGCGGTCAGACCGTGCGTCTGAACGAGGCCCTGACGATCGTCGAAGCCGGGTCCTACGACTCGGTGGGTGAGATCAGCACCTTGCGCGAGGTCCTCCAGGACGGCCAGCGGGCCCTTGTCGTCGGTCATGCCGACGAGGAACGGGTGGTGTGGCTGGCCGAACCGCTGAGCGAGAGTGTGCTCTCGGAGGTCGAGGGTAATCGCAAACTGCGCCCCGGCGACTCCCTGCTCATCGACACCAAAGCCGGCTTCGCTTTTGAGCGGGTTCCCAAGGCCGAGGTCGAGGACCTGGTTCTGGAAGAGGTGCCCGATGTCGGGTACGAGGACATCGGTGGGCTCGGCCGCCAGATCGAGCAGATCCGCGACGCCGTCGAACTGCCGTTCCTGCACAAAGACCTGTTCCGCGAGTACTCGCTGCGGCCACCGAAGGGCGTGCTGCTCTACGGCCCTCCCGGATGCGGCAAGACCCTCATCGCCAAGGCTGTCGCCAACTCGCTGGCCAAGAAGATCGCGCTGGCGCGTGGTGATGATGCCAAAGAGGCGAAGTCGTACTTCCTGAACATCAAGGGTCCCGAGCTTCTCAACAAGTTCGTCGGCGAGACCGAACGCCACATCCGCCTGATCTTCCAGCGGGCTCGCGAGAAGGCGTCCGAGGGCACCCCGGTCATCGTCTTCTTCGACGAGATGGACTCGATCTTCCGTACCCGCGGTTCCGGCGTCTCTTCTGACGTCGAGACCACAGTCGTGCCTCAGCTGCTCAGTGAGATCGACGGTGTGGAGGGTCTCGAGAACGTCATCGTCATCGGTGCCTCCAACCGCGAGGACATGATCGATCCGGCCATCCTGCGTCCGGGTCGCCTCGATGTGAAGATCAAGATCGAGCGTCCCGATGCCGAATCGGCGATAGACATCTTCTCCAAGTACCTGGTCCCGACACTGCCCGTGCACCCCGACGACATCAACGAGTTCGGCGGGGACCGTGCGGCGTGCGTCAAGGCGATGATCGAGCGGGTCGTCGAGAGAATGTACGCAGAGAGTGACGACAACCGCTTCCTGGAGGTCACCTACGCCAACGGCGACAAAGAGATCATGTACTTCAAGGACTTCAACTCCGGAGCCATGATCCAGAACGTGGTGGACCGCGCCAAGAAGTACGCCATCAAGTCGCAGTTGGAAACGGGCCAGGGAGGCCTTCGGATCCAGCACTTGTTCGATTCCATCCTCGACGAGTTCGCTGAGAACGAAGACCTGCCGAACACCACCAACCCCGACGACTGGGCGAGGATCTCGGGCAAGAAGGGTGAGCGGATCGTCTACATCCGCACACTGGTCACGGGCAAGAGTTCGGGTGCGAGCCGGGCGATCGACACCGAGACCAACACCGGTCAGTACCTGTAACACCTCACGCAGAGTCAGGAGCGGTGGGGACGAAGTCGAGACTTCGTCTCCACCGCTCTTCTGTCTCCGGACGGCGGATGCCCGTTTGCCTGCACGAACCGCGTCGCCGCGGTCGGGGCCGTCTACAGTGATGCGTTAATGAACGCATCGCCTACGCCGCTCCGCATTTGGGTAGACGGCACCGAGCAGCGCCTGAGACAGGCCGGACGCTTCACCATCGGGCGCACCCCGGACAATGACATACCGATCGTCCACCCCATGGTCTCGCGCCACCATCTGGCCATCGAGTGGGCGGGCGACGCCTGGCGAATGGTCGATGTGGGCAGCACCAACGGTTTCTACGCGGACGGCGTGCGGCTGACCGGCATGATGCTGTCGGGCAACCATCGAATTCGTGTGGGCGACAACGTGGCCGGGCCGCTGGTCGACATCGCGGTGGTGCAGCCGGCTTCCGGCGGACATGCTGGGCCGGCCCAGTACCGGTCGGCCCCGATTCCACACCGCGGTGCCCAGCCACCCCCTCGAGCGAATCCGTCGCCCATGCGATCGGCACCCCCAGGATTCAGTGGGGCCTCAGCGGCGCCACACCTGCAGGCACTGCATCAGAACATGTCGGCGGTCTACCAGATCAGTCCGGACGGCCACATCAGCCCCCAGGCCGGCTCCGGGCGGCGAGAGGCCATCGACATCGGGGCTTCGGCACGAATGAGTATCGGCCGCACCCCGGACAACGACATCGTCGTCAGTGACGTTCTCGCTTCGCGTCGCCATGCCCAACTGACCGCGACGCCGCAGGGGCTGGTCATCGAGGACCTCCGATCGGTGAACGGCACCTACGTCGACGGCCGGCGGATCAGCAGGCAGCTGCTCACCGAGGGCAGCGTGGTCACCATCGGGAACAGCGACTTCGTGGTCCAGGGCGGCACGATTGTCCGGGGACAGTCACAAGCCGCGGTCGCAGACGGTCTCCACGTGCAGGCGATCGGGCTGAACATCGACGGCAAACAATTGCTTCACGAGGTCGAGTTCGCGGCCGGGCCCGGGAGCCTCACCGCCGTCATCGGACCTTCTGGGGCGGGTAAGTCGACGGTGTCGAAGATCGTCGCCGGCGGGGCGAACCCGTCCACCGGAACCGTCACCTTCGAAGGCCGCAGTGTGCACGCCGAATACGAGGCGCTGCGCACGCGCATCGGAATGGTGCCACAGGACGATGTGCTGCATCGACGGCTCACCTTGCGACAGGCGCTTCGCTACGCAGCTGAACTCAGATTGCCACCGGACATGAGCACGGCCGACCGCGACAACGTCATTCACGGCGTATTGGCCGAACTGCAGCTCATCGAGCACCTCGACACCAGGGTGGACAAGCTGTCCGGCGGGCAACGGAAACGGGCGTCGGTGGCGATGGAGTTGCTCACCGGCCCATCTCTGCTCATCCTCGACGAGCCGACCTCTGGGCTCGACCCCGCGCTGGACCGTCAGGTCATGTCGACTCTTCGCCGACTGGCCGACGCCGGACGTGTGGTCATCGTGGTGACGCACTCCTTGACGTACCTGTCGATGTGTGACCAGGTGCTGTTGCTCGCTCCGGGCGGCAAGACCGCCTATTGCGGCAGTCCTGGGGCAGTCGGCCCGGCGATGGGCACCGAGGACTGGGCTGAGATCTTCGCATACGTCGCAGAGCAACCGGACGCCGCTCACGAGCGCTATCGGGCCCGGAATCGACGCCCGCCGGCCAGATCACCGAGTCGGCGGGCCGGGTCGCCGATACGCCCGCCCCAGACCAGTGTCACGCGCCAGACGTCGACGGTATCGCGACGACAAGTTCGGCTGATCCTGGCAGACACCGGTTACCTGGTGTTCTTGGCGCTGCTGCCGATCGTGCTCGGGCTCCTGTCGCTGGTGATCCCCGGCACTGCGGGCTTCGATGTGAACAGCAGTGCGAGTCTTGGTGAGACAGTCCAGATCCTGGTCGTGCTGGTGGTCGGGGCGAGTTTCATGGGCGCGGCTCTGACCGTGCGTGACCTGGTCGGGGAGCGGGCCATCTTTGTCCGGGAACGGGCAGTGGGGCTTCGCCCCGGCGCCTACCTGCTGGCCAAAGTCGTGGTCTTTTTTGTCGTCTCCGTGCTGCAGTGTGCGGTGATGGTCGCAATCACGTACGCGGGCAAGGGAACTCCGGGGCCTGGCCTGTTCACCGCCGGTGCCCTCGAGTTGTTCGTCGCCATCGCCTTCTTGGGATGCGTCAGCACGCTGATCGGACTCGCCATCTCGGCGGCGGTCCGGTCGAGTGAACAGACGATGCCACCACTCGTGGTGGTCGTGATGGTGCAACTCGTCTTCTGCGGCGGGTTGTTCCCTCTCGCCGGGCGGGTCGGCCTCGAGCAGTTGTCGTGGATCTTCCCGGCCCGGTGGGGGTACGCCGCTGCCGCGAATGCCGTTGACCTGCGCGCTGTCTCACCGTCCTCGCCGTCCACACAAAAAGAGACCATCTGGGACCAGACGGTTGCCAACGCCGCCCTCGCCTTTGGCGCGATGACGGTGATCGCGTTGATCCTCGCCTGGTTCACCTACCGCCGCCTGGTCTTGAAGAAGAAGTCTCTGTCTTGAAGAAGTAGCCTCTCCGGCCGACGGCGGCCTTGCGGCCTAATTGGCGAATGCCACCTTCGCGAGTTCGGCAGTGTTGGTCAGCAAGGGATGGGTGGGCATCACTCGCACGGTGTATCCCACCGGTCCTGTCATCGGAAGCGGTACGGCGACCTCAAAGATCGTCGAATCGTCGGACAGATTGCCACCGGAGCTCACCGACATCGTCGTGGTGACGACCTGCGACAAGTTCTCCTCCTCATCGACCCGACCCACCACGGCCTGGACCAGCACCTGTTCCGGACTCAGACCGGCGAGGTCGACATGAGCGCTGATCGTCATGGTCGAGCCGAGCAGGGGAGTGTCGGGCAAACCGGCTGTGTCGACGTGGCGCACCCTCACCGAAGGCCAGGCCTCGTCCACCTGCGCACGGAATCCGGACAGTTCGCGGGCTCCGGCGAAGTCGTTGTCCGACACCGCGTGGCCAGAGATGGCCGCCGGCGCGTAGAACTGCTCGGCGTAGTCGCGGACCATTCGCGAGGCCAGGACCTGTGGCCCGAGGGTATGCAACGTGTGGCGAACCATCTCCACCCAGCGGGTGGGGACCCCGTCTGGCCCCCCGTCATAGAACTTGGGCACCACCACGTTCTCGAGCAACTCGTACAGTGCGGCTGCCTCGAGATCGTCGCGCCGGACTTCGTCGGTGACGCCGTCCGCTGTCGGGATGGCCCATCCGTTCTCGTTGTCAGACATCTCATCCCACCATCCGTCGAGGATGGACAGGTTCAACCCACCGTTGAGTGCCGACTTCATGCCAGAGGTACCGCACGCCTCCATCGGCCGTAGCGGATTGTTCAGCCACACATCGCATCCGCCGTACAGGTATCGAGCCATCGACATGTCGTAGTCAGGCAAGAACACGATCCGGTGCCGCACATCGTTGGCGTCGGCGAAGCGAACGATCTTCTGGATGAGTGCCTTGCCGCCCTCGTCGGCCGGATGGGCCTTGCCCGCCACCACCAGTTGCACCGGACGTTCTTTGTCGAGCAACAGCGCTTTGAGGCGATCGGTGTCGCGCAGCATCAGGGTGAGCCGCTTGTATGTCGCCGCCCGTCGAGCGAAACCGATGGTCAACACTCGCGCGGAGAACACGCCGGCAGTCCAGCCCAGCTCGGCGGCCGAGTAGCCGCGCTCGAGGCCCGACTTGCGCAGGCGCCTGCGGACCTCGGCGATCAACTCGGTGCGCAGTTCATTTCTGGTCTTCCAGATCTGCTCTGCCGGAACATCTTTCATCGCGGCAAGCGCGTCGGTCTCGGTGAGACCGCCTGACTCGCCGTCAGTGGCCAATTCCGCCCAACGCCGCGACGACCACGTGGGTGCGTGCACTCCGTTGGTCACCGATCCGATGGGTACCTGGGCCGCGTCGAAGCCTGGCCACAGTGGACCGAACATCTCGCGACTGACCGCCCCGTGGAGTTTGGACACACCGTTGGTGCGCTGGCCCAGCCGTAAACCCATGTGCGCCATGTTGAACACGGTCGGGTCCTTCTCCCGGCCGAGTTCGAGGATCCTCGCCAGTTCGATCCCGGGCAGCAACGTCGACTGCCCGCCGTCGTCGCCGAAGTAGCGGCGCACCATGTCGATCGGGAACCGGTCGATTCCGGCCGGAACCGGTGTGTGCGTGGTGAACACGGTCGATGCCCGCACCGCGGTGAGGGCCGTGTCGAAGTCGAGCCCGGCGCCGGCCGGACTCACCAGCTCGCGAATCCGCTCGGCGCCCAGGAAACCCGCGTGCCCCTCGTTCATGTGGAAGACGTCGGGGTCGGGCAGAGCGTTGATCCGGGTGTACTCCCGTACCGCGCGCACTCCACCGACACCGGCGAGGATCTCCTGGTTGATCCGGTGTTCCTGATCGCCTCCGTAGAGCCGGTCGGTGATCATCCGGAGATCTGTGTCGTTGTCGGGGATGTCGGAATCCAGGAGCAGTAGGGGGATTCGACCCACGTCGGCAATCCAGACCTTGGCGTGCAACACGCGGTTGTCGGGCATGAGAACCCGCACTGTCACCGGATTGCCCTCGGCGTCGAGCACCGCTCGCACAGGTAGGCCTTGGGGATCGAGGTTCGGGTAGCGCTCGGTCTGCCATCCGTCCGACGTCAGCGACTGACGGAAATATCCGTAGCGGTAGAGCAGGCCTACCCCGATCAGCGGCAAGCCCAGGTCAGAGGCGGCTTTGAGGTGGTCGCCCGCGAGGATGCCGAGACCACCGGAGTAGATCGGCAGCACTTCCGACACACCGAACTCCATCGAGAAGTAGGCGATCGAGCGGGGGAAGCGATTGCCCGAGGCCACCTGCTCCTGGAACCAGCGCGGTCGGTTCAGATAGTTCTGCAGATCGGACGCCAACTCGTCCAGGCGACGAAGAAAGCCGTCGTCGGCGGCAAGTGCGGACAGCCGCTGCGGTCCGACATCGGCGAGCAGCCGCACGGGATCTTTGCCGGTCGCCCACAGATCCGCATCGATCGATGCGAACAGATCTTGGGTGGCCGGGTGCCACGACCATCGAAGATTGGTCGACAATTCGGCGAGGGCTGAAAGGGGCTCTGGGAGGTGGGCGCGGACGGTGAAGTGGCGCAGTGCTTTCACCGAGCAAACCCTACCCACGCGACAGCGGGTTCGCGACCCCCGAGAACTTGTGTACATCAGCTCGTCATCAGACGGCCGGACAATTCGACGGGAGCGCTCGGTATGGGCCCGGCGACCCCCGGCTACGCTCGGGGAATGCAGCGAATTATCGGAACCGAAGTCGAGTACGGAATCTCGGCTCCGAACGATCCCGGTGCCAACCCGATCATGACGTCGACGCAGGCGGTCCTCGCCTATGCAGCGGCCGCCGGGGTGCCCCGCGCCAAGCGCACTCGCTGGGACTACGAGGTGGAGTCGCCGCTGCGCGATGCACGCGGCTTCGACCTCGGTCGCAGTTCGGGCCCGGCACCCATCATCGACGCCGACGAGGTCGGCGCGGCGAACATGATCTTGACCAACGGCGCACGGCTCTACGTCGACCATGCCCATCCCGAGTACTCGGCGCCTGAGGTGACCGATCCACTCGACGCCGTCATCTGGGACAAGGCGGGGGAGCGCGTGATGGAAGCGGCCGCGCGGCATGTCGCCAGCGTTCCAGGGGCGCCGAAACTACAGCTCTACAAGAACAACATCGACGGAAAGGGTGCCTCCTACGGCACCCATGAGAACTACCTGATGGCCCGGTCCACGCCGTTCACCTCTGTGATTACCGGACTCACCCCGTTCTTCGCCTCCCGGCAAGTGATCACCGGATCCGGCCGCGTCGGTATCGGCCAGTCCGGTGACGATGCCGGGTTCCAGCTGAGCCAGCGCGCCGACTACATCGAGGTCGAGGTGGGTCTGGAGACGACCCTCAAGCGCGGCATCATCAACACCCGTGACGAACCACACGCCGACCCCGAGCGTTATCGCCGGCTGCACGTCATCATCGGCGACGCGAACCTGGCCGAGACCGCGACGTACCTCAAGGTGGGCACTGCCTCACTCGTGCTGGATCTGATCGAGGCCGGTGTCGAACTGGGTGACCTAGAACTGGCCCGCCCCGTCCACGCCGTACACGTCATCAGCCACGACCCGACGCTGCAGACCACGGTCGCGCTGGCCGATGGGCGAGAGATGACCGCGCTCGCGATCCAGCGGATCTATCACGAGCGCTGTGTCGCCTTCCACGACAAGAACAACAGCGATGACCTCAGGGCCAAAGACGTACTCGACACGTGGGCCGACGTCCTGGACAAGCTCGAACGCGATCCGATGGAGTGCGCAAACCTGCTCGACTGGCCGGCGAAACTGCGCCTGCTGGAGGGTTTCCGCAACCGTGAGGGCCTGGCCTGGTCGGCACCCCGGTTGCAGCTGGTCGATCTGCAGTACTCCGACGTCCGTCTCGACAAAGGCCTCTACAACCGACTGGTGGCGCGCGGTTCGATGAAGCGGCTGACCACCGAGCAACAGGTGATGGACGCCGTCGGCAATCCGCCGGAGAACACCCGCGCGTACTTCCGCGGTGAATGTCTCAGGCGGTTCGGCGCCGACATAGCCGCCGCCAGCTGGGATTCGGTCATCTTCGATCTGGGCGGCGAGTCCCTGGTCCGCATCCCGACCCTGGAGCCGCTACGAGGCAGCCGCGCGCACGTCGGGGAACTGCTCGATTCGGTGAACTCGGCCGCCGAACTCGTGGAGCAGCTCACGAATTGAGGATCTGGCACGACTCGTATATCCCGAGCGGTGTCGGCTTTGAACGGTAGTGTGAATATACGGACGGCCCCGGCGGGGCCGTGTTCTGAAGGAGGCAGCGATGGCGCAGGAGCAAACCAAGCGTTCAGGCGGTAACGACGACGACAACGATGCCGGTTCGGATTCGGGCGCGGGTCAAGAGCGTCGCGAGAAGCTGGCCGACGACACCGACGACCTGCTCGACGAGATCGATGACGTGCTCGAGGAGAACGCCGAAGACTTTGTGCGCGCCTATGTCCAGAAGGGCGGCCAGTGACCGATCGAATCCAGTCACTTGGTCAGGACATCTCGTCGTTCTCCGACTACCTGCGTAACCACGCGCCAGACCTGTTGCCGGTCAACCGGTTTCCCGAGGGGGTAACTGCGAACATCCCGCACGGAACCACCATCGTCGCCATCGCGTATCCGGGTGGCGTGGTGTTGGCCGGCGACCGCCGAGCCACCGCGGGCAACATGATCGCCAGTCGCGACATGCGCAAGGTGTTCATCACCGACGACTACTCGGCGGCGGGCATCGCCGGCACAGCGGGTGTCGCCGTGGAGATGATCCGGCTCTTCGCCGTTGAACTCGAGCACTACGAGAAGATCGAGGGCGTCTCGCTCACCCTCGACGGCAAGGTCAATCGACTTGCCTCGATGGTCCGCTCCAACCTCCAGGCGGCCATGGCCGGACTCGCAGCCATCCCACTGCTTGTCGGTTACGACTCCGATGCGATCGACCCACAGCGGCCGGGTCGCATCTTCTCGTTCGACGTCGCGGGGGACCGCCACGAGGAACACGGTGGGTTCCAGGCGATCGGGTCGGGCTCGGTATTCGCGAAGTCGGCCATCAAGAAGCTGTATCGGCATGACCTGACCGCCTCCCAAGCTCTCGAGATCGCTGTCGAATCGCTGTACGACGCGGCCGACGACGACTCCGCCACCGGTGGTCCCGACATGGTCCGGGGGCTGTACCCGACTGCCGCGGTGGTGACCGCCGAAGGTGCAGCTGAGGTGTCCGCCGCCCAGATCGAAGAGGCGGCCCGATCGGTGATCACCCGTCGCTCCGCCGTCGAAGGGACGCAGTCATGACGTTCCCGTATTACGCCAGCGCCGAACAGATCATGCGTGACCGGTCAGAGCTGGCACGCAAGGGTATTGCCCGGGGCCGCAGCGTCATCGCTTTGACCTACGCCGACGGAGTGCTCTTCGTCGCCGAGAACCCCTCCAACACGCTGCGCAAGGTCAGCGAGATCTATGACCGGATCGGGTTTGCCGCGGTCGGCAAGTACAACGAGTTCGAGAGCCTGCGCAAGGCCGGTATCCAGCACGCCGATATGCGCGGCTACAACTACGACCGTGCCGACGTGAGTGGGTTGTCGCTCGCCAACGCCTACGCCAACACACTCGGTTCGGTGTTCACCGAGCAGCCGAAACCGTTTGAGGTCGAGCTGTGTGTGGCCGAGGTGAGCCGGCCCGGAAAGCCGGGCCCGTCCCAGCTGTACCGGATCACCTATGACGGGTCCATCGTCGACGAGACGCGGTTCCTCGTCATGGGTGGCGCCACCGAGGCGATCTCGGCGTCCATGAAGGACGCCTACGACGGGAACGCCGATCTACGAGGCGCGTTGGCCTCGGCGATCAAGGCGCTCGAAACCCCGCCTGCGCCCAACGGTTCGAGCACCGGATCGGGCTCGAGCACCACAGTCGCCGCCGAACCGCGCAAGCTCGAACCGGGCGACCTCGAGGTGGCAATCCTGGATCACGGACGGCCTCGACGAGCGTTCCGACGGCTGACCGGAACCGCCTTGGTGGACCTGTTGCCAGAACGTCCTTCCACCGACTCCGATGGCGCCGACGGCGCGACCGGTGCCGGTGGCTCCAATGGAACCGAAAGCTGAATCCGTACCCACTCGGACACTCGGCGGTAGGGTTGAAATCGTGCAGCGACGAATTATGGGTATCGAAACCGAATTCGGTGTCACATGTACTTTTCATGGGCACCGCCGGCTCAGTCCCGATGAAGTCGCTCGGTATCTGTTCCGCCGGGTGGTGTCGTGGGGCCGTTCATCGAACGTGTTCCTGCAGAACGGGGCACGGCTCTACCTCGATGTCGGTTCGCACCCCGAGTACGCCACTGCCGAGTGCGACAACCTGCAACAACTGATCGAGCACGACCGTGCGGGCGAACTCGTACTCGAAGATCTGCTCATCGACGCCGAACGTCGATTGGCCGACGAGGGTATCGGTGGGGACATCTACCTGTTCAAGAACAACACCGACTCCGCAGGCAACTCGTACGGCTGCCACGAGAACTATCTGGTGGTGCGTGCCGGTGAGTTCTCGAAGATCTCGGACGTCCTGCTCCCGTTCCTGGTCACCCGGCAATTGATCTGCGGCGCAGGCAAAGTCTTGCAAACGCCCAAGGCGGCCACATTCTGTCTGTCGCAGCGCGCCGAGCACATCTGGGAGGGTGTCTCATCGGCCACCACCCGCAGCCGGCCGATCATCAACACCCGCGACGAACCGCACGCCGACGCCGAGAAGTATCGCCGACTGCACGTGATCGTCGGCGATTCGAACATGGCCGAGACCACCACGATGCTCAAGGTGGGGTCGGCGGCTCTGGTCCTCGAGATGATCGAGGCCGGCGTCGCCTTCCGTGACTTCGCCTTGGACAACCCGATTCGGGCGATTCGCGAGGTGTCCCACGACCTCACGGGACGTCGCCCGGTTCGCCTGGCCGGCGGCCGCCAGGCCAGTGCCCTCGACATCCAGCGGGAGTACCACTCGAGAGCCGTCGAGCACCTGCGCACCCGTAAGCCAGATCAGCAGATGACCCAGGTCGTCGACCTGTGGGGCCGGATGCTCGACGCGGTGGAGCAGCAGGACTACGCCAAGGTGGACACCGAGGTCGACTGGGTCATCAAGCGCAAGCTGTTCCAGCGCTACCAGGACCGCTACTCGATGGATCTGTCCGATCCCAAGATCTCTCAGCTGGACCTGGCGTACCACGACATCAAACGAGGTCGCGGCGTCTTCGATCTGCTTCAGCGCAAGGGCCTGGCCGCGCGCGTCACCACCGACGAGGCCATCGCCGCGGCGGTGGACACCCCGCCTCAGACCACGCGCGCCAAGCTTCGCGGCGACTTCATCGCGGCTGCGCAGAAGGCCGGCCGCGACTTCACCGTCGACTGGGTGCATCTGAAACTGAACGACCAAGCGCAGCGGACGGTGCTCTGCAAGGACCCGTTCCGCAATGTCGATGAGCGCGTCGATCGCCTGATTGCCTCCATGTAGCGAGGCCGACACTAAGCTGTCCGGGTGGCGATCAATAAGGTTGAACGATTGATGAACCTGGTCATCTGTCTGCTGGCCACCCGGCAATACCTCTCGGCCGACCAGATCCGCAGTAGTGTCGCCGGATACCAGGACTCCAAATCCGACGAGGCATTCAATCGGATGTTCGAGCGGGACAAGACCGAGTTGCGTGATCTCGGCATCCCGCTGGAGACGGGACGTAGTTCTGGGTTCTCGCCGGTCGACGGTTACCGAATCAACCGCGAATCCTACGAGCTACCCGACATCGACCTCGACACCGATGAGGCCGCCGCTGTCGCGTTGGCCGCCGCGCTGTGGGACACCCCGGAATTGGCGGCCACCAGCAACAGCGCTCTGATGAAGTTGCGGGCCGCAGGTGTGCAGATGGATTCCGAATCAGCGTTCGATGCGGGCGCCACGGCGATCCACTCGAGTGCCCCTCGTGGGATCGGGTCGCCAGAAGTCCTGGGAACGTTGCTGGCCGCTCTCGAGGAGAGCCGGCCGGTGCGGTTCGAACATCGCTCATCGCGCACCGCGCCCTACGTCACCCGCACGGTCGAACCGTGGGGAGTGGTCACCCATCAAGGTCGGTGGTATCTCGTCGGCCACGACCGCGATCGCGGACAGACCCGCACGTTCCGATTGACCCGTATCGCAACGGTCTCCCCGTTCGGTAAGCCCGGCGACGTCGCACGGCCCGGAGATGTGGATCTGCGAGCCATCGTGGGCGCGGCCGTCGACCGTTCGGGTCCTGCGGTCACGGCCCATGTGTGGGTCGCCGCGGAGCGAGCCGCCGGGCTGCGGCGGATGGCCAAAGGCGAGGAGCCTGGCGATCACAACGGCCGACAGGGGTCCGTCCTCCAGATCGAGATGAGGTCGGTGGACGGATTGACCCGCCAGGTTCTCGCAGCGGGAACCGACGCGGTGGTGATCGATCCCCCCGAACTACGAAACACCGTGGTCGACGGTCTGAAAAGCCTTGCAGGAGTGAGCTCATGAGCTCGGGGACCAGTCGGCTCACCCGCCTGCTCGTGATGGTGCCGTACTTCTTGGCAAACCCTGGGGTCAGCGCTGCGGAAGCGGCTCGCGACCTCGGCACGACGCCGAAGCAGGTGATGGACGACCTCAATCAACTGTGGATGTGCGGACTACCGGGGTACTCACCCGGCGACCTCATCGATCTGTCGTTCACCGAGGACAGCGTCGAGGTGACCTTCTCTGCGGGCATCGACCGACCGCTCAAGCTCACCGCGGCCGAAGCCGCACCTCTGCTGGTGGCCCTGCGCTCGCTGATCGACGCATCGGGCGTGGTGGATGCTGCTGCTGCGCGGCGGGCGATCGCGAAGATCGAGAACGCGATGGGTACACCGATAGGGGAAGCCGTCACCGAGACACCGACCTCTGACTCCGATCCGGCCGAGTCGCCTGCGGTGATCGCCGTGCGGGATGCAGTTCGTCGGCGTCATGCCGTGCGTCTGCGGTACTACTCCGCATCCCGCGACGAGGTCACCGAGCGGGTCGTCGACCCCATCCGCATCCAGGCAGTGGACGGTCGCGGATACCTCGAGGGCTGGTGCCGTTCCAGCGGGGGTATCCGGTTGTTCCGGTTCGACCGGATCGACGAGGCATCGGTACTCGACGAGGTGGCTCGGCCACCGGCGACCGCCGAGTCGGACCAGACGCTTGCGCTCTTCGAATCCGACCCCACGTTGCCGCAGGCGGTGATCGAGATCGATCCGGAGGTGGTCTGGGTTCTCGACTATTACCTCATCGAGCCGGTCGATCCTGACGGGATCGCCGGTTCGGATCAGCCGGTGCTGGCAACGATGACGTACGGGTCAGCCGATTGGCTCACCCGGTTCGTTCTCGGTTTCGGTGGCAAGATCAAGGTGCTCAATGCCGACGAGATGGCCGCGGATATCCAGGCCAGGGCAGCTGCAACGCTGGCGATGTACAGCTGAGCAATTGCCGAGCGTCGGCACTCACACGTCGACTGCCCGGTTTCCGGGTAGCATCGCAGACATACTCGATTGGGAGAGGTAACCGCACCATGAACGCATTACAGCCTTGGCACATCATCCTGGTGGTGGTCGTTTTTCTGATCCTTTTCGGATCAAAGAAGCTTCCTGACGCCGCGCGCGGACTGGGCAGGTCGATGCGCATCTTCAAGAGCGAGGTCAAGGAGATGCAGAACGACGGCAAGTCGGACACGGAGACACCCCCGACGACCGCCGCGACGCCGGACCCACGACAGATCACCACGGGAACGGACGCTGCTTCGGCCACCAGCACCGAATCCGAACGCAGATCTGCCTGAGCGTTTCCACCGCCGTACGGCCGGCACAGGACGACGACCTCTTCATGGACCACACTGCGGACCGGAGAGGTCGCTTTCTGTTCGGCGCACCTCTCACTGACCTGAATAGTTCACACCGTGCGCATTCCTCTTGACCCTCGGCGCCGCAAGCGCAAGGTGAACCCCGACGGAACGATGTCGTTGGTGGACCACCTGCGTGAATTGCGGACCCGGCTGCTGATCTCGGTGGCCGCGATAGCACTCACCACGATCCTCGGTTTCGTGTGGTACTCCCATGGCTTCCTGGGCATCGACTCGCTCGGCGATCTCCTGCGTGAGCCTTATTGCAACCTGCCGGAATCCTCCCGCGCCAACCTCACCGGCGACGATGCCTGCCGTCTTCTCGCGACCGGTCCGTTCGACCAGTTCATGCTGCGATTGAAGGTGGCGTTGACCGCTGGGTTCGTGATGGCGTGCCCGATCTGGTTCTACCAGCTGTGGGAGTTCATCACCCCGGGCATGCATGACAAGGAACGCAAGTACGCGGTCTCGTTCGTCAGCTGCGCGGCCCTGCTGTTCCTCGCCGGAACCGTACTTGCCTACCTCGTCATGACCAAGGCGTTCGAGGTCCTGCTGACCATCGGTGACAACGTGCAGATCACAGCGCTCGCCGGCGACCAGTACTTCAACTTCCTGCTGCATCTACTGATCATCTTCGGCGTGAGTTTTGAACTGCCGTTGTTGATCGTGGCCCTGAACATGATCGGCGTGCTCAGCTACGAGCGACTCAAGGCCTGGCGTCGCGGACTGATCTTCGGCATGTTCGTGTTCGCCGCGTTCTTCACACCGGGCTCTGATCCGTTCACGATGCTCGCCCTGGCAGGTGCGTTGACGATCCTGCTCGAGATGGCCATCCAGATCGCGCATCTCCACGACTACCGCAAGGCCAAACGTCAGGAAGCCGAATGGGGAGACGTCAGTGATGACGAGGCCTCGCCGATCGGCGGCCCGACGGGATCAGTACCCGCTTCCGGCCCGGTCGAGCGCCCCGCGCCGGTGTCGACGGCCCCTTCGATGAGCGGAGCCGATCACTTCGATGACACTCTCTGAGGCGCAACTCGAGCTGGACACGTTTGCGGGGCGTCAGCCATTTGCCCTCGATCCGTTTCAACGTGATGCCTGCTCGGCGCTCGCCGACGGACACGGCGTCCTGGTGTGCGCGCCCACCGGCGCAGGTAAGACGATCGTCGGCGAGTTCGCCGTGCATCTCGCCCTGGCCGCCGGCACCAAGTGCTTCTACACCACCCCCATCAAGGCGCTGAGCAACCAGAAGTACGCGGATCTGGTCCGGGCACACGGTGCGGAGTCCATCGGTCTGCTCACCGGCGATTCGTCGATCAATTCCTCGGCACCCGTGGTGGTCATGACCACCGAGGTGTTGCGGAACATGATCTACGCCAATTCACCCGCGCTCGAACGTCTTTCGCATGTGGTGATGGATGAGGTCCACTTCTTGGCCGACCGCTTTCGCGGCGCGGTGTGGGAAGAGGTCATCCTGCATCTCGCTCCCTCCGTCCGCGTGGTGAGCCTCTCGGCGACGGTCAGCAACGCCGAAGAGTTCGGTGCGTGGATTCAAACCGTCCGTGGGGACACCACGGTGATCGTCGACGAACATCGGCCCGTGCCGCTCAGTCAGCACATGCTGGTCGGTAACCGACTCTTCGACCTGTTCGATCACCGTGATGCCGCTGCACCGAACAAGAAGCCGGCGGTCAATCCAGAGCTCACCCGCTACATCCGGCACCGCGAACTCGCGGCGCGCCGCGACGACGACTTTCCCCCACGCGGACGCGGTCGGCGCGGACCTCAACGTGGTGAGGGGCGCCGCGGGGGCGTTCCGAGACCGGTTTCCCGGCCCGACCTCATCGCGCGTCTCGATCGTGAAGGTCTGCTGCCCGCAATCAGTTTCATCTTCTCGCGAGCAGGATGCGAGGGTGCACTGAGCCAGTGCCTGCGTTCAGGCCTCCGGTTGCTCGAGCCCGACCAGGCCAAGCAGGTCGACGTCATCGTTGACAAGTACGTCGCCGAACTCTCGGCAGCGGACCAGGACATCCTCGGCGTTCACGCGTGGCGCGAAGGTCTCACGCGAGGGTTCGCCGCCCACCACGCCGGACTGCTGCCCGCGTTTCGTCACGCCGTCGAAGAGTTGTTTGTCAAAGGTCTCGTCAAAGCCGTGTTCGCCACCGAGACACTGGCTTTGGGGATCAACATGCCGGCACGATCGGTCGTCTTGGAACGGTTGATCAAGTTCAACGGCGAGGCGCATGTCGACCTGACGCCCGGGGAGTACACCCAGCTGACCGGTCGAGCCGGGCGTCGAGGGATCGACATCGAGGGCCACGCAGTGGTCGTGTGGACCGACGATCTCGAACCGACGCGCGTCGCAGGCCTGGCTGGTGCCCGCACGTTCCCGTTGCGCAGTTCTTTTGCGCCTGAATACAACATGGCCGTTAACCTGATCGGGCGGCTGGGCTTGGCCGGTGCACGAAATCTGCTGGATCGATCGTTCGCACAGTTCCAGGCGGACAAGTCGGTGGTCGGTCAGGCCAGGCAGATCGACACCGCGCGCCGTCAACTGCGCAAGATCGAGGTCGAACTGGAAGGCCGCGCCGAGGGCCGCGGCCTCGACGAAGGCATCGACGGGTTCCTGGGTTACACCAGGTTGCGCGAGCAGATCCGGTCGCGAGAGCGCTCGCTCAAGTTCGAGTCACGGATGGCCTCGCAACAGAGCACGGTCGAAGATCTGTCCGCACTCAAGCGTGGTCAGGTCATCGGCCTGCACGGTGGCCGGCACCGAGGGCTCGCGGTGGTTCTCGAACCGGCGACAGACATTCGCGATCCCAAGCCGCTTGTGATCTGCGAGGACGCCTGGTGTGGCAGGGTCGGTCCCCGCGACTTCCTGAACCCGCCCCAGGTGCTCGGCAACATGCGGCTCGCCAAGCAGATCGACAGGCGTACGGGGCGCGGTCGACGAGACCTCGCGTCCGCGTTGCGGTCGTCGGGCATCGACATGCCCCGCGGTAAACAGGCGAAGCGCGCCCGCGCGGCAGATGATCGTGAATTGAGTCGTTTACGTAGCGAACTGCGCAACCACCCGGCACATCAGATACCTCAAGACGACGAACTCTTTCGGTTGGCCGAACGACGAAACCGGGTTGCGCGTGAGATCTCGGCGCTCGAAGAGTCGGTTGCCCAGCGGACCTCGACGTTGTCGATCAACTTCAACCGCATCGTGGCGGTGCTCGTCGAACTGGGGTACCTCGAGAAGGCGGACTCGGAGGGCGAGCTGAACATCACGTCGGCTGGCGACACCCTGAGCCGCGTGTACAGCGAAAGCGACCTGCTGATCTGTCAGAGCATCAGAGACGGGTTGTGGGATGACCTGGGTCCGTCCGAACTCGCGGCTGTCGCATCGTCGGTGGTCTACGAATCCCGGCGCGACTCGTACGGTGGCGCCGAACTCGTGACCGGAGTGGTCAGTGTGCGCGACGCACTGCACCGGACCCACTCGGCCTGGCACGACCTGACCCGCCTGGAGATGAAGCATCTCGTGGAACCCACCCGCGAGCCGGACGCCGGGTTCGCCACGGCGATTTATCTGTGGGCATCGGGGCGAGGCCTCACCGAGGTGCTCGCGGCGGCCGGGGAGCGCGGCACTTCACTTCCGGCCGGTGACTTCGTCCGATGGAGCCGCCAGGTCATCGACCTGCTCGAACAGATCAGAACCGCCGCAAGCCTGCAGACGTCCGGGCAGTCGCGTCTGACCCGTTCCGCTTCTGCGGCCATCGCCAGCATCCGAAAAGGCGTGGTGGCCGTCGAACTCGGCTGAACCGTGCGCTCCGACCGGTCTACCTCTGCGTTTGCCGGTCGCGTCTGCTGAACCGTTCGATGGGTGTGCGGTATGTTCGGGGTCGGTAATTCTGGCACCGCGAGTTTCCACGGTGCGGACAAGCGGAGGGAACACATGAGCGGGCCCAACGACCCCAACAACCCCGGATCGCCTGAACAATGGCAGCAGGGTCAGCAACCGGGCCCGTGGGGTCAACCGACACAGGGCCCGCCACCGGGGCAGGGGTGGGGTCAGCAGCAGCCGCCGCAGCAGTACCCGCCCCAGCAGAACCCGGGTCAGCAGAACCCGGGTCAGCAGGGGCCCGGCCAGTATCAGCCGCCCAACTACCCGCAGCAGGGCGGCCACTACGGCCAGCCGCAGGGACAGCCGGGCAACTACGGCCAGCCTCAAGGTCAGCAACCCGGTTACGGCCAGCCTCAGGGCCAGTACGGACAATCCGGTCCGTACGGGCAGCCCGGGCAGTACGGACAGCCGGGACCGGGCGGCTCGGACCAGTTCTCGGCGATGGCTCAGCCGAAGTCGGGAAAGAAGCTGCCCCTCATCATCGGGGCGTCCGTGGTGGCGTTGCTCGCAGTGATCTTGGCCGTCACAGCGTTCCTCGCACCCGGATTCGCCGTCACGAAGGTACTCAGCCAGGAGGCGGCCCAGGAGGGTGTCAAAACCGTTCTGGAGAACGACTATCAGGCAGAGGGCGTCGAAAACGTCAAGTGTCCCAAGGACAAAGAGATCAAGAAGGGCGACAGCTTCACCTGCACGGTGACGGTGAGCGGCGCCAAACAGCAGGTCAAGATCACGTTCCTCGACGATGACGGCAAGTACGAGGTGGGTCAGCCGACCGCCGGCTGATGCCTGCGGTCGCTCGCCTGTTGTTACTGATCAGGGGAACTGCCAACCCAGCGCTTTTCCGAGTCGGGAGACCGCGGAGCCGATGCCGAGTTCTTCGATCAGATCGGCCAACGCGGCCGGATCTGCCGGCTCGCTGGGCAACCGGTCGTCCCCGCTGCTGATTATCTCTGCGTCGGTTCGGACAAACACCACCGTGCGAGCGGCGCTCAGATAGTCGGCGGCAGCTTTGAGGGATGTGCGTTGGCGGGTGGAGATCCGCTTGTCGGCGGTCGTGGCAGCGACACGCTCCAGTTCGTCCAGAGTCCCGAACGCCTGCAACAGTTTTGACGCCGTTTTCTCCCCGATTCCGGCCACCCCGGGCAGTCCGTCGGATGGGTCGCCCCGGAGGATCGCCATCTCGGCATACGCCGAACCCGGATCGGAAGTCGGCACGTCATATCGTTCGGCGACTTCGGCAGGCCCGTACATCTCGGCCTTCGCGAGCCCGCGTCCCACATACAGAACCCGGACCGGAACCGGGTCGTCTGCCACCACTTGTAGGAGGTCTCGGTCTCCACTGACCACCACTACCGGATCTACTGCTTCGGTGTGGGCAAGGGTCCCGATCACGTCATCGGCCTCGCAGCCTTCTGCGCCGGCGGTCGAGATCCCGGCTGCTGCGAGAACGTTCATGATCATGTCGACTTGGGGTGTCAGTGTGTCGGGCACCTCTTCCGATCCGTCTCCCGCGGCGTCGGCGACACGGTGCGCCTTGTACGACGGGATGAGGTCCGTGCGAAATGTGGGTCGCCACGAGAGGTCCAGACACACAACCAAGCGATGGGGATGCTCGCGGGTGACCAGGGCGGCGATCATGTCGAGGAATCCGCGGACGGCGTTGACCGGACGTCCGTCAGGAGCGGTCATCTTCTCCGGCAGAGCGTGAAAAGCCCGGAACCACAGACTCGCACCGTCTAGCAGCATCACTGGTTGGTTCATGGCGTAAACCATGCCAGATCCACCGACGGGTGAATGCTCGTCCCGGTGATCCGAGGCGATCCGAACGATGTCCGCGGACGACGGTCGGCGGCAGTTCTACGTCGCGCTCCGTTCGTCGCTGTCTATGGCGTCGAGAACTGCGATTCGCGTATGAGGATTGCCCGTCAGTGGCCTGGGCGGGGGTCCTTGTCGCAGGGCCACTTTCACGTCGTTGCGATTGATCGACGCAGGCTTTGTGGCAGAGACGAATCGGAGGAAGAGTTCGACGAACCGGTCGGGCTCGTCGCGGAACGGAAAATGGCCTGACTTCTCGAATATCTCGAGCTGCGAGTCCGGCATCGCACTGTGCAACATATGGGCATGGCTCACCGGGATCACCTGGTCGTCGGACCCCCACACGATCAAGGTCGGGATGGCGGCGCTGAGGTAGCAGCGGTCCAGCATGGTGACCACCTGACCGCGCCAGTCGACAGCCGATCGTAGAGTCCGCGCGAACACCTCGGCCGAACCTTTTTCGGGCATGCGCTCGAGGACACGGACCACCTCGGTGTTGTCGCGGAACATCGCCATGGGCAACAGGTTCTGCATCGTCCGGGCCACCGTCGAGAAGGTTGGGAACACTCCGGGTACAGAGATCACGCCCAAGGCGAGTTCGGCGAGGGGCAGCGACAGCGCTCGGAGAGCTGGGTTGACACCCTTGGTGACGCCACCGGTGCCCACGAGAACCAGCCGTTCCACCATCTCGGGATATTGATAGGCGAATTGGCCGGCCACGCCCCCGCCCAGCGAGTGTCCGACCACGGTGACGCGTTCGATATCGAGGTACGTGAGCAGATCACGCATCCCGTTCGCGAATGCCGAGACCGAGTAGTCGGCTCGGGGCCGGTCAGACAGTCCATGACCCAGGAGATCGGGAGCTATCACCGTGTATCTTTCGCTCAGCTGCTCGAACACCGGCTCCCAGGCGAGCGAGTTGTCACCGATTCCGTGCAGCAACAAGACGGCCGGACCGCTCCCTGCCATACGAAATGCGCGCTTGTAACCGTGCAGAGTCGCGAACTGCGGGTCGATTTGCGCGCTCGGAACAGCACGGAGTCTGCGCGGCTCGCGTCCACGGTTCACGGTGCCGTCTTTCGATCCCATCTGTACATCTTCCGTCGAACCGGCCGTTTTCGCCCGTTCAGCGACTGCTCACCGGGAGGACGGCCTCTTCGAGGGCCCGTTAGCCTGGGGGACATGGCTCACGAGCGATTCTCAGCAGAGGTGTATCGGTCCCGACTGCAACGTGCGCAGCAGTTGACGGGTTCAGCCGGATTGTCTGCTCTGTTCATCACGCCCGGACCCGATCTGCGCTACCTGACCGGTTCCCGCGCCAGTACGTTCGAGCGTCTCACTGCGCTGGTGATCAGTCCCGATAGGGATCCGCAGGTCGTGGTTCCGAGGCTGGAACTCGCGGCCCTGCGGGAGTCTGCGGTCGGCGAGCTGGGCCTGGTTGTCCACGACTGGGTCGACGGTCAGGACCCGTATGCCATCGCAGTTGAAGCAGCAGGTGTGAGTGCAGGTCGTTATGCCGTCTCTGATGCGGCACCGGCACTTCACACCGTTCCGTTGGCAGCCCGGTTCGGTTCGAGCCCCGAATTGGCCACCGCCGTCCTGCGTCAGTTACGGATGATCAAAGACGACGCCGAGATCGACGCCTTGCGCCGAGCGGGTGCAGCGATTGATCGTGTCCACGCTCGCGTCGGCGAATGGCTCTCGGCGGGAAGGACAGAACGCGAGGTCGCCACCGACATCGAGGCCGCGATCGTCGCCGAGGGTCATACCGGCGCCGAGTTCATCATCGTCGGCTCCGGCCCCAACGGCGCCGACCCCCACCACGAGGTGTCTGACCGGGTGATCGAAGACGGCGATGTGGTGGTCGTCGATATCGGCGGCCCGGTCGAGCCCGGGTACAACTCGGATTGCACCCGAACCTATTGTGTCGGAGAACCTTCCGCGGAGATATCCCGTCAGTACCGGATACTGGAAGAGGCCCAGCGCGCAGCGGTGGCGGCAGTACGGCCGGGTGTCAGTGCCCAACAGATCGATGCAGCGGCTCGCGACGTGCTGGCCGAGGCCGGACTGGCCGACAAGTTCGTCCATCGGACCGGTCATGGAATCGGCCTGTCAGTCCACGAAGAGCCCTACATCGTTGAGGGAAACGACATCGAGCTGCAGGTCGGAATGGCCTTCAGCGTCGAACCCGGGATCTACTTCCCAGGTGGATGGGGTGCACGAATCGAAGACATCGTCGTCGTCACGGCCGACGGATGCGAATCACTCAATCAGCGGCCTCACGAGCTGAAGTCGGTCTGACGGCGCACTTTCGCCCCACTGTGCAGCCAATACTGGCCACCAGCCGACGGAAGGTGGGACGCCTACCCCTTTGGTCGGCTGTGTATAAATCATGTTTTTTCGCAATCTGATTCGCGCACTGTCGTTCTCACCATCGCCCACCGACGCCTCGTTCGATCGGTGTTGTTGCCTCTGCTCCTGGCATCGAACATCTGTTCGACAATGTCGGATTCTGTTGGTAGACTTGGTGAAAGGGGTTCGAGGGCTGGGGGGCTTGTCGATGAGTGATTCGGTGACGGTGGATCCACCGCCAATGCCGGTGTTGGTTGGGTTGTATCGCGATCTTGATGCGGTGCTGCAGCGGATTGCTGGTGCGTCAGCAGCGGATGTTGATGATGTGCAGGTTGCTAAGTTGGTGCGGGTGAACGAGAGAGTGGTTCGGGCACTGACGTTTCAGGGCCTCAGGCGGTTGCAGGAGGTGAATGATCGGGGTTTCGCAAGGCTGGTCATACGACGTTGCACCGGTTTGTGATGAGTGAGCTGCGGGTCTCTCGTGGTGATGCCTCCTCGCGGTTGAAGGCACTTGATGCTGCTGGTGTGTTGTTGTCGATGCAGGGCGAGGCGTTGCCCCCGAGGTGTCCGGCCGCTGCGGAAGCGTTGGCCGAGGGTGCGATTGGGTTGGCGCATATGGATGTGATGCTCAAAGTCCGCGACAAAATCCCGCACAAATCGGCGCCGGAAGTGTATGACGTGGTCGATGCGTGGATGACCGACAACGCCCGCACCCTGGGCCCCGCCGAACTTGAGGTGTGTGGACGGGAAGTGTTGGCGCGGGTCGATCCGGACGGATCACTCGCCGATGACGCTGACCGCAAACGCGACCGGGGTTTATCCGACGGTCCCCAAGGGTTGGACATGATGAGCAAGCTCACCGGAAACCTCGACCCAGCAACGTTGGCGCTGTTTCGCACCGTGATGGACGTGTGGGCAGCACCGGGAATGAACAATCCTGATGACCCGAACTCACCCACCGGCGCCGCAGACGACCCGACCATGGATCCAGCGATCATCGAGGCCGCGGCCGGGCGTGACACCCGTTCGCGTGCCCAACGGCAGCATGATGCGTTCAAAGCGATCCTGCAGACGATTCTGGAGTACAAGTTGTTGGGGACTTCGCATCGTGGCCTGCCGGTGCAGGTCATCATCACGATGACCAAACAGCAGCTTGATGAGGCCGCGGGTATCGCCCACACCGCCTCCGGGGTGGATATCCCGGTCAAGGATGCGTTGGAGTTGGCGGCTCGAGCGGAGTGGTCGTTGGCAGTGTTCGCCAACCACTCCGCCGACGTCCTCTACTTCGCACGGGCCAAGCGCACCGCCCAGCAAGGCCAACGGATGGCGTTGTTCGCCAAAGACCGAGGCTGCACCAGCCCCGGTTGTCGTAACCCGATCTCCTGGACTGAAATTCATCACACCACTGCCTGGGCTGACGGCGGACACACTGACATCGACGAGCTGGCCCCGGCGTGCATTCCTCATCACGCGATAATCGGGCCCGGCGAGGATCAATGGCAGACCATCATGCTCCGCGACGGCCCCGACGCCGGCCGCGTCGCGTGGATCCCACCCACATACATCGACCCCGACCAACAACCACGCATCAACCGGGCCCACCACACCGACCACACCATCGAAACGGCATGGCAGAACATCATCGCCGAACGCCAAGCGGCACTCGACGAACGCGAACAACGCATGCAGCTACAGCAACAAAGTACTGACGAGTCAATGGCCACCGGGGACGACGACGTCAGGAAAACCGGGCCGTCAGACTGATACTTGTTGGCAGCCAATGCGTTCTGGCTGTGCGTTACGAACTAGTCAGTGGTTCCGAGGAGGGTTCGGGACCCGAGTACGCGCTTGACTTCGATTTGAACAACGACGCGTCGCGGGTTGACCTTTGGTTGCTTGTAGCGGTTCGCGTAGCGACGTTCACCTTCGGCGACAGCGTCGGGGTCGCGGTGCACCGACGCCGGGCCCTCGAGGGTCAGCCAGCGCGGGCCATCCACCTGGAAGACCGCCGCATACCCCGCACGCTCTACGTTGAGTACCTTCTGGCTTCCTTCGAAGGTGATCACGCGGACGAGCTCGGCTTCTTCGTCGTAGGTGAAGCCGACCGCAACAACGTGGGGCGTCCCGGCCTGCCGCACGGTGGTCAGGCTGCCCAGATGGCGGGCGCTCAGAAACTCAAGCGCGTCAGGGGTGAGGTCGGCTGCTGTTTTGGACATCTACAGAGAATAGTCAACTTGACCAGCATGCCGCCGGCCACCTGCTCGGACAGGCCGCTGGCAGATTGAACGCAAACGACGGCTGCGGTCGCATGTCCATGGAATAGTTCAACGATGGCCAGCCCTACTTTGGAACTTGTTCGCGGACAGAATGTTCCCCTCGAAGACATTAACAACGGTAACGACCGCCTTGCGATTACGGTCCGCAGCCGTTTTCCGACCGAGTCAGGCGTGCGCCCGGACGTGAGCATCCTGCTACTCGCTGCTGACGGGAAGGTCAGGAGCAATTCTGACTTCGTGTTCTACAACCAGCGGGAAGCGGCCGGCGGTTCCGTCCGTATCTCCGAAGCTTCCGCGCAAGAGGAAGAGGCAACGGAAACCGCGTCCAGTGACGTGCTACTTGTAGATCTCGCGTCCCTTCCTGAGGACATCGCGCGTGTTGTCGTGAGCGCGAGTCTCGACCAGGATTCCGCTACCACCTTCGCGGTGGCCGAGGAACTCGAAATCGTCGTCACGCAGAATGATTCTGCAGGGCCCTCAGCCCTGTTCCGCATATCCATAGACGAGCCCGTTCTGGCACTGTTGTTCGGCGAGGTGTACCGGCGCGGGTTGGAGTGGAAGTTCCGCGCAATAGGTCAGGGCTTTGCAGATGGGTTAGGCGCTCTGGCGACAGAATTCGGCGTGGAAGTCGATCCGCAAGGTGACGAAATGCCAAGCGACGAGGTCGCGGACATGCAACATGAATCGGCTCCGACGACGCAGAACGACCACCCAGCCGACGCCGTGGCATCCAGCAAACAGATGACTATCCGCAAAGTCCTACGACCGCCGAAATTGCCGGATTGGTCGATCTCCGAGCCGGTCGACAAGGGCGAGTGGGACCGCGCTCGCCTGTTCTCTGTTTCCGCCATCGGCTCTGGCGATGAGCGAGAGCGGCGAGCAGTGTCTGCGGTTCTCTCGGTGATGAGTGGAGTGCGTGAGTTCGGAAGAGAGATGGTACGGCGAAGCGGTGGCCCAGTAGGAGCCATAGAAACCTTCATTGAGCCGGAGTTCGACTGGCAAGAAAAGAGATACAGACCAGACGGGCTGCTACGCGTCACTCGTGGGCTGAAGACCTGGACAGCTCTGATCGAAGCGAAGTCATCGACAGCGAAGTTGACGGCAGAACAAGTTCAGATCTATGTCGACATTGCGCGGTCGCTCGGCTTCGACGCGGTCATCACGATCAGCAATCAACTCCCAGGTGCCGACGATGAGCATCCGGTCAAGGTCGACCGGAGGAAACTCAAGAAGGTTGCCCTGCATCACCTCTCGTGGGACGAGATCCGTTCCGTGGCGATCTCGATGTCAATGCACAAGCAGGTCGAGGATTCGTCGCAGGGGTGGGTGCTGAGAGAATTCGTCAGATACCTTCAGCACCCGAAATCGGGTCTACACGGCTTCACCGACATGGGGCCTCAATGGGGACAGATCCGCGAGGCTGTGAAGACAAAGACCCTCAATGCCGACAGCAAGGGCGCGGCCGAGGTCTGCCATATGTTCGATCAGCTGGTTCGCCATATCGGACATGACCTGTCGTGCTTACTCAGTGTCGACGTCCGACCTATTTTTCCCCGCAATCGCGCGGACAGCACGAGCCGGGCACAGCAACTCGCTGACTCAGGCGTCATGTTCGGCTCACTGCGAGTACCCGGCGCTGCTGGGCCCCTCACACTGTCGGTTGACCTCCGATCTGAGCGCGTCGAGTGTTCAATGACCGTGGATGCGCCCAGAGAGGGGAGACCGCTGACCCGGGTGAACTGGCTGACCAAACAACTCGCCGCGGCTCACAAGGACACTCTCGTCGAGGCGGTGTTTGCTGGACGAAATGCGGCGCCGGTCGGAGCATTGCTGGGGACGGTGCGAGAGAAACCGGATGCGCTACTCCCCGCTGATGGCAAACCTCCGAAACAGTTCAAGATAACGCGCGGCAACAGCTTGGAGCGAAACCGCGGAAACGTTGTCGCTTCAGCCAACAAACTCGTCGAGGAGTTCTACCGCAACGTCGTCCAGGTGACACGCCCGCCCAGGATATCCAAGCCCTCAGAGGCCTGACCCACAAGAGCCAGCGTCCGGTTTGGGATACTCGTCCGGTGAGCAATCGTCGAGTGGTGGTTCTGTTCGGAGGACGTAGCGAGATCGGTGTCGAGGTCGCGGCCCGTCTCGCCGGGGGAGCGACAGTGATCCTGGCCGCGCGTCGGTCCGAGGACTTGGCTGATCAGCGCGAACGGATGCTCGGTGAGAACGCCGCTGAGGTACACACCATCGAGTTCGATGCGAATGACACGGCGCAGCACGACGAGCTGATCAGGAAAATAGTCGCCGAGTTCGGCAAGATCGACGTGGCGATCATCGCCTTCGGCATCCTCGGCGACCAGGCCCGCGCCGAGGTTGACACCCAGCACGCCTTGCAGATCGCCCACACCGACTACCTGGCGCACATCAGTGTGATGACCCCTTTGGCCGCAGCGATGAAGACGCAGGGAAACGGCGACCTCATCGTCTTCTCCTCTGTCGCCGGTGTCCGGGTCCGTCGCGCGAACTACGTCTACGGATCGACCAAGGCAGGACTGGACGGGTTCGCTTCCGGTCTCTCGGACGCGTTGCACGGCACCGGTGTTCGTCTACTGCTGGCACGCCCCGGATTCGTCATCGGGAACATGACCAAAGAACTGATGGCGTCGGGCGTCAAACCCGCGCCGATGTCTAAGACAGCTCCTCAGGTGGCTGACGCAGTGGTCAAGGCTCTGCATGCCGGCAAAACGGAGGTATGGATACCGGCTGCCCTACGCCCCATGTTCTTCATCATGCGATTGCTGCCTCGGGCCATCTGGCGTCGGATGCCACGATGACCGACCCGCGGTTTGTCGTGGTGGGGATCGGAGCCGATGGTTGGGACGGTCTCACCGTGGCAGCCCAGCGGGAATTGCAGTCCGCCCACGTCATCTACGGATCAGCCCGCCAGATCGACCTTCTCGCACCGGTTCAGGCTGAATTGCGTCCGTGGGTCAGCCCCATGTCCAGGCATCTTCGCGATGTCCTCGCCGGTGCAGAACCGGAACCGGTCCACATCCTCGCCTCAGGCGACCCGATGTTTCACGGCGTGGGCGCATCCATCGTCAAACAAGTTGGTGCGCAACATGTCCGAATCATCCCGGCGGTGTCCAGCGTCAGTCTCGCCGCCGCAAGACTGGGCTGGGACCTGTCCACGACGGCGATCCGCAGCATCGTCGACCGCCCATTGGACTCGATCCTCTCGGCGGTCACCGACAACGTACGATTGCTCATCCTGAGTCGCGACGAGACATCGCCGGCACACATCGCAGAACTGCTGACCACGCACGGATTCGGCTGGTCGCAGGTCACGGTGCTCGAGCAACTCGGATCAGACCGCGAACGGCATGTCACCGGAATCGCCCGAACGTGGGGAGCACCGGTCGTCGACCGACTCAACCTGGTGGCAGTGCACTGTGTGGGACCTGCGGTGAGCAGTCAGGCAGGACTTCCCGACACCGATTTCTCCAACGATGGGCAACTCACCAAACAGGGCGTTCGTGCCCTGACGGTCACCGCTTTACGCCCGGCGCCGCGTCAGCTGATGTGGGATGTGGGCGCAGGTGCGGGCAGCATCGCCATCGAGTGGTTGCGCACCGATCCCAGTTGCACAGCGATAGCGTTCGAGTCCGACCCAGTGCGGCGCGAGCGAATCGCCCGGAACGCGGCAGACATGGGGGTCAGCGGCAATCTCACCGTACTCGGCAGAGCGCCCGACGATTTCCAACATGCGCCCGACCCGGACACGATCTTCATCGGCGGGGGAGTCACGGCACCAGGCATCATCGATGGCTGCTGGGAAGCGCTTCTCGACGGCGGCCGCATCGTGGCCAACGCCGTGACCATCGAATCAGAGGCAGTGCTCGTGAAATGGCGATCAAAGGTGGGCGGAACGCTACGACGTTTCCACATCGACCATGCCGAACCACTCGGCTCGATGACAACATGGCGTCCCACTTTGCCTGTGACGCAGTGGATCGCAGACAAACCCAGGAGCATCGAGTGACCGTCTACTTCATCGGCGCGGGACCAGGAGCCGCCGATCTCATCACCCTACGTGGTGCGACACTCCTATCGCAGTGCAGCACATGCCTTTACGCGGGCTCACTCGTCCCGGCTGAGATGCTGGAGCACTGCCCACCCGACGCCACCCTGATCAACACGGCGAAGATGCCGTTGTCCCAGATCATCGAGCACATCGTGTCGGCGGACAGGTCCGGTCACGATGTAGCGCGCTTGCACAGCGGCGACCCGAGCTTGTATTCAGCTGTCGCAGAACAGGTGCGGCTCCTCGAGCAACACGGTGTGGCCTACCAGATCGTTCCCGGCGTACCGGCGTTCTCCGCGGCGGCCGCCGCACTGGGTCAGGAACTGACGGTTCCAGGCGTCGGACAGTCTCTGTTGATCACACGCGTGTCGACACTCTCGACGGACATGCCGAAGGGCGAACAACTGGCGGAACTGGCGCGAACAGGTGTCACGATGGCTCTTCACCTGGCAGCGCATCAAGCCGAACAGATCACGGATGCGCTTGGGCCGCACTACGGGTTCGACTGCCCCGTCGCAGTGGTTGCTTATGCCAGCCGCGACAATCAACAGATCATCCGATGCGCTCTACGCGAACTTCCTGGTCGCCTCGCACAGGCGGACATCCGGCGTACCGCAGTGATCTTTGTGGGCAGAGTACTTGCTGCTGAACACTTTCCGGATAGCTACCTGTACTCGTCGGCTCGTATGACCAAGCTCCGTGACGACGACGTGTCGTCGTGAGCGGCCCCGTTCTCATCCTCGGGGGCACCGCGGAAGCACGTGCTCTGGCAGAGGTACTCGATCGGGACGGCATCCCGATCATCACCTCGCTGGCAGGCCGCGTCCAGAACCCGGCACTGCCCAGAGGTGAGGTGCGAATCGGCGGCTTCGGGGGTGTGAACGGGCTACTGACCTGGTTGCGCGAGCAACAGTGCATAGGCGTGGTGGATGCCACGCATCCTTTTGCCCGGAAGATCTCCGCCAACGCGGCGGCAGCGACGATGTCGGCGGGACTGCCGTTGCTGTCGCTTCGTCGGCCCCCATGGCAACCGCAGGCCGGGGACCATTGGCTGGACGTTCCGGACATCGCCGGTGCGGCCGCGAAAGTCGCCGAGCACGCCGACCGCAAGCCGGATCTCCGGGTCTTCCTCACCACAGGTCGCCAGGATGTTGATGTGTTCGCCCACATCGAGAACGCCTGGTTCTTGATCCGTCTTGTCGACCCACCCGAGCGCGAGACTCCGCCGCAAAACCTGATCCTGCGCAACCGTGGGCCGTACACCCTCGAAGGCGAGCGCAAGCTTCTGCGCGAGCACCGTATCGATGTGATCGTCACCAAGAACAGCGGCGGAGATCTGGTTCGGGCGAAACTGGATGCGGCTCGTGAGCTCGAACTGCCGGTCGTCATGGTGCAGCGACCGGTCACCCTCACCGGCACGGCTGTGGAAAGGCCTGAGGACGCGGCCCGCTGGGTCCGTCAGCGGGTGCTGTCGTAACGCCGGTTGGTGAACACCGCCGGACCACCGGCCCGCTCGATCACCGTGGTGGTCGACGACCCCACGATGAGCAGCGTCCGCATGTCGACAGCTGCCGGATCGAAATCGGCGACCGTGCTGATGACAACAGATTGCTCGGGTCCGCCCACGTCTCGCCCCAGGATCACGGGCGTTGAAGGCGATTTATGTTGCAGCAGAATGTCTTTGAGCTCGCCGACTTGCCAGTTCCGGCTGGCCGAACCGGGGTTGTAGATCGCGATCACCAGATCGGCACGTAGCGCTGCGCGCACCCGCTCGACGATGACGTCCCACCCCTTGAGCCTGTCCGACAACGAGATCACCGCATAGTCATGGCCCAATGGTGCGCCGGCGAGACTCGCCACGGCATTGGCTGCGGTGACCCCTGGAACCACCCGGACCGGCACATCGCGCCACTGGTCGTCGGCGGACTCCTCGACAACCGCGGCCGCCATGGCGAACACACCGGGATCGCCCGACGACACCACGACAACGCGCGCGCCGTTCTTGGCCAGATCCAGTGCCAGGCAAGCCCGCTCGGATTCGACTCGGTTGTCGCTGGCATGCATTCGCTGGCCAGGCCGTGGGTTGATGCGGTTCAGGTACGTCTTGTACCCCACCAGATCCGTGGCCTTTGCGAGCTCCGCCCGAACCTCTGGCGTGGTCCAGCGCGCCGCGCCGGGCCCCAGACCGACAACCACCACCTCGCCCTGGATAGCCAGTTCCGATAGAGGTGGGCTGTTGAGCCGGCCCGGTATCACCACCATGGAGAAGTAGGGGACCGAGGTGATGTCCACATCAGATATCGGCAGGACCTTCTGTGCGCCCGTCGAAGCACGTTCCACGTACCAGGCGTGATCGATACGGCCGGACTCCTCGAGGGCCGCGACGACATCTGGGAAGGTGCGGCCGAGTTTCATGATCGCGACGGCGTCGCTGTCCTCGAGGCGCCGCACCAATTCGTCCTTCGGCAACGTCCCCGGCAACACCGTCAACGTCTCGTCGGCCTCCACGAGCGGTAATCCGGTGGCCGCCGCCGATGCGCTGACCGACGTGACACCGGGGATGATCTCGGTCTCGAACCGGCTCGCCAACCGTTTGTGCATGTGCATGTAAGAGCTGTAGAAGAGCGGGTCTCCTTCGGCCAGCAGTGCCACCGAGCGACCGGCCGAAAGGTGCTGCGCGAGAACATCGGCCGCTTCGGTGTAGAAGTCGTCGAGCGCCCCTCGGTACCCACCGGGATGATCGGTCGTCTCCGTGGTCACCGGATACATCAGCTTTTCTTCGAGCTGGGCCGAGCGCAGATACGGTTCGGCCACCGATCGTGCGATCGACCTGCCGTGTCGAGCGCAGTGGTAGGCGACAACGTCTGCTTCACCGATGATGCGGGCTGCTTTCACCGTGACGAGTTCGCTGTCACCCGGGCCGATCCCGACGCCCCAGAGTTTTCCCTGTACTGCCATGTCACTCCACCGTCGATGCCAACGCGTTGATGGCCGCAGCTGTGATGGCGGAGCCGCCGCGGCGGCCGAGCACGGTCAAGAATTCGATGTCGTCGCGCTCGGCCAGTGCTGCACACGACTCGGCGGCGCCGATGAAACCCACCGGGGCCCCGATCACGGCGGCAGGTCGAGGCCCGCCGGCATCGATCAATTCGAGCAGGGCGAACAAGGCCGTGGGCGCGTTCCCGATGGCCACAACCGCCCCTTCCAGCCGAGGCCGCCACAACTCCACCGCCGCAGCGGTTCTGGTGGTCTGCAGGTCCGCCGCCAACTGCGGCGTGGCCGGATCGGTCAACAGGCAGAGCACATCGTTGTCGGCAGGCAGACGTTTGCGGGTGACCCCGGACGCAACCATGTTCGCGTCGCACAGCACGGGAGCGCCTCGGTTCAGCGCGCCGCGCGCCGCCGTGACGAGCCCGGGGGATGCGCGCACATCGTCGGTGAGGTCCACCTGACCGCAGGCATGAATCATCCGCACGACGACCTGGGACAGATCGTCGCCGAACTCGGCCAGATCGGCCTCGGCGCGGATGGTCGCAAACGACTGACGGTATATCTCCGCGCCGTCACGGATGTAGGTGTACATGGTGAAAGCCACCATAGTTGGTCGATCAGAACGCTCGGCGTTCGTACCCCACCGGGGTCGCCTGCACCCGGATGTGAGCAGCGTGCGGCGATCCACAGCCACGTTCGCAGCCCACCCAGTGCTCGCGGCTGTCAACGGACTGGTCGCCGATCGCCAGATATTGCTCGAGATCCCCACGCACATCGGCCTGCGATTTGTCGCATCCCGGCAATCCAGAGCAGGCGCTCACCCGCGTCCACGGCGACGTTGCATCGAAGATCAGACCCATGGGGGCCAGCACCCGCACCACCGTGTCCGCCATTCCGTCCGTCAGATCACAGACGAGGATTTCCTTGCGCGGCGTGAGGTAGATGTCGCGCTCGATGGCAGCAAGGAACTCGGCGATGCGCGCAGACAAGCGACCGTGAGGCACCACCGAACCCAACGAGATGAGGTCGTCGTCCTGCGCGAGCCACCCCACCAGCGGCTCCGACGGCGGGGCAGGCGGGGTATGCGGTCGAGTTCGGGGAAGACCTTCGAGCAATCCTGTGATCGTCGGCGAAGCATCAAGGTCCTGTACTCGCCACTCGTCCGCACGGTCGGTGAGGAACGCGTGAGCCACATCGAGCATGGTCACGGCTGCGCGATCTGCTGTGACCTGCCGGCCGGTGGGGTTTCCGGCGACCACGAGGTCGAAATGCCCACTGTCGACGGCCACGACGCCGACGTCGGGTGCCTCGGCCAGCACGTCGCCGCGCCCGTCGTCGACGCCGAAGAGGAAACGAGCCGGCAGTGCAGCCAACAGGTTGTCTCCGCGAAGGGCGACGTCGAGTCGGTCGAGGACCGGTCGGCCGTCGAGCAGCCCGCCGCGGCGACCACTCAACGCCGACAGTTGCAGATTGCGCACCCGTTCGTGACTCGGCGTCGGGATGAGATCCGCATCGACGATTAGGTCGCCCGCGCCCGCCACGTCCGCTATTCCGCGTAGCTGCAGGTTCCCGCGCGAGGTGAGTTCCATGTGCCCGTCCCCGAACTCGTCCGCCACCACGACCAGAGCCTGCAGTTGGACGGGGGTTATCAGGCCTCCGGGAAGGCGAATACGCGCCAGATGACCGTCGGCTGCAGGATGCGCCGAGAACACTCCCGGACAACGATCGGCGGGACGGGACATGGGTCCACGGTACTGGCCGTGTGTGGGGTGATGCCGGATCGGCAGGTCACCGGCGGCCGGCCCATCGACGACCAGACGTGGTCACTTGACTACCGGCTTCTATAGGCTGAGCCCGACCCGCAACGGGGAAGCCGGTGGAAATCCGGCGCGGTCGCGCCACTGTGTCGGGGAGACCCGGAGTCAGACCCTCGTTGCCGTACCGCCACACCAACCCGCTGGGCGCGAGATCCCGGCAAGGAGGAACCCCGTGATCCTGCTGCTGTCCACCTCGGACACCGATCTGCTGACGGCCAAGGCCAGTGGCGCGGACTTCCGATTGGCCAACCCATCGCGACTACTGGTCAGCGAGGATCTGCCGGTCCTGCTCGACGGCGCCGATCTCGTCGTGGTCCGGATCCTCGGTGGCCGACGGATGTGGGAGGAAGGCCTCGACGCCGTTCTCGCCGCGGGGCTGCCCACCGTGGTGCTCTCGGGCGAGCAACTACCTGATCCTGACCTGATGTCGTTGTCCACGGTCGCCCCCGGTGTTGCCGCCGACGCGCACAACTACCTCGCCCAAGGCGGGCCGGACAACCTCGCCAACCTCCACGCGTTCCTGTCCGACACCGTCCTGTTGACCGGCCACGGGTTCCAGGGGCCCGTCGCGACCGCGCAATGGGGACTGCTCGAGCGTTCGGTGCCATCCGACACCGACGGACGGCCGACCATCGCGGTGCTGTACTACCGGGCTCAGCACCTTGCGGGGAACACGGCGTACATCCATGCCCTGTGTGATGCCATCGAGGACAAGGGCGGCCGTGCCCTGCCCATCTTCTGCGCGTCGCTACGCACTGCTCCCGACGATCTGCTGGCACAACTCGCGGTCGCGGACGCGCTGGTGGTCACCGTCCTCGCGGCCGGCGGCGCCACACCGGCAACGGCGTCCGCCGGTGGCGACGACGACAATTGGAACATCGAGCAGCTCGCACGTCTCGACGTGCCGATCCTGCAGGGCCTGTGCCTGACCTCGTCTCGTGAGAGCTGGGCCGCCAACGACGACGGGATGTCACCGCTCGACGTGGCGACGCAGGTGGCGGTCCCGGAATTCGACGGTCGGATCATCACGGTCCCGTTCTCCTTCAAGGAGATCGGCGACGACGGACTGCCCTGGTACCGACCCGATGCCGAGCGTTGTGCGCGAGTCGCAGGAATCGCAGTGCGGCACGGACGGTTACGGCATATTCCTACCGCGCAACGACGTATCGCGGTGATGCTCTCGGCCTATCCCACCAAGCATGCCCGCATCGGCAATGCAGTCGGCCTGGACACGCCCCAGAGTCTGCTGCGGCTTCTCGAGGCCATGCGTGCCGCCGGGTACGACATCGGACCTGAAGTCGGCGACAGCGCCGTACCCGGTCTGGCAGAGAACGATTCGGACAAGCTGATCCACACGCTGATCGCGGCGGGGGGACAAGATCCCGATTGGCTCACCGAGGAAGCATTGGCAGCCAATCCCATTCGTCTGTCGGCGAGGGACTACCGCGAGTGGTTCGCGACGTTGCCCGCCGACCTGCAAGAATCGATGATCGAACACTGGGGGCCTGCCCCGGGCGAGTTGTTCGTCGACCGATCGGCCAATCCCGAAGGCGATATCGTCATCGCGGCAATGCAATTCGGCAACATCGTCCTGATGGTCCAGCCGCCACGCGGATTCGGCGAGAACCCAGTTGCCATCTATCACGACCCCGATCTGCCGCCCAGCCACCACTACCTGGCCTGCTATCGGTGGGTTGCTGCAGAGAACGGGTTCGGCGCCGACGCAGTGGTGCACGTCGGCAAACACGGCAACCTCGAGTGGCTGCCCGGCAAGACGCTCGGGATGTCGGCGTCATGTGGAACCGACGCGGCACTGGGCGACCTCCCGATGATCTACCCGTTCCTCGTGAACGACCCCGGCGAGGGCACCCAGGCCAAGCGTCGTGCCCATGCGACGCTGGTCGACCACCTGATCCCGCCGATGGCCCGAGCCGAGAGCTACGGAGACATCGCACGTCTGGAGCAGTTGCTGGACGAGCACGCCAACATCTCCGCGCTCGACCCGGGCAAGTTGCCTGCGATTCGACAGCAGATCTGGACGCTGCTGCAGGCGGCGAAGATGGATCACGACCTGGGGCTGTCCGAACGACCAGAGGAAGACGTCTTCGACGACATGTTGCTGCATGTCGATGGCTGGTTGTGCGAGATCAAAGACGTACAGATCCGCGACGGCCTGCACATACTCGGCCAGCCGCCGGCCGATGACGTCGAAGTGGATCTGGTGCTGGCGATGCTGCGCGCACGTCAGCTCTGGGGCGGGAAACAGAGCCTGCCCGGGCTACGGGAGGCACTCGGTCTGGTCGAGGACGGCACCGCAGGCCGCGGTGCCACCGACGACATCGAAGCCCAGGCACGCGAACTCGTGGCCGCATGCGCGAAGAGCAACTGGGATATGACAACCGTCGCGGAGGTGGCTGCCGGGCACCCCAGCGAGGTGGCCCAGATCCTCGAGTTCGCCGGAACGGAGATCGTTCCACGGCTGCGGCAGACCGACCAGGAGTTACCGCGGATACTGCACGCTCTCGACGGCGGTTTCATCCCCGCCGGGCCCAGTGGATCGCCGTTGCGCGGCTTGATCAACGTACTTCCCACCGGTCGCAACTTCTATTCCGTTGACCCCAAGGCTGTTCCGTCCAAGCTCGCGTGGGAGACGGGCCGCGCCATGGCCGACTCACTGCTCGAGCGCTACCTCAAAGACCACGGCGAGTACCCGAAATCGGTCGGATTGTCGGTGTGGGGGACCAGTGCCATGCGCACATCGGGCGACGACATCGCCGAGGTACTCGCCCTTCTCGGGGTGATGCCGATCTGGGACGAGGCCTCGAGACGGGTCACCGCCCTCGACCTGATCGAGCCCGCCGAACTCGGCCGACCGCGTATCGACGTCACCGTGCGCATCTCCGGATTCTTCCGCGACGCCTTCCCCCATGTGGTGACCATCCTCGACGACGCGGTCCGGATGGTGGCCGCTCTTGATGAACCCGACGATGTGAACTTCGTTGCCGCGCACGCCCGGGCCGACATCGCAGAACACGGTGACGTCGACCGGGCCACGACCCGGATCTTCGGCTCCAAGCCCGGTACCTACGGCGCGGGATTGCTGCAGTTGATCGATTCCAAGGATTGGCGCACCGACCAGGATCTGGCGCAGGTGTACACGGCGTGGGGAGGTTACGCGTACGGGCGTGGTCGTGACGGTGTCGCCGCCGTCGAGGACATGCGGTCGGCGTATCGACGAATTGCGGTGGCCGCCAAGAACACCGACACCCGCGAGCACGACATCGCCGATTCGGACGACTACTTCCAGTATCACGGCGGCATGGTCGCAACCGTTCGCGCTCTGACCGGTCGGGACCCGGAGGCGTACATCGGGGACAGCACCACGCCCGACAATGTGCGCACGCGCACTCTGTCCGAGGAGACGACACGAGTTTTTCGTGCGAGAGTCGTCAACCCACGGTGGATCGGTGCGATGCAGCGGCACGGGTACAAGGGCGCCTTCGAGATGGCCGCCACCGTGGACTATCTCTTCGGTTACGACGCCACCACCAACGTGATGGCCGACTGGATGTACGAGCAGCTCACGGAGTCCTATGTCCTCGACGAGGCCAACAAGGACTTCATGACCAAGTCCAACCCCTGGGCGCTGCACGGCATCGCCGAGCGACTGCTGGAAGCGGCCCAACGTCAGATGTGGTCTGCACCGCCACCGGAGATGCTCGACGAGCTGCGCCGCGTGTACCTGGAAACCGAGGGTGACATCGAGGGCGCCTGAGCTCATCGGCGTCGATTCGCGCTGGTGAAGACCGTTGAGATTGTCGATCCCACGCGTCGGGAGAAAATCGGGCATCTCGTTCGTTGTTCCCGTGTACGCACATGCCGATAGTCGGGACGGTTGACATCATGAAGTTCGCACTCTTCTTGCTCTATGTGGCGATCGAGATCGCCGCATTCGTCGGACTCTGTTACGCCATCGGCTTCGGTTGGACACTGCTGTTGGTGGTCGCAACGGTCATCGGCGGGTTCTGGTTGCTGCGTCGTCAGGGCGCCAAGACCCTCGCCAATCTGCGCGACGCCGGACGCAGCGCAGCAGGTGGCAGCCCCGTCGATCCGGCCGACTCAGCAGCACCCGTTGCCGACACCGCACTGCTGGCCGCGGCGACAATCCTCATGATCATCCCCGGCCTGGTGTCGAGTGCGGTCGGTATCCTCTTGCTCCTCAAGCCCATTCGCGTTCTGTTGCGGCCCATGGTCATCGCCGTCGGCACACGCAAGGTGGTCAGCGCCATGGAGAAGAACTACGCACGGTATGGACGCGGCATGGCAGGGGTCACCGTCGTGGACGGCCAGGTCATCGATACCTCCGGTGCGGGAACCACGGGAACCACCGGCTTCGACGCGGCACATCCCCAACTCCGCAAGCCTTACACCGAGCTCTGATCGGCTTGCCCATCGGAACGGATCCGGCCGCGGCGGCAGCTTGTTCACGGACCTGCAGCGACTGACGATCGGTTCGACAGGCAGACTGGACGCTCGTGGAGAGTCAATTGCTGATCGGTGGCCATATCTACACCCCGAGTGCCCCCGACGCGACGGCCATGGCAGTTGCGAACGGCACCATCGTCTGGGTGGGTTCGGATCACGTCGGCCGTACCCTGCATCCCGACGCGCAGGTGATCGATCTCGACGGCGCACTGGTGGCGCCCGCCTTCGTCGACTCGCACGTGCACCTGACGTCGGCCGGTCTGGCTCTACGTGGCCTGGACCTCAGTGACGCCGTGAGCCGGGACGACTGTCTCGAACAGATCCGTCGATACGCTGCCGAACACACCGACACAGACCTGATCTGGGGCCTGGGTTGGGATGAATCAACGTGGCCGGATCTGACCTGCCCTTCGACTGCCGAAGTGGATGCCGTGGTCGGCAATCGACCGGTGTATCTGGCACGCATCGACGAACACTCGGCCGTGGTGTCCACTGCGCTGCGGGCTCGGGCCGACGGTCTGGTGGGAAGTCACGGCTACGACGAGCAGGGACCCCTGACCGCCGACGCCCACCACCGGGTCCGTGCCGCGGCACGGATGTTGTTGAGCGCCAATGGGCGACATCGCGCCCAGCGTGCTGCTCTCGACGATGCAGCCGCACACGGCATCGTGGCGGTCCACGAGAACGGCGGCCCGGACATCAGCGGCCGGGACGACTTCCTGTCACTTGCCCACCTCGACCACCCCGTCGAGATCCGTCGATACTGGGGCGAAGCCGTCACCGACTCCGAGCACGCCCGCGCTTTGCAGGCCGAGACGGCCGCACACGGCCTCGGTGGCGACCTCTTCATCGACGGGGCCATCGGGTCGCACACCGCGCTGCTCCGAGAGCCCTACAGCGACGCCGACACCCACGGCGTCTGCTACCTCGACGAAGACACCGTCACCACTCATCTGCGTGCCTGCACCGCTGCCGGTATCCAGTCGGGCTTCCACGTGATCGGCGATGGCGCGATGGACGTCGTGGTGAATGCGTTCCGCGAAGTGGCGGGGGAGTTCGGCGGTCCGGCGATGGCCCGATTGGGACACCGCATCGAGCACGCGGAGATGATCACCGGTGAGCAGGCCACCACTCTTGCTGCCTGCGGCGTCATCGCCAGTATGCAGCCGTTGTTCGACGCCCTCTGGGGTGGCCCGGGCCAGTTGTACGAGCAGCGGCTCGGTCCTGACCGTGGCCGCTCACTCAACAACTTCGCCCAGTTGGCCAAGGCCGGCGTCGGCCTCGCCTTCAGCTCGGATGCACCGGTGACCTCGATGCGTCCGTGGGAGGCAATCGCTGCGGCCGCGCATCACAACAACCCGGCCAGCGCCATCTCCGTTCGAGCAGCTTTCGCAGCGGTCACGCGGGGGGCGTGGCGGGCCGGTGGTCACCGCGACGGTGTGGCCGGAACCCTCGTTCCCGGCGCGCCCGCCGACTACGCCGTCTGGGATGTGGACAACCTGGTTGTTGCCGGATCGGCTGATCCGGCAGTGGCCCGCTGGTCCACCGACCCCCGGTCGCGCGTACCTGCACTACCCGACCTCAGTGCAGGCAGCCGGCTCCCGGAGTGCATTCGTACTGTGAGGGCAGGCGTGACGATCTACGACCGGGCGGGGCTGTGACGACGGCAATCGCGCCAGGGGAGTCCGAGGGCGGAACGATCGCCCGGCTCCGAGACGCGACGCAGCGGCCATGGGTGATTCGCACCGCGGTCAGTGCGCTCGGAGGCGTGCTCATGTGGGCCGCATTCCCGCCGCGCGATCTCTGGTTCCTGGGCATCCTGTCGCTGGCGTTGCTGGCAGCTGCGCTCAGAGGCGTTGTTCGATTCCGCGAGGGATTTTGGTACGGATTCGTCTTCGGCCTCGGGTTCTTTCTCCCGCTGCTGCCGTGGATCGGGGTGTATGTGGGGCCGCTCCCGTGGGTGGCGCTGGCAGTGGTGATGTCGCTGTACACCGGGTTGTTCGGCGTGATCGCCTGCCGTACCACCACCTGGCCTGCGGCACCGTTGTGGTTCGCGATCATGTGGGTCACCGTCGAGTGGGCACGTTCATCATTCCCATTCGGCGGGTTTCCCTGGGGTCGTACAGCTTTCGGCCAAGTCGGTGGGCCGATGCTGTCGCTCGCCTCGATCGGGGGCGCACCTCTGGTGTCGTTCTCGGTGGCCTTGACGGGGGCAGCGCTGACCGCAGTGATCGGGGCGGTGATCCGACGGCCGGTCAGATGGCAGACCGTGGTGCCGGCCCTGGTGCTCGCGCTCATCACACCGATTGTCGCGGCCGCCCTGTGGCCCTCTGTGGACGGCAGAAACAGTTCCGACGACGAGATCACCGTTGCCGCGATCCAGGGCAACGTCCCCCGGCTGGGCCTCGACTTCAACGATCAGCGTCGGGCGGTCCTGGACAACCACGTACGCGAGACCTTCCGTCTGGCTGCCGCGGTCGACGCCGGTGACGCCGCCCGTCCCGACATCGTGGTGTGGCCCGAGAATGCCTCGGACATCGACCCCACCGCGAATGAGGATGCAGCCGAAGAGATCACAGCCGCCTCAGCAGCTGTCGGCGCCCCGATCCTGGTGGGCACGCTCGTCCGGAACGCTGACGGACGTCCGACGAACACCGTGCTGGTGTGGGACGGACGGCGCGATTCCGGAGACCAGATACGTGGCCGGTATGACAAGCAGATCATCCAGCCATTCGGCGAATACCTGCCGTGGCGAAGCTTCTTCACCCTCTTCTCCTCGTATGCCGAGCAGGCAGGCAATTTCCGCGCGGGCACCGGCCCAGGTGTCGTCGCCGTCGAGACCACCGGTGGGCAGAGCGTGACCGTGGGGGTGTCGACGTGTTGGGAGATCGCGTTCGACCGTTCGGCACGTAAGGCCGTGCAATCGGGGGCCCAGTTCCTCTCGGTACCCACGAACAACGCCACCTTCGGACGCACGCAGATGACCTACCAGCAGTTGGCGATGTCACAGCTTCGGGCGGTCGAGCACGGGCGCGCCGTGGTGGTGGCAGCAACGAGCGGTGTGAGCGCGATCATCGCGCCCGACGGCCATACCAGCTCACGCAGCGGGTTCTTCGAACCCGCGACCCTGCAGGGCACGATTCCCTTGCACACAGGTGAGACCATCGCCACGAAAATCGGGCCGTGGCCCGAGCGATTGGCCGTACTCTTGGGCGTCTGCGCCTTTTTGTTCCTGCTGGCGCCAGGCATTAGGTTCAGGGGATGGTCAAAGGAGGAGCATGGTGACGGAGCCTGAGCACAACTCGCAGGCTGCGCGGCCGGTCGGGGCCGACGGGGCGGGCACCCTGGTGATCATCCCGACGTTCAACGAGATCGAGAATCTGCCGTTGATCGTCAAGCGTGTTCACGCAGCGCAGCCCGCGGTGCACATCCTGATCGTCGACGACAGCAGTCCCGACGGCACCGGCGAACTCGCCGACAAGCTGGCGGCAACCGACGGCGCTGACCGCATCCACGTGATGCACCGCACCGTGAAAGACGGTCTCGGCGCCGCATACATCGCCGGCTTCAAGTGGGGCCTGGCTCGCGACTACACCGTCTTGGTGGAGATGGATGCCGATGGCAGTCATGCTCCGGAGCAGTTGCATCGACTGCTCGACCGCCTCAACGAGGGTGCCGACCTGGTGATCGGGTCTCGGTACGTTCCGGGAGGAACGGTGGTCAATTGGCCGCGGCGGCGCGAGATCCTCTCGCGGGGTGGCAATGTCTACTCGAGGCTGGCGCTCGGGGTCAAGATCAAAGACATCACCGGAGGGTTCCGCGCGTATCGCCGCCATGTGCTGGAGACGCTCGACCTGTCGTCGATCGAATCGCACGGCTACTGCTTCCAGGTGGACCTCGGATGGCGGACGGTCCAGGCCGGGTTCGATGTGGCCGAAGTACCCATCACGTTCACCGAGCGCGAGCTGGGGGAGTCGAAGATGAGCGGAAGCATCGTCCGCGAGGCGGCCTTCAAGGTCCCCCGCTGGGGACTGGCCCACCGGATGGCCAAGCTCCGCCGGAAATGACAAAACGCCGCGGCACCGTGAGGTGCCGCGGCGATGTCGTGAACTGACCGGATCTAGCTGGCGCCCCGGCGACGAGCTTTGAGCAGGTCCAGGCGCTCGGCGAGCAACACCTCGAGCTCCTCTTCGCTTCGACGTTCGAGCAGCATGTCCCAGTGGGTACGCGGCGGCTTGACCCTCTTCTCTTCCGGCTCGGCACCTTCCAGAATGGTGCCTTCCATACCGTTCTTGCACGGCCACGTCGACGGGATCTCGGCGTCATCCGCGAACGGGACGTCGAAGATCTCACCATTGTCGGTGCGGTACTGGACGATGCGCCGGGGAGCAAGGTCATGATCGCGATCGGTCTCGTAGCTCACCGCTCCGAGACGGCTGCCGCGTAGGACTCGATCTGCCATAACTACTGTCCTCTCGTTGGATTACCTATCCATCTTACGCGCGTTGCGGGACCACGTGCGAAATACGTCCTCGAGTCGCCGCGGTCGCTCCGCGAGTTCGGGTCTACCGCCCGGTACCATCATCGTCTATGGATCATTCGTCCACCACGGCGAGACGAAGCCGGACCCGCAATTCCTGCTCATGGTGCGGCCGCGAGGTCATCGAGTCGGAGATGGGCCGTCGTCGTAAGTACTGCAAGCAGTCCTGCCGCCAACGCGCATACGAGCAACGCAGTCTGGTCGCCGGTTCTTCCATCCCGGCCGATGCAGTGGTTCTTAGCGCGGGCGAAGCCGATGAACTGATCGAACGGTTGTTCCGGTTGAGGTGCGCCGCCGAGGACATTGCTACGGCGGTTGCCGAGGGGGCCGACAGATCCGAACTCGCCGAGCTGGGCGTCGAGTTGGTGGCTCTGGCCAAAGAAGCCGAGCGGTGGCGCTGACGGGCCCGACGGCTGGGTTTCGCTACAGCTGTCGCCGTGCCCCGGGCTGCGGCGCCGGGTCGGCGAGGCGGGCGACGATCTGACGCGCTTGCGGCGATTGTGGCTCGATCTGTTCGGGCTTCACCGACCATTGCAGACCCACCCAGGGATCGTGCGCCGTGGCGTCCGCGGACATCGGGAACATCAGCGTGCGGTCGGCGATCATGCTGACCAGCGGGTCGGCGTCATGCTCATCGACCGCGCCTGACAGTACAAACGACCAGCCCAGCCGGCCGCCTCTGTCGATGATGCGCAACAATCGGGCCATCGTTGCCGCATCCCATCCGAACGGCAGGTCCGCGATGACAACAACCCTGTTGTAGACGTCGGCGACGTCCCCGGCTTCCAACGCCATCTGCGCCAGTTCCAGAGACGATTCCAGCGCGCCCAGACGATCGACCATCACGTCCGCGGATGTCACTGCCGCGGAGCCGAGCAGCGGAGTGAGTAGATCCGACAGCGGGGCAAGCGAACCGGTGAGGTCGAACACATCCACCGCCACGGACCTTGCCGCGGTGGTCGAGGAGCTCGGAACGGCCCGCGCAGCGACGACCAGTCGCAACACCAAGGACGTGACTGCGGACAGAGCCGGCAGGTCGCCGTCCAGCACCCAGATCGGGCGCGCGATGGGTGTCGGCACGCAGAAGGGCAGTCGTAGCTCACCACGTTCGGGAGCTGCGAACTCGCCGATGCGCACACCGCTCGCAGGCGGCCCGTTCAATCGTGTCCAGGCCGGCGATGTCCACGACGCCATTGCAGGCGGCAATTGGGGATCGAGGGCTGCCAATTCTGCGATCAGGATCTGTGAATCGGCATCGAATCGCTGTCGTGCAGCGGCGATCAGCTCGTCGCAGCGACGTTGCGCCCGTTCGCGCTGGTGCGAGGCTGCGGGCGAATTACGTTGTGCCGGATCGGAGATCGCGTCGCTCAGCTCGTGGTCGAGACGATCCATCGCAAATGCCTCGGCCTGTACGTATCCCGCTGCCGACCGGGCCGCATCTTCGAAGACCACCTGCGCGCGGGCAATGGCTGCGGTGTAGTCCGATCCCAAGACCACGGATGCTGGATCCAGTTCGCCACGTGAATCGGGTTGTGCGGCAGCAGCACCGGGAATCTGTACTGGCGCAATCGATTCCGCTTCCGGCGGGTCGTCGACGTCCACGCCATGACTCCTGAGCAACTGGGCGAGCCCACCACTGTAACCCTGACCCAGAGCACGAACCCGCCAGCGCCCGGCGCGTTGGTAGAGCTCGAAACAGAGCAACGCCGTCTCGCCGTGCGCCGGCCGGACATCGAAGCCGAACAGGACCTCGCCGTGCGGTAGCTCGGTCAGTTCCGCATGCACCCCCGAGCCCGGGTCCGGCTCCGCGCTGGCGGCGCACAGTACGGTTGCGCCGCTCCGGATGCCGTCCAGGTCGACTGTGAGCTGCGGGCCGTCCAGCCGGACCCCGCCTGTCGCCGGCTGGTTGTAGAACACCACATCACCGGAATCGAGGACTCGGAGGTCGGAATCCACGACAAGGCCCACCAGGTCGACGTCCGCACCGGTGGCCGCCACCCGAAAGCTGATGTGCGACAACTCGATGGGCGCATTTTGGCCGGCGACCAGCTTCTTCATCTCGCCTCGATCCTCGCGGGCTATTTCATGTAGTCGTTGGAGAGGAATCGCTGCAGCTGCGGAAGCGCTTCACCGGCATGACGGGCGGTGATGCCCTCGCCGATCGCCTGCAGCTTCCACGTGCCACCCTCGCGGAACACCTTGGCCATCACCACACCGGTATAAGGCATCCCACCGGCCAGCGTGTACCTGGCCAATTCGGCCTTGTTGGTCTGGTCGACCAGACGACAGAAAGCGTTCTGCACCTGCTCGAAGGTCTGCCCCTGGTACGAGGTGACGATGAAGATAAGGGCATTCACGTGGATCGGAACCCGCGTGAGATCCACCGTGATCACCTCGTCGTCGCCTTCGCCCTCGCCTGTGAGGTTGTCACCGAGATGGCGGATCGAGCCGTCCTTGGATGTGAGCTGACCGTAGTAGGCGACGTCGGCCACCTGTGTATCGGCGAACATGACCACCGACGCGTCCAGATCGATGTCGGCGCTGCGATTGCCGAACATCTTCTTGACGGTGACCGGGTCCCAGCCCAGCCCCATCTGGATGTTCGTCAGTGCCACGCCGCCATCTTTGTTCAGCGACACCCGCTGGCCCTTGGCGAGACTGACCGGGCGGTCTTTGCTTAGACTCACCTCTGGCCTGCCGGCGGGCGCTGCCGGCGCTGCGGGTGCGGCATACCCAGGTTGCTGGTTGTATGCAGGCTGCTGCTGGGGGGCGGCCTGCTGGGGCGGTGGGAAGTTCTGTTGCGGCGGGCTCTGCGGGGCCGGGGTCGGTTGGCGGGTATAGCTCGGGGGTGCGGTGTTCTGAACCGGCTGAGAAGGCGGGGGAGGAGGCGGCGCTGCGGCGGGCGACGGGGCATCGTCGACCGACACACCGTGATCGGTCACGAGTGCGGCGAATCCTCCCGCGTATCCCTGTCCGACCGCGCGAACCTTCCAGTCGCCGCCGCGGCGGTACACCTCGAGCGCGATGACGATGGACTCACTCGACAAGCCGTCGATGCGGTATTCGTACAGCGACTGTCCACCCGCGGAAACCCGCGCGACCGGCGGCGCGACAGCGCCGAATGTGCCGTTCTCCAGCGTGATCACCGCCCGGACCTGGCTGATGTCGGCGGGCACCGCAGCGAGCGAGATCGACAACGTGCCGACCCCAGCCCCCGGCTGCAAGGTGACACCCGGTCCTGCCGGCTGGTTGAAGAACACGAAGTCGGCGTCTGTCCGGACTTTGCCGCTGTCGGTGACGAGCAGAGCGGACAGGTCGCCGGCGGTGGCAAGGTCGACCGTGATCTCCACCGCCGGTGCGGACAGCGGACCGTTTTGTCCTTTGACCAGAGTTGTTGTCATCGCCTGAGCCCTTCGTTGGGTGTGGATTGTTTCGCGATACCGGGGGCCGGGAGCGCGCTCGCGCGGATGTCCGATTCGCCAATGCCCCCCATTGTGCCTGTCTGCTCCAGCATCCAGACCAACATCTCTTCCGACGCGGCCAGACCGCGCCCTGCGGTGACGGCGACATTGGGATGAACCCAGCCGAGTTCTTCCAGTTCGCCGTGACGGGGGCGGATCGCCGCATCCGCTGCGACGAGCATCGGTTGATCGAGCACCCCGTCGCCCGCGGCGAACGTCACGTCAGGGGGCGAGTCGAGTCTCGTCCGAACCTCGTCGATGGCCAGTTGCTTGGTCACGGGGTCGGGCATCACGTACACCTTGCGGCCCTGGCGGGACACATTCCAGCCCAGTTCTGCAGCCCAGCTCGCCCATGCCGGAACAACGTGCGGCGGAAGGAGATCGAGCTCCACCACCACATAACAGAAGAGTCCGTCGGCGATCCGCATGGTCCGCAGCCATGGTGCGTCGGCCGCATCCTGCGCGAGGCGGGCGTACACCTCGTCCACACCCACTGCGAGTCGGCCCAGCAGAGAGGCAACCCGCCTGCTCCATTCCGGGTCGGGGTGGCCTTCGACGAGGATGTTGCCGCCGTTACTGGTGATGGCGAAGCGGGGAACGCCGATCGGTAATCGGATGCGCCGATACTGCTCGATCGTGCGGGTGGTGGTCGGCACCACGTCCGAGGCGGCATGCAGGTCGCCGAGGAGGGTCATCGACATCGTCGACATGAACGACTGCGGGCGGCCCTGGTACATCTCCACACACTGCGCGGCAGACAGCACCGCATCGGCATCTTCCCCCGGGCCGGCACCCTCGGCGATCGCATGGGCCGAGTAGATCAGGGTGCGGTCGAGATCCAGCGTCACCAGAGCACGTCGAGACGCGGTGGTCGATGGCGTGGTGCTTGTGGATGTCACCGGAGTTCTTTCACCAATCCCATGCAGCTGTACGCGAGGTCAGGCACCACTTCGACGGGTACGTCGCGTGCGTCGGCGAGAACTCGGATGTGTTCGTGTTCGGGGTCGTCCGGGGTCCGGACGAGAACACGCCACGGTACCCGGCGGAGAAGGACTCTCGTTGTCTCACCCACCCCTGGTTTGACGAAATTGACCGACGATATCCCGTAGTGCGCGCGTACGGCCTCCACCGATTGCCAGCCCGACCAGGTCGGGGTTCGATCAGATGCCTCGATCGCCGCCCGGCGGGTCGCCGCTTCGTCAGCGGCGGCATCGAACTCGCGGGCAACCGCGTCGAGCAGCACCTCTGAGACGTCCTGATCGGCGAGTTCGGCATAGAACTTCGCCCCGTGGAAGTCGGCGGGACCGATGAGCTGTTCGTTCAGAACGGTGCGCGAAACCAACCCGGAGACCGTGGAATTGAGGCACGCCGAGGCGATGAGGAAGTCGTCTCGCGTTCCGAAGGTGCGCACGCAGGAGCCGGGGTCGGCGAGTACGGCGAGCTCGGGGTCGAACACAGGGCCACCATCGGCGGCCAACTGCGCCAGCGCTTCATCGAGTTCGCGTGCGATCGCCCCTTTCCCTGTCCATCCGTCGACGAACACCACGGACGCAGGGTCATGGTGGGTTGCCAGATATCTCATGGCGTTCGCGTCGATCCCCCGGTCGCGCACGATGGAGACCGCATAGTGGGGGAGCTGCAGACCATGGCGTTGCGCCCAGCGCCGCATGAGTATTCCCACCGGGGTTCCGGCTCTGGCCAACGACACCAGCACGATGTCAGAGCCTCGTTCGGCCAGCACAAGATCGGTCACCGCACCGACCGCTACCGCCAATCGTCGCGCACTGTCGGCCAGGACTCGATGGAACAACTCCTGGTATGCCGCGTCCGGCTGGAACTCCACCGGCAGAGACTCCGCGTAGTGAGCCACGCCCGCTTGAATCCTCTTCTCGCGGAGAGCGACGTCGCCCTCGAGCGGAACGTGCGAGAGGTCTTTGAGCAGCCACCGAACCTCGTCGGCGGCGTAACTGCCGAAATCGGGCCCGACGAGGGGCTCTTGGTACGTCACCGCGCTCTGATCTGTCATCCGTTTGTCCTCGCCGCACGCAGCAACCGGTAGTCGGTCGCGGGGACGACGACGAGGAGCAGGTCGTCGCCGCGTGCGCTCACCACATCCACCAGACCACCGGGCCCGCTCAATGCCGTTGTGTCCGCTGGAGAATCGACGATCATCACGACTCGGGCGCCGTCGTGGTCGTGAGTTGCGTTGTACAGGTACCTGTCTCGAGCGTCATCGGGCTCCGGAGCTTGGAAGTGGTACCCCCGACGCAGGGGGTAGGTGGGGTCGTCGATGACATGGGCCGGTGAACGGGTTGTGGTCTGACTCAAGACCGGGGCTTCGCTCCACACGGACAACTCGGCCGCGATCCGCTGGGGGAGGTACATCAGCTCCTCATGCCCGATGACCACTGTCGGCCGGGTGGCGTCGAGGCGGCCGACAACTCGCTCCGTCACCTCCGTGACCGCGTGATCGAAGTGCAGCCAGTCGGACCTCGAGAACCCGTACCGTCCGCCGTCGGGAATGTGAGTTGGCCATGCCACGTCCAGTCGCTCGACGTGGCCCCTCTCGCGCGCAGCGGCCGGTGAAGGTGCCGGGAGTTGCAACACCCGATCGGTCAGGTCGGGCGGGATCTGCGTCGCCCCTTGCGCAAGGCTGACGAAGTGGACGGATGTCCCGAGCGCGTCGGCGCGCTGCTCACATCGCACGATGTCGTCATTCGTTCGCATGTCGACCAGCGATGCGACGACATACAACGACCGCGGATGAATTTCTTGCATCGAACGGATCGCATCCAAAGCAGTTGCACCGGTGGAGATCTCGTCGTCGACGAGCACAACAGGCAGATCGGTGCTGAGAACCGCAGGATCGGTGGGGACGATGAGATGGTCGGTCGCGTGCGAGTGTCCTTCCTCGAAACGCGCGGCCACCGGCACATCGGCAGCGTTACGTCGCGTCGATTGCAGGTACATCGTCGCGTCGATCCGCCGAGCGACTGCGTGACCGAGCCCGGTGGCCGTCTCCGCGAATCCGAAGACGAGCCCGTCGCGCTGCCCTCGATCCGCGAGTGCCCGTACGGCCAGATCGCCGAGATCGTCTGCCGCGGCGAAGATGGTCGACGGGGCGACCGGTATGTGCTTGCCGAGGACAGTGGACACCCAGAGGTGTGCCCGCCGGGGATTGCGCCGGAGGCCAGGCCGGATCAGATCCTCGACCCGCCACGATCGGTACCCGGACCCGTGGGTGGCGGCCAGGCCGAATCTGGTTGTGGCGTAGGGGGTTGCGACCGTTGTCGAGTTGTGGCCGATTGTCGGGACGTTCATCGGTCGACCACCGAGGTGAGCAGATCCACGACACCGACCTCCGGTTGCAGTACCCCGAAGATCTGGGCTCTGATCAGGGTCTTGACCGCCCAGTTCCGATGGGGCCGCCGCTCGTTCATCTTGTTCCGATACGCCGACGGCTCGACCCCGCCCGCGTCATCGACGCCGAGTACCGCCACCGCATCGACGTACTCTTCGTGCGGCACCGCACTCATCGAGTGGACGACGTTCACATGCGATGGATGGATCACCGTCTTTCCCTGCAATCCGTTGGCCCGATCCAACACCAGCTCACGCAGCAGCCCGTCGAGGTCTCGGCTGACGAGGTGCGTGCGGAATCGGACTGCGTCGATCTGCTCGAAAGGCGTGTGGCGCAACAGTGGCCGGAACATCCTGTCGTGAGTGTTGTAGTACTCCCAGACCGGCCCGGTGATGGTGAACCCGGTGCCATCGGCTCGCCCGAGCACGTTCACGATCGAGCCGATGACCTCGGCGACCGGATGAACGTCATAGATGGTCAGGTCCGGGTCACGCCGGATCCCGAGCGCACCACACATGTCGGTGCCACCGATCCTCACCGCGAGTACCTTGTCACGGTGCTGGGCCAGTACCTGACGGATCGTCTCCAGTGCGTATGCACGCGACTCGAGATGCAGGACCGAGGTCGACTCGATGATCGGCATCGCGTACAGCACACGTCCGATCCGTGTGCTCGCGGCGCCGATCCGGTCCAGGTGGTCACCACCATCGGTTGCGGTGAACTTGGGCAGCACAAAACCGGAGAGCACACCGACGCCTGCAGAGAGTCTGCCGACGAGTTCATCGATCTGCTCGGCGCGGCGCACCCGGACGAACAGCATCGGTACCCGTTCGTCGCGAAGGGCCAGGTCGTCCAACACCGTTGCGAGATTGCTCATCGCGAGTTCCACGTCGTGGTCGGCGATCGCGTCCTCGAGATCGATCACCATGGACGTGGATCCACTTCGTGCCTGGCGGAGGATCAGCTCGGCCAGACGCTCCCGATTCGCCGGGATGTACAGGGTTGCACCGAGGGCCACGCTGAGGAGTTCGGGGGTCGCATCCACATCGATTCGCTCGGGTAACCGATGAAACAGGCGTTCTCGCTCATTCGGGTCGAGATCGGCGAAATGCTCGATCTGTTTGATTGGCCCATCGTGGGCCTGCGCCCCGTCACCAGGGCTGCCGTCTGTCCCGTCGGTGAGTGTTCTCTCGGTCATGAACGCCGCGCCTCGTCCTTCATCTTGTTCACGACTCCGGTCACGAAGTCGGAGATGGCCCGCAGGTCCACCAGATAGCCCCAGTAGTCGGGGTGCCGCCCGGTCAGTGTGGCAACGGCCCGGTCCACGCGCAAGACCTGGGCGTCGAGGACCGAGCCCCACTGTTCGACCAGTCCGAGATTCACCGCCAGGAGTTGGGCGTCTCGGATCTGGAAGCGAACCCTACCGGCCGCAGCCGGCGGATCCTTCTGGACCACACGAAGTTCATTCAATCGATCGGTGACGCCGTCCACCAGTTGCTCGGCGTTTGTCAGAGCCGAGCGGGCGCGGGTGATCGCCGCCAATGCAGCTTCCGGATCGGACTTGATTTCCTCTGCGGCGGTGTCGATTTCAGCTGCTGCCGCGTCGATGTCCCGAGCGCTGCGCTGGTCGTGGCCGATCAGGTCCTTCGAACATGCCGCGCTGAACTCCCGCAGCAGTGCCGAGTACGCCTCGGGCATGCGTGCGCTGCGGTTTCGTACCGCAGACAACCTCGTCCGGACCGAGGCGAGCGCAGCGGTGGCCTCGCCGACCCTCGTCGGAGCACGGTCGACCGCTTGACCCAACTTCTCGGTGGCGGCGATCAGAGCCGCAGCCCTGTTCCTCAAGCCGGCCCGGTCGCCGCCGCCTCCCGACACCTCGAGTTGAGCCGCCTCCAGCTGCAATCGGGCCTGATCGTGTTGTTCGCGAGCTGTTTTGACCGACGAATACGCGAGTTGGTCAGCGGGGAGCGTGCTCAGCCGGGCGACCAATTGATCCGACTGTGTTCGGGCCCTGGCAGCTTCATCGGGGACCGCTGCATAGGAGATCCGGGCGTGTTCGATCTGGGTGGAGTTACGTTCGTAGAACCGGTCGAGAAGCTGGATCGCTTCGACGATCCGGGCCATCGTGCGCTGCACATCGCCGAGTGTGGTGGTGGCCGCATCCTGGCCGCTGACTGTCAGATAGTCGTTGATGGTCTCGTAACAGGACTCGCGAACCGAAGCGAACGCCCGGACCAGTTCGGCCGACATGCCGAGTGCCGCCGCGGCTTCGACCCCGTCGGTGATGATGGACAAGCGCTGATCGAGCTGGAGAAACGCACTGACCATGTCGCTGCGCGCACGGTCGATGGCGTCAGTGGGCCTGCCACCGACGCTTCGGTCCTCTCGTCGAAACCAGCCCCGGGCCACAGCCGCATCCTACTGGGACCGGGGCCCGGTACCCGGTGAGCCGAACGCGATCCCAGGACAGTTGTGCTCACCGGCGTGTCATTCGAACGGCTCCCGTGAATGGTCCTCACACTCCCGCCGATGTCCACTTTCACGTACGGTTACTCACAAGGAGCGGCTCCGGAGGGACCCGCTCATCGTGGTCTGCTTCTACGAAGTTTTGGAACAACCTCACGAAAGGGTTACTGACATGGGCGTCAGCTTGAGCAAGGGTGGAAACGTCTCGTTGACCAAGGAGGCTCCGAACCTGACCGCAGTCGCGGTCGGACTCGGCTGGGACATCCGTTCCACCACCGGCACGGACTTCGACCTCGATGCCAGCGCCATCGGCGCCGGTGGCGACAAGAAGGTCGTCTCGGACCAGCACTTCGTGTTCTTCAACAACCTGCGCTCGCCCGACGGTGCGATCGAGCACACCGGAGACAACACCACCGGTGAGGGTGAGGGTGACGACGAGGTCATCAACGTCGATCTGGCTGCGATGCCCCCGAACATCGAGTCCGTGATCTTCCCCGTCTCCATCTACGATGCCGACGCCCGCTCGCAGTCGTTCGGTCAGGTGCGCAACGCCTACATCCGCGTTGTCGACCGTGCCAACGGAAACGAACTCGCCCGCTACGACCTCTCCGAGGACGCGTCCACCGAGACGGCCATGGTCTTCGGCGAGCTGTACCGCAACGGGGCCGAGTGGAAGTTCCGGGCAATCGGCCAGGGGTACGCCTCCGGTCTGGCCGGAATCGCACGCGACTACGGTGTCAACGTCTAGTTCGACTGGCCAGAACGACGCCAGAATCTGCACGCCAGCGCTATCGCGGAACCCCACGGGTCCGCGATAGCGCTGTTCATACGTAACAAAAGAAGGAGTCCGCGTGGTCATCCGCGTATTCGGGATCTCGATCGTGGTCACGCTCGTCTCGCTTGTCGTGGCGTTCCTGTACGGCGGCTGGACGGCGCTCGCACTGTGCGCGATCCTCGGCATCCTCGAGGTCTCGTTGTCCTTCGACAACGCGGTCATCAATGCCACAGTGCTGGAACGGATGAGCGAGTTCTGGCAGAAGATCTTCCTGACCATCGGCATCCTCATCGCCGTCTTCGGCATGCGCCTGGCATTCCCCCTCGTGATCGTCTGGGTCACCGCCGGGCTCAACCCCATCGATGCATTCGATCTGGCGATGAACGTTCCCGAGGAGGGTTCGGGACAGCAGTCCTACGAAGAGATACTCACCGCCGCGCATCCTCAGATCGCAGCATTCGGCGGCATGTTCCTTTTCATGCTCTTCCTCAACTTCATCCTCGCTGACCGCGAGATCACGTGGCTGTCCTGGCTCGAGAAGCCGCTGGCCACACTCGGCAAGCTCGACCAACTGGCAGTTGTCATCGCCGGAGGCACCCTGGTCCTCGTTGCCGAGTTCCTTGCCGACGACGAGCACCGGTCCACGATCATGGTTGCCGGCGTGCTCGGCATGATCACCTACATCGCGGTCGACGGACTGGGATCGCTGTTCCACACCGAACAGTTCGATGAGGAACATCAAGCGGCAGCAGACGGTGGCCCGTCGCAGCTGGTGAAGGCGACCGGCAAGGCCGGCTTCTTCCTGTTCCTGTACCTCGAGGTCCTCGACGCCTCGTTCTCGTTCGACGGTGTGATCGGTGCGTTCGCCATCACGGCGGATCCGATCATCATTGCCCTGGGCCTCGGTTTCATCGGCGCGATGTTCGTCCGTTCCATCACGGTCTACCTGGTGCGAGCGGGAACACTCTCCGAATACCGTTACCTCGAACACGGCGCTCACTGGGCAATCGGCGCACTGGCGGTCATCCTGTTCGTCAGCATCGAGTACCACATCAATGAGGTCATCACCGGTCTCGTCGGTGTCGCATTCATCGGTGCCGCCGCCATCTCCAGCATTCTCGCCAACAGGCGTGAAGGCGGCAACGGAGGAGCGTCCACAGACGCAGCCGAAAAGAACGCAGTCACCACCACGTAGTCCCGTACACGGCCGTTTCGGATATCTACCGGTATCCGAAACGGCCGTTTGCACGGTGTACATGTGTACACTCGAATCACATTGCACCGTCGCGGCCAATCTCGCTCTCAGCCTCCGCCGCGACACCGTGCCTGCGAACGGAGTGCATGTGGATCTGCTGAAGTGGAGTAAGCGACCGGCGGCCGAGGTCGATGCAACCAAGCCCCAGGTGAACGTTTTGCGGGGGTTGGTGGCGCGCGCCACCACACCGCTGTTGCCCGACGACTACCTGCATCTGCTCAATCCGTTGTGGTCGGCTCGGGAACTGCGTGGTCGAATCGTGGCCGTTCGCAAGGAAACCGACGACACAGCCACCGTCGACATAGAGACCGGCTGGGGTTTCAGTCACCGATACAGCCCCGGGCAGTACGTCGGCATCGGATTGCAGGTCGAGGGCCGTTGGCATTGGCGTTCCTACTCTCTGACCTCGATCGCCGGTGACGCCAAGGTGATCTCGGTGACCATCAAGGCCAATCCTGATGGCTTCCTTTCCAGCCATCTGGTCGATGGAGTCTCGCCTGGCACCGTGATTCGCCTGGCAGCACCCAAAGGTGACTTCTCGCTACCCAATCCGCCGCCGCAGAAGATCCTGTTCGTCACCGCCGGCTCCGGCGTCACACCCGTGATGGCGATGTTGCGGGCGCTACAGCACAGAGGGGACATGCCGGACGTCGTCCACGTTCACTCGGCACCGGACCGCGAGAGTGTCATCTTCCACGACGAACTCGTTGCGCTGCAGGAGAATTCGCCGACCTACAAACTGACGATGCAGTTCACCAGGGAGAACGGCAAGGTTGACCTCGCCGACCTCACTCCGCTGGTTCCCGACTGGCGTGACCGCGAGGTCTGGGCCTGCGGTCCCGTTGCAATGCTCGACGTTGCCGAACAGGTCTGGGAGGAAGCCGGCCGCTCAGACCATCTCCACATCGAGCGTTTTGCGATCGCCCGCACCGACAAGGGCGGCGAGGGCGGTACGGTCACCTTCGCCAAATCCGGGAAGACCGCCGAAATCGACGGCGCGACAACTCTTCTCGAAGCCGGAGAAGGCCTGGACATCCAGATGCCGTTTGGCTGCCGAATGGGCATCTGCCAGTCGTGCGTGGTCCCGCTCAGCGGCGGTTACGTACGGGATCTGCGCTCAGGAGATGAGCGTCGAGAAGGAGACCGGATCCAGACGTGCATCAGCACGGTCTCCGGTGAATGCACGCTCGACCTCTGACCTGCACATCCAGACCAACAGGAGGTATCCCACCAGTGGCGATCACCGATATCGACCGATATGCACACCTGACAGAAGCCGACGTCGACGCGCTCGGCGCGGAGTTGGACGCCATCCGGCGAGACATCGAGGAGTCGCGCGGGGAGGCCGACGCTCGGTACATCCGTCGCGCGATCGCCATCCAGCGAGGACTGGCCGTCGGTGGGCGGGCAATGCTCTTCGCGAGCAACAAGAAGCCGGCGTGGGCCGCGGGCACCGTGATGCTCGGTTTGGCGAAGATCATCGAGAACATGGAACTCGGGCACAACGTGATGCACGGGCAGTGGGACTGGATGAACGACCCGGAAATCCACTCGTCATCGTGGGAATGGGACACCACCTGCCCGAGCAGTCAGTGGAAGCACTCACACAACTTCATCCATCACAAGTACACGAACATCGTGGGGATGGATGACGACGTGGGCTACGGGATCCTGCGGGTCACCCGTGACCAACCGTGGGAGTGGTGGAACATCGGAAACCCGGTGTACAACCTCGTTCTCGGCACATTCTTCGAATACGGTGTCGCGCTACACCATGTCGAGACCGAGAAGGTTCGCAAACGCGAGAAGAGCCTGCGCGAGGTGGGTCGTGACCTCCGGGTGATCGGACGCAAGGTCGGGAAACAAGCGGCCAAGGACTATCTGATCTTCCCGGCGTTGAGCGGACCGAACTGGAAACACACGATCGCGGCCAACGTCACCGCCAACTTCATCCGCAACTACTGGACCTATGCGGTCATCTTCTGTGGTCACTTCCCTGACGGGGCCGAGAAGTTCACCGTGCAGGAGTACGAAAACGAGGACCAGGCGCGGTGGTACCTGCGTCAGATGCTCGGGTCCGCCAACTTCAGGGCGGGAACATTGATGCGATTCATGAGTGGCAATCTCAGTCACCAGATCGAGCACCACCTGTTCCCCGACCTCCCCAGCAATCGGTACGAAGAGATCGGCGTCCGGGTCCGCGAGCTCTGCGACAAATACGACCTGCCGTACACCACCGGGACCTTGTGGCACCAGTACATGCTGACCTTCCGGACCATCGCGAAACTTGCGCTGCCCAATGCTCTGCTGTCTGCCAGCGCGGACGACGCACCGGAAACGGCCTCGGAACTTCGCTTCAACATCCGCGAAGGCATGCAGTCCGGGTTCGCCTCCGATGCCCAGACGGGCTCACGGCGCGGTCTGAGAACCGCTCTGCGTGAATTGCGTGAGTCAAAGGTGAAGGTGGCCTAGGACACCGGTGCACCTAGACTTCGAGCTGTGAGTAAGGCCAACAACCGCGGCAACGACCGCACTGAAGGGCAGCGACCGTCCTTGGGGCGGGTTGCTGACTTCTTGTCTCGCGCCGACAGCAACGACAACGTCCTCCGCGTCGCCCGTGCCGCGCGCCGGGCGGTACCCGGTGCCAGTCCCGACGTGGACCCTGCTCGGCTCAGGCACTCCGAACGAGTTGCCAGTCTGATCGCGCAGGCGCGCGGGGAGCGGGCCAGCGCAACCCGCGAGTTGGCACTGGCCGCCGTCGAGTCGTGGCAGGCGATCGTGACCCGCCGCCGCAGCGGGAAACCACGATCCGATGGCCCGGTCACCATCCTGTTCACCGATCTTGTCGGATTCTCGACGTGGGCGCTGGGTGCGGGTGACGATGCGGTGCTCGAACTCCTGCGTCAGGTCAACGACGCCAGCGCGACAGTCATCAAGCGGCGGGGCGGCATCGTCACAAAGCACCTCGGTGACGGTCTGATGGCGGTGTTCGCCGACGGTGCCGAGGCGATCGAAGCCGCACATGAGGCGGGCCTTGCCGTCAGCGCCATCACGTTGGACGGATATCGCCCGGCGTTGCGCGCCGGTCTGCACACCGGCGAGCCACGCCACGTCGGTGACGACTACTTGGGCGTCGACGTGAACATCGCCGCCCGCGTCGCCGACGCGGCGTCCGGCGGCGAGGTGCTCGCCACAGAGGCAACACTCGCAGCAACCGACCAGTCCAAGTACATCAAGCGGCGCAGACGGTTTCGGGCAAAAGGAACACCAAAAGACTTGGTGGTGTACGAAGTCCTGCCCAGGTACGACGACTCGGCCGACCTGTCGCGTTGACCGCCTGACTACGTAACCGGCGAAAACATTGCGATTGCCCGGCAGCGCCATAGACTCCGAGGGTGCTCTCACCCAAAGACGCAAGGCGTACGGTGATCGCCCCCAGTTGGTCTGACACCGCTCTGCGACAGCTCACCCTGGCGGCCAACCACGGCAAGTTGTGGATGACCATCGCGGTGGTGATGTCGCTGATCGGAAAACGACAGAGGCGCGCAGGTCTGCGCGGCCTCGGCTCACTTGCCGGCGCCAGCCTGGTGTCCAACACCGTTCTCAAGCCGCTGATCGGGCGGCGTAGGCCGACGTTGGACCCCGCCCATCCGCATCCGCTGGTTCGGATGCCGTGGACGTCGTCGTTTCCCAGCGGACACAGCGCTTCGGCCGCAGCGTTCGCCGTCGGCGCAGCACTCGAGCGCCCCAGGACCGCTGCCGTGCTGTTCCCGCTGGCAGCCGCGGTCGGGTACTCGCGTGTGCATGTCGGCGTCCACTACCCGAGTGACGTGATCGCCGGGGCGGCCATCGGTGGCGGTATCGCCCCTTGCCGGTCAGCGTTTGTGGCCGGCGGTCCCCACCACAGCTGCGCAGACGGGTCCCGGGTCGGCTCCTGCGCTCACGCGAGGTGCGGGACTGACCGTTGTCCTCAATTCGGAATCCGGGTCATCGGCAGGCGCCGACACTCGCATCCTCGCTCTCTTACCCGATGCGAAAATCGTGCACTGGGATCCCGATTACCCACTTGACGAACAGATTTCAGACGACTCCCGGGCGCTGGGAGTGGCCGGGGGAGACGGAACGGCCGCCACCGTGGCGCAGATCGCCATCGACAGAGATCTCCCTCTCGCGGTGTTTCCGGCCGGCACCCTGAACCATTTTGCTCGCGCGCTGAGCCTCGAGACGTACGCCGATACCGCAAGGGCAGTGGTCGCCGGCTCGGCAGGCACTGTCGATGTCGGACGAATCAATGGCTGCCTGTTCCTGAACACCGCGGGCCTGGGCGGATATCCAGAGATGGTGCGGCTTCGTGAGCGGTTGGAGCGCCGGATCGGCAAATGGCCCGCCGCCGCCGTGGCCTTGTTTCGGGCATTGCGCGGCCACAAACCGCTTGATCTCGTCATCAACGGCAAGCGCCGTTCGGTCTGGGCGATCTTCATCGGCAACGGGGAATACCGACCCCGCGGACTCACCCCGTCGAATCGATCGAGCCTTGCCGACGGCGTCCTCGACGTCCAATACCTGCGGGCCGACCGCCGTCTCGGCCGGACGACTGCCATCGCCGCATCACTGTTCGGCACTGTCGAGCGGGCTCGCGTGCTCGGCGCGATCCAAGCCGATCATCTGGTGATCGAGTCCCACACGGGACCGATCCTCACCGCCCACGACGGCGAGGTCACCGGACCGGTCGACCACATCGATCTGGACCTGGATCCGCTGGCGCTCACCGTCTACCGCTGACCGGGCTCGACGTACGGACCCGACGGTCCGATCTGCCGTTCAGATGATCGTCGGACCCGGGGAAGGATCGGGATTCGGCGGCTGCGGCGAGGGAGACGGCACCGGGTCCGGCGTCGGAAGCGGGGGTTCTGGCGACGGCACCGGGGGTGTGGGCGGCTCGGTCCCCGGTTCGGGAATCGGTCGGTCCGGGGCGGGAATCGGTTGTCCCATGGTCGGACTCCTCAAGGTTGTTCGATCAGGTCGGACGAACACAACGTTGCTTCGCCCGTTTGTCTCACCCTTCCATCAATACCAGCCCCGTCCATTGCCATCGGGGTATGCACCATTCGGGGAACCGGTACGGTCCGGTAGACATATCCCATGGAGGTACTCAGCGGTCGAGTCATCGTGCAGCCGTCCGACCCCGAAGCGGCTGTCCGCTTCTACCGGGATCAGCTGGGTCTGGCAATCGCACGGGAGTACCCCGGCGGCGTCGTCTTCCACGCGGGTAGCGCCCTCATCGAAGTCGCGGCACACATGAGTGGAGGCGACAAACCGCCACCGGGCTGCGTCCTGTGGTTGCAGGTCCGCGACATCGCCGGCACGAGGTCGGAGTTGGAAGGTCGGGGCGTTGCGATCCTCCGCGAAGCGCGCACCGAGCCGTGGGGGCTGGTGGAGATGCACATCGCCGACCCGGACGGACTGAAGATCATCATCATCGAGGTACCCGCAGACCACCCGTTGAGACGGGATACGCGCGCCGACAAATGAGGTGGCCGGCACCATTCGAGAACTGTTTATGCCCAGTTGCGCGTGGGTAGACCACCCCAATGGACGACCAGCCCTCATCGTGCCATCATTCCTCCGACACCTCGCTCGAAACGATCACCCTGAACGTCAACGGCCGCGATCTCGACGTGCAATGCGATTCGCGCTCAACACTTTTGGATGCACTACGCGACAACCTGTCCCTGACGGGCTCGAAGAAGGGTTGCGATCGTGGTCAATGCGGAGCCTGTACGGTTCTGATCGATGAGCGCCGGGTGGTGAGCTGCCTGATCTTCGCCGTGGCGGCACAGAACCGTCGCATCACCACCATTGAAGGCATCGCCGACCTCGAGTCCGGAACCGATCTACAGCAGGCGTTTGTCGACCACGACGGCTTCCAGTGCGGCTACTGCACTCCCGGGCAGATCTGCTCGGCCGTCGGCATGCTCGACGAAGCCAAACGCGGGTGGCCCAGCGCGGTGACACCGACGTCCGGCGTGGAAGACGGCGTGCTCGACGACGACGAGATCCGCGAGCGGTTGAGCGGCAACATCTGCCGGTGTGGCGCCTACGTCAACATCCTGGCCGCTGTGCGCTCCGTCGCCGGAGACGTTCTCGCCGAGCAGGACGCATCATGAGAACCTTCGCGTACACAGCGCCTCAGAACACAGACGAGGCGATGCTGCGTCTCGGGTCCGATCCCGGCGCACGAATACTCGCCGGTGGCACCAACCTCGTCGACCTCATGAAACTGGGTGTTGTCGCGCCCACCACCTTGGTCGACATCGGGGGACTCTCACTCGACGACGTGACCATCACCGAGACCGGAGCACTCCGCATCGGCGCCAACGTTCCCAACAGTGATCTCGCTGCCCACCCGCTCGTACGGTCGCGGTATCCGGTGCTGTCGCAGGCGCTGCTGGCCGGCGCGTCGGGACAACTCCGCAACATGGCGACCACCGGGGGCAACCTGTTCCAGCGCACCCGGTGCCCCTATTTCATGGACCCGGGAAAGGCGTGTAACAAACGAGAACCGGGTACGGGCTGTTCGGCCGTCAACGGCCTCAACCGCGACATGGCGATCCTGGGTGCGTCCGACAAGTGCGTTGCGACGCATCCCTCGGACATGGCCGTGGCAATGGCGGTCCTGGAGCCGGATCTCGATGTACTCGGTCCGGCCGGACCGCGCTCGGTTCCCTTCGACGACCTCTACCGGCTGCCGGGCGAGCAGCCACAGCTGGACACGACCTTGGACCGAGACGACCTGGTCACCTCGCTGACCATCGCGGACAACCCGGCCGCGCAATTTTCGACCTATCGCAAAGTCCGCGATCGCGCCTCGTTCGCGTTCGCGCTCGTGTCGGTTGCCGCAATTCTCGACGTCGAGGACGGGGTTGTCACCGACGTGCGGATCGCGCTGGGCGGAGTGGCTCACAAGCCCTGGCGCGCTCGGCGAGCGGAAGAGGAGCTGCGGGGGAAGGCCGTCGGCCGCGCCGAGTTCGCCCGCGCTGTGGATTCCGAGCTCTCCGACGCGAAACCGTTGTCTTCCAACGGCTTCAAGATCCCGCTGGTGCGCGCTGTGGTGACCCAGGCCTTGATGGGTCTGGTCGATGAGCAGGAGGCATCGCGATGACCTCACTCGGAACCGCGCACGCTCGGATAGAAGCCCAGGACAAGGTGGGGGGCACGGCGCAATACACCGCCGACCGCGTGCCGCCTGGTCAGCAGGTCGTCCACTGCGTGCACGTCGGCGCGCAGATCAACCTCGGCCGGGTGACAGGCGTGGACGATGGCGCCGCCATGCAGATGCCGGGGGTGTTGGGCGTGATGTGGCATGGGAACGCTCCGCGGCTGGGTGAATCGGAGGACGCCGAGCTCCACGTGCTGCAGGGACCGGACGTGCACTACCGAGGGCAGATCGTGGCGGCAGTCATCGCGATTTCCGTCGAGCAGGCGCGCGCTGCCGCCGAGTCGCTCGACATCGACTACGACCAGGCCGAGGGTTTCGACAACGTCCTGCACGCCACTCACCCGGCGCGGTACACACCCGAAGAGGTCAATGCGGGATTCCCTGCCGAGGCACGCCGCGGTGATCCCGAGGGAGCCGTCGCAGATGCCGACCATGTGGTCGACAACTGGTACTCCACCCCCGCGATGCACAACGCACCGATGGAGCCGCACGCCACCATTGCGAGCTGGGAACAGACCGACGACGGAGAGACCCTGACCGTCTGGGACTCGACGCAGGCGCCTTCGGGTGTGCAGGGCGATCTGGCGACCCTGTTCGGTGTCGAGTCCGACAACGTCCGCGTCATCGCCGAGCATGTCGGGGGAGGGTTCGGCGGCAAGGGGAGCACCAGGCCCAACGCCGTTCTCGCTGTTATGGCCGCCAGGTTCGTCGGCCGGCCGGTCCGGGTTGTGCTTCCCCGATCGGCAACGTTTGCCTTTGTCGGATACCGGACGCCCACGTTCTCCCGGGTCGCTCTGGGCGCCGATGGGAAAGGCAACCTCGAGGTCGTCTGTCATGACACCGTGCAGCAGACCTCGAAGATCGTCGAGTTCGTCGAACAGACCGCCGAGGCTACGCGTCACATCTACGACACCGAGCACATCAGAACCACCCACGAAGTGGCAGCACTGGACGTGTCGACCCCGCGGTGGATGCGCGCACCCGGCGAATCTCCCGGTATCTACGCGCTCGAGTCGGCGGTGGACGAACTCGCTCACGAACTGGGGCTCGACCCGATCGACTTGCGTACCCGCAACGAACCCGACGTCGATCCGGCGACGGGGACCGCTTTCAGTTCCCGGAACGTGGTGTCGGTGTTACGACAAGGCGCGGACCAATTCGGCTGGGAGCGGCGTGATCCCACACCCGGCAGCATTCGGCGGGGACGCACACTGGTGGGGATGGGTGTGGCACTGGCGTCATATCCGACGATGACCTCGCCGAGTACGGCACTAGCGGTCGCTCAACCCGATGGCAGTTTCGACGTGTCGGTGGCCGCGTCAGACATCGGGACCGGCGCTCGTACCGTGCTGACCCAGATCGCTGCAGACGCACTCCAAGTGCAGGGGGACAGGGTGCGACTTCACCTGGGGGACAGTGCACTCCCGAAGGCGCCGGGCGCCGGCGGGTCGGCGGGCACGTCGTCCTGGGGATTCGCTGTCCACAAGGCGTGTGAAGGCCTGCGCGAGAACATCGGGAGCGGGCCGGTCGACCGCCCCGTCGAGCACTTCGCCGACACCACCGCCGACGTCGAAGCCGCCTCGGATCTCCATCGTGAGGCGTTCGGTGCGCACTTCGCGGAGGTCGCGGTCGACGTGGACACCGGCGAGGTGACGGTTGATCGCATGCTCGGCGTGTTCGCGGTCGGCAAGGTGCTGAACCCACGTCTGGCCCGCTCCCAACTCATCGGCGGAATGACCTTCGGCCTGGGGATGGCTCTGATGGAAGAAGGACATCCGGACGCGCAGTACGGCGGTTTCGGGAACGAGAACCTCGCGGACTACCACGTGCCGTCACACGCAGATGTGCGAGACATCGAGGCCGTCTGGATCGAGGAGGTGGACGACAACATCAATCCCATGGGCAGCAAGGGCATCGGTGAGATCGGCAACGTCGGTTCGGCGGCCGCCATCGCCAACGCCGTCTTCAATGCAACAGGAGTACGCGTGCGGGACCTGCCCGTGCGCCCGGACAAGATTGTGGAGCAACTTGACCCGCGATACCGCGACTGAAGCGAACACCGTCGGCAGCGACCAGGACACGACTGCTGAGGGCACCCCGGTGGGCGAGCGGGGACCTGTGAAACCTGGCAGCATCGGCGCGGTGGGTTACCCCGAGCAGTTGAGAACTCTGGCCGATCGTTGTGGCGTTGCCACGTCGTATGAGGGCTGGGACAAAGAACGCCGCGACGTCAGCGACGACACACTGCGGCATATCTTGACCGCCCTGGGTGTGGCGTCGGGCACGGAGAGCGAGATCCGTCGATCCCTTGAGGATCTCGATGAGGCACCGTGGCGTCAGGTCCTGCCGCCTGTAGTCGTCATGGTCGAAGACGAGGTTGTCCCTGTTCTCGTCCACGTGCCCCACGGAGACCCGGTCTCGGTGTGGGTGGTCACCGAGGATGGCGAGCGACTCGACGCTCCACAGCTGGACATCTGGGTGGATCCGAGGGAAATCGACGGCGAAATGATCGGCCGCGCAACGTTTGCCGTGCCGAATGGGTTGCCGACCGGGTGGCACACCCTGCACGCAGAGGTGGGCACCGGCACGCTGGCGCAGACCACGCTCGCGGTGACGCCCAAGCGTCTGACAACGGCCGAGAAGCTCGGACCCCAGCAACGGTGGGGCCTGACGACGCAGCTGTACTCGGTGCGGTCCGAACGGTCGTGGGGAATCGGGGATCTGTCCGATTTGGCCGACATCGCTTACATCGCAGGTTCTGTGCACGGCGCGGACTTCGTCTTGGCCAATCCACTGCACGCTGCACAACCGCAGCCCCCGCTCGAGACGTCCCCGTATCTGCCGACAACCCGGCGGTTCGTCAATCCCATCTACATCAGGGTGGAGGACATCCCGGAAGCAGCGCGCCTCCCCGATGTCGAGTATCAAGCCATGCGGCAGTTCGCCGACAAGTACTCACGGTGGAACCGAGACGCCGGCAAGATCCGCCGCAATTCTGTGTACCGATCCAAACTCGAAGTGCTGGAGACCATTCACGCGGTGCCGCTGAGCCCGCGCAGACGTGGCGAGTTCGACCGCTACCTCGAGGAGGAAGGCGAAGGCCTCCTCGGTTTCGCCACATGGTGCGCGTTCGTCGAGAAATACGGTGCCGACAGTCCGAAATGGGGTAAGTCGCTGAGGGATCCGGCACGGGTTGCCGAGCTCCGCGAAAAACTGACCGACCGGATAGCCTTCTACAGTTGGCTGCAATGGATCTGTGACGAGCAACTCGCCACCGCACAGACAACGGCGGTAGCGGCCGGTATGGACATCGGCATCATCCACGACCTCGCGGTGGGAGTTCAGCACGGCGGCGCCGACGTCTGGGCACTCGGAGACGCTCTGACGCCTCGTGTGTCGGTTGGCGCCCCGCCTGACGCGTTCAATCAGCAGGGCCAGCTGTGGAACCAACCGCCTTGGCACCCATGGAAGTTGGCGGAACAAGGCTACCTCCCGTTCCGCGACATGCTCCGAACAGTCCTGCGGCGTGCCGGGGGTTTGCGCATCGACCACATCCTGGGTTTGTTCCGGCTGTGGTGGATTCCCGAAGGCGAGTCGCCGGCAGCAGGTGCGTACGTGCACTACGACTACGAGGCCCTCATCGGAGTTCTCGTTCTCGAAGCCGAACGGGCCGGAGCGGTGGTGATCGGCGAAGACCTCGGAGTGTTCGAACCAATCGTGCAGGACTACCTGAGTGAGCGTGGCGTCCTCGGCACATCCATTCTCTGGTTCGAACACGGTCCGGATGCACCCGTTCCCCCCGAGGAGTACCGGCGTCTGTGCCTGACCTCGGTCACCACGCACGACCTGCCGCCGACCGCCGGATATCTCGCAGCAGAACACATCAGGCTGCGGTCCGAACTCGGCCTGCTGGAGCAGGACGAGGCGACCGAGCGAGCGAACGATGCCCGCGACCGTGAGGCCATCCTCGACGTCGCCAGAGAGCGGGGGTTGCTGCCAACCGATGCAGATGAGGAGCAGACGGTGGCTGCCCTGCACTCGCTCATCACACGCAGCCCGTCTCTGCTGCTCGGTGTCGCACTCACCGATGCGGTCGGTGAGCGACGCATCCAGAACCAGCCGGGCACCGACTCGAGCCAGTACGCGAACTGGTCGGTTCCGCTGGCCGACGGGGACGGCAAGGCGGTGCTGGTGGATGACTTGGCAGAGCACCCGCGTTTCACCCGTCTCGTGCGGTCCCTGCGCCACACTGCCGCCGACTGAACAGGCGCCGGCCACCGACTCGTCGGTCGGTGGCCGGAGCCGTTGGCGCGTTACTTGATGACGGCGTCGATCGTCTTCTTGAGAGCCGAAGGCTGCGCCGGACTACGCGGTGCCTTCTTCTTGAGCTCGAGTAGATGCTCGCCCAGCTCCTGGAGTTCCTTGCGCCCCAATGCCTCTCGGACCTTGGGAAACCACTCTGATTCCTCTTCGTCGATGTGGTGCACGACGTTCTCGATCAGTACGATTGTCTTGGCATCGAACCGCTCGCTGTCTGGGCTCAGGGCGGCGAGTTCCATCACCAACACGTCCGCGACGTGGTGCTCCTCGTAGGACTCGAGGATGTCGTCTTCGACATCGGGCACGCGCTTGCGCACATCGGGGTACATGCCCTCGTTCTCGATGTACGTGTGAACGGTGAGGGCCTCGATGATCTTGTTGACGATGTCGCCCTTCTTCTTTGTCGCGCCCTCACCGGCGGCGCGGAATTCTCGGAAGAGCTTCTTGATGTCTTTGTGGTCCTGCTTGAGAATGACGATCGCATCTGTGGACATGATCACTCCAGTTGTTGGTCGACGTGGCACGCCGTCCACGGGGCTGCGTGAACGACGTATCGATGAGCGCCCGAAAGCGCTTACTGCACTGGGTCTGCCACGGCACAGCCGAGTCTTCTTCCCGGTGCCCGCCGCCTGAGCTTAGCCGTCGCCGGGCACCGTTTGAGTGGTCTTCGCGATCACCCACCCGGCCAATTCACGCGGACGGAACAGGGCACTGCCCAAGCGCGGCAACAGCAATCGTGGCGGTTGTAGCGGATGTCAGCCACTCGGCTTCCTGGACCCGCCGCGCGTATGAGGGTCAGTCGTCGTTGTCTTCGCCATCGCGATGGACCAGTTCGGGAGTCACCTCGCGCGTTGCCATGCCGCCCGAGCCGCCCTCGTCGACAGGCCCGGGTCGTCCACCCTTGGGCTCCTCGACTTTGCTTTCTTCCGGCTTCTTCTTGTTGTCGGTCATTGTTCGATCCTATGTGTGGGCGGCGGCTTCACGGCTTCGGCGGATGGTCTTTGTGGACCAGATCAGCTGCCAATCGGGCAAGGGGAGTGTTGGTGTCCTGCGACAATTTGCGGAGCAATTCGAAAGCTCGCACGGCATCGATGTCGAAACGCTCCATGATCATGCCCTTTGCCTGGCCGATGATGTCGCGACTGGCCAGAGCGCTCATGAACTGCGAACCGCGCTCGGTCGCGGCCCACGCCACCGCGGCATGTGCTGCATAGACCTGGCCGATTTCTTCGGATTCTTCGGTGAACGCGAGCGGGGCGCGCGAGTAGAGCGTCAACGAACCCAGCGTCTCGCTGTGTGTGTACAGCCGGAAAGACATGAGCGAACGAAAGGGAGTGAGCGCGACCGCGTCTGCCGCGTAGGCCGGCCAGCGAGTCTCAGAAGTGAGGTCGTTGACCCGGACGACGGGCTGGTCCCAGGCGGCAACCAGGCATGGCCCCTGTCCGTGCTTGATCTGAATATCGTTGTGCAGCTCGGCAATCGGGTCCGTCGCTACCTGAGTGGTCAAGGTATCCCGGTTGGTCGTGACGGTGATGCCGGCATACTCCGCACCGGGCACGTTCGACACCGCGCCCTCGGCGACGTTTGCCAGCACGGCCTGCAGATCACGTTGTTCGCTGGCGTGAAGTTGCCGGGCCAACTCGGCAATGGCCGCATGGACACTCCGTGCGCCGTCAGTTTGGTTGGTCATGGTCGCCTCCTTGGGCCATCTGGCCGTCGAGCAGGTGTTTGTTGTACGTCGTCGATCTCTGTCGCCCCGCCGCAGACGGCCCGGTCTGCCGATTCGGCATCGAGTCCTCACCGCCGAAGTCGGGAGATTGCAGGTGTCTAGTCGGAGTTGATGTTTCACTCGAAGCAGGCATCCGCATCGTCTCCCGGGCACCACGCGCGGGCAAGCAACGCCAGGTTTAGACCATGCTCACGATCACTTCACCGTACCGCCGCCGACTCGAAGTAGTCGCATTCTCGGTGTCGGAGATCGGCTGGTTTGACTGCATCTGAAGCCGGGTATCGAGATTGCAGCGGTTGTTCATGTTCGGTTGCGCAGCAGACGGCCGCCAGGTGGTGTTCGACGCAACCCGGAGTCGAGAAACGAGCATGGCCGGGCATCGCCGCAAGGTCGGGTTCACCAGACGCCTCATGCGTTGTGTCGGGGTCGGTACTTCGGTATCGACCCGTGAGACCTGTGCCTTGCAATCAGGAACCCCAGATTCCGATTGAAAGAGGACTCATGTTCAAACACACCGATTACCTGCAATTCGACGTCAAACCAGAGAAGCCGGACCCGGTCTATGCCCACAAACTGCAGGAACTCATCGGCGGCGCGTTCGGTGAGATGACAGTGACCATGCAGTATCTCTTCCAGGGCTGGAACTGTCGCATGGAAGGCAAGTACAAAGACCTCATCATGGACATCGCCACCGAGGAGATCGGCCACGTCGAGATGTTGGCGGTCATGGTCGCGCGCCTTCTCGAAGGCGCGCCGGCCACGGAGTCCAGCAAGGCCGCCGGCGGTGATCCCGTTGTCGCTGCTGTGATGGGCGGAATGGACCCGCAGCAGGCCATAGTCGCCGGCGGCGGAGCACTTCCCGCCGACAGCAACGGTTACCCCTGGAACGGCCGCTACGTGATCGCGAGCGGCAACCTGCTCGCCGACTTCCGTGCCAATGTCACTGCGGAGTCGCAGGGTCGACTGCAGACAGCACGCCTGTACAACATGACTGACGACCCAGGTGTGAAGGCCATGCTCAAGTTCAATCTGGCCCGCGACACACACCATCAGAACCTCTGGCTGGCGGCGATCGAGGAACTGCAGGCTGATGGCCTGGCCAGCGTGGTTGCTCCTGACGCGCTCCTCGATGAAGAGTATGCAGAGCACGCCACCGACATCTGGCATCTGTCCGATGGAGAGTTCTCGTCGACCGGGGGATGGGCGAATCGCACTGCCCCCGACGGTATTCATCAGATGGGCTTCCTCGCAGATCCCCAGCCACTCGGAAACAAGGCCTCCGCTCCGCCGCCGGATCCGAAACTGTATGCGACCTACGACGGTTCGAAGGGCACGCCGCAGAATGCTCAGCTCGGTACCGAGAAGGGCGTCATGGGCAAGCTGAAGGACGCAATCCCGGACTGATCAAGGGGTCGTCTGTCTCGGCAGCTGCCGGCCGGTTCATCCGGCCGGCAGCTGTGTGCTCGATCGGTGCCGACGCAGAATTGCCTCGCGCACCACCGCTCGGTCATCGAAGGGTTGACTTCTCTCACCAGCGACGAGGATGGGGGAGTGACCACGCCCGGCCACCACAACGACGTCGCCTTTCTCCGCGAGACCAATGGCAAGCTCGATTGCTGCGGCGCGACCGGGTTGTTCGACGACATGGGCGTCCCTGGCTGCCCGGGCACCGGCGACCACGGGCGAGCGCAGCTCAGCAGGGTCTTCCGAATGGGGACTCTCGTCGGTGACCACCACGATGTCTGCCATGCTGCCGGCGGTGAAGCCGAGCGGGAACCGCTTGCCGGGATCTCGGTCACCGGTCGCCCCGATCACTGCGATGACCCGCCGCGACGTCAAGGACCGAAGGAATGGAAAAACGGTGCGCTGGCCTGCGGCGTTGTGCATGTAGTCGACGAACGCCAGGAACGGCTGTCCCGCATCGACGGGTTCGAGCCGACCCGGTATGCCGCTGAGTGCCTCGACTCCGCGAATCGCGGAGACGATGTCGTTCCCGGTGGCCGCGACCGCCGCGATCGCCGCCAACGCATTGTCCGCCTGTGCAGATCCCAGCAGCTGCAGATTCACAGCGAAGCGGCCGTAGGGGCTGTGCAGGGTGAAGGAGGTTCCGCGCGCGTGGGCTCGCACCTCCGCCGCGAAGAAGTCGGCTGCTGGATCGGCAGTGGACACACTGACCATCTCGATAGCGATCTGGGCGGCGAGTCGACTGCCGTACGCGTCGTCGATGTTGATCACACCCAACCGGCACCGCTCGGCGCGAAAGAGTGAAGCCTTGACCCTGAAGTACTCGTCCATGTTCGGATGGAAGTCGAGATGGTCCGGGGAGAGGTTGGTGAAGACGCCGGCACGCAGGTATGTGCCATCAACCCTGCCATACGCCAACCCGTGACTCGAGGCCTCGAACGCCACCGCGTCGACGCCTTGGTCACGAAACGATGCGAGCGTCTCCTGCAGTGACGGCGCTTCGGGGGTGGTTCGGAGCCCGGGACAGTTTGTCCGCGGACCTCGGACGACCACACCTGTGATGAGCCCGGTGGTGCGATGGCCCCCGGTGAGTGCGGCATCGAGCAAGTAGGCAACCGACGTCTTACCGTTCGTGCCGGTTACGCCGTAGACGTCCATGTCCCGTGAGGGGTTCCCGTAGACAGCCGAGGCGAGTGGACCGAGCACCGCCCGCGGTCTGTCCACCACCAGCGCGGGCAGTATCGATGTGGGCACATCGCTGACCACCGCGACGGCCCCTCGTCTGACGGCTTCGCCGACGAAGTCCATTCCGTGGAATCGGTCACCGGGCAACGCCACATAGATGTCGCCCGGCCGTACCTGCCTCGAATCGACACTGACGCCAGAGGCGAGGAGCTCTGGCGTCAGTGGGTCGTCGTCGATATTCACGGGCACATGGAGGAATTCCGCCACGTCCCCGATCGTCATGTAGTTGTGAGTGTGCCGGCCGTTGCGGCCGGGTTCGGGCTCACGCGCCTCGATCATCTACTCGGTGACCTGCACCGTGAGCCCGGACCGCACTCAGTTCTTGTTGTTGGCGCGCTCGGCCTGCCGCTTCGACTTCTCGGCGTCGGCCAATTTCTCGACTCGATCAGCCTGCGCACGCTTGCTCTCGGCGTCATCACGCTTGGCGGCGGCGTCCTGCGCCTTCGCCTTCGCAGCTGAGGTCGCCTTGTCTTCGGCGGCCTTGATCTTGGCTTGCTCATCGCGTTTCGCGGCCTCGGCTGCCTGCTTGCGTTTGGCGGCCAGCTCGTCGGCCTGCTGCTTCGCCTTGGCAGTTCTTTCCTGGGCGGCCTCTTCTGCGGCCTGCTTGCGCTCGGCGGCTGTTTGCTCGGCCTCTTCGATCTCGCGCTGCTTGTTCTCGCGGGCCTGCTTCTGCTCGTCGATCGCGTTGTCGCGCTTGGCCTTCAGCTCGGCGTCGGCCTGCTGACGCTTGCGTGCCGCCTCTTCTTCGAGCTGCGCCGCCCGACCCAGCTTCTCACTGCGCTCGGTCAGGGCCGAACCGCGCTTCTCGATGGCCGGATCACCGAGCAGACCGCCGACCGTGGAATCGAGCACTCCGAGCGAACGCTCGTAGAGCAGGCGTGCGGGTGCTTCGGAGTCGAGCCGTGAGAAGACTCGGTCCTCGATCAACTGCAACGGGAATCGGGCGATCTTGTACTGCACGCGTAGTACTGCGAACGGAACTTGGATGACGTTCATGGTTGTACTCCTGGGTCTGATGAGCGCGTTGCTCTAAGAAAGGTCTGCCTGATCGGTGAGGCTGTCGGCCTGACGGCGGATTCGATCGGCCTCTGCCTGTGCGTCAGATGCCTCCTTGACCGACTCCTGATGCTCATCGGCCGCCTCGACCACATCATCGGCAGCATCGGCGAGCTCGGCGCGCTCCTCGGCCCTTGCCTGCTGCTCCTTGGCACGGGCGTCGAGCTCGGCCTGGGTCTGTTCGACCGCCACCTTCTTTTGCTCCTGCTGTTCTGCAGCACGCTTCTGAGACTGCTGCGCCTCTTGAGCAGCGCGCTCCGCTGCCGCCGTATCCGCGCTCACCTCGATGCGCTCTTCGGCGCTCTCGGCCCGGGCTTTCTGGGCCTGAGCCCGCGCCTGCTCGGCCTCGGCATCCGCAACGGCCTCGACACTGTTGGCTTCTTTGCGTTCCTGGGCCTGGGTCTGCTCGAGTTGGCCTTCGGCAGTCAGCGAGTCGTTGCCGGTCACGGCACCGGCAACCTCTTTGGCCTTGCCCTTGACCGAGTCGAAGAGGCCCTTGCGGGCCTGGTCGGCCTTGCTGTCCTCATTCATCTGAAAAGACTCCTTCTGGTGACATCTAGTCGAGTACTCGGTGTGAGTCTCGGTGGGTGTCTGCGGACAAGTGGTTCCCCGCGCCGGGCTGTTTGAACCGGATATGGCCCGCCATTGTGACCGGGACCACAGAATGGTTGCGCTGGTCAGGGCTTCTCTTCGTGGTGGCGCCGGCCGTGGGTGCGCCGACGCTGCTTCATCTCCGCCTCGAACACATGTCGGACACCGCCTTGCAGTTCATCCCTGATCTGTTGGTCGTGCTGTCGGAACGGCGACCAGTAGTTGTCGTCGAAGTCTTCGACGATCTGGAAGGTCCACCTGTCTTCGATCACATTCCGGCCGACCATGTCTTCCTGCAGTCGGTCGGCCTGCTCATGGTGGCCGGCGTCGCGTAGTGCTTCGACCGCCTCACCGAGCAGGAGGTCGGCGTGACCCATGAGCTGATGGAAGGAGTAAAGGTGCCCACGCGCACGATCGGCGCATTCGAGAGCTTCGGACACTTTGCCGACGGCCGACACGGTTGCATCGGTGACCCCTTCGGGCCGGCGCTGATCAAGGGGTGCGGATTCACTATTTTTCGACACGTGCGATCTGTACCCAGGTGCGAACGAAATATCCCACGCCCAGCTGCCGCCGCAGGTGACCGGGCACACACTGATTTCTAGGTCCCGCGTCGGCTTGGTTCCTTCGACACCGAGGGGGCACCTGACGTTTCACCGTGGGTCACCCGGCCTCGCTAGTCTTCCGAGCGAGTCCAGGTAAGGGGGCGCAATGGATTTTCGACATCTCAAGTCATTCATCACCCTCGCTGAAGAATTGCATTTCGGCCGGGCCGCCGCACGTCTGCATCTGTCACAGCCGTCGCTCAGTGCACAACTGCAGAAGCTGGAGAAGTCACTGGGTGTCACGCTGGTGGTCCGCACGTCGCACGAGGTCCAGTTGACGTCGTCGGGTGTCGAGTTCGCCAAGCAAGCCAGAGTGGTGGTCGCACAGATGGAAAAGGCTGTCGATGTCGCGAAGTCGACAGCCGCCGGCCAGGTCGGATCCCTGAACATCGGTTACAACTTCCCGGCGAGCAGACACGTCCTGCCCGCAGCGTTGACCAGGCTCAACGAGCGGCACCCCAGGATGGCGGTGTCTCTGTGGGAAAAGCGCACGGGACCACAACTCGGCGGGCTCCAGGACGGTTCGCTCGACGTCGCCCTGGTCTATGGTCGGCCGCAGCTGCCGGGATTGCGGGCCAGGTTGCTGTTGTCCAAGGTTCCCATCGTGGCCGTGGTCGGTCGCTCGCATCCGTGGGCCGGCCGGTCGAGCGTGCAATGCGCGGAGCTGGCCGCCGAACGATGCGTGCTGTTCGCCCGCGAACAGTGCCCCGCGATGTATGACGTGATCGTCGCGGCAGCTACCGAGGCAGGGGTCTCACTGACGATCGCGCAGACCTCGGACGACCCGAGCGGGACAGCGCACATGGTTGCGGTGAAACCGTATGTCGCATTCGCATCGCTGTCGCGGGCGGCGGCAGTGGGTATGGGCACCGCGGGTGCGTCCTCCGTGGCGGTCAAACTCATCGACCCGATTCCCACCATCGACCTGTACATGGTGTGGTCGGCTTCCACGGTGAACAGCGCGGTGGATGCCTTCGTCGAATGCGTCGACGAGATATGTGACGAAGACGAAACAGCCAGGCGCGCCGGTACGTTGGCAGCTCAGTCACAGAACAATCCTCCAGATGCGAAGTCGCAGAACGTGTTGTCCAGGACCTCGTCGTCGCGGGTTCCGGCACAATCTCCGGCCGGCCCGGGCCACCGGATTGCTGTCGTTCACTGACTGCCATAGGCAAAACCTCTGGCACGGTCGGAAAGTGACGCTCGTACTGCCCTGCCGGAAGGCCACGAACAACCATTGTTCTCATGAAGCAGATATCGCACGGCGGTACCGGCCTTGACCTCCTGGCCGACGAGAACCTGTACGACCGGGTTCGAAAAGTGTTCGGAAGCAATTCTTTACGGCAGATACTCGTCGCGGGTGCGGACGGAACCGCACTGTCCGGCGCCCAGGCCGACGACGAGGTGCGCCAGCGTGCTGGGATCCTTTCCGAGCGTGGTGTGCGCCGGGGTGATCGGGTCGCGATCCTGTCGACGACCAGCCTCGACTGGGTGCTGACCGACCTTGCTGTTCTCGCGCTCGGAGCCGTGGTGGTTCCGGTGTACCCGACCTCTTCCGCCCAGCAGATCGCGCACATTCTGGCCGATTCAGGGGCGGTACTGGGCATTGCCGACACCGACACGGACAGTGATCGACTCGTCGAAGGGGGAGTACCGGCGATCACATTCGACGATCTGATCGACGCGTCGGCGGCCGCACTCGACATCGAGGACACCTTGGCAGCGTGTGTGGCCGACGACGTCGCGATGATCGTATACACGAGCGGCACAACGGGTCCAGCAAAGGGCTGTGTCATCTCCCACCGCAACATGTTCGCAGCGGCGTCGAACACCGTGCTGCGAACCGGTGACATGTTCGTCGATCCAACCGCGGTGACAGCTCTGGCTTTGCCACTGTCGCACGTGTTCGGTCAGACGATCTTGTTCGCCGGTTTGCTGGGCGGCATCAAGACCCACTTCATCAGCAGCATCCCGGAGCTGATCCCGCAACTTCCGTCGATCTCACCGAGCTTTCTCGCCCTGGTGCCTTACGCACTGGAGAAGATCCGCAAGATCGCCCGGCAGGGCCTCACCCCGGCAGACGAGGCCGAAGCGATCGCGCGTGGTCACACGGCGTTGACGTCGACCGAACTCGAAGCCACCGAACCCGTTGCCGGATTGCTCGGCGGTCGCCTGACCAACGTGATCTCGGGTGGTGCATCGCTCGATGCGACGACAGTTGCGTTCTATGCGGGGTTCGGTGTGCGACTCCTCAACTGCTACGGCATGACAGAGACCGCCACCGCAGTGACGGTCAACGAGCCCATGACCAACCGGGTCGGCACTGTGGGACGCCCTATTCCGGGGACGACGGTCGCGATCGCCGACGACGGCGAAGTGCTTGTGGGAGGAGCCAACGTCAGCCGTGGGTACTGGGGCGCCGCCGCGGACAAGACCGCCGTGGACGCGGAGGGATGGCTCCACACCGGCGACATCGGCGAGCTGGACGCCGACGGGTACCTCGTCATCACGGGCCGCAAGAAGGAGATCCTGGTGACCAGCGGGGGAAAGAACGTCGCCCCCACGCCACTCGAGGACAGGATCCGCCTGCACCCGCTGGTGAGCAATTGCATCGTCATCGGCGACGGCCGACCATTTGTCACCGCACTGGTGACGCTGGATCAGGCCCAGTACGCCCGATGGCGAAAAGAAACGACCGACGCCACCGACGACCTCACGGATACGCGGTTGACCCGCGCTGTGCAGCAGGCGATCGACGATGCCAACAGCCTGGTGTCGCGGGCCGAGTCCATTCGCGAGTTCCGAATCGTCGAAGGTGACTTCACGGTGCAGGAAGGCCTTTTGACCTCATCGTTGAAACTCAAGCGCAGCAACATCATCGACACACACCGGCATCTTGTCGATGAGCTGTACGCAATCCGGGTGTAACCAGTCTGTAGCAGCATGAACGCGCGATGAATTCTGAAAGCTGTTAGCTGGCAATAGCTTACGTCGATAGACCGATGAGACTACGCATGACGGCCTGGAGCCCTCATCCGTTCCGCAGAAGACTGAAGTCATCACACATCAGATCGCACTGATCGCAGGGAGAATCGCATGTACGACGTAATCGTGGTCGGCACCCGGGTTTCGGGATCGTCGGTGGCAATGCTGTTGGCACGCAGTGGGCTCAAGGTACTCGCGGTCGACGGGGCAACATTCCCGAGCGACACGGTCTCCACCCATTACATCCACCAGGCCGGGCTGTCCCGACTGCAGGATTGGGGATTGCTCGACCGGGTGATCGCCAGCGGCTGCCCGCCCATTCGGCACCTGAACTTCTCTTACACCGACATCGCACTGAGCGGAATGGCAGACCCGATCGACGGAATCGATGCCGTGTACTGCCCTCGCCGGACTGTGCTCGACTCCATTCTCGTCGACGCCGCACGCGAAGCCGGCGCCGAGATGATCGAGGGATTCACTGTGCGCGACCTGATCTTCGAAGGTGATCAGGTGGTGGGTATCCGCGGCAGCCGCGCCGGTGGATCCATCGAAGAGTTCAGAGCCACCTTCGTGGTCGGAGCCGACGGCGCGAACTCCACTGTGGCCAAGCGTGTCGACGCCCAGAAGTACGACCAATCAGCCGGCGCATGCTTCGTCTACTACTCGTACTACTCCGGCCTCGACTGGGGCATGCAACATCGCACCGGTTTCGGGGAACAGCAGTTCGCCGCATGGCCGACGAACGACGATCTCTACCTTGTTGCCGTGATGCGCAAGCGCGACCGTCTCAAGGAGTTCCGTAAGGACCCCGATGCGAACATCCAGGAGATCGTGGACGCCATCGACCCGAAGTACGGAGAGAGCCTCCGCGACAACGGCACCCGGGTGGAGCGGTTGCGGCCGATGACCTACCCGGACAACTACCGCCGAACCTCCTTCGGTCCGGGGTGGGCCTTGGTGGGCGACGCCGGCTATCACAAGGACCCGTTCACGGGCTGGGGCATCACCGACGCCTTCAAGTACGGCGAGATGCTCGCGCATCGCCTGGTGGAAGGCCTGGGAGGCCAGCGCCCGTTGTACGACGCCCTCGCCTCCTACCAAGCCGACCGGGACGCCCAGAGTGCCGGGACGTACGAACTCACCAAGAGCATCTCGGAGCTCTCCTTGACCCCGTACTACGACTCGGTCTTCCGGGCTGCGAGCAAGAGCCCTGAGTACACGACGAAGTTCTTCGGTCTCATTGCCGGTGGGTACCCGGGTGAAGAGTTCTTCGCTCCTGACAATCTCGCAGAGTTGTACGCGACCGTCGATCTGCCGGTCGGCGATCGGCACCTGGTCCAGGCATGAGCGGCTACGGGCTATGTGCCATCGGCGACAGTTTCGTCGAAGGCCGGGGTGATGAGAATGCCGGTGGCGGCTTCCGCGGATGGGTTCCGCGACTTGCCGGCCAACTCGGCCTCCGCTCGGCCAAGGTCTGCAACCTCGGCGCGCACGGCGCCACCAGCTCCGTTGTGGTCAGCGACCAACTAGAGCGGGCAGTCAGTGCGCGGGCACCGTTGACCGGAGTCATCGTGGGTGTCAACGATCTTGTCAGCGACTTCGATCGAAATCGTTTCAGCGACAACGTGAACACCATCTTCGAGACATTGAGCGCTGTATCACCGACCGTGTTCACGGCCACCTACCCCGATATCCCGGCTCGTCTGCCGGTTCCCGCATCGTTCGCCGATCTGCTCCGCGAACGCTTCCAGTACGCGAACACCGTACTGGCCGACGTGTGCGACCGGACCGGAACAGTACTGCTCGACATCGCTGCCGACCGGCAGTGGGCGCGCAGTGACCTCTGGTCGGCAGACGGATTGCACCCCAATGCGTTGGGACACAGCACTTTTGCGCAATCCATCGCGGCAACCATCGCACGGCGTGCGGACACGGACCTCGCGGCCTGACCCGATCGATCCTCGCACCACCAACTCCAGTGGAGACAGACGTGACACTCGCATCACCCCACGACACGGCGGGCCACGGCCCCGAATCGAGCAATCCCAGAAACGATTCGACGCCGTCCGATGTACCCGACACCGAATATGTGAACCGGCGGTTGGCCGACACCCCGATCGCGATCGTCGGCATGTCAGCACTGCTACCCGGCGCCAAGAACATCCGAGACTACTGGCAGAACATCGTCGACGGGACGGATTGCACCACCGAGGTGCCGCAGTCTCGATGGGACCTGGAGGACTACTACGACGCCGACAGGACTGCGCCCGACAAGACCTATTCCAATCGGGGTGCGTTCATCCCGGACGTCGAGTTCGATCCTGTCGAGTTCGGTATGCCACCGAATCAGCTCGAGGTGACCAGCACCATGCAGACTCTGAGTCTCGGTGTTGTCCGTGACCTCCTCGGCGACGCCGGCGCCAAGGATTCTTCCTGGTACGACCCTTCCCGCACCGGCGTTGTCATCGGCACCACCGGTCCGGTGCCGCTGATGCACCCTCTTGCCGCCCGGCTGTCGACACCGGTCCTCAAGGCGGCCGCTCGTAGCTGTGGTCTCAGCGAGGCCGACACCGAGGCCGTTGCCGAAAAGTACGTGGCCGCCTTCGCACCGTGGGAGGAGAACTCGTTTCCCGGCCTCCTCGCCAACGTCGTCGCAGGGAGGATCGCGAACAGGTTCGGCCTCGGCGGTATGAACTGCACCGTCGATGCCGCCTGTGCCGCCTCGCTCGCAGCCATTCGTACCGCGATCGCGGAGCTGGTCGACGGCAGAGCAGACACGATGATCACCGGTGGTGTCGACACCGAGAACTCGATCTTCATCTACCTCTGTTTCTCCAAGGTGGGCGCGCTGTCGCCTACCGGGCAGATCAGCCCCTTCTCCGACAACGCCGACGGCACGCTGCTCGGTGAAGGCATCTGCATGCTTGCCCTGCGTCGACTGTCGGACGCACGTCGGGACGGCAACAAGGTCTATGCGGTCATCAAGGGAATCGGGTCATCGAGTGACGGACGATCCAACAGCATCTACGCTCCCCACGCCGATGGCCAGCGAGTGGCGCTCCAACGTGCGTACGACGATGCCCGCTGCGAGCCTTCGTCGGTCGAACTGTTCGAGGCACACGCCACCGGTACAGCAGTCGGTGACAAGACCGAACTCACAGCACTCGGAAAGATGCTGCGTGCCAACACCGATGAGGAGGCGTTTGCTGCGCTCGGTAGTGTCAAATCGCAGATCGGGCACACCAAGGGCGCAGCCGGTACAGCCAGCCTGATCAAACTGGCGCTGGGTCTGCATCACAAGATCCTGCCGGGCACCATCAACGTGAGTCGTCCCAACCCGGTCATCACAGATGGCGCGCCTTACTACGTCAACAGTCTCACCCGTCCATGGGTGCTCGATCCACATCGCCCGGTGCGCAGGGCGGCGGTCTCGGCAATGGGATTCGGCGGCACGAACTTTCACATGGTTCTCGAGGAAGCCGATACGGACCGAAGTGGGGTGCGGACCTGGCACCAGACGCCGACGGCTTCGCTCTGGCACGCGCAGGACGTGCCGGCGCTCATCGAGGAACTCCAGAGCGGTTCGCCGGTCGACGGGGGCGACATCCCGGCAACCGACGCCAGAATCGGCTTCGTGTGGGTCGACGAGGAGCAGCGCAGCCGGCTCATCGAGGTCGCGTTGGAGACATTGGCGCGCGACGCTGACTCACCGGCCTGGAATCACCCAGAGGGCATATACTTTCGCCGACAGGCGCAGGCCGACCTCAAGGTGGGCGCACTGTTCTCGGGGCAGGGCAGCCAGTACGTCAACATGGCGGCCTCCTCGGCCATGAACCTACCGCCGGTAGCAGGGGCCTTTGATGACGCCAATGCCGCTTTCGAAGGTGTGGAGCGCCGACTCGGCTCCATCGTGTTCCCGCCTCCGGCCTTCGACGACGATGAACGGGCCGAGCAGGAGGAGCTCCTCAAACTCACCGAGCACGCGCAACCGGCGATCGGTGCGGTATCGGTCGGTCAGTATCGATTCCTGTCAGAACTGGGCTTCACCGCGGAAGCGTTCGGCGGACACAGTTTCGGGGAGCTCGGCGCGCTCTGGGCGTCCGGCGCACTGGAGACCGGGGACTACTTCCGGCTGGCGCGCGCTCGCGGCGCCGCGATGGCCAAAGAATCGGGCTCAGACCGGGGGGCGATGCTGGCCGTCCGCGCTTCGCGCTCCGACGTCGACGACCTGGTCGACCGCACCGACGACGTTTACGTGTGCAATCACAACGCCCCTGACCAAGTGGTGGTCGGTGGTGGCAGTGACGCCGTGGCGGATTTCGCCGAACAATGCGCTGAGCTCGGCTGGAACACAAGGACATTGCCGGTGTCGGCAGCGTTCCATACGCCGTACGTCGCACACGCCACCGGCACGTTCCGCGAGGCGGTGGACTCGGTCACCATCGGTGCCCCCCAGGGCGCGGTGTACGGAAACGATCCCGAACGTGTCTACGGACCCGATGCTGCAGGCAACGCCGACATCCTCGTCGACCAGTTGATGCACCCCGTCGAGTTCGTGGCGGTGCTCCGAGGTATGCGCGACGCGGGCTGCACGACCTTCGTCGAGTTCGGACCCAAACAGGTGCTCACGTCTCTGGTTCGGCGCACGCTGGGTGATGAGGTCATCGCGATTCCCACCGACATCGGACCGATGGGAGACGGGGACCTCGGGCTCAAACGGGCCGCGGTCGCTCTGGCGGTTTTGGGGATGCCGTTGTCCGGCATCAATCGGTATCAGGCCGACCCGCCGGCCCCACCGCGCACGTCGGCGATGGCGGTCACCATCTCAGCACCGGAATACGTTCCGGAAACCCGTCGTAAGGCGTACGCCGACGTACTGGCCAACGGCTATCGGATCAAGACGGTCGGCGCCGACGACATCGATGATCCCGTTCGACCCGATCCGGTCCAGCCCAATCCGCTCGGTGCCGCCGAACACCCGACGACCACACCACACACACCCGCAGAACGTCCTGAGGAGTTCACAGTGACACAACACCTTTCCCGCGCCGGGGACCCGAATGACGGTCACCTGAACTCGGCATTGAACCAGCACCTCGACACCCACCGCGAGTTCCTGGGGGCCCAACTCGGAATCGCTCGCGACCTCGCCGACGCGCTGCGTCGCGGCAACCTCGACGACGGATCGATCCGGGCGATCGAAGCGGTCAGCAACCAGTCGGTGGCGTTGAGCGACAGCCATTCCCAAGCAGCACACGTGTTGGTCGGGCTCGCCGAACTCGAAGCAGGGCTGTCGCCCGAGACAACTGCGGTCCCGGCCCGCGCTCGGCGGTCTGTCACCGTTCAGTCGTCGCCGGCGCCCGCCATCTCCGCACCAGTTGACACGGAGCCGGCACGGTCCGATCAGACGTCGAACGCCCCGGCCGCGCACACTGCTCGTCAGGACAATGCCGCACCGGTCAGCACCACCTCGACGCCTCCGGCCGAGCCCTCGATACCCGGTTCAGATCTGTCGGAGCCGGCCGCCGAGCCCTCCGCGGCCCCAAGCGTGCCGGCAGTGGACGGACACGAGGCTGCTGCCGACGATCTCCACACCGCCCTTCGGGAGGTCATCGCCGAAAAGACCGGGTATCCGGTCGAGATGATCGGCAGCACGATGGATCTGGAGTCCGACCTGGGCGTCGACTCGATAAAACGGGTTCAGGTGCTCGGAGCGGTACAGGAGCGGTTCCCGCACCTCCCGAGTCTGGGCCCCGAGCAACTCGGTGAGCTTCGAACGATCGACCAAATCGTCGAGGTCATCTCCGAGGGGAGTGATGCTTACCCAAAAGCGCCGGCCGCGGTGGCGCCGCGGCTCACTGATCACGCCCTGACCTCAGAGCAGACTGATCCGATCGACGTACTTCCATCGGCCGAACGAACACCGGTCGAACTCGTCGCCCTGCCTCGGATCGACCGCGCTGTCGACGTTTTCACCACTGATCCGACCGCATCCCTGTTCATCGTCGGGAACGTCAGCTCCCGGCTCGTCGACGCGCTGTCCGAAGCACTGCGGGCACAGCGCTGGCGGGTGACGGGCTCACAAGCGCACTTCGGCTCCACCGGTTCGTCCGAGACTGCAACGGATCAGTCGACGGACTCGCGGGCTGACCTCTGCGTGGTGATCCTGGGTGAGCCGACAACGATCTCAGAGGCTCAACAAGTTCTCTCCGACTCTATCCTCGCCATCAAGGCAGCCTCCAAAGCACTGATTCCGACGGGGCGGCGGGCCGCGTTGCTGGCAGTAACCAACGTCGACGGTGCCCTCGGCTTCGGCGACCTCGATGTCGACCCGGTGGCGGCCATGGCCGCCGGCATCGGCGGTGCAGTGAAGACACTGGCTGCGGAACGCCCCGAACTGTTCTGCCGCGCAGTGGATGTCAATCCTCTGGTCGATCCGGACCAGTTCGCCCGGACGATCATCGACGAGTCACACGATTCGGCGGTCGACACCCTCGAGGTGGGTGTCGGTGAGCTGGGGGAGCGGCACACCCTGGTTCCCAGCGGACACGGGGCCCCGGCCACAGAGTTGTCTGCGGTCGGTGAGGGCCCGCTCCACGACATGTCGGTAGGCGCGAACGATCTCCTGGTGGTGTCCGGCGGAGCCCGTGGCGTGACCGCCCTCTGTGTTCGTGAACTGGCCGCCCGCACCGAAGCCCGCTTCATCCTTCTGGGGCGCACCGATCCTTCACCGGACCCAGATTGGGCGCAAGGAGTCGACGACGCCTCGCTACAGGGTGCGGCGATCAGGGCGTTGGCCGGAAGTGGACTGACGCCCCGCGACATCAACTCTCGCTGCGCCGGTGTACGGGCGGGACGCGAGATCCGGGAAACGTTGGACGCGCTGGAAGAACGTGGGCAATACCTGAGCGTCGATGTGACCGACGCCGACGCATTGCGCACTGCGCTTGCGCCCTACAATCAGTCGGTCACGGGCATCATCCACGGTGCAGGTGTCCTTGCCGACTCACTGATCGCGTCGAAAGAAGATTCAGAGATCGCGCGGGTCCTCACCCCGAAACTGCGTGGGATCGACGCACTGATGGACTCCTTGGACTCATCCGCCGACGACTCGCCCGTCGAACACCTGGTGTTGTTCACGTCCGTGGCCGGACTCTTCGGCAATCGGGGCCAGAGTGATTACGCCACCGCCAACGAAGCCCTTGCGCGATTCGCGGTTGCCACGAAGCGTCGGCACCCGGAACGTCACGTCACCGCCATCGACTGGGGAGCGTGGGACGCCGGCATGGTCGATGACGTCCTACGGGCGCACTTCCGCGACAACGGGGTCGAGTTACTCCACCCACGGACCGGCGCAGTGGCTTTCGCAGAGCAGTTCTCGGTAGAACGCAGGGACGATGTAGTGGTCTTGATCGGGCCGACGCGTCCGTTGGCTTCCGGATCCGCCCCGGATCCGGTTGCCTTCACCGCACGCCGCGTCATCGAGGATCTGGCGCGCCACCCGATCATCGAGGCGCACCGGATCGGCGAGAAGGTGGTACTCCCTGCCACTTTCGCACTCGGCGCGATGATCAACGTGGCGGAGAGAGCGTTGCCGGGTCGATGCGTCCGAGGGGTCAGAGACTTCCGTGTACTCAATGGCGTCTTCTTTCCGTCGGGTTCGACGGTCCCGCAGCTGCTGGTACATGCCGAGCCGACACGCGACGCGACCACGTTGTCGGTCCGGGTCACGAGTGTTGACGGCGAACGCCTCATCCCTCATTACGTCGCCCAACTCCTGTTGGCCGACAACGAGCCGCCGATGGTCACAATTGATCCCGATTGGGGCCACGTCGGCAAGAACGCTCAGTTCATCTACGACGAGGGGCGGCAGTTCCACGGACCAGCCCTTCGTGGGCTCGCGGAGGTCTTGGAGTTGTCCGAATCGCGATTGGTGGTCACCGCCTCGCTACCCGAAGCGGTTGTAGCGCTTGGTGCGTACCAGGGAATGTTGCACAATCCGGTGCAAGCCGACCTGATCCTGCAGGTGCCACCGGTACTCGCACACAGCGCGCTGGGAGCGGCGTGCCTGCCGATGGGCGTGGGTTCCATTGACTTCTACCACCAACTGCCGACCGGCGAGGCATTCACCGTCGTCGCCGACAATCTCAGGCGCGATGCGTTGTCGGCCACTGTTGATGCGGTGGCGATCGCGCAAGACAACACCGTCTTGCAACGCTGGAACGACGTTTCGGTGGTCACCGCGCCTGACCTTTCAGCAATGTTCCTTGAGTCGGCCCGACAGTGGAACTGACCACCCGGAACCACGCATCGAAGACAGGAAGATCCATGGCACACATCCGCTTTGACGGCATTGTGTTCAATCCCATACCTGCCAGACCCGCGGCCGTGGTGGAGGCCGCGCCGAGATCCGCCGGCAACCGGACCCGCGAATCGCTCGCACCGCGTGAAACTGTGCCGGTGGGGGCGATGGCACCGCTGGCCGCAGTCCGAGACAGTGTTGTCCGTGCTCACCAAGCCACCATTGCTGCCGCGTCGGCTGTCGCACGGGCGACACTGCGCGATGGCCTCAACCCGGCACCGAGACAACTGGGGGAAAAGACGTGGCCCGAGACCGTAGACACGTTCTCCACCACTCGCGCTGCCGAACTCGCTGCTGTGCGCTGTTTTCGACCTCTGGCCCGATCTGCCAAACGGGAGCTGTCCTCTGAAGACATCGATGTACTCACCCGCGGCGGGATCGAGCAGGTGTTCGGTCCGACGCACCGCCAAACCGCCACCGATCATGCGACCGGCCGAACCATCGCCGCGAACAGCATGTTGACGGTCGCGTCCCACGGACAGGTAGAGAGCATCGAAGGTCTCGAGTCGTCGCCACGCGGGGCCGACTTCGGCGGCCTCACAGTGAGGTACAACGGTGACCCCGTTGCGGCCGCACGGTCCGCGGCCGAGGTTTTCGGTGTGTTCGTTGGTCTGCATCTGTGTATGTCCGATTGCGTGACCGAATCGCAGGCACACGGCACCGCACCGAATCCACCTTCGTCACAACGATTGTCATTGCGCGTGGTGGAGATCGATCTCGTCCCGATTCCGCATCTACGGGCGCGCGTGAGTATTGATGGGTCAGAGCCGTCCCGGGACAACGGTTTCGATGTCACCGTTGACTTCATACCTCGCAATGGTGTCGCATTGGGCCCCGGTACCAACGGTCACCTGCAGGACTGGACCGGACGCGTGGCGACAACCGGCCGGCAGGCACTGTTGAGCGAGTTCCACATGGCGCATCTGGCCCGTGGTGATCAGGGGATCGCGTTCGGACCCGAGTTCTCGCGCTACACCGGCAACCGGGCCACCCGGCTGCCCACGGGAGGGCTGTTGCTGGTCGACCGGGTCACAGAGTTCTCCGGCACACGAGGCAATTGGGACGCCGGTGCGGACTATCGCACCGAATACGACGTGCCTGCCGACGCGTGGTACCTGGAGGACACTGCAAACGGATCTGTGCCGCACTTCGTCTACATGGAGACCTCGTTGCAGGCCGCTCTGCTGATGGGCTACTACCTCGGCCCCACGCTCGGGTCCACAGAGACCTTGCGACTCCGAAACCTCGGCGGAACCGCCACCGTCAGTCGCAGACTCGACCTCCGGGGAAAGACGGTCGATCAGAGTTCGACGCTCGTGTCGACGACGCTGATGCCCGGGTCATCGCTGCAGAGTTTCGACTACTCCCTTCGGGTGGATGGAGATGAGTTCTACAGCGGCACGACGATGTTCGGGTATTTCAGCGATTCGGCCCTGGACAATCAAACCGGGCTCGACGCAGGACGCCATCGACCGAACTGGCTCGAGACACTGGAGTCTGCACCGCAGATACGCACCATCGATGTGGCGGCACGTAGGGACCGGCGCGAACCGCTGTGCTCCACGGGGGCGTTGGCTCTGGTCGACCACGTCGATGTGGTCGACGGAGGTGGCCAGTACGGCAAGGGGTATCTGCACATGACCCGCGACATCGAGGCAGACGAGTGGTTCTTCGACTGCCACTTCTACCTTGATCCGGTGATACCGGGTTCGCTCGGCGTCGAGTCGGTGATCCAGTGCATCCAAGAGTGGATGGTGGATGCCGGGATGCACCGGCAATGGCGTGACCCGCAGTTCCACATTCCCGAGAACGTGCCCTTCAACTGGAAGTACCGCGGTCAGTTCGTCCCAGACGACGGTCATTGTGAACTGGAAGTCCACGTGAAAGACATTCGTACCCAGGCGGACTCGGTTGTTGTCGTCGCAGACGCGTCGCTGTGGAAACCGGGTTTGCGGATCTACGAACTCATCGACATCTCGGTTGAACTCAGGGAAGGGATCTGACATGGTTGCGCCCTCCACAACATCCGGGACCGATGAGATCGCCCAGACGACAGCAACATTGTCAGACCTCTCGCGACCATGCTGGGTGATCCGGGACAAAGAAGACATCCGGGTGACGTCCGACGAGGCAGTCGCTGCGCGGTCAGAAGTGCTCGCTGCCGTCGGGCCGTTGACCCCTGACCGTCTCGGCGATCGATCCTTCCAGCATTTTCACGGTGTGCGATACGGATACATGGCCGGCGCGATGGCCAATGGAATCGCGTCGCCCGATCTGGTCAGCGCCCTTGCCAAGGCCGGATACCTTGCCTCCTACGGCGCTGCAGGCGTCGTACCGGCGAAGGTCGATGCGGCGCTGGCCGAGCTGACGGCAACATTGCGCGATACCCCGTTCGCCTGCAACGTCATCCACAGTCCGAGCGAACCCGCTCTCGAGCGCGCCATCGTGGATGCGTGCCTGCGCCATCGGGTGACCTGCGTCGAGGCGTCCGCCTTCATGTCCATGACGGCGGAACTTGTCCGCTATCGAGTTCTCGGGCTCAGATCCGCTCCCGACGGGGAAATCGTCCGGGGGCACAGGGTGGTGGCCAAGGTGTCCCGGCTCGAGGTGGCAGAGGCCTTCTTACGGCCGGCACCCGCTGCGTTGCTGCGCCAGCTCATGGAATCGGGTGACATCACCGCGGAGTCGGCCCACCTGGCCGCATCGGTACCGATGGCCGATGACGTCACCGTCGAGGCGGACTCGGGAGGTCACACCGATCGCCGGCCATTGCTGGTGGCATTACCTGAGATCATCGCGCTGCGCGACCGCATCGCCGGGGAATCACCTCTCGCCGCGAATGTTCGAATCGGGGCGGCGGGCGGCATCGGGACGCCTGCGGCAGCCGCGGCGGCTTTCGGACTGGGAGCGGCGTACGTCGTCACAGGGTCGATCAATCAGGCAAGCGTGGAGGCGGGTACCTCCGCGGCCACGAAAGAGCTATTGGCCACCGCTGGTTCAGCCGATTGCGTGATGGCGCCGTCCTCGGACATGTTCGAGATGGGGGTGCAGGTGCAGGTACTGCGGCGAGGAACCATGTTCGCCGGCCGCGCCGCTCAGCTGTACGACGCGTACCGCGCTTACGACTCGATCGACGCGATCCCGCAGAAGGTGCGCGACGGGCTCGAACGCGACATCTTCCGCCGGCCGCTGGAATCGGTCTGGGACGAGTGCGTGCGTTACTTCACCGAACGTGACCCGAACCAGATCGCGGCTGCCCAGAACAACCCGCGTCGCCGGATGGCGCTGGTGTTCCGCTGGTACCTCGGCCTCTCGTCAGGATGGAGCATCGGTGGGGACGAGACCCGAACAGCGGACTACCAAGTGTGGTGCGGCCCGGCCATGGGAGCGTTCAATTCCTGGGCGGCCGGAACGCATCTGGCGTCCGCCCGCAACCGTCGCGCCGCGGACATCGCGCATCACGTCATGACCGGTGCCGCATTCCACACCCGGGTGGGCATCCTGCGCGGTGCGGGTGTGCACTTCCCGCCGCAGTGTGCGACCTACTGGCCGTCCCTGTAGTGCGTTCGACGAGGGAGTAGGCATGCCCGAGGTGGTGGTGGGCGGTACAACCATCGGATACCACGACACGGGCGTGCCGGCGGGCGTGCCCTGCGCGCAGACAGTCGTGTTTGCGCACGGATTGTTGTTCGACAGCACGATGTTCGAGGCGCAGGTCGAGGTGCTGCGGGGACGTTACAGGTGTGTTGCCTTCGATTGGCGAGGGCAGGGAACTTCACCCCCGACAGTCGACGGGTACGACATCGAAACCCTCACCAGGGATGCGCTGGGCCTGCTCTGGGCTCTCGACATCGGGCCCGTGCACTGGGTGGGGCTCTCGATGGGGGGATTTGTCGGTTTGCGCCTCGGCGCCCGCCACGCCGAGATGATTCGGTCCCTCACTCTGCTGGACACCAGCGCCCGCGCCGAAACGCCCGGCACTGTCCGGGAGTACAAGCGACTGGCGTGGACGCAGCAATTGATCGGATTCGGACCGATCGCATCGATGGTCGCGCCTCACATGTTCGGCCCGTCGTATCGGCGAGATCCGCGGAACAAAGCATCGCTCGATCGCTGGCGACAAGCGGTGGGACAACGGAAACGCAGTAGCGTGCGCAAGGCGGTGTACGGGGTTGCCGAACGCGCCTCGGTAGATCACGAGATCGGCGCGATCGCCGTACCGACGCTTGTGCTCGTCGGTGCGGATGACGCCGCCACGCCACCGTCGGAGTCCGAACACATCGCATCGTCGATACCGACGGCCCGACTGCAGGTGATCGACAACTGCGGTCACAGCAGCACCGTGGAACAGCCGGGGGCGATTTCAGCTCATCTTGCGGACTTCCTCGCCGAGGTGTCCCGAACTCAGTGACCGACCCGCCGCCGTCGACAGCTGAATCGCTCGCGTCAGCTCTTCATCAGTCGGATGTTGCGCATGGTCACCAGCCCGGTGGCACATAACGTGTCACCGACCGCCGATGAAGTGAACACGTCTGCGGCAGCCACCGTGATGGTGCTGCCTGCCTTGAGTACTCGACCATGAACCACCAGCTTGTCGCCCTTTGCCGGTGCCAAGATCTTGATCGTGTAATCGACCGTCATGTTGATCCAGCCCGGTGGAAGCAAGGTTCCGGCGGCCGAACCGCCGGCGAAGTCTGCCAGTGAGCCGATGACGCCACCCTGAAAGAATCCGTTGTGTTGGGTCAGCTCCTGGCGGTAGGGCGCCATGAGTTCGACATCCCCGGGTTCGATGCGGGTGAAATCGAAACCCAGATGTTTGGCCGCGGGCATGCTGAGGACGACGTCCCTCACCGCTTGTTCGAAATCAGGGTTTAAAGCTTCCATGTCTACCGTCCTTTACTGGGACTACTGAGTCCGAGTCGATGCGCTGCGGATCCGGCGTTGAGGTCTGTGTCTGCACACAATCGAAATCCCCTGCGAGATAACGACGTCGAGCTGAGGCTCGCATGATCTTCCCGCTGGTGGTCTTGTGGAGTTGTCCCGGCGTCACCAAGAGCACATCGCTGACGGTCACCTGGTGTTCGCGCGTGATCGCGCCTCGAATTGCGAACGAGATGTCGTGACACCGCGACTCGGCAAGTGGCTCTTCGCCTCTGATCTCCGCTACCACCACCAGGGCCTCCACACGGTCTCGTAGCGTGGAGAACGCAGCGCAACCACCAGGCCGGACCGACGGATGTGCCGACTGTACTGTGTGCTCGATGTCGTGAGGGTAGTAGTTCGTCCCGCGGATGATGACCATGTCTTTGAGGCGTCCCACAACGAAGAGTTCATCATCAATGAATGCGCCGAGATCGCCGGTGCGTAAGTACCTCGATCCGGGCGAGCCGTCGATGCCGGCACCGAAGGTTTCCGCCGACTCGTCCGGTCGACGCCAGTAACCCTGTGCCACATGGTCTCCGGCCACCCAGATCTCACCGATCTGATCGGCGCGGCATGGCCGTCGGGTATCTGGATCGATGATGCGAACATCCTCTCGCAGCAGGACCGTTCCCGATCCGACGATGGTGGGCGAAGATGGCTCGGGACTGTGGTTCGTCTCCGGCACAAGGCGTTTACGACCGCGCTCCGCGGGATCGACCACGATGTGGCGAGAGCCCCTGCCTTTTCTCGCGGCCGTCACCAGGAGCGTCGCCTCGGCCAGGCCGTAGCAAGGCATGAACGCGGCCTCGCTGAACCCTGCGGGTTCGAATCGTTCGGCGAACCGTCGCACGGTGTCGTCGCGGATCGGCTCGGCTCCGTTGAACGCAACTTTCCAGTGGCTCAGGTCGAGTCCGGCGACCGTGGCGTCCGTAGCCCGCGCAACACACAGGTCGAAGGCAAAGTTCGGGCCTCCACTCGTGTGCGCGCGGTAACGCGAGATCGCCGACAGCCACATCAGGGGCCGCCGGATGAACGCGGACGGTGACATCAGGACGCTGGTGGCACCGACGTAGAGCGGCTGCAGGACATTGCCGATCAGCCCCTGGTCGTGAAAGAAGGGCGCCCACCCCACCACGGTCGATTGACTGTCATGGCCGAAAGCCGCCTGGATCATCCGTTGATTGGCGACAAGATTGCCGTGCGTGACCATCACCCCTTTGGGGTCCGAGGTCGAGCCAGAGGTGTACTGCAGAAAGGCGATGTCGCCGATCGCGGGGCGCCGCGCCTCCAGTTCCGCATCCATCTGGTCGGTGAAGTCGGTGCCTGTAGGTGGCATCTGGTCGACGACGATCCAGCTGATCGTCTGCACGGTCAGCGCCGGCAGCGCCTGTGCCGGCTCCAGCATCGAGCTCACGGTGAGGACAGTCGTGGGTTCACAGTCCCGCACGATGTTCGCTGTGGTGGTCCGCTGCCCATGTGCTCCCGGCGGTACAACCGGCACGGCGACAACTCCTGCGTACAGGCACCCGAAGTAGGCGACGATGAAGTCCGGACCCTGAGGGAACATCAGAACCGCGCGATCGCCGGGTCGGCAGCACGACAGCAGTCGCCACGCCACATCCGCGGCCTGCCGGTACAGTGCCCCGTAGGTCAGCGTCACCGTCTCGACACCCGAATCATCCAGGAAGACATACGCTTTCCTGTCCGGATCAGAGTCTGCACGTTCACGCAGCAACTGCGGCAACGTCGACATCGTCGATTCGGTAAGGGACCGTTGCGCCACGTTCACGTCGCCGGCACCACGTTGTCGAGCGCGTGGACCATGTGGGCAGCGATGGCGTCGCGGTGCTGCTGGTGGAAGAAGTGGTCCCCTGTGAACTCATGCGATCGAAATGCGTTGTGTGAGTGTGCTGCCCAAGCTCGAACTTCCTCGGGGTCAACCACCGGATCTCCTGTCGCGTAGAAGGCCGTGATCGGACACGGCAGTGTTGTTGTGCGCCCGAACGTGTACTTCTCGGACAGTTCCAGGTCGGCTCTGATCAGAGCCAGCACGTACTGGCGGAACTCGGGGCTCGTTGCCTCGATATCACCCATGCCCCCCATCGTCCGCAGCGCTGTGATCAAGTCCGGTTCTGAGGCGTCGTGTATCGGGGTCCTACTCGGCGAACGATGAGGTGCACGCCGTCCCGACACAAACAGGTGAACAGGTGCGGCACCGGCAGCACACAGCTCGTGCGCCAGTTCGAACGCCACCAGTGCCCCCATGCTGTGGCCGTACAGCGCAACCCGTGAGTCGAGAAGACAGATGTCGGAGACCAATGCACTGACCGCCTCGCCAACCCGGCGAAAGTGCGGCTCGGACGCTCGATCCTCTCGGCCAGGGAGTTGGGTTCGCACCACTGCGATGGTGGTGGGGAACAGGCCGAGCCATCGATTGAAGGACGCCGCGCCTCCGCCGGCGTGCGGGACGCATATCAAATGGACAGGGGAGTCGTCGGCGCCCCTCAACAGCACGGACGTGGTCATGCCGCCTCATCGATCAGTCGAACCGGGAGCTGGGAGAGCCCGCGGACGATCAAACTGTCTGTCTGCCAGTCGACGTGCTCGGTCACCAGTTCCAGGCGCCGTCCGGAATCGCCGAAGAGAACGCCGATCGCAACCTCCGCCTGTAGCCGCGCGAGGAGGCCGCCGAGACAGCCGTGCATGCCGTGACCGAACGCGAGGTGCCGCTGACCGGTGCGGGTCAAGTCGAACTCATCTGGCTTCTCGAACACAGAGGGGTCTCTGTTCGCAGCCCCGATACAGAGCAGTATCTGGTCGCCGGCTTCCACCTCGCTCCCGCTGATCTCGACTCCGCGGGTGGCGACTCGTTTGGTCATCTGTAGCGGGCTCTGGAAGCGCAGGGTCTCTGCCACCGCAGCGGTTGCCAGGGACCGGTCCGACGTCAGCAGGTTTCGTTGCTCGGGGTGCTGCAACAGGGCCAGCACAGCGTTCCCGATCAGTGACTTGGTGGTCTCATTGCCGGCGACAAAACACATGATGCACAGAAAGACGATCTCCTCGGATGCGAAGGCGTCGCCCCCTGAGGTCTTCGCGGCCAGTAGATTGCTGATCAGGTCCGTGCCGGGATGCGCTTTGCGGTGAGCCACCAGGTCGTCGAACGCAGTGGTGAATTCCTCCACCACGTCGCACACGCGACTGAAGACCGCGGCACTCATCAGGCCTGGTTCCAGCAGGAACCGGATATCCCGAGTCCACGGCCCGACCTGTGCACGAATGCTCTCTGGAACGTCCATCCAGTCACACATCACGGTCACGGGCAAAGGTGCGGCGTAGTCACCGATGATGTCCATGCCGTCGTGCCGCGTCTGCTCGAACAATCTCTGCGCGACACCGACAATTCGCGGCCGCAGCGAGGCGACAGCTTTACTGCTGAACGCCTGATTGATCAGGCCGCGTAACCGCGCGTGGTCCGGATTGTCGGTGAACACCAGCGACTTCTCGCCCAGCCGCTCGATCCGCGCAACGTTGCTCTGCGACAGACGATCTGCTTGCCGATTCACCAATTGTGGTATCACCGCTGAGCTGAACGTCCGGTCCATCAACACCGATTCGACATCTGCATGTCGGGTTAGCACCCACATACCCAGGGTCCTGTGCGGTGCCGCTTGCTGTTGAAGGGTGCGGTACTGACGATATGGATCGTCGCGAAACGCGGCGCTGAACGGGTTGAACCGTGGTACGGCCCGAACGGCGCCGGGGGGAGTGACGGAGGTCGGACCTCCGCCAGCTACCGATGATGTGGTGCCGGTCATCTCGACACCCCGCCGAAGTGGCCGTCGGCATACGGCCGTAGAACCAGGCGCAGGAGACAGATCTTGTTCATCCGGAAGCCGATTGCGGACATCTTCAGGTACCGCTCGTACCGAGCAACCACATCCTCACCGACGAGGGCAGTGGCTTCCTCGCGACGGGCGCGAAGCCGCTGAGCCCACTGTTCGCAGGTCCAGGCGTAGTCGAGTCGGCCGTTGGCAACCGACTGCACCTCGAACAATCCGTCGGCGGCGCTGACTATCTCAGTCAACGTCGGAAGGTCGGCGTCGGGAAAGATCTCCTGTTGCATGAACGAATTGGCATCGCTCCGGGACATGTTCGCGTATGCGATGGTCTGCAGCGACAACGTCCCGTCTGTGTTGAGCCAGGTGCGGCACCGGGAGAAGAACTCGCGGTATATCCCGATCTTCTCCGTCGGGGTGTCGTCTGGCCGGGCGAAATGCTCGAAAGCACCTATGGAGATGATTCCGTCGAAACGATCATCGGGCGCGAAGTCCATCCAGTTCGTGGTGCGCACTTCCACGCCGCGTAGGGCGAGCTCCCGAATGTGTTGAGTTTGCGTCGCACTCAACGTCAGGCCCACCGCACGCGTCACGCCGTACTCCACCGACGCCTGCTCGAGTATCGCGCCCCATCCGCATCCCACATCGAGGATCGAACGCGCAGTGTCGGCCCGCACCGCCTCGAGGTGGAATCGGAGTTTGCGTTGCTGCGCGACATCGAGTGTGTCCGTTGCGGCAGTGGGCATGGCGCACGAGTACGACAGCGACGAATCCAGCCAGAGCCCGTAGAAATCGTTGCCGACGTCGTAGTGATGACGAATGGCGCGCGTGGCGGCGGACTTCCGCTCCTCTTCGGCGATCTCGTCGACCCGGGCGATCACAGTCGCACAGACCTCTCGTGGACGTATCCGGCCACTGCCCGGAGTGTCGGATTGTCGAACAGGGCCTCTGGCGGAACCTCGACCCCGAAATGTCCTTCGACGTCGATGAGTAGAGACACCGCCAGGGCCGAGTCGATGCCAAGCCGGTCGAAGGTCGCGTCGGGATTCACTCTGTCACCCGGCACTCCCAAGATGTTGCCGACGTAGTCCTGGCACCAACTGACAATCTCGTCGTTGCGAGGGTTCGAACTCTTGTCACTCATGCCGGCACTCCACTCGTCGAGGTGTCACAGGTGTTGTCGGGGATGCGTTTTGCTGCCTTACGTTCGTCGGACGGTAGGCCGACATCCCAGACGAGTCCGCACGCTGCCAGCAACCTGATGAGCCAGTAACCCGGGTCCAACCGGTACCAGTCCAATCCGAACGAAGCCGACTCGGGGAAAGCGTGGTGGTTGTTGTGCCAGGATTCGCCCAGAGTCACAAGGGCGAACACCCCGCCGTTGCGGCTGTTCTCCCTCGACGCGTAAGGCCGCGTACCGAACATGTGCAGGAAGGAGTTGATGGCCCAGACGATGTGCTCGAGGACGAACATCCGGACCAACCCACCCCACAGGAGCCCACTGATCACCCCGGTCCAGCTCTGGTACACCAAACCGCCGATCACGGCGGGCAGGACGAGACCCAAGGCAACCCAGTAGTAGTACTGGCGCGCGACGCGGACAAGGGCACGATTCTTGATGAGGTCCGGTGCGTAGTGGACGACATTCGGATATTCGTGTCGACGCATCCACAGGAAGTGTGAGTGCATCAGACCTCGGAGACGTCCCTTGACGTCGGAACCATAAAGGTTGGGGGAGTGGGGGTCTCCGTCCCGGTCACTGCATTCATGGTGTCGGCGATGCAGGGCGACCCACGAGACCACTCCTCCTTGACCCGCCATGGATCCGAGGATCACCAGCGCGGTGATCACCGACTGCTTCGCCTTGAAGGTGCGATGAGTGAAGAGCCGGTGGTAACCAACGGTGATTCCCAGGCCCGTCAGCAACCAGAGCGAGAAGAACAAGACGAGCTCGGTGAGTCCGAGGGGGTGTACGAAGAGGAACGCCAGCGCCGCTAGGGTTCCGACGATCGGGAGGATGTCGAACAGCAGAAAGTGCCGACGTTGCAGCCGGTGCAGATACGCATTGCTCACCGTCTTGGTTCGCGGGGCCTGCGGGGCGCGGGGACTGTCGGTCATCTGGTTCCCTGCCTACGCGGACCGAAAGATGGGATACAGGCTGGGACCGCCGGGAAGTGTGATCTCGCCGCCGATTCGCTTCGATCCGAGACGTTCCCATAGCCGGAGGCTGCGCAGCGACGAAGCCTCGGCGTACACCCCGAAACCGTGCGTGACACGGAGTTCACGGAAGGCTCCGATCAACATCTCGCGCGCTCCGGTGCCGCGGGTTTCCGGTCGGATCGCCGCGTACAACGCGTGAACGTGCAGCGGCAGATCAGAGGGGTGGTGCGCATCGAGAGTCTGCATGAGCGTGCTGACCTTGGGACCGCACGGTCCGCATGCCTGTTCCAACTCGGCCAGGACCGCGATGTCGTCCTCTTCGCTCGATGCCTCTGTCCCCGACCAGACGAGCACGCCGTCATAGGACGCCGTCGCCGCGACGGCACCCCCGTTGTCGAGCAGCTGCCGTGTGGTGATGTCGAAGAACGCATCCAGGTAACGCGCCCGCTCCGGGACATCCTCCGGGATGGCCCATTTGATGACCGGGTCGTCGGCGAAGGCGCACGACAGCGTGGCGACGACTGCCTCGAGGTCGGGGTCCGAGGTGACTATGGGATCAGTTGATGAAGGTTGAGCAATGGTCATGGAACCAGAGGCCTTTCGGTGGTGTCGGTGTATGCCGTGATGATTGCCGCTGCGCAGGCGTCTATGTCCTCGGCAGTGGTCTGCCAGTTGCACACCGACAGCCGCAACGTGGGGGTGCCACGCCAGACGGTGGGACTTGCCCAGCCCGTGCCACCGCGTTGCAGGGCTTCGACGATGTGGTCGAGACGAATCGAAGGATCATGAGGGTCGTCGGTGTCGAATACGACCAGCACCTGATTCAGTACCACGTCGTTGACTATCGAGATCCCATCGACGAGTACCAACTGATCGGCCAATCGCCTTGCCAGCGAACAGCATCGATCGATCAACTCGGCAACACCACGTGTTCCGAGGTGCCGCAACGTGGACCACAACACCAATCCACGGGCACGGCGAGACAGATCAGGTGTGTAGTCGGCGGGATCGCGGGCACCATCGGGTGCGACGGTGAGATAGTCGGCAGTCGTGCGCAGCGCGGCGCGATGGGCCTCGGGATCGGCGCAGAAGACCAAACCGCAGTCGTAGGGCACGTTGAGCCACTTGTGAGCGTCTGTGGCCCACGAATCGGCCGACGCCAAACCCTCGACATGTTGTCGCGCAGTAGCACTCGCGGCCGCCCACATTCCGAAGGCGGCATCGAGATGCACCCATCCGTCCCGTGCATGCGCGAGTTCGGTGATGATGTTTAACCGGTCGACCGATCCGGAGTCGACGTTCCCCACCTGACCGCAGACGATCAAGGGCCCGGTTGTGTTCGCGAGAGTCGCTTCCAGTGCCGGAATCGACATCCGGCCCTGATCGTCCACATCCACGGGGTGAATCTGCCCGGCCATGCCGAGAAGCCGAAGCGCCCGATAGACGGTCGTGTGGCAGCCGCGGCTGACCAGCACCCGGGGCACCGGAGCGCCGAACAGACCGTGGCGCTCCACATCCCACCCGGCCCTGGCCAGCACGGCGTGGCGGGCGGCGGCCAAGCCGCTGAGGTTGGCCATGGCGCAACCGGAGGTGATACCGGTCGATGTGCCCTCCGGTAGGCCGAACATGTCGACCAGCCACCGCGCCACCGTCTCCTCGACAACTGACGCTGTCGGACTGGTTGCGTAGAGCGCGCCGCACTGATCCCACACAGAGGTGACCCATTCGGTGGCTATGGCCACCGGGTATGCGCCTCCCATGACAAAGCCGAGAAATGTCGGAGCACCTGAATGCAGCAGTCCGGGTTCACCCTTGGTGAACAGCTCGCCGAGCACGGACCACGGGTCCAGACCCTGGTCCGGTAGTGGCCCGGCGAAGGAGGCCTCCAGCTCGGCGCGGGCCGTCACACGCTCGGAGTTGTCGTCGGCCAGATAGTTGATGCTGTAGTCGCACACTGCGCGCAGCAAGTTGTCGATGTCGGTGGCAGAAGCGCTCTGTAGTGTCCTCATCTCGCGTTCCAGTCTTCTGCGGGCCCGCCGCCGGCAGGGGGTGACGGGGCTCTTTGTCATGGACCGATCGGGCAGTGCTATCGCCGGAGCTGATTCACTTGAGACCGCTTCGCACGAAGGCGTTGACGATGTGGCGCTGCAGGATGACATAGAGAACGAAGATCGGCAGGCAGGCCAGACCGGCCAGAGCCATCATCGGCCCCCACTGATCGCCTTCGGTGCCCATGAAACTCCGCAGGCCGAGTTGTAAGACGTCGTTGCTGGATTGGAGTACCACTGCGGGCCAGAAGTACTCGTTCCAGGAGTTGATGAACAACAAGATGGCCAGCGCCGCCAACGCCGGGCGCAGGTTCGGAACCACGACTGTCCACAGGATCGACCACGAGGACCGTCCGTCCATCCGTGCCGCTTCGATCAGTTCCTTCGGGAACCCGGACATGTGCGTGCGCATCATCAGGACGGCGAGCGCTGAACTGAGAGTTGGGACAACCACCCCGGACAGTGTGTTGAGCAGCCCCAACTGGTTCAGCAGAACGTAATTCGGCAGCATGGTGACCTGGTAAGGCACCAACCACGTGCCGACGAACGCCAGGTACAGCAGGCCCTGGAACTTGAACCGGTAGACCGCAAACGCGTACGACGCGAGGATCGCGATGAGAAGCTGGCCGCAGGTAGATGCAAGCGCAACACCAAAAGTGTTGAGCATCAACCTCGTCACATCGACTTTGTCGGCAGCGTCGAAATAGTTCTCGACCGACAGCGGCCACGGCAGTGGCGTCAAAGAGCTGACGTCGCCGGGCCGTCGGAGCGACGTCGCGACCAGCCAGTAGATCGGGAACATACACGCGAGTGCGATGACCGCCAGTGTGAGGTGTCCCCAGATGCGCGCGAGCACACCACGTCCCGCGCCCGCGGTCGAGGCGGGCAATGCCGGCAGGGGAGGACGGACAGGCTCCGCCGTGTCCTCTGCCTTCAACATGCTGTCAGTTGTCATGGAAGGTGATCCGTTCCGACAGCCAGACCAAGAAGCCGGCGACAACGCCGAATCCGAGGAACAGGACGATGCCTGCCGCCGCGCTCAGGCCGGCATTGAATGAGTGGAATCCGTAGTCCCAGAGGAGGTAATAGATGTTTGTGGTCGCACCGGCCGGCCCACCCTGGGTCAGGGTGTCGATCAGCGGGAAACTCCACTGGGCGCTGAGCAGGATGGTCATGAGAGTGAGGAACACGAGAGTCGGCGACAGCAGTGGCAGGGTGATCCGCCGGCCGATCTGGAGCCGGGTTGCTCCGTCGAGCTGTGCAGCCTCGTCGTAGTCCGAGCTGATGCCGGCGAGACCGGCGGCCACTGCCAGCACCGCGAATCCGATCAGGTGCCATCCGGTGATGACGATGATCGCCAGTTGCGCCGTGTTCTTGTCGTAGATCCAGTTGTGATCGGTTCCCAAGACCCTGTTGACGATCCCGCCACTGGGATCGAGCAACCAACGCCACACCGCTGCCCCTGCTACCGGCGCCACCAGGAAGGGCGCGAAGATGAACCCCTGGTAGATCCGCGAGCTTCGTACCGAGACACCCCGCATCGCGAACCCGATCACCACCGGAACCACCACGGTGAACGGCAGCAGACCGATGATGAGTCCAACCGTCAGCCACACGGCATCACCGAGTGCCGGCAGTTCGAACAACTGCTCGTAGTTGTCGGTGCCCACCGACTTCATGGGACTTGCCGGAAGAAGGTTCCATGACACGGTGGACAACTGCACCGCTTGGACAAGCGGACGGTAGGTCCACACCACCAAGAGGATCAACGCCGGGGTGAGGTACAGATAGGGCACGACGCCCCGCGTGAGCCGCGACCACCGCCGGGACCGCACAGGCGGTACCGGGGTGGTCGTCGAACTGTGTACGGGCGTCGGTGTCTCGACCGGAACGAACATCGTGGATCAGTTCGCGTTCGGGGTGAGCGACCACAGTCGTTCGAGGGCCACCGACTGCGGTTCGCTGTACACATCCTCCACGCCGACGACGTCGACGGATGTGGCAACCGCAGATTCACCGAACAGATCGATCCGGCTGAACCCGAAACCGACACCCGCCCGGTGCCTTCCCTGTGGCGGTACCGGATCGGTGCGGTACGACAGCGGCGGCCCGATCCAGACCGGGATGCCCGATATCGCCGAGGCGCCCGTGTAGTGCGCGTGGCCGCAGAGGATCATTCGCACATCGGAGCCGGCGATGACCGACTCGAGCGCGCTCGGATCCGTCAGCCGGAGAAAGTCGACCGTGGCGACCGGCGACCGAACCGGCGGATGGTGCATCACCAGCAGTGTTCCGCGCGGGGCCCTGTCCTCCAATACCTTTGCCAGCCAGTCCAGCTGGACATCCTCGAGACTGCCGTCATGACGCCCCGGCGTGGTGCTGTCGAGTACCACAATGCGCAGTCCACCGATGTGATGGACCGCATCGTACGGCGCGCCGAGGTCGGTCGACCCATTGCGACTCAGGTCCAGGCCGATGCGGAACCCGGCGCGGTCATCGTGATTTCCCATCGCGTAACAGAGCGTTGCGCCGAGTCTCGCAGCGGTGGGCTCCAACATCGTTCGCAGCGTTCGGTAAGCCTCGGGGGACCCTGCGTCGGCGAGATCGCCGGACACGATGATCGCGTCCACCGACCCTTCCCACGCGTCCAGGTGGTCGAGAACCTTACGCAGATTCCGTGTTGTGTCCATCATCCCGTGCATCAGATCGCCGCCGCCGCTCAAGTGCGTGTCGGTGAGCTGGATGACGGTGTGGTCGGGCCCGGTCATGACACCGGCAGAAGCGTGTTCGCCTGCTCCTGCGCGGCCGTCAAGGCAGTCGCCGGATCGGCACCCTGGAATACCGCGGACTCCACGGCAGACATCATGCCGTCGCGAATCTGCAGATATTCATTGCCGGGCATCGAGATCCACGGTTCCATCGACTTCAGCTGCTCCAGGTTCGGCTCGAGGAGCGGGTTCTGGGCCGCCCACTCCTGCAGTCCGGCCGGGTCGTCCATCAAACCGGTGCGCAGCGGGAGATAGCCGATGCCACTGGAGATCTTGACGTAGGCCTGTTCGCTGGTGAGGAACTTGATCAGCTCCCACGAAGCACGCTGTTTGGCGGGGTCCTGCGAGAAGATGAACAGCGAGGCACCGGAGTTGGTCGGCACGACGGGCTTGTCGCCGAAGCTCGGCATCGTCGTGGATCGCAGGTCCCATTTGTCTTTGGCGCCCTTGACGAACTGGTCCTGAATGGCGCTCGTCTCCAAGAGCATTCCCATCTCGCCGCGAGCGAATGCTTCATAGCCCTGCTTTTGTGTCAGCTTCGGAGTGGCTCCCGAGTTGACCATCTGCTGTGCCATGCTGACCACCTCGACCGCCGCCGGATCGGCGAACGTCAGCGTGTCCCGGTTCTCGGAGATCACCCGGCCACCATTCGAGCGCACGAGGCTCTGGAAGCACCAGTCCTTGGCGGTCTTGGTCAGGCAGTCGATGTAGGCGCCGCCCTTGCCCGTCTTGTCCGCAATGGTCTTGGCAGCGACCGCAACTTCGTCCCAGGTACGCGGCGGGTTGTTCGGGTCCAGGCCGGCTTGCTGGAAAAGTGTTGCGTTGTAGTAGAACACCGGCGTCGAGAAGACGAACGGAACGCCGTATGTCTGGCCGTCCCAGTCGCTCAACGTTCGGGCAGTCGGAGCGAACGGATGCGTGGTGCCCTCGAAGTTCTTGTCCACTGCCTCTTCGCCGACCAATTGATCCAGCGACTTTGCCTGGAGTTGATTCACCGTGAAGTCGAGATCGGAGAATCCCAGCTGTGCAACGTCAGGGGGATTGCCGGCGGTCATCTGATTGCGGATGCTGGAAATGGTGTCGGTGGCCGGGTTGGGACTGTTTCCAGCCGGCTTCTGCGGGGTGACGGTGATGTTCGGATGCTCTTTCGAGAAGTCTGCGAGCAAGCTGTTGAACGTGTCCGTCCACGCACCCGCCAGTCCATAGTTGTAGCTCTCGAAGACGATCGAGACCTTTTGGTCGTCCGCCAATTCGGGAATGGCTGAGGTTTCTGTTTCGTCCGAGGTACTCGACAAACAGCCGGTGAGCGTCAACAGTGACGCGATCAACGGCACGGCGATCTTGAGTCTGGCCTTCACGGCAGTGCTCCTACGTAAAAGAGAGTTGAGGATGGACGGGTCGTGCCGCCGGGTGCTGCCACTGCAGCCGCCGGCCGTTTTCGGGATCGAAGAGATGAAGATCGGAGCTGTCCGCGACGAGAGTGATCTCCGATTCGATGGTGATGTCGCGGACACCGCCGACCCGGGACACCCGGGCGCACAACGCGACCGAGTTGACCGAGCAGTGCAGCAGGACATCGCCACCGAGGTTTTCGGTGAGCGTCACCACGGCAGGAAGTCGCACCACGTTGCTGGTCGGGTCCTGGACGCGTTCCTCGAAGCGGTCGTCCAGTCGGAGACGCTCGGGCCGGACACCGAGGGTCAAGCGAGCGGTGTTCACCTCTGCCTGCGTGGCCTCGATGCCGAGGGGTACAACCGAGTTCCCGACATGTGCGACCAGTCGACCGGCTTGGACCACGATGTCGACGTCTATGAGGTTCATCGGTGGGGCGCCGAGAAAGGCCGCGACGAACACCGACTGGGGGGTGTCGTACAGCTCCTCCGGAGTACCGACCTGCTCGACGCGCCCCTTGTTCAGCAGCGCAATTCGGTCAGCCATCGTCATTGCCTCGACCTGGTCATGGGTGACGTACAGGAAGGTCTTGTTGACGCGCTTGTGCAGTTCGATCAGTTCGGTGCGGGTGACCGCACGCAGTCGTGCGTCCAGATTCGACAGTGGTTCATCCATCAGGAACGCGCCGGGATCGCGAACCATGGCCCGCGCCAGTGCGACACGCTGTCGCTGACCGCCCGACAACTGTCCCGGTCGCCGGTCGAGTAGTTCCGTCAGGCCCAGCGAAGCGGCCACACGTTCGACCGTCTTTTTTGCCTCTTGCTTGGCTACTTTTGCGGTACGCAAGGGGAAAGCAATGTTCTTTGCCACCGTCAGATGTGGGTACAGCGCGTAACTCTGGAACACCATCGCCAGATTGCGCTCTCGGGGTGGTACTTCCGTGACATCGGTGCCATCGATCACCACGCTTCCCTCGGTCGGTGTCTCCAGACCGGCGATGATGCGCAGCAGAGTCGATTTGCCGCATCCGCTCGGTCCCAGGAGCACCATGAACTCGCCGCTCGGTACGGTCAGATCAATCGACTCGAGTACCGTCGTCCCGTCGAATCGCTTGGTCACCCCATCGAGGAACAGTTCGCTCATTCGACGGGCCCGGGTGTGGCGAGCTCGCCGGTCTCGATCCACTGTCGCACCACGGGCGCCAGCAGTCGCGAATCGGCCAGCCAATCGACGTGACCGCGATGGGTGATCGAAGAGTCGCCTTCGATGTGCCAGCGAGTTACTTTGGCAGAAGACAGCTTCCGAACCAGGAAGTCAACGTTCGATTTCGGCCCGAGGGTGTCGTCGTCCAGCGAGATGGCCAGCACCGGCAGGTCGAGCTTGCTGATGAGTTCGTCATAGTTCAGCTTGGTGCCCTTCGGCCTGTAACGGGCGGTCAGCGAATGCCGCGACCAGTCGATCATCACTCCGCCGGCCATCGCACCAGGTATCAGGATCCCGCCCGGCCAGGATCCCTTGACTCGAGCCACCAGCCCGATCCACTGGATGGTCGACAGCGCCTCGATCCAGCGTCGAGGCCCGAATGCGCGCCAGAAGACGGTGCCGGTCCCGATGATCGTGACAGAGGCGACCGGGCCTTGCGTGCCCTGTGCGGCGGTTCGCAGCAGCGCCAGCTGGCCACCGAGGCTGTGTCCGAAGAGGTGTATCCGGGTCGCCTCAAATCGTTGACAGACAGCGTCGATGATCGCGGGGAGATCTTCTTCGAGCATCTCTCGGTAACCGAAGTCGGGACAGTCCGCGAGTGCCGGCCGCGCTTCACCTTGCGCACGGAGGTCACAGGTGGCCACCTGCACGCCAGATTTGTTGAGTGCTTTGATCAAGGGCGCATAGTGCTTGGCCTTCATCGCCATCGCGGGGAGGATCAGGACAACGGGTGCCTGGGCGTCGGTCGTGGGCCAGACACGCACGGTGATCGTGATGCCCGGTGCCGACTCGACGACGATCGACTCTTGCTGTTTGAACGCGTCCGGACGCCCGGTTGTCTGCGTCATCAGACGACCTCTCCGTGCACCACATCGCACACGTACTCGAACGTGAACTTCGCAACGGTCACGTCGTCGGCGTTCAAGACCACCGCTTTGGCCGAGATCTCGTGACGGCCGGTGCTGACCGACGACGTGATGACCCTGAGTTCGCGCTCGTCGACCGTCGCGACGGTTCGCAGGACACCCATCGCAGGCTTGCGGTACGACGCCGTGGCGGACTTGAGCACGAGACGTTCGATTGTGTTCAGCTTGGTCGCCGCGGCGCCGACAAATGCGGCCGCGCCTGCGATATCCGCCGCCGTGTAGATCGCGCCCGCATGCACGGTACCCATGTGGTTCAAACCCGATGCCTCGCCACCTATTTCGACGATGGCGTGTTCTGGGGTCAGTACGGTGATCGTGGTGCCCACATGCTTGCCGAAGGGCACGATCTCGTCAGAGCGTGATCGGAGCGCTTCGAAGTCGGGATCGGCGTAGTCGATGTTGCCGAAAGCCGCGCCGAAGCTGCCGACAGGAACTGTGGTGCTGGTTGACATGATTCTCCTGGAGTTGATGTTGGTCAGTTGGGTAGCCGGCGTAGTGCACGCCGGGCAATCGACCAGCGCAGCACCTCCGTCGGCCCCTCGTAGATCCGAAATGCCCTGGCCTCCACCAGAAACCTGGCCACGAGATGGTCCTCGCAGACGCCGAGCCCGCCGTGCAGCTGGACAGCACGATCGAGGATCCGCCACACCGCTTCTGCCACAAACGCTTTGGCCACCGACGCGGCGTGGCGTGCGTCAGAGGCAGCGGGCCCTTGAGCATCGATCACTTCCGCCGCCCGCCGGATCAGCCCCTGGCTCGCCGCAATGTCGACTTCGGTGTCCGCGATCATTGCCTGTGCAAAGCCGCTCTCCGCAATCGGTGATCCGAATGAGGTCCTTGTGGTCACATGTCGGCAGGCCAGGTGATGGGCCCGGATCGCGACGCCCAGCCAATTGACGCAGAAGATGACACGGGAGGGAGCAAGTCGGGCCTGCGCGTAGACCATCGCGCTGCCCACCTCACCGAGGCGCGCATCATCACCGACCTCGCAGTCGGCGAACCGAACAATGCAGTGTCCGCCGGGTACACATCGGTCGAGCGTGGTCATCCGTTCCACGACCTCGACACCGGGGTTGTCGGCATCGACGATGAACATCGTGGCGCCGTGCGCAGTGTCGGCAATACAGATGAAAAACGCCGCACCATCGGCTCCGGTGGTGAAGTGCTTGTCTCCGTTGATGATCCATCCGGTCGGCGTCTGTAGCGCAGAAGTCATGAGCATCGACGGATCAGAGCCTGCGCCGGGCGCAGGTTCTGTCATCGCAATCGACGATCGAACCGTGCCGGACGCCAGGGGAGCGAGGTACTGCTTCTTCTGCTCCGGTGTTCCGGCGTGCTCCAAGAGATGGATGTTGCCGTCGTCCGGTGCCGAGCAGTTCACCGAGATCGGACCGAGGAGGCTGGTGCCCGCCACCTCCATCACGTCGATCAGTTCAGTCAAACTCAGATCCAACCCACCATGTTCACGCGAGGACAGCGGGCCGAAAACTCCTGCAGCTCGCGCTTTTTCCTGGAGGTCGAGACGCATGTCGTCGGTTACCCGCAGGTTGTTGCGGATGACGTCGATCTCGACCGGGATCACTTCGTCCGTGATGAACGTCTGCATCCGCGCCTTCAGTGACGCTGGTGCCTGTGGTGGCGTCGTGGTGGCGGTCATCGAAGCACTCCGTCCTTCGGAACGGGCCAGAACTGTCAGGACCCGCTCGTGGCTGCCTCGTACCGAGGCGGTCTGGAGTCAGTTTCTCCGAGCAGACGAGCCGGAGCGATGGCGATAGGGAGCGTCGATTGCGCGAGTGAGACGTACCGGCCGCGAGTACACCGGCCCGGGACGTGCCGCGCTTTTAGAAGCGGTGAGGGCGCGCCTCACGTTCAGCTCGAAGAACGGCAGTGTCTACCACCGTGCCGCCGCATAGTCGGCGGTCAGCCGGCTCGCCGCCGGCATCGGTGGACGTTCCGCGGGCTCGTCTGCCCACGCACGAAAACTCTGGCTATCTGCTGTCTCGAGGAGCAGTGACTGGGAGTCTGGAGGTCTAAGTCACGCAGGCTGGAACAGCTCGACCAGATTGCCTGAGGGGTCAGAGACAAGAATTTGCTGGCCTCCTGGGCCGCTCACGATGTCACTGCGAAATGGGACGTCGGCAGCTCGAAGTCTGTCGATTTCCGCGGCCAGATCTTCGACGATCAGATGGATCCGGTTCCAGCCGCCCGCGGTAGGCACTGCACCGTCCGGCTGGGTGCGCGCGCCGGAGCTCGTCGGTCCGGAGAGCAACAGACGCAGTGGACCTCGAACCACATCGGCGAATGCAGGAGCTGCGCTGTAACGCAGAGTGAAGCCGAAGTGTTCTGTATAGAAGGCGATCGCAGCATCCACGTCAGTGACGATGTATCGCACATTTGCGAGACTCGGATCGATAGATGTCATCACAACGCCTCTCCGGTAGAACGGGTCTTCCGCCATCGGGATTTTAGCGGACGTGCACCGTCGATTTGCCGGCCCATCGGTCATGTCGCCTGAGGACCACCGGCCGATGACCTGAAAACCTGACGTCGACCCCACTGCCATCCTCGGTGCGGCGGTTATGCGTAGGGTTTGCGCAGACCGACCGCACAGTCAGCACTGACCGTTACTGTGGCCGAATGCACTGTGTGGTGGTGGGCGGAGGACTGGCGGGGCTGGCTTCGACGGTGTGGCTCGTCGAGGCGGGTCACCAAGTCACGTTGCTGGAGCGGCGCGGATCTCTTGGTGGACGGACTATCGCGATGCCGGTCGCCGCCGTCGACGATGTGCCCGACAACGGGCAACACGTGTTCGCCAGTGGCTATCAGCATCTGATGCGTTACCTCGACAGTGTGGGGACGCGGGACCACGTCGAGTTCCCGGGCCACATGACGATACGGATGCCAGGCGGCGGAAGCCGCGTGTCTGCGTTCGGCGGGTTGCCCGGACTTCGCGCTGCGCTGGGCGACCTGCCGGGCGTCACCGGGTTGGATCGGCTTCGCACCGCACGGGCACAGGTGACACTGATTCGCCAAGCCCTGCGGCAGCCGACCTGGCTGGACGACATCACAGCAGACGAGTGGTTTCGTAGGATCGGTATGCCACAGAAGGCCCGTGACGCCCTCTGGGATGGCATCGTGATCGGTCTGACCGGCGACAAGCCCGAGATCTCGTCGGCGAAGGTGCCCGCTGATCTACTCGTGACCGGCTTCAGGCGTGCGCGTGAATCGAAGACACCGATCTCCATCGGCTATCCCACAGTCGATCTCGACACATTGTTCGTTGACGGAGCGGAGAAGATCTTCGCGGACAAAGGGGTGCAGGTCCGGCATCGAGCCGTGGTGGCTGCCGTTGATGTGTCCGACGGCGTTGTCGCCGGCGTGACGCTCGCCGATGGCGAGCGCATCGCTGCGGACGCAGTCATCTGCGCGGTACCTGTGTGGAGCGTGAAGGGGTTGCTCGATCAGGTTCCCGGTCACGAGAAGATCTGCGAAGCAATCGAACAGTTGACGCCCGTACCGATCGTCAGCGTCAATCTCTACTTGGACCGATCCATCGGCATGACCGACTGGGGCGAGATCCTTTACGGCGGAACAGGTGTGCTCGAGCAAGTCTGGGATCGACAGCGGATGCATGAGCGCGACCCATCACGTCATCATCTGTACTCGACAACCGTCTCAGCGGCTTACGAGCTCATCAAGAAATCGAACGACGAGATCACCCGGATACAGATGGACATGCTCCGTCGGTTTTACCCCGAGGCCAGTGATGCCCAGGTGTCCACAGTCACGTGGTGCGCATGCCGCGATCGACGTTCGCCCAGCGGCCAGGCACGGCCGGCATCAGGCCCGACCAGCGAACCAGTGTTCGCGGGTTGGCACTCGCGGGGGACTGGACTCGGACGGACTGGACAACCACCATGGAGGGCGCCTGCCAGAGCGCAGCCCGTGCAGTTCGCGTCATCTTGGACGACGCGAGGCGAGGATTCACTACCGAGGCGTCGGGCTCTTGAGGAACACCGCACTCGTGACGTTTTCCGGAGCGGGACCCCGCTCGATCACCATGGTCGCGTTATTCGCACACATGTGCGAATATGGTCACGATGAACGCACGCGGAAAGACCGGACTGAGTACCGATGACCTGGCATCGCTGACCACGGCGCTGGATGCCGGCAAGCGGGCCACCGTTTATCTCCGTGATCCGATGCCGTCGCTTGATCTGCCCGCGGGAGCATCAGCGCGTGTGATATCCGTCGATGGGTCAACGGTGACAGTGCGGCCGAAAGGTGTCGACGACCAATTGCCATTCGAGGCCGACGAACTACTGAAGACCCGGACGGCAGCAACACCAACACCAGCGCGCCCGCGGCCGGTCAAGGCGACACCCTCACCATCAGCACCATCAGGTGCGTCGTCCGCACCGAAACCCATTGCGCCGGAAACAAAGCCGACATCTGAACCTGCGAAACCAACATCGATGGAACCGAAACCCGCGCCGCCAAAACCGGCGCGACGCCCTAAACCTGCCACCGCAGTGAGTGTCACCATCACGTCGGTTGGCGACACCGCGTGGACGGTGTCGTTGGCACACGGAACCAAGAAGCAGGGCAAGGCCACCGAGGTCACCTCAGACCGGGTGGCGCGAGCGATGCAAATGCTCGGTGACGACGCCGCAATCCAAGCCGTCAATGCAGTGATCGAGTCGGCACGGGCAGCGGCCCAGAAAAGGATTGACGAGTTGAGCCAGGAGCTCGAAGCAGCGAAAGCCACGCTCGCACATCTCGAGGTACAGGCTGAGGGCTCTGGCGACGAGTAGCTCGGCCCGTCGCACCCTAGTGTTTCGTCACATGTGACGAAATGAGCAGGGGGGTGGGTGTCACCCAGTGTGCCGCCAGGACCGTGCCGCCTCGGCGAGCACACACGCGTTGTCGGGACACGCAGCCTTGGGCGGCTGCGTCGCCACAGAATATTGGGCAGTTCGCACGGCCAACGAGATTCCCAAGACTCGGCCAAACGAATTCAGCACGCCGCGGCGGTTCGTATCGAGCCTGGGCTGTAAACCGTGAGCGCGAGTTCGAAGCGAAGCCAGGTCGTAGGCGCGCCGTGGCGCACAGGTTCGTGCGTGCAGCAAACCGACGTCACGATCGGTCTGAAGCGGTCTTACACCAACGCCGATAAGAAACATTATGTCAAGTAAACTCGCGCACTCAGAGCCGACAGGCCGGCCACTCTACCCGCGGCCAGTTGCGGCCGCGTCTGGCAGGCTTGACCCATTGCCAATTTTGGGTTGGCTTGACGGCCACTGGAGTCGCTTCGATTAGTGAATCCACTGCCAGGTCGGCATCGGTGAGGTCGACGCTCGCACGACACGAACTCGAGAGCGAGGATAGTTTCAATGGATCAGCATTCCGCCCCGGTTGGAACCGACGACGTGTACGCGGCTCTGCCAAGGGCGTTGGAACTGGCGACCGAATACCTGCAGGGACTGCCACACCGGCCGGTCGATGCGAGTACGAGCCATGACGAGGTCGTCGACGCACTGAGCGGGCCGTTGCCCGACCAAGGTACGAATGCGGTCGCGGTAGTCGAGCGATTGGCCGCCACTCTCGGTCCGGCAACCATTGCGTGCGCCGGCCCTCGCTACTTCGGCCTCGTCGTCGGAGGAACGCTACCCGCGGCCCTGGCTGCCGACTGGCTGGTATCGACCTGGGACCAGACCGCGTACAGCCGGATGTCGTCGCCGGCCGGCGCTGCGATCGATGCCGTCACCGAGCGCTGGGTTCTCGACGCTCTTGGGTTGCCCACGCGCGCGGCGGTCGGGTTCGTCACCGGAGCCACGGCGGGAAACGTCGTTGGGTTGCTTTCCGCACGGCACGTTCTCTTGGCGCGGCAAGGTTGGGACGTTGAGGCCGATGGGCTCGCCCAGGCGCCCCGTGTTCGCGTACTCGTGGGCGACGAGGTCCATCCCTCCGTACTGCAGGCGTTGCAGATGATCGGTCTTGGATCGCGCCGCGTCGAGCGCGTGGCGGTCGACGCACAAGGAGCGATGAGAGCCGACGCGCTCGCCGCCGCGCTCGCCGCCGACTCCGACCCCGCCATCGTGTGCGCGCAGGTCGGCAACGTGAACTCCGGAGCGTGCGACCCAATGTCAGAGATCGTCGCGGCGACCCACAAGCACGGCGGCTGGGTTCACGTCGACGGCGCATTCGGACTTTGGGCTAGCGCATCGCCGCGACTGTCGGCACTCGTCCGAGGTGTCGAGTTGGCCGATTCGTGGTCGACCGACGCACACAAGTGGCTCAACGTCCCCTACGACTGCGGCCTGGCCATTGTCGCCGACCCCCAAGCTGCTCGCTCCGCACTAGGTGCCAACACCAGCTATCTGCCCACGAGTAGCGAGCGCGAGCCCGGCGTCCTGGTGCCCGAGATGTCCCGGCGTGCACGCGCGGTACCTGTCTACGCAGCGCTCGCCTCGCTAGGCAGGCTGGGGTTGCGACAACTGATCGAACGCTGCTGCGAGCATGCCCGCCGCCTGGCCGAGACGATGCAAGCCACCGACGGCTTCTCCGTATGCAACGACGTGGTGCTCAACCAGGTCCTGATCCGTGCTGACGACAGCGACGAGCGCACCTGGCGTGTGGCAGAACTCGTGCGCCGCAGCGGAGAGGCGTGGGTCGCGGGAACCGAATGGCACGGTCGAGCGGCGATACGCGTGTCCTTCTCCAATTGGACGACAGCGGATAACGACCTCGACCGTCTCGCTGAAGCGCTGCGGCAATCGCTGGCGGCGGCGCGTAAGGCTCAACAGGCGTAAGGCCAAGGCTGCGGCTCAGCGGCGCCGCCAGCAGGGGACGGCATTCCTGGACGTTTGCGCAGAGAAGCGCCAAGTCTGAACTTGATCGTGTTTTCTCCGGCGGTCTCGGGTTCGTCGTCGTCGATGTTCCCCGGTGCGGATTTCGCGTGGCTCCCGCTGTCGAGTCCCGGTCTCGTGTCGATCCCCCTGGCCTTTGTCCTGGGCGTCGTCGGCACGTTCGTCGGCCGAGGCAACCCAGAGGACCCGTGTATGCAGGCCGAGATAGAGGATCATCGGCGAACCCAAATCGACTGCGCCGCAATGAAGCAACCGCTAACAATGATTATGTCAAGTACCACTTCGTATTTAACAGATGACCTCATGATCGAGGTCCCTACTGTCGTTCGGCGTTCTGTTCGCATCGGGTCTGCTCTCATAACCGAGCGAATACGACAATGCTCGATGTAGTGTTCGCCAAATGGAGACCTCTATCCCCCGGGACGTGCTCGCAGATTTCGGGGCCGCACTGTCTGACCCGGTGCGGGCAGAAATACTGTTGGCACTCCGATTTGGACCCAGTAACCCAAGCGAGCTTGCGCGGCGGCTCAGCGTTACCCGCCAATCCGTGACCAAACATCTCGCCCGCCTCAGCCAATCCGGCGTCGTCGTTGCCAGCTCCCACAGTGGTCAGCACCAGCACGCACTGGCCGATCCACACTTCGGGCGTCTGTTGAACGATTTGGCCGACATGATGGTCGCAGTGAGGCCCCCCGACACCCAGGTATAGCTGGACGGTTCGACACAGTCCAATAGCGCCGTCCTCACAGACGGCGGCGATCGCGCCGTCGAACCGTCTCCGCGAAGCGTCGAGCTGCTTGCACGTCATTGTCATCTGGGCGGCCCTTGTTCAGTCCGCCAATCAGTTTGAACGGTCCCCATGTATCGACACCCCGGCACGTAAAGGAATCCACAACCTCGAACCCACGACTCTCGAGATTGCTCCCCAGCCGTTGCGTGTACCGACGAAAAGGCGGCTCCGGCATTCCGCTGGTACCAAACACGAATGCCTCACGGCCAGTCATGTCCGAAAGTTCTTGAATGCAGCGCAGTAGCCGCTCGTCGAAGCCCATCCAGTAGATCCCCGAGCCAAACCCGACTCGATCGGCTTCGCGAAGGACGGCAGGAGATGCTTCTTCGGGAGCCAGCACGCGGGCACCTAGTACCTCGCCGATGGCGTCGGCAATTCGACGGGTGTTGAGATGCTCCGACCGAGATGATGTCACCAATACGGTTTTCACGAGACAACCTTCCTGTTGTGGAGCTTGCGGATATCTCTATAGACCGTGGCGACAGGTGATTCGTGACAGCAGATGGGAACGACGGCCGGCACGTAAGTGTCCGGAACAAACCGAAGGGTCAGGCTTCCACGACTATGGAACTGCAAGAACATCGGCGGCGCTGTTCTCAACTATATTGTGGCTCAACGTATTACATATGCAACCTGCAATATTTCAAGCCGTCCCGACGACGGGCTGAGCAGGCCGCTCTATTGTGCCGCCCCGTATTTGCTGACCTCGCCGATCTACCGCCCGTCATGATCGTGATCGGCACCGAAGACATCCTCCTTGACGACAACTTGGTTTTGGCAACAAGGCTCGCAGCCGCCGGCGTCGAGGTCGATCTACGCGTCTACCCTGCGTCACCACATGCCTTCAGCGGACACGCGACCTCGATGGCTCGGGCGGCTTTGAACGACATCGACGAATGGTTGCGCGATCGCCTCGGTGTGCTCGGCTGAGCGCCGCCGCGGAAGCAGCTGAGCGCGCCTAAAAAGTTCTGCCGTACTGGGAATTTCGCCAACTCAGTGACGGACACGCCGTTCAGGATTTCTGCGCGAACGGCGAGGCCGGACGATCGGAGCACTCAACCCAAGCCGTGGCGACGTCGGCGGTTTTCGCTGGCGATGCGCTTCGGTCGGGCGTTCTAGAATTTTCGTGAAGTTGGGGTGTTCGGCGATATGTTGGGCTGCGCGCCTCCAGCTTGGCACGCGCGCGTTCGCACTGTTCCACACCCCGAACACCGCTTCGCTGGCCCACGTTTCGGCAAGTGGTATCACCGTGGCATGAACACCGCTGTCGCGGAATCTGGTCATCGTCTGACCGCCAGTCCATACCGTAACCGTCCAGAAAGCTCCATCGGCGCTCACGCGTAGACGCCCACCCAGAAACCCCTGGCTACGGCGGGCCTGCACGGCAATCACCAGGCTGGCCCAGACAAACCTTGGCACATCCCGCAGACGACCGATTTTCATCCGAGTAGCAACTACGACTGGCATCTAGCCCCCAAAAGTCCGAATCGTATGGCTCGGAGCGTACTGCGCGTCGTCCGCAGAGGACAGGGTGTTAACCGATTCCGGAGTTTGGTTCGACAACCGCACATGGCGCTGGACGATGCGAAGCCTCATCGAGAGCGTTGAGTACAAATGCTGCGACCCGGCGTGTTGCCGCAAGGCCTCGGTGCGCTGTTCGGTCGATCGCGCACCCATCTTGGACCACGATGTTGTGCACTGCTGTGCCTGCGGGCCCCGGCGTCAAGCCCGCCGTGTACGGAATCACGAGCTCGTCGTATTTCGTCGCGATGTTCGTGTATTTCACGCCTGACACGTAGGGCGAGCCATCGGCATTCAGTGTCGTGATGAAGTCAGATCCCTCTACTGCCTGCAAACAGGCCGGGCACAACGGAATCGAGAGCTCACCTGATAGTCCGAGCTGTTCCTGCATCTCCTGGAGATAGTCGTCCCCCGCGGGCCCAGCAGTGCCGTTCCAGAGCGCGCCAAGGGCGACCAGGTTGGAAGCAATGTCTTTGCCTCCCAGGAACTTCGCGTAATATCCCGACACCAAGCTTCCCTGCGAATGGGAGATGATGTCGACTTCCGAAGCCTGTGTTGACGTGCGAACGCGTTCGACGAATGCCGAGAGTTCGGCGGCATCGTCTTCCAAGGGATCAAGAGCACCTATTGCGGACAGAGGCCAGGGCGCATTGTCGATTTGGCCATACGTCAACCCGTAGACGCAGTAGCCCTCGTTCTTCAGCAGCGGACCGTACACTCCCCAATTGACCTGCTGGCTCGCAAATCCTCCGTGTACCAACACCACAGGTCGCGGGTGCGCCGGGCTTGGCCGGCACGACCAATCGTTGGTACCGGGCAATGAGCCGTTCGGGTTGGTCAACTCGGCGACGATCCCCGTGTTGAAGTCGTAGCTGACTGGCAGCGGCGCGGCGGTAGCCGTAGCGGGCGACGTAGCGACAAAGCAGATTGCCAACATCAAAATAGCAACCAAGCGTAGACGTTTCATCATCAACCCCCTAGTGCGCGACGAATACGACGCATCGTCCACACACAGATCCCCGAATTTCGTCGAATGCTACTGGCTGTGCAGTGCCTTGGGGTCCATATCGACGGCTTTGGTCGCGAGCAGCTCCGCTAACCGTGTGGGCTCCTTTGGATGAGCGCCGATAGTTGTTCTGTCGCGTAGCCCGGTGGGCACTGATGGCGTCGACACGCAGTTCGGTTGGTCCCGCAGGGATCGCGCTATTCGCCGACGGCGTCGCGCCTGCTCAACATCATGATTGCCAGCCGCCAGTCGAAGCCGACTGCGGCGTCTTGTTCGATGGCGGCTGTCAGCCGGTCGGTGAACAACTCGTGCTCGATCGCCGCGCGGTCCTCGTGCGGTATGGCCGCAAGCAAAGACGGGCCGAACGACACCCGAATGGCCTCGGCAACGTCGCGGGCGTACTGCCCACGGTCGGCGTCCAGGTTCTGCTCGGCGATCGGATCACCAAGGACTACCTCTTCGAAATGGTCAAGCGTGAATGCGGCGTGCGGGAACGGCGCATGCCACTCGGCTGTGGTGCGGTACCACGCCGGGATGGGGGTGATCGACGTCGTGGACAGACGTCCTGTTTCGGCCATGTCGCCGGCGACCCGCCTGAGTGTTGCCCCGCTGTTGCCGGCCGCATCAGCCGACCCGACCACGATGATGAGACGTGCACCCGGCAACAACTCACGACCTCTGGCGTCGAGAAACCGGGCCCAGTCATCGCCCGCTTGCCGGGCCCATCGGTCACGCTGGGACTGCGTCCCGTCGGTGTACCACATGCCGTCGAGCGGCCCCGGAGCTGCGCTGAGCCAATGCAGCGCAATCGAACTCCACCCCAGAGAAACAGATCGGGGCGGAAGTACCTGTTGGTAAAACGACCGCCCGACCGCGCTGGTGTAGACGGCGGTATCAGCGTAGGTGCCCGGATCGTCTGCGACAGTGGCAAACAACGAGCTGAAATCGTTCAGCGGGAGGTCGGTGTGGACCACACTGATCGGCGTATCCGCCGGGCGAACGCGGCGCATTTCCTCGATCGCGGCGCGCATGGGGGCCAAGGAATTGCGTCCCTCTGAACATCCATAATCCGCGATCGTCAGCGATCCGTCGGAGGTCGGTGGCACTACCGCGGCTGCCTGGCGAAGCAGCGGTAAGGCGCGTGCCGCAGCACTCAACTGCGCCGTCGAGTGCTCGTTGTACTGCCCGCCGCCCGCCATCGCTTCTGGTTGCGTCATGAGTAATTTCTCCATCGATCGGCGGGCTCCGATTTCTGCTCGCTCCTCCTTACCTCCGAACTCCGGATGTCAGGCGGCGAATCGCGAAACCTGAACCCGGTCGCCGGCCCACTGCGAGTCCGATGAGTTTCGGTCCTTGTGGTGGTCTAACTCGCATGGGCAAACTCACTTACGGCATGAATATCTCAGTGGACGGCTACATCGCCGACCGGAACGGCGATATCGGGTGGAGCGACCCGGATGCCGAACTGCACCAGTACTGGAACGACCAGGTCCGCAACACGGCGGTGTCGTTGTACGGGCGAAAGCTGTACGAGCTGATGGCCGCCCACTGGCCGACCGCCGACGAGGCCCCCGACGTGTCGCCGGTGGAGGCCGAGTACGCCCGGCTGTGGCGTGCGATGCCGAAGGTGGTGTTCTCGAACACCCTCGGATCGGTTGGCTGGAACTCACGACTGGAGCGGGGCGATGTCGTCGACTTTGCCACCAGACTCAAGGCCGACACCGACGGGGTGATCGATGTTGCCGGTGCCACGCTTGCCGCGCCGCTGGTTCGGGCCGGTCTCGTTGACGAGTTCCACATGGTGGTCACCCCCGCCGCGGTGGGCGGCGGGCTGCCGTTCTTTCCAGCCTTGGACAGCTGGATCTCGTTGGAGCTGAACGAGAACCGTACGTTTCCGTCCGGCGCGGTGCTCCTCCGGTATACAGCCAAGAAGTAGGAGCCGGTCACGCCAGTGCGTCACTGCGTGTGGAGACGTGGGACTGCCGATCCCCCAGCCACCGCCCGGCCCGCCTCAACGAACACCGCGAGATGACTCTCACAAGAGAGTCAGGCCGCGTTGTCGTCAACCAGCGTCAGTGTCCGTAGGTATAGCGGAGACCGGCGTTGATGAGCTCCCCGATGCGTTGACACATGTGCCGGAACAGTGGGTCATCTGGAGCGGGCCGCTCGACCAGCAGAGTCCACCGAAGTGCCGTCTCGCTGCCGCTTCCCGTCAGGTCGAACTCGATATTTGCGTCGGGTCGCTTCACCCAGATCGATGACCACACAACAAGTGTCGGGCGCTGGGTGGCAAGAATGCGCGGTGGCGTCTCGTCGTCGAGCAGATGCAACCACGGCCGCTGGGGAGCGCGGCCTGGATCGGCCAGGTCCTCGAACACCACCCACGGCGGGGGCGGCTGAGTGCGCTGCCGAGTCGCGACCGCTTGCATACACGAACCGTACGAGACCGGATGCCGGCAGTCCACCAACTACCCGCTGCGTTCTCGTCGCGATGACGCGTCGGCAAATTGGGATGCAACAACCGCTGAGAAACCGGTACGGTGTTTCGGTGTTCCGTCGAGTCGAAGCAGGTACTGGCGCCGCGCGCGCCTCTATGAGATGACTGCGCCCCGCAGCCGACCGTGATGGTCGGCAGCTCAGTCATGTCCTGGCCCCGATGTTTCGGGGAATCGACTCACCGCGTCCCGGACGCGGTCTCACTGCAGGTCTCCGATAGGCGACCTGCACGGATGGATCCACCATGAAACCTCTTACCCATCAGCAGATCATCGACTCATTTCGCGGCGCGACGCGCAGCGAGATCAAGCGAGTCACGCTCCCGGCCGACTTCGACAACACCGATTTCGATGCGCTCGACTTCTACGGATGGCGGGATCGCAAGATCCCCCGTCGTGGCTACATCTGCGTCCCACATCAGGGCGACGTCATCACCTTGCTGTTGACGCAGGCTGAAGCCGTCCCCAAGCGACGGGCCATGTGTACATGGTGTCGCGACGTCAATCTGAGGAGCGCAGCGGTCATGTTCTCCACGCGCCGGATGGGTTCTGCTGGGCGCCGCGGCGACACGATCGGTGTCCTTGCCTGCGAGGACTTCAGCTGTTCACGCAACGTCCGCCGGCTCCCACCCGCCTTCCACCGGCAGACCGATCTCGACGCGATACGGGCCGAGGCGGTGGCAGGGCTGCGCGTTCGCGTCGAGGCCTTCGTGGCCAACGTGCTGTCGTCAGCAGACGCCTGACGTCGCGCCGCGGCGCCGGCGAGAGATGCCGGCGCCGCGGCGTTCACTGCTCCCAATACGCAACATTGACGCGAGGTTTCACTCAGACCTACGCAGGTCACTCTCCTACAACGGGGTCATGAGGCTGATCGTCGGTGAGGCCTTCGCGCTCGCGCGCACCTGACCGATCCGATGAGCTCTTGACTTGTGAAATCGACCAGCTGGCAAGAACATTGAGGGCCTGCTGCGAGCGACTGCCGGGTTCGGTGGTGTATACGTACAGTGTCTGCTCCGGATCGTCCGGCAGGGTGAGGGTTTCGTATTCGACCGTCAACTCGCCGACCACTGAATGCCGAAGGCGTTTCGAGCCGTGCGTGCGCTGATAGACCCGGTGTTGCGACCACCACCGACGGAAATCATGGCTCTTGTCGGTCAATTCGTCGACGAGAGCTCGGGTGATCCGATCGTCCGGATCGTTTCCGGCCTCTAACCGAAGACTTTCCACGGCCGCGCGAGCCTGTATCTCCCACTCGAGGAACAGATTCCGCGGTTCGTCGCCGAGAAAAATCCATTTGGCGTAGTTGCGGTCTCGCGGAAGAAACTGATCGAAATCGGCGAACAACGCGCGCGCCATCCGGTTGGTGGCGAGTACATCCGACCGCTTGCCGAGAATCAGAGCCGGCTGACTTTCGAGGGCATCAAGAAACTGGTAAAGCCCTGGCCGAACCCGCTGCACAGCCGCGGCACGACGCGGCGCTACGGCCGACCGGCGCCCGATCAGATTGCCCAGGTGAGTCCGACCGGCGGCATCAAGGTCGAGCGCCAAAGCGATCGCATCGACAACCCCTGTCGATGGAGTGATGCGCCTGCCTTGCTCCAGGCGCGTGTAGTAGTCGGTCGACACCCCTGCCAACAACGCGACCTCCTCCCGACGCAGACCCGGAACACGCCGTACCCGACCGTCGGCAGGTAGGCCCGCGCGCGACGGGTCGACCTGACTCCTCGCCCGCCGCAAGAAATCAGCAAGTTCGCGATTGACCTCACTCACACCATCATCATCACCCACCGGGTTCATCTCCACCTGGGTCGCGCAGTCCTATGTTCGCCTATCCCAGGTCAGCCAGGACTGGATATGCGCTGCTCAAACGTCTCGTAGGCGCCAAGACTGGAGACACCAACGAACACCATCGTTTCGCACCGGCCCTCACACAAGGAGTGACATGACTGCCACCACCCCCACCACCTGGTTTGTAACCGGCACTTCCCGCGGACTCGGACTGGAACTGGTCAAACAACTTCTCGAACGTGGCGACAACGTGGCCGCCACGACCCGTTCCACCGATCGGCTCCTCCGCGCCCTGGACGGCGTAAACACGGACCGGCTCCTCGCGGTTGCCCTCGATCTCACTGCCGCGGACGCCGTCGATTCGGCAGTTCGCCGAACCATCGATCGCTTCGACGGACTCGACGTCGTCGTGAACAATGCCGGATACGGCTACCTCGCCGCCGTGGAAGAGACGACAGACCACGCCGCACGCCAGATGTTCGACGTACAGGTCTTCGGAGTGTGGAACGTCCTGCGATCGGTCTTGCCGGTCTTCCGTTCCCGACACGGCGGACACATAATCAACGTTTCCTCGGTGCTCGGTCTGACCGCGATGCCGGGCTGGGGGCTCTACTGCGCCGGAAAGTTCGCGCTCGAGGGACTGAGTGAGTCTTTGGCAGCGGAGGTTTCGGAGTTCGGGGGTAAGGTCACGATCGTCGAACCCGGCTACTTCCGTACCGACTTCCTGACAACCGATTCGCTGGCTCTGCCCGAAACCACCACGCAGGGCTACGAATCGATCCGGGAGATGACGCACAACCACCTCGAGCTCCAGGGCAGCCAACTCGGCGACCCGGTCAAGGGGGCGGCCGCCATCATCGCAATTGCGGCTTCGAAGGAGGGGCCCTTGCGTCAACTGCTCGGTTCCGACTCCTACGCCTACGCAACCGCCAAAGTCGATGCCCTCACCACTGACTTCGAGGCCGGCAGAGAACTCGCCTTCACCACTGACCACCACCAAGCATGAGACAGCCGGCTACTGCCCAAACCGTCAGGTGCGGACGCGAGCCGCTCCGGTCAAGAGCCAATGCTTGTCGGCGTCAGTGAACCAATCCCTCGTCTTTACTGCCGTATGCTGCGCGGAGCTTGGGTTTGACTACCTTGCCCCCGGGATTGCGTGGCAGTTCGTCGACAACAATGAGGTCTTTCGGGTGTTTGAAGCGCGCCAGGTTCTCGGCGAGGTGAGGTCCTAGCTCATCGAGGGTGAGCGACTCCGTACCTGCGGCCAGGACCACGACTGCTACCGGGACCTCACCCCACTTCGCGTCTGCCCGGCCGATGATGGCGGCTTCGGCGATTGCGGGATGACTATAGAGTGCGTTCTCGACCTCGGCGCAGTAAATGTTCTCGCCACCAGAGATGATCATGTCTTTGGCTCGGTCGACGACATAGAGAAAACCCTCGTCATCCTGCCGGACCAGATCGCCGGAGTGGAACCACCCACCCCGGAACGCCTCTGCCGTAGCCTCAGGATTCTGCCAGTAACCCTTCATCAAATTGGGTCCGCGATAGACAATTTCGCCGACTTCGCCCTGTTTGACGTCTTGCATCAGTGGGTCAACGATCCGAGCCGTCACCGCCGGCACGACTTTGCCAACCGACCCGATCTTCCGGATGGCGTCTTGACCTTCGAGAAGCGTTGTGACCGGGGACATCTCGGTCTGACCGAACGCGGTCATGTTCAGTGCCTCGGGAAACAGCTCATTCATCTCCCGAAGCACGGTATCGGGAGCGGGGGCCGCTCCCCAGCTGATCGCCCGCAGTGTGAGGTTGCGGGGTTTGGCTCGCTGCGCGGCGCAAACTGCCTGCCACTGGGCCGGCACCATGAACACCGAAGTGATGCCTTCGCGCTCCAAGGTGTCGAGCATCTCGTTTGGATCAAACGCGCCGAGCGGATGGATCACTGCCTGGATGCCCCGATAAAAGACCGGGGCGAAAGCCGCGATGCCTGCGATATGGAAGATCGGAGGCACGACCGAGGCTATGTCGCCCGGTTGGCCATCGGACGCATTGATGGTGGTCATCGCCTGGGATTGCAGGTTCGCGTGGGTCAACATGGCGCCTTTTGGCTTTCCAGTTGTTCCCGAGGTGTACATGATGAGTGCGACGGTATCTTCGGGGACGTCGACCTCGACGAGATCCGTAGGATCCTGTGCGAGCAGTTCTTCGTAGTCAAGGTGATCGACGCTGTCGGCGGCAGCGTCGACGACGATGGTGGTGTCGATGGTTCCGGTGGACGCGCGGACCGCATCAGCGAGCGGCACGAGCAGGTTCTCGGTGAGAAGTACTGTGGCGCCACTATTCTGGACCAGAAAACCCACCTCGGCCGGGCTCATACGAATGTTGACCGGTACCGGGATAGCGCCGATCAGATTTGCCCCTAGGACAGCTTCGACATACTCGGTGCGGTTGAGCAGCGCCATCAGGATGCGGTCGCCGAATTGGACGCCGTGGCGCTGCAACGCTGCGGCGAACCGACGCGACCGGTCGTTGAGTTCACCCCAGGTGGTCGCGGTGTCGAGATACTTCACGGCAACGTGGTCTGGTGTCATGTGAGCGTGTCGTCGCACCTGGTTGTTCCAGGTGTTGCGGCTGGAACGCAATGGTTCGTCGAGAAGCTTGCTGGTCGATTCTGCAGCAACTGTCATTGCGTATCCCTGGTGTTGTTGGGCGTGGGGTGCGGTCAACAGCCCACTACTGTGCGCTACGTCTCACTGTAGAGGTTGAGACGATCGTGGGCCGACGAATCAAGGCAGCAAGTGAAATACCTTCTGTGAGTTGAAGAAGCGGTGTTCGGTATGTCGTGGCGCGTTCGCTTCGCATGTAGTCGGAGTCAGGCCTGGTCCAGTCGCGTCACTACCCCTCGGTCTCCATCCACGCGAACACGGTCACCGGTCTTCAACGACTGAGTGGCCACCAAGGTGTTGACGACGCACGGTAAACCGTATTCGCGCGCCACCACAGCCCCATGGGACACGGAGCTGCCGATATCGGTGACAAGTGCAGCGATCACGGTGAAGTACGGTGTCCAACCGACGTCGGTGACCGGTGCGACCAAGATCTCTCCGCGTTGCACGTCGCGCGCGTCGATGATTGATTTAGCTACGCGCACAACACCTTCGACAGTCCCGCGACTCGCCGGGCGGCCGATGATCTCGTCGTCGGTGACACCTCGCTGAGGCCGGACGATGAGCGGTGTCGGCCGCCCGACTGAGACGTCGTCGAACTCCAGCGAGTCCTGGAACGCCAGCGCCTCCCGGCGCTTGACCGCTCGATGCACAAGGTCGGTGATGTCGACGGAACCGACGATGCGGTTCAGTTCTGCCCGGTCGAAGAAGAACACGAGATCCGAGTCAGGGAGTCGTCCGGCCCCGGCCAGCACCTCGCCCAGATGCCGGTAGCCCAGCTTGAGCGAATGAGCCATCAGCGCCATCTTCGATTTGGTCTCCTCGCGCCCTCGTGCGCCTCCTTGCGCCAACCTGGCGAGAAGTCTGATGGACGCTGCGCTGGGCACTTCGGGCCGGCTCTTGGCCGACCCGCGGTCGGACGGATCAAGCGCGGACCGCACCATCACCTGCATCATCGCGCCCAGCCCTTCCGGGTCCTCGGCCCACGACGCATCGCGCATGCACAGCTCGCGGTATCCACGGTGGCCGTGGCGCTCCAGGAACTTCTCCAACGCCATCCCGGCCGCGTTGCCGGTGGCACGCAGCTCCCCGACCGCGGTACCCGGCTCCCCCGCCAAGAACTTCGTGGCAGCCACGTCGTCGGCCGCGATGGTGTGTACCACCGAGTCGAGCTCTTCCAGCATGAGCGCGCTCTCGACATCGGACGCGCCGGCCATGAGCCTGGTCGCCTCGGCGCGACCCTCGTCTTCGCTACGTCCTTCTTTGACTGCTTGTCTCATCAAGACGCTCTCGAGGACGTTCGCGGCGACCGCTGCGCGCGACGACGATCGCACATGGGTCAAGGTGATGTCGCAGTACTGTTCCACCCCGGATTCGAGCTGCCGCAACACCTGCCGAGGGTCATCACCGGTCGGCACCTCGAACTCGGCGATCTGATCCTTCAATCGCCGGATCGCGGGCCCGGCAGACAACGCGTACGTGGTGAGCCGCACGGTGTTGGCCAGTCTGTGCAAGAACGGCTTTGGTGGTTTCGGTTTCAACTCGTCGACCATCCGACCGCAGATCGAGGTGGAGAATTGTTCGAGCGAATTGCCCAGTATCCCCGAGCTCAGACCGGTGCCCTCGGTCAGGTTCAAGAACATGTGGCCCTGAAAATAGCCGACCTGCAGCCACGGCTTCTCGTACTTCGGCTGCGCTCGCGCCACCACCTGCGTCATCTGCATCGCGTAGTCGATGGCAAAACCGGAGACCGAAGCAGTCAACGGGCAGAACGCCCCGGGCATCATCTCGCCGATGTTGCAGCGGGTGTACACATGGTCTGCACCCGCGAGTGGCGAATCCATCTCGCCCAGATCGCCGGGCAGAGTGGTGATAGGACGAGCCTGAAGCCACCAGAGCTTCCCCGATCGGTCGATGGCCCACTCGAGATCCATCGGTTTGACCCAATGTTCGACAGCGCGCAGGGCACCCGCCCGGATGTCCGAGATTTCGTCGGACGACAGGACCGGCGTCTCACCAACCTCACGAACGGCGGGGTTGCCCCCGGAATCCAAAACGATGTGGTCTGGGGACGCCGACCCGTCGACAAGCGCCTCGCCGAGCCCGGCGATGGCATCGATCACCATGAGGTCGCGTCGGCCGGTGGTCGGATCTGCGGTGAACACGACGCCTGCGGCTCGCGCATCGACCATGTGCTGCACGACCAGATGCATTGTGGCCGTGGTCTGTCCACTGTAGGAAGACGCGCGTCCGGAATGAACCGACGCCGCACACGTGTGAACAGCCGCAGCAAAAGCATCGACGGAGTCGACACCCAGCACGGTGTCGTACTGTCCTGCAAAGGATTGGTCGTCGCCGTCTTCGCCGACTGCCGAGGACCTCACGGCCACCGGAGTCGCACCTGCCGATGCCATCTGCGAAAAGCGTTCGGCCACATCATCGACGGCGATCTGCTCGGAAGCGTCAGCGATGACAAATCCTACCGGCACAGCAAGTCCCAGCCGGCGCAACTGCGCGAGACCGGCCGCTTTTCCGCCGTAACGACCGTCAAAGACCTCGTCGAACTCGACCGCGGTCAACGTCATGACGATCCTCCCAATTCGTCCACGATCTCCGCGAGCGCGGCGACCTCGATGGGGCCCGGTTGGTAGAGGCAGATCCGGTCGGAGACACCGTCGACCCGGTCGCGGATGTGCGCAGCCACCTCGGATGGGCTGCCACACGCGGCAATGGTGTGCAGTATCTCGTCGTCGATCAGCGTGGCCATCTCTTGCCAGCGGCCCTGCTTGGACATCGCATTCAGTTCTGGCTGCAGATCGCCCCATCCGTGGGCGTCGAGAACCGGCCGGTACGCCGGGGTGGAACCGTAGAACGCCAGCAACATCCGAGTGGAGGCATGATCGTCGTCGCGCCCGGTATCCACCGACACGATGATCTCGGGTACCACCTCGAATTCGCTCTCTCTGCGGTCTGCAGCAGCCAATCCCTCACGTACTGCAGGCAGTGTCGACTCGTGGAGGAACCGCTTCGACCCGAAAGGCATCACCAACAAACCATCGGCCACTTCTGCAGTGGCCCTGGTCAACCGGGGTCCGAGCGCGCCGAGATAGATCGGCGGCGGACCGAACGGGTTCGGGCCGGGTACAAAGGTCGGCGTCATCAAGGTGTGCCGGTAGTACTCGCCGCGGAAGTCGAGTCGTTCACCCTCGTTCCACGTGGCAAAAATGGCTCGCAGCGCCCCCACCAATTCCTTCATCCGTGCAACCGGATGATCGAACTCGACTCCGTAACGCTTCTCGATCTGCGCGCGAACCTGCGTGCCCAGACCCAGGATGAACCGCCCTTCGCTGATCAGCTGTAGGTCATTGGCCTGATGGGCGAGCTGAATCGGATTGCGAGGGAATGCAATCGCAACATTCGACATGACGTCGAGATTCTTCACCGACGATGCCAGCACCAGCGGGGTGAAGACGTCGAACGGTCCTTCGAAGGTGAACACGCCTGATGCGCCGGCTTCCTTTAGCACTTGCGCCCGTTCGAGTGCATCGGTTGGCCCGAACAGCGCTGTCATGATCTTCATACCTGGCGCCTAGCTCGCCGCGTCGGTCCAGTCGGAGAACCCCGACGGGTGGTGCGGCCCGATGACGCCGTGCTCGAACAGACCCGCGCCCTCGCGAACCGATCCATCAGCTTCGGTACACACGGCCTTGCCGACATGGTCGATGAGACTGAACGGCGCCCGGGCCATCACCTCTGGATCCGTCAGGTCGAAGTCGACGCGTTCAGCGAATGGTGCACCCTTCCAGGTGCCGTGGGCCCACGAGGAGTCGCCACCGTAGCCCGACCCGAAAGCGATGGGAGCAAACAGCTTTGACTCGACGTCCAACTCGATCTTGTCTCCGGCGCGGTTCATGAACTCCACATGGGCGCTCCGAGGAATTCTTGTGCCGGGCTGGTAGTCGACTCTCACCCGAACTCCGTCGAGCTGCTCGACGCGGCCGTCTCGCCACCTGCGTGTGCAGTCGTACAGGCTGCGGTGGCCATCGGGATCTTCCTGCAGGATCAGGAACAGCTGGTAGTCGTCGAACGCCAACGGCAGGTACAGCCACCACATCCCACGGAACGAAGGGTCTGGCCGACCGGCCGGCTCGGCCTCGCCGACAGGTCGGATGCCCCACGAGCGGTCACGGCTCGCCACACTGCTGTCGTGACTGACTTCCAATCGTTCGCCATCGACATCGATCCAGCCCTGCCACGAGCCGACCTGCGCAAAGCGAGACGCCTGCAAGGTCACCCGCCTATCGGTGAGCATCTGGTGCGGCTCCTCCAACGCGGCGGGAAACAGCCCGCGCCAGGTGAGGTCGGCGGAAATACCCTCGGTCTGCGCCAATGTCAGATGCACCTGCTGTAGCGGCTCGATGACATCGAGGCGGTAACCGTTGACGTTCTGATGAAGGCGATCGTCGTCGATGGCGTCGCTGAGGTGCACCGCGGTCTGGGTGTCGCCGCGACGAACGACGAAGTAGGCGTCCTTCACGCCGAGGCGTGGGTAATAGCCGATACCAGTCAGGGCCATGAAACGGCCCTCCCGGTCGAGCACGTTGAAGTACGACCGGTCGTAGAAGTTTCGATCGGACGTAGCCGGCCAGGTCAGAGGCGCGGGCGTTTGGTGAATGGGGAACTCGTCGAGCGGGCTCAGATGCACTAGCTCTCCTCAAATACGATACGTACCGTATTGGAACTATGGTGAAGTCATGACAGCAGAAAGCCGCAGTGAAAACAAGAGCTCTGCGCAGCCCAACCCCGGGCGGCCGCGTGACGGCAGGATCGATGCCGCGATCATCGCTGCCACACGGGAGCTGATCCTCCAGACCGGCTACTCCGCGTTGTCACTCTCGGCGATCGCTGCGCGTGCCGGAACCACCACCGCTGCCATCTACCGCCGGTGGTCGGGCAAGGCGCAGCTCGTTCACGAAGCCGTGTTGTACGCCGAATCAATACCCGTGCCAGATGGTTCCGGCGACATCCGCGCCGAGATCCGGGGTCTGGTCGAGACGGTCCGAGTCATCTTCGACAGACCGGAGGTGCGGTTGGCGCTGCCGGGCCTGATCGCGGACACCGTTGCCGATCCTGAGCTGCACGCCATGATGATCGCGCGATTGGGCGGCAATCTCACGGCATTCGAATCTCGGTTCGGACAAGAGCGCCGCGACGACGACCATCTGCCCATGCTCGCCGAGGTGGTCGCGGGCACTGCGATCTTTCGCATTCTCATCCGAAGCGACGCAGCCCTCGACGACACCTGGGTGGACGAGATGACCAGGATGATCACCGACCGTTGGCCCCCTGAGAAGTCGCTGGATCACTCCTGAAAATCGCTTTCCTGCCCACCCCGACCGGCTTTGATGGCGGGGAACTATCGTTCGCTGTATGCGCTTTGACGAGTACCAGAACTTCGATGCACTCGGACTCGCTCAACTCGTCAAAGACGGTGACGTGACGGCCGGCGAGCTCCTCGATATCGCGCAGCAGCGGGCACATGAGGTGAACCCTCAGATCAACGCAATCGTCCGCTTCATGAACTCACAGGCCAAAGATCACGTTGCCGGCGAACGGGTGGGCCCATTCAGCGGCGTCCCGTTCCTGATCAAAGACCTGGCTCAGGACTACGGCGGCCTGCCCAGTAGCAGCGGTTCGCGATCACTCGTCAATGTCCTCGCGGGTGAGCATTCCACCGTGGTTCAGCGATGGCTCGATGCAGGATTGGTGATATTCGGCAAGACGAACACCCCCGAGTTCGGCGCCAAGGGGATCACCGAGCCCGAACTGTTCGGGCCCGCGCGCAACCCGTGGGATCTGACTCGGACACCTGGAGGTTCGTCGGGCGGATCCGCCGCGGCTGTTGCCGCCGGTATTGTTCCGGTCGCCGGCGCCAACGACGGCGGTGGCTCCATCCGGATCCCGGCCGCCTGCTGCGGACTGGTCGGTCTAAAGCCGGGCCGCGGGCTCCTCCCCATGGGTCCAGCCATCGGTGAGGCGATGCACGGCGCCGCCGCGCAAGGGGTTGTCTCTCGCTCGGTACGGGATACCGCGGCGATGCTCGATGTGCTCGCCGGGGGCGAGCCGAGCGGCCCGTTCCTGCCTTCCGTCCCGCCTGACATCTACCGCTCACAGGTGGGTGCCGATCCCGGACGGCTACGTATCGGTGTCTGCTCCACATCGGGCATCAATCCCGATCCCCATACAGAAGCGGTGGTGGCAGTCGACGGCACCGCGAAGGCTCTTGCCGACCTCGGACACGAAGTGGAGATCCTGGACCAGCAGCCGTTCGACGACCTGGCGCTGGCCCGCGACTTCTTGCTGACCTGGTTCGTGTACCTGGCCTGGGAAATGGACGACGCCAAACGCCGATCAGGTTGCGACGACTCTGATTTCGAGATGGACACGCGGGTGATGGCCGCACTGGGGCGAGCCCATGGCGGTGTCGAGTACGTCGATGCGGTCATGCGCCGACACGAACATGTACGACAACTGACAGCGTATTTCGAGAAGTATGACCTGCTGATGACGCCAACGCTGGCCGAGCCTCCGCCACGCATCGGCGCGTTCGACACTCCCCGCCCTGCCCGCATGGCAGCGTCCGCTCTTCTGAGAACTCGTACAGCCGGCCTTCTGCGGCATGCCCCGTTGGTGGACAACATGATCCAGGACAACCTCAGTTGGGTGCCCTACACACAGTTGGCGAACCTGACCGGGCGTCCCGCGCTGTCGTTGCCACTCCACTGGACCCCGGAAGGCATTCCGATGGGTGTGCAGTTCACCGCTCAGCTTGGTGGTGAAGCCATGCTCCTGCGCCTCGCAGGACAACTCGAACAAGCCATGCCCTGGGGACAGCGCTGGGCCGACCTCTCCCCCAAGAGCTGACCTCCGTGTGAGAGATTCGGTGTAGCAACGCTTTCCGACAGTCGCCTGACAACTGCCACGTCAGCCGCCACCAGATGTCCGCCGGAACTCGTCCGGCGTTGAAATGGACTTGAGGGCGCCTGCGTCGATCGCTCGTGCAAACGTGGCGATCGCTCTGCCCGTGACATCCGGCTGGATGAGCGGGAACAAATGACTGGCGCGAGGTATCACGGTCAGATGAGCACGGGGCGAAATCGCTTCGAAGCGGCGTTCATTGACGCGAAACTGGTCCCAGCCGCCATTGATGAACTCGATCGGACCTGGATACCGCGCGAGTTCGCCGAGGGCATCGAAACGGGAGACCTCGGCGACAACATCTTTGATCGATGCCAATGCGAGGCCACCGACTTCCATGTCCTCAGCGACTCGGCGCCCGACCGATGCTCGGGTGAGCCACCTGCTGATGGCCGCTGCCTGCTCGGGCAGGTACGCGGTCGTCGCCCCGAACGCCCGAAACGGGGCTGCATAGAACGGGCTGGGTTGTGCGGTCGCGCACATCGCCACCAACCCACTGACCAGATCTGGACGCCTGCCCGCGACGGCCATCGAGACATAACCGCCCATCGACATGCCTGCAACGATGGCGGGTGACCCGAGCTCCTCGATGGCCTTGACCACCGTGTCAACGGCACATGCGAGCGTGAACGTCTCCCCCACCCGTCTGCCATGACCGGGCAGATCCGGGAACACCACTTCGCGGCCGGGGATCGCGGCAGCGATTCGGTGCAACGACGCCCCGCTGACACGAATCCCGTGGACGAGAACAACCGGTGCGGGAACGGGCGCAGACACGGGAGTCAGTATGCCCTCAATCCTCGATGGGCCCACAGGTCCAGCTGCCCCCCTGCGCCAAACCGTCACACGAAATTCTCGAAAGAGTTGCGCAGCAACACTCGAGTTGAACGGCCGGGAAACGGTCAGCTCTCTGACGCAGTCCGATCCTGCGTCCACTTCGGCGGGCGACTTCCCCGACGGCTCATCCCAGGCGACGTAACCTGCTCCAGACAGGTCCATGCTCGAGCCACACGTAGTCCGGATTCGGACGCACCGGACGACCGCGTAGCCGATTCAGCCGTGGCGATTCGTCGATCAGTGACGTGAGTATCTCGAGTTGCCGCAGCGTCCATGCCCGCCGGGGACGAACAGCTATCTGGTAGGCGCCGAGGTAGTCGGTGATTTCTTCACTGAACGCGGTCTTGAACTGGCCTACCCCGTGGCGGGGATGAGATGGATCGGAAATGGTCGACGTCGACGGTGTCCCGTCGAGGTCGTATCGCTCGCATCCCTGCTCCCGCGCCCACTGCATGATCTCCCACTGCAGCGCGTACGCCGCGCGGCTACCTCCCAGTCCACACAGGAACGGGTCGCCAGGGCGCTTGCGAATCGAGCCCGCCCCCAGGTAGAGCGCATTCTTGCCCAATTTCGAGACGAACGCGCCGACCACCACCTCGCCCTGGTGCCGAGCCAGGAACAGCTGACCGTCGCCGGACGCTTCGTACTGCTGGAACAGCGCAGTCGACGTCTCGAGGCCGGGGATCCTGAACCGGCCACCGCTGGTGGCGTCGAGCATCTCGTACAGGATGCGGCAGTTCTCGTCGGTGGCCGGGACCCGTTCGACCGTCACACCTTCCTGCGCTGCACGACGGATCGACTTTCGCGCTCGCTTCTTGAAGCGAGCCTGCACGTCGAGTTCGCTGCCGCGCAGATCCACGATGACCGTGCTGTCGTCCAACCACGTCGGCACCCGCGTAAAACCCTGGGCACGAAGGAGTTTGGCGTCGTCTGCATTCGCCTTCAGTTGGGAACGCACCCGAACCGCGGTGATCCCGTTCTCTGCCCCGAACGCAGCCACTGCGCGGCCGGACCGGAGCAGATCGTGAACGTCGAGGACAGGCGGTCCGAAAAGCACCCAGAGCGCTCCCACAAGCGGCACGTCCACCTGGAACGCCGTCACTGCGTAACCGCCCACGATGAGATAGACGGGCCTGGCACCCTGTAAGGCCATGCCATCGATGTTGGCGCGACCGCGATAGACGGTGCCCTCGTCTGGGCTCAGCAGGATCAGTTCGTCCCACCGCGCGATTTCGTCCTCGCCCGCGAATCGTACGTGCGTTGCTTCAGCCGCAGGCTGATGACGTGCATCCTCACGTTGTCCGAATCGCCGACCTGAGCGGACAGTTCTGCCCACCGCCTTTACTGCGCTCATCTGGCAGAGCTCCCGGCTAACGCGGCGCCGTAGCGCTGCTCGATTTTGTCGGCCTTCGGCGGGTGAACGTTCACCCTGGAGAGGTCGCCGTTGTAGTGGCCGAGCACGCGGGGATCCATCACCTTGCGCCACAGCGGCGGGATGAACGCCAGAACCACCATCATGGCGTAGCCCGCAGGAAATTGTGGGGCCTCGCTGCAACTACGAAGGGCCTGGTACCGCCGTCCGGCGCGCGCGTGGTGATCGGAGTGCCGTTGCAAGTTGAGCAAGACGACGTTGCTGACGAGGTGGTCACCATTCCAACTGTGCTCAGGACGCACCTTTCCCAATCTTCCGTCCGGAGTGGGCATTCGCAGCAAACCGTAGTGCTCGATGTAGTTCACCGCTTCGAGTACAAGCATGCCGATGACCGCCTGCAGCGCGAAATATGGCAGCATCGCCCACCCGAAGGCAGCGACGATGACGACGACAATCGCGACACTCACCGACCAGGACTGCAGAATTGTGTTGCGCCAGTTCCAGAATCGGTGGCCCTGACGATGTAGACGAGCGGTTTCGAGCTCGATACCCGAGACAAGTCCTCCATAGAGCGCGCGGGGATAGAACGCGAACAAGGACTCGCCGAATCGCGCGCTCGCCGGATCTGCAGGGGTTGCGACCTTCACGTGGTGGCCGACGTTGTGTTCGACGTAGAAGTGCCCGTACACCGACTGCGCCAACGCGATCTTGGCCAGGCCCTGTTCCAATTTCTCGCGCTTGTGGCCCAATTCGTGAGCGGCGTTGATTCCGATCGCGGCACTCATGCCCAGAGTGATCGAAAGACCTACCCGCTCACCCCTGGTCATGTCCGCGAAGGCAAGGCACCAGAAGCCGAAGAACAGGCCCGCGTACTGGAGCGGGACGAAGATGTAGGTGCACCACCGGTAGTACCGGTCCGCCGACAACGTCCGCACCGCATCATCCGGCGGTCCGGCGCGGTCGGGCCCTCGGATCAGGTCGAGGAGAGGGACGACCACGAGGAGCAGGTAACCACCGAAACCCCAGAGCAACCCCGACACACTGTTCGCCAGCAGGCACGCGATGAACGGCCCGGCAGGCACGAGTAGACAAAGCGGCCACAGGTGACGTTTGGGGTCCTTCCAAGTGCGAGTATCCGACATACCCCGGTCCTCGACTTCAGCTCTGAGCTGGGTGTGGTGCATCAGCACAGCCACCTCGCCCGCAATCTTCACGCGTCTTCATACTCACGGATCCCTTCCGTGGCACTGCATACCCCAAAACCCGGTTGTTCGACGTCAGGACTGGTTCGCCCGCAATGGCCGCTTTCAGTCCGTCTCGCCGTTCACCAAATGCAATTCCCCACTAATCGTCTGATGCGCAATTTAAACACAGAAAGTCCGTTACCAGATCGCCAATTCGGTCATGCTGGTCGAACTGTGATTTACCGAACCTCTTCGCGCGTGTTCGCTGGCTCGGAAACATGGTTCTGGTAATGAGCTGTGCTAGCAACTTGGTCGGGGAACCAGCTCGTCTAGCTCGTGACTCCGCCGCAGAAATACAGCGATGAGCCAGGGTTCAACACAACGACGCGGACGGCTTCTCGACCACTGGGATGACAGTTGAGTCGAGCATGTCCACGAGAGTCCCTGTGAGCCACCGAAGCTCACGTTTAATCGTCTCGCCGATCGACCAGCAACGGTGGTACCCGTCCACGAATCCAGTTTCGCGATCATTGATCTGCATTCGCAATGCCTCGGCGATTGCCGGGAATGCAGGCTGCGGCGAATCAAGCAGCTGGGGTCACAGCTTCGGGGGTTACCGGCTCGGCGTCCGGGGAGCGTTTCCTGCACTGAGTAGGTGTCTTCGCCGCGCGTTCGCGGCGTGAATACAAAAAGGCAGCCCGGTTCACTCGCGCTGGAAATCGCGTGACGAAGCAGCCGGTTCAACGCCGCCCGACTGCACGCAGCCGTCCAGAGAAGCGACGGATACGCCGCCGCGAGCACCGGGCCTCCCGGTGTCTCATCCATGCCATCGAACAATCCAGCGCAGGAATTTGCAGATCGACGACCTACGTCGCGTGCGGGGCCCTATAGTGGGCCAATCTCCAGTGTCGAGCGACGGCACTGGCGGCACCAGAAGAGATTTTCGTTCGACGGGTAACGCGGCACCGCCCGAAGACGACATCTCCTACAGTGCCTTAGTCGTCGGGGACCGAGATCAAGGAGCCAGTCCCCGCATGCCCTCACCTGCAATCCCCAGCGGCAATCTCGTTCCAGCTTGGAGAATCGACTCGCCCGACAAGCAGCCCCGCAGGTCCAGTGGTCGGCGCAGGCCCCGGATCCTGGTCATGAGTGCTGTTGTGGCCGTGCTCAGTATCGGGTTGACGGCCGCGAGTTCGTTCCTGTTCACATTCACGTCCGCATCCGCGCTGACCGGCCATCCGGAGGTGCTGCGAGATGGTTGTTCGTGGGACTCATCCGGCAGCTACGTACAGAACTGCCCGGTCTGGTCCCCGTCGCAGAACAAGTGGGTGACGGTACAGATTCGCGCGTCGCAGGGCAGTGACCAAGGCGTGTATCTCCTCGACGGCATGCGAGCCCGCGAGGATCGTTCGGCGTGGACAACCGATGTGAGGGCCGCGGACGTCTACGACCACACCACCGACACCACGCTGGTGATGCCCGTGGGCGGCGCATCCTCCTTCTACACCGACTGGAACGGCGGCGCGGGCGACCAGAACAGCACCATCAAGCAGGAGACGTTCCTGACCGACGAATTGCCCGCATATCTCGCACAGAACTTCGGCGTGAGCCCGTCCAACAACGCCATCATCGGCTTGTCGATGTCGGCCGGCCCCGCGGTCACCCTGGCCGAACGTCACCCCGAGCAGTTCAAAGTCGTACAGGCGATGTCGGGGTACTACCAAACCGACAACCCGCTGGGCGCTCTCGGCGTCTTCGCGTCTCAGACGTTGGTCTCCAACTACACAAACGGCATCCTCAACATGTGGGGTCCCCCCGGCAGTGCGCAGTGGACCGAGAACGACCCCTCGAAGAACGTCAGCAAGTTGAAGGACAACGGGCAGGTCCTGATCATCTCCTCGGGTAACGGCTTGCTGACACCCGGTGAACTCGCCCATCTGGCCCCGCAGGATCAGATCAGCGCCATCGCCTTGGAGATGTTGTCGGCAGTATCGACCATCTTGATGCAGATGCAGGCCAGACAAAGCGGCGCCAACGTGGTCGTCCTTCCCAATTACGGCGGGCACACCTGGGAGAACTGGGGCCGCGGACTCCGCGATGGGCGAGAAGAAGTGACGCAGGCGCTACGCAGCACCCCGCCTGTCACCGCCAAGACCCAGGTGGTCACTGCCTCGGGATCACCGGTGCCCGACGGATCGGCGAAGGTCACCGACGCCGCATTGCTCGCGGCGCAAACTCCCTCGGTGCTTCCGTCCGACATCCCGGAGACAGCAACCGCGCCCAATAGCGTTGATCCGAGCGCCGACCCATCGGCGACGGAGTCCGCGCCCAGCGGGCCAACGTCCGGAACGGAACCGGCAGCGACTGGGACCGTCGCGCCCACCGACACCCCCGCAACCACCACGCCCACTGCAGAACAGTCACAGGTGAACACCGAGGTACCTGCGTTGGACACTCCTTCGGCGACGACCACACCCCCGGTTACGAGTGGAGCGTCTTCGGCACCGTCAGCTCCATAGCCGGGCTTCAGCGGGCGGGTGACAGCGATCGCTGACGGATCGACGGTCCACCGTCGGACGTGGGCGAGCTACGAGGGGTGACCCGCCCGCTGCCGGCGAAGCGCCGACCACGCCCCGGTCGACCAGAGCGCCCATGCGATCAACACCGGCTGGAAGAGCAATCGGGTGGCCCGGGCCTGGTCGGTGTTGAGCCCGAACGCATCACGGTGGTTGATCAGCTGCGCCAGGTTGCCCGGAAACACCGCGACGAAGAACGCGGCCAACACGAGACCGATAGCGGCTCGGCGGCGTTTGAGGAAGACGGTCGAAGTTCCCAGCGCGATCTCGACCACACCTGAAGCGAGAACGGTCACGTCCGGGCCGAATGGCACGAAGTCCGGAACCTGTGCTTGGAAGTCCTGTCGCGCAAACGTCAGGTGCCCGATACCCGCGAACACCAAGGCCGATCCGAGCGCAATGCGTGCGACAGCGCGCGCCGGCTCCTCGGCTGAAGGAGAGTCGGCGAGAAACACCGTCAGAGGGTTTGGCCGATTCGTCATTGGTTTCACCTTGGAGTCGAGGTAGCCGAAGTGGCGTGCTCAACCAGCGTAGGCAACCGCTCTGCACCATGCAGCTCATGTGAACACATCCGTTGTCCGACGCTTATCGCTGCGCCGTGCGGTTGATCGGTTGTCGCGACCATCAGGCAGTCGACCTGGGGTCGTGGTTTACTGTCGCGGGGTCGGGAGCCCAGAATCGACGGCGCGGGGGAATCAGTAAGTGAGACGGCGGTTTTCGGCCATTGTGGCCATTGTGATCTTCTGTGTCATAAGTGAGCTTGCGGCAACGCCTGCGGCGAGGGCGGCTCCTATGACTGACGGCCTTGCGGCGCCTGCACGCATCGAGATGTTGGTGATGGTGACGCCTCAGCGAGCAAAGCTCACCGTCTACTCGCCGATGATGCGCCGGACCGTTCGTGTTGATGTGTTGTTGCCGGCGCGGCCAAGAGTCGCTACCCCACGCCCGGCGCTCTACATGCTCGACGGCATCGACGCCGGTGTCTATTCGGGCTACAGCCAGAGCGGATGGACTCAGTACACGGACATCGTCGAGTTCATGGCAGACAAGAACGTCAACGTCGTGCTTCCCATCGGCGGCACCGGCAGTTACTACACCGACTGGAAACATGACGATCCCGCGTTGGGCAGGAACAAGTGGGAAACATTCCTCACCCGCGAACTCCCCCCGCTCATCGACTCGACGTTCGAGGGCAACGGCCGCAATGCCATCGAAGGGTTGTCGATGGGTGCCACCGGCGCATTGATGCTGGCCGTGCGGAACCCTGATCTCTACAGCGGCGCTGCGCTTTTCAGCGGCTGCCTCGACCTCGGAGACCAGACCGCCCAGAATGCCACCACCGCAAGCGTGATGACTCGCGGCGGGGATCCGGCCAACATGTGGGGTCCGGCCTACAACGAGGCGTGGCTTGCGCACGATCCAGGCGCGAATATCGGTGCCCTGCGCGGCAAACCGCTGTACGTCGCGGTCGGAAGCGGTGTGCCGGACTGGTCGATGGGCGTGGCGGGGCTTGCCTCACCCGTCGGCGGAGCTCTCGAGGCCGCAGCGTTGGCCTGCACCCGGACCTTCGAGACCAAGGCCGAGGCAGCGGGCGTAGACATCGAGTTCGACTACCGAGAAGGCCTGCATTCCTGGGGCTATTGGAACGACGATCTGCATCGTTCGTGGCCGACGATCCACAAGGCACTCGGCCTGTGACTCCCCTGTCGCCGACCCCGTCTGTGCAGGGAGCACGCACGCCCTGATCGCTGACCGTCTCGACAGCGATCCGGGTAGCCGCGCGTCAGGCCGTCGCCACTGCAAGCCTGGCAAGTGCCACCACGGTGACGTCATCAGGATTGTTCGTCCGGGATGCCATGCCAGAGATCGCGTCCACGATCTCGCTGGCGGATGATGCTCCCACGGCGATGGCTGCGACGTGGTCGACAGCGGCCATCGATCCGTCGTACAGGTCCAGAACACCGTCGCTGAAGCACACCACCATGTCCCCCGGTTGGAGGAACAGTTCCTGCATCGTCCAGTCGTCGTCGAGTCCGAGCCCCAGCGGTAGGTCTTTCGATCCGAGTCGCTCCCACGATCCGTCGGCGCGAGCGACCACTGTCAGTCCGTGCCCGGCGTCGGCGTAGAGCATCCGGCCGTCCTCGGCGCGAATCCTGGCGTGGAAAAGCGTCGCGAACGATTCTGTGTCTCCCAAATCGGTTGCGAGGCAGTCTGCGGTCCGCGTGAAAGCGACAACCGGGTCCTCATCGTTGCGGGCGCTTCGCACCACAGCGCGAGCTGTCGCCGCGATGATGCCCGCACCGACACCCTTGCCCATCACGTCTCCGAGGGTGAAACCCAGACCTCCGCGGATGGGATACCAGTCGAAGAAATCGCCGCCGATCGCGGTTGACGGAATGCATGCGCCGGCAACCTGATAGCTCGGCAGCGGTGTTCCACTCTTCGGCAACAGTGCCCGCTGAACCCGCGAAGCCTGGTCGAGTTCACTGGTCGTCGCACGCTCTCGGCGTTGGATGACAGACAGTTTCTTTCTCGACAGCCGCGACAATTCGTTCACCACGGTCGCTGCGAATGTGAATGCACACGCGCTGAACAATCCGCGCCACAACTCGTTGGGATTGTCGGACACACTCGTGCCCAGTGCAAATGGCACAAGAAGGGCCGCACACACACCGAGGAACGAATAGAAGATGAACCGGCGGCCTTCTGAACTGGCAAACCAGATCACCGGGAGTATCAGCAGGGACGCAAAGATCGACCTGCTCTCTCCGGTGGCGAAGCGAAGCGCGCCACACGCGAAGAGATCGAGCGTGGGAACGATGAAGCCATACCGATACAACGATTCGTCACGGGAGAAGAAAACCGCAAGAACGGTTGCGATCACGGTGACCACCACTGCGCTCACCAGCACCCGCGCATCACTGACGACCAGCGTCGGGATGGTCCCACTGAGGACTACCGCCACCGAGAAGAGCGCGACGAACGGAAGTTGTTTGAGCAGAGGCGAAGGTCGATCCACACCCAATCGGTGACGAAGCGAGCCCTGCGGCATGAACTCCCTTTCCCGAAATAACGAATGTCTGATTCGACACTAGTGGACTGATCGAAGATGAGCTCGGGGGCATTCGGCGTCGTGTCGATGTCAGTTCCCGAAAAACAGTGGTGTGAACCATCAGCCCGCTTCATGACCATCAGGTGACCGGGCCGGACCGCGAGGAATACCTCTCAGATTAGGTGTTCAGGTGCGATCGAATGCGGCGAGCAACATTCGCGCGCCGGTCGAGATCAGATTCTGTCGGTCAGAATGTTCAGGTCGTAGTAGAGCAATGCGCAGACAAAGGCTTGCGGTCGCGCCCATCGTGAGGAAGACGAGGTCGTCGAGCGCCGCGCCCTCCAGGTCGGGGCGCAGACGGGCGGGGAGAACGCGGGCCAGCGGTACCAAAGGGCCCTCGACCTCGCGCCAGGCGTCACCGAACTCCGCCTCATCCGAGGCAAATGAAGCGCGGAGCACAGGGGCGTGTTTCTCGAATGCAGAAGTGAGGGTTTCCACCACGATCACCATGGCGTCCATCGGATCCTTGTCCATGGCGCTGCCGACGCCGGTTGCCAGTTCGGTGGTGATCTCGTGAACCGCGGTGGTCCGCAGGTCGTCGATGATGGCGTCCATATCAGCGAAGTAGCGATACACCGTACCGATGCTGACGTGTGCAAACTGGGCCAGTTGCTGGGTTGTCGGTCGCCGCGAGGGTTCGCGCCGGAGAAGCTCCACGGTTCCCTCCAACAGCGCCTCACGCATCTCGACTCCGCGTTTCTGTCGCGGTGTCACGCGTCGATGTGGTGGGGTCGTACGGGTTTTCTGGGTGGTCACAAAAGTGAATAGTAAGTGAGGATTCCTCGTGTTTGACTGAGATCATGACTACAGCGCCACCGAATGACCTGGTGAATACCGATGTAGCGGTCGCCCGATTCGGCGACGCCGGTCGGGTATGGCTCGAGGCCATGTGGCTGGGCGACGACCTGGCGGATGCCGTCGTGAACGACGACTTCTCCGAGACGTCGGCCTCCTCGGCAACCGAAGCCGTGTGGACTGCGCTCGCCGACGGTGTTCAGGCGGTGTCAGACGCTCCGCAATCTCTGCAGGATCTCTTCAAGTTTCTGGACACCGAACCCGACTGGGTAGACCATGAGCGGCTCGACCGCGCCGCCGATGCACTGATTCGCCACACCGCCGCGCTGGGAATCGTGCTGGGGGCGGCGTCGCTGGTGCGGGGTGCAGGCAACACCATCGCCGGGAAGCCGCTGGCACTGACAGGCCGGTACGTATCCCAGCCGGCCATTCGATCGGTTGAGGTCGGCGAGTGGCTGCGCAGTGTGATCACACCCGGGGGGATGCGTCGTGGCGGCGACGGCTTCGCGTACACCGTGCGGGTTCGGATGATCCATGCGCACGTGCGCCGCGCCCTTCGGGATCTGGAGGTGTGGGAAGAGGCAGCATGGGGAGTGCCCATCCCCCAGCCCTACATGGCGTTCACGCTGGCCGAGTTCGGCCACATCGCCATCGACGCGATGCACAAGTTGGGCGTTCGGTTCACAGACCGCGAACTCGCAGACATCTACCATCTGTGGAGATACGTCGGACATGTCGTCGGCATGGACGAGCAGCTCAACCCGGTCAGCGAATCCGATCAGATCCGGATCGAGGAACTGTACCGGTTGACCTCACCCGGGCCCGGTGAAGACGACCGCGACTTCGTCGTGGCACTCACCGACGACTATCTAATCCCCGAACTCGCCAATGCGTTGCCTGGACCGCAACGGATCCGCCACGCGGCCGCCTCCACACTGATGCGATCGCTGCAGAGGGTGTTCATCGGCGACGATGCGGCCGACGAGTTGCACATTCCCGACGGTCGACTCAAGCACATCGTGGGTCGCGTCGGTCCGCTCCTGGCTGTCGCCGCGCGTGTCCGGCTGGCCGTGGCCGGGGACCCTGAGCGGCTGACCCGCAGTGCCTATCTCGCGCGCGACGAGGACATGGATCGGATGCGGGCGGCATATCGGGTCACACATGATCTCGTGGACAACGCCCCGCCCACCCCGTTGCGGGCTGCAGCCGGACGGGGCTGACCGCCTCGGGCGTCTCGGATGCAGTCAGACGTCTGCGACAATTCGAACGATGACGTCCCCGATCACCGCCTCCCGCTCTGATTGTCTCGCCGAGCATTCATGACGCGGTTTCTTGTTTTCGCACTACTGCTCGCGCTGGTGTCTTACTGGCTCCACCGGCGACTTGTCCGAGCCACCGGCGTTGCCCGCCCGTGGTCGATCATCGTCGACATCCTCCTCGGACTGCTGTGGGTACTGGCGATCATCGGTGTCGGCAGCGGGGAGCTGCTCGACCCGTCGTGGGCTCGCATCCCCGGATTCGCCGGATGGGTGTGGCTGGGAACAGTCTTTTACCTCGTACTCGGACTTGCGGTCACTGCCTTGGCATCCCTTCTCGCGCGGATGGTTCGGCGTCTTCGGGGCTCGCGGAGCGAGTCGTTCGATTCGTCCCGTCGCCGCGCGATCCGGACTGCCACCGTGGGGGTGGTGATAGCTGCCGTTGCTACGACGAGCTACGGAGTGGTCGAAGCGGCACGACCTGAGGTCGTCCGTGTCACCGTGCCGCTCGCGGCGCTTCCCGACGAGTTCGACGGATTGCGGGTGGCTCTGATCTCCGATCTCCACGTGGGGCCCACTCGCGGCGGCGAGTTCACCGCACGCGTGGTGGAAACAGTGAATGCCGAACGCCCCGACCTCGTTGCCATCGCGGGCGATCTCGTCGACGGAACGGTCGAGAAGGTGGCCGGCGACCTGCAACCACTCGAACGGCTGGCGGCGCCACTCGGGGTGTACGGCGTCAGCGGCAACCACGAGTTCTATGCCGACGACGGAGGCCGGTGGCTCGACGTGTGGGACAGGCTCGGCATCCGGACGCTTCGCAACGAGCACGCCGTGGTCGAACGAGGGGGCGCAAGCATCGACATCATCGGCATCCACGACTACTCGTCTCCGAAGCCCTACGAGCCCGACCTCGGCCGAGCACTCGACGGGCTGCACCGCGAACGCTTCGGTTTGCTCCTGGCCCACGAACCGCGCCAGGCGTTCGACGCCTCCGACATGGGTGTCGATCTCCAGCTCTCCGGTCACACCCACGGAGGTCAGATGTGGCCGATCCGCTACCTCGTGCCGCTGCAACAGCCATCTGTAGAAGGCCTGGACCGAGTGGGCGAGACCACCTTGTACACAACACGGGGTGCCGGAGCGTGGGGTCCTCCGACCCGTGTCGGCGCGGCGCCAGAGATCACCATCTTGGAGCTGGTGCGTTCTCGGTGAATGGTTTTCGCCAGGGACACGCGGGAAACATGCGGACGCCGCGCCGACCCACCGGCGTGTCGACGGGGCAGCGGTCGCGCGTCCCGGGGACTCTTGCTTAGATGTGTCCTATGAGTACCTACACGTCGCTCGACGCTGCCATCGACAACTTCCTCAACACCAACCCTTGGGCCATCGATGTCCTCCAGTTCTTCTTGAACGGCCTGCCCTGATCAGTCGCTGAACGGGCTTCGTACCGGCAGCGCAATGGTTGACCGAATCGGCCCGTCGCCTCACGGCAACGGGCCGATTTGCTGTATGCAACATGGCCATTCATGACTTGACCCCGGAACTCTCGGAGTCACGATTCCTCACTCCCCCGTAGATTCCCCGCCTGACTATCCACGGTTGCAGCACCCGGTCGATCGACCAGGCCGGAAAGCGAAACGGGCGGCCCGAGGGTGTGAACACCTCGAGGCCGTCCGGTTGGACGCCTAGGACTGACCCCCACCTCCGATTGCGCGGACGGTAAGCCCGTAATGAACGCCCGGCCAATTCCGCACGAACGTTGCGAGCGACGAGGCGGTCGGCCCTGTTCCGAGCCGACCCACGCAAGGGATCGCTCGCAGCCACATCCCCCAGAGCGAAAACACCCGGGTGCCCCGGTACTTGCAGCTGATCGTTCACGCGAACGAATCCCTCTGCGTCGAGCACGTTTTCGGGCAGCCAGCCGGTGTTCGGACGTACGCGGCCGACCGCCCACAACACAGCATCGGCAGACACCGCAGCCTGCCCGGTGGTCCACGTGACGGATCCTGTTGTGATCTCATCGCCGACGAACCCGTCGTCCAAGGCGGCACGATGGCCCGGGTGGAGCTGAACTCCGAGGTCCATCAAACGGCCACGAACACGGCGCCAGGTTCGGATGTGGTGTTGGGGAAGAGCTCTCTCGCCGGGGTACCACAGGCTGACCTTCTTGTCCGGCCACGTGCCTGCCACGTTGGCCGCGCTGCTGACAGCTGCCGCGCCGCCTCCGATCACCATCACAGATGGTGCCGCAGCGAGCCGTTCATGCGCTGCGAGTAGACCGGCCCTGACCTCATCGGGCGACTGCATCGTGGGTGTGCGCCAGAATCCGTTGCTGACTCCTGTCGAGATGACCAGGGCGTCATAGGATTCGATCGACGTCGAGTCGTCCGCACTCCTCACGGCCAGGGTTCGTGCCACCAGGTCGACGTCGGTGATCGTGCCGTGGACCGTGCGAACGCCATCGAGGCCCCGAAAGCGGTCGAAGGAGACCCAGTAGTCACGAGACCAGTCGTCCGGTCGGCTCAACCGCGTTCCCAATTCCTGCCCGCTGACCAGACCAGGTTTGACCGAGATACCCACGACATCGACGTGGCCCGCCAAGTGAATCGCTGTCAGCACCCCACTGTCGCCGAGGCCGGCCACGACAACTCGCTTGCGTGTCACACGGTCACCCGTCGCGGACGCCATGGGACAAACCTCGGTACGCGGTCGATCACGTCCTGGTATCCCGCGCGGCGTTCCAGGCTGCGCTTCTCCATCATCGGGATGCTGGCACCCAAGAACATCCCGAGCATGGCCGCTGCGCCCAGGAACAACCACCACGCGTCAGATGGCGACACAGCGAGCCCGAACAGCGCCAAGGCAAACCAGAAACCGAACTCCCCGAAATAGTTCGGGTGTCTCGACCAGCCCCACAGACCCCTGTCCATCACCTCTCCAGGTCTTCTGTCCCGAACGAATCGATGTAGCTGAGCGTCGGCGACGAGCTCGAGCCCTACCGCGGCCAATCCGAGGACGAACGCAATTGCGGTGAGCCCGACGATGTCGTCGCCCGGGCGGGTGACGGCGATGTAGACCGGGAGCATCCCCGCGAAGACCTGCAAGGTGGGGATCACGTGGATGGCAAGAAGATCGGTGACGAACTCGAATCGGCCTGCCTGACCGCGCAGCATCCCGTACCGCCAGTCCTCGTGGTGCAGGCCGGGAAAACCGCGGATCCAGTTCGCCGTCAGCCGTACTGCCCAGAGCGTCACCACGATCGCGACCAACCAGCAATGCAGCTCATCGATACCGAGGTCGCCGCCGACCCACCAATAGATCATCAGGAGCGGCGGAACGACACTCCAGTAGGCGTCGTAAAAACTGGAGTTGCGATAGAACCGGCTGAACCCGAAGATGACCACGGTCGCCAGAACGTCGGCAATCAACGTGTCCAGCCACAGCCACGCCGTCTTCGGGCCCCATCCCAACCAGAGGACGGCCACCAGGATGGCGATGGAGTATGCCACTACGATGCGTACGAGTGATGCTGTCTTCGTCACGAGGTCTGATGATGCCAGTACCGATCCCACCGGTGCCGTAAATCGACCATCATGGCCTCTTGCCGATCCCGCCGAAGCGGGCTCAGGCCAGGACGATCACCGCGCACATCGTGAGCGCCACGTGGACGAGGCTGTACAACTTGTAGGCCAGACGATTCCGCGCCTGAGTGTTGCGGATCGCGGTGAGTACGGCCGTCGGCCAACACAACAACGCCATCAGCCCTGAGGCGATCGCGACTGCGACATCGGATCCACCGCTGGTGCGGAACAGCACCAGATAACCGACCGCCGGCCAGATCACCATCATCACCACGAACCAGGTGCGCACAGCGGTGGCGCCGAAGAGCAGCGGCTGGGTCACCCGTCCGATGATCCGGTCGCCGCCCATGTCCCGGACATCTTCAATCGAGAGAGGGATGATGAACATCGTGGCCAGCGCGACGATCCAGAACCAGGTTGTGGCGTCCAGCGAATGCGCTATCGCCCACGAACCCCCGAGCTGTGCGATCACACCTACCCACGTCGTGACCGGCTTCCACAAGATGTAGAACCGGGGCTTGAGGAAACGGTGCGTGGTCTGCACCGTCACGATCCAGACGAGGGCGGCAACAAAGGTGGTGAGACCGAGCGTTGCTGACAGGCCGACAAAGATGGCCGAGCCGACGTAGTTCCTGCGCCACATCCCGGCCGGCGTGACCAGGCCTGACGGAATCGGGCGGTAGGGCTTGTTCGCATGGTCTTCTTCAGAGCCGCCCGCTTGATTGGCGGTGTCGAAGACATAGATGAAGAGCATCGACCACAGCACACTCGCGACCATCGCGACGGCCAGATCGATCGTATCGAGGTCGAATCGCAGGGCAGCGGTCAACGTGAAGAGCACCGGCGGCAGGCTTGCGACCCAGACGTTGTCGGCGTTGAGCCTGGCGGTGACGACAAGTTCACGGCGCAAACTCCACCGCGGCGTCACCGCTCGTGGAGACTTCTCCTCGACGTGCACGACTTCCCCGTCTTCCTCAACCATCGGTCGGCACAATTGCCGAATGCCAATACGCTACTGAACACGCGTTCACAGTTCGAACCGAACCTCGGTCAACTGCTCATCGTCAGAATCCGCCTCGGGGCGGGACAACCGTTTTGTACCGGCCGGCCGGCGCCGGCGATGACCTGAAAGGAGCCCACCAATTGAATCAGCTCCTGCTCGATGAGGGATTCCCCCACCGGCCTCGCCGGGAGCTCGCACCCGGCGCGGTCCACATCCCGGCCTGGTTGACGCTCGAGCAGCAGCGGTGGCTCGTGGCGCAGTTCAACGAGTGGGCGACCGGACCGGTACCCATCCGCGCGGCGCGGGTGCGCGGGCGTGAGATGTCGGTGCAAATGGTGTGTCTCGGGTGGCATTGGCAGCCGTATAGGTACAGCCGGACGGCCACCGATGTCAACGGTGCGCGAGTCCTCGACTTCCCGGACTGGATGGCCCGACTCGGTCGTAAGGCAGTCGCAGACGCTGTCGAGCACACGCCGTCCGGGGAGGCCTATGCGCCGGACGTCGCCCTCGTCAATTACTACGACGACTCTGCACGCATGGGGATGCACCAGGACAAGGACGAGCTCTCCAGAGCGCCTGTTGTCTCCCTGTCGATCGGTGACACATGCCGATTCCGATTCGGGAACACCGAGAGCCGCAATCGCCCGTACACCGACATCGACCTCGAATCCGGCGATCTGTTCGTCTTCGGCGGGCCTTCGCGGCTGGCCTACCACGGGGTCACGAAGATATACCCGGGGACCGCACCATCCAGTTGTGGTCTGGCTCAGGGCCGGATCAACATCACCATTCGGATGACAGGGATGGACGGGTGACCGGTCACCAGTAGATTCCGGGGACGAGGCGGGCAATCCGCTTCGCGGACTTGGGGATCGGCGGGGTGGCCGGCAGGCTCGACCGCGTCTGACGATCCGCCGACGGCTCGGGTGAAGTGGCTCCGTCGTCCGCCGGCGCACCCTTGGCCGCGGCGGAGTCCGGGAACAGGCGGTAGGCCTGATGCAACAAAAGGTGTTTGAAGCGGGGCGCGAACAACCCGGTGAACTCGGCTGCGGTACCGACTGGAGTGTCGATCCTGTCGGGACGTTTCTCGAGCGCGCGGACCACCATCTTCGCCGCGTCGTCGGGTGAGGCCACAGGAAGCGATTGATAGATCGTCGTGGGCGCGATCATCGGAGTCCGCACCAACGGCATCCGGATCGAGGTGAACGTGATCCCGTCGTCCAGGGTTTCCGACGCGATCACGTCGCTGAACGCATCGAGCGCGGCTTTGCTCGCGACGTACGCCGAGAACCGCGGCACCTTGCTCTGCACCCCGATGGACGAGATGTTCACGATGTGGCCGAAACGACGCTCGCGCATCGATGGCAGCAGCGCGAGGACCAACCGAACGGCCCCGAAGTAGTTGACCGCCATGGTTCTTTCGAAGTCATGCATCCGGTCCGTCGACTGCGCGATGCTCCGCCGGATGGAACGACCGGCATTGTTGACGAGGTAGTCGACGTGGTCGTGTTCGTCGAGGGCCGTCTTGACCATGGTCTCCACCGATTCGTGATCGGTGATGTCGCACGGGTAGCCGAACGCCGAACCCCCCTCTGCCCGAATGTCTTCCACGGCCGCCTGTAGGTCCTCTGCGCCGCGAGCGATGAGCAGGACCGTCGCTCCACGCTGGGCGATCTTGTGCGCAGAGGCCAGACCGATTCCCGACGATGCACCCGTGATCATCACAACCCGGTCTGCGAGTTCTCCTGCGGGACTGGGCCTTCGGGCCAGATCGGGATCCAGATGGTCGTACCAGTACCGCCAGAGCTTGTCGGCATACGATCCGAACTTCGGTACTGCCAGACCACTGTCGGCCAGTGCCGCTCTTGTGGTCGCCGAGGCGAACAGGGAGGGGAACGTGAGATGTTCGATGACCACGGGTGGTATCCCGATCTGGTCGAGCACGAGATCGCGCGCGATCTTCACGCCCGGTAGATCGCCGAGCCCGAGAAGCGGACGTGCGATCGGCGCCGGTACGGAGCCCACTGCCATCGGCGCACCTGCGGCACGCGCCAGTGCTCCGTAGACCTCGCGGACCGACTGGGGCTTCGGGTTGACCAGATGGAAGGCCCGCCCGTCGAGGCCGGGCTGCAACATGAGCTCCACGAGCGCCGCGGCCACGTAGTCGACAGGCACCATGTTGGTGGTACCGATGTCAGGTACCGCGGTGGGCAGAAACGACGGCAGTCGGCTGAGCATTCTCAGTGCGGTGAAGAAGTAGTAAGGGCCGTCGATCTTGTCCATCTCGCCGGTCTCTGAGTTACCGACGACGATTGCAGGCCTATACACCCGCCACTTCAGTCCCGGTGATTGACGAACCAACTGCTCGGCGATGAACTTCGTCTCGTGGTAAGGCGAGGGAAGGCCTTGCCCCAGATCGAAATCGTCCTCGGTGAAGACGCCGGCGTGGTCACCCGCCACCGCCACTGAGGACACGTGGTGGAACGTGGCGTCGAGTTCGTGAGCCAGGTCGATCATCGATCGGGTGCCGTCGACGTTGGCCGCCTTCGACTCCTCGGCGCTTGCGGTCATGTCGTACACCGCACCGAGATGCAGGACGTGATCTGCTGCCGGCGGCGGCTTCTCGAGGCCCAGTCCCGGCGCAGTGAGGTCCCCGACGATCGGAACCACTCGATCGCCGCCCACCCAGGTGGCTGCCAGCCGCTCCATCCGCTCGACGGATGCTTTGCGCACCAGCACATAGACCTGAGAGTCGGGATCTCGTTCGAGAAGTTTCGGCAATACGTTCCGACCAAGGAAGCCGGTTCCACCGCTCACCATGTATGCCATCAGACCTCGACCTCCACGCTCATCGTTCGCACTCGGCTGTCGGCGCGCGTTACTCGTCGGTAATGAGGGTAGGTCAACAGATCGCCCAGCAACTCCCGGTTCTGTATATTCCAAGCGACCTACCCGCCGGGCGATCACCGGCGAGTCACATGCTCGTACCGACGATCCGGCCGCCGCCTGCGTTCTTGGCCCGGTACATCGCCGCGTCGGCATTACCGACCATCACATCGACAATGTCGCCGTCCTCCGGGGGCCACGAGGGGACAAACGTCGTGACCGTCCCGATGCTGACGGAGACGAAATCGGTGCCTTCTCCCCCCGCCAGACTCTGCCTGATCCGTTCGGCAAAGGCCTGGGCCTGCTTGGCATCGAGGTGCGCGAAGATCGCGAACTCGTCGCCTCCGATTCTCGCGAGAGCGTCGGCTCCCCGGCACAAATCGGCAAGGCAGTTCGCTGTGCGGATCAGAACGGCATCCCCGGTGATGTGGCCGTGCGCGTCGTTGATCGATTTGAACTTGTCGATGTCGACGACAAACGCGGTGAGTGGTGACCACGGCGGATAAACAGCATGGGACTGCTGCAACGCCTCGGCCAGACCACGCCTGTTCAACACGCCGGTGAGTGCGTCCGTGAACGACTCTTTCGCATCGCGACGCAGGAATGTGAGCGCGATCTGCGCGAGGATGTTCGTCGAGAGTCCGGCGCACATTGCGGTGAGTGCGAGCGTAGAGGCCACCAGGACGGACGTGCCGGGCGACATCACCGAGTACGTGTACGTGGCAACTATGACGACAAACAGGTAGGCCAGCTGCGCCGACATCAATCGGGGCCCGTGAACAAAGGTCACGTACATCCCCGGGACAACAAACAGATTCAGTAGGGCAAGGGCCACGAGTGGCTCCCCGACGAACAAATAGGTGGTGATGGCCGCGTCGACGTAAGCGACAAACCATGCCGAGGTCTTCTCGCGGGGCCACGGACGAAACCACCAGGCGGCCGAACAGACCGCGAAGCCCATCGCTGCCGCCACCACGAGACCGTTGGGCAACAGGCACCTGCAGGGGTTGACCAAGATGACGAGTACCCCGAACAACGCGTACACGAGGCAGCAGATCATCGCGCAAACACGGGTGACCAACAGCCACGTGCGCGACTCACCGTATGTGTGCGCCCATTCGTAGTCGTAGGGCTGGGTGTACCACCAGCGCAACAGGCGAAAAACAACAGCCCAACGGTGTTTGCGAGATGGCTGTGGCAGGCGAGGCTGTCCACGCTCGGTCTCGCGGAGAAGCCTCATTCACCTTCTATCGTGACGGATGGTCAAAGCGTTAGATCCTGTTCGCGATCGAGCACGGACTGGCATGGGTGTCGACGTTGGACACCTACCTCAGACGACAGAACTCCGGCCACGGTTTCACCTCGAAGAGTTGGCGCGACACAGCGATTCCGTCGATATTGCATTTCGGATAGATGATTGACGCTCGCAAATATGGGTACATCGATCCTTAGGTTGGAGCCGACGGCCTATCTCTGCAGCTACTTACTAGAGAGAACGCGAGACATACAATGACATCTTCAAGTGGTATTCCCATCCACGATCAGATGACGCCGAGCTCTGGGCCATCGCCGACTTCTGGTGAGACGTCAACCGCAGACGTCGCCAAGCAGCAAGCAGGCGATGTTGCCAGCGGCGCTACAGATGCCGGTAAGCACGTTGCTTCGGTTGCAGGCGATCAGGCGTCGCAGGTTGCCGGCGAGGCCAAGACCCAGGCAAAAGACCTGCTGCACCAGACCAAGGGCGAACTGACAACGCAGGCCTCAGAGCAGCAGAAGCGTGTTGCCGGTGGTCTACGGGCACTTTCCGACGAGTTCGGATCGATGGCCGACAAATCCGAAAATCAGGGTATGGCAACCGATCTCACGCGTCAGGCCGCCCAGCACGCGCAGACGGTCGCATCGTGGCTCGACGACCGGGAGCCCGGACAGATCCTGGACGAGGTGACCCGATTTGCCCGGCGCAAGCCCGGCATGTTCCTGGCTTTGGCTGCAGGTGCCGGCCTGGTGGCCGGGAGGCTCGGCCGAGGACTGACCGCAGCCAACAGCAGTGACAGCGGCTCCAGTTCGGGTGGAACTTCCAGTGCGGCGAATCTCCCCGACAACACGCAAACTGCGCCCATCCCGCCGATCCAGGCTGCTCCCCCGGTCGCCGGGTACGGCAGCGGACAGCATGCGGCTGCGCCTGCGCAGCCCGGTTACGTACCCGAGCCTCCCCCGTACACCGTTGCGCCGGGGTATCAGTCGCAGCCCGGTTACCAGGCACAGCCGGGTTACCAGCAGCAGCCCGGCTACCAGCAGCCGCCGGCCCCGGGCGTGAACCCATGAGCGCCCCGTACGGCGCACACGCCGGAGAGGGAGCCGAGACCAACCCGCCGTCGATAGGCGAGCTGCTCTCGAATGTGAGCGAAGACCTGTCCATTCTCGTCCGACAGGAACTCGCACTCGCGAAAGCCGAAGCCACTCAGACCGCCAGCCGGGTGGGCAAGGGCTCAGGAATGCTGGCAGGCGCTGCGGTGGCCGGCTACTTCGTACTCCTGTTCCTGTCCATCGCCCTGTGGTGGGGGCTCGGCAACGCGATCGGGCACGCATGGTCGGCTCTTGTCGTCATGTTGATCTGGGCCATCATCGCCGGCGTTCTGGCCGTCCTCGGTCGGACAGCACTGCGCAAGGCCAAAGGACTCCCGCAAACCACCGACACAGTCAAGAACATTCCCGGCGCACTGACGCCCCATCCCCAGGAGAGATCATGACCAGCAGCTCAGACCCCGATCAGATTCGTGCCGAGATCGAGCGCACCCGCGCGGCGCTCAGCTCAGACGTGGATACCCTTGCGTACGAGGCCAATCCGGCCACCATGGCCAAGCGAAAGGTCGGTCGCGTGACCGGTCGGCTCAGTGGCGTCCGTGAGCGCGTGATGGGTTCGGCTCAGGACACCGCCCAGAATGCCTCGGCCACAACCAGTTCGGCAACATCCTCGGTCACGGGTGCGGTTCAGTCCGCGTCCGGCACCGTTCAGGATGCCGTGCAGTCTGCACCCGGTGCGGCAAAGGCACAGACCCAAGGCAACCCGTTGGCCGCCGGCTTGATCGCCTTTGGCGCGGGCCTGCTGGTGTCTGCGCTCATCCCCGCCAGCGAGAAGGAGCAGCAGGCGGCAGTGGCCCTACAGGAGAAGGCTCAGCCCCTCAAAGACGAGGTCACCGAGGTGGCCAAGCAGGCTGCGCAGAATCTGCAGGGCCCGGCGCAAGACGCGGCCGCAGCGGTCAAGGAGACAGCCACCGACGCTGCTGACACCGTCAAGCAGGAGGGCACCTCTGCGGCCCAGGGCGTGCAGGAGCACGCGAAGGACGCGACAAACAAGGTTGCCGACCAGCAGAAGTGACGTGGGGTGCCGCGCGGTGGGTCTCCCATCGCGCGGCCACGCGTGCGTCCGCGAGCCGTTCGGGACTGGCCCCTCCCCCCGATCCTCTATCGTTCTTGCACCACCCACAACGGAAAAATGAGGCAGACATGAAGAAGTTCGCAGCACTGGTGGCATTCATCGGTTGCATGTTGTTCGCCGGCGCATGCAGCAGCGACGATGTGCAGGAAGCCACCGATCGAGCTACGGACAGTGCGAAGCAGGTGGCCGGTGACGTCTCGGACGCCACGGGGGATCTACGGGACAACGGCTACATCGAAGCTCTGAAGACTCAGGACGTGACGTTTGGTGATCGCACCAAACAGATCGAGACCGGCAAACTGGCCTGCACGGAACTGTCCAACGGGTCGAGCATCGCCGACACCACAAAGAAGGTGGCCGAGGATGCCGGCATCAGCGAAGACAAGGCTCGAACATTGATCAACATCGCCGTTCCCGCGTACTGCACGCAGAACTCCGCGAAACTCGCCGGCAACTGAGCGTCTTCCATACCCCACTTCCGGCCCTGATCGAGACAGGGCCGGAAGTTCGCCCTAGCTGGGTTCATAGTCTAGACTTTGAACCATGATCGATAGCGTCGCAGCCGTCCTCGGAACCGTAGGTGATCGTTGGGCTCTGCTCATCGTCCGTGAGGTCTCCCTCGGCCTGCGACGTTTCGACGAGATCCAGCGCGCCACCACCGCACCCCGGCAGGTCGTCTCCGATCGACTTCGCCGGTTGACCGAAGCCGGCATCCTCGCAACTCGGCCCTACTCGGTACCGCGGCGGCGATCTCGCGATGAGTACGTGTTGACGGACGCAGGGCTCGATTTGTTGCCCGTCCTGTCCGCACTGTCCGATTGGGGCGAGCGTCACCTCGGGTCCGGCGCACTCCCCGACGTCGTCTACCGACACAGCGGCTGCGGTGGCCGGATCACCGCAGTCCTGCGCTGCGAATGTGGCGACCACGCCGATCCGCGCCACCGCCTCGTAGCCGAGGTCAACCGGCTGTGACCACAGCCCTGCGTCAACCGTCTGCACCTTTGGAGGACTGATCATGCCCCTCGTCCACGTATCGGACTCTTCGTTCGACAGCGACGTCTTGAGTGGTGGCCGCCCTGTGCTCGTCGAGTTCACCGCCCACTGGTGCCCACCCTGTCGGATGATCGCGCCGGTACTCGACCAGATCGCCGTCGACGAAGCGGACGTCGTGGACGTTGTGGCGATCGATGTAGACGAAAACCCGGCCACGACAGCGCGTTACCGGGTCATGAGCATGCCAACGCTCGTGTTGTTCCACAGCGGCCAAGAACGGGCGCGCATCGTGGGTGCGAAGTCGCGGCAGGCGATCATGCGTGAGCTCCGGCCACACCTGCCGCAAGCTGTACCTGCACATCAATAAGTTGCGACCCGCCCATCGCCGGGCTGAGGCATTTACGCTTTTCAGGTGCCGAAGCCTGATGGGAACGCCTGATGACGCCGTCGATTCTCATCGCGATGGCGGTCATCATCGGCTGGTCGCTTTTGGCCGGCCGGCTCGAACGGTGGCGGATACCCGGTCCCCTGCTGATGGTCATCGCCGGCATCGCCATCGGTTTCAGTACTCGCAACGAGATCGGCAACACACTCAACACTGTGATCGCCGAACGAGCCGTGGAACTCATCCTGGCCCTGCTCCTGTTCGTCGATGCCACCGAGGTCAAAGGCGGTTACTTCGGAGGTGAGCGTGCCATCACCGCGCGATTGCTCTGTGTTGCCCTGCCTCTCTCGCTCATTCTCGCCACCGTGCTCGGAGTCTTTCTCCTGCCAGATCTATCGGTTGCCGTTGTACTCATCGTGGCGTGCGTGGTGGTACCCACAGACTTCTCGCCGGCATCCTCGATCTTGCGCGACAAACGCCTTCCGGCGCGCGTTCGCCACGTGATCAATGTGGAGAGCGGGTACAACGACGGCATCGTCGCACCGGTCTTCGTCTTCGCTCTCACGCTCGCCGGCGACCACGAGCACGCCGCCACGCCCATCGAAGCGCTCGAGTCGGCGTTTCCTGCGGCAGCGTTCGCCATCCTGGCGGGCGCGGCCGTAGGTCTGATCAGCGCCTGGCTGACCAATTCGGCTGTGCGCCACCACCTCACCACAGCTCAGTCACTCAGGATCGGGATCGTGATGATCCCACTGCTCGCCTATGGATGCTCGGTCATTCTGGGCGGCAATGGTTTTGTGGCCGCATTCATCAGCGGCATCGCCTACCGGGCGGCCCGCAATCAGCAAGAACTGGGCGACGAACAATTGGGCCTGCTCGACGAAGTGGGCATTCTGGCCGGCCTGGTGATGTGGTTTGTCTTCGGGAGCACGTCGGTGCTGTTGCTGTCGCTCGGGGTCGAGTGGTCGATCGTCCTGTACGTGCTGCTCGCGTTGACCCTCGTACGAATCGTGCCCGTCTTCATCGCACTCACCGGGTCCGACCTCTCGCGGTCGGACCGGTTGCTCCTCGGGGCAATCGGCCCCCGCGGGACAGCGTCGATCGTGTTCGGACTTCTCGCCTTCAACGCTCTCGACGACGATTTCGCCGGGGAGACCCTTTACGCGATGACCCTCACCATCATCGGCAGCCTGGTCATCCACGGTGTGGGGTCGTCGCTGATCGCTCAGCGAATGGCTTCAGATGCACGTCCAGCGGCCGGAAAGTCAGTGCGCTGACAACCGATCAGATGTCGGCGAGCTTCTTGCGTGCGGCCTCGAGTCGCGCTTGTGCGTGTTCGGCCTTGTGTTCTGCCGCAGTCACATTCGACGCGGCGGTACGTTCGGACTTGTGCGCGAACTGCCTTTCCTGCTCCGCTTGTGACAGCTGGTTGCGCAGGTCCTCTATTCGCGAATCCAATTCGGCAACCCGGTCGGCGGCTTCTCGCGCGTCGGCCTGGGCGGTGTCGACGGCTTCTCGAGCTTCGAGCTCAGCACGTTCGGCTGCATCCACTTCGGCTTGTGCGTCGGCTCTCAGCTTCGTGGTGTCCGGCTTCTTCCCCGACGTCGTCGGCTTCGATCTACCGCCCACCACCGTCAGGCCCGAAGGACCCATACCGCTGTAGCTCGCTGCGGTGACAAGGCGCCCGGCCCGTACCAGATCGGCGATCTCCGGGTCTGCCAGTGCGGCGTGCAGCGACTGCCCGACCTCACGGGCCGCCGTCTCACTCACCTGCTGCCCACGTGCCGCCGCCAACTCACCCGCGCGGCGCGCCATCGCCCGGATCACGCGCTGTCGTTGAGTGGTCAGTGCGCGTAGGTCGTCACCCGACAGGTGCCGTTGTGCGTCACGGAGAGCCTCGCCCAGTTCGAGTAGTTCTTCCACTTGCTCGGGTTCTTCTCGAGCGAAGTTGTTCACCACCCAGGCGACCAGAGTCGGCTTGCGCATTTTGCCTATCGCGGTTGCGAGTTCGCGATCACCTTCTTTGCGCGCCTGTGTCACGCGGGCCTTGCGCGCTTCCACGAACTCGGCCGGGTCGAGCCCGTACAGCTCGTCGGCGACCTCGTCGATGTCCACCGGTCGACTTCCTGTGCCCTGCCCCTAGGAGCCGGAGGCGATCGGCGAGAGGAAGAAGACGGGAATCGTCCGCTCTGTGCGCTTCTCATAGACGGCAAAGTTCGGCCACACCGCGAGCATCCGCTGCCAGGCCTGTTCGCGTTCGGATCCGGTCACCTCGCGCCACGAGACCTCGACGGTCTTGCGTCGGTAGATGATCTCCGCCTTCTCACAGGCACGGAGGTTCAGAACCCAGACCGGCATTCGTTTGTCCCCGAAGTACGAGCCGGCGATCAGCCAGCCGCCGTCCTGGGGCACGCACAGAAGCGGCGTGGATCGTGGGACTCCCGACTTCCGGCCCGGCACGGTCAACGTGATGTTGGGTAGGCCGGCGATGTCGAGCGCACTGAGCCGCCCATTGCTGACCCGTTGCAACCGGGTGTCCCACTTCTCGATCTGCGGCAGCAATTTCGGCATCCACGAGACCGCACCTATTTTAATCGCCACCGGCGTCAGAATCCCCACCGGAACAAGGCTACTCACAACAGCATCACCTCATGGGAGAAGCGGCATCGCAGCCGTCATGTCTCGGTTGTGTCCATGTTGCTCCTGCGCCGCCGGACGATCCCGGTGACCACCGCGACGATCGCGCCGACGGCCAGGACGATGGCCGACGCGAAGGGAAGGGCGTTGTCGACGAACCCGACGATGATGACGGCAGGGATGGCCAGTGCCGGCCACGGGAAGATGGTTTTCCAGTTGCTCGAACTCCAGCCGACGATGCAGCAGACACCGCTGATGAACAGCGCCAGGCCACCGCACAGCACCCACCGCCCGGTCGCCGTCAATTCACCTACCGGGTGCAAGACGTACTGTTCGATACCGACCCCGAGAAGTGCAGCGCCGAGGGTGAGCGGCAGGTGCCCGTAGATGTACCCGTCGGCGCGGCCGCTGCCGACCGCACTCTCGTCGTCCTGCAGCAGCGTCTTCGCCTCTGCGCCACCGATGTCGAAGTACATCCACCACACGGCAGCCGCGATGGTGAAGCCGAGAGCAGCAACACTGAGCGACGACCACGCCCAATGGGTCTCGTGCATTCCGAGCACGATGGCCGAGATCGATTCACCGAGAACCAGGATCACGAACAAACCGAAGCGTTCCGGCAGATGTTCGAGGTGCAGTGGGACATCAGGACCCCACCGGGTGGCTGCGAACGGCGCCATCGCTTCAATCGCTATCCCCAACGCCCAGAGCCAGTACGTGATCGGCGACGGGGTCAGCAGCGAGACCGTCCAGATCAGTGCGCTGACCACCGTCGCGGCGAAGTACAGGTTGATCGTGACGCGGACTTCGCTGATGTGTCGCCATGCCCGCAGGTAGAGGCCGGCGAGGATCACGCGCGTGGCGATGTACCCGACCGCGAAAGCCACCGTGCCGTCGCCACCGACGGCCGCGGACGCGCTCGCCGCCATGACCGCGACCGCAAACGTGGCAGCGAGCTTCAACACTCGGTAGAGGACGTCGTTCGTGTCGAATCTGTTCGCATACAAGGTGGTGGTAACCCACGACCACCATGTGACCGCGAACAGGCCGGCGAAGACACCGACACCGTGCCAGCCGAGATCGTCTTTCAGCGCCAGCGCGAGCTGGTGGATGACCAAGACGTACGCAAGGTCGAAGAACAGCTCGAGTCGTGTCGCAGCTCGATCATCTTCGGTGCGCAGACGAGGCGGCGCCATGAGCGGGGTGCGTTGGTCTCCCCCGCTGTCCGCACTGTCACCGTCGGATCGATCGCCCCCGATCTCAGATGTGCGGTCAGCCATTATGTGGATGGTCCTAACTGTTGGCCCCGACGAGGGGACGCGCGGCCTGAGCCGGCACGACGCATCCTCCGTCAGTACCCCGTGCCACGTAAACGCAAACCGGACATCTCACCACCCGTTTTGGTGGGTGCCGCGATCAGTTCGACGCGGCCACGAAGTTGCGTGGCTGTGACGACCCTGCAGCCAGCCATCGAACACGCGGCGCCAGCAGGGCATCCACGCTGAGACCACCCGCGCCGACCACTGCCAGGAGCAGCGATCCCATCCCCAGCGACAGCACCAGTTCGTATCCGCCGTCGGCCACCCAGAGGCCCATGTCGATGTGCGCGAAGAAGTAGGCGCCGAGCATGTCGAGCGCGAACAGGGCACCGACGATCGGGGTGAGCACACCGACGATGAGGGCGATTCCGCCGAGGATCTCGAGCCACGTGACCACAAATGCGGACACCGACGCCATGGGCACATCCATACCCTGGAAGCTGGCCTTGGTGCCGGCGTACCCATAGGTGTTCAGTTTCTGGAGCCCGTGCGCCAAGAACACCGACCCAATACCGATGCGCGCCAGCAGAATTCCGACACTCCGCACGATGGAATAGTTCATATCACCCTCGATCGACTCGTGAATCACTTGATGTTTCAAGTGAACCTTAGAGGGGTAATAATTGAAGCGTCAACTGAAGCATCAAGTACGCAACGCGGGTTTACACTCGTTTCATGACTGGCCGACCGCCGACAAGATGGCTCGATGAGCAGGAGATGGAGGCCTGGCTGCAGGTGGCGGTTCTGCTGTCCAGACTTCCGCATGCACTCGACGCCCAGCTCTTACGTGATGCCCAGTTGACCCATTTCGAGTACGAGGTCCTGGCTGCGCTGTCAGAAGCACCCGAACGAACACTCCGGATGAGCGCCCTGGCCGAGTTGGCGAACGGATCCCTTTCCCGCCTGTCCCATGTCGTCAAACGGCTTGAACAACGCGAGTGGGTGTACCGCTCCGCCTGCCCCGAAGACGGTCGGTTCACCAACGCCGTCCTGACCGACGCCGGGTGGGAAAAGGTGGTGCAGACAGCACCGGGCTACGCCGAGAATGTCCGCAGACTGGTCATCGACCCGCTCACTCGCGCCCAGCTACGACAACTCGCCGCAATCGGCCGGCGGATCAACGATGGCGGCCCACCCTCCCGGTGAGGCCGACAAACCCCACGGCGAACGGTCACGGAGCCACGGAAAACCAGTCGGCAAAGCCCGACCGGTCGTGTCGCCCGAGAGCTCCGTGCTCGAACAAGCCGAAACCCTCGGAGCCGTCAGCCCCGGGGCCGTGACATACCGCCCGCCCGACGTGATCGATCACCCCGAACATGATTCGTCCCGCGACGCTTTCGTCGGTGACGTCGTAGGTGCGGCGTTCGGTGAACTGTTCCCCTTTCCACATCCCGTGGGTCCAGTCGGGGTCACCGCCGTATCCACCGCCGAGGTGGATCGGTACCGCCAGCCGTGATTCGATCTCGAGCCGTAACTGCTGTCCATCTGGGGTGGTGCACATGATGGTTGCGCCGGTGGGAGTTCGGGTTCCCGACTCGTACCGGATATCGACCTGCGGCCAGCCCAGTTGCTCGACTCGGCCGTCCTTCCACACCCGCGTGCAGTCGTTGAGAATCCGGTAACCGTCCGGGTTCTCCTGGATGATGAGAACAATGGCGAAGTCGTCGAAACGCATCGGCACGTACAGCCACCACATTCCATCGAAGGGCGGGTCGGCCGGTTTACCGGCGGGTTCGGCTTCTCCGACCGGACGTATGCCCCACGAGCGGTCACGGGTCCCGACCCATTTCTCCGGGTCCACCGCAATGTCCTCTCCGTCGATGGTCAGAGTTCCGCTCCACGTGCCGACCTGAGCAAAACGCTGAGCCTGCAACGTGATCCGACTGCCGGTGCGCATGATGTGAGGCTGCTCCTGCAGGACATCAAATGACCCTTCCCAGGTCATGTCCATCGCGATTCCCTCGGTCTCCTCCAAGATCAGACGCAATCTCCGAAGTGGCTCCACGACCTCGATCCGATAGTTGCCGACGCGCTGGTTGAGCCGGTCGGAGTCGATGGCATCACCGAGGTGGACCGCGGTCTGTACGTCACCGCGCCGCACGAGGACAAAGGCATCCTTGGTGCCGAGGTTGGGGTAATACCCGGCCCCGGTGATCACGAAGATGTCGCCGGTCCTGTCGTGCGCGTTCAGATAGCACCGGTCGTAGAAGTTGCGATCACTCGCGTCCACCAACCCGATCGGCAGCGGCGCCTGATGGATGGGGTACTCGTCCAGCGGCCCGATCACAGTGCATCCTCCGTGTTGTCGCCGATGAGGTCGGCGAGCAGTTGCCGATGATGGAACAGACCGTCGACTTCTTCCGGCATCTCGATCTCCCCGAAGTGGACCTGCCGAGCTCCCGTTCTCATGAACACACACCCCCAGATGACTGCGGAATACGTGTAGAACCAGGTCAAGTCACCCACCTCGACCCCGGTGAGCTCTGTGTACGTGCTCAACACATCTTCTTCGCGCAACGTCGTCGGCATTCCCGGCAATCCGAGAGACGTTGTTATGTGCTGAAACACCTTGTGTGCGAATATCATCCATGCCAAGTCGAGCTCACGTGGGCCGAGTGCTGTCATCTCCCAATCCAGTACGGCCACGGGCTCGAAGTCTCGGTACACCGTGTTCCCCAACCGGGCGTCGCCCCACAGCAAGACCGGTTCGGCCGCATCGGCTTGTACCGGCCAGTTCTCTTCGAGCCAGACGAATGCACGATCGAGCAACGACGAGCGCCCGATGCCAGGGACAGCGAACTCGTACCAGGACTTGCACCAATTGACGTTGCGCCGCAACGCGGTATCGCCCGCCAACCCGTCGCCGAGGAACGCGAAGGTCTCCACAGGCTGAGGAATCGAGTGCAGTTTCGCCAGAACCGCGACGGTCGCATCCTGCAGGTGCCGTTGGCGTTCGACCGGGGCGTCATGAAACCAGTTGTCGCCGAACGTATAGGGCATCACATCCGGGGGCACCACGCCTTCCACGTGATCCATCAGGAAGAAGGGCGTTCCGAGTACGTCCCCCGTCGCCTCCATCCAATGCACCTCGGGCACGGGAACGTCCGTCAATTCACCCACCAGACGCATGACCTCGAACTGATGGTCAAGGCGATAGCTGGGGAACACCGGGATGTCCTCGTCCGACGGCGTCACCCGGGCCACCCACCGCTGCTTCTTCTGCTCGGCGCCGTCGGTCCACACCGCGTTCAACACGATGGTCTCCGACGACATCCCATTCGAATCGATCCCGCTCTCCACCGTGATCTGCGGCTTCGCACCACCGGGAACCACGGTGCACAGCCAGGACGCCAGCCGATCTGGAAGAGTGGTGACATCACGACTCGAGCGTTGGAGTTTCATGTCTGCAAGTGGTTGTTCAGCGGCCAAGGTGCCCCTCCGGAAACTCGTACGCCCCACCAGAAGTGTGACGCAGATTACGGTACGGTCGGTTGCGTAATGAAAGCAGACGAGACACTGGAAGACAAGACCGCCGGCGCCGGACGGCCGCGTGACCCCCGCATCGACGAATCGATTCTGGCCGCCACCGCAGAACTGCTCGTCACCATCGGTTACCCCGCCCTGACCCTTGCCGCGGTTGCCGAGAGAGCCGGTACCACCAAGACCGCCCTGTACCGGCGTTGGTCGGGCAAGGCACACCTGGTCCACGAGGCCGCGTTTCCCGCGACGTGGACAACCCTCATCTCGGAATCCGGGGATCTCGCGACGGACATCCGGGCGATGATCGACGGTTCACGGAGGATGTTCACCGACCCGGTGGCACGGGCCGCTCTGCCAGGACTTCTCGCCGAGATCGGGGCCGACCCGCAACTCAACGAACTCGTCATGCGGCGGTTCGAAGACGGTGTGTTCGCCGCCATGCGTACGCGCCTCGCGCAAGCGGTGGCTCGTGGTGAGGTCCGAGCGGGCGCGGATCCCGACCGATTACTCGAAGTCGTCGGCGGGACAACGATCATCCGGTTGATCATGCGACCAGGCGACGACCTCGACGATGAGTGGGTCGATCAGACCACCGATCTGATCCTGCATGGCATTGCGCCCCCGGCGATCACCCCAGGCGGCCAGAAGGTGGCAGACAGTGCCACGTGAGGGCGAACCACTCCACAAGATGGGTTTCCTGACCATCGGGCGATTCGATCCGGCCGATCCAGGAACCGGCCACGAGGAATTGCTGCGAACCATCGAACTCGCAGAAGAACTCGGCTTCGACAGCGTGTGGCTTCGGCATCGGCACCTGCAGTTCGGCATCTCCTCCCCTGTCGCGGTACTGGCTGCAGCAAGCCAGCGCACGAGCCGGATCGAACTCGGTACGGCGGTGATCCCACTCGGACTCGAGAATCCCTTGCGACTCGCCGAAGACCTGGCGACGGTGGATCTGTTGTCCGGGGGTCGGTTGAATCCTGGGGTCTCGGTGGGAACCCCGATGCGGTACGAGGACTTCAAACACAAGCTCTATCCCGAAACCCACGCGCAGGAGAACTTCAGCAAAGACCGGGTGATCCGGCTGATGGACAACATCCGCGGGAATCCGGTGAGTGACTTCGAGGGCACAGTCGGCATCGAGCAGTACTCGAGAATCGTCCAGCCACATTCCCCGGGGCTGATCGACCGCCTGTGGTACGGCGGAATGATGTCGTCGGCGATCTGGGCCGGACAGCAAGGATTGAATTACCTGACCAGCTCGGTGGTGACCACCGAGGGCACATCCTCCACCGACTTCGCCTCGATACAGGGCGCGCACATCGACGCCTACCGCGCGCATCACCCGAACCCCGAAAAAGCACGGGTGTCACAGGGATTGGTTGTCATTCCGACCGATTCGGCGACCCCGGAGCAGCGACGCAGATACCGCGACTACGCCGATGCCCGGTTCGACCGGACTCTCTCCCCTCAGGGCCCGCGCCGAATGCTCTTCGCCCCTGACATCGTCGGAACCTCGGACGAGATAGCGGAACGGTTGTTCGCCCACGCCGGCTTCCAGAGAGCCGGCGAGGTGGCGTTCGCGTTGCCCTTCTCGTTCGACGCGACCGACTATCTACAGATCATCACCGACATGGCCACGCACCTGGGCCCGAAGATCGGCTGGTCACCCAGAGTCTGAACGGCAGAGTCTGAACGGCCACCTGAGAACGTCGGCAGGCCTTGCATCCAGACGAACCCGACAACGAGAGCCCTCGGCTCCCCACCACAACGTCAAGTGCCCTTCGTGTCGGCGTCACCTCGGGGACCTCGGACAGACAGCTGATGCTGGTCGAGTATTCCTGTGGCGTCACCCGAGCTGTCGATCGACCGAGACAAAATTCTGCGGGCTGGTACCACCCGTCGCAGGTTCTTGACCTGGGCAGGCGTGGCCGGTGCCCTGGCCTTCACCCCCGGTTTGATCAGCTCTCCCACCGCATTCCCCTCGCCCGCTGCTCGCGGCGATCACGTGTTCACCCTCGGCGTCGCTTCTGGCGATCCACTCGCCGACGCGGTGATCCTGTGGACCAGGTTGGCTCCCAATCCCTTGGCCCCGCGCGGCGGGATGTCCGAGTCCGATGTGCCGGTCGACTGGGAGATGGCCTTGGACAACAAGTTCACAAACGTCGTTCGACGCGGCACCGTGAACGCAACCGCACGCGACGCGCACAGTGTGCACGTGGATGTTCGTGGCCTCGAGCCATCCACCGAGTACTACTACCGTTTCCGGTCCGGCGGTCACATCTCCGACGTGGGAAGGACACGGACCGCACCGGCGGCGAGTGCCGATGTGGCCAGCATGACGTTTGCCTGGGCATCGTGCCAGGCCTGGGCAGATGGATTCTTCAACGCCTATGGGGACATGGCGTCGGCTGCACCAGATGTCGTCTTTCACCTCGGGGACTACATCTACGAGAAGCCGATACCGGCGGACGGTGGGCGACGCGGATCGTCTGCCATGCCGAGCTCGTGCCACTCCGAGGCGCACAGCCTCGATGACTATCGCGATCGATACGCCCTGTACAAACTCGACCCTCATCTGCAAGCGGCACACCGCACGTCCCCGTTCATCATCACGCCCGACGACCACGAGATCGAGAACAACTGGGCCGCAGGTATTTCCGAGGACAGCGCACCTCTGCCGGAGTTCTTGACACGGCGGGCGGGCGCACTCAAGGCGTGGTGGGAGAACACACCCGTCCGGGCGACCATTCATCCCACGCGCGGTGACATCCGTATCTATCGCCGATTCACGTTCGGCAACCTCGCCGAGTTCAGCGTGCTCGACACCCGCCAATACCGAAGCGATCAGGTCAACGGAGACACCGACGGCCCGCTGAACAGACTGACCGCAGACCCCGCTCGCACCATCACCGGAGATGTCCAGGAGCGGTGGATACTCGACGGCCTCGGCTCCAGCACAGCGCGATGGAACGTACTGGCCCACCAGACGCCCATGGCAGACCTCGCCCGCTCGCGGCGGGGATCCCGTGCTGTGAGCATGGACGCCTGGAGCGGATACGAGGCATCCCGCAAGCGCGTCCTCGACGGAGTGAGAGCCCGGGGCGTCGAGAATCTCGTGTCGATCGTCGGCGACATCCATCGGTCTGTGGTGTCCGAACTCAAGACCACCTATACAAGGCCCGCGCCCACGGTCGGCGTCGAGATCGCAGGCACGTCAATCGCATCCGGAGCCGACGGCTCTGATAGTGACGAGGGAGATCGCGAGTTGAAGGCGGCATCCCCGCACGTCAAGTTCGGCAACTCTCAACGCGGATATGTTCTGAACACACTCTCGAGATCGAGCTGGGAAGCCACGTTCCGGGTGGCCGAATCGATCGCCGATCCCGGCAACACCCTGCATACGCGGGCCACGATCACCATTCCGTCCGCCAGGTCAGAGGTCTTGGTGACCTGATCACATCGGGGTGATGGATTCAGCCAGCTCGCAGGCCTCATCCACGTCCACAGCACTCTTGTTGCTCAACCAGGTCATCCACCATCGCTCGCCCGCCTTTTCGACGACAGCTGAGAACACTTCGGCATCTGATCGAGACCGGTCATCGAACTCGACGCGGTAGAACTCGAAGGCCCCGGTGGTCTCGGCACCGCTCAGCGTTCCGCCCTCGCGGTCCACACGGGTACCCGAATCAGGGAAAAAGAACTCCCCCATGCCCGAACCGAGTTCCTGTGCGGCAACGCGATTGTCGGCCCGCGCGGACGCAAAGATGGACCCGTCGAGCACTCCGATGAGAATCATCGACGCATCGTCGCCCTTCTTCGTGAGCGCGACATCCCCATAGATGAGTTCGTCGGAATCTTCTCGAACCGTCCAGCCCGGCGGCGCGGTGATGCTGAACCCGGCGTCCGCGAACTCGATGAAACCGACCGGTCTGGGATCAGCGACCGGCACCGCTCGACCATCAACACCCCTGGCACATCCGCCGACCATCATCATGCATATCCACGCCGCGACAACAGTTGCGGTCACCATCCCCCGAGTGGTCACGCCCGCGACTCTAGTACATCCTCGGCCGGGCCGATCCGCCCCGGAAGTCCGTTCAGGCCCGGGCAGGCCATTCGGGCCGACTCGACCCACGAGGCACCAGAACAGTTTTGTACCGGCCCGGGGTGTGCGACATCGAGACCTGTTCGGTCACTCCTTGATAGAAACCGAGTGGGGTGTCCGCGGTGAAAGTCTCCGGATCTCGGTACATGTGTTCGTCACAGGATCCGGGCGCCGTTGTCGCGTATGCCTTGTCGAACACCCCCATGGACAGGATCCACAGTGCGGCCCGCGTCAGGGAAACATGCACCTTGTAGCTGCCACCGTGGACAGCTCGGCGATGCAACGCCTCGACGATGCCCGCGGTCATCAGCCAGGACACGATGTAGTCGTTGACCACCAAGATCGGCGGCAGCCGCGGCGGGCCGTCGCCACCCTCCAGCGTCATCATGCCCACAAGGGACCCGGCCGTCTGGTCGAACCCCACGCGGTCGGCCCATGGCCCTGATTCGCCGTTGAGAGAGGCTGTGGCATAGATGATTCCGGGTCTTCGCCGCGCAGCCTCGCGTGGACTGACGCCGATGCTGTCCAGGTAACCGGGCCGTCGATTGGCGTAGAAGACGTCTGCGCTGCTCAGCAGTTCGCCGATCCTGGCGGCCCCCTCAGGCCGATATGGATCGATCGTCGCCGACCGACAGCCCACGTTCGCCGTGATGTAGGTGACGTCGTGTTCGAGTTCGTCCGGTCGCCACAGATTCAGGATGTCCGCACCGTGCAGAGCCAACGTCCGCCCCACGCCTGCGCCGGCGATGACATGGCCCATACCGAGAGCCCTGACTCCGGATAGAGGCTGATCGTCAGACCCGCCCCTCCCGTTGGCGGAAGACAGCGGTTCCGGAGGGCTGTCGCCGATCTTGGTGATCTCGACCAGGGGCATATCCGCCAGGACGTCGCGGTAGTGCGGCTCGTCGAGCAGCTCCTCGGTGGTCCGCAGCATGGGCATCACCACACCGGCGTCAGCGCCTGCTTGTTCGAGCTCGGCGCCTGTCCAACCGGCGACGGCGCGGGCAACGGCGTCAGGATCGTCGGGCACGCCAAGCAGTTTCTGCGCACCGGCCTTGATTTTCGGATATGGGTTGAGCGGCATCATCCACCGATCGTCGGCCGTGCGGTAGAACCGAAATCCCAACGCCTGCGAGGGATTCGACGGCGCGGTTGCCGGATAGCCGTTGAGCAGTTCCCATCGTCTGTCGTAGAACGGGCACAGCCGGTGAGGGGTCACGCGAAGGTCGACAGCGATGTCTTGGCCTGGAAATCCGCGTGATCGACCGAGTTTGGCGATGGCGATCGACTTGGCGGCCAGCGCGATGGCCGATGCACCACCGAGCCGGAGCGTGCTGGGGACCACCGGGTCGGCGCCCGTGAAGGACGTGGATCCACCCGAGTCGCCCGCGGTCATCCCGAGACCGGCGAGCACGTCGGACAACTCCGCATCGACATCGAACTCATCGTTGGAAGCAGGGTGGGTGACAGCCTGTGTGAGTCTGCCGGTGAGCGTCATGACTGCTTTCGGACTTGATCGAGGACGGCGTCGGGTATCACCACGTGTTTGGCGCGCAGGTATTCACCCACAGCCTTGCCGACCTGATCGATCCGAACGTTGGATGAGCCGCCCGTCCCCAGCAGGCCGCGCACCACAAAGTGCACCGCCCGCAGTTCCGGGAACTCATGGCGGACGATGTCGAGATCCTTTGTCTCGGGCATCAACCGGTGCAGTTCCTCGGTTGAGAGGAACCGCCGTAGCCACGGCCAGACCTTCGGGTAAGGGGTCCAGATCCCGACGTTGCTGTTCCCGCCCTTGTCCCCACTGCGTGCGTGCGCGACCACCCCGAGCTCAACGGTGGTCGCGGCCCCCGAATACTCCGGATCGGCCGGCTCGGGATGCTCGGGCTGGCCCGGCGTCCGGGTGACGGCGGACGGGGCGATTTCCACGGTTACGTCGTCGAGCACTGCGCGGTGGCCGATCGCGGCCAACGGCAGCAGAGCAGGCCAATAGTCCACGCGTGGTTTGGGTGTGGAGTGCAGACCGGCGGCGCCGTCATGAAAGTACCCTGGGATGCCCTGCAGGTAGAGGGCGCCGAGGCGACGTGACATGTCAGCCGATGCCAGCACCTCGGCGTCGGCTGACATCGCCATCACCCGCACCGCGATGGTTGCGTCCCATTGCGTGTTGGGGTCGGATGCCGCCGTCCCGATCCGAGTGCAATGGACTTGCACCCCGTCAGGCATATCCCGGTCAATCTGGCTGCGTAGCAGCGACACCTTCTCGTCCACATCCGGCGCCGTCACGAATACCGTGTTGACCACGCTGTATCCGACAAGCCCGAAAACCGCGACCTTGGTGGTGGCGGGTGGCGGCGAACCCGTGACACCGGTGACCCGGATCCGGTCTGTGCCTTCGGGCTGCAGCCGGACGTTGCTAAGGTCAACGGTCACATCGGGGTTGAGGTACTGCGGCCCCTGTATCTCGTAGACGATCTGGGCGGTGACCGTGTCGGCTGTCACCACACCGTCGTCGGTGCTGTGCTTGGTGATGACCGAACTGCCATCGGCCTCGATCTCCGCGATCGGGAACCCCGGCGTCAACGTCGGCCGCAGGGCCGTGAAACCAGAGAAATTGCCACCTGTCGCGTGAGGCCCGCATTCGATGATGTGTCCTGCCATCACTGCGCCGGCCAGGCGGTCCCAGTCGTCGGGTGCCCAGCGGTGCCACCACGCCGCCGGGCCGACGGTCAACGATGCATCGGTGACTCGTCCGCACACCACGATGTCCGCCCCTGCATCCAGCGCTGCCGCGATACCCCAGCCGCCCAGATAGGCGTTGGCGGCAATGGGCTTGACACCCCACTCGGACAGGCCCCGTCCGGTGTCCATGTTCTCGAAACGATGACCGGCCCGTTGCAGGTCGTCGAGTTCGGCGAATACGTTGTCCCCCTCGACATGTGCCACCCTCAGCGACAACCCCAAGGTGTTGATCTCTGCCCGCAACGTCGCGGCGAGGGCAGCCGGGTTGAATCCACCGGCGTTGGTGACCACCCGCAGGCCCCGGTCGGCCAACGCGGGCAGGTGGGGCCGAACCTGGTCCACGAAGTACTCGACGTAGCCTTTGCTCGCATCACGCGCATACCGCGCGGCCAGCGCAGCGAGCGTGATCTCAGCCAGATAGTCGCCCATCAAGACGTCCACCGGGTCGCCGCGCATCACTTCGTCGAGCGCGGTGTACCGATCTCCGAGGTAGCCCGAGAAGTTTGCTATCCGGATCGGAGGAACAGACATTCATGAACTCCTAGCGCCGTGCCCGATGTCGTCTTCTGGGAGACTATGACGCGCATGGCCGGAGGACCATGACCAAGTTCAGTGGGCCAAGATGACCGCAACGGTCCGATCCGCGACTAGCCTGATCCGGGTGGACATGTTGCACCTGCGCTACTTTGTCGCCGTTGCCGAGGAAGGCACCTTCGCGCGCGCCGCGCAGCGACTGCACATGGCGGCATCACCGCTGAGCCAACGGATCAAGTATCTCGAAAACAGCCTTGGTACAGCGCTTTTCGTGCGGGCCCACCACCACGTCGATCTCACTGCCGCGGGCCACGCCCTGTTGCCACAGGCGCGCGATCTGGTCGAACGATTCGACGCCATCCCACGGCTCATCGAACTCGCCACCGCCGATCTCTCCCCCACTCTCGATGTCGGTGTGGCCTCCGACGTCACCAGCGAACTGAGGACCCGCGTACACGATGAGTTCGCCCGAAGCCACCCCGAACTCGTCGTCACCTTCCATCCCGGCGCCACCGAACCACTGCTGCAGTCGTTGCAGGCCGGACGCCTCGACGCCGCGCTCCTACACGGCCCGATCGTGGCGCGAGGTATCGAGACGGTGCGCCTGCACACCGCAGTGGTGAAGGTTGCCGTCGGGCGCGGCAACGGATTCGACGGCCGATCGAGCGTGCGGCTCGATGAATTGGCGCACCTCGCGTTTGTATCGATCGAGCACGACGCGGCTCCGGCCATCTACCGAGGGATCGATGAGCTACTCCGCCGTCACGGAGTTCACAAGCGAATCATCCTGCCCGACCACAACTTCGGAGGTCTGGCGCATGTGGTGGCCGGCGGCAGGGCGTTCTCGCTCGTCGGATCTCCCACGGGCGCCATGGCAAAAGCGTTTGTCGGCGAGCCGATCGACGTGCTCGACGTGGAGGGTACCCGGCTCAGACTCCCCACCCTCGCCGCCTGGCGCTACGACACCGACGGCGCGATACCGACGGGCGCGCTGGCCGACGTCTTCCGGACACTCGCACGCAGGACAGGTCGAAACACCGAGCCCCCTGTCTGATTCGTCGATCAGCTCTTGGACATCTGCGGACTGTCGATGTCGTCGGCATCCATGGGCCCGACGAACTGACTGTTGTACAGCCGGTAGTACGCCCCCTGCGCCGCGAGGAGTTCGTCGTGCGAGCCCTGTTCGACGATCTGTCCCTGTTCCATCACCAGGATGGTGTCGGCATCGCGGACCGTGGAAAGTCGGTGCGCGATCACGAAACTGGTGCGGTCGGAGCGCAACGCGGCCATCGCCTTCTGGATCAGCAATTCGGTCCTGGTGTCCACCGAACTGGTCGCCTCGTCGAGGATGAGCAGGGTCGGCCGCGCCAGGAACGCACGCGCAATGGTGATCAGCTGCTTTTCGCCTGCGCTGACACCGCCACCCTCCTCATCGATGACCGTGTCGTATCCGTCCGGCAAGATCCGCACGAAATGGTCGACGTGGCTGACCCGCGCCGCCTCCATGATCGCCTCGTCGTCGGCCTCGGGATCGCCATACGCGATGTTGTCGCGAATCGTTCCGCCGAACAGCCAGGAATCCTGCAGCACCATCCCGGTTCGTTCGCGAAGGTCATCCCGGGTCATCAACGATGTGTCCACGCCGTCGAGACTGATCGTTCCCGAATTGACGTCATAGAACCGCATGATCAGATTCACCAGAGTGGTCTTGCCCGCTCCGGTCGGCCCCACGATCGCGACCATGTGCCCGGGTTCGGCCACCAGCGACAGTTGCTCGATCAGCGGCCGATCCGGGGCGTAGCGGAAGGAGACGTCGTCGAACGTGATGCGGCCCTTGCTCGTTCCGGGGCTGATCGGGTCGGAGGGATCGGGTACCTGCTCGTCCGCGTCGAGGATGTCGAAGATGCGTTCGGCAGACGCGACACCACTCTGCATGAGATTGAACATCGACCCGATCTGGGTCAGTGGCTGGGTGAACTGTCGCGAGTACTGGATGAAGGCCTGGACATCACCAAGGCTCAGCGAACCCGAGGCCACCCGCAGGCCGCCGACCACTGCGACTGCCACGTAGTTCAGATTTCCCAGGAACATGATCGCCGGCATGATGATCCCGGAGATGAACTGGGCCCGCCAGCTCGACTCGTAGAGCTTCTCGTTCCGGTCGTCGAATCTTGCCTCGACGTCGTCCTGCATGCCGAAGGCCTTGATCACCTCGTGTCCGGTGAACGCTTCCTCGACCTGACCGTTGAGGCGTCCGGTGCTCGACCACTGCGCCAAGAAGTGCGGTTTGGAGCGTTTTGCCACAAGTGTTGTCACCATCACCGCGGCGGGGATCGTGACGATGGCGATCAGCGACAGCAGCGGTGAGATCCACAGCATCATCACGAGGATGGCGAGCACCATCAACACCGAGTTGAGCAACTGGGCGATTGTCTGCTGGAGACTTTGCGAGACGTTGTCGAGGTCGTTGGTCACCCGGCTCAGTAGGTCACCCCGCTGATTACCGTCGAAGTAGCTCAGCGGCAGGCGATGGATCTTGTTCTCGACATCCGAGCGCATCCCCTGCACGGTGCGCTGGGTGACGACGTTGAGCAGACGCCCCATCAGCCAGCTGAGCAACGAGGAACCCGCGTAGAGCCCCAGAACCAGTATCAGCACCCGGCCGACGGCGTCGAAATCGATTCCGACACCCGGCGTCAGGTCCATCGCCGCGACCATGTCGGCGAATGTCCCGTCGCCGTCTTGTCGTAGCGCCTCCACGGCCTCGGCCTTCGTTTCGCCTGCGGGCAGGCGGTCAGCGATCACCCCGGAGAAGATCAGATCTGTTGCATGGCCGAGCAACAACGGGCCCACGGCATTGAGGACCACCGACGCCACAGCGCAGAAGAGCACGGCCCACAACGCGATGCGATGGGCGGACAGCACTGCGATCAGCCGCTTCACCGAGGGACCGAAATCGCGTGCCTTCTCAGCGGGCATCGCACCCATCGACGGCCCGCCTCCGCCACCGGGGCGGGTCATCTCCGTCCCTCCACGGAGAGCTGGGATTCCGCGATCTCGATGTACGTGGGACAGTCGGCGAGCAGTTGCTCGTGTGTACCGATGCCGGCGACGGTTCCGCGATCGAGTACCACGATCTGGTCCGCGTCGGCGATGGTGGTGATGCGCTGGGCCACGATGATGACACAGGCGTCGCCGGTGGCAGGTTTGAGCGCTGCCCTCAGGCGTGCGTCCGTGGTCAGGTCCAACGCCGAGAACGAGTCGTCGAACAGATAGATGCTCGGCTTCCGGATGAGGGCGCGCGCGATCGCCAGCCGCTGACGCTGCCCTCCGGAGACCGTCGTCCCGCCCTGCGCAACCTTGGTCTCGAGCTGATCCGGCATGTCTCGCACGAAGTCTGCGGCCTGTGCAACGGTCAACGCCTCCCACATCTCGGCTTCGGTCGCGTCCTTCTTGCCGTACCGCAGGTTGGACGCGATGGTTCCCGAGAACAGATAGGGCTTCTGTGGAACGAGGCCGATCGATTCGCGCAAGACAGCGGGGTCGAGCTCACGTATGTCGGTCCCCCCGATGAGCACGGCACCATCGGTGACGTCGATCAGACGAGGCAGCAGCGCCACCAATGTGGTCTTACCCGAGCCGGTCGACCCGACCACAGCGGTGGTGGTGCCCGGCGCGGTTCGGAAGCTGATGTCGCGCAACACCGATTCGTCTGCCCCTGGGTATCTGAAGCACGCGGAGCGCACCTCGACGATGCCCGCCGAGGTGCGGAGCGGCTTCGGGTCGGTGGGCGGGACCACCGATGTCTCGGTGTCGAGAACCTCGTATATGCGCTCGGCACACACCGATGCCCGCGGCGCCATCATCGCGAGGAAGGAGGCCATCATGACCGCCATCAGGATCTGCATCACGTAGGCGATCATCGCGGTGAGTGCGCCAATCTGGACGTCGCCGTCTTCGATGAGGTGACCGCCGAACCAGATGATGAAGACAATGGTGACGTTGCTGATCAGCATCACCGACGGGAACATCAGTGCCATCAGACGCCCGACCCGCAGTGCGGCATCGGTCAGGTCGTCGTTCGCGGCGGCGAATCGCCTGCGTTCGTGGGGTTCCCGCACGAAGGCGCGAACCACCCGGATCCCGGTGATCTGCTCGCGCAGGACGCGGTTGACCGTGTCGATGCGCTCCTGCATGGCACGGAAACCAGGCATCATCCGATAGATGATCACCGCCATGGTCACCCCGAGTATGGGGACCGCCACCACGAGAACCCACGCGAGTTGGCCCCCGACCCCGATGCCGAGGACGATGCCGCCGATGCACATGATGGGGGCGGTGACCAAGATGGTGCAGGCCATCACGCCGAGCATCTGGACCTGCTGAACATCGTTGGTCGTCCGCGTGATCAACGACGGCGCCCCGAATGCGCCGACCTCGCGCGCGGAGAAGCCGTCCACACGGTGCAGCAGGTCGTGCCGGATGTCGCGGCCGGCACCGAGTGACGCGCGTGCACCGAAGTACATCGACACGATCGATCCCAGGATTTGAATCAGCGAGACGACCACCATCACCGCCCCCACCCGCAGGATGTAGCCGGTATCGCCTTGCGCCACACCGTTGTCGATGATGTCGGCATTGAGGGTCGGCAGGTAGAGCATTGCCGCGGTGGCCACGAATTGGAGGATCACCACCGCACTCAGTTCGCGACGGTAGGCGCCCATGTAGGTACGCAGAAGGCGGGTCAGCATGGGGCAGTCACAGGCTCGACGGTATCAACTCCAGCTCAGCCCGGTCACACCATTAAGCAGCGGTGTAGGTCCGAGTCCGATTTGCGAACTCTGCTCAACTCGTCAGATATCGAGGCCCGAGTACATCGTGCGCGCGGGGTCGTATTTGGTACGGACAGAGCGCAGCCGCGGCAGATTGGCACCGAAGTAACGCGACGGTGCGACCCCGGATTCGATGTAGTTGACATAGGCACCCGCCGACGCCGCGCCGATCGTGCTGTGTGCACTTTTCACCCACGACGTCGGCGACAGATATGAAGCACCGGGGGCGACGTCGGTGAACCACTGCAGGCTCGCCGCGTGCGTACGCCACGGGAAGGCTGTGGCACCGGCAGCGATCCCGCTGATCGCACCGTCGAGCGGGTCGATGATCACCAGCCCGGGGCCGCCGGCCCTGGAACGGTTCCGCACCGCGGTGACGATCGCTGCAGCGATAGGGTCGGTGACCTGGGCGAGGATGTCGGACCCGGCGACAAATCCATGTCGCGGCGCGGTCGCGCCACCCGACAGCCGCAGGAACGTCGCCATCGGATCAAGCGTCGAGTAGTCGCTTCCACTCGGCACCACCCCGACGGCCGCCGAGATGTCGGCCGCGATGCGGCGGCCCGCGCCGGTTGCGCAGACAAGCAACACCGAACAGGTGACGCCACCCCGTCGATCGGAACCGATGTTGACGTTCGCCCACGCCGACGGTTCGGCGACCGAAAGCCAGCGCCGCCAACCCGATATCACCGTGGCCGCCGACGCGGGTGGAAAGTTCATGGTCACAACATCTTTGCCAACCGATGGTGTGGTGCGGAAGGTCAGCGACGTGACGATCCCGATGTTCCCGCCACCTCCGCCGCGCAGCGCCCAGTAGAGGTCGTCCCGCTCTCCTGGCGCAACGGTGACGGCTTCCCCGTTCGGCAACACCATCGTCGCCGCCACGAGGGAATCACAGGTGAGCCCGTGTAGCCGCGAGTCGACCCCGAGCCCTCCGCCGAGCGTGAGGCCGGCGACACCGACCGTTGCGCATGTTCCGACGGGAACCGACCGGCCTTGCTGGGCAAGACTGCCGGCCACGGCATACAGGGTGCTCGCCGGCGTGACGGTGGCCAGGCCACTTCCACCGTCATAGCCGATTCCTCCGTCGAGCCTGCGCAGATCCACCACCAACAACCCACTCGCTGCTGACGCACCGGTGTAGGAGTGCCCGCCGCTGCGCGTGGCCACTCGCAGCCTGTGCTTCACGGCAAAAGCCATACACCGCTGAACGTCGGCGACAGTTTTCGGCGCCACGACGGCCACCGGGGTCGATCCGTCGTAACGAGTGTTGAAGATCTGTTTGGCCTGCATGAATGCGGCGCGTTGCGCGGGCAGGATCACCTGGCCACTGATCGAAGCCGCGAGCGCCGCCCAGTCCGACGACCGTGGGGCGGCCCAGGCTGTCCCGGTGCCACCCGCGACGGCAACTGCCAGACCGCCCACCAGAGTTCCCTGCAGCAGCCGCCGACGTGTGAGGTGCCAGGGGGCTGGTGATGGTTCGTCGAACGTCATGACAGGTGGTGCCTCTCGATCGCCCGACGACTGCGCCACAGACTATCCGCGATCGTGGGTTCACGTCGCAGAACCATCAACCGGGACGTCTGAGGAGTAGGGCCACAACGATCGTCAAGCATTTGGCGTCTCATTGGGCCCAGGGCGGTGTGATGACCGCGCCGTCGGCGGTGGTCGCCTGCAGACCGGGCGTGGTGGTCACCCATGCTGTCGATTCGGTGGCGCCACCATCGATCCGCACCTCGGCCCCGGCCGGAACCACGATGACCGTGCCGGCGCCGGCCGGCTCCTGCGCGCCGTCCAAACCGACCGTCAGTTCTCCGTCGAGCACGAGAAGGACCTCTTCCCGACTGGGTCTGTGCGCCACTCCGATCTGGCCGGCGGGAACCGTCAGCCTCCAGGCGCAGAGCTCTTTGCTCCCTCGCCGCGAACTGACATACGAGTGGAAGGTGCTCCCGTGTGCCGGGAACACCTCGGCGTCGTCGGGTTGAATGACCGGCATGCTCTCCTCCTGAGTATTGATAGACAAGCCACTTGACCATATAGACAAGCGTCTTGTCTGTCTATCCTCGGCGCAGTGGGTCATACTTCGACTGTGACCGATTCCGACTGGGCAACTGCGACGGCCGTGCTGCGAGTGTCCGCACAACTCGTGGATGACATCTCGGCCGGACTGGCCGAGCGGGGCTACCCCGACGTGCGACCCGTTCATGGGTTCGTGTTCGCGGAGTTGTCCGACAATGCCTCCACAGCAGCCGATCTCGCCACGGCGTTGCAGATCACAAAGCAGGCCGCGGCCCAACTGATCGTCTATCTGGTCGAGCGTGGTTATCTCGACAAACACCCGGACCCGAACGACCGTCGCGCTCAACTGGTGACACTGACACAACGCGGTCACGAGTGCATGGTCGCAGCCCGCGAATCCGCGGAGCGATGCGTTCAGGTATGGCGAGATGAGCTGCCGGACAGGGACTTCAAGGCACTGACCCGAGCCTTGGACGTCATTGCGGTACCGGGCAGACTCAAACCGAGCTGGTGATCAGCTGGTCGTGCGTGTCCGGGCCTCCGGCACGGCGAGGAAGTCTTCGAGGATGGCGACGACCTGATCGGGGCTTTCTGCGTGAGGGTAGTGACCGACGCCGCTGAGAACCTCGAGCCGACTGCCCGGAATCGCTTCGTGGGCCGCGTAGCCGTGCGACACCGGGATGATCTTGTCTGCATCGCCCCAGATGAGGAGCGTGGGCAGGGCGGAGTTCAGGTACAACCGGTTCAGGGCGCTAACCGCCTGACCGCGGTAGTCCACCACCGACCGCAAAGTCCTCAGGAACGCCTGCCGCGTCTCGCGATCGCCGAGCGAAGAGTATGCGCGCCACGTTTCGTCCGCCCGCGGCGAGTGCACGCCGGCTGACGCGAACCACGAGCGAATCTTGTTGCCTGCCCGAAGAACTGGTTGCGGCGCAATCACCGGGAGCACGAACTCGGCCCCAGGAGCCGAGAGCACCCGCAGGGTCCAGTTCACGTCAGGTCCCAGTCCACCGCTGCCGATCAAGACCAGGCGCTCGCAATACTCCGGATGTTGATAGGTGAACTGCATGGCCACCCCACCACCGAGCGACTGCCCGACCACCGTCACCCGATCGATCCCCAATTCCCGCAGCAGGTCACGGAGGAACGCGGCGAACGCACCCAGCGAGTAGTCGCCGCGCGGTTTCGACGATTGCCCATGACCGGGCAGATCCGGTGCGATGACCCGGTGTCTCGCGGCAAGGGACGGAAGTACCGCATTCCACGTCTCCGAACTCCCCGCCATCCCGTGGATCAGCAGGAGAACCTCCGAACCGCTCCCCTCGTCCCGATATGCGACATGGTCGCCGTGCAGATCCACGTATTTCAGTGCAGTCATTGAAGGATTTCCTGTCGCGATAGAGCCAGGGACTCGAAGCGATCGGCGTCGATCGACGTGCCGATACCGTTCGGCAGTACGCGCGGCATCGTGCCGCAACCCATCACCACGATGATGCCCCCTGACAGAGGCCCAATCTACGCGCTGGGGGTCCACTCCCGCTTGTGATCACCGATCACGGACGCATACTGCGCCCGTCACCGATCGCGCCTGCCGACCCCCTGCGAGAGTTCCGCGATCCTCCGGGCAGGCCCGTCCGGCGCCAATGGTTCGGTATCCATACCCGAACCCTCCCGGACTCCTTCGATGAACTCCTCCAACGCATCCTTCGCGGTGTAGCGCGGGGACCAGCCGAGCTCTCGTCGTGCGCGAGTGATGTCCATCAGGGGAATTCGTAAGACGGTGTCGAACAGGCCAGGTGAGGCGGGGATGACATGGGCGTGCCACGCTGCCCATACCCCCGCACGCAGCAACGACGCCGGCGCAGGGATCGAACGCGCCCCGAGCATCTTCGCCAGGTATTTGGCGTCCACCTTCTCGTCAGTCGCGAGATTGAATGCCCCGCGGACCGGCCGGACGGTCGCCTCGGCAAATGCCTCGCCCACATCCGCGCTGTGCAACGCCTGGAACGACAGCCCCGGCGTCCTCGGAACCACGGGGATCAAGGCGCTGCGGACCAGCTGCCGCGGAACGAACGGCCCGACGAAGAGGCGCCGTTGGGCCGTGGACGCCTCGCGTTTGAAGATGAACCCAGGCCGCATCCTCACGACCCGCATCTCGGGGTTGTTGTGCTCGAAGCCGTCCAGCCATCGCTCGAGATACGCCTTCTCCCGCGGATAGGCAGCGCCCGGCCAGCCGTTGGTCGGCCAGCTCTCGTCGACGGGGGTGTCTTTCGGGCCAGGCGAGTAGGCGGCGACCGAGGATGAGTACACAACAGCCGGCACATCCTCGGCCGCGGCGGCCTCGAACACTCGGATCGCGCCGCCGACGTTGTTCTCCCATGTCGACACGGGGTCATGGGTGGGTTGAAAGATCCACGCGAGATGGACGACAACGTCTGCCCCACGAAAAAGAGGCCGCAGATCGTCCTGTCCCGTATCGGCAACGAGGAACTCGGTTTTCGGGTACCTGCGATCGGTCGGGCGGCGTGCGATGGCGCGGATGGACGTCACCTCCGACCGGGAACCCAGGGCTTCGATGACGCTCGTGCCCACATTTCCCGTCGCTCCGGTGACCACCACGGTCAGTGGTTGTGTCTCGCTCATCTGCTCCGGGTACCCAGGGGTCCCCGGCTCGACACCATCAGACGGCGGAACCCCGCGCACGGCATCGTGCACGGGGTCCCTCGGCCCAGACCGGGTAGGTGCATCAGACCTTGACGGCGGCCCGGGTGTTGTCGTTCCGATCGGGCGACTCGGAGTCGCCGAACGTTTCGGGTTCGGTCCCGTCGGGTGTCGAGTCGAGATCGATCGTCCGGCGCAGCGGCCGGTTGGGCAGGAACGACACCGCAATCAGCGCAACCACCGCTGCCGCAGCTGCGATCAGGAAGATCCGCCCTGTTGCGTCACCGTAGGCGGCGCGGACGATTGATTCGACCGGGCCCGGCAGCGAGTCGAGGTCGAGGTTGCCGCCGGAGGCGCCGCCTGTGATCCCGAGCCGAGCAAGGCCGCCCGACGAGAGATCCGCCACGCGAGTGGCCAGTACCGACCCGAGGACCGAGACGCCGATTGCGCCGCCGAAGGTCCGGAAGAACGCCACATTGCTCGAGGCGGCCCCGATGTCGTGAACGCTGACCGTGTTCTGGACCACCAGCACGAGGTTCTGCATCAGCATGCCCGTGCCGAGCCCGACGATCAGGGTGAAGATGCTCACCCACCAGAGGTTGGTCGCGTGGTCGATCGTCCCCAGCAGAGCGAAGCCGACGATGAGCAGGGCCGAACCGGTCACCATGAACACCTTCCACTTGCCGAACCGGCTGATCAGTTGACCCGATCCCACCGACGCGATCAGCATTCCGATGACAAGCGGAATCGAGAGCATGCCGGCGATGGTCGGCGAGAAACCGCGCGCGGTCTGGAAGTACTGGCCCAGGAACGTCGTCGAACCGAACATCCCCAGTCCCACTGCGATGGACGCGATGATGGCGAGTCCGGTGGTGCGCTCGGTCACGATCTTGAGCGGGATGATCGGCGCTTTGACACGCGATTCCACCAGCACGGTGGCCACCAGCAGAAGCAGTCCGCCACCGACATACATCGCGGACTCTCGGGAGATCCAGTCGTAGTACCCGGCTTTGCCCGCGAAGGAGACCCAGATCAACAGCACGGAAACGCCTGCGGTCAGCAAGGTGGCTCCCAGCCAGTCGATGGAGATGTTCTCGGCGCGCTCGGTCTTGATCCGGAGGGTCTTCTGCAGCAGGAACAGGGCGATCACTGCCAGTGGCACGCAGACGAAGAAGCACCAGCGCCAGCCGAGTGGGCTGTCGACGATGACGCCGCCCAGGATGGGCCCGCCGGACATCGAGACGGCCATGGTGGCGCCCATGTATCCGGAGTACCGGCCGCGCTCACGGGGAGACACGATGCTGCCGATGATTGCGACGACCAGCGCGGTGAGACCACCCATTCCGATTCCCTGGACAACTCGGGCCGCGAGGAGAATCGGCACGTTGTGCGCCAAGCCGGCGATGATCGAGCCGACCACGAAGATGATGATCGCGCTCTGGACAAGCATTTTCTTGCTGAAGATGTCGGCCAGCTTGCCCCAGATCGGCGTCGACGCCGCGTTGGCGAGCAGGGCGGTGGTGATCACCCAGGCGTAGGCCGTCTGCGACCCCTTCAGATCGCCGATGATCGTCGGCAGGGCGGTGGCGACGATCGTTGTGCTCAGCAAAGCGGTGAACAACGCTGCGAGCAGCCCGATCATCGCCTCGAGGATTTCGCGGTGGGACATCGCGTATGGATCGTGCTTCGCCACCGCCTCGGTTGAACTTGACATCTACTTCCCGTCTTTCCCTGTAATCGTTTTCTGCGCCGGCCGATCGGCCCGGTGCGCGTGTCTGGTCAATGAACCTCTGAGTTTGCGAAAGGCGCTGCCGGCCGCTTGCGCGTCCGCTTCGTCCCAGTCGTCGAGTGCGGTCTGTAACGACTCGGCACGCGCAGCCCTCGTTCGACCGAGGAGCTCGCGACCCGCACTCGTCGTCAGCAACTGCGTGGCCCGCCCGTCACCGGGGTCCGGACGGCGAGCGACGTATCCCTCGGCGACCAACTCGGCCACGTGCCGACTCAACGCGGACTGACTGATGCACAGATCCGACGCCAACTCGTTCTGGCGACACTGCCCTCGTGCCTCCAGGGCCATGAGCACACCGAGACCACCTGGTAATGTCGGCCCTTCGTCCGTGGACGCGACAGCGCCGCGAAAAGCGCGACCCATCAGGTACAGCTCCTCGATCAATTCGCTCGCTGTTCCTGACGACACCGACACGACGACTTCTCCCTCATATAATTGATTGCACTACACAACTTATATAAGTTACATGCGGCAATCAACTATTCCCGGCACGCAGAATCCGCACTCCACGGCTGGGACGCGGCCGGGCGGCGTGGCGGGAACCCCTAGAACGACAAGTGCTATTTCGGCGAGGCCAGCGGGTATCCGCGGCGCACAGTCCTGTCGAGAATGCCGAGCGTACTGCGCAACGCCGTGGCGGAGATCACCGGGAAGATGCCCTTGGCGCGCCAGTCGGGGTGGATGTTCGACCAGTCGTAGAACGACACAACCCGCGTGCCACGCTCGCCATCAGGGTGCAACTCATATCCGTAGATATGCCCGATCTGCGGTCGCAGCCGGCCCTTGATGGTCCAGGAGATCTGCCGACCGGGCTCGAACGTCTCGATGATGACCGAGACGTCGTACTCCCCCATAGGTACATCACCCAAGGCTTCGCGGTCCATGTGGACGACAAACGTGTCCCCTGTCGCCGTCACACGCTCACCGGTTGCACTCATCAGCATCCCGGACGCGTCGATCGCGACATGACCCTGCGGATCGGTGAGCACCGCGAAGATGTCGTCAACATGAGCCGGGATGACCCGTTCGGCCTGCAGTCGTTCATTCATCGACGCACGGTATCGCGTTATGCGTGCCACATGGTCAGGGTCCGACCGTGTTGAGTTCGGCGACCAGGTCGAAAGCGGGGTCGTCTGGCCCGATGTCGAACGTGCATTGCTGCTCGCGCGGATCTGGCACGAACGCCCAGAACAGCGCTCCCGCAGTACCGGCGGCGCGCTGGCCGTCGATTTTGGTCTCGAAGTCGTCCACCCGATCCTCACGGGTGCCGCACGACCCGGCGTTCTGCCCGATCTCGGCGACGACCAGCGGCTTGCCGACCACCTGGGCCTGCACGATGTGGGTGGCGAGGCCATTCCACACGTCGCCGGGCAGCGGCACGCCGTCAGCGCCGTAGTCGTGGTACTCGAGCACGTCGACGTGGGGTGAAGCCCCCAGCAGCTGATAGTCACCGCCGGCCGACCCACATTGCCCGCCACCGAGCAGGCCTGCCCAGATCGGGGTGGACGGGTCCGCCGCCCGAACCTTGGCTCCGGCTTGGTCGAAGAAGTTCCGCAGGATCTGACCCGAGTCGGACGGGCACGTCCGGTTCTGCCAACTGCACGCAGAATCGCCGCACAGACTCGTCTCGGGTTCGCCGACCAATTCCCAACCGGCCAGCGCAGGCGACGACTTCCACCGGTTGACCGCTGTGGTCACCCATTGATCGAACCGTAGGGGCGCCCCTGCCGGGACCAGGGTCTTCCAGCCGGACGTGTACCAGCTCCGACCCTTGAACAACTCGTCTTCGCAGGCACCGTCGCCACCGGTGAAGACCGGCACGAGCATCTGATCATGAGCTTCGGCCGCGGCGAACACCGCGTCCATCGGACCGAAATCGAGCTCGCCCGTGAACTTGTTTACTGCCAGGCGCTGGAAAGCGTTGAAGCGCGTGAGGGAGTTGGGCTCGAGCGACGAGAAGTAGGAGTCGAGGTCGACCATCGCGCCGCAACCCTGGTTCACCGACCAATCGGTCGCGAGCTGGTAGGCGTTGAAACCGCTCGGCCACCATGGCGATCCATCGAGCTCGAGACCGTCCGCCGTCGCCTCCACCCTGTTCGGCCCTGCCGCTTCTGCGGACCCGGCCTGCGCCCACTGGGTCGACCCGACACCGACCAGCAGGATCATGGCCAAAGCGAAGAAGTAGTACGTACGATGCGTGGTGCGTTGCATGTGATGGAGAGCCTGTCCTCGTTTTGACCGTGACGCTCATAGTTGCACAGCTTCGTGAACGAGGAAACTGCTTCGCAAAGGAAACAGCGAGAACGCGACCGTCCCTCAAAAGACACGGTGACCTGCGCGATCGCCGCCGGCACCACCGAAGAGGACCGATGACCCTGTCAGATCACATAGATGTCTTGATCATCGGAGCGGGACTCTCAGGAGTCGGCGCCGCCTGCCACGTGCGGGAGAAGTTCCCCGACCGGAGCATCGCGATCCTGGAGAGCCGGCCCCGCATCGGCGGTACATGGGACCTGTTCAAGTACCCCGGGATCCGGTCCGATTCGGACATGTTCACCCTCGGATACAAGTTCCGGCCCTGGGTGGGCGACAACGCGATCGCAGACGGCCCCTCCATCCTCGAATACGTCCGGGCAACAGCCGCCGAATACGGGATCGATGAGACGATCCGGTTCAACCGCCGGGCCGTGCGTGCGGAATGGTCGAGCAGCGAACAGCTCTGGAGGGTTCACATCGAGCGCACCGACGTAGGCGCCGAAACCCAGACCGAGACCATCTCCGCCAACTTCCTGATGTCCTGTAGCGGCTACTACCGCTACGACGAGGGCTACACACCAGACTTCCCCGCGATCGAGAAGTTCGCCGGGACCATCGTGCATCCGCAGCATTGGCCAACCGACCTCGACTACACCGACAAGCGGGTGGTGATCATCGGCAGCGGGGCCACCGCAGTCACCTTGGCGCCGTCGATGGCCCCCGAAGCCGCCCACGTCACCATGCTCCAGCGCTCGCCGTCCTACGTCATCTCCATTCCCAAGCAGGATGCCATTGCGAACAGACTGCGCAAACTACTTCCCGCGAAATGGGCCTACGCTGCCGCGCGCGGCAAGGGAATCGCCGTCTCCACTGCCATCTATCAACTGTGTCAACGTTATCCACAGTTCATGAAGAAGCAGATCCGGTCATGGCAAGAGCGGCAACTGCCAGATTTCGACATCGACACCCACTTCGCCCCGCGCTACAACCCCTGGGATCAGCGCTTGTGCCTTGTGCCCGACAGCGACCTGTTCCGCGCCATCAGAAAAGGGTCGGTGTCCATGGCCACCGACCGGATCGCCACGTTCACCGAAAGCGGCATCGAGCTGGAATCCGGCGACCATCTCGACGCCGACATCATCGTCACGGCCACCGGCCTCAATCTGCTCGCCCTGGGCGGGCTCACATTCGTGGTCGACGGGGAGGAAGTCGACCTCACCGACACGATGACCTACAAGGGCATGATGCTCAGCGGCATCCCCAACTTCTTCTACGTTGTCGGGTACACGAACGCATCGTGGACCCTGAAGGCAGACCTGGTGTGCGAGTACATGTGTCGCCTGCTCCAACACATGGACGCCAACGGATACGGCGAAAGCGTGCCGGTGAAGGACCCGTCCGTACAGGAGGAACCGTTCCTCGATTTCGCTGCCGGATACGTTCTGCGTTCGGTCGACTCGTTTCCACACCAGGGTTCACGTGCTCCCTGGAGGCTGCGGATGAACTACTACCGTGATGTCCTCACCTTGCGCCACGGCACGGTTGCGGACGCCCCGATGAGGTTCCGGGAGCGCAGCGCTTCCCTGACGTCGGCCGGCTGATCAGCCGACCGGTGTCGACTTCTCCCGCAGCCGCGTCGCCAGCCACTCGTAGACGGCTTCGTTGTTGAGCAGGGTGAAGTGGTGGGCCGATCCGAGATGCATCCCGTCGTCGTCACGAAAACCGATGTCGCGCAGCTTGTCCCGGCCACGGGCACTGACATGCAACACCAAACCGTCACCGAGGTAGCGACCGAGCAGGTGTTCTGGGTCTCGGGTGATCGAGGCCGAGACAAAACTGTGCTCGGCATCGGCGAGCAACGGAACCTCCGCGATGGCTGCCTGGCGCAAGGCATCGAGGTCTCGGCCCGTCCAGTCCTCGTCCACCAGCGAACCGGCGTACAGGTCCCGGATCCCGGCGCTGCGCCTGTGTAGCAGCCGGCCGATCGGACGGGATTCGGGCAGCAGCTGCAACAGCGCGGTGGCGGTGTGTACGGTCCTCGCCAACGGGGCCCCCAGGTGCGGAGATCCGAGACAGACGATGTGGCGGACCTTTCCGGCCCACTCAGCCCCGACGAGGGAGGCCCCGTGACAGGCGCTACGTGCCACGAGACCACCCATCGAGTGGCCGACCAGCACGATCTCCTCCACGGGTACAGGCCAGTTCCTCACCACGTCCTCGATGAGCGCGGCGAATTCACGGCCGTTCTCGGAGATGTGCCTACCCGTGTTGTAACGCACCTGCAGTTCGCTGAAGCCGAGCTCCGCGGACAATCTGGCCCCATACGTCGGCCTGCCGCCGATACCCCAGGCGACTTCGGTCTCCATCAGTCCGTGCGTGAAGAAGACCACCTTGGGCGTCGCATGAGGATACGCTTTCGACAGGGATTCCTTGTCCGCGTGTTGAATTCGCCCGTCGACGCGAAGCGACATCGGCGTGGCCAGTGGCGAATCCTGTTCGGCGAGCGCGTCGCCGATCAAACCGGTCAACGCACCGAGCGCGATCGCACCGCGTCTCGTCTCCGAGGGCACCCGCCCACGTCCGTCGACCGCCCGTGATGCCACCTGCGCTGCCACCTCACAGGCAACGGCGATGGATCGATACGTTCCATCGGCGATTGCATTGTGGATGATTCGCGACGGTGCCGCCCAGGGGCCGACACCGAGCTGCACCCCCGAGAACACGCGGTCAGAGATCGCCCGGTGCACGGTGCCCACGCCGGTCACCGCTTTCCCGACCTCCTCGAAGGCCAATTCCGCCAGCGCGCGAACCTCGTCTTGCCGCGGGCCATCCACATCGATCATGAATTCAGTGTACAACCGTGCACTGAGGCGCGCGTCTGCGGCGACTGCTTCCTGACAGCGCAGTCCACACCGGCTACCGTCCGACCATGGGATTGCACCGCTCCGCACCGACTGGAGGGTGGCGATGGAGGTGAGCGCCGCCACGCCCACCTCCGCGCCCACGCCCGGTCCCGTCCTGGTTGTCGCGATCCTCGCGTCTTTTGTCGCGTTCCTCGACGGATCGGTGGTGAACCTCGCCCTTCCCGCCATCTCGGAAGACCTGGGAGGTGGGCTGAGCACACAGCAGTGGGTGGTCGACTCATACCTCCTCACCCTGGGCGCACTGATACTGGTGGCCGGCGCGATCTCTGATGCGTTCGGGCGCTTGCCGATGCTCCGGATCGGGCTCGTGATCTTCGGCCTGGCATCCGTCGCGTGCGCGGCTGCGCCGACCGACCTCGTCCTGATCATCGCCCGCGGGCTGCAAGGTGTGGGCGCGGCCCTGCTGGTGCCCAGTTCGCTCGCATTGATCAACTCGGCGTTCACCCCGGACGACCAGCCCAAGGCGATCGGTACATGGACCGCATGGACGGGCACGGCCTTTGTGATCGGTCCACTACTCGGTGGTGTACTCGTCGACACGTTGAACTGGCGGTGGATCTTTGCCGTCAACGTCGTGCCGGTGGCGATCACCCTGGTGCTGTCGATGCGGCTCGTCGAACCGGCTCGGACGACGCAGCGCGAACGCATCGACGTACCAGGCGCAGTGCTGACGGCCGGCGGTCTCGCCGGAACCGTCTACGCCCTCATCGAGCAGCAACGTCTCGGTCTGAGCAACCCCGCCGTGGCTGCAGCCTTGGCACTCGGACTGTTGTGCCTGGCCGGGCTGGGCTGGCGCGAAACGCACACCGACCATCCAATGATCCCAGCGAAAATGTTCGCGGTCAGGAACTTCGGTATCGGCAATCTCTCGACGACGTTCATCTACGCCGGATTGTCGATGGGCACGCTGGTGACGGCCCTGTTCCTGCAAGAGGTCGCGGGCTTCTCGGCACTGATGGCCGGGCTCGCGACGTTGCCGGTCCCGCTGCTCTCGTTCTTCATCGCCCGGCCGGTGGGAGCGCTGTCGGCACGATACGGGCCCCGCGTGTTCATGGCGTCCGGACCGATCGTCGCCGGATGCGGTTACCTGCTCATGCTCACCACTGTCGACGACTTCGATTTCTGGACACAGATGCTCCCCGGGCTCGTGCTCTTCGGGCTCGGCCTGTCGATCACCGTCACGCCGCTGACCTCGGCCGTCCTCGCATCGATCGATCGGCAACACAGCGGGATCGGCTCGGCGTTGAACAACGCGATCTCACGGATCGCCGGACTGATCGCTGTTGCCTGCACCGGGATCATCGTGGGCGGCACGCTGGACACCGCGTCATTCCACCGTGTTCTGGTGGTGACCGCGGCCCTGTTCATCGTCGGCGGCGTAGTGGCAGGCATCGGTATCCGCAATCACGGCCACCATCCCGAACAGGTCGCGGTGACAGCGGCCGCACAGTGCTGTGATCGCTCGACCACTCCCCCTGACGTCCGGCCGGTCGTCGGCCAGTGACCGGCGATTATCCACCGATGCGCCGATGACGATTGAAGCGAAGGCCTGATGGTGGGAACATCGGGACGATGACCGCATTGCTGACGGAATCCAACATCACCGCCGCACTCGCCGATCTACCCAAATGGCAACGTAAGGGCCAATCGTTGACTCAGACGATCGATTGCCCGGACTTTCCGGCGGCGATCGCATTGGTCAATCGGGTGGCCGAGGCCGCGGAAGAGGCCAACCATCACCCCGATATGGATATCCGTTGGCGCACAGTGACTTTTACCCTCAGCACGCATTCGGCGGGCGGAATCACAAGCCTCGACGTGATGTTGGCGCAGCGAATAGACAACCTGGCTCCCTGACCCGGTCGGCGGTCCCGACGAGCGAGTCGGTATCGAAGACACCGCCGGGCGAGCCTGCGCGGCCCGCCCGGCGGGTGTTGCGCCCCCGTGCGGATGAGAACAGTGATGCGGTGTCAGGCCTTGGTGAGCGCCGCGTATCGCGCTATGTGCATGTCCGCAGAACCGAACTCGTACTCAATGGCCGTGAGCCGTTTGAAGTAGTGACCGATCGCAAGTTCCTCGGTCATGCCCATCCCGCCGTGCAACTGAACGGCGTTCTGCCCGATGAATCGCGCCGCCCGACCGATGGTCGCCTTCGCCGCCGACACCGCCAGCGCGCGTTCGGTGGGCTCGGCCTCCAGATTCAACATGGCGAGGTACACCGCGGCAATCGACTGTTCGAGCTCCATGTACATGTCGACCATCCGATGCTGCAACGCCTGAAAACTGCCGATCGCCTGACCGAACTGCTGACGCTGCTTGGCGTATTCGACAGTGTCTCCCAACACTTTTCGCATCAGCCCGACAGCCTCGGACGCCACCGCCGCCGTGGCCTCGTCCACTGCACGGTCGATCGACGCCCATGCATCGCCTTCGCCGCCCAGAAGGGCATCGGCGGGTAGGCGCACCCCGGAGAACACGAGATCCGCCGCACGACGGTCATCGATGGTGCGGTAGGCGTGAACGGCCAAACCTTCAGGAGGGTTGTCGACATCGACATCGACCAGGAACAACGAGATCCCCGAGGTGTCGCGTCGCCCGCCCGCAGTCCGGGCCGTGACAAGCAGATGACCGGCGAGGGGCGCACTGCTGACAACCACTTTCGTGCCGTCGAGCACCCACTCGTCGCCGTGTCTACGGGCGATCGTCGACACGTCATAGAAGTCAGGACCCGATGTGGGTTCGGTGGCAGCGAACGCCGTGATCGCATCGCCCGCGACGAGTTTCTCGAGAACGGCCGTGGCGCGCTCCCCGCCCGCCCGTTGCAACAGACCGCCGCCGAAGACAACGGTGTCCACGAAGGGCTCGACAACAAGCGCCTGGCCGAGTGCTTCGGTGACGATCATCAATTCGACCGGCCCACCGCCGATTCCACCGGCTTCCTCCGGAAGGGTCGCACCGAGGATTCCGAGTTCGTCGGCGAAGGCTCGCCAGATCGACGGCTGCCATCCTGCCCCAGTCTTGGCGGCCGCCCGACTCTTTTCAAGGTCGTAACGGTTGGCCAAGAACTTGACGAGGCCATCGCGGAGCAGTTCTTGCTCTTTGGTCAAGTTGAAGTCCATCAGAGCCCCAATGCTGCTTTTGCGAGAATGTTTCGCTGAATTTCGTTGCTACCGGCGTAGATCGAGCCTGCCCGGTCGTTGAAGTAACGCAGTGGCGCGACTGCCTCCCACGGTTCACCGCTGACGTAACCGTCCGCAGGCTCGGTGAACTCGGAGATCGGACCACCAGGCTTGGTCGCGTGCGGTTGGTAGACCCGTCCGCGTGTACCGGTGGCCTCCAGGGTGAGTTCGGTGAGCTTCTGGCTGAGCTCGGTCGCAAGCACTTTGAGCATCGACGAGGCAGGGCCCGGATCTTTGCCCGACGCCATCGCCGACAACGTTCGGTATTCCAGGATCTCGAGGACCTTTGTGCGAATGCGGGCTTCGGCCAGCTTGGCAGAGAACGCGGGATCGTCGATGAGCGGGCGTCCGCCGGGCCCAGGCTGCGACGCCGCCGAGGTGGCCAGCGACTCCGCCATCACCTGCAACGCCGGGGCGGCGGCACCCCCGCCTCGTTCGAACACGAGGAGATACTTCGCCACGGTCCAGCCGTCATCGATCTTTCCGAGCACGTTTGCCTTGGGCACTCGCACATTGTCGAAGAACACCTGGTTCTGGACCTGCTCGCCCGATGTCATCACGAGCGGCCGTACTTCGATGCCCGGCGAGTTCATGTCGATCAACACGAAGGTGATGCCCTGCTGCTTCTTCTGCTGCCGGGATGTGCGAACGAGGCAGAACATCCAGTTCGCCTCGGTGGCATGGGTTGTCCAGATCTTGCTACCGGTGCAGACCAGGTCATCGCCGTCGTCCTTCGCCGCCATCGAGAGGGACGCAAGATCCGAACCGGCCTCGGGTTCGGAATATCCCTGGCAGAAGAAGACCTCGCCGGTGAGGATCCCTGGCAGATAGTAGTCCTTCTGTTCCTGGGTGCCGAAGGCGATGATGGCGTGGGCAACCATTCGAATCCCCATGGGAGACAACGACGGTGCCCCGGCGATGATGGACTCGCGACTGAAGATGTAGTGCTGGGTGAGGGTCCAGTCGCAACCGCCGTACTCGACCGGCCACGCAGGCGCCGCCCAGCCCCGCTCGTGCAAGATGCGCTGCCACTCCATGCTCGCCTCGTGATCGGAGTAGACGCTGGTCATCAGACGACCGGCCCGGCGCAGGTCCGGGGTCAACTTCGCGTCGAGGAAAGCGCGCACCTCGTCTCGAAACTCCGAATCGGCGGCCGACCATTGCAAATCCATGTGCGCTCCTGAAGCGGTGTGCTGATTGACCGGAGGACCGGTCGGAGACAAAATCTACTTATGTCTCACCAGGCCGTCAACAGCCGGTCACCCCGACCGTCGCGCGTCCACCGCGACGACGTGATCGACCTCGCTCACGACTGGTTCCTCGCCGGCAGGCGGGTCGACATACAGGCGCTGTCCCGCGAACTGAAGATCGGCCGCGCGACGATCTACCGATGGTTCGCGGGCCGGGAAGTGGTTCTCGGCGAAGTGGTGTGGCGAATACTCATCGACGCCATCGAACGAGTCGAGGCGCGAGGTGGAGAGCTCGATGCCAACAAGTTCGTCAGCAACTTCGGTTTCCTCGCCGAGACCGTTCGAAACTACCAACCGCTCGAACGGTTCGTCGCGGATGACCCGGAATATGCGCTGCGGGTCCTCACCTCGCGGTACAGCGTGGTGCAGGGCAGGTTGATCGAATGGACTGTCAGCAAGCTGGCCGCCATGCCCGAGCTCTCGCGGTACCCGGACACTTCCGGTCTCGCGTATGCAGTCGTCCGCCTGGGTGAATCGTTCATCTGGAGTGACATGATCACCGGCGACCCTCCGCAACCCGACAAGGCCACCGAGATGGTGGGCATGTTGATCGCGGGCGCATGCGCGAACTCTTCTGGTCGAGCCTGATCTGCGCCGTGGCCGTACAGCTTGCACGGATACTGGTCCGGCTGCACCCGACCCCGGCAGCGACGCGCGGATAACATTCCCTCATGCCGTCGCGAACACACCATCGAGCTACCGGCCATGACTGACATCCGCTGGGCGACGTTCGACTGTTACGGCACGTTGATCGACTGGCGTCACGGGATCTCGACCGGGATGGAGCTGGTCTTTCCGGGCCGCGGCGCGGACCTCCTCGACACATTCAACCGGCACGAACCGCAGGTCCAGGCACAGTACCCGGAGATGCGCTACCGCGATGTGTTGACCGAGGCGTTTCGTCGGACCGCCGACGAAGCCGAACTTGTCCTCAGGGCCGACGACGCCGACGTGCTGGCCACGGGTATCGCCTACTGGCCGCCCTTTCACGACACAGCTTCCGAGCTGGCCCGCCTGCGGGCGTCGGGGTGGCGCCTGGCCCTGCTGACCAATTGCGACCGCGACATCATCGGCGCAGCGCAGCGCCGCCTCGGGACTCCTGTCGATACGGTCATCACCGCCGAGGACGTGGGTTCGTACAAGCCGGCCCATCCGCACTTCGAAAGGTTCGCCCAGACCTTCGCCCCCGGACCCGGTCAGTGGGTCCACGTCGCGCAGGGCTACTTCCACGACATCATCCCGGCTCATGCTCTCGGTATCCCCCGGGTGTGGATCAACAGGCTCGGCCAGAGGGACGACCCGTCGATCGCCGATGCGGTGATCCCCGACCTGAGCCGGCTGACCGAGGTCGTCGCCGCAGTCGGTACCGCCGCCGCGGCGCGCTCGTGAGGAGTCGAACGTCACGCACCGCGATGTGTAGCGCTGCGAACTGGCGGGTATCCGGCTGACGGCCCGGGCAGCAGCCTCGGGCGAGTACGGCGACGAGAGGGAGACATGGCGGAGTATCGAGTTCTCAATCCAGACGAGGATGTTGTCGACAAGGTCGAATTCAACAACGCCGAAGACGCCTACGAGTGGTTCAAGAATCGCGAGGTGCCATCAGGACAGCTCGGTTTCCGTATGGAGGTCAACGTCGACGGAGACTGGCGATTCTTCGACCAGACCGACGGGACCAGGTCACGCGACTGACCTCGCGCGGCCGAAACGGCCGGCGGACCTTGCTGCATCCAACGGACACACCGTTGGATGCAGCTTTTTTCTGCTACTCCGCCGTTCGCGACCGCTCGGCGAGCAACGCCAGACGCCGCAGAGCTTCCGAGTTCCTCGGATGAACCGCCACGTGCTGGATCTGGTCGGGCATCAGTGACCACGGCGGGTTCGCCGCGTGCTCGATCATCTCGATGCGGCATCCTTGCGGGATCTCGTGCAGGCGCAGGATGATCTCGGCCTTGCCGAAGGGCAGAGCCCGCGCGATCAATCGCAGCTCGCGCCCTTCCTCCATACCCACCGACTCCGTCCGGTCGTTGAGCAGGACGGGCCACAGCCCAACCGAATGAGCGATGTTGCTTCCCGGTTGCGGCCAGTTCGCATCGACGGCACGTATCCGTGACGACCCGACAACCCAATTGGCATACGACCAGCCGTCTGCGAGTACACGCCACACATCTTCCGTCGACGCGGTTGTTTCATGCGTTGTAGCCACGAACCCCTCCAGTGCTCTCGGCAGGCCTGCGGGTCGGGACTCGACCCGCGCGAAGCGGCAGTGCCGCTGTCTCGGCCGGTTGTCGATCTTACGGATCCGATGTACCCACCGGCGGCGATCTCACACGTGACCATGGTTTCCGGGGTACGGACGCCGCTGCGGCCGACGGCGATTCGCCAGGCCGTTGACCTGCCGAACTGTTAAGCTCCGCGCGAGTCAAGGCAGCGCTCGGGCGGCCGATGGCCGCGCGAAAGGTGAATACGTTGCAGTTGCGACGCATAGAGCATCACGTCCGTCGATCACTCTCTCTGGCTGTCGCCGCTGTGATCCTGGCCGCCTGTGGAACCGGGGATGACGGTGACGGGCCCGCAAGTGTCACAGTGCGACCGGTCGACTCCACCTCCGAACCCGTCTCGACGCCTCCGCCCGCTCCGGCTCGACTCGAGAGCAACGTTGCGATGGAACGACTTTCGCCGAACGCCAAACCGCCCCAGTTCGTGTTGTTTTCCTTCGACGGTGTCGGCGTATCAGAAAACTGGGATCTGTTCCTGGACACCGCGAGCGAGGTCGATGCACGCTTCACGGCCTTGATGACCGGCTTGTACTTCCTCACCGACAGGAACAAGAAGAAATACACCGGCCCCGGTTACGCGGCCGGAGAGTCGTCGTTGGCTTTCGGAGGCACCGAGAAGGAAGTCATCGAACAGGTCGATTATCTCAATCGCACGTGGTTCGCCGGTCATGAGATGGGCACTCATTACGTCGGCCATTTCTGTGCCGGCACAAAGAACCCCGGCCGCGATTGGACCACCGCGGAATGGAACCACGAACTCGATCAGTTCTTCCGGCTGATGACCGAGTGGAAGTCGCTCAACAACATCCGGAACACCCCCGATCTCGCTTTCGGGCCCGACGCCGTCAAAGGCGGGCGTACGCCCTGCCTCGAAGGCGGTATGGGGCAACTGTTCCCGGCCTTGGGAGCGCACGACATGACGTGGGATTCGTCCAAGGCGGCCCGGCAACCGGGCATCTACTGGCCGACGAAGGTCGGCAGCATCTGGGAGTTCCCCATCCCGTACACGTGGTCACCACCGCTCAATCACAGACAGACCGCGCTCGACTACAACTACTGGTTCACGTTCAACCAGGCCAAGGACAGCCCCGCCAGCGCACCGAAGATCCGCCGTATCGTCAAGGAGTCCTACGACTACATGTTCCGGCGCGCCTATGAAGGCAACCGGGCCCCGTTGGTCATCGCCAATCACTTCAATGATTGGAGCGGGAACGCGTTCAACCCCGCAACAGCTGATTTCATGCGCGAGGCATGTGTGAAACCCGAAACGATCTGTGCCACCTATCAAGACGTGATCGCGTGGATGGAACTGCAGGATCCGGCAGTGTTGGCGCCATGGCGAAAGATGGCACCGGTTGCCGTCGACGCCGACAGTTGACTGCACCCCACTGCCTGAACACCATGGAAGGTCTTCCGATGCGACGACACCGCATTTTTGCCCTGCTCGGTTCACTGGCCGCCTTGACCGGCCTGATCGCCGGCTGTTCGGACGATGGGGGCGACGCCGGACCAGTGGTTGCCCAGTCGTCCGCCGCGAGCGCCGGGCCCTCGGTCTCCGACGAGGTCACGGTGACCCGGATCGACTACCCGACGCTGGACGGAACGGACCCGGAGCAGAACTGGGGTGATCTCTATCTGCCCGCCGGACCGCAGGCGGTGGATTCGACCCGGCTGGTCGTCTTGATCCATGGCGGCGCATGGCAGTCCCAACTGGGTGCTGATCTCTTTGATCCCTTCGCCCGTGACCTCGCTGCACGGGGGATGGCGGTGTACAACATCGAATATCGCCGGCTGGGTTCAGGCGGGGGCTGGCCGACCACATTCGAGGACGTTTCGCAGGCCCTCGACAATGTCATCGCGATCGACAAGAGGTTCCCCCAATTAGAGACCACCGACGCACTGGTGGTCGGACACAGCGCCGGAGCCCAGCTGGCGGTCTGGGGCGGGACACGACACAAACTGGATCCCACCGAGGTCGGTGGCAATCCGAAGTTCCGGCCCACCAGGGTGGTCTCCTTGGCCGGTCCGCTGGACATGGTGCAGGCAGTTCGCAACGGCGACGACCGGATCGTCGCGGCCCTCGGCGGAACTCCCGGGCAGGTACCGGAGCGTTACGCGTCGGTGGACCCGATCCAGAATCTGGATCCCGGAACTCCGGTGATCGCGGTCCACGGCACCCGGGACACAGTGGTACTCCCCTCGCTGTCGCAGCGGTACGTCACTGCGCTGAAGAACGAGAACGGCAGTGGTCGTGTGGTGTTGATCGACGGCGAGGATCACGGTTCGATCGTGAGCTCGAACTCCGCCGCCTATCGCCAGATACTCGACATCATCACCGAGGGATCAACCAAGACTGTCGACCAACTGAGCGAGTGACCAACGGTCATCTCACAGTTGCTGTGACCAACAGGTATTCCCACTCCATCACGCCGTCGTGGTTCATCGCAGCGCGGGCGAGATCGTCCAGACCGTCGTCGAGTGCTGCGACTGCCGCGGGGTCCCCCGCGTTCGCGTTGTACACCGCGATGGTGGGTCCGTACGTCGTCTTGAAGAAGCGGCGGAACTCTTCAGGACTCTGAAAGCGGTCGACGGTGAGTGTCCGCCGCTCGGCAGTGATGTCGGCATGGTCGCCGAACAGTTCGCGGACGTGGGTTTCGTCGCCCCACAGCGGTGGAGGCTGCGCCCCCGGTTGTGGCGCGGGTGCGTACGGCTTCATGGTCGCGAACATCCGGCCGACGAACCCGCCGGGCGTCCAGCTGATCAACCCGATACGCCCTCCCGAGCGGCAGACCCGGATCAGTTCAGCGGCAGATCGCAGGTGATCAGGAGCGAACATCACGCCCACGCACGACATCACCACGTCAAAACTATTGTCGGCAAAGGGAAGAGCCTCGGCGTCGGCTTCCTGCCAGGTCAGCTGTACGCCCTGCTCGGCGGCAAACGCACGACCGGCGTCGAACAGCTCGGGGGCAAGATCCACCGCGATCACATCGGCTCCGGTCCGGGCTGCCGGTACGGACGCGTTGCCCGAGCCTGCCGCTACGTCGAGCACACGGTCGCCGCGCTGCAGGTGGAGTTCGGCCACCAGGATCTCGCCGAGAGCGGCGATCACCTCCGTGGCGACCGCCGGGTAGTCACCCGAGGCCCACATTGCGCGGTGCCGCATCTTGAGTTCATTCGTGTGGTGACCTGCTGTGGTGGTTGTGGTGTCGGTGGCCATGGCATGTTCCCATCTCTTGCGTGATCGGTTCATCTCAGAATCCGACCGTGGCCCGCCCGCAGTCCAGTGCTGGATCTGAACCGGTCCAGTACAGAGTTTGTACTGGTCCGTGCCCGGGACGAGGTGTGTACTGACTGGAGTGGTCCAAAGGAGGGTTGATGTCCGGATACGGCCAGTTCTGTCCTGTCGCGAAGGCGATGGAAGTACTCGACGAACGATGGACTCTGCTCGTTGTCCGTGAGTTACTCGCCGGCAGTACACATTTCAATGAATTGCGGCGCGGTGTACCGCGGATGTCACCTGCACTGCTCTCCAAGCGGTTGCGTACGCTCGAGCACGCGGGCGTCGTCGAACGCCACGTTGCCGGCGGGCGGACGAGCTACGCGATGACTGCAAGCGGCAGCGAGCTGTCTTCGGTGGTCGAGGCCCTGGGCGCCTGGGGCATCCGCTGGATCGGCGAGCTCGGAGACGAGGACCTCGACCCCCACCTGCTGATGTGGGACATGCGCCGGACAGTACCCCCAGACGTGTGGCCGACGAGCCGCACGGTGATAGCCTTCCGGCTCGGCGGCGTGGCTGCCAACGCCCACCGCTGGTGGCTGGTCGTGACGCAGGGCCAGGTGGACATCTGCGACTACGACCCCGGCTTCGAAACCACCGCCACGGTCGTGGCCGAGCTCCGTGACCTCACCGCCGTCTGGCGGGGCGACCGCTCCTGGGAGACAGCGTGTTCCATCGGCACAGTCCAGATCGTCGGTCCCGCCGACGTCCGCCGTCGTGTGCCCGGCTGGATCGGGCAGGGGCAGATGGCCGCGATCCCCAGGCCTGTCACGGCAGACCGGACATGATCATCGCGTGCCGGAGATGAGTCCTTCGGTGGCGTCCCATAGCCGGGCGGCCAGCTCGGTGTCCTGAGCCTCCTTGCTGGGCTCGATCTGCTTGCCGCCTTTGACGTAGCGGCCGGTGAAGGTACCCGCCTCGGGTGCGGATGCCGCCCACACCGCTGACCGAGCACCTTTGTCGACCGCCGCCATGAACGGCGTGAGCAACACGCCGATCACCTGATATCCGAACGGCAGATCACGCCCGAGAGTGGTGCCCTTGACGAATCCCGGATCGGCACAATTCGCCACCAATCGAGCTGGGTCGTTGCGGCGCGCGAGTTCGGCCGTGAACAGCGTCAGCGCCAACTTCGAATTGTTGTACACGCGTTGACCACTGAACTTACGGCCCTTCTCCTGCAAATCCTCGATGTCGATGTGACCGCCACGGTGTCCCGACGAACTGATGTTCACTATCCGCGACGGCTCCCCGGCAGCGGATGCTTCCGCCATGACGGGCGCCAGCGACGTACTGAGTACAAACGGCGCCAGGTAGTTGACCGCAAAGGTGAGTTCGAACCCGTCCTTGGACTCACGCGGCTCGCCGATGTCGATGCCGGCGTTGTTGATCAGCACATCGATCCGCTCGAATCGCTGTTGCAGATCGGTCGCCAGCGCACGCACATCCGCCAGATCGGACAAGTCTGCCAATGCTGTACTGACACTGCCGGTCGGCGTTTGACCCGGTGATCCTGAACCGAGCTCGCCGGCCACCTCTGCGGCCTTCACCTCGTCTCGGGCCACGAGGACGACGTCGGCGCCCTGTGCGTACAACCGCCGTGCGGTTTCCTTGCCCAGCCCCGATGTGGCCCCCGTGACGACAACAGTCTTACCCGCGAGCTCATGCCTCTGCGTCATGGTTCCCTCCCTGTCGGCCGGTGGCCGGGTTCGTCTCTGCCATCACAGGATTCCGGATTCGCGCCCCACCTGCACAGTGCGGACAACAAGATCGTCGATGACCTTGTTCGTGGGTCCGCCGTCGCGCGAAGCATTGCGCGGATCGTTGATCAGTCGTCGGCGAACGCCCTCGGCGATGATGGTCAACCGCCACAGGGCAAGGGTGTGCCAGTAGCCGACATCGGTCACGTCCCGACCCGTCGCCTTGGCATAGCCGGCGATCAGCTCGGCCCGCCGCGGGAACCCCGGAAGTGTCGGCGCGGTGAAGGGCCCGGCCACCCCATCTCCGGCTTCCGGCCAGAACGCCAACAGGTTGCCCAGGTCGGCGAGCGGTTCACCGAGCGTGCACAGCTCCCAGTCCACGATGCCGATCACTTCACCGTTGTCGGCCCCGGTGATCACGTTGCTCATGTAGTAGTCGCCGTGCACCAGTGTCACCTCGGACTGATCAGGGGCTTGCGCGGCAAGCGCCTGGGCGACCTCGGTGATCTCGGCGATGTCCTGGGTCTTGGAGTGTTCCCATTGCGCCGACCAGCGCTTGAGTTGTCGGGCCGCAAACGGCTTCTTGCTCGCCAAATCGTCGAGACCGACCTTGGCGAGGTCGACCGAATGAACGGTGCCCAGTGCCCGCGGCAGACTCAACCCGATGGCTCGCCGCCGTTCGGGCGACAGTTCCGAAGCCACCGCCACATCGTCGACCACAACCCCGTTGACATAACCCATCAACACAAGCGGGGCGTCTGTGACAGCCGGATCACTGGTGGTGGCGATCATCTTCGGCACCGGCACCGGGGTGTCCTGCAGTGCGGACATGATCCGGTGTTCGCGCAGCACGTCATGTGCCGATGCCAGCAGCGCTCCCAGCGGCGGGCGGCGGAGAACCCAGTGGCGGCCACCGGCGTCCCCGACGCGGTACGTCAGATTCGATTGACCATTGCCGATACGCGAAAACGACAGCGGGGCAACAGCTCCGATGTCGAGACCGACGATCCATTCGGTGACGAGATCGGTGTCGATCCCGACGGCCGTACTCATGCCTTCACCTCCGTCTTACGGTAAGGCCCGAGCTCCTGGCGCGCGATGGTCCGCTTGTGCACCTCGTCGGGACCGTCGGCCAGACGAAGCGCGCGCAGGTGCGCGTACATGCTGGCGAGTGGGAAGTCGTCGGACACCCCTCCCCCTCCGTGGACCTGTATCGCCCGGTCGACGATCTTGAGCGCCATGTTTGGTGCGGCGACCTTGATGGCAGCGATCTCGGTGCGCGCTTGTTTGTTCCCCACCGTGTCCATCAACCACGCCGCTTTGAGTGTGAGCAAACGATTCATCTCGATGTCGATGCGTGCCTCGGCGATCCAATCCTGGATGTTCGCCTGGGCGGCGAGCGGCTTACCGAATGCGATACGCGAGGAAGCGCGCTCACACATCAACTCCAGGGCGCGTTCGGCCATCCCGATCGCTCGCATGCAGTGGTGTATCCGTCCCGGACCGAGGCGGGCCTGCCCGATCATGAAACCTGCGCCGGCCCCGGCCAGGACATCGCTGTCGGGCACGCGCACGTCCTCGAAGAGAACTTCGGCGTGTCCCTCCCTGTCCTGGTAACCGAACACCGGCAGGTTGCGGATCACGCTGACACCTGGAGCGTCGATCGGGACCACCATCATCGACTGCTGCGCGTGAGCTGCCGCGTCGGGATCGGTCTTCCCCATCACGATCAGGACCTTGCAGTTGGGATGTAATGCGTTCGACGTCCACCACTTTCGGCCGTTGAGGATCCACTCGTCCCCCGACCCGGTCATGCTCATCTGGATGTTTGTCGCGTCGGAGCTGGCGACCGCCGGTTCGGTCATCGCAAACGCGGACCGGATCGTGCCCTCGAGGAGTGGCGTCAGCCAGCGCTCTTTGTGTTCATCACTGCCGAACAGTGACAGCACTTCCATGTTCCCGGTGTCCGGAGCCGAACAGTTGGTTGCCTCCGGTGCCAGTGCAGCACTTCGACCCATGATCTCGGCGAGTGGCGCGTACTCCGAGTTGGTCAGACCTGCGCCGTAGCGGGGATCGGGATGGAAGAGATTCCACAGCCCGCGCTCTTTCGCCTCGGTCTTGAGTTCTTCGATGATCGGCGGGTCGAAATGCGGATTGCCGGATTCGGCCATTTGCCTGGCGTAGATCTCCTCCGCCGGATACACGTGCCCCGTCATGAAATCGAGAAGGCGATCTCGGTATTCGAGGCATCGGTCGGAGTAAGCGAAATCCATGTGATGAGTCCTGTATCGAGTGAGATGTCTCGGGCGGACCTGATCGCCCGAGTCGAAGGCCGGCTGGTTCGGAACGTCAGGAATCCGAGAGCAGATGCCGCTGATAACGACGCATCCCGGAAATCCAACGGTCGTAATCCGACCCCTTGTTACGGTAGAAGTCCAGTACTTCCGGATGCGGGAGAATCAAAAATTTTTCCTGTTCGACCGCGGCGAGAACCTGGACCGCCACGTCTGCCGGTTGAAGTACCGCACCCGCGCCGGTCACCGCGCTGGCGGCGACCGAAGCGCCCGGCTGGTCGGTCTCGAACCCGGAGCGGAGCAACTCGGTCTCCACTCCCATGGGACACAGACAACTCACTTTCACACCCTGGTCGCCGTAGGTGACCGAGAGCCACTCGGCAAAGCCCACTGCAGCGTGCTTGGAGACCGAATACGTGGCCGAACCGATCTGTGTCAGCAGACCTGCCGCAGACGCCGTCGACACGAAATATCCACCGCCACGCTCGATCCACCGCGGAACGAGTATCCGCGCGGCACGGACGTGGGCCATGACGTTCACCTGGAGGGCGATGTTCCACAGGTCGTCTGGAGTGTCCAGGCCCAGTCCGGCGGTGGTGCCGGCGTTCGCGAAGAAGATGTCCACCGGCCCGAACTCACTCTCGGCGCGGTCGACAATCCGCTGGAGCACACCTTCATCCGCGACATCTCCGCCCTCCGCGACAGCACGACCATCATGCGAAGCGTTGATCTCGTCGGCAACGGCCTCTGCCTTGCCCGCGTTGAGGTCTGCAACCACAACCCGGCTGCCGGCCTCTGCCAGAGCACGACTGAGGGCCGCGCCGATTCCGGCTCCACCGCCGGTGACAACAGCAACTTTCTGGGCTACGTCCATCTCTGCGATCGTAGGCGAGTCACCCGGCGGCGACGTCACACGCGGGGGCGGGCGCGTCCTCGAAGAGCGGGTCACCCAAGGGCTCCAGATAGGCGACGTACAGGACCACGGGAACAGTGCCGAGGTTACGTCCGACGTGGGTGTTGGCGACCCCGCTCGGTTCGTTGATGAAATCGCCCGTACGGAAGATGTGGGGAACACAATCGGGACCCGGATGGGTCAGGGTGCCCGCACCGACGAATCCGACAACCGGTCCATCGTGGTAGTGCCACCCGGTGGTCCCGCCCGGAGCGATGGTGATCTCACGCGCCACCACGTGGACACCGGCCGGGATGAACGGGATCAATTCGGCGGGAATCTCGAAATCGGCGAAAGTCTTCGCCGAAATGTCTTTGCTGGGCGTCGCCGTGGCAGTGGCCGTGCCGACGAACAATGCCGCCGTCACCAGCAGAACTGCGGTCACAGACCGGATGAGTTGTTTCATTTGCTGAGAGTAACGGCGATCGAGCCGCCTCACGCGGTGTTCGATACGAACCCGATCGTTCGAGAACCGGCCGCCGTACAATTCTTGCGCACAGCCGGATTGCCCGGTTTCACCACGAGGAGCGACGTGACACGTTCATCCAACCGATCGTCCCGCCTCGGCTTCTTCACTCGGAACGCCGTGGGTTTCAGTTCGGCAGAGGCGTTCATGATCATCGCGATCACCACCATTCTTCTCACCCGGGGTTACTTGTGGATCACCGACTATCCGCAAGTCGGGGGCGGAAACCTACACATCGCCCACGCGCTCTACGGCGGAGCGTTCATGATGCTGTCGCTGCTGATCAGTTGGTGGCTGCTGGGGTTCGGCGCCCGATTGTTCTGTGTTGTCCTCGGCGGTATCGGTTTCGGTCTGTTCCTCGACGAGGTGGGCAAGTTCGTCACCAAGGACAACGACTACTTCTACGGACCTTCCGCCGAGATCATGTATGTACTGGTCGTTTTCGTTCTGATCGTCGGTCGGGTCCTACGAGAGGTTCGACCTCTGAGCGCTCACGAGAAGGTGTCGTCAGCAGCTTCCATCGCGGCCGACGGGGTTGCCCGAGGTCTGGCCCCGCACCGGCGGGAGCTCGCGCTGCGCCTGGTCGAGGAAGCCGAGGAGATGGGCTACGACAAGGTTGCGGCGGAACACATTCGTAGCCTTCTGCTGACATCGGGCATCGCATCTGCGCGGTTGTATGCGCTGTCGCAGTGGGCTCCCCGCTTGATCCCATCGTGGTTCCGAAGTCCGCGATGGCTGCCGATCGTCGGTTGGCTGATGACCGTGACCGCGGCGCTGGCGTTCGGCTTCGGGCTTCTCGGCATCGCGATGAACGGGATCTACCTGGACGACGACAACGTGACGTTCGAGTTGGCGGGCATGAGCATGGCCACCGCCATCCTTCTCCTGAGTTCGACCGTCACGCTTGCTTTTTCACTCCCGGCGATGGTGATGCTGCGTAGAACCGACAAGATGTGGCCGCTGCATTTCCTGCGGTACGGCGCACTCTCCTTCACGATGCTCAATGCGCTGGTCGATTTTGCAACCGAAGGATTCGCCGCTCTCGTGAACCTGTCTGTCGGGCTGTTCACCCTGGCCATCATCTCTTACCGGATCGATGTCCGTGCCAGAGTGGCCCGGCCTCGGGCACACGAGGAAGCGCTGGCGGCAAGCACTCCCGTCCGCGACTGAGCCGCTCGGTACTCCGCCTCAACCGAGGTAGTGGGGCCTCAGCCGAGGTCGCGGGCGAGTGCGCGTCCGGCCGCCCGGCCGGAGAAGATGCAGCCACCGAGGAAAGTGCCCTCCAGCGCGTTGTAGCCGTGTACCCCGCCGCCACCGAAACCCGCGACCTCGCCGGCCGCATACAGACCTTCGAACGGCTCACCGGACGGCCGGATCACCTTCGCATCGAGATCGGTCTCCAGCCCACCCAGCGTCTTTCGGGTCACCAGATGCAGGCGGACGGCAATCATCGGGCCGTATTTCGGGTCTTGCAACTTGTGAGGCCGTGCCACCCGGATGATCTTGTCACTGAGGTAGTTTCGGGCATTGCGGATCGCCATGATCTGCATGTCCTTGGTGTATTTGTTGTCCAGTTCGCGGTCGCGGGCCACCACTTCGGCTTCGATGGTCGCGAAGTCGAGCTGCGGACCTGTGGTGATCTCGTTCATCCCGGCCACCAGATCGCGGAGATTGTCGCGGACGACAAAGTCGATGCCGTGCTCCTTGAAGGCCTCGACCGGACCCGTTGCGCCTTTGCGGACGCGCTGAAGCAGAAGCTTGATGTCTTTTCCGGTGAAGTCCGGGTTCTGCTCCGAACCCGAGAGGGCGAACTCTTTTTCGATGATCGCCTGGGTCAGGATGAACCAGGTGAAGTCGTGGCCGCCACGAGTGATCGTTCCCAGTGTGCCCAAAGAGTCGAAACCGGGGAAGTTCGGAACCGATAGCCGTTTGCCGGTGGCGTCGAGCCACAGTGACGACGGGCCCGGGATGATCCGGATGGCGTGGTTGGGCCAGATCGGGTCCCAGTTCTTGATTCCCTCGGGGTAGTGCCACATGCGGTCGCTGTTGACGATGTTGCCGCCGGCGTTCTGGGTGATCTCGAGCATTCGACCGTCCACGTGCGCGGGTACGCCGGTGATCATGTGTGCTGGGGCAGGCCCGAGACGGTCTACCGGCCAGTTCTTCTTCACGAGGTCGAAGTTGCCGCCGATGCCTCCTGAAGTGACGACCACAGCTTCGGCACGGAGTTCGAACTCGGCGGCGACTTCACGACTCGACGACACCCCTCGCCGCTGGGTCGAGGGCACCAGGACAGATCCCCGGACGCCGACTGCCGCCCCGTTCTCCACGATGAGCTCGTCCACCTGATGCCGGTACTTGATGGTGACCAGACCCTTGGCAGCACCGTCGAGAACCGGCTCGCGGAACACCCGGACCACCTCCGGGCCCGTCCCCCAGGTGATGTGGAATCGCGGGACAGAGTTGCCGTGGCCGGCAGCGAGACCGGAGCCACGCTCGGCCCAACCGACTGTCGCCATCACCCGCAGGCCCAGTTCGTGCAGATACGAACGCTTTTCGCCGGCGGCGAAGTTCACGTAGGCCTCGGCCCATTGCCGCGGCCAGTGGTCCTCACGGTCACGATCGAATCCGGCGGAACCGAACCAGTCCTGCCGGGCCAGTTCGACCGAATCCTTGATGCCGAGTCTGCGCTGCTCGGGGGAATCGACGAAGAACAGACCACCCAGAGACCAGAAAGCCTGCCCACCCAGGTTCTGTTCGTTCTCTTGTTCCAGCACGGCCACGCGCTTGCCGGCCTTCACCAATTCATGGGTTGCGACCAGCCCGGCCAGCCCGCCCCCGGCCACAATGACGTCAAACCTGTCGGCCATCACGGCGCCTCCTCGCGTCCAATACCCGGCATGACGTTCACCCGGCGCATCCGAACAGAGCATAAAGAACTACGCGGGCGGCAGTCCGAGCTACGGCGGCTTTGCGAATTGCCCGCACCGTCGAGGCGCAGAGAAGATACTTGGGGCGTGGTGACAACGGACAGTGGAGAAGACGGCCACGAACGGCAGCGTTTCCGGAAGCTGGCGCAAGCGGCGATGAACGCAGACGTCACTGTCGGGCAACTGGACACGATCATCGGCGACCTCGGCGGGGCCCTCACCGACTTCGACAGGGCGATGGGCGAATTCGACAGGACCCTTGGCAGTTTCGGCGCAGCCATGGACGACTTCTCGGCGACCCTTGCGCGGGTGGACAGCACTGTCACGAAAATGGTTGCGGTGGTCGAACGGATCGAACGTGTTGTCGGACGGGTGGAGAACATCGTCGACATCACCGAAAGGCTGATCGCACCGGTGGCATCTGCCGAGGCGATGGTGCGTGACCTGCTGGGAATCGGACGGCGGCGCTGACGGGCACCGCGACCTCATTCCCGCCGGGCGGCAGACCGCACGTAGTCGCTGGGTGTCCAACCGACAACAGCCTTGAACTCGCGGGCCAGGTGCGCCTGATCGGAGTATCCGAGTGACGCTGCCACATCCGCTACCGACATCTGGCCTTCACGCAGCGCGAGTGCAGCGTCTTGCAACCGGCGACGTTGGATCAACCACTTGGGGCTCAGTCCCGTGCGATGGACACACAGCCGCTGAAGGGCGCGCGTGGACACGTTCACCGCATCTGCGAGTTCCGCGACGCGGCGCGGCCCGCCATCGTCTTCGACCACATCGACGACCCGGTTGATCAACTCGCCTTCGTCATCGATCTCCCACTCTGTGGCCCAGGCGAGGTATAGGGACAGGACCTCCTCGTAGGCGCGCTGATCCGATTCCGAACGTGAGCGCATCGCCGACCGCACTGCTCCCGCGACATCACCCCGGCCGGGGATGGGCAGAGGCTCACCGATCGGCAACACCGGTCCGCCGGCCGTCGCACCCGCCATCGATCTGCCGGTCATCAGAGTGATCGCAGCGGGTCGCAGCAGAACTGCCGCGGCCCAGCTCATTCCTTCGAGCTTCTGCTCACTGGTCCCCTGACTGACGCAGTACAGCGCCGCCTTGTCCGGCTCGACGACCACGTTCCCGCCGGGGTGTTCGAGGACCGGTTGAACGATCGGTGCCGACAGGTCCCAGGATGCGATCCAGACGTGTCGTAGAAGGCTCCCGGCCCGATGTCCGGGAGGGACCGGGAGGCGTGAGATGTGTACGCCACCGGCGCCTGGACGCAGGTCGCCACGAGGCCCGGCGGGCCCATGGTGGGAACTGTCGCGTTTCTTCAAGCGCTCACACCCTGCGTCGGTGGATTATCGCCTTCATGAGTATCCACGCTGCCAACGGGCAATTCACCGATCACGGAATCCCCCACGGCTATACCTCCCTCACACCATTCATCGTCGTCACGCCTGCTGCCAAGGCAATCGAGTTCTACAGCAACGTCTTCGGGGCACGCGTTGAACAGCGCACCGACTTCCCCGGTCCCGACGGTCAACCGATTGTCGCGCATGCCGACCTCGACTTCGGGACGGGGCGGCTGCAACTGGGCGACCCCAACCCTCAGTATGGACTGGTGCCGAGGCCAGACGGGGACTCCGACTGTTACTCGATGGCCATCTACGTCACCGACGTGGATGCCGTGGTGCAGCGGGCAGTCGATGCGGGTGCGATCATCCGCGAGGAGGTACAGACCTTTGTCTCCGGTGATCGCTTCGGCTCGGTGCGCGACCCTTTCGGGGTCCGATGGTCGGTGATGACCCGGATCGAAGACCTCTCCCCCGCCGAGAGCGCCTCGAGAATCGAGGAGTGGGCCAAGCAGCAGGGCTGACGATGTGCCCAGCCAGTGACCGGCACTCAATTGCCTTGCCCGGTCTCGTGCCCGCCTGAGAGCATCACCGAATGCTCGATGACGTGTTCTTCGCCGCTCACCAGGGACTGCCCCGCGAGGCACCGGGGTCGGTCGCGACGACTCAATTGCTGTTCAGGTTGGCCGACGTGAAGACACCCGTTCCTCACGTCCTCGATGTCGGCGCCGGAACGGGTCCTGCCACAATCGTTTTGGCGAAGCTGGGGGCTCGGGTCACGGCCGTGGACACTCATCGGCCCTTTTTGGACGACCTGCTGTCCAACGCGATCACCGCAGGGGTGGCGGATTCGATCTCCGTCGATGAGGTCACGATGGAGGCACTCGACTATCCCGACCACCGTTTCGACCTCATCTGGGCGGAGGGTTCGGCGTACATCATGGGCGTCGACAACGCGCTCAGGCGGTGGCGACGGCTGCTTGCACCCGGTGGTGCGGTCGTACTGACCGACGCCAACTGGCTGACCACCGCTCCGAGTCGCGAAGCGGCCGATTTTTGGCTATCCGCTGCTCCCGAAATGCGGACCGTCGCCCAGAGCATCGATGCGGCCCAGGCGCTGGGCTGGGTGGTGGCAGCGACATACCTGCTACCCGACAGCGACTGGGACGAGCTGTACGGCCCTCTGGCGGCAAGCATCAACCGCCTGCGCCATGAACAGCGCGCCGACGACGAAGCCCTCGACATCGTCGAGAAGGAAATACACATCCGTCGCCGGTTCGGTGCAGAGTACGGCTACGTCGGGTACGTGCTGCGTCCCGCGCAGACGATCACCGATGCGTAGCGTGGGCCCATGGGCATCACGCATTCGAGTACCGTCCCCACTCCTGTAGACGAGGTGTTCGCCTGGCACGGACGGCCGGGCGCCTTCACGCGGCTGGCCCCACCGTGGGGACCACCGTCGTTGATCAAAGAAGCCGAGTCGCTCAGTGACGGAACTGCGGTGTTGGGGTTCCCAGGTGGACTGAAATGGGTCGCGCAGCATCAGCCATCGAGGTACCACCCACCAAATCAGTTCGTGGACAAGTTGGACTCGTGGCCTCTGAAGTCCGTGCTGACGTGGACGCACCACCACGGATTCTCTGCCGTCGACGCGAACTCCACAATGGTCACCGACACTGTCGACACACCCGTCCCGACTGCGTTGCTACGGCCGATGTTTCGCTACCGGCATCGCCAGCTCGCCGACGACCTGGCGGCCCACGCATGGGCGAGCGAGTTGGGGCGCGGACCGATGACCATTGCGATGACCGGATCCTCCGGCCTGGTGGGTACCGCCCTCAAGGCCTTCTTGACCACCGGCGGGCACCGAGTGATCTCACTCGTGCGCCGCGATCCCTCCCACGCAGACGAGCGACGCTGGGATCCGGACAATCCGGCACCAGACCTGGTGGACGGCGTCGACGCAGTGGTCCATCTGGCCGGCGAATCCATCGCGGGCCGATTCAGTGACAGCCACAAACGAGCGGTCCGCGACAGCCGCATCGACCCGACGGCGAAGTTGTCGTCGGTGATCGCGGCCACCACACCCCAGCCCGCGCTCATCTGCGCTTCGGCCGTGGGCTTCTACGGCTATGACCGCGGCGACGAGCAGCTCGACGAAAATGCCTCGCGTGGCGAGGGATTCCTTGCCGACGTTGTCGCCGACTGGGAGGCGGCGACCGAAGCCGCAGGCGACTCCGGCGTCCGGGTCGTCAACGTCCGCACCGGCATAGTGCAGGCTGCGGCCGGTGGCACACTACGGCTGTTACGCCCACTGTTCACCGTGGGGTTCGGCGGGCGAATCGGGGACGGCAGGCAGTGGCTGCCGTGGATCGCGATCGACGATCTGGTGGACATCTACCATCGCGCCATCGTCGACGAGACATTGCAGGGACCGATCAATGCGGTGGCACCGAATGCCGTGCGGAACAGCGACTACACCGCAGCCTTGGCCAGGGCGGTGCACCGGCCGGCGATCGTGCCCGTGCCCAGTCTGGGTCCACAACTGATCCTCGGCGCGCAAGGCGCTCGCGAACTCGCGTTGGCCAACCAGCATGTGGTGCCGTCCCGGCTCACCGCGATCGGGCATCGCTTCCGGTGGCCAGAAGTATCGGACGCACTGCGCCATCAACTCGGCGGTGCCACCGGCCGGACGTAGGACGGGCAGCGCATACGATCAGCGTGCGAGCTCTCTTTTGACGGTCTCGATGAAGCGGTCCACGTCGTCGTCGGTGGTGTCGAACGAACACATCCATCGCACCGTTCCGCCCGACTCATCCCAGTCGTAGAAACGCCACGACTCACGGACCCGTTCGGCGGCTGCTCGATCGAGGACGGCGAACACGGCGTTCGACTCGGTGGACTGCGCGAAACGAAGCCCCGGAACACCTTCGAGACCGGCTCGTAGACGCGCGGCCATCGCGTTGGCGTGCGCGGCAGCGCGGATACCGTTGCCGTCCTCGAACAGTGCCAGCAACTGTGCCGAGATGAAGCGCATCTTGCTGGCCAGCTGCATGCTCAGTTTGCGTAGATAGATCAAACCGTCGACCCGGTCAGGATCGATCACCACGATCGCCTCGGCGCCGAGCGCACCGACCTTGGTGGCGCCAAGACTGACGATGTCCACACCGACGTCGGTGGTGAACCGCCCCATCGGCATCTGCAGGGCCGCAGCCGCATTCCACAACCTGGCTCCGTCGACATGCAACGCCATGTTGTTCCGGTGAGCGAAGTCGGCGTTGGCCGCGATCTCTGCCGGGGTGTAGAGCGTCCCGAGCTCGGTGACCTGGGTCAGGCTGACCGCAGCAGGCTGTGCCCGATGCTCGAATCCCCAGCCATAGGCCTCCGTCGCGATCAGTTCCGGCGTCAGCTTGCCGTCCGGGGTGGGCACCGTCAGCAGCTTGATACCACTGACGCGTTCGGGCGCACCGCCTTCGTCGGTGTGGACGTGCGCAGACTCCGTGACAATCGCAGCGCCCCAACGCGGCATGAGCGATGTCAACGCCACCACATTGGCGCCGGTACCGTTGAAAACAGGAAAAACCTCGGCGCGAGAACCGAATTCGTTGCGGATGACCGCCCGCAGCGCGTCGGTGTAGTCGTCTTCGCCATAAGAGACCTGATGGCCACCATTCGCCTCGGCGATGGCAGTCAACACCTCTGGCAACACTCCGGCGTAGTTGTCGGACGCGAAGGCACGCCACTCGGGGTCATGTCGTCTCAAGGATTTCGCTTTCCATGTGGGGTCTCACCCTCCGAAACGCTCGGTACGGATGTTCGCAGCGGGATAACCCAGATCGAGTAGCCACTGCGCATACTGTTCGACGAAAGCCGTTGGCCCGCAGACTCGTACCTGCGGGTCGAGGTCCACCGGGATCAGTGCTGACCTGAACTCGTCGATGTCCGGCCGACCAGCCGGTCGCGTCGACAGTTCAGGCGCCTGCCGGGTATACACGTAGTCCACACGCAGTCGTTCAGAGGCGACCAGGCTTTCCAGTTCCTGCGCGTAGTAGCGACTTGCGGGTGTGCGCAGCGAATAGAAGAGCCGGAAAGGCGCCTGGGAGGACGCGTGTTCGTGTTCCCGGATCATCGACATGAGTGGCACCACGCCTGAACCACCTGCGATCAGCTGCACAGGGTTCTGTTCGTTCGGCCTCCAAACGAACCAGCGACCGATCGGCCCGCGGACCTCCACCTGGTCACCCACCTGCAGGTCGTACACCAGGTAAGGCGAGACCTCTCCGTCCTCGAGCTCCTCGACGGTGGTCTCGAGCAGGTCGTCACCGGTGGTCGCGGCAATCGAGTAGGACCTCACCGCCTGATACCCATCCTCGGCGGTCAGGCGGATGTCGATGTGTTGACCCGGTAGCACCCGACCGCGATCAGGTAGCCGTAAGCGCAGGGTGCGTGCGGTTTGTGTCTCCATCTCGGCCGCGACCACTGTCGCGGGCCGCCAGCCGTTCACCAATACCGCTCTTCTTTCCACGGGTCTCCGTGGTTGTGGTATCCGTTGGTCTCCCAGAAGCCCGGCACGTCGTCGTCCATGATCGTCAGACCGTGGACCCACTTGGCTGACTTCCAGAAGTACAGGTGCGGGATCAACAGTCGTGCCGGCCCACCGTGTTCGGCCGCAAGTGGCTCACCGTCGTAGGTGTGCGCAACCCACGCCTTGCCGTCGAGGACATCTTCCAGCGGCACATTGGTGGTGTACCCGCCGTAACAGTGGGCCAGGATGAAACCGTCGGGATCGACGTCGTCGCCGAGGAGCACATCCAGCGAAACCCCGCGCCACGTCGTGTCGAGCTTCGACCATGCCGTCACGCAATGGATATCGACGGTGACGTCCTCCTGGGGCAGCGCCATGAACTCGTCCCACGTCCAGCTCTGCAGCTCACCGTCTCGCCCTTTGACGTCGAAGCCCCACTGCTCTTGTCGGATCGCCGGGGTGGGTCCGGCGGTCAAGACTGGGAAGTCGCGGGTCAGGTATTGCCCTGGCGGTAGCCGATCGTCCTTCTGCCGGCGGCGGGCCCCGAAGCCCTTGTTGATGATGGCCATGGGTGCAATTGTGCGCTGTGCTCACCGATCGTGCATCGACAGGCCCGGACTCGCTCGTCGCAGCGCCTCGTGAGCTGTCTCGCGGTCGGGTTCGCAGCTACGCCGATACTCGACCACCATCTCGGTCCGCACCAGGGATGGCGCGGACTACGCTGAACCCGTGTCGCATCCGAGCCTGCTCTGCATCCACGCGCATCCCGATGACGAAGCGCTCTGGACAGGGGGTGTCCTCCTCCGATGCGCAGAACTCGGCGGTCGCACGTCGGTTGTGACGTGTACGTGGCCGCCGGGCTCCGAACGGGCCGGCGAACTACAGCAATCCCTTCAGATATTGAATGCCGGTGCCCCGAGGCTGTTGGGGTATGCAGATCTCGGTGTCACCGACACCACAGAGGACTATCGCTCGTTCTGCGATGCCCCTTTTGATGAATTGGTCGAGTCGGTGGTCGCCCACATCCGCGCATTCCGGCCGGACACCGTGCTGACGTATGACCCGATGGGCGTGTACGGGCACCCCGACCACATCCAGACACATCGCGTTGCGGTTGCTGCGATCGGAGCAGCCGGATACCCGCAGCTGTACCCCGAGGCGGGCCCACCCTGGCGGCCGAAACTTCTCTACCAGGCCACCATGCCGTTCTCGGCTGCCCAGCTTCTCTGGCCTGCGGTGAGAAAACAGGCGAACCGCCCGGTGGGGCCGCTGCCCGGGGTGCCCGACGAGGAGATAGATCTCTTCGTCGACGTGACCGCGTGGCTGCAGACCAAGTGGGACGCCTTGTCCGCCCACAAGAGCGAGATCGCCAGAGGTGGCGCGATGACCATGCTCGCTGCCCTGCCAGAAGAAGTTCGCTGGGATGTCCTGCGAACCGAGTGGTTTCAGCGAATGGCGCTCCAGCCCGACGCGGAAGCGTTCGACGCCCTACGCTTTCCGGCCTAGCTCACTCGAGCCTGGTCCGTAAGCCGCTTGCGCGCAGCACTTTCCGATTCACACCGGCCCTGATGGCCTCTTCGGTGCCGACGAGCCGCACGCGAGCACTGGCCCGGGTGATGGCCGTGTAGAGCAGTTCGCGTGTCAGCAGGGACGACCGTTCCGGAGGGATCACCACGGACACGGACTCGTACTGTGAGCCTTGGCTGCGGTGAATTGTCATGGCATACACCGACGTTGCCGACACCAGCTGAGACGGATGCAGCATCTTGATCGACTGGCCGCGCGCGAACGCCACCATCGGCCTGCCGTCGATGTTCACCACCACCCCGGTATCTCCGTTGTAGATGCCTGTGTCGTAATCGTTTGCGGTCACCAGCAGTGGTTGTCCGGCGAACCACCGGCCCGTGTCGAAAGCCTCCTCCGGTGCGTCGATCCACTCGGTCGCCAATCGCGACCAGTATTCGACGCCCGACATACCTTCCCGATGAGCACACAGCAGTCGATGCGAGCTCAGACCGGCCAGGGCCGCCGCAGCATCCCCGGCCTCCGCGGCCACCCGCACTGCGGTGGCGGAGTCGACGACGTCGCGCCGCACCGATTCAAGAGCGTCGAACCCGACGAGTTCGAACTCGTCATGGCCGGCACCGAGGAGATCGATCACCTCATCGGCGTCGCCCCGGCGCACAGCCGCCGCCAACTGTTCGATCCTCTCCCCGAACCGGCGCACCCGCGTGAGACGGATCACCCCTCCACCCAACTGTTCACGCTCCTCGACCGACAGCGCGTCGACGTTGTCGGCGTCGGGTTCGAGGTCCTCGGCGACCAGACTGCTCAGCACCGGATTGGTCTGCTCGGTGACGGGCCTCGCGACCAGATCGGCGAGCACAGCCCCGGCATCCACAGAGGCCAATTGATCGGGATCCCCCACCAGGACAAGCCTGGATTGGGGGCGCAACGCATCGAGCAGTCGCGACATCATCGTCAGTGACACCATCGACGTCTCATCGATGACCACCAGCTCGTGAGGCAGCCGGTTCGTGCTGTCGTGTGCGAATCTGCTGCGGTTTCCCGGCCGCCATCCGAGTAACCGGTGAAGGGTGGTCGCCGTCAGATGCTCCGGGAGCCCGAGTTCGGGCGCCTGAGCGCGCACCGATGCCTCGAGTTGGGCCGCTGCCCGGCCCGTCGGGGCAGCCAGAGCAACGCGAAGACCCGGTCCGTACTCGTCGAACATGAGGGCCAGTACCCGCGCAACGGTGTGCGTTTTACCGGTGCCCGGCCCCCCTGCGATGACCGTTGTCCACCCGGCTGTCGCCAGGGCAGCAGCAATCCGCTGTCGGTCGGGGCCGGCGTCGGGGAAATGCCGGTGAAGCCCCTCCGACAATCGCCCGGCGTCGAGATCCGGGTGCGTGCGGGCCCTGTTGTCGAGGAGCTCACGGATCCGCTGTTCCTGCTGGAAGTAGCGACGGAGGTAGAGCAGTGGACCCTCGGGCGTGTGTGCGAGATGGAGCGGCCTCAACGGTCCCGATGCCGCACCCGTCAGCAGAGGACTCGACTCGAGCGCTCTGACGACGTCGGCCGGGTCCGGCCACGGCAACGTGTCCGGATCGATCCCCGACTCCTCGTCGTCGATGGCGATCTCGGAGAGCCGGTTGACCTCCACACAGACCGACCCCAACCGGACCGCGCGCACTGCCAGCGCGGTGGCGATCAACACCGCCGGCTCGATGTCGGTCTTGGACAGTGCAGCAAGTCGTTGAGCCACATGGACATCGGCGGCGCTGAGCACGCCTGCCTGATTGAAGGGCACCAGTGGCGCAGCGGCGTTCAGCACGATCCGTGCGTCGACATCGGCGGTCACGCGGCCACCGTCCTTCCGGCGATGAGGTCGGACACGGCAGCGATGAGGGGCGCCGACGGCGTCCACTCGAACACGCCGCAGCCCGTTGGCGTCTGCGGCCCGATCATTGCGCGGACGAAATGGTACTGAACGCCACCGAGGTGCACCGACGGGTCGTAACCCGGCAATCGCCATCGTAGATAGCGGTGCAACGCAACCGAATACAGCAACGCCTGCAGAGGATAGTGCGAGTGCATCATCTCCCGCGCCATCGACTCCGGTGTGTAGTCCAGGCAGGTGAGGTCGCCGCGCGCGGTCCGGTTCGTCTTGTAGTCCACCACCACGAATCGGTCCCCCGGAATCCGCAGAACCGCGTCGATGCTGCCGGTGAGGAATCCGCGCAGCGGCGGTGCGGGCACCCGCCGCAGCAGGGCGGGATAGTCGGCGAGCAGATCATCGGGCGACAGATGATCCGCCATCAGGTCGCTGATGTCTCGCAGGGTCGGATCGGTCTGCGATCCGAGCGGGAACTCGAAGGTCAGCTCTGACAAGCGATCCTTCGAAGGTATGCGCGCGAGGGTGAGTTCGCGATCGGAACCCAGAGGTGTGTGCATCACCGCGGTCAGCGCCTCGGCGAGCACATCGATGTCGACCTCGGCCATCCTGGCCAGCGCGGCCTCGACACAGCGGCGACGCACTTCGCCTGCCAGATCGGTGACATCGGTGTCGACGGTCTCGAGTACCTCGTGGACAAGCGTTCCGAAGGCCGCCCCGAAAGGCAGCGAGTTCATCAGCGACACGTGTTTGAGTTCAGCAGGACCTTCCGTGGTCGCTTCGGCAAGAGGTTCCACCGTCTGCTCGTCTGTCTTGTCCGTGACCTCGGGCTCGCTCGCCACGCCCGGCTGATGTGTGCCCGCCACCAGCGCCGAATAGGAGGTGCGCCGCCACGTGCGGTCGATGACGCGGGTGAAGGACGCTGACCCCAGGTCGCCTGCCGACGGCTTCGGTTGCTGCCAACGGGGACTGCCCATTGGCGCAAACGTCGCCGGCTGCACGGTGACCACGCCGCCTGCCGCCTCACCCCATTCGGTGAAGAAGCGGGCCACCCGTGCATCGTCGGGTACCACCGGACGTGGTTCGGGGCTTATTTTGTCGCGGCTGAACAGCAGCCTGTGAAGCGGCGACGAGCGGGTGGCAGTCGCAGGCGCCCACCACAGCACCACGGCGGAGGCAGCGCGTGTGAGCGCCACGTACAACAATCGCAACTCTTCCCCGTCTTCCTCGGCAGCGGCGGTGTCCCGGCGGGCCCGGTACCCGGGTGCGTCCTTGCCTCCGACGTCAAGGATGCGCTCTCCTGAGTCGTTGTGCAGCAACAGAGTTGCGGGGTTCGGATGGCGCGCCGCGTCCCAGCCGTAGGGCACGTAGACGATCGGGAACTCGAGTCCCTTGCTGCGATGCACGGTCAGGAGTTGGACCGCCGCGGCGTCGCTGTCGAGACGGCGGCTCTGCTCGCCCTGATTGCCTGCGACCGGATCCTTGATCAACTCGGCGAGTCGGCGCACGAGCGCGGTGAGACCCAGCCCCTGCTCCACCACGGCACGGTTGCACAACTGGGCGACGTGGGTGAGGTCGGTGAGTCGACGTTCGCCGCCGGTGATACCCAGCAGACGACCGGCGATGTCGCGGCGTCCGGACAGATGCTCGTACACCGCCGCGAACCCGGCGTCCTGATAGACCGCCACGAGCTCGCGGATCATCGCGCTGATGTCCGCTGTCAGCTCGTCTCCGCCTGCATCGAGTTCAGTGGCAGTCCACCCCAGAAGCGGGGTGAGTGCAGCCAACCGGATTCGGGCCGTACGACTCGGCTGCTCCATGGCCTGCAACAACCACAGCCAGTCGAGCGCTCCCTGGGTGCTGTAGACACTGGTGCCTCCCGCCAGCACCGACGGTATCCCCGCAGCGTCCAGGGCACCTTGAATCATGCTCAGGTGCTTGTGATTTCGAACCAGGACTGCGACGTCTCCCGGCTCGACCGGCCTCGTTTTCCCACCGGTGACGTGGTCGGTGCCGGAGTTGAGCAGGTCGGTGAGGTCCGCGGCGACGTCGTCGGCCACCGCCCGGCGCAGCCGGTCGAGCACTGGAAACCCTGACTTGTTCAGCGGCCCGTGTCCCTTGCGGTTCAGATGGCGCAACCGCAGCGGGACCAGACCGGGAAGCCGGGATCCGTCGTTGTTCGCGGTCACCTGGTGCACAACGATGTCCGGGCTACCGAGAGCTGCTCCGGCGTAGATCCGGTCCAGCGCATCGATCAGACCGGCGTCACTTCGCCAGTTCGTCGGAAGAGCCTGATGGTTGTCTGCGGCGCGTACGGCATCGAGGTAACTGAACACCTCTGCGCCTCGGAAGGCGTAGATCGATTGCTTCGGGTCGCCGACGAGCACCAACGTCGTGTGCCCGTGGAACGCGAGGCGAAAGATCTCCCACTGCACCGGATCGGTGTCCTGGAACTCGTCGACGAGCACCACCCGAAAACGGCTACGAATCCGTCGGCAGGCCGCCGGCCCGTGTGCGGGGTCGGCCAATGTGTCGCGCAGCAACATCTGAAGGTCGTCATAGTCACGCACATTGGTGAGGCGTTTACGCCGTTCCACCTCTTTGCGTACCTGGGTGGCGAACTCCACCCGCATGTACTCGTCCGCCCCGGGTTCGGCGTCAGGCCCCAGCCGCGCCTGCCGCCCGAACACCGCCGCCCGCGAGAAGGCATGGGCGTCACGAAGACTGAACGGCACCGCGTCGGTACCACTGAAGCGCCGCAGGTACAGGTCGTCGGTGACTTCGGTGATGAGATCGCCTACGTCCTCCACCAGAGTGATGTCGTTCTCGAAGTCGCCGGCAAGACCGAGCCCGTCCAGCATGCGGCTGCAGAATGTGTGTGTGGTCGCGATGGTCGCCGCATCGAAGTCCGACAACGCAGCGGTCAACCGTTCGCGACGAACACCCACCTCCTCGCCGCTGCCGCGGGCGAGCATTGCCACGAGAGGGTCATCGGATTGCGCCGCACGTTGCGGATCGGCAAGTGCCCGTGCGAGATCGGCCAGTCGCAGCCGGGTTCGTTCTCGAAGTTCAGCTGTGGCGAATCGGCTGAAGGTGACCAGGAGTAGTTCGGACAACGGCACCCCGGACGCCACGTACCGAGCGGCCAGACCGACGATCGCGTACGTCTTCCCGGTGCCGGCACTGGCCTCCAATACCGTTGTGCCGCCGGGCAGCGGTCCGGTGATGTCGAAGGTGACGGGAGAAAGACTGCTCTGGGTCATCTCAGCGCACCGTCTCGGCATCGAGCAGCGGAGCCCACAGGCCGGTCGCCAAGGCGCCGAACCTGGACGGTTCGGTGAGAACCGCCGTATCCGGTGCCGGCGGCTCGGACAGAATCGCCGCGAACTCGGTGCCGTACAGATACTTCACGTACAGGTCTTGGCCCTCTCCCCCGAAGTCACTCTTGAAGCTCACCTCGGCAGCCTCGACGGCGAGTTCGACACCGTCGCCCCGGTTGCGACGGGTCGCATATTCACAGGCCGCGGTGGTCGGCAGCGGCAGTGGCGCACGCAGGCCGGCGTCGCGCATCGCGACCAGGTCACGGAGCGTCGCCGCGGGATCGGGAGGACTCTTGATGTCCGATCGCGCAAGGCGGCCCCCGTACTTTCCACGACCCAGCACCACAGCCGACCGATTACCCGACTCACTCGCCGCCAGCGCCAGCAACGCCACCCAGGCCGCCACCCGGTGTTTCGGAGCCACTCGCGAGAAGATCGTGCGCACGACAACACCTTCGTGCACGCCGGGCACCGTACCGGTCAGACGTCGACCACCGCCGAGCTCCACCGTGACATCCCTTGCTTCCGAGGGATTTTCGTGCAGCGGGGCAGCAGCTGTCACCAGGGACTCGACGTCGCCGGCAATACGTTGGAACACCTGACCACCGAGCCGGAACGGTGGAAGCGAACCCCGCCGCAGTTCGGCTGCGCGTAGAGCGGACCGCTCGACACCTGCCAGTCGGGACTGCAGCATCCGGTCGCCGATGGCCCACCGGTCGAGACCGTCGAGGTCCGCGCTGAACACATCGCTCAGTTCTTCGTCGTCGCCGGGCAGATACATACCCAGCCGCTGGCGACAGAACGCCCGCATCGGATGTTCCACGAACGCGATGAGGTCGGCCAACTCGACGTCGCCGAGCTTCTCCGGCAATGGTTCCGGAAGGAACTCGGGCTCGCTGATCTGGATCGCTTGGGCAGAGAGCGCACCGGCCAACGCAGAATCATCGAAGCTGAACGGGGCACCGGCATCGAAGTTGACGGGATCGAACGCGTGCAGCGGGTGCGCACGCACCACCGTCGACCCGTCGGCCAGCATTGCGTCGGCCGAGTCGATCAACTCCCCCACCGGAACGGCGGGCGGGCGACGAAGCCCGGTGACCGGATCGTTCCCCGTGAACAGAATGACCAGGCGGTCGATGGCGGACATGGTGGCGTCGAGGAGCAGCTGACGGTCCTCACTACGGATGTCCCGTTCTCCCACACAGGGATTGCGGCCCATGATGTCGTCCCCGTTGACACTTCCGACCCGCGGGAAGCTCTCGTCATCGAGCCCGAGCAGGATCACCACCCGGTGTGGCACGGCCCGCATGGGCACCATGGTGCAGACGGTCAGCTCTCCGGTACGAAAGTTCGCCCTGGTCGGCCGACCGGCCAGACGGTGCGCGAGCATCGCGCGGACGTCGGCCAACCGGACGACGGCCTGGCCGCCGTGTTCGGTCGCGGCAGCCAGCTCGCGGTGCGCCTGACTGCGCTGCCAGCTATCTGCCGACTTCACCGCCGTGAGCAGATCCATTGCCCTGGAGAGATTTTGGGACCACTCGACTGCCGGCCGCGGGCCCCGAAGGGTGGCGAGTGAGTCGTCGAGTCGACTGATGAACTCTGCGAAGCGTCCGGCGAGGTCGACGTCTGCGCTGTCGACGTCGTCGAGGGGCAGCGCGGTGTCGAGCCAGCCGAGTTCACTTTCGTCGGCCGCCACCCCGAGCAGGATCCGGTCCAGCCCTGCGCCGAAGGTGTTCTGCCCGAATCCGCCGAGCCCGAACGGCTTGCGCTGGTTGTCGTTGATACCCCAGCGCGCACCTGATTCGGCGGTCCACTGCCGCAGTCGTTCCAGGTCGTCGTCGCTGAAATCGAACCTGGTGCGCACCGGTTCGCTCTCCGCCAGCCCCAGAACCTCGCTGGCCTTGACGCGCCCCCCTGCGAGCTCGAGCAGATCCGACATGACCTCGAGCAGTGGATTGGTCTGCCGCAGAGCCCTATCCGCGAGTCGCACACGCAGTTGATGACCAGGGTGCACATTGATCGATTGCCCGAATGACGCACGGATCAACGGGGCGTAGGTCTCCACGTCGGGGCACATGACGATGACGTCACGCGGGTCCAGATCCGGATCTTCCTGGAACATGTGCAAGACCAGTTCGCGGAGTACCTCCACCTGCCGGGCCGGCCCGTGACACGAATGGACCTCGACGCTGCCATCGGCCACACCGACGGCGGGCAGGACCGCATCGGTGCGCATCGCGTGCTGCAGCCGCCGCAGGTGCGTGTCGACTGGCTCGTCAGCGCGGTGGTGGACATCTTCGTCCGCGACGTCGCTCAGCCGGACCTGGAGTTCACGCACTTCTCGCGAGAGCGATGCCACCAGGGGGTGCTCGATGAACCGGGCGTCGATGTCGCTGCGGCGCACTTGCCCGCCGAATCGCGGCATCTTCTCCCACAGAGCCGGACTCGCATGCGGCAGAAAGAGGTTGACGTCGCGGTGGACGCCAAGTGCTGACAAGATCGCCAGCTGCTGGGTGGTGAGGCGGGTGGCCCCGAAGAGGGCGATACGCTCAGGCAGGTCGACCGCGGAGGCCCGTTGCCGCAGTGCCGTGCAGACGTCATCGAGACGTTCCGGCGGGCTGGGTGCGTCGATGCGCTCACGCAACATCCGCCAGAGATGCGGCTGCCACCGCACGTCTTCGTCGAGCTGATCGCCCACTCCGTCGGTGTCCGAACCGGCGACCCAGTCGAGGATCATCTGGGGCCGGTGGGTGGCGTAGCTGCGGAACAGTTGCGTCAGGTGCTCTGCTGTCCCGAACCGGCGTCCGACGCGGAAACCGGGTGCTGGTGACGTGGTCCCCGCACCCGAGGTTGCGCCCTGGCCGGTCCCGACGGTGCTCCGATGCCCGAGATGCCGGGCGAGGATTGCGCACGCGGGGTCGTCGACGGCATCGTCGATCACCCCGAGCAGCGTCCACTGCATGCGCGCGGGCGCCCATGGATCGTCGTCGGGCCTGCCTGCAGCGGCGGTACCACTGACCTGCGCGACAACATCGTCGACCAGCGCCGACGGCGAGGGGAACGCGATGTTCGCCGCAATTCCGTCGCCTTGATGGTCGCCACCCGGAGCCCGGCTCGTTCCGAGGGTCAACGACAACTGCTGGGTCAGCCAGCGCTCGACACCCTGCGCAGGCACCGCGACCACCTCACCGGCGAAGGGGTCGCCGGGCGGCTCCGCGAGGATGCCTGCCAACGCCGCGACCAGCGTGCTGGTGCGTTCGGCACGATGAAGTCTCAGCACTGCACGCCCCCTCGTCCGCGGTTGTCAGGCCGGTATATCACCGCTCGCCGACATCGATCGTCACAGTGCGTTCAAGCGCGGCGCCGGAAAGGAACCGGATCTGCCATCTTTGCCTCGAGGAGATCACGTACGGCGTCGGGCACAGGTCTGGTGCCGCCGGTCTCGGGGTCGATCATCACCCCGGTCGTCTCGCACAGTCCCACCAGGTTGCCTTTCCCATCACGCAATTCGCTGCCGAAGTCGAAGGACGATGTGCCGATACGACTGATCCAGACCTTGGCCGTCACGGGCTCGGGGCCGTAATACAGCGGCGCCACGAACTCGATCTCCTGCCGGGCGAGATGGAAGGCGCCGGTACTGCGACCCTGGGTGGCGAACCAGCGGGTGACAGTGCGGACCCGGGCTTCTTCGAACAACCGCGCAAACTGCACGTTGTTCACGTGGTGGTTGGTGTCCAAGTCGCCCCAACGCAACTGCAGCTCGACCGTGTCCAGGTCGGTGGGGATTGAACCGGAGGAGGTGTCTTTCACCGGTGCCAGCGTAGTGGCAGGGCCGAAGAGATCCGGGGACGGGTCCATCGCCGCGATGCCGACAACGACGACTCGTGACTTGTGCACTCACCGAACGGATTTCACGCAACTCCGCTCACCCGCATGTCTTGGCCACCCAGGCGCCCGGGCGGGTCGGCCGACCGCCACCACCAGCGGAGATCCTCGCCGACTCGCGATTTGACGATCGCCACCCACCCGCAAGCTGTCGCAAGCGCGAACTCTCACGTCTCACCAGCACCGATGCCCTGGTTGAATGGTCTGCTCCGACACTCTCCGGCGAGGTCTACCACTTGCGTCGCACGAGACCGTAGGATGCCGACATCACGTCAGTGGAATGGGGAATGAAGAGTTGATCATCGAGACCGATCGCCTGGTTTTGCGGCCGGTGTCGATTGCCGATACCGACCACCTCGTCGAACTCGACAGCGACCCGGCCGTGATGCGTTATGTCACCGGTGGGACCGCCACCCCTCGGGAGGTCATCGAGGACTGGGTGATCCCGCGAGCGCTGGCCGAGGCGGGCCACCGCGGCGGTGCCGGCGTCTGGGTTGCACTCGATCGGCTCGACGTCGTCGCAGCGCGCTCCGTCGGCGACCCCCACGCAGAAACAAGCGGGTTCGTCGGCTGGTTCGGTTTGCGGGCGCCTCGCCATTCGTCGGAATCGGAGTTCGAACTGAGCTACCGACTGCGCCGCCGAGCCTGGGGACGCGGGTTGGCCACCGAGGGAGCTCGGGCGCTGGTGCAGCTGTCTTTCACCGAGCTGAGCATCAGCCGCATCTTCGCGGGCACCATGGCAGTCAACGCTGCTTCGCGTCGCGTGATGGAGAAGTCGGGTCTGCGCCTGGCCCGGTTGCACGACTGCGCCGACACCTCGATCGCAGGTTCCGAACGCGGCGAAGTCGAGTACGAGATACTCAAAACACATTGGGAATCAAGCAGTTTCCCGTGGGCGCAATCCGCCCGAATCGCAACGAGCATGATCGCCTGAACCGCTCACCTGCACACCTTCGGGTGAATCCGGCCCTTGCCGCGACCAACGCGACCTCATTGACTACCGTTAGCCAATGAGCGGGTTTCGACCAGCCCTGAGATCCCGCCGCACACCGCCAACCGACAGGAGATGGTCATGAGCGACGAGACTGCAGGTTCGACCCGGCACCGGGTAGTGGTCATCGGTTCCGGCTTCGGGGGGCTGTTCGCGACCCAGCGCCTGCGAAAAGCCGACGTCGATGTCACCTTGATCGCACGGACCACGCACCACCTCTTCCAGCCGATGCTCTACCAGGTGGCCACCGGCATCATCTCCGAAGGTGAGATCGCTCCCGCGACCCGCGTCATCCTGCGCAAGCAGGCCAACGCTCAGGTCTTGATGGGCAATGTGGAGGGCATCGACATCGAGAAGAAGATCGTGACGTCACGACTCCTCGAGCGCATCACCGAAACCCCCTACGACAGCCTGATCATCGCCGCGGGTGCCGATCAGTCCTACTTCGGCAACGACCACTTCTCGCAGTTCGCGCCCGGCATGAAGACCATCGACGACGCGCTGGAGTTGCGTGGTCGCATCCTTGGAGCGTTCGAACAGGCCGAGTTGTCCGAAGACCACGAAGAACGGGCCCGACTGCTCACCTTCGTGGTCGTCGGCGCCGGCCCTACCGGCGTCGAACTGGCAGGTCAGATCGCCGAGATGAGCGACAAGACCCTCAAGGGCACCTTCCGCAACATCGATCCCACCGAGTCCCGCGTGATCCTGCTCGACGCGGCGCCTGCGGTTCTTCCGCCGATGGGCAAGAATCTCGGCACCAAGGCAGCAAAGCGTCTCGAGGAGATGGGCGTCGAGATCCAGCTCAACGCGATGGTCGTCGACCTCGACTACGACGGCCTCGTGGTGAAGGACAAGGACGGCAGCACCAGACGCATCGAATCGCAGTGCAAGGTGTGGTCGGCAGGTGTGGCCGCCAGCCCGCTCGGCAAGCAACTCGCCGAGCAGAGCGGAGTGGAACTCGACCGCGCCGGACGCGTCAAGGTGGAACCCGATCTGTCCATCCCCGGCCACCCCAATGTGTTTGTCGTCGGCGACATGATGTCGGTCGAAAACGTGCCGGGCCAGGCCCAGGGTGCAATCCAGGGTGGGCGCTACGCTGCCGACGCGATCAAGGCCGAGCTCAAAGGTGGCAAGCCCGAAGATCGTGAGCCGTTCAAGTACTGGGACAAGGGCTCGATGGCCACCATCTCCAAGTTCAGTGCCGTCATGTCGGTGCCGGTGCCGGGCCTGAAGAAGAACTTCGAGACCGAGGGCTTCTTCGCGTGGCTCGGATGGTTGCTGCTGCACCTGGTGTACATCGTCGGGTTCAGGAACCGTCTCACCACGATCGTCGACTGGTCGTTCGCATTCCTCACCCGAGGTCGCTCGCAGCTCACCATCACCGAGCAGCAGGTGTTGGCCCGCAACGCCATGGACCAGTTGGCTCAGATCGAGCTCGACAGACTCAAGGACGGTGGCGGCGACGCCGTGCCTGCGGACCGCGACCAGACCCCCGGCGACAAGCCGGTTCTCTCCGACCCCGCCAAGTCGTTCACATCAGAGCGAAGCTCGGATCAGTCCAAGCCGGCCGCCAGCTGATCCGACCTCAGCCGACCAGTTCGGCTGCCGTCCGGTCCGCCGCGGTCAGCGTGTTCGCCAGAACGGTGGTCATGCTGCCGCCGGCCACCAGCCCCAGCCGTGCCGCTGTCGCGGTCGGGTGCACGGTGTCGGGCCGGTTGTCCGGGTAGCGGTACTCGCTCAGGAGTACCGAAGGTGAGCTGAGGCTGTCGGTGTCGGGCAGGCCGAGGCGCAGTTGATGACGCAACGCAGCCGTGCCGGCGATGTCGACGCTCATACGACCCCACCACCGTCCGGCATCCTCGCCGCGACGGCCGACCTGCACCCGTTCACAGAACCGGAACTCCCCCGACCCGGCGATCTCCACCGTGCACCGCGTGTGATGCACCGCGTCGCCCGCGACGATCGTGGGCTGTGGATCGACGATCAAAGTGGCCCCGTCGGCAACGGTGATGTGCCATGACATGTCCGAGACGGTGTCGCTGCGGCCCGGCAGCGCGATGGCGGCAGCGACACTGCGCAGCGTCAGTGCAGCACCGGATCTCACATCGACATGGATGTCGATCCGGTCTCCACCGAGGGGGGTCGCTGCGCTGGAGATCAAATGCAGGACGTCGCGGCCGGTCTGACGAACCGCCAGACCGCCGCTTGCCCGGACCCGAGGTGATCGCCCCTTGTGCGCCTCGAGATACAGCTCGGTGTGCATGTGGTGTGCCGGCTCGTCACACCGTGTTCAGCGGTTGCGTCCGCGCTGCCGCGAGTTGGTCTCGCACCCAGCTCAGCACGTCGGTAGCCGCGGGGTCGTCGGTCAGAGAGATCAGCACGGTCGGACGACCCTCGCGCACCTTCTCCGCATCGCTTCGCATGACGTGGAGGTCCGCGCCCACCATCGGCGCCAGATCCGTCTTGTTCACCACGAGCAGGTCGGAAAAGGTCACTCCGGGGCCTCCCTTGCGCGGCACCTTGTCGCCGCCTGCCACATCGACCACGAAGATCTGCGCATCGATCAACCCCGTCGAGAACGTTGCTGTGAGGTTGTCTCCGCCCGACTCCACCAGGATCAGGTCGAGCGGCGGATTGGCCTCCACGAGGTCGTCGATGGCATCGAGGTTCGCGGTGATGTCGTCGCGGATAGCGGTGTGGGGGCACCCGCCCGTCTGGACGGCGGTGATGCGCTCATCCGGCAAGACGGCGTTGCGGCGCAAGAAGTCGGCATCCTCGGTGGTGTAGATGTCGTTCGTCAGCACGGCGACCGACAGTTCATCACGGAGCTGGCGGCACAGTGCGGCCACTAACGCGGTCTTACCAGAGCCGACGGGACCACCGATTCCGATGCGGAGTGCTTCACCGGCGACTCGTTCGCGCTTGGGCCGCGAGTGATCATGCGTGTGCGGCTGTCCGTCGATGAGGTGCGGGGGCATGTTGTTCTCCTTCGGTTGTGCGGGACGTGTTGTGGCAACGCCCGTGTCGACGTCGACCCTGAGTTGTCAGGACGCGAACAGTGGCATGGCGCGCAGCTCGTGCCGCTGCGCGAACACATCGAGCAGCGGATCGGAATAGTCGGCGAGTTCGGTACAGGCGATCGCCGCGGTCTCTTCGCACAGCTCGGTCATCTGAACCCCGAGCAGAGCGACGTCGCCAGGGTCCAACGCCAGTAGCCGCTGGCCGGCAGTGGCTGATCCGGTCATGGTCGTGTAGATGAGCACCAGTGCGCTCTGAAACCCGTCGAGGCCGGCGGCACGTGCCACCGAACCGGTCACGACGGGTAGGTGTGGCCTGGCCGAGTGCTCGGTCCAATCATGGTGCGGCCAGATCTTTTTCCCCAGGCGCAGCATACCTCGGCCTTGCGATCGGGACGCCGAGCGAGCCGCGGCCGACGGAGTTCGCGCGTCGGCCTGGACGTCGGCAGCCGGCACCTCGAGCCGGCGGTCGACCAGTGCGGCCGTGATCGACGCGGCGACCAGACCCGTCGTGCGTACCCGCCTGATGAGAAACGCTCGCAGCGACGGGACGTCTCGGACCACACCGGAGGTGATCGCCTCCTCCAGTCCCCCAGAGTGGACATGAGCACCCACCGGCAGCCGAGAGTCCGCCAAAGTCAGCAACATTGCGAGGTTCTTGGCGGCTGACCCACCGATCGGTGGCGATGCCTCCCCTGTCGAGATCACGGTCATCAGAACAGGAAGTACCGCTGGGCCATGGGCAGTGATGCGGCCGGCTGCTGGTCCCAGACCTGGCCGTCGATGGTGACCGTGAAGGTGTCGGGGTCCACCCGGATCTCCGGCTGCGCGTCATTGTTCGTCATGTCCGCCTTGCCGACCCGACGCACGTCCTTCACCACCGCCAGGCGTCGATCGAGTCCCAACCGGTCGGGCAGACCGTCCTCGATGGCTTGCGGCGCAACAAAACTCAGCGATGTCGCCGCGGCGAGCTTGGGCGCCGCGCCGAACATCGGTCGGGGCAGCACCGGCTGCGGGGTCGGGATGGACGCGTTGGCGTCGCCCATGGCCGCCCACGCGATCGCCCCACCCTTGATGACGGCGTGCGCGCGGACGCCGAAGAACGCCGGGTCCCACAGCACGAGGTCAGCGAGCTTGCCCACCTCGACCGATCCGATCTCGTCGTCCAGACCGTGAGCGATCGCAGGACAGATGGTGTATTTCGCCACATACCTCTGCGCGCGAGTGTTGTCGGCGGCTCCGTCGCCGGGAAGGGCACCTCGACGTTCCTTCATCACATGCGCGGTCTGCCACGTTCGCAGTACCACTTCGCCGATGCGACCCATCGCCTGCGAGTCCGAGCCGATCATCGAGATCGCGCCCATGTCGTGCAGCAAGTCTTCGGCGGCAATGGTCGACGGTCGAATGCGGCTCTCGGCGAACGCAAGATCCTCGGGCACACTGGGATTGAGGTGATGACAGACCATCAGCATGTCGAGGTGTTCGTCCAACGTGTTCACCGTGTGCGGCCGGGTCGGGTTGGTGGAGCTCGGCAGCACATTCGGGTACGCCGCAACCGTGATGATGTCGGGTGCGTGCCCGCCGCCTGCGCCTTCGGTGTGGTACGCGTGGATGCCACGCCCGGCGATGGCTCCGAGTGTCTGTTCGACGAATCCGGCCTCGTTCAGGGTGTCCGAGTGCAACGCCACCTGCACCCCAGACTCATCGGCGATCCGCAGACACGCATCGATAGCTGCCGGTGTACTGCCCCAGTCCTCATGAAGTTTGAATCCCGAAGCGCCGGCGCGTAATTGCTCGCGCATCGAGTCGGCGCTGACCGTGTTGCCCTTGCCCAGCAGGGCGATGTTCATCGGCCAGTGGTCGGTGGCCTGCAGCATCGAGGCGAGGTGCCAGGCACCGGGTGTGACCGTGGTCGCCTTGCTGCCCTCCGCCGGACCCGTCCCCCCGCCGATGAGCGTGGTGATCCCGTTTCCCAGTGCCTCGTCCATGATCTGCGGACAGATGAAATGCACATGGCAATCGATGCCGCCCGCCGTGACGATCTTGCCGTTGCCCGCGACTATCTCGGTGGACGGGCCGATCACGAGATCCGGATGTACCCCGTCCATCGTGTCCGGGTTGCCGGCCTTCCCGAGGGCTACGATCCGGCCGTCACGAATACCCAGGTCCGCCTTGATGATCCCCCAGTGATCGAGCACCACGACACCGGTGATGATGGTATCGGGAGAACCGTCGGCCCGGGTTGCGCGGCCTTGCCCCATCGATTCGCGGATGACCTTGCCACCGCCGAAGACAGCCTCCTCACCCGCGAGACCCGGTCCGCCCGACCTGTCCTCGGTGACCTCGATCAGCAGGTTGGTGTCTGCCAGACGGATCCGGTCCCCTACGGTGGGACCGAACAGATCGGCGTAACGCGCACGGCTCAACGATGCCATCTACGAATCCAACTTTCCGGGTGGGTTCAGCGAAATACCGTGCACCTCACGGGTACCGGCGATCGGCACCAGCTCCACGGTGGCCTCGATGCCTGGTTCGAACCGAACGGCGGTGCCCGCCGGGATGTTCAGGCGCTTTCCGTGTGCGGCCTGACGGTCGAAGTCGAGGGCAGCATTCGATTGGGGAAAATGCACGTGGCTGCCCACCTGAACGGGGCGGTCGCCGGCATTGGTCACCACGACCTCGGTGATCTCGGCACCCTCGTTGATGACGATTTCTCCTGGCGCACAAAGTACCTCGCCAGGGATGAGAGCACGCTCTGCCATCGTGACTCCTCTAGGAGATCGGGTTGTGCACGGTCACAAGCTTGGTGCCGTCCGGAAAGGTTGCCTCCACCTGCACGTCGTGCAACATCTCGGGGACCCCGTCCATGACCTGTTCGCGGCTGAGCACTTCGCGCCCCGTGGACATCAGTTCGGCCACGTTCCGTCCGTCGCGTGCCCCCTCGAGGATGTGGTCGGTGATGACCGCGACGGCCTCGGGGTGATTGAGCAGCAAGCCACGCGCCTGCCGACGACGTGCCAATTCCGCAGCGTACGAGATCATCAGTCGCTCTTGCTCATGCGGCGACAGATGCACGATGTCCTCCTCGGTGTGAACAGCCGATGAACACGCATCGACCGACTCATACTGCCACGCACAGCCCGCGTCGGCGCGGTGGAAGACGCCATCGACCCGCGGGGTCAGCCGAGCACGCCCCCACTCGCGCGCAGTTCACCCAGGGCCGCTGCCGAACACCGAGGTCCGACGGCCAGCACATCCGCCTCGGCGAACGCACCCACCGACAGTCCACGCAGCACCACGAGGGCCAGTGATTGAGCGGTCGCGGGCTCGTCCACGAACTCCGAACTCTGGCGGTCGAAGTACGACTGCAACCGCGTCACGGCCGGTGACATAGCCGACCGGAAGAAGCCGTACACCGCCAGCCATCGAGTCACGAGATGACCCGGGTGCATGTCCCACCCCTGATAGAAGCCACGCTCCAGGCTGCGGGTGACGAGTCGGTGATGACGGCGTAGCGCCGCTTCGATCACTTCGACGGAACCGACCGGGGACACCTGGGTGGACCCGTCCGACACCCAGACCCCGGTCTGCGCTGCCGCGACGAGCATCACCGACTTGGCGTGGTCGGCGACCGGATGTTCCAGCGACTGCTGGGACGACACGATGCCGCAGGCGGCACTGTAATCGTATGTCCCGTAATGCAATCCGGTCAGACGCGGCCCGCCACGATGGATCGCTTCGGCTACCGTGGCCCGCCCGTCGGCACCGAGCACCGCCTGGGGACTCTCGATCTGCAGTTCGAAACGTAACGCGCCTTCGGGCACGCCGTGCGCGCGTTCGAGCTCCTCACAGATCATCACCACCGCATCCACCTGGGCTGCCGCGCGCAGTTTGGGGACGGTGAACACAAACCCGTCCGGCACCCCGCCGGCAGCATCGAGCACAAGCTCCAGTGACCGCAAGCCGCGCGCCCGTTCAGTGGCACCAAGACCCTTGCAGCGAACACCGAAGGCACTGGGCGCATACTCCGGTTGAGCAGACCATGTGGCGATCGTGCGACCGGCCGATCGAGCGTCGCGGTCCTCGACCACATCTGGTCGCCAGCCGTAACCGTCTTCGAGGTCTATCCGGAGATCTTCGATCGGTTGACTGTGCAACCGCGCCCGGACCAGAGAGGCGATCCCTGTGCGATCGAGATCAGCAACCACACCGGAAGCTTCGTCTGCGATCGCCGACGCCCGTTGCCCCCAGTCGCTGGGGGTGTCCGCGTCCACGTCGGCGGCACTCACATAGACGGTGTGGGCAGGCTGCTTCTCGGCGCGATCGCCGGGATAGGCCCGGTCGAGTTCAACATCGACGGCCGAGAGGACCGCATCGATGCGGGCTCGCGCCGGGTCGGACAACCGTGTCGCGGCCGGTGCCGCATCGTGACCCATGACGTGGCAGGTCAGTTCTCAGCGGCGATGTTCTGCAGCCGCACCCGACCCTGCGCGATCAACGTGCCCGACTGGTCGGTGATGTCGACCTCCCACAGCTGCTGACGGCGGCCCCGATGAATCGGCTTCGAACGAGCAGTCATGGTCCCCGTGCTCACGGCCCGGAGGAAATCGGTGCTGTTGTTCACCCCGACCACGTGGGAGTCGGTGATCCCCTTGCTGTTCAGCCAGACCTGACCTGACATGCTCGCGACCGATTCGATCACCGAGCAGTACACACCGCCGTGGACGATGCCCCAGGGTTGCAGCAGTTTGGGAGTGATCTCGAACGTCGCGGTGAGCTCGTCAGCTGTTGCCGATTGCGGCTGTAAACCGAGCTCGTTGTCGAAGCCCTTGGGCAACGTGCCCATCGTCTCGGCCAGATCGATGTTGTCTGTCACCGTGGTTCTCCTTGCCTGAGGCCGCGCTCTGGGACTACGCGCCGCGTGACCGACAGTCTGTCAAAACCCAGATGACGGGTCCGCCCGCGGTGACCCTCTCGACCGGATGGGCACGACAAAAGAATCAGCAGGCCCCACCTTTCGGTGGGGCCTGCTGTGGCGCGGACCGGGGGTCTCTGCAGCCCTCAGGACACTCGCTCGGTCCCACGTAAGAATGAATGTAGGCTAGCCTTACCAACCTGTCAACCGCGACGGAAGAAAATTGATGGCACCACGCGTTGAGCTGTTTGATGAGAAGAAACGTAAAGTGAAAAGAATGAACGGGTTGGGTGAGCTCGAGCGGGCAGTCATGGACAACTTGTGGTCGTCCGCCGAACCGCAGACGGTGCGTCAGGTACACGCAGCTTTGTCGGCGGATCGCGAACTCGCGTACACGACTGTGATGACAGTGCTCCAGCGACTGGCGAAGAAGAATCTCGTCACGCAACTGCGCGATGACCGCGCCCACCGCTACTCGGCCACCCATCCGCGTGAGCACCTCGTGGCGAGCTTGATGGTTGACGCGCTGAGCGAAGCGGACGAGGCTGGATCACGGCAGGCCGCCCTGGTTTCCTTTGTGGGCCGGGTCGGCGCCGACGAGGCGGAAGCGCTTCGACGTGCACTGGATGAACTGGAATCGGCCCGCGGAGTCCACGGCGAGTCATATCGATCTTCTGAGCCCTAGGACCTATTTTGACCGCGTTGGTGTTCGGGATCGTGGCTCTCGTTCTCGTGGGCCCGGCCCCGTCGTGGCTCGCGCGCGCGCAGTGGCCACTCCGCGCCCCGCGTGCGGCCATGGCACTGTGGCAGTCGATCGCCATCGCGGCAGTGCTCTCCGCGTTCAGCTGCGGCCTCGCCATCGCCGCAAATCTACTTGTCCCCGACGCGCAGGGACGACCCACGACGAACCCGTTCGACGAGATCGAAAGCCTCGGCTTGGTGCTCTGGACGGTCTACGTCAGCGTGTTCTTGATCACACTCCTCATCGGTGCGCGGCTGTTCTACACCGTGATCCGGGTCGCCATGCGTACCAGGGCGCGCCGGTCGGCCCACCGTGAACTCATCGATCTGCTCGACCGGATGGATCGCACCATCCCCGGCGATCCGCTCAGTGCGCGCGACGTGCGCATGCTCGAGGTCGATCAGCCCATGGCGTACTGCCTCCCCGGCCTGCGACAGCGTGTCGTCGTCAGCGAGGGCACCGTTGCCCGATTGCGCCGGGATGAACTCGACGCCGTGATCAGTCACGAGCGTGCACATCTACGCGCCCGACACGACCTGATACTCGAAGCCTTCATCGCCGTTCATGAAGCCTTTCCCCGCTTCGTCCGGAGCCGTTCAGCGCTGGGTGCCGTGCAGTTGCTCGTCGAACTGCTCGCCGACGACACCGCCATCCGCTGTGCCGGGCGCAAGCAACTCGGCCGTGCCCTGGTCGCGTGCGCCGATTCGGTGGCGCCCCGCGGCGCGATGGCCATCGGCGGACCCAGCACCCTCACCCGAGTTCAGCGGCTCGTCGACACCCGTCCGGCCACAGCCATCTCGGCGTTCGCCTACGTCGCCGCCGCCGCGATCCTGGTGATCCCGACGGTCGCCGTAGCCGTTCCCTGGCTCACCGAGCTGCACCGCCTGATCGACAACTGATCTCGACGCGAGGTCCGGTGAGCTTAGTCATAGGGTGTACGCATGACTGAAACAGCTGCCCGCGCCCAGATCGGTGTCACCGGCTTGGCGGTGATGGGCTCCAACATCGCCCGAAACTTCGCCCGTCACGGCCACACCGTCGCACTGCACAACCGCAGTATCGCGAAGACCGACGCACTGATCGAAAAGCACGGCCACGAGGGAGACTTCGTGCGAACCGCGACAGTCGCCGAATTCGTCGCGGCGCTCGAGAAGCCCCGTCGTGTCCTGATCATGGTGAAAGCCGGCGCCCCGACCGACGCGGTGATCGAGGAGCTCGCCGCCGAGATGGAGGAAGGCGACATCATCATCGACGGCGGCAATTCGCTCTACACGGACACCATCCGCCGCGAAGCCGCGATGTCCGAGCGTGGCCTGAACTTCGTCGGCGCGGGTATCTCCGGCGGCGAAGAGGGTGCGCTCAACGGACCGTCGATCATGCCGGGCGGACCGGCCAAGTCCTACGAGTCCCTCGGCCCGTTGCTCGAGTCGATCTCGGCCCACGTCGACGGGGAGCCCTGCTGCACCCACATCGGCCCCAACGGTGCCGGACACTTCGTCAAGATGGTCCACAACGGCATCGAGTACGCCGACATGCAGCTCATCGGCGAGGCGTACGACCTGATGCGCAAGGCCCTGGACCTCCCTGTCGCCGAGATCGCCGACGTCTTCCGCGAATGGAACTCGGGAGACCTCGACAGCTACCTCGTCGAGATCACCGCCGAGGTCCTGAGCCAGGTGGATGCCGAGACAGGCAAGCCACTCGTCGACGTCATCGTCGATGCCGCGGGCCAGAAGGGCACCGGCCGCTGGACCGTGAAGTCCGCTCTCGATCTGGGCATCCCCACCACCGGCATCGCCGAGGCGGTCTTCGCCCGGGCCTTGTCGAGCGCAACCGATCAGCGAAAGCAGGCACAAGGCCTGGCGTCGGGCACGCTGGCGGCGGCACCATCGGACAAGGCGACCTTCATCGACGACATCAACAAGGCGCTCTACGCGTCCAAGGTGGTCGCGTACGCACAGGGCTTCGACCAGATCGCGGCCGGCAGCAAGGAATACGACTGGAACCTGCATCCCGGCGACCTCGCCACCATCTGGCGGGGCGGCTGCATCATCCGGGCCAAGTTCCTCAACCGCATCCGGGACGCCTACTCGGAGAACCCGGAGCTGCCCAGCCTGCTCCTCGCTCCGTACTTCCGCGACGCGGTCGAGAACGCTGTGGACAGCTGGCGCCGCGTCGTCGCCACCGCGACCACGATGGGTATCCCCGTTCCGGCGTTCGCGTCGTCGCTCTCGTACTACGACGCCCTGCGCGCCGAGCGACTGCCGGCTGCTCTGACCCAGGGGTTGCGTGACTTCTTCGGCGCGCACACCTACCAGCGCGTCGACAAAGAAGGCACGTTCCACACGCTGTGGAGTGAAGACCGCACGGAGATCGAAGCCTGATCCCCGATTGGACGACCGGCCCCCGGTCTTGTGTTGCTGTGACACCTCCCACCTGCAGGTTGGTCTGTCACAACGGCACAAGGTCGGGGGTTTCGGGCTTCCCGGGTAGAATTGCCTCACGTGCGCTTCCTTGACGATCATTTCCCGAGCCATGACCTGACCTACGACGATGTCTTCCTCGTCCCCGGTCGAACCGACGTCACCTCCCGATTCGATGTCGACCTGTCCACCTCGGACGGCTCGGGAACCACCATTCCCCTGGTCGTCGCCAACATGACCGCTGTCGCAGGACGACGGATGGCCGAGACCGTGGCGCGGCGTGGTGGACTCGTGGTGCTACCGCAGGACCTTCCCATCAGCGCGGCCGCCGACATGATCTCGTTCGTCAAGGGACGGCGCCTTGTCGCCGACACCCCTGTGGTCCTCGGTGGTGACGCAGCTGTGTCAGATGCCCTGGCGCTTCTGCCCAAGCGTGCCCACGGCGCGGTGGTCGTCCTCGACACCGATGCGGCGACGCCCATCGGAGTGGTGACCGAGCGGGCCTGTGTCGACGTGGACCGGTTCGCGCGGCTCACCGAAGTCCTCGACACCGACTTCGTCACCGCCCCCGCCGGAACGCCGCCGCGAGAGATCTTCGAGCTGCTCGAGGGAGCCCACACCGACCTGGCCGTGCTCACCGAGCCGGACGGAAGCCTGGCGGGAGTGTTGACCCGTGTGGGTGCTCTGCGCGCGGGCATATACCAACCCAACGTCGACGGCGCCGGACGACTGCGCGTCGCCGCTGCGGTGGGCATCAACGGCGACGTGACGGCCAGGGCGACTGCGCTGGTCGAGGCCGGTGCCGATCTACTCGTCGTCGACACCGCGCACGGTCACCAAGAACGCATGCTGGCGGTGTTGGGGCAGATCGCCGACGCCGATCTCGGCGTGCCCCTGTGCGCCGGCAACGTGGTCTCGGCGCAGGGCACCAAGGACCTGATCTCCGCGGGCGCCTCGATCGTCAAGGTCGGGGTGGGGCCGGGCGCCATGTGCACCACTCGGATGATGACCGGCGTGGGTCGGCCCCAGTTCTCCGCTGTTGCCGAATGCGCCTCGGCGGCAAGGGGTTCGGGCGCCCACGTCTGGGCAGACGGTGGCGTGAGGCATCCCCGCGACGTGGCCCTGGCCGTTGCCGCGGGCGCCTCGAACGTGATGATCGGTTCCTGGTTCGCCGGAACGTACGAGAGTCCGGGTGACCTGAAGTGGGACCGCGACGGCAAACCGTACAAGGAGAGCTTCGGCATGGCCTCCAAACGAGCGGTCGCGGCACGGACAGCCACCGACAGTGCGTTCGACCGCGCACGCAAGGCGCTGTTCGAGGAAGGGATCTCGAGCTCGCGGATCGCCCTGGACCCCGAGCGTCCCGGCGTCGAAGACCTCATCGACCACATCTGCGCAGGAGTTCGCTCGACGGCGACGTACGCGGGTGCGCGGTCGCTCGACGAATTGCACGACAAAGCTGTCCTGGGGGTGCAGTCGGCAGCGGGCTTCGCGGAGGGACGGCCATTACCGACGGGTTGGTGACCCGTTAAGATCGTTGATATTCCGGCATCACATTTCACTGCCCTACATCTGGAGGCTGGATTGTTGCGCCTCCACCGGGAGCGGAGCGAAGTTCTCTTGTCTCGACAGTCACCGCGCGAACTCCGCCTCGCTGTGTCATCGGAACCCGTAGACGGCCGTGGTGATCGTTGATGCAAGCGCTCATCCTGGCCGGCAGCCTTCTCGGTTTCCTCGCACTGACCTTGGGAACGGCTCTGTTCGTCGCGGCCGAATTTTCCCTGACCGCTCTCGAGCGGTCCACGGTCGAGAACGACGTACGGACTCGGGGTGATCTGCGGGCGAGGCAGGTCAGCAAGGCGCACCGATCGCTCTCGTTCCAGCTGTCCGGTGCCCAACTCGGCATCACGATCACCACGCTTGTCACCGGTTACATCGCCGAACCGGTCTTGGCCCAGCTCTTCGAGCCGGCCTTCGAAGCGGTAGGGATCCCGGACGGCGCGACAACGGCCGTCTCGCTCATCCTCGCCCTTGTCATCGCCACATCGTTGTCGATGGTTCTGGGTGAGTTGATCCCGAAGAACCTGGCGATCTCCAAGCCACTGCCCACAGCCCGGGCCACCGCCGGCCCGATGAGTTTGTTCTCGGCAACCTTCCGGTGGCTGATCAACGCTCTCAACGGCACAGCGAACTGGGTGGTCAGGCGCCTCGGCGTCGAGCCCGCCGAGGAACTACGGTCGGCGCGTTCCCCCCAGGAACTCGGCAGCCTGGTTCGCAATTCGGCCCGGCAAGGCGCCCTGGACCCCGGCACCGCTGCTCTCGTCGACCGCTCCCTGCAGTTCGGAGAGCGTACGGCCGAGGAACTGATGACCCCGCGGGTGACCGTGGAGTCGCTCGACATCCACGACACCGTTCGCGACCTGATCCTCGCCTCATCCCGTACCGGCTACTCCCGTTTCCCGATACTCGATGGCGGCGACCTCGACAACATCATCGGCATCGTCCACATCAAGCAGGCGTTCACCGTCCCTCTGACTGCGCGCGCGACCACGCAACTGGGCACCCTCGCGCGGGACGTCCCCGTGGTTCCGGCAAGTCTCGACGGTGACGCACTGATGCAGCAGATCCGGGCAGACGGATTCCAGGTGGCCGTGGTCGTCGACGAGTACGGCGGCACAGCCGGGATCGTCACCACCGAAGACCTGATCGAAGAGATCGTCGGCGACGTCACCGACGAACACGACGACGAGCAAGCCGACGTCCAGCGCGATGGGGACGGATACATCTGCAATGGACTGCTGCGTATCGACGAGTTGCTGGATGCGATCGGATACCGGGCACCGGACGGCCAATACGACACCTTGGGCGGGCTGTTGATGTTCCAGCTCGGCCGCATCGCCAGAGAAGGTGACGTGATCGATCTCCCCGTCCGTTCAACCGCATCCGAGGACGACGAGGATTCGTCACAGACGGAGTCGGATCAACGGTGGCAGGCGCGCGTGGTCCGGATGGAAGGTCGCCGGATCGACGTCGTCGCATTGACGCCGCTGTCCGGGTCAGATGTGGAGCATTCCGATGGGTGATCTCTTCGGTGTTGTCCTGACTGTCTTCCTCCTGGGCGGCAACGCCTTTTTCGTCGCCGCCGAGTTCTCACTGATCTCTGCTCGTCGCGACCGCCTCGAAGCACTCGAGGAGCAAGGCAAGCGCCGGGCGCGCACGGTCATCGAGGCAGGCGAACATCTGTCGCTGATGTTGGCCGCAGCCCAGCTCGGCATCACGATCTGTTCGATCCTGCTCGGACGGGTCGGTGAACCGGCGATCGCGCACCTCATCGAAAAGCCATTGGAACTCGTCCACGTACCGCACGGCCTTCTGCACCCGATCGCCTTTGCGCTCGCGTTGTCGCTGGTGGTCGTCCTGCACATCCTCCTCGGCGAGATGGTCCCGAAGAACATCGCGCTTGCCGGCCCCGAACGTTCGGCGATGCTCCTGGTGCCGGTGCACCTGCTGTTCATCAAGATCGCCCGACCGCTGATCGCGTTCTACAACTGGTCGGCCAACGTCTCGCTGCGCATCATGCGCGTGGAGCCGAAAGACGAACTGGACTCGACCGTCTCGGCCAACGAGCTGTCGCAGATGTTGGGCGAGTCACGGCAAGAAGGCCTCATCGACGAGGAAGAGCACGACAGGCTCACGCGTGCACTCCAGACCTCTGGTCGGACGGTACTCGAAGTGGCGATCCCGCTCAGTGAACTGCGCAGTGTGCAGGTCACCAAGGACGCCGAGACCGGCCGTGTCGGGCCAACTCTCGGCTCGATCGAGCAAGCAGTCACTGACACCGGCTTCTCGCGTTACCCGGTGCGCGGCACCGACGGCACCTACACCGGCTACCTTCACCTCAAGGATGTCCTCAACGAGATCCTCGACGAATCGGTGGGTCCCGACAGCATCATCGGTGTCGACAAGATCCATCCCCTGCCGGTGCTGGCGGACCGCACAGCGCTCGACGAGGCCACCTCGGCCATGCGGCGCACCAGTTCACATCTCGCCGCCGTGGTCGACGACAACGGTCGCACGGTTGCGGTGGTTGCCCTGGAGGACCTCGTCGAGGAGTTCGTGGGAACGGTGCGCGACGAAACGCACCGCGTGTGAGTGGGTTCGTGGCCGTCCAGTCCCCTGTCGCCCAGGACTGGCAGGCCGCCGCACAGGCACATCGAGAGCGAGTCGATTCCCTGCTGAGCAGGCACCCGGCACGACTTCACGACGCCACCGGGAGCGAGGTCGTTCATCCCGTGTGGGGATTCTTGTTCACCTACTACAGCTATCGCCCCGCTCAATTGCGCCGCTGGCACCCCGGTTTCGGACACCCGATCAGCGGTCCCGCCGCCCGCCGCTACCTCGACTACACCGGATACGCAGAGGTCAACGGGGTGGTCACCGTGGATCCACGCCACCTCGCCAAGCGACGCGAGACCGTCGAATACGTGCATGACCTGCTGTCGGCAACCCGCAAACGCCCCGCCCGGCTGAACTGCTTCGGTCTACATGAATGGGCGATGGTGTACGCCGCACCGTCCGAGCAGATCAGGCACGCGGGCGTTCCTCTGCGACTGTCATCCGCCGACACCGACGCAGTGGTCCGTTCCCTGCCGCTTCGATGCACCCACTACGACGCGTACCGGTTCTTCACCGAACCTGCTCGGCCACTGAACCTGACGGTGCTCGACCGGACGACTCAACAGGACGCAGAACAACCAGGGTGCATCCATGCCGGAATGGATCTGTACAAGTGGGCGTTCAAGCTGTCGCCGCTTTTACCTTCCGAGCTCGTGGTGGATGCATTCGAGATGGCACTGCGCTTTCGCGAGCTCGACATGCGGGCAAGCCCCTATGACCTGACGGCGTTCGGATTCGAACCCATCGCCATCGAAGAGGCCGCCGGCCGTAGCGAATACGTCCGGGCGCAGTCGGTCCTGACCCATCACGCCCAGATTGTCCGTGCCCGGCTCATCGACCGATGCAGTGCGCTGCTGACCGGCCAAGAGCCTCTTCCTACCCATGAGTAACATAGAGGTCGAAATTGACCTGGATCGAAAGAAAGTGAGGCCGGTTATGGCTCAGCGCGTCACCGTCGACGGCGGCTTGCAGGTTGCGTCCGTTCTTTACGACTTCATCAACAACGAGGCGTTGCCCGGCACCGGCGTAGACCAGGATGCGTTCTGGGCAGGCGCTGCGGCGGTCATCACCGACCTCACCCCACGCAACCGTGAGCTGCTCGCCATCCGCGACGACCTTCAGGCCAAGGTCGACCAGTGGCACCGCGACAACCCGGTGTCGGACCCCGCTTCGTTCGATTCCGACGCCTACAAGGCGTTCCTGACCGACATCGGTTACCTCGCCCCGGTCCCCGACGATTTCCAGATCACCACCTCAGGTGTGGATGACGAGATCACCAGCACCGCCGGACCCCAGCTGGTGGTGCCCATCCTCAACGCCCGGTTCGCCCTGAACGCGTCGAACGCCCGTTGGGGATCGCTCTACGACGCGCTGTACGGGACCGATGTCATCCCCGAGTTCGACGGCGCCGAGAAGGGCAAGTCGTACAACAAGGTTCGCGGCGACAAGGTCATCGCGTTCGCCAAGGACTTCCTCGACACTGCCGCACCCCTGGAGTCCGGCAAGCACGCCGACGCCACCGGTTACGCCGTCGTCGACCAGCAGGTGCAGGTCACCCTCGCCGGTGGTTCCACCACCGGCTTCGCCGATCCCGCCGCGTTCGCCGGATACTCCGGTGACGCAGGTGCCCCCAGCGGTATCCTCGTGCGCCACAACGGACTTCATCTGGAGATCCAGATCGACGCGGACTCCCCCATCGGGTCGACAGACCCGGCCGGGGTCAAAGATGTGCTGGTCGAGTCTGCGGTCACCACGATCATGGACTTCGAGGATTCTGTCGCCGCCGTCGACGCCGAGGACAAGGTCACCGGCTACCGCAACTGGCTCGGCCTGAACAAGGGCGACCTGGCCGAAGAGGTCACCAAGGGCGGTAAGACCTTCACCCGCGTGCTCAATCCCGACCGCACCTACACCGCCCCTGACGGGTCGGAATTGACCCTGCACGGGCGGTCGCTGTTGTTCGTGCGCAACGTCGGCCACCTGATGACCAACGACGCGATCATCGCCGCGGACGGCAGCGAGGTCCCCGAGGGCATCCTCGATGCGCTGTTCACCTCGTTGATCGGTAGCCACGGCCTCAATGCCGACGGGCTGCAGAACTCGCGGACCGGTTCGATCTACATCGTGAAGCCGAAGATGCACGGCCCGGACGAGGTCGCCTTCACGGTCGAGTTGTTCGGCCGGGTCGAGCAGGTCCTGGGGTTGCCCACCGGCACGCTCAAGGTCGGGATCATGGACGAGGAACGCCGCACCACGGTGAACCTCATGGCCTGCATCAAAGCAGCTGCCGACCGCGTTGTGTTCATCAATACCGGTTTCCTCGACCGCACCGGCGACGAAATCCACACCTCGATGGAAGCCGGAGCCGTCGTCCGCAAGGCAGAGATGAAGGCGCAGACCTGGATCAAGGCCTACGAAGACTTCAACGTCGACACCGGCCTGCACGCGGGCCTGCAGCACAAAGCGCAGATCGGCAAGGGGATGTGGGCCATGCCCGACCTGATGGCCGACATGCTCGAGCAGAAGATCGGTCACCCCAAGGCCGGCGCGAACACCGCATGGGTGCCCTCTCCCACCGCCGCGACCCTGCACGCGCTGCACTACCACCAGATCGACGTGTTCGAACGCCAGAACGAGATCGCCAAACGCGATCCGGCGTCGGTCGAGGACATCCTCACCATCCCCCTCGCTCCCCGCACCGACTGGAGCGACGAGGAAAAGCGTGAAGAACTCGACAACAACTGCCAGTCCATCCTCGGGTACGTGGTGCGGTGGATCGATCACGGCGTCGGCTGCTCCAAGGTGCCCGACATCCACGACGTCGCACTGATGGAAGACCGCGCGACACTTCGGATCTCGAGCCAACTACTGGCCAACTGGCTCCGCCACGGCATCGTGTCCGAAGCAGACGTCATTGCAGCTCTCGAGCGGATGGCACCGGTGGTCGACAAGCAGAACGCCGGCGACCCGACCTACCGGCCGATGGCCGCCGACTTCGAGGCATCCATCGCCTTCCAGGCAGCCAAGGAACTCATCCTCGAAGGCGGCCGGCAACCCAACGGCTACACCGAGCCGATCCTGCACCGGCGTCGGCGCGAGTTCAAGGCCGCCAACGCCTGACCTCCGAAGCGCGGCGCAGGGCGTCGTCGTCTGATAATTTCCTTGTGGCCCGAGCACTGTGCTCGGGCCACAAGGCATTTCTCACCGAAAGTCGAGCACCGTGCTTTCTGACGTCCGTAAACTCGCCCTGCTGGCCGTTGCCGCGGCAGCCCTCACCTTCTCGGCCGCGGGCTGCACCAGCGACGAGACCGGCACAGCCACAACTGCTTCCAGTTCTGCGGTTGTGTCCACCGCAGACCCTTCGGACACGTCCGAGGCCCCCTCCACCACTTCGGAGGACAGCGGTGAGATCACCGAGATCGACGCCGAGGTCGGTGACTGCGTGAACCTCACGGGCACGATGCTCGACGCGAAGATCGCCCCGGCAACCTGCGGTGCCGTCGACTCCCACTACACCGTCGTGGCGAAGGTCGCCGATGAGAACAGCTGCCCGTCGGACGTCGATCAGACGTACTACGAGGAGCTGAACGGCTCCACGACCGGGGTGCTCTGCCTCGACATCGACTGGGTTGTCGGCAAGTGCTTCGAGATGGGCACCGCGTCGGACAGCACCGTCCAGGTGCCCTGTACCGGGTCCACCGGCGAACGCATCCTCGCGGTCCTGCCCAACACCGTGGACGAGACCGACTGCCCCGCAGAGACAGAGACCTATTACACCTACGACGAGCGCAAGAAGATCGTCTGCACCGTCGCACTGTCCTGACCCGGCTTCGTGCCGATGCCTTCGGCGCGGGCGGCTCCACCACCAGGAGATACGACCGCATAGACTGCGCAGCACAAGTCAGTCGGCAACCCGGTGGAGCTGTGACCAGCCGGTCGCCGAAGCTGTAGGTTGCGGTGGACATGAACTTCGTGGATTGAGGTGTGCGTGGGCGAGCATCGCAGGGCCGGTGGCAGACGCGGTGTCAGCCGTGGCCTTCTTGTACTGGCCATCGCAGTGGTCGTCGTCGTCGCGCTCGGATTCCTATGGGTTCTCTTGGGCGACCGGATCAACGAACAGGGCAAGGATGCGGCCGCCCGCTGCGTAGAGGGCGACCTCTCGGTGTCGATCGTCAGCGACCCCGGTCTCGCGGTCCCCCTCAAGGCCGTCGCGGACAAGTACAACAAGACGCGTCCAACCGAACGCGACCGTTGCATCACGATCGAGGTTCGCCCAGGCGATGCCAAGGTGACACTGGACGGCCTCACCGGGGACTGGGACACCGCGTCGCGTGGCCAATTCCCGGCCGCATGGATTCCGCAGTCGTCCGTGTGGAGTTCACAACTCATCGCGGCCCGGCCGGATGTGGTCGACGGATCCCCGTCGTCACTCGTGACCAGTCCGGTGGTCCTGGCGATACCGGTTGCAGCGGCCGAGGCCATGGACGGCGATGTCGGCTGGATCGAGTTGCCGACCCTACAACGCTCGGCCAAGGCGATGGACGATCTCGGACTCCGCGGCTGGGGCGAACTCAAGATGGCGATGCCCGTGGGCCCGCAATCGGACGCGACGATGCTGGCGGCCCAGGCCATCGCCACCGAGGTGTCGCGCACACCCAGCGGACCGTTGTCTCCGGAAGACGCTGCCTCCCCGCTTGTCTCGTCAACGCTCCGCGCGATGCTCGCCTCAGCGCCGGCGACGGATCTGGGATCGTCCGAGAGCGGGGTGCGGACACTGCAGCAGCAAGCCGATCCCGCGACAGGCAGTATCCATGCCGTACCGATCACCGAACAGCAGTTGTATGCGATCACCAAGGACGACGCCAACTCTGCTGTGGTGGCACTGTTCCCGTCCGGGCCGACCCCCATGGCCGACTTCCCGGTGGTCGAGATGACCGGTGATCAGGTGAACGCGGCACAACGAGATGCCGTCGGCGCCTTCATCGACTACGTCCACGACCCCGAACAGATCTCGACCATCACCTCACTGGGTTTCCGCGGCGCAGGTCAGCTGCCGCCGGCAACCTCGACCGTGACGTTCCCCGTGACGCCGACACCCATGCCGATGCCGTCGCCCGAGGCACAGAACGCGATCACCGAGGTGCTCACTCGGCGCAGCTGAACCCCGCCCGGTTTCAGGCGAACGCCTCGATCGGCGGGCAACTGCAGACCAGATTCCGGTCGCCGAACGCGCCGTCGATACGCCGCACCGCGGGCCACACCTTCGCTCGTGCACCCGCGGACGGCAGTCCGTTCGGGTACACGGCGACCAGTCGGTCATAGCTGTGCTCCCAGTCCCCGACGAGACACTCGGCGGTGTGCGGTGCACCTCGCAGTGGGTTGTCGTCGGCCGGCCACTGACCGTCCGCCACTTTGTCGATCTCCGCGCGAATAGAGATCATCGCGTCGCAGAATGCCTCGATCTCGTCGAGGTTCTCGCTCTCGGTGGGCTCGATCATCAGCGTTCCGGCGACCGGGAAACTCATCGTCGGAGCGTGGAAGCCGTAATCGGCCAGACGTTTTGCGACGTCGTCCACTGTCACGCCGGTGCTCTTGGTGATCGGTCGCAGGTCGATGATGCACTCGTGCGCCACCCGGTTGCCCGCGCCGGTGTACAGCACGGGGTACGAGTCGTTCAGCCGGGCAGCGATGTAGTTGGCGGAGGCGATCGCCGTCAGCGTTGCCTCCCGCAAGCCCTCGGCTCCCATCATCCGGATGTATGCGTAGGTGATCGGCAGGATCGACGCCGAGCCGTAGGGCGCACCCGAGATGGTGAGATCGCCAGGCAGCTCATCAGCCAGTGGATGTCCCGGCAGGAACGGCGCGAGGTGCTCTCGCACTCCGATCGGGCCGACGCCGGGACCGCCGCCACCGTGCGGGATGCAGAACGTCTTGTGCAGGTTCAGATGGCTGACGTCTCCACCGAAGCGCCCCGGGCGAGCCACTCCCACCAGTGCGTTGAGATTGGCACCGTCGACGTAGACCTGGCCGCCTGCGTCGTGCACCGCGGCGCAGATGTCACCGACCTCGTCCTCGAAGACACCGTGGGTCGAGGGATAGGTGAGCATGATCGCTGCCAGATCGGCCGCGTTGGCGTCCACCTTTGCGCGTAGGTCGTCGACGTCCACGTCGCCGTTGTCGCGGCAGGACACCACGACCACCCGCATGCCCGCCATGACCGCGGATGCTGCGTTGGTCCCGTGGGCACTCGACGGGATGAGGCAGACCGTGCGGTTCGAGTCACCACGGCTGCGGTGGTATTCGCGAATGGCCAACAGCCCGGCATATTCGCCCTGCGACCCCGCGTTGGGCTGGACGCTGACCCGGTCGTAGCCGGTGATCGCGACGAGCCAGTCCTCGAGCGAAGCGATGATCTTGCGCATGCCGGGTACGTCACCTGCCGGAGCAAAGGGATGCAGCCGGGAGATGGTCGGCCAGGTGATGGCTTCCATCTCGGCGGCGGCGTTCAACTTCATCGTGCACGAGCCGAGTGGGATCATGCTCCGATCCAGTGCGATGTCCTTGTCGGCAAGACTCCGCAGGTACCGCATCATCGCGGTTTCGGTGCGATACCTGTTGAACGCCGGATGGGTCAAGTATTCGCTTGTGCGGCTGTCGATCTCAGGCCAGTCCTTGGCGGCGTTCGAGGCGTCGACCCCAAACGCGTCGCGGACCGCGGACACGTGGTCCGCGGTGGTGGCCTCATCGCAGGCGATCGCGACATGGTCGTCGTCCACCAGTCGGAGGTTGATGCCACGTTTCTTGGCTGCGGCGACGACGCCGGCGGCCCGTCCCGGCACGGAGGTCAGCACGGTGTCGAAGAAGTTGTCGTGCACCACCTCGACACCACCCGACCGCAGCGCCGCCGCAAGTGTGCGGGCATGCCCGTGCACCCGGCTCGCGATGGCGCGGAGGCCGTCGGCGCCGTGGTAACTGGCGTACATTGCGGCGATGATCGCGAGCAGCACCTGCGCGGTGCAGATGTTGCTGGTCGCCTTCTCTCGCCGGATGTGCTGCTCACGGGTCTGCAGCGACAACCGGTAGGCGAGGTTGCCGTCGGCGTCCTTCGAGACACCGACGAGGCGACCCGGCAATTGCCGGGCGTGTTTGGCGTGGACTGCCAGGTAACCGGCATGGGGTCCACCGAAGCCCATGGGCACCCCGAAGCGTTGGGTGGTCCCGAAACACACGTCGGCGCCCAGCTCGCCGGGCGCAGCGATCAGCGTGAGGGCCAGCAGGTCGGCGCCGACGGCGACCAGCGCACCGCGCTCGTGTGCCGCCTCGATGAGCGGCGTGCAGTCGATGACGCGGCCTGACGCTGCCGGGGTCTGCAGAAGGACGCCGAAGAAGTCTCCGTCGGGAAGTCCTTGCGCGAGATCGGTGGTGACGATCTCGATCCCCAGCGGTTCGGCGCGGGTCGCGATCACCGCTGCCGTTTGCGGGAAGACGTCACTGTCGACGACAAAACGGGGCGACTTGCTCTTGCCGGCCCGGCGCAGCAGGGTCATGGCCTCGGCGGCCGCAGTCGACTCGTCGAGCATCGACGCATTGGCCACCTCCATGCCGGTCAGGTCCGACACCATCGTCTGGAAGTTGAGCAGGGCTTCGAGGCGGCCTTGACTGATCTCGGGCTGGTAAGGGGTGTAGGCGGTGTACCACGCCGGGTTCTCGAGGATGTTGCGGACAAGGACAGGCGGGGTGAGGGTGTCGTAGTAGCCGAGGCCGATCATCGACGTCGCGACGGTGTTCTCGGCTGCGAGTGCGGCGAGTTCGGCGAGCACTTCGTGTTCGGATGCCGCCGGCGGCAGTGCTTCTAGACCGTTGTCCTGTGGGCCGTCGAGAATGCCCGCAGGCACCACTTGCCGGGCCAGGTCGTCGAGCGAGTCGGCGCCGATGAGCGAGAGGATTCGGCCGAGCTCGCTGTTGTCAGGACCGATGTGGCGATGAGTGAAGGAAGAGCCGGTCATGGTGGGACCTCCGCAGCGGTCACCGATGGGGCGACCACAGGTTGTGCCGACCGAAGCCGGACGCCGGTCCTCCCCCTCTGTCCTATCCACACTGCCCGAGGGACCGGTGGACGCCTGAGAGATTCAGCCGCAGTTGATGCGGCCTTTCACCATGGGCGGACGGCTGATGCCGCCACTCTCCAGAGACGCCGACGACGACACGGTCCTGGGTGCCTGAGAGTTTGACGGAGAGGTGTTGCTCCTTCGGCGGTCACACTGCTGTGACGCTCTCCCGGGTCGCTGCGACGCGGGTTCAGTCTAGACCGACGCCGGGAGACATTGCCGGAGGGGCGATGTTCTAGCCGGTGCGGCGAGCCCGGCTCTTGCGGCGCGAGGCCAGCTCATCCTCGGGAGCGGCTTCGGTGACACCGCCGTCGGCACGCTCGGCCGGGAAGTCGGCGATGGTGCCGCTCAGTTCACGCATGGCGCCGCTGACCGCGATGCCGAAAACACCCTGACCGCCCTGCAGGAGGTCGACGACTTCCTCGGCGGACGTGCACTCGTACACCGTCGTCCCGTCGGAGAACAGGGTGATGCGCGCCAGGTCTTCGACCCCGCGCTTGCGGAGGTGATCGACGGCCACGCGGATGTTCTGCAGCGAGATGCCCGTGTCCAGAAGTCGCTTGACGATCTTCAGGACCAGGATGTCCTTGAAGGAATAGAGCCGCTGGCTGCCGGAGCCTGCGGCGCCGCGGATGGACGGGACGACCAGCGAGGTGCGGGCCCAGTAGTCGAGCTGGCGGTAGGTGATACCCGCGATCTGGCACGCGCTGGGCACTCGGTAGCCGACGAGTTCGTCGGGCACGGTGTCGTTGGGGAACAGTCCCGGGATGATGTCGTCCAGCGACCCCTGCGACGGTCGGTCGATCCGGTGGGCATTCTCCCCTTGGGCAGTCTCCCCCACATGGGCAGTTTCACCGTCGTGTGGCTGATCGCCCACTGGGATCTCCTCGCGTGCTCTGTCGGTGACCGTCCGAGCGACGTCTTGGCGCCGACGGGCCCAAGTTTACGCGCTCTGACTGGTCAAAATCACATCACCGCAATTTTCACGGCCTGGGAATGACCGTAGGTCCAGGAGGGGCGCCGATCAACGCGACTCGCCCTAACCCTGAACCTAAACTCGAGCTTTAGACGATTCGTGACCCCACGGTTTCCGTTCTGTGATCCAAGCCGGTTGCATCACCGCCAAAACGGAAGGCTCATGCGCCTCCGGTGGCCTTGAAGTCATCCGGAGACACCGAGTCGAGGAACTCCTTGAACTTCTCCACCTCGTCCTCTTTGACCTCGCCTGCCGGTTCGTCGTCGGCGTCGTCGCTGTCGTCATCGGGCATCAGCAACCCGGCTTCGGCGAGTACGGACTCCTCGGCGTAGATCGGCACCTCTGCCCGCATCGCGATCGCAATGGAATCCGAGGGCCGGGCGGAGATGCGCAGATCGCCGGCGAACACCAGGTCTGCGTAGAAGGTGCCCTCTTGCATGTCGACGATGCGGACTTCGACGAGTTCATGACCGAGCGCATTGATCAGGTTGACGATCAAGTCGTGCGTCAGCGGTCGGGGCGGCTCGATACCCTTCTGTCGCAAGGCAATCGAGGCTGCTTCGCTCTGCCCGATCCAGATGGGCAGGAAGCGCTCACCACTGGTCTCCTGCAGGAGCAGGACCGGCTGGCTCTGCGGCGGTTCGACCCGGATACCTACAACGCGCATTTCACTCATGCGATCGGCCCTCCCAACGCTTGTGTGGGCGAATGCTGCACCGCCATCAATCCTATGGCAAGTGAGGCCGTGCGACGACCGAGAAAGCCAAGAGTGGCTCAGTCGAGCACTTCGCGGACGGCCTGCTTGACCAACTGGGTGTGCAGTGTCACCGACAGGGCGGCGATCTCTCGCACCATCTCCTCGGCCCGGTCGCGGGCCCCGGTGCCCTTGCCCTTGGCGATGGGCCCGGCGATCTGCGCGACCAGACCCGCTTCGCGTTCCGCCGAGACCTTGAATGCCCGCAGATGCCGAGCTTGGAGACCGAAGTTCGCAAGGGCTGCAGCTGCAGCGACCAGCCTCACCGCATCCTCATCGAAGAAACCGCGAGGACCCGGCACGAGCAGACCGTTGTCGCACAGTTCGGTGACAAAAGCCGAGTCGACCCCGGTGCGCTCGAGGAGAGTGTCACGGCTGAGTCGGCCACCCCCGCCCTGCGAGAAGTCCGTCGCCGGCGCCACCCAGTTCTTCGCGGACGACAGCAGTCGGGGCCCGGCTTGTGTATCGGACTGAGCGCCACGATCGATCTCGTCGAGTTGTTCCTTGATCACCTTGAGCGGAAGGTAACGATCGCGCTGAGCGGTCAGCACGAACCGCAACCGCTCGCAGTCCGCCCGGCTGAATCGCCGGTAACCCGATGGCGACCGCTCGGGTGTGATCAGACCTTCCGACTCGAGAAACCGGATCTTCGAGATGGTGACATCCGGGAATTCGCCGCGCAGCTGATCGAGGACCGAGCCGATTGACATCGATCCTTCAGATTGCTGCCCCGCCGACGGAGAGGTCACGCGTTCGAGGAACCTTCGTCACCACTGGGGCCGGTCAGGAAGACGAGGCGGAACTTGCCGATCTGCACCTCGTCGCCGTTGGCGAGAACGGCGGAATCGACCGGCTCGCGGTTGACGTAGGTGCCGTTGAGGCTGCCCACATCCACCACCTGGAAGTCGTTGTCGCCCAAGCGGAACTCAGCGTGACGGCGACTGACCGTCACGTCGTCGAGGAAGATGTCGCTGTCGGGGTGCCGACCGGCCGATGTGGTGGCCTGGTCGAGCAGAAAACGAGAACCGGCGTTGGGGCCGCGTTTGACGACGAGCAGCGCGGTGCCTGCGGAGAGCCGCTCGACGCCGCTGTCGGCCGATACGGTGGCGGATCCTCCGGTCGACTCCATCTCTTTGATGAAATCGGCCCGGAAGACCGAAGTGGTCTCTACCGGAGCCTCGATGTCCTTCTCGTTGTCGCTCACCAATTCTCCTTCTTCGTAATTGTCCCCGGGGCCCGGAAGGGGGCCAAGTCGTTCCACGGCATTTCGGCGGTCGATCGCTCACACGCCGGATTCGTCCTCATCAAGTGGTTTGGGGAATTACCCGTGACCTAGACCGTACCCTGCCATCGGCCGCAGATGCATAAAGCTGCTGCATACAGTTCCCAAACCGACCCGTCACGGGTTGCCCTATCCGGCAGTGACTTCGCGATATCCGGACGCATCGAGCATCTCACCCAACACGGCGTCGAGATCTGCGTCGTCACCCACGTTGATCTCCACCAACCAGCCCATGCCGTAGGGCTCGGAGTTGACCAGGTCAGGACTTTCCTCGAGCCGGTCGTTCACATTGGTCACGACTCCGGCGAGTGGACCGAAGATGTCCGACACGCTCTTCGTCGACTCGACCTCGGCGAACGACTCCCCCACGACCACCTCGTCATCCACCGCGGGCAACTGAACGAAGACGACGTCGCCGAGCTGGTCCTGCGCGTAATCGGTGATCCCGACCCGAACGGTCGTGTCGGACACCTTTTTCACCCACTCGTGCTCGGTGGTGTAACGCAGATCGTCGGGAGTCTGCTTGTCGGTCACGTGTGACGCCTTCCGGTTAAGCATTCGCTTCGGGGGTTGAAGGGAGAATTTAGCGCACCATCGTTGTTCATCTCACCGGGGCGAGTTGTCTGGGGAGCTTTTCGCGTGATGCACGGGCGGCATCGTGCGCATCACCTGCACCACCTGTATCCAGTAGAGGACAAACGACCACAGGTACATGCCCGTGCCCCAGATCATGAAGGCCCATCCACAGGGATAGAAGATGTCGCCTATGACCGAATCGAGTTGCCCGGCAAGGATCATCGGGAACCCGTACATCAGCGCGAACGTCGCTGCCTTGCCGATGTAGATCACGGGCAGGGCCGTGAGGCCGCGGCTGCGTAGCAGGGGCGCGCTCGCCAGCAAGAGGACGTCGCGGCCGATGAGTACACCGATCAGCCACCACGGCATGATCCCGCGGATCGCCAGGCCGATCGGTATGACCAGCATGTAGAGCCGATCGGCTGCGGGATCGAGGAGGGCGCCCAACCTGGACGATTGGTTCATCAGTCGGGCTATCTTGCCGTCCGCCCAGTCGGACAGCCCCGCGAAGAACAAGATCGCGAACGCCCAGCCGTCGGCTTCCTTCGCCAGCAGAACCCAGAGGAACACCGGCACCATCACGAGCCGAACGGCGCTGAGCAAGTTCGGAACGGTGAATATCCGATTCGTTTCCACAACCGGTTCCGGGCCGATCTCCTCCATGCGAACTACCCTGTCACATCCGCCGCATTCGGCGTTTCGCGGTTGTCCAGCGCCTCGGTGCCTGCGCTCGTTGTCGTCAGCGCCCGGTCTGACCGTCGATCAGCTCGCGCAAGATGTCGGCGTGACCCGCGTGGCGTCCCGTCTCCTCGATCATGTGGGTCAGAGCCCAACGAACGCTTGGCGCAGGACGTCCCGGCGCGGAACGTGGCAGACGCGCGGCGAGATCGGCACAACCGTCGAGGACATCGTTCGCCGACTCGACGGCCTGCCGGTACCTGGCGATCACGTCATCGACGCTGTCCGATGCCTCGGCGGTGAAGGTCGACTGCCACCTGGTGACCGTCTCGCCGAGGAATGTCGCCCGTTCCACATGGACGAGATGGTTGAGCAGGCCGAGCAGGTTCGTTCCGGAAGGTACCGCGGCCGCCCGCACCTGCGGTTCAGGAGCGCCTTCCACCTTCGCGATCATCGAGGCCCTCAAGTAGTCGAGGAATCCTCTGAGTACCTCGACTTCGCTGCTACCGGTTCGGGGCGGCGGCGTGTCCCGACGACGCCTGACGCGACCGGACGAGCTCATGGTCCCCATGGCCGATTCCTCCGTTCGTCCGGCCATCCGCGACGTAGGAACAGCCTGCCTGGCCAGCCTCGCCCAGACAGTTCCGTCTGTCACGAAAACTTGCCGCATCGGCAAGAACGGCCCGGCACTCCGAACACGAACCCACGGGCCACCTTGCGCAGGCCCGCCCTCGACCGCTAGCGGAAGATGCCGATGATGCCTTGTAGCGCCTTTGCGCCACCGGAGCTGAACGGGCTGTCGTGCACCATGTACGTCCATGTGGTGGTCGAGCGGCGGAGGTCGGCCTGTTCCAGGTCGACACCGTCAGCAGTGATGACAGCTTCACGGAATGTCTTGCGAGCGTTGTCGACTGCTTCCCCGGGCAATCTGCCGAACTCATCGAGGATCAGCTTGTGGAATTCGTCGAGGGGGGACTCACGACCGAGTGAACGCAGGTGGATGCTGGCCCGGACGTCTGACACGAATGCGAGATGGTCGGCCCATGCGCGATCGAGATGGAACAGCATGATCTCGCGTGCGGCCTGCTCGAGGACGGCGACGGGGACGGGCTCGGCTTTCTCGACCGGTTCCGACGAATCGGACTCGACAGAGGTCTCAGCAGGTTCGTCGCCCGCCGACTTCGTATCAGGAGCTTTATCCGAATCGGCTGTCTCGGCCGGCTCGGAGGCCTCTCCGGTCAGTTCGCGGTACCGATCGTTTTCCAGGTCCTTCAGCTCTGTGAGAGCGGTGTCGGTCGTCAGCAGCTTCATGCGCCGCGCGATCACGATGTCGCGTTGCTGGTTCACCAGTTGGTTGTAACGCCAGGTGTTCGCATGCAATTCGAGCATGACGCCTTCGGCGACCCGCTGGGCTTGCTCGATCAGGTCGACACCCTTGGAGCCCAGCGACCCGTCCTCCGACGAACTGACCGGGTCGCGTTTGAGGGTGAGGTTGCGCGTGACAACCGGATCCTCCACGCTCGAGAAGAACACCGAGCGGCCCGGATCCCCTTGTCGCCCAGCCCGGCCGCGCAACTGGTTGTCGAGTCGTTCGGTGTCGTGGCGACCGGTACCGACCACGCAGAGCCCGCCGAGTTCGACCACTTCGTCCCGCTCGGACGTCGATTCGCCGTCCTTCTGGCCTGCGGAGCCGCCGAGCTTGATGTCGGTGCCTCGCCCGGCCATCTGAGTCGACACGGTGACGGCATTCTTGGCACCGGCCTCAGCGATGATCTTGGCTTCTTGGGCATCGTTCTTGGCGTTGAGGACCACGCTCTGCACACCGGCCCGGCCGAGGAGGTGGGCGAGCTCTTCGGACTCCGCGACGTCGTGCGTACCGATCAGGATCGGCTGCCCGGTTTCGTGGATCTCCTTGACGAACTCGACGACGGCTTCGGCCTTGTTGGCCTTCGTGTCGTAGACCCGGTCGACCTCGTCGACACGGATGTTCTTCGTGTTGGGTGGGATCTGCGACACGGCCAGGTGATAGAACTGCCGGAATTGCTCACCGGCCGCCAGCGCCGTACCGGTCATTCCGCACACCTTCGGGTAACGCCCGATCAGCGCCTGAACGGTGATGGTGTCGATCACCTCGCCCGAATCGGTCTGCGCCAGGCCTTCTTTCAGCTCGACGGCTGCCTGCAGGCCATCAGGCCATCGCTGCAGCTGGGCTACTCGCCCCCGCGAGGCGTTGATGAGGTGGACTCCCCCGTCGCGCACGATGTAGTGCACGTCGCGTTCGAGCAGGATGTGTGCGTGCATCGCCACGTTGACGTGCACGAGCGTGGTACCCACATGCTCTTCGTCGTACAGGTTGATGCCACCGAGTTCTTGTTCGATGAACGCCGCACCCTCGTCGGTCAGGTAGACGTTCCTACCCTCGGCGTCGATCTCGTAGTGCGTCTTCTTCAACTTGCCGACGGCATCGTGAATGGGTTTGTCGGGCACTTCGCCGGTGGTCGCACCGGCGAGGATCAGCGGCACCAGCGCCTCGTCGACGAGCACCGAGTCGGCCTCGTCGATGATCGCCACGTCCGGTTTGGGTGACACGAGGTCCTCCGCCCGGGTGGCGAGCTGGTCACGTAGGACGTCGAAACCCACCTCGTTGACCGAACCGTAGGTGATGTCGGTGTCGTAGGCGGCCTTGCGCTCCTCGCGCGTGGAGTTCTCCGACACCGCCGACGACGAGATGGCGAACTGGTCGAACAGAGGCTTCATCCACTCCGCGTCACGAGTGGCGAGGTAGTCGTTCACCGAGACCACGTGAACCCGATGTCCCTGCAGCACATAGCCGATCGCGGCGATTGCACCGGCCAACGTCTTGCCTTCACCGGTGGCCATCTCGATGATGTCGCCCTCGAGCAGCCGAAGCGCACCCTGCAGCTGTACGTCGAACGGCCGCATGTCCAGCGCCCGATCTCCGGCTTCACGGACCAGCGCCAGGAAACGGGCCCGGTCCTCTCCTTCGGGGTCGGTGATGTCGAGCTTCTCCGCCTCGGTGGCGAAGTTCTCGTCGCTCAGCTCCGCCGCCCATGAGTCATGGTCACCGGACTTCTTGATCAAGGTCAGAGACTTCGACTGGTTGCGCGAAGACTGCGCTCCCAGCAGTCGCCACATGTTGTTCGTGAGCTTTCCCACCGAGCCGTACTCCCGTCCATCTGCAAAAGTGCCGTGCTCCACCGTACGCGGAGTGCGTCCGCGGGATACCGTACGCGGCAGGCTTCGGCGAGCGATCAGACTCTGCCACTTTCGCGCTGGTCACGGGAGCAATATGATTCCGTCCCGGAGGTGGCCAATGAGCTCGGATCGCGGTTCCGATCGGTCCAGACCGCCGGCAGTCAGGTTCGCGGTTCGCGCAGCGGTCGCCGGCGCGGTGCTGGGATGCGCGGTCGGTCTCGGCGCGTACAACAGCTGGCTCGTCTCGCTCTTGGTGGGCGTTCCGTTGGTGGTCACTGCGCTCGTCATCTCGCCGCGTCCCCGCCGGATCGACGGAATGCTGAAGGCAGGGCAGTCCCGCAAACAGATCCCGGTGACGATCGAGGCACTGACCAGATCAAGCCTCGACGCGTCGGATGTGCAGCCCACGCTTGTGACGGCAACGATCTCACCGCCCAATGACACCGACTATCGCGCGCGTTGGCTCACGGCGATGCCCAAGCCGGTGGCTGCAACCGTCCTGCAGGACGCCGACACCACACTTCCCTCTGCCCTGATCCCGCCTCGTCCCGACACCTCGCTGTCCTACGACGTAGGTATCGCGCCAGGTAAGGACACAGAGTTCGGTAATCACCCGCCGAAGTCCACGCTGCTGCAACCTCTGATCACCCTCCTCGTGGCGATAGCACTGTTCGTCGGTGTCGGCGATGGTTGGCACATCTCGGTGTCGCTGCCGGACGCGGGACTCTCTTCATCGTCAGAAGACAGTGATCCGACCTACGACCCGCAGAAGCAGGTGGCCAATCTATTGAGCCACATTCAAACTCTGGGGCCAGGTGCCGAGAACAGCATCCTGGATCTGAACATCACGAAAGACGGATATGACAATGCCTCCGTCCTCGACCGGGCGACTGGGCAGAGTCTAGACATCAGCTATTCGGCGTCGAGCGGGAAGTGGACCGGACCGGACCCAAACCCGACGGATTCGCGAGACCCGAGGACGTTCCGGGCCAATGACCTGGAGAAGATGCAGTTCACTGTGATCCGCGACCAGATGAACATGGCGATACCCGAGGAATCTCGCCAATTCCAGTCGATGACCATCCAGCGATCCGACGACAATGAACCCGTACTTGCTTCAGCGGCATTCGGCGAAGAGATCGAAAACAGGGTCGAGATTCAGGCGAACACCGAGGGCGTTGTCGCCACGTGGTTCAACCCCGGGGACTTCCAGTCTTCGATAACTCTTGCTGCGGAGATGATGGCCGAGGCCGGTATCCCTGCGAACGAACCGATCGTCAATCGGTTCGAGATCCGTGGGGGCCCGGACTCCCCAAACATCAGCGCGGGCGACATCCAGTCTTCAGGTGGAGTGCTCGTTGAGTACACCGATCTCGAAACAAGCGCGTCGCTGAGCCGGGCACCCGGGCACTTCCCCACGCTGCGCAAATACGGCGACAACAAGACGGGGCGACTTCGCACCGGGTCTATTGCTTTCACCGACGTGCCCGCGTCAACATTTGAGCAGGTGCGCAATGACGCCATGAGGCGTGGGAATGTCGACACATTCGACCGCGATCTTGTCGACATCGAAGCCTCGTATCGTTATGTACTGGATGACTATCAGACCGTCATCACGATCGAGGTCGGCCCGGATTCGACCGAAGAAATCTATTCGCTCGACGGCCAGTACATCGCACCGAAGTAGCCCGGCGACACTGCATTTGCCACCGTCTAGTCCGCCTCCAGAGCCCTTCGCCGTCCCGCATCGATTTCCTCCATCGCCTGCGGCTGCGGATGAAGGCTGCCGCGGTCGGTCAGGTCGGTGACGATCTGCTTGATCTGGTTCAGGTACTCGGCCTGCTGCTCGCCCTGGACGTTTCGCGCATTCTCCAGCAGCGACAACGCGACGGTGAGTTCTTTCTGGTCGTTCGCCTCGAGTAACCCGGTACCCACCGCGCGCCCATATTTCTCACATTCAACCCACGCCTTACGCAGGTCGATGACTGCCTGCTGATACTCGTCGGCACGGTCGATGTTGACCGGGAACGTATCGGTGCGCAGCTCTTGCGCGCGGTTCAACGTCGTGTGGAAGATCTCCACGGTGTCGACCGACACGTCGGTGACGGCCGGGAACCGGATGAGCAGTTCGGGCTCGAGTTCGTACTGGGCGTAGTCCGCAAGCACATCATCGTGTTGTTTGATTGCCGCCTGCCACAACCGTTGTGCGGCTTCCTCGCTGTCGGCGTTCGCGATGCGAGGGATCAACCGGCCGGGCGGGGGCTGTGCAGGTTGATAACCCGGCTCTGCCGCTGCGGGTTTGGCGAGGTCACCTGTGGCCTTACCCACCCTGACCATGCGCTTGGCGGGCTGATGGGCGCGGAGGCGGGCGATCACCTCCGCCGCGGCCGGGTCCGACTCGATCGCCGCGATCTGCCACTCCTGATCCGGGTTGCTCTCGAACCGCAGACGCAGGTACCGGGAGCCTCGGACGTGGAACTGATCAGCGCGCGACGACCGGCTGACGGAAGTGTCGGTTGCCAGCTCCGAACTCTGTTTGACCGACAGCAGCGAGTCGAGCGGAAAGGAGTGCAGTGCAGAGTCGGCATTGCCGAAGTGAACCATCTCATCGTCCACGGTGATCGTCACGGCCGGCAGGTCACGGATGCGGCCCAACGCCGCCAGCAGCAGGCCCAGCCCCAATGTCACGATGACGATGAGACCGGTTGTCATGGGCGGGGCATCGACGATCGTCAGTGCGACCAACTCCAGCAGCGAGGCGATCACGAGCGCGCTCGCAGCTGTTGCGAGCCGTTCGTGAGTCGTACTGCGGTACTCGGTTCGGCACGTGACCGATGCGGGGCCGGAACTGCTCGCCACGTCTCGCCTCCTACGGTGCGCCGCACTGCTCGCGACGCTTACACCGCGGGACTTTACCTCTGATCGGACAGCGCCTCGCGAACAATCGGGGCGACCTTCTCGCCGTACAGTTCGATGCTTCGCATCTTGGCTTCATGGGACAGGGTGCCGTTGCCGTACTTCATGTCGAAACGGGTGACCTTCAGTGCCCGCACATTCTGAATGATCTTCGCAGCAACGGTGTCCGGAGAACCCACATACAACGAACCGTCCGGGCCTGCCGCCTGTTCGAACTGACCGCGTGTCGTCGCCGGCCATCCTCGTTCCCGGCCGATCCGGTTCATCTGATCGCGGTAATGGGGCCACAATTCTTCACGGGCCTGTTCGTCACTGTCGGAGACATGACCCGGCGAGTGCATTGCCACCGGCAGCTCGGCATGCCCGAACTCGGTCAGCGCGCGATGGTAGAGGTCGACGAACGGTTCGAACCGGGCCGGTTCACCGCCGATGATGGCCAGCACCAACGGTATTCCGTATCGCGCCGCGCGTACCACCGACTCCGGCGAGCCACCGACACCGATCCAGGTGGTCAACCCTCCCTTCGCGGTTTTCGGGAACACCTCCTGGCCGGTCAAGGGCGCCCGGTGACCACCAGTCCAGGTGATCTGGCCCTCGGATCGCAGCTCGGCGAACAGGTCCAGCTTCTCGGAGAACAACTCCTCGTACTGCGCGAGGTCGTAGCCGAACAACGGGAACGATTCGGTGAACGAGCCGCGCCCCAGGATGACCTCCGCCCGGCCATCAGAGATCGCGTCGAGGGTAGCGAAGCGCTGGTACACGCGGATCGGGTCATCTGAGCTCAGTACGGTCACAGCTGTTCCCAGACGGATGGACTCTGTCTGAGCCGCAATCGCGGCCAGGACCACCTCAGGCGCTGAGACGGCAAAATCCTCGCGGTGATGCTCACCGACACCGAAGAAGTCCAAGCCCACACTGTCGGCGAGAACCCCTTCTGCAACGACATCACGGATGACCTGGTCATACGAGAGTGGCTCACCATCCGGACCGGCAGTGCGATCGCCGAATGTGTCCAGGCCGAGTTCCACAGCCGACAGTTTTGGTATGGGCATCGAGGTGTCCTTCTTCCTTCGCGGTCACGTGGGCAACCACATCAAGGCTCCGAAGATTCCCGCGGCCGTCTGAACGCCGGTGGGTTCGTCTGAATGCGACCGCCGACGGGTTGACATCGGTGGTTCAGTGAAACGATGGTTCCTCTACCCAATCTGCTCGCGTTCGTCGTCGCCGCAGTTGTGCTGATAGCCGTTCCGGGGCCCAGTGTGCTGTTTGTGGTCGGACGTTCGATCGCATACGGCAGGCGAGTCGGGCTCCTGAGCGTGCTCGGCAACACCATGGGCCTGATCCCTCAGATCGTCGCTGTCGCCCTGGGCATCGGCGCCGTGGTGTCCGCGTCGGCAACCATGTTCACGGTCATCAAAGCAGCCGGTGCGGTGTACCTGGTCTATCTAGGAATCCAAGCGATCCGTCATCGCCACCGCATCCACGCGGGCGCCGGTCCCGGCGATGAAGTGACGACGAGGCGCGTTGTGACACAGGGCTTCACGGTTGGCTTCACGAACCCCAAGGCATTGGTGTTCCTGGCAGCCGTCCTCCCCCAATTCGTCGAACCCGCCTCAGGCGCCCCGGGATTTCAGATGTTTGTCCTAGGGGCGGTCTTTGTCGTGATCGGGTTGATCTGCGACAGCGCGTGGGCGATGGTCGCATCGGTCACCCGCTCATGGTTCACCGATTCACCCCGGCGGGAGGCACAGTTGAGCGCAACCGGCGGATTGATGATGATCGGGTTGGGCGGCACGCTCGCGTTGTCCGGCAACAAGGCCTGAGGCGGATCGTCCAGCCCGGTGGTTCACAATCGCTGACGATGCGCTTGCAACCCAGTAGGCTCCCTCCATGGGAAAGAAGGACAGCGGTAAGAAGAGTAAGGCCCAGAAGATCCCCAAAGATGTCTACGAGGCCGAGCTCTTCCGCTTGCAATCCGAGTTCGTGAAGTTGCAAGAGTGGGTGAAGGACACCGGTACCCGGGTCGTCGTGATCTTCGAGGGCCGTGACGCAGCCGGCAAGGGCGGCACGATCAAGCGCATCACCGAATATCTGTCGCCCCGAGTTGTCCGCGTGACCGCATTGCCCGCACCCACCGACCGCGAGCGCGGCCAGTGGTACTACCAGCGATACATCGCCCACCTGCCGGCGCCCGGCGAGATCACCATCTTCGACCGATCCTGGTACAACCGGGCAGGCGTGGAAAAAGTGATGGGCTTCTGCACACCCACAGAGCACTCCCTGTTCCTGCGTCAGACCCCGATCTTCGAACAGATGCTCCTCGACGACGGGATCATCCTTCGCAAGTACTGGTTCTCGGTGTCCGACGACGAGCAACTCCGACGTTTCCGGTCACGACTCAATGATCCTGTGCGGCAATGGAAACTGAGTCCAATGGACCTGGAATCGGTGTACCGGTGGGAGGATTATTCTCGCGCGAAGGACGAGATGATGGTGCACACAGACACCCCGAACAGTCCCTGGTATGTGGTCGAATCGGACGTCAAGAAGCACGCTCGCCTGAACATGATGTCGCATCTGCTGTCCACGATCGACTATCACGAGGTGAAGAAACCGAAAGTCGACTTGCCCGAGAAGCCGATCGACACCGGAACCTATCAACGACCTCCTCGCGAACTGACGACCTACGTCCCCGACCATGTGTCCGAACTGGTCGGCGACGTCGAGACCTGATGCGCCAGAGGCCGCCTATGTCGCGTAGGCCTCGGTCGGCTGGGTCAACCGGATGCTGTTCCCGGATGGGTCTCTGAACCCGGCGTCGATCCCATATGGCCTTTGCTCGGGTACCTCGGTGAACTCGACCCCGCGAGCTGTGAGCTTCTCGTATTCCGACTGACAATCGTCAGTGGTGAGAAATACCGTGCCGGCGAAACCTTTGGTGACGAGCGAGAGGATCTCGTCGTGCGTGGACTCGCTCACCATCGGTGGTGCCGGGATGGCCATCAGGATGACGGTCACATCGTCTTGCCCGGGCGGCGCCACGGTCAGCCAACGGAATCCACCCAACTCCGGCACAGTCGCGTCGGACCGCACCTCCATGCCCAACTGCTCGGTGTAGAACTTCAGCGCAATGTCTTGATCGTGAACCCAGATCTGCGCTCCGGCGATTCTCATGATGAACTCCTGTGCTCGAGTGGTGTTTACGCAGTCGACGCTAACGCCGCTTTGCCGGTCGAGTCTTCTCCCTGTGTGCTGTTCGTCGACTTGCCCGATCTCCAGGATTCGGTTTCTACAGCCGACTGTCGGGCGCGGGACGACTGAACGTACGAACCACGCACGCGGGCACCATTGCTCGGTCGGCTGCGGCAGGCAGACTGGCCCGATAACGGGCCGGCGTGAGTCCGTAGGTTCGCTTGAAGCTCGTGGTGAAAGACCCGACACTGCGCAAACCGACGGCCACACATACATCTGCCACCGAATAGTCGGTGTTACGCAACAGGGCCGCAGCACGTTCGAGCCGACGCGTCTGCAGGTAGGTGTGCGGCGTTTCACCGAAAGCACGCGTGAACGCGCGGCTGAAATGTGCACGGGACAACATCGCGGCCGCAGCCATCTGATCGACAGTCAGTTCGCAGGCGTACTGCGTGTCGATCAGATCTCTGGCGCGGAGCAGATACCGCGACGGGGGAAGACTGCCCACGTGGCCACTATCGCACGCCCAACCGACGCAGACCATCACCCGGAGGTGGCGCTCCGAAGGCCGAACGGCCCCAGACGGGCCGTGCCCTTTTATCACCCAGCTTTCACGGCGATCACCGCATGGCCGGCGTCCTCCGAATACGTTGCCGTCACGGTGAAATGGGCGTCGCGGAGGTGCTGTGTGATCTTCGCCTGCCGATCGTCTACAGAGCCCGGACCTTGGCCGTAGACCAGCACCAAACGACCCTTGGGCCGGAGCGCGCCACGTAACACTGCCAGCTCATCCTCTGCGGACGACGTCCAGAAGACGTTGACGTTGATCGCGAGCGCTGCGTCGAAAGAAGCGGTGTCGACGCGTAGTGCGCTGAGATCGCTCTGTTCCACTCGCAGTCGTCCATCGGCGACGAAGTCGGCACAGCGTCTGGTCGTTCGACTGACTGCTGTGGCCGATCTGTCGATTGCCAGCATGTCGCCGCCGGACAATGTGGCGCACAACAACTGCGCCGCCACACCGTTTCCACAGCCGATTTCGAGCAGCCTCTCCCGGGGCCGTGGCGCCAGGAGTTCAGCCGCCCACAGCACACGTGCAGGTGTATCCGCTGCACGCACCTCGACTACCCGACAGAGCGGTCGCTGTCGCTCCAGTACTGCTTGCGCAGCGCCTTCTTGTCCGGTTTGCCCAAAGCGGTCAAAGGCAGAGCGTCGGCAACGATGATCTGCTTCGGCGATTGGACCGCGCCCTTGCGCTCTTTGACCGCGTCCTGGATCTCGGTGGTCATCCGCGCGATCGACGATTCGTCCGTGGGCGCGTCGGACCGCAGCACCACGATCGCGGTCACCGCTTCACCCCACTTCTCGTCGGGAACTCCGATCACGCCGACCTGCGCGACCGAAGGATGTTCGGCGACAACATCTTCGACTTCGCGGGGGAAAACATTGAACCCGCCGGTGACGATCATGTCCTTGGTGCGGTCGACGATGAACCAGAAGCCGTCCTCGTCTTCTCTGGCGACATCCCCGGTGCGAAGCCAGCCGTCTCGAAATGCTTCTGCCGTTGCTTCGGGTAGCCCCCAATAGCCTCCCGCCAACAGCGGACCGGCCACGCAGATCTCCCCGGGCTCACCTACCGCGACCGGCTTGTCGTCTTCACCCAGGAGGGCGGTGCGCAAGAACGCGGACGGACGCCCGCAACTGGACAGCCGCTTGTCATCGTGGGCGTCCTTGGGAAGGTAGCTGATCACCATCGGTGCTTCGGACTGTCCGTAGTACTGCGCGAAGATCGGACCGAACCGTTCGATGGCCTCGGCCAGCCGAACGGGGTTGATCGCGGAGGCTCCGTAGTAGACGGTCTCCAGCGACGACAGGTCGCGCGTGTGCGAGTCGGGATGGTCCATCAAGGCGTACAGCATCGATGGCACCAGCATGGTGGCGGTGATCTTCTGTTCTTCGATGGTGCGCAGCACCTCGGCCGGATCGAACTTCGGCAACACCACCATCGAGCCGCCCTTCATCAGGGTCGGTACGAAGAACGCAGCCCCAGCATGCGACAGCGGCGTGCACATCAGGAATTTCGGGTGCTCCGGCCATTCCCATTCCGATAGCTGAATCTGCGTCATCGTGGACATTGCCGAAGCAGTCCCGATGACTCCCTTCGGCTTTCCGGTTGTACCACCGGTGTAGGTGATCGACACGATGTGATCGGGGGGAAGATCAGCTGCCTTGAGAGGCTTGGCCTCGAATCGCTGCGATTCCGCGATCACATCGCGGGCGACCTCCGAGAGTTCAGATGGAACCGGGCCCAGCGTGAGCACCTGTTTGAGACTGTCGACACGCTCGAGGAGTGCGGCCGCGCGCTCGACGAACATCGGCACCGGGTCGATGACCAGGGTGGTGATCTGTGCGTCGCTCAGCACATATGCATGGTCGTCGAGCGATCCGAGCGGATGCAGAGCACTGCGTCGCCAACCCTGGGTTTGTCCCGCTCCGATGACCAACAGGACCTCTGGCCGGTTGAGAGCCAACAGGCCGACCGCACTGCCCGATCCGGCACCAAGTGATTCGAACGCCTGGGTGTACTTGCTGATCTGCTCGGCCATCTGCCCCCCGGTGAGGGTGGTGTCGCCGAGGAACAGAACCGGCTCGTTCGCATGGCGGCGCAGCGCCGCGACCATGAGGTGGCCCAGGTGGGTGCCGCCGCGCAGATGGTCGAAATCGGTGGGGGTATCCGCAGAAACTGTCATGTCGTCAGACTAGAACGTGTTACAGATTTGGGGAAGTTCTTCACCAAAACCGCCGGTGATCGGCGTCGTGGTAATAAAGCGCGGTGCGTGAATCGGACCAGCAGACCTTGACCGTGGCGGCCGTGTGTTTTTCCGACGACCACCAGAGGATTCTCACCGTGCGCAAGTCGGACACACGGATGTTCATGTTCCCGGGCGGCAAACTCGAAGCCGGCGAGGACGCGACCGCTGCCGCGATCCGCGAGGTGGACGAGGAGATCGGGATTCGGCTCACTGCTGACGACCTGATGCTCGTGGGCACCTTCCGGGCACCCGCGGCCAACGAGACCGACACCATGATCTCCGCCACGGTCTTCAGCTCACGACTTCCCGCAATCCCCATCGCCTCGGCGGAAATCGCCGAACTGCGGTGGGTGCACCGCACTGATACCGGCGCAGATTTGGCACCGCTATTGCGCGATCACGTCTTCCCGGTGATGAACGCTCGCTGAGATGTTGTGCAGGCACCACAACCCGGCCTGTCCAGCGCGCGTTCGACCGCTCTCCGGCGGCCGCTAATTCGTTTGACCGCCCCTCGTGTTGCGCACATGCTGGACGAGTGCGGTTCCGCCCGATCGAGCGTCACGATCTACCTCTGATCCAGCGATGGCTGGAACAGCCGCATGTGGCGAGATTCTGGAACCACGACACGTCCGACGCGGCCGTAGAGCGGGACTTCGGTGGAAGCATTACGGGAACAGAACCGTGTGAGGTCTTCATCGCGATACACGATGGCGCGCCGATCGGTCTGATCCAGCGGTATCTGTTCTCCGCCTATCCCGAGGATCTCGTCGAGATGCAAACCCTGGTCTCCGTACCTCCGAACGCTTTGTCTGTCGACTACTTCATAGGTGTCCCTGATCTCACCGGCCAGGGATTGGGCACTGCCATGATCCGCGAGATGGTCGACAAGTCATGGGTCGATCATCCTTCGTCCGACACGATCATCGTTCCGGTTGCGGTGGCCAACCCCGCTTCCTGGCGAGCTTTGCTCGCTGCCGGCTTCACCCAGATCGCGACCGGGTATCTCACACCGGACAATCCCATCGACGACGGTCGACACCACGTGTTCCGAGCGGACCGGCCATAGTCGGGCACTTCTCATCGTCACAGCGACGAAATGAGCCCGTTATAGATCATTCGTAGGGTTCGCAGGTCAGGGCTTTCCCAGAACAAGGTGGAGAGTCCGTGCCTGAAGGGTCTAACACATGAGTGGAAACAACATCCGGCTAGCCGCGATCACTGCGGTCGAGGCGTACACGCCGCCTCCCCCCAGCTTCGACACCGCCGAGGCTCCCGGGGACATCTTCGGCGAGAACGTGTTCAACAAATCGGTCATGCTCAAACGCCTACCGAAGAATGTCTACAAGTCCGTCATGGCGACGATCGAAAAAGGGACCACATTGGATCCCGCAATCGCCGACGCCGTCGCGTCAGCGATGAAGGATTGGGCACTGGAGAAGGGCGCGACCCATTACGCTCACGTCTTCTATCCCCTGACTGGCCTGACCGCGGAGAAGCACGACAGCTTCCTCGAGCCGGCGAGCGACGGTTCGACACTCGCAGAGTTCCAGGGTAAGACGCTCATCCAGGGTGAGCCCGATGCGTCGAGCTTCCCCAACGGCGGACTTCGCAACACCTTCGAGGCACGCGGGTACACCGGCTGGGATGTGACCAGTCCGGCATACGTACTGGAGAACCCGAACGGCAACACTCTCTGCATCCCAACGGTTTTCGTCTCGATGACGGGCGAGGCCCTGGATCACAAGACCCCGCTCTTACGCTCACAGCAGGCGATGGGCAAGCACGCCGAGCGTGTGCTCCGGCTGTTCGGCCACTCGAACCCGGGCCACATCGTGGCCTTCTGCGGGCCCGAGCAGGAGTACTTCCTGGTGGATCGACACTTCTTTCTCGCGCGTCCCGACCTGATCAATGCCGGCCGCACTTTGTTCGGCACCAAGCCGCCGAAGGGCCAGGAGTTCGACGACCACTATTTCGGTGCCATCCCCGAACGGGTCCTCGGATTCATGATGGACACCGAACGTGAACTGTTCAAACTCGGGATCCCTGCCAAGACCCGGCACAACGAGGTGGCGCCAGGGCAATTCGAGATCGCGCCGATGTTCGAACGGGGCAACATCGCGGCCGACCATCAGCAGCTCCTCATGACAACCTTCAAGACCGTTGCCAAGAAGCACGGCATGGAGTGCCTGTTCCACGAGAAGCCATTCGAAGGCGTGAACGGTTCGGGCAAGCATGTGAACTTCTCGCTCGGCAACGACAAGTTCGGCAGCCTCCTGGTTCCAGGGGACACTCCTCATGAGAACGCACAATTCCTGGTCTTCTGTGCGGCTGTCATCCGCGCCGTACACCTGCACGCAGGGCTCCTTCGGGTCTCGGTCGCCTCGGCCACCAACGACCATCGTCTCGGCGCCAACGAGGCGCCACCGGCCATCGTCTCGATCTTCCTCGGTGAGCAGCTGGCCGATGTGTTCGAGCAGATCGCCAAGGGCGAAGCCACCTCGTCAAAGGGCAAGGGCACCATGATCATCGGCGTGGACACCCTCCCGGTGCTGCCGACCGATCCGGGCGATCGAAACCGCACCAGCTCCTTCGCCTTCACCGGGAATCGCTTCGAGTTCAGGGCGCCGGGCTCGATGCAGACGATCAGCGAACCCATGGTCGTCCTGAACACCATCATGGCCGACTCGCTGGACCACTGCGCGACCGTTCTCGAGGAAGCGGTCAAGGAAGGTGTCCAGTTCGACACCGCCGTCCAGAAGCTGCTCACCGACATCATCACCGAACACGGCGCCGTGGTGTTCAACGGCGATGGCTATTCCGACACGTGGCCGATCGAAGCGGAGTCGCGCGGCCTGCCGAACCTGAAGACCACCGTCGACGCATTGCCAGAACTGATCTCTCCCAAGTCGATCGAACTCTTCTCCAAGTACGGCGTGTTCAACGAGCGCGAGATGCACAGCCGCTACGAGATCGGTTTGGAGCATTACACCCTGACGATCGGGGTCGAGGCCAAGCTCACCCTCGAGATCGGGTCGACCCTGGTGCTACCGGCGGCGGTCAGGTACCAGACAGAATTGGCGACCAACGTCGGAGCGTTAAAAGCGGCAGGCGTGGAAGCAGATCTCACACTCCTCAACGCACTGTCCGAACCGCTTGCAGCATTGACGAGCGGTTTGACGCAACTCAAGGAAGCTCTGGCGACACACGTCGAGGGAAGCTACGAAGAAGCGGTGCACGCCAAGGACGCACTGCTACCCGCCATGGACGCCGTGCGCGAAGCCGCCGACCAGATCGAAGCGCAGATCGCAGATGATCTCTGGCCGCTGCCGACCTACCAGGAGATGCTCTACATCCTGTAGATCAATCAGCTCTCGGTAACCGGGAACATGCTGTCGAACAGAATCGTCGCCCCCATTCGGGGCGACGATTCTGTCTTTCAAGGCGCTCAGCTCCAGCGGTTTTCGGTGACGAACTCCGAGATCGGCCGACCGTGTGCCCAATCATCGATCTCCAGGGCAGGCCGGTCGGGAAAATCGGGAACAGGTCCGAGGCAGAGCACTGCGACCGGCTCGGCGCCGGGCGGCAGGTCGAGCAGATCACTGAGGACCTCAGGATCGAACAGCGACACCCAGCCCATCCCGAGGCCTTCCGCCCTGGCGGCCAACCACATGTTCTGGATGGCACAGGACACCGAGGCGAGGTCCATTCTCGGCATCGTTCGACGCCCGAAAATGTGCCGGTCGCGGTCGTCGCCGAGTGCCACGACCAGCAGTTCGGCACAATCGAGAACACCTTCGACCTTCAGCTGAAGGAACTCGTCCGACCGCTCCCCCAACGCCTCCGCAGTCCGACACCGTTCTTCGTCGACGATGTCGCGGATCTTCCGGCGCAGCATGTTGTCGGTGATGCGCAGGAATCGCCAGGGCTGCATCAGCCCCACACTCGGGGCCGCATGGGCAGCCTGCAGGAGCCGCGTCAGGACTTCCTCGGGCACCACCGAATCGGGAACGAACCGCCGCATGTCTCGTCGTTCGCCGATGGCCCGGTACACGGCTGCTCGTTCGGAGTCGGCGAAAGCGTGCGGATTCACAGCGCGAATGCCTCCTCGAGTTCGGGCACCAGCGCACGAACGGCCGGGCCGGCGGACTCGGGCCAGACGACAGCCAGCAGTGCGGGATCAGGTAGACCGGCAAGGGGAACGGCGGTGAGTCGATCACGATGATCGTCCGCCATCGACATGCTCAGTATGCCGATTCCGAGTCCTCTGGCTGCCAGTTCCACGATGGCATCCGGAGCACTTGCTTCCAGCGCGATCACCGGTTCCACACCGTGAGCACGACATGCTCGGTCGAATGCTGTTCTCAGACCGGTCCCCGCAGGCATGGCGATGATGCGTTGGTCGGCGATGTCGTTCACGCTCAGGCTTTTCCGCCTGTCCAATGAGTGGCCCGCAGGCACCATCGCACACAGACCTTCACTGACGATCGTCATCGAGTTGAGCCCGGACGGAAGACTACCGGCCGCACCGATCAGAGCGAGATCGATTGTTCCACTGCGTACTTCACCGACCATCAGGTCCGATGAGCTCTCGCGCAACATCACCTCCACCCCGGGATGCGATCGATGGAACTTCTCCAAGGCGGCAAACAACGGCGTGATGGTGCAACCGGTCACCATGCCGATGGTGAGGTGGCCGCGCAGCAAACCCGCCACCTCGTCGACAGCCTGTTCCACTCCCGCAGCCGCAGCCAGCGCATGCCGAGCAGGTTCGAGTGCCGCACGCCCAGCCGGCGTCAGCCGCACCACCCGACTGGAGCGGTCGAACAGTTCGCAGTCCAGTTCCTTCTCCAGCTGCCTGATCTGTGCGCTCACCCCGGATTGACTGATGTGAACCCGTTCTGCCGCACGCGTGAAGTTCGATTCGTCAGCGACCGCGACGAAGTACTCGAGTTGACGTAGCTCCATATCCAGTAATTCTAGTTTGCAGAAGAACAATCTGTTGGACTTCTTGAATGGCGGACGTGAGGCTGAAATCAGTCACAGACCGACCAACGAGGAGACATCGTGCCGAATCGAGAACGGGCACTGCGCCCTGAGGACCTGACCCGACTGTTCGTCGAACGCTGCAACGCAGGCGACGCGGAGGGGGTGGCATTGCTCTACGAAGACGACGCTGTCATGGCCTATCCCCCGGGCGCGCAGACCGTCGGTCGCGCGGCCATCCAGGCGTTGTGGGAGAAGGTGCTGACCTCGCGGCCACAGTTCGAACCAGAGGCGCCGCTGCCGACTCTCATCAGCGGAGACATCGCCTTGACGTCAACACCACCCCGAGACGGATCAGGCGCACGAGCACAGGTGGTGCGGCGTCAACCCGACGGCAGCTGGCTCAGGCTGCTCGACCAGCCGGAGTTTGTCCCGCCGTCTGCCGATTGACCTCTAACCGGTCAGCGGACCGTGTGGATCGACGAGCAGTGTCACCTGAGCAGCAAACCAGCGACACCACAGATCACCGCTCCATCGCTGTTCGTCGACCAACATCAGCCACACCCGCCGGGACGCCATCGTCCACACCGCATCGACGATGAGCGTCTCGGGTTCGGCGTCAAGGATCAGCGACAGCGCAAATCGGACTTCGTTGTGACGGGTGCGTTCGCGCTCGGCGAGCCGCGCAGCCGCCTCGGCATCGGTGACGGCCGCCTGATCGAGCACGGCCTGGATGACCGCTGACCGTTCGTGCGCACCGCAGAGCCATCGTGCCCCGGCCGCTACTCGCGCGCGCCGATCGCCGACGCCCATCGCGCGATACTCGGGCATCTCTCGAACTGGGATGGCCCGACCATCAGAGAGCGCACCATCGATACAGGCGTCGAGCAGCGCCAACTTCGATTCGAATTGGGAGTAGACCGTCTGACGCGTGACTCCCGCGGCGGCAGCGACTTTCGCCATCGTGGTGGGCACCCACCCTTCCTCGACGAACATCGCGTGCGCTGCTGCCACGACTGCGCGTCGTTTTTCCTGAGCTCGTTCTGCGCGGACCTCCGACGAGTATGTGCGGACCATTCGATCAGCCTATATTCATTTGACTTTACTCGCTGTAATCTCAATTGGACCGATCGATGAGGAGCTTCCCATGGCCATTGCCGAAATCACGTCAACTGTCCCCACCAGCCTGGGTGGCCTGCACGTCCGCGCAGTGGGCAATGGTCCACCCGCGGTGTTGTGGCACAGCATGTTCGTGGACTCGTCGAGCTGGGACCGGGTGCTGCCCACCCTCGCCGAACACCGGCGTCTTTTCCTCGTCGACGCCCCCTCGTCGGGTAAGAGCGACGCCCTGGTTCGGCCCGCCGACATCGCAGCCTGCGCCTCTGCAGCAGCTGAGCTGATGACGTCGCTGGCCGAAGACCTCGGCGGACCGGTTGACTGGCTCGGCAACGCATGGGGAGGGCATGTCGGAATGCACTTGGCCGCAACACGTCCTGACCTGGTCCGCACTCTCACCGCGATCAGCGCACCGACGAATCCGATCAGCAAGCCGTTGCGTCTTAAGGTCCGCGCCCTCGCCCCGCTGTACCGCGTGTTCGGTCCTCGGGGGTTACCGCGCAAGGCGATCGAGGAGACACTGTTCACCGACCGGACACGGGCGACCGATACAGAAGCGGTCGCCTTGCTGAGGTCTTCGATGCGTCGAGTGACGAACGCGGCGATGGTGAATGCGATCTCCACAGCGATTCTCAATCGAACAGACCTGACGTGGGCGGTGGAGAGAATCGACTGTCCGACTCTGTTCGTCACCACTGATGACCGAGGCGAATGGACGCCTGCGGAGGCCAGAGCGGTCGCGGCGACGATGACCGATGCGCGCGAGGTCACCGTCGCCGATGCCCGCGTGATCCCGGCGATCGAACAGCCCGCGGCTCTGTCGACGGCAGTAATCCAGTTCTGGAATGAGGAGGGCGACAACGTCGTCTGACGCTCGCGGCGTGTTCTGGCCCGGGGGGCGGTAGCGTTCTCCGGATGCTGCCCTTGACGGGAATGACTTCGTGACGAGGCCGACCGTGCCTGTGGCATCGCGCGGGATCGTCGCAATCCTGTTGATGGTCATTCCGCTGAGCCAGATTCCGCTGGATGCATACACTCCTGCGCTCCCCGACATGGCGGCCGAGCTCGGGTCGACAAGCACGACCATGCAGAACACGGTCACCGCCTACATGTTGGGTATGGCGTCGGCCTTCATCCCGGTGGGCGTGATCTCGGACGCGGTCGGGCGCAAACCGGTGTTGCTGGTGTGCCTTTCGATCGTCGTCGCAACGAGCCTGGGTTGTTCGGTCGCGGACGACGTGATCACCCTGCTCGTCCTACGCTTTCTCCAGGGTTGCGGGGCCTGCGCTTGCCTGGTCCTGGCCTACGCCATCGCCGCCGATTGCTTCGCCGGTACTCGACTGATCGCCGTCTCGGGCCTGCTCGGCGCGGCGTGGGGCGTGGCTCCGGTCTTGGCTCCGGCGGTCGGCGGACTGCTGGTGCAGTTCATCTCGTGGCGGTGGATCTTCGCTCTCATCGCGCTTCTCGCTGCCTCGGTCGCTGTCCTGGTCACGTTCGCACTACCGGAAACACTCGCAGCCGATGACCGTGATCGGGTGGACTTTCGGGTCACCGCACGTGTCCTGGCCGCCGCGTTACGCCACCGCGTGTTCGTGGTGCTGATCGTCGTATTCGGCCTGATGGCATCAGCGCAATTGGTGTTCGGTGTGGTCGGCCCATTTCTCTATCAAGAAGAACTGGACTTCTCACCGGCCGCGTACGGCGCGATGGCGTTGATCGTCGGCGGTGCGAACCTACTGGGCGAACTCGCGTGCGGGACACTTGCGACCCGCATCCGCACCCGGCCTCTGGCCTTCGGAGCACTGGGCGTCTTCTTCTGCGGGGCAATCGTTCTCGTCGCCTCCGCAGCGCTGATGGGCGTGAACGCACCGGCCATCACGATCGGCGCCTGTCTCGCATTGGCCGGGTGCGGTGTCTTGTGCCCGCAGATGTACGGGCTTGCCCTGGGCCTGTTCGACCGCAACCTCGGCCTGATCGGCGGGGTGGTGAGTGCAGGGTGTTACCTCATCGTCAGTGCCGCGATGACCACCGCGGGGGTCCTGCCCGAGACCTCGCAAGCACCTTTGGGCTGGCTGTACCTCGGGATCGGAATTGCCGTCGGTGTGCTGCTCCTGTGGGCCACGGCACCAAAACGGGTAGGCGTCCAGTAGCACGCGGAGACACTCATCTGACCCGTCTGCCAGGGGTGGGCAGAATGAGACCATGCCTCACCTACTTCACCTCGATTCGTCCGCCGATGTCCACACATCCCGCTCTCGCGAGCTGACCCAGCTGTTCGCGCAGACATGGCTCGCCGCCGACTCGACGAGAACGGTCAACTACCGCGATCTCCATCGCGACCCCATCCCGCACCTTTCCGACGCAGGGCTGCATTACGCCACCAGGCTGCGGTCCGCCACCGAGAAGCCCAGTGCCGAGTCGGAGGCCCTGCAGTGGCAACTGATCAACGAAGTGATTGCCGCCGACGTGGTGGTTGTCGGTGCACCTATGTACAACTGGTCGCTGCCCTCCACCCTGAAGGCCTGGATCGACCACATTCACGTACTGGGTACCACAGCCCCTTTCGACACTCCCGACCAACCGTTCGCAGGTAAGCCGGTGGTGGTCATCTCCTCTCGAGGCCTTGTGTACACGCCCGGCACGGCCGAGGAGTCGCTGGACCACACCATTCCGCCACTGACCCAGGTTCTCGGAAAAGCACTGGGGATGCGGGTCGAAATTGTCACCGACGACCTCACATTGGTAGGTCGCATCCCGGATCTGGATTCGAAATCGACACAGGCCGCCGAGGCCAGGCGCACCTCCGAGGCGCGCGTCCTTCAACTCGCCGCGCAGCCGTTGAGCTAACTCCCGTCTCCAGGCAACATCGCCCGAACCGCCTCGATGGTGTCGGCCATCGCGGCGGTCTTGTCCGGCCGGTACCTCAAGACGCGTGCGAAACGCAACGCGACACCGCCGCGATATCGAGTGCTCACCTGCACACCATCCAACTCGATCTCCACCACGATCTGCGGATACACATATACCGTGTGCTGGTCCCGGTTTCGCTCCACCTTCGGGAACTCTTCTGTCTGCCAACGCAACAGCTCATCGGTGAGCCCCTTGAAAGTCTTACCCACCATGATCGGTTCCCCGCCATCCGGATCGCGAGCGCCGAGGTGCAGATTGGAGAGGTAGCCCGTCCGACGGCCGTAGCCCCATTCGGCACCCAGCACGATGAGATCGAGCGTGTGCTCCGGCTTGACCTTCTGCCACGACTTGCCCCGCCGGCCCGCCGCGTACGTCGAGTCGAGGGCCTTGATCATGATGCCTTCATGACCGGCGGCGAGCGCAGCATCGAGATGGGCCTCGGTCTCCTCGACAGTCGGAGATCGTAGCGCCGGAATCCGATGCTGGGGCGCAAGACGATCGAGTACACCTATCCGGTCGGACAGCGGCCGGTCGAGCAGGTCTTCACCGTCGAGATGCAGGCAGTCGAAGAAATACGGCTGCAGCAACAAATCGCGCTGCGAACTGGCACCGAACCTGCTCATCGTCTCCTGGAACGGCCGGGGTCGGCCCGAGTCGGCGAGCGCCAGTGTCTCCCCGTCCAGAACCACCGACTCACACGGCAGGTCACGCACCAACTGCACGAGCTCGGGTACCCGTTCGGTGATGTCGTTGAGTGTTCGCGTGAAGATCGCCACGTCATCGCCGTTGCGATGTACCTGGATTCGAGCACCATCGAGCTTGTACTCCACGCTCACGTTCCCACCTAGCGCCGAATGCGCCTCGCCGAGCGACTTCGCGGGCGAGGCAAGCATCGGCCGCACCGGCCGTCCGACCTCCAAACCGAATGACTGCAGGGCGGCTGCGCCGCCGCCCATTGCCGCAGCGGCGGTCTCGGCAAGGCTGCCCGACAGCATGAACGCGCGCCTCACCACGTCAACCGGAAGATCGGAAGCCGTCGCGATCGCCTCGGTCATCACGCCTTCCAGCGCACCCTGGCGTACCTCCCCGGTGAGCAACCGGATGAGGAACTCTTGTTCGCCTGATGTCGCCTTCTCGAACAGGCTGCCCAGCAACTCCTTTCGAAGTTTGACCGAGCCGGCACCGGAGGTCGCGGCCAACTCGTCGAGCAGGTTGTCGACTTCTGCCACCGTCCACGTCGGGGCTGCGGCCGCGTGCGCCCGGGCTCCCGAGAGCGTGCGCCAACCGATGCCGAGTCGGCCTTGCAGTGTCTCGCCTGACAGCCAGGCGACCACAGCGCGTACGTCCTGCGGCGCGGCGCCGCGCAACAGATCTGCGATGGCGAGGGTCTTCGCTTTCCGCGAACGGGTTGCGGCGACCGCCGCGCTGGTGGTCACAACGTCATCGAGGTGCATCCGTCAACGGTATCGATCGCTTCGGACAGGACCGTTCAACCTTGCCAGGGAGGGGCCATACCCCAGCCCCAACGTGGCACCGGGGCATGGGGCATCGGCGTGGCGCCGGGCTGGGAGTTCTCCACCGCGATGCGGGTGCCCCACTCGAGGTAGGCGACAAAGGCCGACCTGAACTCCGGATCGCCGGGCAGGCCCACTTCGTCCGCTGCGTCGAGCAGTAGGTCCACCCAGCGCCGGCGTTGCGTGGGCGTGATGGCCTTACCGACGTGATGGGCGAGCATGTTCTCGTAGCCGCCGCCGTGCGCGGTGTATTCGGCAGGGCCACCGAATACCTCGCCCACCCACGAGGCGACATGTTGCGCGTGGTGCGCATCCATCCCGGCGAACAACGGTGCCAGCAACTCGTCTTGCGGGACCAGTTCGTAGAAACGAGTGAAAAGCTTGTCGAACGCTTCTGCGCCGCCCGCCCATTCGAACAGGGTGGGCGGGACGTCGGCGCCCGAGCCGGTACCGGTCACGCCGGTCAGTTCGTAGTGCTGCATCTCGTCGATGGCGCCCACGTAGTTCTTGATCTCGGCAAAAAACGACCGGAACAGTTCACTGCCACGAAAGCCTGTCAGATGCCCATCCAGCGAGTCCCACGTGATGCGCAGGATGTAGTGGTCGGGCTTTTCGACTGCTCGCGACAACTCGAAGTCGATGCAGTGCTCGGACTTGCGCAGGGCGTCGGCGGCGCGGGCGTACGCAGCCTCGAACTCGGCAGCTGATGATTCGTCGATGCGGTAGCGAATGTACTCCAGGATCATGGCGGGCCTCCAGCGCAGACGTTACAGCGGGCAGAGGGCGCGCACCGCCAAACGGTGTCGGAGATGCTCCATTTTGAATTGGCCGCAGCACCGGGCTACGACCTGTCCAACTGCCTAAACCGCCATCTCGTGCACCGGGCCGCACCACCGCTTGGCATCATGCTCGTGTGAGTATCCGGCTGCTGGCAACCGACCTCGACGGCACCTTGCTGACGTCTCGACGAACGATCAGTGAACGGTCGGCGGCGGCCATGGCCGCCGCTGCTACAGCAGGTATCCGAGTGGTATGGGCGACCGCGAGAGCGCAACATTCGGTCCGCAACCTTGCTGTCGACAGTGGCTTTCGCGGTTATGCCGTTGCTGCGAACGGCGCCGTGTTGATCGACCTCACCGATGGCGAGGCCACCATCTTCGACGTACAGGCGATGGCAACGAACGTCGCCGGTACGGCAATCGAACAGGTGCGGGCCCTGTTTCCCGGCACCGTGTTCGCCGTGGTCGGCCCGACTCGTTTCATCGCCGACCCGGCCTACGCCGCGCTCTGTATCTACGCCGACCACCATCGAGATCCGCTGACCATGGAGATGAGCGACACGGCCTCATTGGACGACGAACCGATCGTCAAAGTCGTTGCGCGCCATGCCCACATTCCGAGCGTCGACCTCTTCCGGCAAGTGGCGCAGGCCGGGATCCCCGGCGTGACCCCGACCCATTCCGGCGCGCCCTACCTGGAGATGGCCGCCGAAGGCGTCTCCAAGGCCAGTGGACTCGCCCGGCTGTGTGACGCGTGGGACATCGATCCGACCGAGGTCGCGGCCTGTGGAGACGCGATCAACGATCTGCCGATGCTCGAATGGGCCGGCCTGGCGCTGTGTCCGGCGAACGGCTCACCCGATGCGCTCGCAGCTGCCGATCACATCCTGGCGACCAACGACGACGACGGGGTGGCCAAGTATCTCGAAGTCCTCGTCGATGCCGCCGGTGATGCCGGTTAGAGGAAGTTGAGCACCTCGGTACCCCACGCCGCACGCAGATCCCGGTCGAGGTCATCGACCACTTTGTCTTGCCTGTCGATCACCAGGGTCGCACGCTGATCCGGTACGTAGGGAGGCCATTCCGGGTCGCCCGGTAGTCCGCCGGGGTGACCGTCCACGGCGAAGTTCACCCATCGATTCTGGAGACGGGCAGAGAGCGCCTTCCCCACTTTCAGGCCACCGAGTTTGAACGTGATGTCCTTGCGGCCGGCCACCAGGTTGCCCCAGACATACGGCAATTCGGTGGCATGGGTGGCCCCGACCCGCAGGGCCCGCAGCATCGGTGTGGCCCAGTCGAACCGGTAGAGATACACCGGCGCGACGGCACTGTGCGCTTCGGCGAGCCAGATGGTCGGCATCCGAAAACCGACGTCGCGGGCGACAGCGAGCCCGGCTGCCTTCATCTTCAAACCTGAGTAGGCCGAGCCGATCTCGGCCTCACTCGGCAGTTTGAGTTCCGGCTGCTCTGCCGCGATCTCGGCGAACATGGCGCGAATCGCATCCGGGGTGATCGGCATCAACGGCGACTTCATCCACTTGAACAGCGCCGCCTCGTCTTTGTTGGTACCGATGATCAGAGGAACGGGGTTCGAGCGGCCGGCTCGGGCCGCCGCCAGCGGGTAGTCGGGCAGCAGATCCTTGTCGACCACCGGCGCGAACGCCAGTGTGCCGGGTGTCGCGGCGGGCACATCGCTGAACAGTTCGAGTCCTGCCGACACGAGGCGGTCGACCGGCATGTCGTACAGTGTCGCAACCGAATCCGGTTCGACCCCGACCTTCTGGAGAAAGATGTCGGCGGCGCGTTTCGCCCTTGCGCTGTCGTACACCGAGGTCGCCGGCGAGCTCTGCGCGATCGCACGGGAGAACAGTCCTGACGCAGCCGGAACGGTCAGGAGTGTTGTGACGATGCCCCCGCCCGCTGATTCCCCGAAAAGGGTCACCCGTTCCGGGTCTCCCCCGAAGCCGGCGATGTTGTCTTGAACCCATTGCAACGCGAGGATCACGTCTCGCAGCGCGAGGTTGGTGTCGAAGACCCGCTCAGCGGTACTGAACGACGACAGATCCAGAAATCCCAGCGCGCCGAGTCTGTAATTCACCGTCACCAGCACGACGTCGCCATCAGAGACAAGTGCACGCCCGTCGTACAACGGCTGACTCGACGTGCCGAAAATGTATGCGCCCCCGTGGATCCAGACCATGACCGGCCGTGGGTCGTCCGGAGTGACCACTGACGCCGACCAGACGTTGAGGCTCAGGCAATCCTCGTCCTTGACGGCGCCGGGTCCGAGCGTGATCACCGGATTGTTCGGTTGCGGCGCCACCGGACCGAACGTGGTCGCGTCGACGACGTCGACCCAAGGTTCTGGTGGCACCGGCGCCCGCCAACGCCGCTCGCCCGTGGGTGGCGCCGCGTAGCGGATACCCCGCCACGACTTGGTGATCCCGTCGTCCAGGCCCCGAACCGGCCCACTGGTGGTTGTCACCACGTTCTCGTCGTCTGCCATGTCTGAGCTCCTACCGAGGAAGGCAATGTCGCTCACACTACGCAAACGGTCGCTTACGCGAATGCGGACAACATCATCCGTCCACGTCGCGCATTGAATCTGAGCCGACGCGGAGAGAACTCACTGCTCGTGCGTCAGTTGTGAGCCGCGTTGAATGCCTCGACGATGGCGTTGGGAATACGGCCGCGGTCGGAGACCTCGTAACCGTTCTCGCGTGCCCATTCACGGATGGCGGCCAGTTGCGACTTGTCGCTGCGCACTTCGGAGGTGGCCGGCGCCTGCTTGGCAGTGGCCCTCCTCTGACGGCCACCGATCTTGGTGGCCTTGTCGATCCACTTCTGCATGTCTTTGTCGAACTTCTCGGCCGACTTGGGGCCGAGATCGAGGGAGTACTCGACACCGTTGACGGTGAACGTTTCCACGATCACGTCCGAAGGGTCGAGATCGGAACCGTCGAGGTCGTCGGTGATCTGTTCGATGGTTCTGCGTGCCATGTTCTGCGCCCTCTTCGTCGGGGAGGCGGTCCAGCGCCTGATGGGTGGTGACGTCTCGTGTTCGCCCGAACATACCTTTGTCCGCCGCTGTACACCGAACTGGGGATAGCGCTCCCCTGGCGAGTCTGCAGTCGCGCCGCGTCGAGTTGCCATGCCACATCTCGACAGCGGTCAGGCGGTGTTGATGAAGCGCCGTCTCCCATGCCGAAAAGGGCTGCGCGCCGAGTCGGCGCCGAAGTTCCGGAGTGATTCCTGCCGAGCAGGTTTCAAACCCCACTACCAAGGGCCAGCAGGACAAACCGGATTCGATGATGTCTCGTTCGATCTGATCTCGGTGCAGTACCACTCACTGAAAGCCGGGCACGACTACGGCCAGTACGTGCGTGATGCCCGCAACGCCGGCCGCGACGACATCGCAGACTTCTTCGAGCAGGTGATGGCTCAGGACTCCGAACGCGCTGAAAAGTGCCACCGCTTCCTGCGCGAACTCCAAAGCTGAATGCGGCAGGTTCAGACCTGTCGCCGACCTTGTCGGCGGGGACGACAACCCCAGAATCGGGCCGTCCCCCACCAATCCCTCAACACTCGACCCGCCGCCCGGCGGGTCGTTTTCGTTGGGCACATCGAGGCTATTTGCGTCTTGACTTATATAAGCGTTCAGTGAAATATAGCTGTGGTGCACGCACTCGACATCCTCGGCGACCCGGTCAGAAGAAGACTGCTCGAGCTGCTCGCGGACGGGGAACGGTCGGCGGGCGAGCTGTCGCAAACGATCGGCAGCGAGTTCGGAATCAGCCAACCGGCGGTGTCCCAGCACCTCCGCGTCCTGCGCGACAACGGTTACGCGACCGTACGTCCCGACGGGGCACGTCGGCTCTACGCGGTCGATGCCGATCCGTTGCGCGCTGTCGATGAATGGCTTGCAGCATTCCGCGGCTTCTGGACGCCGAGACTTGCCGCGCTGGACACCGAGATCGCCCGCGGTAAGCGCGCACGGCAAGGAACAATCCACCGAGAGGACCTGACATGACCGACGGCCAATTCCCCGATACGGCAAAGCAACTCAGCAGTGTGGACAGGGCGGTCACCGCAGAGGACAACGGCTCGGCGATCAGCACATCAGCCCGCCTGACTCAGGTGTACAACACCTCTGTGGCCGACCTCTGGGAAGCCTGCACCACGGCAGACCGCTTGGCCCGGTGGTTCGGCAATGTCACTGGCGACCTGGTACTGGGAGGCGAATACCACATCGAAGGAAATGCCAGTGGCACCGTCGAAACCTGCGATCCGCCGACGAGCTTCACCCTCACCTGGAAATTCGGCGAAGAGATCACCTACCTGACCGTCCGGCTAGAAGAAGTCGCCGATGAGCAGTCGCGACTTGTCATCGAGCACTCCGGCGACATCGACCCCGATCGGTGGAGGCAGTACGGGCCGGGCGCGGTCGGGATCGGCTGGGACCTCGGTCTGCTCGGTCTCGCGCTGCACCTCGAGACCGGGGCCGATGCGCCGGCCGAGACCAGCGAGTGGGCCCAGACCGATGCCGCCCGGCAGTTCATGTCCGAGAGCAGTCGTCGTTGGGCAGACGCGCATATTGCTGCGGGTGCATCGCAGGATGCCGCGCGTTCAGCCGAGATGCGAACCACGGCCTTCTATCTGGGCACAGAGGCCCCCGAGTCGTGACTCGATGACGTTCTCTCACGCGAGCGCGGGCAAGACCTCCTTCTCGAAGAGTTCGATTCCCGAAAGATCGTATGCAGCTTCAGGAAAATAGAAGATGCCGTAGGAGAGACCATGGCTCTTGAGTACGGTCAGCTTCTCGATGATCTGCTCGGGGGTCCCCACCCCTGGTAGTCCGCGAAACGCTCCGAGGGCGCCCTCGGCCGCATCCGCGCCGACGTGCGGGGTAAGTCGATCTTTCAGCGTGCTCAACCGCTGTTCCACCTCGGCCTCGGTGGAACCGATCGCGACGTTGTAGTTGGCAGACCGGACGATGGAGTCGAAGTCAGAGCCGACGGCTTCGCAGTGCGTCCGCAGGATGTCGGACTTTCGTACAAATCCCTCGGGAGTGCCGTCGAAGTTCGTGTACTGCGCGTACTTCGCGGCAATCTTCAAGGTGACCTTTTCGCCCCCACCCGCGATCCACAGAGGAATGCCGCCCTCCTGCAGAGGAAGTGGACGGACGATTGCACCATCGACTTGATAGTGCTTCCCATCGAGCGATGCCGAGCCTGTGCTCCACGCTTGCCGCATGATCTGCACACCCTCGTCGAGCCGGCCCAGTCGCTCCCCCGCCGACGGGAAGCCATAGCCGTAGGCCCGCCACTCGTGCTCGTACCAGCCGCCGCCGATCCCCATCTCGACCCGTCCGCCCGAGATGAGATCGGTCGTGGCGGCCACCTTGGCAAGATATGCCGGATTTCGGTAGCTCATCGCCGTGCACATCTGGCCCAGTCGGACACGTGACGTGGACGCTGCGAGCGCCGACATCAACGTCCACGCCTCGTGGGTGGCCTCTTCGGTGGGAGCTGGAACCGTGTGGAAGTGGTCGTAGACCCACACCGAGTCCCACGGACCGTTGTCGGCGCGCACCGCAAAATCACGCATCACCGGCCATTGGTCGGCGGGGTCGATCCCGACGAGGTCCAGACGCCATCCCTGCGGCACAAACAATCCAAATCGCATGACCTCGATCGTAGTGGGAACCGCTTTGTGAATTGGTGGGTCCATGGACAATGACGAGATGGCTGCCACCTCCTCTGTGAACCTCGAACCGGTGGTGATCGTGGACGCCGCCAACGTGGTGGGTTCCAGGCCCGACGGCTGGTGGCGAGACCGTCGTGCGGCGAACATCCGTCTGCGCGATGAGCTCAGAGAAGTCGCACTCTTGGGGTTCGACAGCGAGCCGCCACCGTGCGAGGTGGTGATGGTGGTCGAAGGCCAGGCTCGGGGAATCGACTCCACGTCCACGGTGGCGGTGGTGTCGGCGCCCGCCTCGGGCGACGACACAATTGTGGAAATTGTTGCAACACAACCACACAGAAAACGAATCGTGGTCACGTCCGACCGCGAGCTGATCGGCCGCGTGCATGCATTGGGCGCGCAAACGGTGGGTCCCAGGACTGTCTACTGAGAACGGAGTTGCTGCACGCGCCGCGCAGAACCGCCGATCCCAGGGACTGTCGCAGCGCTTTTCGGCAGACGCTCGCCGACTACACCGGTTCGTAGACGCCCGTCACCGGTGCACCGACGGTCTTGTATTCATGAATGGCAAGACCGCCCGGTGTCTTCTCGTGGCGGCTGAGTTGAAGACCCGCGGGTGTTCCCCCGGCAATGAACAACCGTCGTCCTGAACCCACCACCACCGGCGCGATCACCAGCCGGATCTCGTCCCGTCAGTGGCGTCTTCGTCGGGAGACCCGGGGCCCTGGCAGACCCCATCGAGTGACACGAACTGCATGAGCGTCAGTTTTATCAGCTGGGCTCGCCTTCGACGAGATCCGCGAGCTGCCGCGTGACAGTTCCCCAACCGTCATGAAAGCCCATGCGCTCGTGGCTGTCTCGATCCGCAGCGGAACGGTGCATGGCCCTGGCCTCATATTCGGTGCCTTCAGGGTGGTCGGCAACAGTGATGATTGCAGTCATGAACGCGTCCGCCGATGGGCGCCAGCCGGCTATGAGGCTGTCGGTGAACACAATCCGCCGGAACGGGTCTACCGCCAGGAAACAGCCGGTGATGTGTGGTTCGAACTCACCCCCGTCTTCGCTGATCTCTGTACGAAGAGAACCGCCGGCCTGCACATCCATCTCGCGCACCCTGCATACCGTCGGATGGGGAACCCACCACTTCTCGAACTTGGCAGGATTTGTCCAGGCGTCCCATACCGCGGCTGCCGAAGCCTTGATGACCCTGGAGATGACGAGGTCGAGCTCGGGGTTGAGCTGTGTTGTCATGTCATTTCTCCTGATGTTGTTGCGTCGCTATCTCATTGACGACAAAGCTCTCGAGTCGATCGGTGCGTTGTTGCCACAGGGCACGCTGGCTTTCCAGCCAATCCTGCGCGATATCGAACTGCCGTTGCTCGATGACGCAGGTGCGAACCCGGCCGACCTTCATCGTGCGTATCCAGCCACTGTCCTCGAGTTGCCGGATGTGTTTCATGAAGGAGGGCAAGGCCATGTCGAATGGCTGGGCGAGCTCGCTGATACTCGCCGGCCCCTCCCCCAGGCGCCCGATCACCGCCCTGCGGGTGGGATCAGCGAGGGCTTGGAAAACCCCGTTCAATTGCTCTGAATACTGAGCCACAAGGCAAACTATCAGCGGCCGGATACTTAGCGCAAGGGCTAAGTGTCACCGGGTTGCGCGGCAACCCGGGTGTGCCTACCCCTGGGCAGGCGAAGGGGTCAAGATGATCGAGTCAGCGCCGCGATGGTTCGCCGTAACCGGTGACCGTGGTCAGGATGAAAACCGAGTCCTCGATCGCGGTCACGCTGTGCCGATGATGCGTGAGCCCGCGAAGTTCACCTACGTTGAGGACGACCTCACCCTCATCCGCGGTCACCTTCACCCTGCCGCTGAGTACAAGCATGCTCGCCGCCGGCGGCGAATTGTGTTCGCCGAGTTCGGTACCGGCAACCATCGCCATCAACGTCTGGCGTAGCGGACCGTCATGGACAAGGATGTCGGCACTGCGGCCATGCGAATCGTCGCGTGCGATGTCCAGGTGCTTGCGAGACAGATCTTCCAAGGTGGAGCTCGTATCGACCACGTCGTCCTCGCTTCATGATGTGCGCTCAAAGTTCTCTGCCCACGCTATCGCGTCACGGCTCACCGAGGCGACCACACGCCCGATCCGGCCTCCGCGCGACCCGAGTTGCAGAATTGACCGCAGCGGTCGGGAATTGATAGAACCTCACTCATGTTAATTGAGTCAGATTCACTCAACTCTTAACAAGGAGGCTCCGCGAATGCCCGCATTCTTCGGCCCCGAGGGCCCGCGTCGCATCGACATCAGCCGGCTGATGAGCAGGTCCACCCAGGACCTCATCGCCGAGTCCGCCAGGTTCGCCGCCGGTCGGGGCGACACAGAACTCGACGCTCTACATGTTCTGCGAGTCATGACCGCCACGGAGCCCACAAAAACGCTGATGGAGCGCGCCGGGGCCGACACGACGGCGGTGGCGGACACCATCGAACAGCGCCTTCCTCAGGGAACGCCGACCAATGGCTTCACCACCACGTCACTGAGCGCTGCACTGAAAACCGCTGTGTTCGAGGCTCACCAACTCGCCCAGACCTTGGGCTCGACGTACATCGACCCAGAACATCTGTTCCTCGCCCTCGCTGCCGACCATGACAGGGCTGCGGGTCGTCTGCTCGCCGCTGCCGGCATCACACCCGAACACCTGCAGACCGCACTTCAGGGCGGCTCGGTCGCTGCTGAGTCCACGACAGCCACCCCGACGCTGGACAAGTTCGGATTCGACCTGACCGAGAAAGCCCGAGGTGGGGGCGTCGACCCGGTCATCGGCCGTGCCGACGAGATCGAACAGACCATCGAGATCCTGTCTCGACGTACGAAGAACAACCCGGTGCTGGTAGGCGAGGCCGGTGTCGGCAAGACCGCCATCGTCGAAGGTCTCGCTCAACGGATCGTCGACGGTGACGTGCCTGATCGTCTCGCAGGCAAGCGCATCGTGCAGCTTGACCTGTCGAGCATGGTCTCGGGGACCAGGTACCGCGGCGACTTCGAAGAGCGGTTGACAAAGGTGATCGATGAGATCGCAGCGAACAAGGACGAACTCATCGTCTTCATCGACGAAGTGCACACCATCGCCGGTGCCGGTGCCGGAGCCGAGGGGTCGATGGATGCCGGAAACATCCTCAAGCCCAAGCTCGCTCGCGGTGAACTTCACATCGTCGGTGCTACGACTCTCGACGAGTACCGGAAGAACATCGAAAAAGATCCCGCGCTCGAGCGTCGATTCCAACCGGTGACGGTGCCCGAACCCAGCGTCGAGGACGCGGTGGCGATCCTCGACGGACTACGCGGGCGGTACGAGGAACACCACGGGATCCGGTACTCCGATGAGGCGATCCGCGCAGCCGTCGAGCTGTCCGCCCGTTACATCGGGGACAGGTTCCTGCCGGACAAGGCGATCGATCTGATCGACCAAGCCGGTGCGCGGATGCAACTGGCTTCACCGTCCACCGACGTGGAGGCGATCCAGAAGCAACTGACCCAACTCGAGGCGGCCAAAGAGCAGGCGGTTGCGGCGGAGGACTACGAAAAGGCCTCCGCATTGCGTGACGAGACCGCCCGGCTCCAGGCACGTCTGTCGGGCGGGCCGTCCGAGGCAGGCGAAACACCTGAGGTGACCGCCGAACACATCGCCGAAGTGGTCGCCCGTGCCACCGGGATCCCGGCAAGCCAGATGACCGAGCAGGAACGGGAGCGTCTACGCCGCCTCGAGGATGAGCTACATCAGCGTGTTGTCGGCCAAGAGGATGCGGTGAAGGCCATCGCGCGAGCGGTTCGCCGGAGCCGTACCGGGATGAGCGATCCGGATCGGCCCGTGGGCAGTTTCTTGTTCCTCGGACCGACAGGCGTCGGAAAGACCGAATTGGCAAAGGCGCTGGCAGCCTCGCTCTTCGGCGACGAGAAGAAGATGCTCCGACTCGACATGAGCGAGTTCGGAGAACGTCACACGGTCAGCCGCCTGATCGGGGCTCCCCCCGGGTACGTCGGGTACGGCGAGGCGGGGCAGCTCACCGAACAGGTGCGCCGGAACCCGTATTCGGTGGTCCTCCTCGACGAGATCGAGAAGGCGCACCCGGACGTGTTCAACACGCTGCTGCAGGTGCTCGACGACGGTCGTCTCACCGACGGGCAGGGTCGCACCGTCGACTTCAAGAACACCGTGCTGATCATGACCAGCAACCTGGGATCGGACATCATCTCCAGCAAGTCCGGTGGACTCGGGTTCAGCTCCGGTGACGCCGAAGCCGCGGAACGGCCGGTGCGTGAGCGGGTGATGGCCCGACTGCGGGAGTCGATGCGACCGGAGTTCCTCAACCGGATCGACGAAATCGTGGTCTTCCGCAAGCTCGACACCGAGCAGCTGCACAAGATCACCGACCTGCTCCTGGCCGACAGCCGCAAGCGGTTGGGCGCCAAGGGAATCGACATCGAGTTCTCTGATGCTGCTGTCGACTGGATCGCAGAGCACGGGCACCAGCCCGAGTTCGGCGCACGACCACTGCGTCGTTCGATTCAGCGTGCAGTCGATGACCGGATTGCAGACCTGCTGTTGGACGAGGTGCTCCTCGACGGTGGCAAGGTCTCCGTCCAGGTCACCGACGACCAACTGGACCTGTTGGTCATCTAGGCCGCGGCGTCGATGCCCCGTCCGGTACGCCGGGCGGGGCATCACCGCGTTCGGACCCAGAATGATCGGCTTCGAGCATAAGATCGACCACCACCGGCGCGTGGTCACTGGCCTGCACTTCGCCGGCCGACGGCAGCACCTTGCGAGCATCGGCTCGGCCGAAATGCGCCGAGGCATAGATCCGGTCGCTGTTCGCGGGTGCACCTGCCGTGGCCTCGAGTAGGCCGACCGACGCAAAGATCTGGTGCTCACGCCGGAACTCCGGCGATCCGTCTCGCACATTGAAGTCGGCGCCCATGATGGTGGGTGCCGACCAGGTGTGGGCCGTTGCCACGATCGGGTCGACCTGACGCCGCTGCTCGTCGATACCGTGATGAGGCGGGCTGAAATGTCCTGAGAGCACGCGGATCTCGCGCCCCGCACGGGTTCGCACCAACGCGTCCGTGGCCACCCGCGGTTGGTACTCGATCACTCCTCCGAACGGCACCCACGACCGGTGAACTCTTCCACTCACCATTCCCGCGTACGCGTCGGACGCTGCCCGAAAACGGCGGAGAGCGCTGTCCCCCATCGCATCCCCGACCCGAAGTCCTCGAGCATCGGTGATGTCGAAACCGTTGAAGGTGAGAATCCCGGTCCCCTCACGACGGCCGTTCACCTTCTCGATTGCCGGAGTCATCACGGCGCCCGTCGGTGTCAATCGCTGCGCCAGCTGCTTCAACGTGTCCGTGTAATTCGACCGGGTCGCGAAATGGTCCAACTCCTGCAGGAGCACGATATCCGGGTGCTCGCGCCGGATGGTCGCGGCGAGGTGGTCCAGACGACCAGGCGTGGCGAAGAATTGACCAGGCCCGCCCATGCCGCCATGCACGTTGTATTCCATGACACGTACGTGTTCGGTTGGGCCGGAATCCTGGACGCGCGCACGGGCGTTGGGGGCGTCGCCGACCTCGTGAACTCTGATCTCGCTCACCAGTAACCCTGTCGCCGCGCCCGCCGAGGTGCCTGCTCCTGCCCCGAGGCTGGTCATCGCGCCCACGAGACACCCGACGGCAGCCCCGGCGAGAACCGATGGCCCTCGAGAACGAACGTGTCGTCCGGCCATGTCGATCGCGCCCGGTGCGTAGGCCGGCGCATCCAGTGGCGGCAGACTGCCACCCGCTGCAAGCGGATGATCTCGCAGCACGTGGATCTCTGTGTCGACTACAAGTGTCACCGGAATCCCCCGCGGCTCGTGCCGGTCAGGCCGCGAGTGAGAACACGGCAACCAGGAAGTCGGAGTCGTCAGTGAACGGACGCAGGTCCCAGGTGGACAAGAGAACGTCAACCGAGAGTCCGCTGCTGGTTGCGTCATCGAGGAAATCAGCAAACGGGTAGTCGCGGCCTGCACCGAACCCGACGACAACCCGGCCGGCAGGTGCGACGTGCCGGGCGAACCCGGCGAGGACGTCGCGGCGGGTCGATGGCGCAACAAAAGTCACCACATTGCCCGCACAGACGATGACATCGAAGTCGGCTGCCACCCCTTGGGACGGCAGATCAAGGTCCGCGAGGTCGCCGACAAGCCAGGTCGGGCCCGGATGATCGTGCTCTGCAGCGTCGATGAGGACAGGGTCCACATCCACGCCGACGACCTCATGGCCGGCGTCGTGGAGGTGGCCGCCCACCCGGCCCGGGCCGCAGCCGGCGTCGAGAACACGACTACCGCGGGCCAGCATCGCGTCGATCAGCCGCGCCTCTCCGACGATGTCCTGGCCGCGGGCCGCCATCGTGCGAAACCGCTCGACATAACGTGTGGAGTGCGCCGGATCGGCCTCGACGATCTTCTCCCACTGGCTGGGCGTGCGTTCGCTCATTCGGGCTCCTGACTCAGATCGTCCACGCGGTGTTCCGTCCCCAACCGTATGTGGCCTGGTGAAGGAGCCGTCGCGCGAGCGGCGGTTTCCTACCGTCCGAAACCTGCGTCTCGCAGAGCCTGTGCCAGTGAACCGTTCGACGGCGCCGCCGCCGGCTTTCCGGTTGTGTTGTCGCGCTTCGGCTTTCTCGGCTGACCGGCGTTCTTGGGCCGTCGTTGCCCCTGCCCACCCGGGCGATTGTCGGACGTACCGCCGGAACGAGGCGTGTCGTCGTCGAGTCGGAGGGTCAGTCCGATCCGCTGGCGTTCGACGTCGACCTCCAACACCTTCACCCTCACCACCTGTCCCGACTTCACGACCTCGTGCGGATCGGAGACGAACCGGTTGGCCATCGCCGACACATGCACCAATCCGTCCTGGTGCACGCCGACGTCGACGAAAGCCCCGAATGCAGCGACGTTGGTCACCACACCTTCGAGGACCATCCCCGGTTTGAGGTCGGCAACCTTCTCGACACCCGCGGCAAACGTCGCAGTGGTGAATGCCGGTCGCGGGTCGCGGCCGGGCTTCTCGAGTTCGGCGAGAATGTCCGAGATCGTCGGTATCCCGAATCGTTCGTCGGCGAAGTCTGCCGGCCGGATCGATCGGAGGGTGCGCTCGTTGCCGATGAGTTCGGCCAAGGTCACACCTGATCGGTCCAGGATGCTCCGGACCACCGGGTAGGCCTCGGGGTGGACACCCGACGCATCGAGAGGGTCGTCCCCATCGCGGATCCGAAGAAAACCAGCACACTGCTCAAAAGCCTTGGGACCCAAGCGAGGAACCTTCAGCAATGACTTACGACTACGAAAAGGGCCAGTGGTGTCGCGGTGAGCGACGATTGCCTCGGCCAGAGTCGTCGTCACCCCGGAAACGCGCGAGAGCAACGGCACGGATGCGGTGTTCAGATCAACGCCGACAGCGTTCACGGCGTCTTCCACCACCGCATTGAGGCTGCGCGCCAGTGTCCCCGGCGTGACGTCGTGCTGGTACTGGCCGACGCCGATCGACTTCGGTTCGATCTTGACCAGTTCGGCCAGTGGGTCTTGCAGTCGCCGCGCGATCGACACTGCACCGCGCAGCGATACATCCATATCCGGCAGTTCGTGTGAGGCGTATTCGGAGGCGGAATACACCGAGGCGCCCGCCTCGCTCACCATCGCCTTGGCCGGGACGTCAGCTCCCGAAGCCCGGATATCGGTGATCAACTCGGCGGCGAGGGCATCTGTTTCTCGTGAGGCAGTGCCGTTGCCCACTGCGATCAGTTCCACTTTGTGTCGTGCAACCAATGCGGCGAGTGTCGCCTTGGCGACGTCCCACTGCTTCTGGGGTTGATGTGGGTAGATCGCGCAGGTGTCGAGAACCTTGCCGGTTCCGTCGACCACCGCGACCTTCACGCCGGTACGAAAACCCGGATCAAGTCCCAACGTCGTGCGTGCTCCGGCCGGTGCGGCGAGCAGCAGGTCGCCGAGATTTCGGGCGAACACAGCGACGGCGTCTTCTTCGGCGCGTGCACGCAGACGCACACGCGCGTCGACCATTGCGGTGATCATCAACTTGGTGCGCCACGCCAACCGCGCGGTGCTCAGCAGCCACTGGGTCGCCGGGCCGGTGTTGGCTGTGTCGACGCCCAGGGCCGCCGCGGCGAGCGCCTGATAGCTCTCGTCGTCCCCACCGTCGAGGGTGAGCGACAGCGCCTCTTCCTTCTCGCCGCGCATCACGGCCAGCACGCGGTGGGAAGGCACCTTATCCAGCGGCTCAGAGAAGTCGAAGTAGTCCCGGAACTTCTGCGCGGCAGCACTTTTCGCCACCTCCTCAGTTCTCGCCGTGGTGCGTAGCGATCCTTCCGCCCAAAATTTCTCGCGAATCGTGCCCACGAGTTCGGCATCCTCTGAGATGCGCTCGGTGAGGATGTGACGGGCGCCCTCGAGAGCAGCCGCGACGTCGGCGACAGTCTCTGAGATATACCCGGCGGCAGCATCCTCTGGCACAACGCTCGGATCGGAGACCAGTCGATCCGCGAGTGGTTCGAGCCCGTTCTCCCGCGCTATCTGCGCCTTCGTCCGACGCTTGGGCTTGTACGGGAGGTAGATGTCTTCGACGCGGGACTTGGTCTCGGCGGCATTGAGCGCAGCCTTCAACTCGTCGGTGAGCTTGCCCTGCTCGGCGATGGATGACAACACCGCGGCCCGACGCTCGTCCAGTTCGCGCAAGTAGCGTAGGCGCTCTTCGAGCGTGCGCAGCTGGGCGTCATCGAGGCTGCCGGTCACCTCTTTGCGATAGCGAGCGATGAACGGCACTGTAGAGCCTTCGTCGAGCAGCCGGACAGCGGCCGCCACCTGCGCTTCCCGGACCGCCAGTTCTTCGGCGATGCGGGTGTTCACGGACTTCACGGGTTGGCTCGAATTCACTAGCAGAACCCTACCCAACGATCAGCCGAGTCCGATCTCGATGGTCGGTGTGTCGGGCTGGGGGTGGGACGTATGGCCACTGTCGCGTGGCGACACCTCGGTGGCTCACCCAGTCGAGAACATGTCCGTCGAACTCAGTACCGCACAGACCACAGCGGGGAGTCTTGCAGTCGTCGGGTGGGGGTCGCGGTGAGCAGGTCGAATCGGTGCGGGTCGGAGGTGACGGCTGCGGCGGCCCCCTCGACAGCCGATCTCGTTCCACTCGGGCCCGAGGTGAACACCAGATACGCATTGCCCGCTCGTGCAGTGTGCACCTCGGCGACCACTTCTCCTGTCTGAACAGGCGCCAGACGACTGCGCAGCAAGCTCAACCAGTGAGCGGAGGACATGGTCGTGTCGACGACCCGAGCATGCACGATCACGGGTTCGCCGCGACCATCACGGTTGCCGGCGTTGTTGTCCACCGGCCACCTCCGTGCTCGCCTCAACGACCCGACCCCTCGACGGATCGCTGAGGATGTTCTCTCCACCTCGTCCCTCAGCCCACGTGCCTCAGACAACTCCTCCCCCTGCCAGTTTGAGAAATCACCTGTCCCTGCGCACCCGCGGTTCGTGCATTCTTGCGATTCCCTGTCGGCAAGAACCCGGCACCATATGATCGGCACCCACGCGCATCAATGCAGTCAACCTGTCGGGAAACGCCCGCTGAACTACGCCATGCATTCCTTGCGATCGAACTCGGAACCCCAGAGTTCGAGAAAATCCTCCCGGCTGGGAGCGCAAAAGTGATCTTAAGGGACATTGTTGAGGGGCTGCAACAAAATTAACTATCTGTCTTTTGTTCGCTGATAGAGCGGAGGATATGCAATCGCTGAATTCACGAGTCACCACGGAAGGTGCAGACGGAAGTGACGGACAACTGCGGTTTGCACCGCACCTGCATCCGGGCCCAGCCACGCGGAAAGGTGGCTCCCCACGTCAATTGTCATCAATCGACTGTTGGGCAGCGAATCGGTTGCGTGAACGGATTGTTCAAACGGGACATCCGCATCGGCTCGGGCATGCACCAGTAGCACAGGTGCGGTGACGGCGTCCAAGGGTAGGTCGAGTGTGCGAAACTGCTCGAAGTCGTTGTTGAATCCCGCTTTCCGGTTCCCGGTCACCGTGCTGAACAGTTGCGTCGCAAATTGCCGCTGCCCGGGGTCCGACATGATCTGAGCAGTCAGCTGTTTCGCTTGCGAGCGAGTCATGTCACCTTCGCCGGCAATCAGCGTCGAGATCGCGGTGGCGGCCGCCTTGTCGACGAGAGCGTTCGCGAACCACGTACCGAGCCGGGTGAAAAGCATTCTCTCCTCGCCCATCTCGAGCCGGCCACGTAACGTTCGAGCAGGATCGAACGTCGTACTGACGCCGGCGATGACCGCGACGGCTGCCACACGGCCAGGATGGGCGGCCGCCAGCTCATAGCTGACCGGCCCGCCGCCCGACCAGCACATGACACCGAACCGGTCGATACCCAATGTCGACATGAGCTCGGCCACCTGGTCCGCTTGCGCTGACGGAGTCCGATTGCGTTCTGCCAGTGGAGTGTTCAGATACCCGGGCCGCGAGATGGCGATGATTCGATGATGACCTGCCAGGAACCTGCTCATGAGGACACCTTGATCGCAGCCGCCAGGCGAGCCGTGCAGAAACAGCATTGGCGGGCCGGCGCCTGTATCGGTGTACTCGATCGGCCCCTGCGAGGTGTCTGCAACGGCAGCTGCCACGTCCGCCTTGTCCTGACCGTGTCGCGCCATGTCGCGGCTCCTTCACCGAGTCAGCACTTGCAAGGACAGTAACGCGCTCCAGCACTCGTAGGGCGCCGAACCGGCGTGCCCGTACGGCTCGTCGTATCCCGTGGCGTCAGACCCACATCGGATGAGAGGCTGTGAATCACTTCCAGGAGGTGAGTCCCATCGACCGGCCACATCAGAATGATCAGACCCGGCGTCTGATGCACGCGTTGCATGACGCTGACTCGTCGACTCGCTTGCGAACGGCGCTCGCAGCGGGCACCGAGCCGCACGCTGAGTTTGTCAGCGTTCTGGTGGAGTGCTGCGCGTTCGAGTCGGACTTCTACGTCCGGGACATGCTGACGTGGGCACTGACCCGCCATCCTGCTGAGATCGTCGTCCCGCTCCTGCTGGCCGAGCTGCATTCCACGACGGCGCAGGCCCGCAGTCAGGCCTTGCACACCTTGTCGAAGATCGGCGATCGCGCGACATGGGCTGACATACCCCTCGACCTCGTGCACGATGCCGACGACGAGGTGGCCCGAGCGGCGTGGCGTGCCGTTGTTGTCCTGATTCCCGACGGGCACGAACACACCGTGGCGCTTGAGCTCGCCGCGGAACTCGGTCGCGGCGACCGTGAAACTCAACGGAGTCTCAGCCGGGCGCTGATCGAACTCGGCGACACAGTTCCCGGCATCCTCGAGACCGCAAGCGAGAGCAGCAATCCCGCGGTACGCGCTCACGCCAGGGCGACCCAACGCCTCTGGGATGACCCTGACAGCGCATTCACTGTGACAGTCGAGGATGCCAAGAAAATCGCCAACGCCGGACCGCTGCCGGACCAGGACGCATAGCCCGACCCGGGGGCCGCCACGCAGCTACCACCGGCGCAGCCCGATGAGACCATGACAGGGCTTGAGCACTTGAGGAGATCGTGCCGGAAGGGTAGACCGAACAGGTGCCGGAACTGCCAGAGGTCGAAAACGCGAGACAGGTCGTCGAGAAGGCGCTGAATCGCGTCATTGTCGACATCGACGACACCGACACGTTCGAGTGCCGTCCGCATCGGCCGGGCGAGATCGCGGGGGCACTGAAGGGCGGCAAGCTGACCGATGCCCGTCGCCGGGGCAAGGCCATGTGGTGCGAGACGGCGATCGCCGACGGCTCCGCTGGTCCGACGCTTGGTATTCACCTCGGCATGGGCGGGCGAATCATCGTCACCGCACCCGACGGCGACCACACCTCACGGTACGGCGGCGGGGACCCGCACGTCGGTGAACGCGACACCGACAAGCCTGAATGGACGCGCTTCGCCATGACGTTCGAAGACGGAGGTCAACTCAGGCTCTTCGACAAACGCCGCCTCGGCAGGGTTCGCCTCGAGCCGGACATCGACGCGCTCGGGCCTGATGCCGCTGAGATCTCGCGGGAGGATTTTCGTCTCCGAATCGGTTCCAGCGGAGCACCTCTCAAGGCACGGCTACTCGATCAGACCGCGATCGCCGGCGTCGGCAATCTCCTCGCCGATGAAGTCCTGTGGCAGAGCGCGCAGTCACCGGCGCGGCGTTGCAAAACCCTCACAACCGACGAACTCGACGAGCTACGTGTCGTCCTGCGCCGCGCCATCCGATCCGCGATCAAGAAGGGTGGTGTCCACACCGGCGAGATCATCCCGTATCGCAAGTCCGGCGCCGGGTGCCCGCGATGCGGTGCACCGATGTCGCGGGGCACGGTGGGCGGACGCACGACGTGGTGGTGTTCGAAGGAACAGTCGTGACGTCCGGATCCACATGGCGATAGATCGGAATATGCAGTGACAGACATTGACACGCTGGTCGTCGGTGCCGGGATAGCCGGACTGACCGTCGCCCGAATCCTCTCGGGAGAGGGCGGGCGCGTGGTGATCCTGGAAGCTCGCGATCGGGTGGGCGGACGCGTCTGGACGTCGCGTGCCGACGGCGACGTCATCGACTACGGCGCATCGTGGATACATGGGGTCGACAACAACCCGGTTGCCGACGCAGTCGACGCTTTCGGCATGCGCACCGTCGAGTTCACCGTGGGCAGCTTTCAACCAGGCGGGCGGCCAATCGCCTACTACTCCCCCGCCGGCACCCGAATGAATGCCGAGGACACGGAGCGTTTTGTGTCCGACATCCATCGGTTCGACGAACAGTTCAGACTCACCGTCGCCGCTTCGGAGCCGGGTACGTCATACGGCAGTGCAGTCGAAGCCGCTCTGGCGCAACTTGATTGGAGCAACCAACGCTCGATGCGCGTCCGCGAGTTCATGCGGCATCGGACCGAGGAACAACTCGGTGTGTGGCTCGACGACCTCGACGCACATGGGCTCGACGACGATGCGATCGAGGGAGCGGAAGTCGTCTTCCCCGACGGATATGACGTACTCGCCACCCGCCTCGCCGAGGGACTCGACGTTCGACTCGAGCACGAGGTCACGCGGGTCCAGTGGGGGCAGGCCGGTGCCTCCGTCGACACCAGCCGCGGTCGCTTCTCTGCCGACCGGGTGGTGGTCACGGTGCCGCTCGGTGTGCTGAAGTCGCCGGAGTTCGTCTTTGATCCCCCGCTACCCGAGGCACACAAAAAGGCTCTCGCCAGGCTCGGGATGAACGCTTTCGAGAAGGTGTTCTTGCGGTTCCCGCGCAAGTTCTGGGATGAAGACGTCTATGCGATACGCCAACAAGGGGAAGCCGGCCGCTGGTGGCATTCCTGGTACGACGTTAGCTCGACGGCGGGTTCTCCGACCCTCCTGACCTTCGCCGCCGGCCCGTGTGCGCGAGAGACTCGCAAATGGTCGGACGCGCAGATCGCCGACTCCGTCCTCGAGGCTCTCCGAAAGCTGTACGGCGACCGCGTCGTCGAACCCGAGCGGGTACACGTCACGCGGTGGCAGGACGACCCGTACTCGCGGGGTTCGTACTCCTACATGGCAGTGGGCTCGGACCGCGTGGATCACGACGATCTGGCCATCCCGATCGACGATGTGCTGCATCTGGCGGGCGAGGCAACCTGGACCGACGATCCATCGACGGTGACCGGTGCATTGAAGTCAGGCCATCGTGCGGCGGAGCAGATCCTGGGTCGTGCTGTCCCGTTCGAGAAGATCTGGGCCGAGCCCGGGCACTGAAAAGGCGGCTCCGGATTTCTCCGGAACCGCCTTGACCCTTGCATCACTGTCGGGCTGACAGGATTTGAACCTGCGACCACTTGACCCCCAGTCAAGTGCGCTACCAAACTGCGCCACAGCCCGTTGCTGATCCGTGAGGAGCAGCGTCAGAAAGACTATCTGACGGGCGGCCTCCGATGCCAATCGGTTCCCGGAGTGCCGCCCATCAGCTACTTCTTGCGCTCTCGCTTTTCGCGAACGCGCACGTTCACCCGGACAGGTGAGCCGTCGAAGTTGAAGGCTTCCCGCAGCTTGCGCTCGAGGAACCGGCGATAGCCGGCCTCCAGGAACCCCGTGGTGAAGAACACGAACGTCGGCGGCCTGGTGGCCGCCTGGGTGGCGAACATGACCCTGGGGAGGCGGCCTCCCCGCATGGGCGGCGGCGTCTCGGCGATCACGGCCTTGAGCCAGGTATTGAGTTGCCCGGTGGATACTCGCTTGTCCCATGACTCCAGCGCGGTCTCCAACGCCGGCACAAGCTTCTGGACGGCGCGTCCCGTGTGCGCGGAGATGTTGACCGTCCGTGCCCAGGGCACGCGCGACAGGTCGCGGTCGATTTCTTTCTCCAACTGGGTCCGGCGATCCTCGTCGACCAGGTCCCACTTGTTGAAGGCGATCACCAGAGCGCGGCCGGCCTCGATGATCATCGTGAGCACCCGCTGGTCTTGCTCGGTGATCGGTTCGGACGCGTCGATGAGCAACACGGCGACTTCTGCTGCCTCGATGGCCGAACGGGTACGCAGCGAGGCGTAGAACTCGTGTCCGCTCGACTGCTGCACCTTTTTGCGCAGGCCGGCAGTGTCGACGAAGTTCCAGATCTTGCCGCCCAGCTCGACCAACTCGTCGACCGGGTCGACGGTGGTTCCGGCAACGTTGTCGACAACCGCCCGATCTTCCCCGGTCAGTTTGTTCATCAGAGAACTCTTGCCCACGTTGGGCTTGCCCACCAACGCAACTCGGCGCGGACCACCGGTGAGAACGGATTCTCGGGGGGTCTCGGGCAGCGCTTCCAGGATCCGGTCGAGCAGATCGCCGGTGCCACGACCGTGAGCTGCAGACACCGTGAACGGCTCCCCCAGACCCAGCGACCACAACGACGCGGCTTCCGATTCGAGGCGTTCGTCATCAACCTTGTTGGCTGCCAGCAGCACTGGGGTCTTCGACCGGCGCAGCACCTTGGCAACCGCTTCGTCGGTGCTGGTGGCACCGACCGTGGCATCCACAACGAGAACAATCGCGTCGGCCGTCTTCATCGCGACCTCGGCCTGGCGGGCCACCGACTGTGCCATCCCTTTGGCGTCCGGTTCCCAACCGCCGGTGTCTTGCACCAGGAACCGTCGACCGGCCCAGGAGGCGTCGTACGACACGCGGTCGCGTGTCACCCCGGGCACATCCTCCACAACCGCCTCGCGGCGACCGAGGATGCGGTTGACGAGTGAAGACTTACCCACGTTCGGGCGTCCGACGATGGCGACCGTCGGAACGGCAAGTGGGGCGCCGTCGTCGTCCACATCGGCGAACTCACTCAGGTCCCATTCGGCTTCATCTGTCCATATGCCGTCAGACGACGGCGCGGCCCCATCAAAAGTGTCACTCATGCTTTTACCTCAATCCGGTTACGCGCCAACTCGACCAGCTTGGCGATAACCTCTTCGATGCCCAGATCGGTGGTGTCGACCCGGACCGCATCCTCCGCGGGCCGCAACGGCGACGTCGCTCGTGTGGAATCCAGATGATCCCGACGGATCACGTCGTCCAGAACCGTTTGGTAGTCGCTTTTCATTCCTGCAGCGGTGTTCTGATCATGTCGGCGCTGCGCCCTCGCCTCCGGCGACGCCGTGAGAAAGATCTTCAACGTGGCGTCTGGGAACACCACGGTGCCGATGTCGCGGCCTTCCAGAACGCTGAGCCCACTCTGCGCGAGGTCACGTTGTGCCTGAACCAGCCGCGTTCGTACTGCGGGTACCGCCGACACCGCAGACACTGCACGCGTCACCGCGTCGGTCCGGATCTCGTCGGTCACATCCTCGCCGTCCATCATGACGATCTGCGCTTGCGGATCGTTGGTGACGGAGATGGTGAGGTCGTCGGTGGCCTTGTCGATCGATTCCGGGTCATCCAGCGACGCGCCGGCGCGAAGGGCCTTGAGCGTTGCCACCCGGTACATGGCCCCGGTGTCGATGTAGTTGCCGCCCAGCGCTGTTGCCACTCGACGGGAGACGCTCGACTTGCCGGTTCCGGCGGGGCCGTCGATCGCTATCACGGCTCGTTCGGTTCCGGTCACATCCCCACCGCCTTGTACAGGGCACCGATCTCGTTGTTGCCCAGCACCCGCAACGTTCCCGGACGCTGCTCTCCGACGTTGACTGCGCCGATGTCGGTGCGTACCAAGCGGATCACCGGGTAACCGGCTTCGTCGAGGAGGCGACGCACAATCCGCTTGCGCCCTTCGTGCAGGGTCAGCTGCAGCAAGGAGATTCCCTGGTTCACGTCGAGCAGCGAGAACTTGTCGACCTTGGCCGGGCCGTCATCGAGCTCGATACCGTCGCGCAATATCTTGCCCAGCGTGCGGTGCGCCTCACCGCGAACGGTGGCCAGGTACGTCTTCGGCACCTCGAAGGACGGGTGCATCAACCGATGGGCAAGTTCACCGTCGTTGGTCAGCAAGATGAGACCCTCGGTGTCCGCGTCCAGTCGGCCCACGTGAAAAAGCCTCTGCCCGGCCATGACTCGCTCGGCAACCAGATCACCGATGCAGGGACGACCGAAGTCATCTGCCATCGTCGACTGCCAGCCCTTGGGCTTGTTCAGCGCCAGGTACTGGTGTTCTTCGTTGACGACCACGCGCGCGCCATCCACTCGAACGACGGCTGTCTTGGGATCGATGCGAAGGCCCTGCTCCAGGACGATTTCTCCGTCGACCTCGACCCGACCTGCGGCAATCAGCTCTTCGGCACCGCGTCGCGAGGCGACCCCGGACTGCGCGAGGACCTTTTGCAGCCGCATGCCGCCTTCGACGTACGTCGCACCATCGCCGCCGACATCCAACGGGTTCTGCTCGCGCGCCGGTTTCGCGTTGTTGAGCCTCACCTGGCCGCTCTTCACATCGGGTGCCGACCGCGGTTTGCCCTCGGGCCCAGCACCTTTGCGATGACTCTTCCGGAATCGTTCGACGGCCGCACCCTGTCCGCGATGAGCGGGCTTACCGCCGCGCTCCCCCGCGGGCTTCCCACTGCGCTCAGCGCCGGGCCCACCCGCGCGCTCGCCCGCGACACGGCCTCGTTCTCCGGTGGGCCGTCCGCTGCGTTCGTCTGACTGCCTGCCGGCACGGTCGGCACCGGGGCGTCCGCCTCGCTCGCCACGCTCTCCAGCCGGCCTACCGCCACGCTCTCCGGCCGGCCGACCGCCACGATCGGCCGTCGGCCTGCCGCCTCGTTCACCTGCGGGGCGCTCTCGACGATCTCTCGATGGGCGCGCGCCGCGCTCGGCTGCGGGTTTACCGCCACGCTCGGATGACGGGCGTCCTCCGCGGTCGGGCTCGGCCGAGTCCTCGAACCTCGAAGCGCGCCTCTTGCCCTTGTCTTTGTTTCTGTCCGGTCTGCCGTCTCGGCTAGCGGGTGCCATGCTTTTGTCCCTAATTCCCGTTGTCGTCAGTCGTCGTCAACGGTGATGTTGTTGGTCTTGTCCCTCAAGTCTGCCCTGCCACCTGCCAACTTGGCGAATCTCGGGTCGCTGTTGATCTCGTCACCAAGGGCATCGATCACATCCACATCGGGCAGCAGCGGCGCCAGATCCGGCAGCTCACCGAGCGAAGCGAGACCCAGACGCTCCAGGAACAGCTCCGTGGTGCGATACATCACCGCGCCCGAATCGACGTCGGTCCCCGCCTCACTGATCAGACCACGAGCGATCAACGTGCGGATGACCCCGTCGACGTTGACACCACGAACAGCACTGACACGAGATCGTGTGACCGGCTGTCGATAGGCGATGACGGCAAGCGTCTCCAACGCCGCCCGGGTCAGTTTTGAACGTGCGCCATCGAGGAGGAGCCGTTCAACGTACGGCGCGAAGTCGTTGCGGGTGTAGTACCGCCAACCGTCTCCGGCAAACCGCAGGTCCATGCCACTGCGTCGCTCGGTCAGCTCTCGGCTCATCTGACGAAGAAGGGCATCCACCCGAGCGCTGGTCTCATCGAGCGCCGATGCCAGCTGCTCACTCGTGGCGGGTGTGTCGACCACAAGCAACATGGCTTCGAGCGCCGCCCGCATCTCGGGTTCGTCGAGGGTCTCCGCCTCAAAGAGTGCGTCCGATTCCACGGCCGAAACGCCGCCGTCTGGCTCATCCATAGTCTTCCGCCTTCACCACGATCGCCGCAGGATCTGAGATCTCCCCGGTCCAACTGACCCGCAAAGTACCGAGCGCCTCAGGTTGTTCGAATGCGACTGCACGTTCCCGGAACAATTCGAGCAGGGCCAGGAAACGGGCCACAACTCCGAGCCCTGAGTCACACTCGGCCACCAGATCGGTGAAACTCACCCACGCTCCCGCGCCGGCATTGCGCAAGATCTCACCGACTCGGGCCGCCTGTTCAGGAACCGAGATCTGTGAGACGTGTAGGTGCCCGAGACCCACCTGCGGAACCGGTTTGGGCGTCATGGCCGCAACAGCCACCTCGGCGAACACCGCTGGACTGACGCCGATCGTCACCTCGGGCAGTAACGACTCGAACTGCGGCTCCAGCGATACCGCACGCGGATAACGTTGCAGCGCAGCAGCTTCCAGCTCGGCAAAAAGTGCAGCCACCTGTTTGTAAGCCCGATACTGCAGCAAGCGCGCGAAAAGTAGATCCCGCGCTTCGAGCAGTGCGAGGTCTTCGTCGTTCTCCACCTCACCAGACGGCAGCAGTCGTGCCGCCTTGAGATCGAGCAAGGTGGCAGCCACCACGAGGAACTGGGTGGTCTGATCCAAGCCCATCTCGGTACCGAGCTGCTTGGTGTAGGCGATGAAGTCGTCGGTGACCTCGTGGAGCGCCACCTCGGTGACATCCATCCGGTGCTGGCCGATGAGGTTGAGGAGCAGGTCGAATGGGCCCTCGAAGTTGGTCAGTTTGACCTGGAAACCCGTTTTCTCCGGTGGTGCTTCTGTCATCACGACTAGCGGGTGCGGGCGATGACTTCGCGGGCCAGCGCTCGGTATGCGCGCGCACCCGCGGACTTCGGTGCCCATGACGTGATGGGTTCGCCCGCAACGCTGGTCTCGGGGAAGCGCACGGTGCGCGCGATCACGGTGTCGTACACCTTGTCCCCGAACACCTCGACAACGCGGGCCATCACCTCGCGTGAATGCAGGGTGCGCGCATCGAACATGGTCACGAGGATGCCGCCGAGCTTGAGGCGCGGGTTGAGCCGATCACGCACTTTTTCGATGGTGTCGTTGAGCAACGCCAGCCCACGAAGACTGAAGTACTCGCATTCCATCGGGATGATCACGGTGTCGGCGCACGAGAGCGCATTGACGGTGAGCAAACCGAGTGACGGCTGGCAGTCGATGAGCACGTAGTCATAGCGGTCGAGCAGGGGGTGCAAAGCGCGGCCCAGCGTGTGTTCACGACCGACTTCTGTGACCAACTGGATCTCGGCCGCGGACAGGTCGATGTTCGACGGGAGCAGGTCGAGGTTCTCGACCCGCGTGCGCATGAGCACCTCGTCCGCCGACACCTGCGGCGGGACCAGCATGTTGTGGACGGTCAGGTCGAGTTCGTGATGGGGTACGCCGAGCCCCGCCGACAACGCGCCCTGAGGGTCCAGGTCCACGAGCAACACGCGACGCCCGCACTCGGCGAGAGCGGCGCCCAGGTTGATGGTGGAGGTGGTCTTGCCGACCCCACCCTTCTGGTTGCAGACGGCAACCACCGTCGCCGGGCCGTGATGGTCGAGCGGCGCCGGTTCGGGCACCTCACGCACGGGGCGTCCGGTCGGACCCAATTCACTCGTTGGGCTGGGCTTCTCGCGATCGTGATCCCAGCCGCTCGGCGTCGTCTCGTCGTCGTTGTCGCCGCGCGAAGGCGTGGAGATCATCAATTGATGCGCGTCACGCCCGTGGCCTCGATCTGGTGGCTGTGGCGTTGTCACATCACGAGCCTAGTGGGTCGGCGCGACACGGCTGTGGAGGCTCACCGTCGCGGGCACAGCGGGACGTCCTCACCGGGCCCGCGGATGAGCCAAGGCATACACCTCACGCATAGTGCCGACCGTGACCAGGGTGTACACCTGCGTGGTGGTCACCGATGCGTGACCCAAGAGTTCCTGCACGACGCGTACGTCGGCGCCGCCGTCCAGCAGGTGGGTCGCAAAACTGTGTCGCAACGTATGTGGCGAGACCGATTTGTCCAGTCCTGCACGCGCCGCAGCGTCGACGAGCACCTGCCACGCACTCTGCCGACTCAAACGCCCCCCTCGGGTGTTGAGGAACAACGCCGGGTTGAACCGCGAGACCAGCGCGGGGCGCCCCCGCACCAGGTAGGCATCGAGTGCGGCGATGGCCGGCCTCCCGACCGGCACCACCCGCTCCTTGCCACCTTTGCCGCGGAGCAGAACGGACCGGGACTCGGTATCGATGTCGTCGACATCCAGAGTGACGGCCTCGGAGATCCGGGCCCCGCAGCTGTACAAGAGCTCCAGCAGTGCCCGGTCACGCAGCGGTCGCGGCCCGTCGGAGACGTCGTCTCCCCCGCTGGCGGCGAGGATCGCGAGCACTTCGTCCACCGGCAGGCTTTTGGGCAGTCGGCGCGGCGCCTTGGGTGGCGCGACGGCATGCGCGACGTTGACCTGCACAAGCCCTTCGCCGGCGGCGAACTTGTGAAATCCTCTGGTGGCCACCAGGGTTCGAGCGATCGAGCTGTCCGCGAGTGGCGGTCGTTCCTTGTCCGGATCTCCACGACGCAACGCAACCAGGAACTCCCGGATGTCGGATTCGGTGACCTCGGCGAGCGAATCGATCCCCCGCTCGGCCAGATACTCCTGGTACCGCCGCAGATCTCTGGCATACGACTGCAAGGTGTTGGCGGCCGAGCCGCGCTCGACCTCCAGGTGATCCAGATACATCTGCACCTGGTCGGCGAGGGTCATGGCGCGGCCGGGCTCATGAGTTCTCGAGAACGTCGAAGGCCCGGCCGCCGCTCATGCCTGTGCAGCCTTGCGCTGAGCGAACGCGACAGGCCGGTCGGCCCAGGGCGCATCGGTGCCGCGCAGCGAAACAGAGCGCGCTCGGGCCGCAACCAGTGACAGGATGCCGCTCACGGCCGTCGAGTTGACTATTTCGCCCGAGAGCACCTTCTCCACTGCATCATCGAGGCCGACCCACTGCATCTCCATGTCGGCTTCTTCGTCTTCGGGGTGTGGCCGCGGGACCTCCCGGATCCCCGTCGCGAGATATACGCGCAACGCCTCATCGGTGAATCCCGGCGAGACCGCCACATCGACCAACACGTGCCAGTTGTCGGCAGCCAAGCCGGTCTCTTCGACCAGTTCCCGCTTGGCCGCTTCCAACGGTGACTCATCCGGCCCGGCGTCGAGCAGACCTGCGGGCAGTTCGAGCAGCCGACGACCGAGCGGATGCCGGTACTGCAAGACCAATGCGATCTCGTCTTTGTCGTTCACCGCGGCGATGGCGACCGCACCGTGGTGTTCGACCACCTCACGCTTCGCTGTGCGGCCTCCCGGCATCTGGACCTCGTCGACCCGAAGGGCCACGATGGCGCCGCTGTACTGCAATTCGCTTCCAACGGTGCCGAACTCATGTGGCGACTGGCTCAAGCCCCGGCCTCCAGCACACCGGCCTCGGCAGCGGTGACGTCATCGAGATCGGCGGGATCCACGTCGTCATCGGGATGGATGTTCACCGGCAGTCGTTCGGCTGCCTTGTACCGCAGCGATGCCCGCACGAAAGCACTAAACAATGGATGGGGGCGAGTGGGGCGGCTCTTGAGCTCCGGGTGCGCCTGCGTGCCCACCATGAACGGGTGCACCTCGCGCGGGTACTCGACGAACTCCACCAGGTGCCGGTCCGGTGAGGTACCCGAGAACACGAGGCCACTCTCGGCGATCTTGTCCCGGTAGGAATTGTTCACCTCGAACCGGTGGCGATGGCGTTCGGAGACCTCGACTGCGTTGTAGGCCGTGGCCACCACGGAACCGCGATCCAGCTTGGCGGGATAGGCGCCCAGCCGCATGGTTCCGCCGAGGTCGGCTTCGCCGGCGACAGCCTGCTCCTGGTCAGCCATCGTCGAGATCACGGGGAACGGAGTCTCGGGGTCGAACTCGGTGGAACTCGCCTCATCGAGCCCAGCGGCTCGTGCGGCCTCGATCACGATGCACTGCAGACCGAGGCACAGACCCAGCAGCGGGACGCCGTGGGTGCGCGCGAACCGCACAGCGCCCACCTTGCCCTCGATGCCCCGGATCCCGAACCCTCCGGGGATGAGGATGCCGTCCGCTCGGGCCAGCGCCGTCTTCGCGCCGTCATCCTCGGCACATTCGTCCGATTGCACCCAGACGAGGTTGACCTTCGCGCGGTGGGCGAATCCGCCGGCCCGGATGGCCTCGGTCACCGACAGGTAGGCGTCGGGCAGCTCGACATACTTACCGACCAGCGCGATCGTCACCTCTTCGCGCGGCTCATGAACACGCTTGAGGAGTTCGCCCCACACCGTCCAGTCGACGTCGCGGAACGGCAGACCGAGCTTGCGCACCACATACGCGTCGAGTTGCTCGGAGTGGAGCACCTTGGGGATGTCGTAGATGGACGGGGCGTCAGGTGTCGAGATGACGCCTTCGACCTCCACGTCGCACATGAGGGCGATCTTGTTCTTGAGGGGCTCGGGCACGTCGCGGTCGCAGCGCAGGATCAACGCGTCGGGCTGGATACCGATGTTGCGCAAGGCGGCTACCGAGTGCTGGGTGGGCTTGGTCTTGAGCTCACCCGACGGCGCCAGGTACGGCACCAGGGACACGTGCAGGAAGAACACGTTGTCGCGGCCGACATCGTGGCGGATCTGGCGAGCGGCCTCGATGAAAGGCTGCGACTCGATGTCACCGACGGTGCCCCCGATCTCGGTGATGACGACATCGGGGATCTCACCGTCGGCGTCGGCCTGGCTCATCGCCCGGACGCGGTTCTTGATCTCGTCGGTGATGTGCGGGATCACCTGAACCGTGTCGCCGAGGTATTCACCGCGACGTTCTTTCGCGATGACAGTCGAATAAACCTGTCCGGTGGTCACATTCGCGAAACCGGAGAGATCGCGGTCGAGGAATCGTTCGTAGTGACCGACGTCGAGGTCGGTCTCGGCGCCGTCTTCTGTGACGAACACCTCACCGTGCTGAAAAGGATTCATCGTGCCCGGATCCACGTTCAGGTAAGGATCGAGCTTCTGCATCGTGACGCGAAGGCCGCGAGCTGTGAGCAACTGGCCGAGGCTCGAAGCCGTCAGGCCCTTGCCGAGTGACGACGCGACGCCCCCGGTGACAAAGATGTGCTTTGTGCCTGAGCGCGCATGGCGTAGTGGTCGCAACGCTTCTTCCGTTCGGCTGGAGACGAAGCCGAGGGCGGGGCTTGACCATCGGCTAGGCGGCAAGAAAACCTTGCCTACCTACGGGACTCCACGGTAACACCAATGCGCACTTTTCTTCACCGCCGCGACACGGACGGCACGCTCGCCACCATCGGTATCCCGACCGCGGTGGCGAGCGCCCGTAGAGCGTCTGTCATTCCGGGGCGATGGCGGTGGCCCCTGGGCCGGTGCCGAATGCTCCCTGCTTGTTGCCGAGCTCGTCGGTGAGGGCCAGCACCGTGGTGATGCGTCCAGTGGCCTGATCGACGTTGTCGACGGTCGAGATCTTCGAGTTGAGCGATGGATCGGCCCGGACCACAGCGATGGGCGAGGAGCCTTCCGCCGACCCCGTTCGTCCGACCAGGACGGTGCCCGATCCCCGCTGGGCGAACGCCACGGCGAAGCGCCCGATCACTTGTCCGCGCGCTCCGGAGTCGTCCGCGAACTTGTTGCCTGTCACAACAATCGACAGCTGGGCGGGCTTCACCGCGCCGTTGGCGTAGTCGACGAAACCGCCCTGCTTGAGCGCTGCCAGACCGGCGGTGGTGTCGCTCGACGAGACCTGCGGTTCGGCGTCCTCCGGCGACAGGTTCAGCAGCAGCCCGAGAAGATCACCTGCGCGCCCGCCGGAGTCTGTCAGTTCGGTCCGGAGTTCACTGCCGGGCGGAATGGACTGGTCGATGATCGACCGCATCTTCTCGGCATTCTGGTCACTGATGAACGCCTCTGTCAGAGCCAGCTGGCCGTTGAAGATCGCACCGGACTTGTTCAGGTTGTCTTTGACGGCCGCGATGTCACCCTCATCGGCGTTCGGAGTGGTGATGATGAGCACAGGGCGGTCCTTGAGGCTCCCGCCGAGCAGCCGGCCCGCGATGGCGGCGTCAAAATTGTTCGCCGCGTTGAGATTACTGCTGAGTTGCTGATTCTCGTCTCGCAGTTGCTGCTCACGTTCATCCTGCGCATCGCTGGACGACCCGAAGGTGTCGGCGACGAAACCGGAGCCCAACACCACACCCACAGCCAGCGCCAGGAACACCGCGACCAGCGAAATGGCATGCTGGCGAAGCGAAATCACAGATCCCTCTTTCTCCCCGAGGTGCCGCACCCGAGTAGGGGGCGGTACCGCGGACACATCGTGTCAATCATCGCCGGCAGCGGGTTCGACGTTGCCTTGCGGGCACTGGACTGAGGTGAGGCGTCACTCATTCCAGACCCGGGTGACCCAATCGGCCAGCCGGTCCCACTGATCTGCTGCCCAGTCGATCACCTCGGTGCCGGCGCTCGACATCAGTACCGCAACGATCAACGCCGTCAGTGCGGCCAGGATCAGCAGGGCCACCGCCGCGCCGGAGACCCGTGAGCGGTACAGGGTGGCAACAGCTTTCGAGTCGACCAGCTTGGGACCGACCTTGAGCCGCGTCAGGAACGTGGACGGGTTCGATTCCCGCAGGCTGCGGTCGAAGAACTCGTCGATCGATGCCGCGTGGCCGACGGTGACGATGAGGGCCGCTTCGTGATGGTTGACAAGCAGCAGGGCCAAGTCAGCGGCCGAGCCCGCCGCAGGGAAGGTCATGGCCCCGATACCGAGGTCCTGAATGCGCTCGAGCCCGGGGGCATGTCCGTCGGGGTCGGCCGGAAGCACCACCTGCGCGCCCGATTTGAGCGTTGCGGACTTCATACCTTCGGGGTCGCCGACCACGAGATCAGGACGGTAACCCATCTCCATCAACGTGTCGGCGCCACCTTCGACACCAACCATGAGCGGCTGGTATTCCTTGATGAACGGCTTGAGGCGCTTGAGGTCCGCGACGTGGTCGGGCCCGTCCGCGACCACCACGACGTGGCGGCCCTCGATGCGGATGTCGACATCCGGCACGCCCACTCCGTCGATGATCAACGGTGACTCGCTGCGGATGAACTCGATCGTGTTGCCGGAGAACGCCTCTAGATGATCGACCAGGCCTGTCTTGGCATCGATCATCAGGTCCGCGATCTCGCGCTCGCCCAGTTCGGTGCCCTTGGCGAGCCGACGCTCACCGCTGTAGAGCCCGCCTTCGTCGATCCGGATCTTCGCGCCATCCTTGATGCGTTTGAACACCTCGACGCCCACGTCGTCGATCAGGGTGATGCCGGAAGCCGCCAGCAGCTCGGGACCGAGGTTGGGGAACCGACCGGAGATGGACGGCGAGGCATTGACCACCGCCACCACGTCGGCGGCCACCAGGGCGTCCGCGGTGACGCGATCGAGGTCGACCTCGTCGAGGATCACGATGTCCCCGGGGCCGACTCTCGAGAGCAGTCGTTTGGTGTTCTTGTCGATCCTGGCGATACCGCTGATCCCAGGCAGAGTTTCGGTTGTGCGTGACAGCAGGGCAGGCATCTTCATGCAAGAAACACTGAACCACTACTCGACAGTTTTGGCGGAGGCGCGCCGTAACACACGCCACTTTTGTCACACGAGTAACAACGGTGTCATTCCGCGAATGCGGTCTTCTCCTGCTCGGCGGTCCCGAGAAGTTCCTCGGCATGAGCACGCCCGGTGTCCGAGTCACCGAGGCCGGCAAGCATGCGAGCCAGTTCGGCGATGCGTTCGTCGCGGTCGAGCACCTCGACCGAGCTGGTGACCCGGCCGGCCTTTCCGCCGCGCGATTGCGCACTGGTCTGCTTGCCGATCAGTAGATGATTGTCGGCGAAAGCCGCGACCTGCGGGAGATGCGTGACGACGATGACTTGATGGGCTCGGGCAAGTCGCGCCAGCCTGCGGCCGATCTCCACCGCTGCCCGCCCACCGACGCCGGCATCGACCTCGTCGAACACCATCGTCGATCCTCTGCCCTGACCTGCCAGCACCACTTCGAGTGCCAGCATCACTCGCGACAGTTCACCGCCAGATGCCGACTTCGCGATGGGACGAGCAGGCGCGCCCGCGTGTGCACTCAGGCCGAACTCCACTCTGTCCACACCATGTGATCCGGCATGCACCTGCTGTCCGGAGACCTCGATGGACCGGCGATCGCCGTCGGTGGCCACGTCGGATCCCACCGAGACCTCTAGTTGCGCATCCCCCATCGCCAACCCGGACAGCTCTGAACTGACCTTGCTGGCAAGCGATTTGGCCGCCTTCACCCTCACCTTGGTCAACTTGACCGCCGCAGCGGCGACGTCGTCTCTCGCGGCGGACACCCGGGCGGCGAGCTCGTCGAGCGACTCCGAGGAGTCGCCGATCTCGGCCAGCCGCGACCGGGCGGCCTCGGCCCATCCGATGACGCCGTCGATATCCGGTGCGTACTTGCGGACCAGCGACTTGAGTTCGGCCTGCCGTTGGAGCAACTGCTCGAGTTCGGCAGCGTCTGTGGGCAGACCGGAGACGAACGAACTGAGCTCTTCCCCGATGTCACCGACCACGGTCAACGCTTCTTCGACGCGCGGCAGCAGGGTCCGCAGTGTGTCGTCGTTGATCGCTGCCAGCGTCGTCCGGACTGCACCCAACCCGTCGAGTACCGACGATCCGGTCCCCGCGTCGATCTCCGAACCTGCGCCCGTCACCACGTCCAGTGCCGTCACCGCAGCGTTGCGGATGGTCTCCAGATCACTGAGCTGACGGACGGTCGTGGCGATCTCTTCGTCTTCCCGCGGTTGCGGAGCGACCTTGTCGATCTCGTCGAGTCCGAACCGCAATCGGTCTGCTTCCTGGGCAATCTCTCGCGAATTGGCCTGTCGATCGCGTAGCTGGTCGGCGAGGGTGATCCACCGTTCGCGCGCCTCGCGATAGGCCTTGAGCGGTTTGGTGACCGCCTCGGCCGCGAACCGATCGAGTGCGTCGCGCTGGTGCTCGGCCCGCAGGAGCCGCAACTGGTCGTTCTGCCCGTGAATGGCAAGCTGTCCGCTGGTGAACTGCCCCAGCAGCCCGACCGGGACCGACCGTCCACCCAGATGTGCCCGCGAGCGGCCGTCGGCGTTGACGGTACGGACGGCAATGACGGTGCCATCCTCGTCGAGTTCTGCCCCTGACGAGTCGAGCACCTCCGCTGCGTCCGGGCCCGTCGCCCGGAACCGGCCTTCGACAACCGCACGTGCTTGCCCCGATCGCACGCGCCCCGCATCGGCCCTGGCACCCGACAACAGATGCAGGCTGGTGACAACCATCGTCTTGCCTGCACCCGTCTCACCGGTCAGCACCGTCAAACCCTCGTGGAACTCGGCACCGGCCTTGTCGATGACACCGAGGCCACTGATCGAGATCTCTTCGAGCACTACAGCTGCCTCCCCCGCCACCCGGTGACCGGTAGCTGGAACTTACGGACCAGACGATCGGCGAACGGGTCCGAATCGATGCGCACCCAATGCACCGGTCGCTCACCACGAACGACCTCGATCCGACCTCCAGCCGGCACGTCGATGTTGCGGCGACCGTCGCACGACAAGAGCGCATCCTGCCCACGGGCCAGTACCTCCACCGCGACCCGCGACTGAGGGCTGGTGATCATCGGCCGGGCGAAGAGTGCGTGCGCATTGGACGGCACCAGCAGGATCGCCTCGAGGTCCGGCCACATCACGGGTCCGCCCGCCGAGAACGCGTAGGCGGTCGATCCGGTCGGCGTGGACACCAAGATGCCGTCCGCCCCGAACGCCGAGACCGGTCGTCCGTCGACCTCGGTGATTAATTCCAAAACCCCTTGCCGCGAAAGGTTCTGGATGCTCGCCTCGTTCAGTGCCCAGCTCTTCGCGATCACCTCACCGTCGACGTGGACGCAGACGTCCAACGTCATCCGGTCTTCGATCTCATAGTCGCGGCGAATCAGTTTGCCGATCACTTCATCGACCCGGTTGGCCTCCGCCTCGGCCAGGAAACCGATGTGCCCGAGATTGATTCCGAGTACCGGCGCCCCGACGGGGTGGGCGAGTTCGGCAGCTCGCAGGAACGTGCCGTCGCCGCCGAGCACGATGACCACCTCGCAACCCGCCGCGGACTGCTCGTTGCCCGCGGTCACCGCGACGTCGGCGCCGATCTCGCGGAGCTCGGCGGGATCGAGTGGATAGACCGTGCCGAGATATTGGGGGCCAGGATGGCTGGGCATGGTGTCGTGGTCGATCACCCGCAGTCCGACGCCCGCCTCGGCGCATCGTTTGGCGATGACGGCCATGGTCTCGTGGACGTTGTCGCGTCCGGTGTGGGCGACCACCAAGAACTCTCGTCCCGATGCCGCCGGTGCGGCGTCGTTGTGGTCTGTCACTGGGGCCCTTCCTCGATTGCCTGGGCTATCGCCGCGCGTACCTCGTCGTCCACCGTCACCGGTTCCGACTCGCTCGCTGCAGTCGACTCTTTTCGCAGCCACAGGAAGTATTCAACATTGCCCGACGGTCCTGGCAGCGGGCTGGCGACCGCACCGAGCGTGCGAAGCCCATGCCCCGCTGCTGTCTGGGCCACGGCAGTCACCGCTTCTGTACGTAGAGCGCGATCGCGCACGACTCCCCCTGATCCCACCCGGTCTTTGCCGACCTCGAACTGCGGTTTGACCATCGGAAGCAGGTCCGCTCCCTCCTGAGCGCAGTCGGCGAACGCTGCGAGCACCAGGTTAAGGGAGATGAATGACAAGTCGGCGACGACGACCTCCACCGGACCGCCGATCTGCTCGGCGGACAGGCTCCGAACGTTGGTGCGGTCACGGACGTCGACGCGCGGATCGTTCTGTATCCGCCAGATGAGCTGGCCGTACCCGACGTCGACCGCAACCACTTCGGTAGCTCCACGTCGCAGCAACACGTCGGTGAAGCCGCCGGTGGACGCACCGGCATCCAGGCAGCGTTTGCCCGCTACCGATAGTCCGAGCGGTTCGAAGGCGTCAAGTGCACCCAGGAGCTTGTGGGCGCCCCGTGAGGCCCAGCCTTCGTCGTCGGAGTCGGCTACGACGATCGGGGCACCGAGGTCGACATTGGTGGCCGGCTTGGAGGCGACCGTTCCGTTGACCTTGACGCGGCCGGCTTCGATGAGTGCTCGGGCGTGGTCACGAGACCGCGCTTCACCTCGCCTGACCAGCTCGGCGTCCAGCCGGGCTCTACGCGCCATGAGAACGGCACTCAGACACGATCGACCTTTTCGAGGGCCTCGGTGAGTACTGTGTGCGCTCTGTCCAGCAGCTCGGCCTGCCGGGCGAGCTGGTTCAGACCCATGCCTTCGGCGTCGTCATCGACCGCGACTTGATCGGCCTGCTCGAGCAGGTCTGTCACCCGCTCCCGGATCTCACCGAGGTCGACGTTGGATGCAGGTTCGACAGGAGCCGGCCCAGGTCTGGGGCCGGGCCTGGGACCTGGGATGGGGCCGGGGCGGGGATGGTTCATCGCCTGCCAAGGCTAGTCGATTGTTAGCGTCGAGTGATGACGTCCACCACTGACGGATCGCCGTCCCACGCACCTGATGCCCGTGTCCTCCGCCGTGAGACGCAATTGTGTATCTCCCTGTCGGGGCGGCCGAGCAACATCGGCACCAAGTTTCACAACTATCTGTACAACGAGATCGGGCTCGACTACGTCTACAAGGCGTTCACGACAACCGATCTGCCCACTGCCATCGGAGGTCTACGAGCCCTCGGCATCCGCGGTGCCGGAATCTCGATGCCCTTCAAGGAGGAAGTCATCGAGCTGGTCGACGTGATGCATGATTCGGCCGCCGCCATCGCGTCGGTGAACACGATCGTCAACGAGGACGGTGTCCTCCATGCCTACAACACCGACTATCAGGCAGCAGCAAATCTGTTGCGCGACAGCGCTATACCGAAAGATTATTCAGTAGCGATCGCCGGTAGCGGAGGGATGGCCAAAGCGGTGGTCGCCGCTCTCCGCGATGAGGGATACCAGAACACCGTCGTGGTGGCCCGCAACCGTGACGCCGGTTCCGCGCTGGCAGAACAATATGGCTTCACCTGGCAACCCGACCTCGGCGCGGACCGCCCACAGCTACTGGTCAATGCGACCCCGATCGGCATGGCAGGCGGCCCTGACGCTCACGGCCTGCCCTTCCCCACCGAGGTTGTCGAGGCAGCACAGACCGCGTTCGATGTGGTCGCGATGCCGTCGCGCACCCCACTCATCGCGGCGTTCGAGAACCGACCCACCATTACCGGCGCACAGGTGATCGCTCTGCAGGCGGCCGAGCAATTCGTGCTGTACACCGGTGTGCGCCCGAGCGATGAACAGATCGCGGCCGCATCCGAGTTCTCTCGGAGCTGACCGGTCCGCATTCAGCTCAGGAGACCGGCACCCATCAGAGCGGCTTGCGCTTCTTCTTCGGCGGCCTCGACGGTCCAGCGAGCGCGCGGCTCCTGTGACCACGCGGCATGGAGCACCGCGTAGAGAACCGCGCTAGCGTCCGCACCGTCTTGAGCGACCACGGTCAACGTGGCGTCCAGGACACTGACGTGCCAGCCGAGGCGCGGGCCGACGACAACATCGTCCGCCGCGGCGTTGAGTCCGCTGAGATCCGCCGACACGAACGTGGGGCGCTGCGCCTCCGGAGCATTCAGGGCATCAACGGCGGTGCTGACCCCGGTGAGGACAAGCAAGCTGTCCGCCTCGATGGCGTTGGCGCCTTCGATGTCGGTGTCGAGTCGGTCGCCGACCACCAGCGGCGTCTTGGAACCGCTGCGGTTGACCGCGTCGATCATCAGCGGTGCCGCAGGCTTTCCGGCGACCTGCGGTTGCTGCCCGGTTGCGTTCGCCACGGCGGCCACCATCGAACCGTTGCCGACGAGGAGTCCGCGGTCGGTCGGAAGCGTGGCGTCGACGTTGCAGGCAACCCAGCGGGCGCCGGCCCGGATCGCCAAGGCAGCCTCGGAGAGATTGGACCAGTCGGTGTCCGGCGAATGTCCTTGCACAACAGCGGCCGGACGATCGTCGGCGCTTCGTGTCACCCCGAGGCCTGCAGATCGGACCTCGTGGACGAGTGCGTCGGTTCCCACGACCAGGACCCGCGATCCCATCGGCAACTGTTCGGCGAGCAGCCGAGCGGCTGTCTGGGCACTGGTGACGACCTCATCGGGTTCCGCGACGAAACCCAGATCGCGCAGGTGCGCGGCGACATCGTCGGGAGAACGGCTGGCGTTGTTCGTGACGTAGAAGTTGCGCTGGTCGCCGACGCCCAATGCTTCTCTTGCGCCGGGGATCTCGTCTTTTCCGGCGTAGACGGTACCGTCGAGATCCAGGAGCAGGACGTCGTAGCCATCGCGCAGGCGCGCACCCGGCTCGGCGGGCTCAGCCGGGACGAGTTTCGGGACAATGGGAGCGGGCACCTGAACAGGCTCGGCAACCACAGGAACCGACCGTGTCGTCGGAGCGGACTGGGCAAGTGTTGTCGGTGTGGAAGTCTCGTCCTCGCCGGCCAAGCCACCTTCTTCGAACTCGGTGTCGACGCCCTCGGGGTTGCTCAGCTCCATGAGCCGTTCCTCGGCGTCGGTCGCATCGTCGTCGTCGGCGGCAGCGGCGTTCATGAACCAGGTGATCGCCTCGTCACGACGGCCGGCGGCCAGCAATGCCGCAGCATAGGCGTAGAAGTAGCGCGCGGCCTCGGTACCGACCCGAGATGGGTCGAGGTCTTTGGTCTGCAGGGTGACGATGGCCTTGTCGAAATCGCCGAGATCGAGGCGTGCGCCCGACTCGACGATGCGCATCTCGGCAGCCTCTTCGCCGGTGAGTGCCCGGGCTTCTTCGCTTCGGGCGACATCGATTGCGCGTTCGGGCCGCCCCAGACCACGCTCGCAGTCGGCGATCATGGGCAGCAGGGCATTCCCACCTGACATCCGGCGGGCTGCGCGCAGTTCGGACAGCGCCTCCGCCCACTCCTGGGCGTTATAGGCCGCGAGCCCGGCTGCCTCCCTGACCATCGCAATCCGGCCGGCGCGACGACGCGCAGCGCGTGCGTGTTCCAGGGCGAGCTGAGGATCCTCGTCGAGCAGCCGGAACGTCATGATCAGGTGCCGCGACACGGTATCGGCATTGGTGCGGTCGAGACTCAAGAGGTCGCGGCGTACAGCGGTATCCAGATCCTGCGGCACCACGTCTTCAGGAATGAGCGGTTCGGGCGGCCGATTGGCCGAGCCGGTTCCGCGGCGTGCATCCGAGTCGTTGCGGAAGTTGCGTCCGCGGTCTGCGCCCGAGCGATTCGATCCCCCCTGACGGTCGGATGACCGGCCACCGGGTTGATTGCCACGTCCACTGCCGCCGGTATTTCCGCCACTGCCACGGTTCATTCTGTCGTTCACGTCTGCCTCTTCGTCACGATCTCACCGCAGCGGACGGGCCGCCGAATCGATGGATTCACGCTATGTAGTTGCCTGTTGATGGCCGATCGGCCGCACACCAGGGTAGTCGCTGGGGGCCCTCCACGACGAATTGCCGGTGACGCGCCCTCTACAGAGCAGCGATGACCTCACGGGCGGCACGTTCCCCGGACCTCACTGCGCCGTCCATGTACCCGGTCCAGTAGTCGGACGTCTCCGTACCAGCCCAGTGGACCGGGCCCACGGGCGCTCGCAAGGAACGGCCATACCGTGTCAGCGTTCCGGGTCTGCTGACGGCCACCGGGCCACCTTGCGACCACGGTTCGAGATCCCACTTGAAAACGCCGTGATCTAAGTGGTTGCGGGCCTCCGGACCGAAATAGTCGACGAAGTTCTTGATGCACTCGTCGACCAGCTGTTCCTGCGGTGCGTTGTCCAACCGCCGCATCGCGTCGGCCGAGATGAACCCCATCAGGACGTGATTGCCTTCGGCATAGTTCTCGAAGCAAACGTCGATCGGGTCGCCGTTTCCGATGACCTGACCCGACAACCCCTTCGCACGCCAGAACGGCTCGGCGTACACGGCTGCGAACTTGCTGATGGCACCCATCCGGTAGCCGTCATGTAAGCCGGTGCGCCCTGCCGGCAGCCCAGGGCTGAACTGGATGCGACCGGTGATCGCGGGCGACATGGCAACGATGACCTTCCTAGCCCGCAACGCCCCCGCATCACTCTGTACGGTCGCGAACCCACCGCCCCACGAGATGTGACGGACTGCGGCGTTGTACAGCATGCGATCACCCAGAGCTGCAGCCATTCGAAGCGGAATCAGCGCAGCACCGCCTACAAAGAGCCGCTCCTGGGCGCCACCGGAGGTACTCAGTAGTCGGATGAGGCTACCGGGGTTGGCCTCGTCTCCTGCCGCGGCAACATAATTGAAGAAGTACAGCGCCGACACCTCGTCTGGTTCGACCGACAAGGCCGCAGAACAGGCAAGGGAGAGCAACATCCTCGCGGTCGGAGACATCGACCGTGCTTCCAGCCATTGCTTCCAGGTGATCGAGTCCAGGTAGGACGCATCAGGGTGCTTCCATGGTTCACCCACAGGGAATTGAAGCAGACCTTGCACCTCGAGCTGAGCGAGTGCGAACGCCGCCTCAGGGCTGGCCGGGTCGATCGGCACTCCCAGCGCACTCGGCATGGTGGAACGCCGGCCGCTGTTCCAGAAGACGCTGTCGCCCTCGTTGTAGGTGGGCACTGAAAGAACACCGTACTCACGTGCCAACGCGGCAATATGGGTCTGTGTCGGACCCACGAACTCCGCTCCGGCATCGAGAGTGACACCTAGTTTCGGTGTCGTGATGTTGTGGACACGTCCGCCGGCGCGTTCGCGGGCCTCGAGAACCCGCACCGACTTTCCGGCTCTTGCAACAGATCTCGCAGCAGCAAGACCCGACAGACCGCCCCCGACGATGACAACGTCGAGAAGCTCATCGGGGTTCATTCCCGCGTTGGATGTCCCGGCTCCGAGAACAATGGCTCCGACGGAGACACCGATCGCCCCTGCCACCGCCGCGCCCAACAACTGTCTGCGGGTCATCCCGGCAACACTCAGAACAGGGCGCAAATCTTCGGTGTAGGACATGGCCAGAAGTGTAGGACGCCGAATCCGGCAGTGGGTCGTTTGACCCAGTTTTGATGTAGGCAGCCGTGCGCGAGTCCGATTTAAGACCACAACTCGCCAATCGCAAATGCGTCGGAATAGCAAAACGCCCCGCGTCAAACATCTTTCGATGTCAGACGCGAGGCGCTCGCGAGTTGTGTTCGGCGGTGTCCTACTCTCCCACACTGATTAGGGTGCAGTACCATTGGCGCTGGAGGGCTTAGCTTCCGGGTTCGGAATGGGGCCGG
>NZ_JBSSGR010000005.1:0-156042 GCF_054063855.1 Williamsia sp. R60
TCATCGTTCGACTTGCATGTGTTAAGCACGCCGCCAGCGTTCGTCCTGAGCCAGGATCAAACTCTCCATGAAAACCTTCCAAAAGAACACCCAAAGGTGCCTTTCAAAAAAATTATGTCCTGAAGAGATTTCACAATCCCAACCAAACAAAAACTGACACCACCACAGGACTCAAAACCTGCGATGGGATCAAAATAATATCTAACTAATGCCGGCACCACACACCATCACCAACCAAACCCCCAAAGGGCCTCATCCGTGACAGACATGCAGCACCTAAATTGGCACTAACAATCCATCGACACACTATCGAGTTCTCAAAGAACACACACTCCCCGACTTCGACACCTGAAAACAGGTGCCATCCCGGAGGGCATTTGTTATTGTCTTGCTTAGAAGTTCCGCTCCGAATCTCGTCCGGAGCAGGTCTCCCAGCCTATCAGCTCTGAAACCTGCTCGCAACATCCCGTTTCCGGATGCTCCGTGGTCTCTCGGCCTTCAGCCACCCGCGCAGAAACGCTCCACCGGAGTGGATCCGTATCTAACTTGGGCGGTCAGCGTTGTTCCTTCAGGAAAACATCCCGTCGGTGTTCTTGGCCGCTCCGGACTCTCGCTCTCCGGCGCCTCACTCGCTGACTTGAAGAAAGTTACGCGGTCGTGAGCGTGGCGTCAAATCGCCTGGTCAGAGGGGTGTTTTCGAGTAACACCGCATGAACAGCCGTCATCGGACCCGGGCGCCGGCGAAGTTTCGCTTCCCACGACGCACCACCAACCACGATCCGTGCAGCAGATCCGTCGAACCGGGCTGCCACTGCGGATCCGAGATCTTGACGTTGTTGACGTACGCGCCGCCTTCTCCGATGGTTCGGCGAGCGGCTTTGTTGCTCTCGGACAGTCCCGTCGCCACCAAGATGTCGATGATGGTCGGCTGAGAGTCTGCGGCCAGGTCGGCAATCGTGGTCTCGGACAGAGCTGCGGCCAGCGTGTTCTCGTCGAGCTCGGTCAATTCGGCACGGCCGAACAGCGCCTGGCTCGCCAGTTGCACCGCGTCGGTGTTCGCCTGACCGTGGACGAGAGTGGTCATCTCCTGCGCCAGCCGTCGCTGCGCCTCGCGCTTGTGCGGCGATTCCAGGGTGACCTGCTCGAGTTCGGCGATCTCCTCCTGTCCCAGGAAGGTGAACCACTTGAGGTAACGCACCACATCGGCGTCCGCGGTGTTCAGGAAGTACTGGTACCAGGAGTAGGGGCTGGTCCGCTCCGGGTCCAGCCACAGGCTCCCACCACCGGTTGACTTGCCGAACTTCTTGCCGTCCGAAGAGGTCACCAGCGGCACCGTCAACGCGTGGACAGCTCGGCCGTCGACCCTCCTGGTGAGGTCAACCCCGGCGATGATGTTGCCCCACTGGTCGGAACCACCCACCTGCAGAGCGCAGCCGAACTCGCGGTTCAATTGCAGATAGTCGTTGGCCTGCAACAACATATAGCTGAATTCGGTGTAGCTCATACCGTCGGATTCCAGGCGGCGTCGCACGGTGTCACGTGCCAGCATCACGTTGACCGAGAAGTGCTTGCCGACGTCTCGTAGGAAGTCGACCACCGGGAGGCTGCCCGTCCAATCGAGGTTGTTGACCACCACAGCACCGGTGGGCGAATCATCGAAGTCGACAAATCGCTCCAGTTGGGACCTGATCCTGCGCGCTGATTCGGCCACCGTGTCCGCTGACTGCATGGTGCGTTCCCCGACGTCGCGCGGATCACCGATCATTCCCGTCGCCCCACCGGCGAGGACTATGGGCCGGTGGCCTGCACGCTGGAACCGCTTCAGCGTGAGGAGTGGAACGAGGTGGCCGGCATGCAGGCTCGGCGCGGTGGGGTCGAACCCTGCGTAGAGCGTCGTCGGACTCGTCAGCACTTTTGCCAACTCGTCGATGTCGGTGGTCTGGGCGATCAGCCCGCGCCAGGTCAGTTCGTCGAGGATCGCATCGGTCACGACGTCGATCCTTCCGTACCCGCGGCAGGTACCGATAGGCGGAGGGTGCGCGTCCCGGAGGGCAACGACTGGGCGCGCCGGTACTTCGACACTGCGAGACTGCGCCCGTCCCAGAGACGCCACGGACGATCCTGGGCCGTACTCACGCCGACGCGCGGCCCGTTCTCGACCGCGGCGGCCGGTACGCGTGGCCCGCTGAACAACCTGACGGGCGACTCCCCCGTGCAGACCGCCGATCCGTTCAGTTCCCGGCTTATGGCGAGTGCCGAACCGACATTGCCGGGGCCGCAGGCCAATTGGTGGTCGGCACGGGCAGTCGGGCGCCGGAGTCTGGCGATGTCGAGGCCATCGACAATCTCGCCCGCGCGCATCAACACACCACCGCACTGCCCGGCGTGGCCGTAGGAGATGTTGGCGCACCAGTGGATGCCATACGACCGGTACACGTACAGGTGACCCGCGGACCCGAACATCACCCGGTTCCGGTCGGTCGGTCCCCGGTATCCATGCGATGCAGGATCAGGGAACCGACTGTCGGGGGTGCCCCCGTAGGCCTCGACCTCGACGATGCGCATCCGCACCACACCGTCGGCGGCTTCCACCTCGAGCAGCGATCCGAGTAGACGGCGCGCTGCCTGCAGCGGCGTGGCACCCGCCAGCCGCTCCACGTCGAAGAGAGTCGGTTGCGCCAAGGTTCAGCTAGGCGAGGGACCGGTCGTGGCAGTGGCGCGCTGGAGCAATTGCTCGTGTTCTTCGTCGCCGACATCACGCGCATCGTCGATCAACAGGGCGGGTATGCCGTCATCGATTCGATAGGCACGGCGGAGCCTGGGGTTGTACATCAGCTCGTCGCCGATCACCAGCAAGGGCCCGTGGTCCTGCGGGCATGCCAGCAAGGTCAGCAACAAGGGGTTCAGTCCGGCTTCATGTGACACGGCGTCAACGGTACCTTTTTCGAATCGGTCACCTCAGTGGGCGACCGCTGCGACCGACCGCGCGCCGGCGTGCCAACCGCGTTCGGTGGCGATCGCCCGCGTCAGCCTCCGGTACCGACCCTCGTCGTCGCGGAACCAGACGCCCGCGCCGGCCGCGGGGATGCCCGCCTGACGTAGGGCCTCCGACCGCGGACGATAGGAGTTGGTCACCTCGATGTTGTCGAGCACACGGATGATGTGTGGCCGTTCGGCCGGGGTCAGTTCGGCCAGCGCGAGTCTGAGTGCCGAGCCCGTCGGTGAACCGGTGTCGGACTGCTTCGAGATCGCCGCGATCGCGAGCTGGTTACCGGGCTCCCCCACCTTGTAGACGACCGCGTGTTTGACCTGCACCAGCCGCGACAGCCCGTCGACGATCGGTTGGGGGTAGATGTAACCCTCTGCCGAGTGGATCACCGAAGAGGTGTGGCCCATGAACCAGAAATCCCCATCGGCATCGCGTCTGAACATGTGCTCGGACAGCTGCCAGCGGTCGCCCACGACGAACACGTCACGCAGCACCGTTGCGCCCACCTCGTACTGCTGCTGGGCCTTGGACAGCATCACCCCGACTTCGTCGACGCGGGCTTCCCTGACGTACCCCGTGTCGTCTGTGATCAGGCGGCTCTCCCCCAGGTCGTATGCCGCTATCGCGACTTCGTTGACACCGGGCACCGGCCTGCCTGCCGACCCGACCTTGGTGCCGGTGACGTTGGCCAAGATCGCCGAACCGTCGCCGGTGGCGAAGAACTCGAGCACCCGGGCACGCGGGAAACGTTCGAGGAGGTCTTCCCACAACCCGGTGGATATGCCCGAGCCCATGAACAACCGAATCGGGTTGTGCGGCTGGATGGCAAGGCTGTCGCATTGGATGACGTCCTGCAGCATCGACCACGTGTAGGACACCACTGTGATCCCGTACCGGTGAACCTCGGCGGAGAACAGCTTCGGATCGATCCCGTTGGACAACGCGATCCGAGCCCCACCTGCAACGGTGCCACCGAGGGCCGTCAGCAGTCCCGAGGCGTGGTGCAGCGGCGTGAGGCAATACACGGTGTCGTTGCTGCTGAGTGCCGCCGCAGATGCCGCCCCGAAAGCCGACAGTGCCCACCGATGGTTGGTCACGGGCCACTTCTCGAGGGTGCCGCCGTTCTTGCTGAAGAGAACAAATGCGAGGTCGCCGGCGCGGCCCGGGTCGGGCCGGTACCACGTGGGTACTTCGACAGCGTCCGGATCGATCTGCTCCATGTCGATGATGCGTTCGCCGTCGGCCTGCGAGAGTGTTCGGGTGTCGCCGCCGCCCAGTACGAGCACCCGGTCGGCGATCGCCGCAGAATCGTCGAGGTTGGCAGGGTCGGCGAGTACGAGGGAGCAATCGCCCAGCCGGAGAGACTGTTTGAGATCGTTTCCGGGCGAGAGCATCACTGCCACGGCGCCCAATCTCGACAGTGCCGCGATCGCTACCAGGGCACTGGGTCTGGTCAGCATCAGCACACCGACGTGCTCGCCCGGACGCACCCCGCACGCGATCAAACCGCGCACGACGTTGTCGATACGGTCGTTGACCTGACGGTGGCTCAGTACCCGATCCTCGAAGAGGAACAGCTCCTGTTTGCCGTTGCGTCGGGCGTTCTCGTTCATCAACTTCCCGAGCGAGATCGTGGTCCGGGCCTGCAACTGGCCCAGCCGCACGAGCCGCGGGACCACGCGTGCAGATTCCCGGAGCACGGCATCGGTGGTGCGTCCGACCGACTTCGCCGCGCCGACCAGATCCCGGCCGGCCTCTGCGCCGACACCGGCAGCCGTCCCCACACCATGGACCACTCGCGACGAGAAGCTGACACCGGAGCCACCCAGCGCGTCGCTGTTGTCGTGCATCTTCTCGATCTGGTCGGGTTGATCGGCGGAACCGTCCTGCCACCGGATCCATTGCGCAGTGGTGGGCCACGTACGGGTGCCGGCGGTCGATCCGACGACGAGTCCGAAATGTCCGACCGGAAGCGATGATTCATACACCTGCGACAGCGGCGCCGCCCGCATGATGCCGCGTACGGCCACCGGCTGACCGATGTCGTCGGCCTCACCGAGGAATGCCAATACGGGGCAGCTGACCTCTGCCAGCGTGACGACACGGTCCTTGATCACGAAGCCACCGCCGACCATCCGGTTGTGGACGACGAACTGGCGCAACAGCTCTGCCACGGCAGGCCCGGACCACGCGACCCAGCCGTCGACCTCGATGAATCGACGCGAGTCCTCCCGGGGCAGCAGAGCTTCGCGGTCGTGGAGCTGACGCAGGAAGTCGATGCGGCTGCGCGCCGCCTTCACGGGGTCGAGGAGCTGAAAACCGGTGCGGGCCAACCAGCCGGGCACCGAGATCCGGTTGAACACGTTCTCTGCCAGGAACTGTGCGCCCGGGGTGACCAGCGCTGCGGGCAATCCCAGAGGGAGCGCACCGAGGACGTCGACGGGGCTGCCGTAGGTGATGAGGCTCGCGATGCCCTCGGAACGGCGGTACGCGGCGGTCTGGTAGCAGAACATTCCGCCCTGCGAATATCCGGCAAGGTGGACGTCTTTGCCCGTGGCCTCCCGAACCGAGTCGATGACCTCGCTGATGGCCACGACGTGGTCGGCGAGGGTGCGGTCCATTCCGCCGACGACCTTGTCCGGCGAACCGAAGTCGACCACCCAGGGGTCGAGACCGTTGCGGTGGAGGACAGTGACTGCACCGTTGTCGGCCGTGACGTCGTAGACGTTGGCAGACACCATCATCGGCGGCACCAGCACCACGGGCGGACCGTCGCCGGGCTCGTCCGGGAAGTACCGCCGCAGCTGGTACATCGGAACGGTTTCCTCGATCCGGAACGGAGCAGGTCTGGTCCCGGTCTCGAGACTGCCGTACCTGATGACCTCCAGCCCGTTCTGGGCAGTGGCTACAACACGATCAAGGGTTTCCTTGACGTTCGGAAGGCCGCGCACAAACACCCCTAAGAAACAACATCTGGTTGGACCGTGACTGGCGTCACACTCTACCCCGGCCGCATCGGCCGCCCCCGGCGGGAACCCTAAAAGTCCCTGTGTCCGATTGCGGCCTCGGCCAGCCTGTTCAATTGCTCGGCGACACGCACACCGGCTGTCCCGCCGCGTGCATCCCGCGAGGCGATCGACCCCTCGACGGTCAGCACATCACGAACCGCCGGCGTCAACGCCGGATGGATCTCGGCGAACTGGTCGTCGGTGAGATCGGGCAGCCCGATCCCCTTTTCCTCGGCGGCGCGGACACATGCACCCGCCACCTCGTGGGCAACACGGAACGGCACACCCGCGCGAACCATCCACTCCGCGATGTCGGTGGCCAGCGTGAACCCGGCGGGAGCGAGTTCTGCCATTCGGTTCTCGTCGAAGGTCAAGGTGCTGACCAGCCCCGCGATTGCCGGCAGGAGCAGGAGCAACTGGGTGACCGAGTCGAAGACCGGCTCTTTGTCCTCTTGCAGGTCACGGTTGTACGCGAGCGGCTGTGCCTTCAGGGTTGCCAGCAATCCGGTGAGGTTGCCGATCATCCGTCCGGACTTGCCGCGCGTCAGTTCCGAGACGTCCGGATTCTTCTTCTGGGGCATTATCGAACTGCCGGTCGACCACTCGTCGGCCAGCGTCACATACCCGAACTCCGGTGTGCTCCAGAGGATGACCTCTTCGGCCATCCTGGACAGGTCGACCCCGATCATCGCGAAGACGAAGGCGGCTTCGGCAGCGAAGTCCCGCGACGACGTGGCGTCGATCGAATTGTCTGCCGCCGAATCGAACCCGAGATCAGCGGCAATGGCCTCGGGGTCGAGACCCAACGATGACCCCGCCAGGGCACCCGACCCGTAGGGCGATACGGCGGCGCGACGATCGAAGTCCTTCAGCCGCTCGACATCACGGATCAACGGATGGGCGTGCGCGAGCAGGTGATGCGCGAGCAACACCGGCTGCGCAGCCTGCAGGTGCGTCTTGCCCGGCATCACCGCTTCGGGATGCGCCCGTGCCTGGCCGACCAGCGCGTCCACCACATCGAGGACCCCCGCCGACACCATCCGCACGGCGTCGCGCAGCCACATCCGAAAGAGGGTGGCCACCTGGTCGTTCCGCGATCGACCGGCGCGCAGCCGGCCACCGACCTCGGCTCCCACCCGCTCGATCAGACCGCGTTCGAGCGCACCATGGACGTCTTCGTCGCTGTCCGCAGGTGCGAACTCGCCCGACCGGACATCGTCGGCCAACCTCGTCAGTCCGTCCTGCATGGTCTGCAGGTCGGCGTCCGACAGCAGGCCGGCGCTGTGGAGAACTCGGGCGTGCGCCTGGGAGGCCCGAATGTCGTACGGAGCCAACACCCAATCGAAGTGAGTGGACTTGCTCAGGGCAGCCATGGCGTCGGCCGGGCCAGAGGCGAACCGGCCTCCCCACAGAGATCCCTGGTTCGTGGACATCTAGCGCAGATCCCGCTTCGCCGAGATCTTCGACGACAGGCCGTGCAGATGGACAAAGCCCTTGGCTGCCGACTGGTCGAATGTGTCGCCTTCGTCGTAGGTGGCGAGGTTGAAGTCGTACAGCGACTCCTCACTGCGCCGACCGGTGACCGCGATGTGACCACCGTGCAGGTTGAGCCTGATGTCGCCGCTCACGTGCTGCTGTGTGTGGTCGACGAAGGCTTCGAGCGATGACTTCAGGGGAGAGAACCACAGTCCGTCGTAGACGAGCTCGGCCCACTTGCGGTCGGTGCCGCGCTTGAAACGACCCAGTTCGCGCTCGAGGGTGACGTGTTCGAGCTCTTCGTGCGCGCGGATCAAGACCATGGCGCCCGGAGCCTCGTAGATCTCGCGGCTCTTGATGCCGACCAATCGGTCCTCGACCACGTCGAGGCGGCCGACACCGTGTGCGCCTGCCCGACGGTTGAGTTCGACGATCGCCTCGAGGACCGAGACCGGCCGTCCGTCGATCGCTGTGGGACGGCCCTTCTCGAAGCTGATGATGACTTCGTCGGGTGCCTGCCAGTTGATCGTCGGATCCTCTGTGTACGAGTACACATCCTTGGTGGGTGCATTCCAGAGATCTTCGAGGAAACCGGTTTCCACTGCCCGGCCCCATACGTTCTGGTCGATCGAGAACGGTGACTTCTTGGACACGTTGATGGGGATGGCGTTCTCTTCGGCGAAGGTGATGGCCTTCTCACGGGTCCAGGCGTAGTCGCGGACCGGTGCGATCACCTCGAGTTCCGGTGCGAGCGAACCGAATCCGACCTCGAATCGAACCTGGTCGTTGCCCTTGCCGGTGCAACCGTGCGCGACGGTGGTGCCGCCGTGTTCGCGGGCCGCGGTCACCAGGTGCTTGGCGATCAGCGGCCGGGAGATGGCCGACACCAGTGGGTAGCGATCCATGTACAGCGCGTTGCTGGTGATGGCAGGCAGGCAGTACTGCTCGGCGAACTCGTCACGTGCGTCGACCACCACCGACTCCACCGCCCCACAATCGAGGGCTCGCTGGCGGACCACCTCCATGTCCTCGCCACCCTGGCCGAGGTCGATGGCCACGGCCACCACCTCCTTACCGGTTTCCTTACCGATCCAGCTGATGGCCACCGAGGTGTCCAGGCCGCCGGAATACGCGAGGATCACGCGCTGCGCCATGAGGGGGTTACTCCTTGTAGTTCGGTCGTGCGTTGTATGTCTTAGGGCTGTTTCGTCAGGTGGTGCTGCTCAGAATCTCATGCCAGCGCCTCGAGCATCTCGGCCAGGTCGGCCCCGGTGATCGGCTCGCGGGCAAGTACAAAAAGGGTGTCGTCCCCGGCGATGGTGCCGACGACTTCGGGAAGGCTCGCGCGGTCGAGCGCACTGGCCAGATAGTGCGCCGCGCCGGGCGGGGTTCGCAGCACCGCCATGGCGCCGCTGGAGTCGATCGACACGAGCAGGTCCCCCATCAGGCGCGACAAGCGGTCGGTGCCGCCGCTGACCCCGCGAACCGGTGAGCCGTCCTCTGGCACCACGTAGATGCCGGATCCGCCGTCGGCGCCGCGGATCTTCACCGCACCCAGTTCGTCGAGATCACGGGAGATCGTCGCCTGGGTCGCGTCGATGCCATCGGCGGCGAGAAGCTCCCGCAGCTGGGTCTGACTGTGCACCTCGCGGCCGGCCAGCAGAGCGATGATCCGTGCGTGTCGGCCGGCCCGGGTGGTCACCGTCGATCCAGCAGCCACAACAACACCGCCTTCTGGGCATGCAACCGGTTCTCCGCCTCGTCGAACACCACACTCTGTGGTCCGTCGATGACCTCGTCGGTGATCTCCTCCCCGCGGTGTGCGGGCAGGCAATGCAGCACGATGGCTTGGGGATCGGCAAGAGCCAGCAGATCGGAATTGATCTGATAGGCGCGGAAGGGCGCGCTCCGATCGCGTCCGTCGTCTTCCTGCCCCATCGACACCCAGGTGTCGGTCACGAGAACATCGGCCCCGGCAACGGCCGACTTCGGGTCGACGACAACCTCGACGCTTCCGCCGGTGAGTGCCGCTCGGTCCCGCGCATAGCCGACAAACCGTTCGTCGGGCGTGAATCCCTCCGGTGCACTGATTTTGACGTGCATTCCCGCCGTCACACAGCCGAGCATCAATGAATGGGCCATGTTGTTCGCGCCGTCCCCGAGGTAGGTGAGCGTGAGACCCGCAGCGCGACCTTTGTGTTCGATGATCGTCTGCAGATCAGCCAGCACCTGGCACGGGTGGAAGTCGTCGGACAAGGCGTTGATGACCGGGACGGTTGCGGTGGACGCCATCTCTTCGAGACGGTTCTGACCGTATGTGCGCCAGACGATCGCCTCGACATACCGGGACAGGACCCGGCCCGTGTCGGCCAGCGTCTCATCACGGCCCAGCTGGGTTTCCTTGCCGTCCACAACCACCGCGTGCCCACCGAGCTGGGCGATGCCCATCTCGAAGGAAAACCGCGTTCGGGTTGAGTTCTTGTCGAAGATGACCCCGACACCCTTGGGGCCGGAAAGCGGTGTATGGGCGAAGGGTTGTGCCTTGACATCGGCAGCCAGGGCCAACACTCGGGCCTGCTCCTCCGGCGACAGGTCGTCGTCCCTCAAGAAGTGCCGCGTCATGACTGTGCCTGCCCGGCCGCGTCGAGGATGCCGGGCAACGCTTGCACGAACCCAGCTGCCTGATCTTCGGTGAGGATCAACGGCGGCGCCAGCCGCAGCACGTCCGGGGCCGGGGCGTTGATGAGGAACCCACGCTCGCGAGCCGCGGCCTCGACCGCAACGGCGACCGGCTCGGTGAGTACAACGGCCAAGAGCAGACCCGCACCGCGGGTGTGGGAGATCAGCGGGTGGCCCAGATCGTCGATGCCGCTGGTGATGAACTTGCCCAGCGACGCAGCATGCTCGGTGAGCCCCTGGGAGTCGATCTGATCGAGCACCGACAGCGCAGCCGCGGCGCAAACCGGGTTGCCACCGAACGTGGTGCCGTGTTGACCAGGCTCGAGCAGATCTGCAGCCGGGCCGGTCGCCAGGACCGCTCCGATCGGCAGTCCGCCGCCGAGGCCCTTGGCCAAGGTGATCACGTCCGGGGTGATCCCGGCCGACTGATGTGCGTAAAACGTTCCGGTACGGCCGATTCCGGTCTGCACTTCGTCGAGGATCAGCAATGCGCCGTGGGCGGTGGTGAGTCGCCGGACCGAGGCCAAGTAGTCAACAGGCGGTACGACGACGCCACTCTCACCCATGATCGGTTCGAGGAACACGGCCGCGGTCTGAGGTCCGATCGCGGCGGCCATCGCATCGATGTCGCCATACGGCACGTGCCGCACACCGGGCGGCATCGGCTCGAACGGTGTGCGTTTGGCGGGCTGGCCGGTCAGTGCGAGCGCGCCCATCGTGCGTCCGTGGAACGCCTGCTCGGCCGCGATGATCTCTGGCCTCCCGGTGCGCCGGGCGATCTTGAACGCCGCCTCGTTGGCCTCGGCGCCGGAATTGCAGAAGAACGCCCTGCCCTCGACACCCCACCTCGACAGCAGCGCTTCGGCCAGCTTGACCACCGGTTCGTTGAGATAGATGTTCGAGGTGTGTCCGAGAGTGGACATCTGCTCGGTCACCGCCGCGATGACGCCGGGGTTGGCATGCCCCAGGACGTTCACCGCGATCCCACCGAGAAGGTCGAGATACTCGCGACCCTCCACATCGGTGAGAACCGCTCCGAGCCCGGACTTCAGGGCCACCTTCGGCGTCCCGTAGTTCTTCATCAGCGAAGCCGACCACCGTTCTTGCAAGGCCTCGGTCCGATCGTGTGTCATTTGTTTTCCCCACTAGGTGTCGGGTGCGTCTGAGCGTGGTCCACGGCGGGCACGTCATGCCCATAGGCCGGCGGCGCCGCATGTTCGTGGTCGGGAACCACCATGGTGCCGATGCCCTCGCTCGTGAAGAGCTCGAGGAGCATCGAATGTGGTGTGCGCCCGTCGATCACATGCGCTTGACCGACACCTCCGCCCACTGCGCGCAAGCACGCCTCCATCTTCGGGACCATGCCCGAATCAAGCCGCGGGAGCAGCTCGGCGAGGTCGGTTGTGTTGATCTGCGACACCAGCGAGTCGCGGTCGGGCCAATTGGTGTACAGCCCCTCGACATCGGTGAGCACCACCAGCTTCTCGGCACCGAGTGCCTGGGCCAACGCTGCCGCGGCGGTGTCGGCATTGATGTTGTGCACCACCCCGTCCGCATCGGGCGCGATGGTCGACACCACCGGAATACGCCCCGCTGCAATGAGATCGGTGACGGCAGCAGGATCCACAGTCGTCACGTCACCCACCAGCCCGATATCGGTGGCCTCGCCGTCCACGAGAACCGAGCGGCGCGTCGCGGTGAACAGGTGCGCGTCCTCCCCCGAGATGCCGACCGCATAGGGTCCGTGTGCGTTGATCAGACCCACGAGTTCCCGGCCGACCTGACCGAAGAGCACCATCCGCACCACATCCATCACTTCCGGTGTGGTGACCCGGAATCCACCACGGAACTCGCCGGTGAGCCCGAGGCGTTTGAGCATCGCCGAGATCTGCGGTCCGCCGCCGTGGACCACGACCGGATGGATTCCACAGGTCCGCAGGAACACCATGTCCTCGGCGAATGCCGCTTTCAGGGTGTCGTCGATCATGGCGTTGCCGCCGTATTTGACGACGATCACCTTGCCGGAGAACCGCTGCAGCCACGGAAGTGCTTCCGCGAGAACGTGCGCCTTCTCGAGAGGCGTGAGTGCGCCCATCACGACGAGTACGCCGAGTTCTCTTCGACATACGCATGGGACAGGTCCGTGGTGCGGATCCACGCGCTGCCCGATCCGATTCCCAGGTCTACAGTGAGGTCGATATCGGTGACCGAGAGATCCACCTCGCGCGCGCCCGGGACACCCATCCCGTGTTCACACACCGGTGAACCGTTGAACCGCACGGCAATCCGGTCAGGGTCGAGCTCGATGGGCGCGATACCGACTGCGGCGAGGACACGGCCCCAGTTGGGATCGGATCCGAACAACGCGGTCTTCACCAGACTGTCCCGGGCGATCGTGCGTGCCGCGACAAGCGCTTCGGAATCACTGGCTGCGCCGGTCACGGTGACCACCACTCGTTTGGTGACACCCTCGGCGTCGGCCTGCATCTGGGCAGCGAGATCGTCACACACCAGCCGCACCGCCTCGTTGAGGTCGGCCTGGGAGGGTTCGACCTCACTGGCGCCCGAACTCAGTAGCAGCACGGTGTCGTTGGTGGAACTGGCGCCGTCGACATCCAGCCGATCGAATGTGATCGCTGCCGCCGCCCGCAGTGCCTCGTCGAGCTGAGCCGCGGTCACCTTCGCGTCCGTGGTCAACACCGACAACATCGTCGCCAATGATGGAGCAAGCATGCCTGCACCTTTGGCCATGCCTCCGACATTCCAGCCGTCGGCGTGGTGGAACGCAGATTGCTTCGGCACCGTGTCGGTGGTCATGATCGCGTGCGCGGCATCGGTCCCACCCGAGATACCGCCGCCCATCTCGTGTACCACCTCGATCACACCTGCCAGCACCTTGTCCATGGGCAACCGGTCACCGATCAGACCGGTTGAGCAGACCGCGACCTCGATGGCGCCCGTCTCGGTACCCCAGCCACTGATGGCTTCTGCCACGGCTTCCGCCGTGGCGTGCGCGTCTTGGAACCCCCCGGGCCCCGTGCAGGCGTTCGCACCGCCGGAGTTGAGGATCACGGCCCGAAGCCTGCCGGTGGACAAGACCTGCCGGCTCCACAACACCGGCGCGGCCTTGACCTTGTTCTCCGTGAACACACCAGCGGCCTCGTACTCGGGGCCCTCGTTGAACACCAACGCCAGATCTTCCTTGCCGCTGGCCTTGATACCCGCAGCGATGCCCGCAGCCCGGAAACCTGAGGATGCCGTGACGCCCTGCAATCGAGTCATCCGGTGCCCGCCGGCCACCTCCCGCCAATTCTCTGGCGCGGCAACCGAATCGGGCTCGATGCCGTTGACAGTCGTATCACCGTTGCTCATGGCGCCACACCCACAGTGCTCAGACCCTCTGTTTCGTCCCAGCCCAGCGCAAGGTTCATGGATTGGACCGCGCCACCGCCAGTGCCTTTGGTGAGATTGTCGATCGCAGCGACGGCGACCAGGGTGCCCGCACGCTCGTCGACGGCGACGCTGAGTTGTACCGCGTTCGACCCCATCACCGACCCGGTGGCCGGCAGCCGGCCTTCGGGCAACAGCGCAACAAAAGGCTCATCCGCATATGCCTTCTCGTACACGGCACGGGCCTCGGCGGTGGTTGCGGTCGAGGGAGCTGTGCACGTCGCGAGGATGCCCCGGGTCATCGGCACCAGTATTGGGGTGAAGGAGACGCTGACCGGTGAGTTCCCCACGGCCGACAGGTTCTGGATGATTTCAGGTGTATGCCTGTGTGACCCGCCGACCCCATAGGCACGAGCGGAACCGATCACCTCCGAACCCAGCAGATCGACCCGTGGCGAACGGCCCGCGCCCGAGGCGCCGGTCACCGCGACGATCGTCAGTTGCGGCCCGACGATTCCCGCCGCGACGGCGGGTAACAACGCAAGTGTGCTCACCGTCGGATAGCAACCCGGCACTGCGATTCGCGAGGCACCGGACAAGATCTCGCGGTTCCCGGGAAGCTCGGGCAGGCCGTACGGCCAGCTGCCGGCATGATTTCCGCCGTAGTACTTGTCCCACTCCGCCGAGTCCTGCAAGCGAAAGTCGGCACCGCAGTCGATCACCAGGGTGCTGGGCGGCAACGCGTCGGCGACCGGCCCCGACGTTCCGTGCGGGAGCGCCAGGAACACCACGTCGTGCCCGGTCAGCGCTTCGGTGGTGGTCTCGCCGAGTTCGCGGTCCGCCAGCGGCAAAAGGTGGGGATGATGGGCACCCAATAGCGACCCCGCGTTCGAACCAGCGGTGAGTGAACCGATTCGCATCTCTCCCGAGGTGTACTTGGGATGGCCGAGCAACAGGCGAAGAATTTCCCCGCCTGCGTACCCGCTGGCTCCGGCGACAGCCACTGACACGGTCATGTGATTCATTATGCACGTTGCCGCAAGTTAATTCATCTACCCCACCATTGACGGCTGCGTTCATACGGTTTACTTTTTCATCAGGCAATGAATTCAACACGAGATGAATTGAGACCGCCATGGCACAGCCAGACTCCACCACCTACCCGCAACCCGCCGTCCGAATCGACAACCTGGTCGTGAGGCGCGGTAGCGCTCGTGCACTGAACGGCGTGACGCTGTCGGTACCCCGCGGATCGATCACCGGTCTGCTCGGACCATCGGGGTGCGGCAAGACCACGCTCATGCGTTCAGTGGTGGGCACTCAACGCATCACGTCCGGCTCCATCAGCGTGCTGGACCGTCCGGCCGGGGCAAAAGAACTCCGCGGACGCGTCGGCTACGTGACGCAGGCTCCCTCGGTCTACACGGATCTCACCGTCGAAGAGAACGTCCGTTACTTCGCCGACCTCTATCGTCGTCGCGACCTGATCAACGACTCGATTCACGCCGTCGGTCTCGACGATTTCCGTGGTCGCCGAACTTCCCAGTTGTCAGGAGGTCAGCGCAGCCGTGTGTCGATCGCCTGCGCCCTCGTCGGTAGTCCCGAGATCTTGATCCTCGACGAACCGACCGTGGGGCTCGACCCGGTTCTGCGGGCGGAGTTGTGGGTGCGTTTCCGTGCCCTGGCCGACACCGGGACCACCCTGCTCGTGTCCAGTCACGTGATGGACGAGGCCGACCACTGCGACGCCCTCGTGCTGATGCGTGAAGGCGGAGTCATCGCTGAACTCACACCGGACGAACTACGCGCGCGGACGCATCAGACCAACCTCGAACAAGCCTTCCTCGCCCTGATCACTGAACGGACCGCATCATGAATGCCACCATCGCCCTCTCGACCACCGGCCGAGTTCTGCGGCAACTCAAGGCCGACCCACGAACGATCGCCATGATCCTGCTCATCCCGGTGATCCTGATGACGTTGCTGTACTTCATGTTCGAGAACCAGGTCGGTCCTCCCGGCGGACCCGAGCCGTTCGATCGGATCGCGCTCGTTCTGCTCGGAGTGCTCCCATTCGCCATCATGTTCTTGATCACCTCGATCGCGATGTTGCGCGAGAGATCGTCCGGCACGTTGGAACGACTGCTCACCACCCCCATGAGCAAGGCGGACCTGCTGGTCGGCTACGGCGCCGCGTTCTCCACGGCCGCGATGGCACAAGCAGCACTTGCGTGTGTCGTGTCTTTCTGGATTCTCGGACTGCAGACGGCCGGAAGCATCGGTTGGGTTCTCGTGATCGCGATCCTGGACGCCATCCTCGGCGTCGGTCTCGGATTGTTGTGCAGCGCTTTTGCCCAGACCGAATTCCAGGCCGTCCAATTCTTGCCGGTGGTGGTCATCCCCCAGTTGTTCCTGTGTGGACTCTTCGTACCGCGAGCCGATCTGCCGCGGTGGCTCGAGATGATCAGCAATGTGATGCCGCTGAGCTACGCCGTGGAAGCGCTCGATCAAGTGGGTAAATACGCCGAACCGACCGGCACGATGTGGCGGGACCTGCTGGTTGTACTGCTGTGCACCATCGCGGCACTGGCGTTGGCCGCCGCCTCGCTGCGGCGACGGACCGAGTGATGGACCGGCTCGTCCGGCGCGACCGGCACCTTGAGATGATGCCGGGGTGAGCGCACCGAGACGATCAGGACGGCGCCCAGGTGAACCTGACACCAAGGGACAGATCTTGACGTCGGCCCGCACACTCTTCGCTCGTGACGGACTCGACCGCACATCCATTCGCGCGGTCGCCGCGGACGCGGGGGTGGATCCGGCACTTGTGCACCACTATTTCGGCACCAAACACATGCTGTTTCTGGCCGCGATCGAGTTTCCCATCGACCCGCTCGAGGTGGTGGGACCGCTGCGAGAGGTCCCTATCGATGAGCTGGGCGCAACCCTCGTGCGCACCGTTCTGGAGGTGTGGGATGGCGAGTTCCAGGAATCGGGAATTGCCGTACTACGCACAGTGATCGGTGGGCCCGACCCGACCCTGATCCGCACAATGTTGCTCGAGGTGGTACTCGCAGAGATCACCGAACGGGCCGACAACCCCGTTGGCACCGGTCGGTTGCGGGCAAACCTCATCGCCGCCGCCATGCTCGGCACGGTGTTGACCCGTTACCTGCTGCGCTTCGAGCCGCTGACCTCACTGCCCGTCGAAGACGTGGTGGCCAACTTGGGCCCCACAATCCAAAATTATCTCACTGGTCCAGTCGCCACATAGGACGGCGCGGACCCAGTCAGCTACGCATCTGTGCACCGACAGTCGCCGTCGCCTGCGCGAGCGCGGCGTCGCGGGCTGCAGTGGCCTCGTCTTCGGTGAGGGTGCGGTCGGTTGCCCGGAAGCGCAGGGAAAAGGTCAACGATTTGCGGCCGTCCCCCACCTGCTCACCGGTGAACACATCGAACAGTGCGATGCTCTCGAGCAGTTCACCGGCTCCGGCGGCCAGCGCGGCCTGCACATCGGCCGCCGCGACATCGGCGTCGACGACCACTGCGAGGTCTTGCAACACGGGAGGGTACGGCGAGATACGCGGCGACACCAAACGCTCGCTGAGCGGTACGGCGTCGATGTTGATCTCGAGCGCCAAGGACCGTGCCGGAAGGTGCATCTTCTCGAGCACCGCCGGATGTAGTTCACCCGCCCAGCCGACCACGGAGTCATCGACCAGAACCTCGGCGCAGCGGCCCGGATGCCAGGGCACCTCGGAGCCCGAGCGCAGCGTCAGCTCGACACCGGCAGCCTGGCCGATGATGCGTACGGCATCGAAAACGTCGGTGGGATCGGCCTGACGTCCCTTGCCCCACGGCCCTGCCGGCTCTCGCAGACCAGTCAGAACGGCGGCGACATGCAGCGGCTGCGCGGGCAACGAACCGATCAGCTCGGCGACCTCGTCATCGCTGGGTCGACGATCAACCGGCAACGCCGGCACCGGGTGCACGCCGGCACCGGCCAGCACCACCTGCCCGATTGCGAACATCGACAGATCACGTTGTCCCCGAGCAAGGTTGCGCCCCACCATCTCCAACAGTCCGGGCAGCAGGGTGGAGTTCAACTCCGGACGGTCCGCTTCCAGCGGGTTGAGCACCTTGACGGTGTTGCGGCGCGGATCGTCGGCCGGGAGGTTCCACACGTCGAACACGTCGGCAGGCATGAACGGGTAAGGCAGCACCTCGACATAGCCCGACAACGCAAGGCTGCGTCCGATGCTGCGTCGACGGCGCTGGGCCGGGGTCAGGCCAGTGCCTCCAGGAGCCGTCGGAACGGCAACCGGGATGTTCTCGTAGCCCTCGAGGCGCAGCACCTCTTCCACAAGATCGGCGCTCTGACGTAGATCGGGACGCCAACTCGGCGGGACCACTGTGAGGTTGTCACCGGACGCGGCGACCTCACAGCCGACTTGCTCGAGGCGCCGCACCGCGGTGCCATCGGGATAGGCGATACCCGCGGTGGCCGAAGGCGCCGTCAACGCCATCGTGACCGGAGTCTGCGGAGCCACATCGCCGACATCTGTGTAGACGGGATCGATTGTGCCACCGCAGATCTCGGTGAGCAGCTGGGCAGCCCTGAGCAACGCGACATCGGTGATAAGAGGGTCGACCACCCGCTCGAATCGCTTGCTCGCCTCACTGGTGAGGCGATGCCGTTTTGCCGTCCGGAAGACCGCAACCGGATCGAAGGTAGCGGCTTCGAGCAGCACGTCGCTGCTTTCGAGGTTGATCTCGGTGGACGCCCCGCCCATCACACCCGCCAACGCGATGGGTCCCGACTCGTCGGTGATCACAACGTCTTCGGGGTCGAGAACGCGGACGGCATCGTCGAGCGTGGTCAGCTTTTCTCCGGCGAGTGCGCGGCGCACCACGATCTCGCCCGACAGTTTCGCAGCGTCGAAAGCGTGCAGCGGTTGGCCCAGTTCGAGCATCACGTAGTTGGTGATGTCGACAGCGGCCGAGATCGGACGCACACCGGCCAACATCAGCCGTTTGACGAGCCACCACGGCGACGGAGCTGTCGGGTCGATGCCACGGACGACAGCTGCGCTGTACCGCGTGGCCCCCGACGCCGGGTCGATACGCACGGGCCAGCCGGAATCGCCTGCGCTCGTGGACAGGTCGGGTGTATCCGCGGGATCGGTGAACTCCAGATCGAAGCTGCAGGCGAGCTCCCGGGACAACCCCCGGACCGAGAACGCGTAGCCACGGTCGGGAGTCACATTGACGTCGATGACGGTGTCGTCCAGACCCAGGACCACGCGGGCGTCAGACCCCGGGGCGGCGATGTTCGGGGGCAACACCAGGATCCCGCTGTGATCGTTGCCGATGCCCATCTCCGACACCGAGCAGATCATCCCGTCGGATACCCTGCCGTAGGTCTTGCGTGCCGCGATGGCGAAGTCGCCTGGCAAGACGCTGCCCGGCAGAGCCGCGACGATCAGGTCGCCCTCGGCGAAATTCTGTGCACCACAGACGATTCCGCGATCAGCGGCTTCACCGACGTCGACCTGGCAGTACCGGATCGGCTTCTTGAACTCGGTGAGCTGCTCGATGTGGTTGACCCGGCCGACCACCAGCGGACCGGTGATCACGGGCAACGAGCGGATCTCTTCGATCTCGAAACCGACCCGCACGAAGCCTTCATCGATCTGGGCAGACGATGCGCTCCATCCGGGCGCGCCACGTTGCAGGACTTCGGTCAGCCACGACTGCGCTACTTGCACTGGAACTCAGCTCTTTCGTTCGGAAGGAAATCAGGCGCCGGGGCCGAAGGGCACCGTGAATCGGATGTCACCCTCGACCATGTCGCGCATGTCGGGCAGGTCGTTGCGGAACTGCAGCGTGCGTTCGAGACCCATGCCGAAAGCGAATCCCGAATAGACGTCTGGGTCGATTCCGCTGGCGCGCAACACATTAGGATTGACCATGCCACAGCCGCCCCACTCTACCCAGCCTGCTCCGCCTTTCTTACCGGTGAACCAGACGTCCACCTCGGCCGACGGTTCGGTGAACGGGAAGTAGCTGGGCCGCATCCGGGTCACGGTCTCGGGTCCGAACAGCGCCTTCGCGAACAGGTCGAGCGTGCCGCGTAGATGCGCCATGGTCAGCCCCTTGTCCACGGCCAGACCCTCGACCTGGTGAAACACCGGGGTATGGGTGCTGTCGAGTTCGTCGGTGCGGAATGTGCGGCCCGGGCAGGCGACGTAGATCGGGAGGTCACGCGAGAGCATCGCGCGGACCTGGACGGGTGAGGTGTGTGTGCGCAACACCTGCCGTGAATCGGGTGGAGCGATGTAGAACGTGTCCTGCATCGAACGCGCCGGGTGGTCGGGCAGGAAGTTCAGGGCATCGAAGTTGAAGTGCTCGGTCTCGACCTCGGGTCCCTCGGCGATCTCCCAGCCCATCCCGACGAACACGTCGGCGACCTGATCGGCGATCACCGTGATCGGGTGCCGCGCTCCCGACGGACGACGCGCACTGGGCAAGGTGACATCGATGGTCTCGGCGACCAGGACGGCCGCGTCGCGTTCGGCGGTCAAGACCGCCAATCGCTCCTCGTAGGCGCGCTGGACCTGGCCACGGGCGATGTTGACTCGCTTCCCCGCTTCGGCCTTCTGCTCTTTGGGCAGCGCGCCGAGCTCACGGCGGGCCAGAGCGATCGCCGACTTGTCCCCCATGTGTTCGGTCTTCGCGACCGCGAGCGCGGGCAGGTCGACCGCGTCGGAGAACGCTGCCACAGCGGCGTCCACTGCGGTCGCGAGTGACTTGTCCGCCTCGCTGATTGGGATCGACTCGTCGGCCACGGCTGCGGTAACTCCTGCTCGTCAGATGTTGGGGAGAAAGGTTCAGGGGGTCGGGCTGGACCCCGTACGAGGGTAGTCGACACCCGAATGCGCATCGGCGCTGGCATACAGGCAGATCGCGGCCGCAGCAGCTAAGTTGAGGCTCTCGGCCCGGCCCCTGATCGGGATCGAGATGCGATGGTCGGCGCGGCCGAGGATGTCCTCGGACAGACCGTGCGCCTCATTGCCGAAGAGCCAAGCAGTCGGACCCGACAACACGTGGCCGGCCTCGGGCAGACTCAGCTCGGCATTCCCGGATGTTGCGCAGATCGCGACCCCGGCGGCACGCAGTTCTGCCAGGACCACATCGATGTCGCGCTCACGAGCGATGGGGATATGGAAAACGCTTCCGGCGGTGGAACGCACACACTTCCCGTTGTGGGGGTCCACACTGTCGCCTGCCAGCACCACGGCGTCGGCGCCCATTGCATCTGCAGTTCGGATGAGCGTGCCGGCGTTGCCGGGGTCGGTCATCTCGACGGGCACCGCAAGCAGGCGAGGCGAGGTCGCCAGTACGTCGGCGAGGGGTACGTTGACCAGGTCGGCAATCACGAACAGACCAGTGCTGGTGACCGTGTCGGCGAGCTTGGACGCGGCGCCCTCAGTGATCGCGCAGACCTCGATGCCCGAGCGCTGAGCGTCGTCGATCAGGTCAGCGTTCCGGAGGTGCGCGTCGTCCGTCGCGAGCAGGACTCGGGCGCGACGACTCTGCAGTGCAGCCGCCACCGAGTTGGCGCCCTCGGCCAAAAATGCGGCTGCCTTGCGTCGGCCGGCGGAACGGTGCAGTTTGGCGTACGAAACAATCCGCGCCGAACGTTCGGAGAGAACGTCCGGCGCGGACATGTTGTTGGCGGGCTCGATCAGGCGGCCGGCGCGTTGACGTCCGACGGCAGCGCCTTCTTGGCGACAGCAACCAGACCGGTGAAGGCCTCGGGATCGCTGACGGCGATCTCGGCGAGGATCTTCCGGTCGACCTCGACACCAGCGATCTTCAGACCCTGGATGAAGCGGTTGTAGGTGATGTCGTTGGCCCGGGCTGCGGCGTTGATCCGCGAGATCCAGAGCTTGCGGAACTCGCCCTTGCGCGCCCGGCGGTCCCGGTACGCGTAGGTGAGCGAATGCAGCTGCTGCTCTTTGGCCTTGCGGTAGAGCCGCGAACGCTGTCCGCGGTAGCCCTTGGAAGCCTCCAGGGTTGTACGACGCTTCTTCTGGGCGTTTACCGCCCTTTTTACGCGTGCCATCGTTGATTTACCTCTTAGTAGTGCGGCTGCCGGGAACCGGCCAGCGGGTGGTCTGTGGGGAGCGTCAGATCTTCAGCAGGCGCTTGATGCGGGGAGCATCGTTCTCAGAGACGACGACGGTGCCGTCGAGACGACGCGTGCGCTTGGTGGGCTTGTGCTCCATCAAGTGGCGACGGTTTGCGCGCTGGCGGACGATCTTGCCACTGCCGGTCACCTTGAATCGCTTCGCGGTTCCCTTGTGGGTCTTTGTCTTGGGCATGGTTATGCCTTTCTTCTCGGTCAGCCTGGGAGGCAGTCAGCCTTCAGGATTTGCGGCCGGAGCCGGTCCTGAATCTGCCGCAGGCTTACTGGGTGCACTCTGCGCTGGTTGCGCTTTCGGTGCCTGAGCTTGTGCTTGAGCTTGTGCTTTGGTCTTGGCGCCCTTGTGCGGGGCCAGAACCATCGTCATGTTGCGGCCATCCTGCTTGGCGGAGGTCTCGACGAACCCGTACTCGCCGACGTCGTTGCCCAAGCGCTGCAGCAATCGGTAACCGAGCTCGGGTCGCGACTGCTCGCGTCCGCGGAACATGATCGTCACCTTGACCTTGGACCCGGCTTCGAGGAAGCGGATGACGTGACCTTTTTTGGTCTCGTAATCGTGGTCGTCGATCTTGGGGCGGAGCTTCTGCTCCTTGATGACGGTCATCTGCTGGTTGCGACGCGATTCGCGCTGCTTCTGTGCCGCCTCGTATTTGAACTTGCCGTAGTCCATGATCTTGCAGACCGGCGGGCGCGCGTTCGGGGCCACCTCGACCAGATCAAGATCGGCCTCGATAGCCAAGCGCAGGGCATCTTCCACGCGGACGATGCCGACCTGCTCCGAGTTCGGTCCGACCAAACGGACCTCGGGAACTCGGATGCGCTCATTGATACGAGTCTCAGTGCTGATGGGGCCTCCTCATTTGTGTCCGCGTACGTAGGTGGTTCCTCGTGGCAGACGTTTTCTGTCGGGTTGGACCGCGGGAGCAACTGGTGAAGACAGATCCTCAGCGAAAAGGCCCCGGCTCGATGAATGTTCATCGACGGGGCCCACACCGACCGGTTCATGTCACCTATCGCATCCCAGCGATCACAGCCTCCAACTCAGAGGCCACCGGAAATATTCCGCTGACGCGGATACCTCCGGCGACAAAACCGGACCGTTCAACTGTGCGGGCTTCTTGCGAAGACACCGACGTCGAGCGGTGGGAGTGTGAACTCCACTTGCAACCCCGGCGTACGCCAGGGCGGTCGTAGGTGGAAGTCTAACAGCCATGACGGAAAACGTGAATTCCGAGCCCGAGGTACGCGACCTGGCCGAGGTTCCGGCCATCGAGGTGATCACGCGTGCTGCGGTGATGTTGATGAGTGCGGCGGCGGAAAAGCTGGGGTTGTCCGAGAGCGACCCGTCGACCAGTCCGCACTTCGACCTCGACGAGGCGCGGAAACTGATCGGTGCACTGGCCGGACTCGTACAGTCGTCGGTTGCCGATCTCGGTATCCATGCCGCTCCCCTGCGCGACGGCCTCAAGAGTCTGCAGCTCGCCTTCCGCGAGGCCAGCGCGCATCCCGATGAACCGGGGAAGGGCCCGGGCGAGAAGCAGACCGGACCCGTCACCGACTAGCCCGAAGTGTGCCCCGGTGGCGGAGGTGACCTGGTGTTCACCGCCATGAGGGCACTTTCGGGTTCGGCGGGTCAGTGGGTGACGGCTCCGACGGACGCCGAACGGACCAGCTTGGCGTACTTTGAGAGCACACCCCGCTGGTACTTGTGGTCGAGAGGCTGCCAGTCCTGTTTGCGTGACTCCAGCTCGTCGTCGTCGACGAGGAGATCCAATGTCCGCGCAGCGATGTCCACGCGAATGCGGTCGCCGTCGCGGATGAAGGCCACCGGTCCCCCGTCTGATGCCTCGGGCGCGAGGTGCCCGATGCACAGTCCGGTGGTTCCGCCGGAGAAACGGCCGTCGGTCAGCAGCAACACGTCTTTGCCGAGACCGGCCCCCTTGATGGCGCCGGTGATCGCGAGCATCTCGCGCATGCCCGGTCCGCCCTTAGGACCTTCGTATCGGATGACCACCACGTCACCGGCTTTGATGACGCCATCCGCGAGAGCGGCCAGCGCGCCCTGCTCGCGCTCGAACACTCGCGCCGGACCCTCGAAGGTGTCGGCGTCGAATCCCGCGGACTTCACCACCGCGCCTTCGGGGGCGAGTGAGCCGTGAAGCACCGTGATCCCGCCGGTCTTGTGGATGGGGTTGCTCAGCGTGCGGATGACGTCGCCGTCGAGTGGCGCGATGTCCATCGCAGCGAGGTTCTCCGACAACGTCTTTCCGGTGACGGTCAGTGCATCCCCGTTGAGGAGGCCGGCGTCGAGCAGAGCCTTCATGACCACCGGGATACCGCCGTGACGGTCGAAGTCGTTCATCACGAACCGGCCGAAGGGTTTGAGGTCGCCCAGGTGGGGGGTGCGGTCGCCGATGCGGTTGAAGTCGTCGAGATCGAGATCAACATCCGCTTCACTGGCAATGGCCAGCAGGTGCAGGACGGCATTGGTGGAACCGCCGAGGGCCATGGTGACCGTGATGGCGTTCTCCAGCGCGGGCTTGGTGATGATGTCGCGGGCGGTGATGCCGAGACGGATCAGGTTGACCACTGCCTCGCCGGAGCGGTGCGCGAAGGCGTCACGCCTGCGGTCCGCTGCGGGCGGTGACGCCGATCCCGGGAGGCTCATACCCATAGCCTCGGCGATCGACGCCATCGTGTTCGCCGTGTACATACCTCCGCAGGCACCCTCACCCGGACAGATGGCGCGCTCGATGCGGCCGAGATCGTCCTCGGACATCTTCCCGGCCCGACATGCCCCGACGGCCTCGAAAGCGTCGATCAGTGTGACGTCACGTTCGCTGCCGTCGCTGAGCTTGACCCAGCCAGGCGCGATGGTGCCGGCATAGAGGAACACCGAGGCGAGGTCGAGGCGCGCCGCGGCCATCATCATCCCGGGCAGAGATTTGTCACACCCGGCGAGCAGGACCGACCCGTCGAGCCGTTCGGCCTGCATCACGGTTTCCACCGAATCGGCGATCACCTCACGCGACACCAACGAGAAGTGCATGCCCTCGTGTCCCATGGAGATCCCGTCCGACACCGAAATGGTGCCGAACTGCAGTGGATAACCACCGCCGGCGTGCACGCCCTCCTTGGCCGCCTGCGCGAGCCGATCGAGCGAGAGGTTGCACGGTGTGATCTCGTTCCACGAGCTCCCGATGCCGATCTGGGCCTTACCCCAGTCCTCGTCGCCCATTCCGACCGCCCGCAACATCCCGCGGCTGGGTGCCGCCGAGATCCCGTCGGTGACGGTGCGACTGCGCGGCTTCATGTCAACCATGGTGCTGACTCCTACTCGGTGGATGGGACAGCCGGTCGGCCGCGATCAACTCGCTGCGACCTCTTGCTTACGACCAGTCTGCTTCGCCGCAGCTTTGCGTGCGGGCGTTTTGCGCTTGGGCTTGGCCGGGACAGATGCGACCGTCTGCGGTTTGAGCATCTCCGCGAGGAACTTTCCGGTGTGGCTCTCCGGCACCGCTGCGACGTCTTCGGGCGTACCTTCCGCCACGACCGTGCCGCCACCGGAACCACCTTCCGGTCCCATGTCGATGACCCAGTCCGCGGTCTTGATGACGTCGAGATTGTGCTCGATGACGATCACGGAGTTGCCCTTGTCGACGAGCCCGTTGATCACCTTGAGCAGCTTGCGGATGTCCTCGAAGTGCAGGCCGGTGGTCGGCTCGTCCAGCACGTATGCCGTGCGTCCGGTCGACCGCTTCTGGAGCTCTGCGGCCAGCTTCACACGCTGCGCCTCGCCACCGGACAGTGTCGGGGCCGGCTGTCCGAGTCGGACGTAGCCCAAGCCGACGTCGTTCAGGGTCTTGAGGTATCGGTGGATCGAGGTGATGGCCTCGAAGAAATCGACGGCCTCCTCGATCGGCATGTCCAAGACCTCGGAGATGGTCTTGCCCTTGTAGTGGACTTCCAGCGTTTCGCGGTTGTACCGCGCACCGTGGCACACCTCGCAGGGGACGTACACGTCGGGCAGGAAGTTCATCTCGATCTTGATGGTGCCCTCGCCGGTACACGCCTCACAGCGACCGCCCTTGACGTTGAACGAGAATCGTCCCGGTTGGTAGCCACGGACCTTCGCCTCGGTTGTCGCGGCGAAGAGCGTACGGATCTTGTCGAACACACCGGTGTAGGTGGCCGGGTTCGACCGCGGGGTCCGACCGATCGGCGACTGGTCGACGCGCACCAGCTTGTCGAGATTGTCCATGCCGTTGATCCGCGTGTGCCTACCCGGTACCTGGCGAGCACCGTTGAGCTTGTTGGCCATCACCGTGGCCAGGATGTCGTTGACGAGCGTGGACTTGCCCGAACCCGAGACGCCGGTGACCGCGGTGAGCACACCGAGCGGGAACACCACGTCGATGTTGTCCAAGTTGTGCTCACGTGCGCCGACAACGGTCAGCTGTCGCTTGCGGTCGATCGGACGCCGGATCTCGGGGACCTCGAGGAACTCTCGACCGGACAGATATGCACCGGTCAGGGACTCGGTGTTGGTCAGCAGATCTTTATAGCTACCGCTGTGGACCACACGCCCACCGTGCTCGCCGGCATACGGGCCGATGTCGACGATCCAGTCCGCCGAGCGGATGGTGTCTTCGTCGTGCTCGACGACGATGAGGGTGTTGCCCAGGTTGCGCAGCCGGGTGAGGGTGTCGATGAGACGACGGTTGTCGCGCTGGTGGAGGCCGATCGACGGCTCGTCGAGCACGTAGAGCACGCCGGCCAGACCGGAGCCGATCTGGGTGGCCAGGCGGATGCGTTGCGCCTCGCCGCCGGAGAGCGATCCGGCAGCGCGTGACAACGACAGGTACTCGAGACCGACGTCGAGCAGGAACGTGATGCGGGATTGCACCTCTTTGAGCACACGTCCGGCGATGGCCTGCTCGCGCGAGCCCAGCTTGAGGTCGGACAGGTAATCGGCGCACTCGGCGACCGACAACGCACACACGTCCGCGATCGACTTCTCACCGAAACGCTGGTGATCGAGGGTGACGGCGAGGATCTCGGGGCGCAGGCGGGCGCCGCCGCACTCGGGACAGGGGATGTCACGCATGTATCCCTCGTACCGGTCCTTCATCTGCTCGGACTCGGTCTGTTCCATGCGCCGGTGCAGGAACGACATCACACCTTCGAACTCGGTGTAGTACGAGCGCGTACGTCCGTAGCGGTTGCGGAAACGGACGTGCACCTGGTGGTCGCTGCCGTTCAGGATCGCCTTACGCGCCTTGAGCGGGAGTTTCTTCCACGGCGTCTTGGTGTCGAACCCCATCTCGTCGCCGAGGCCTGAGAGCAACCGGAGAAAATAGTCGGCGTTGTGGCCGCCCGACCACGGCGCGATCGCACCGTCGGCAAGCGACAGGTCCGGGTCGGGCACGACGAGTTCCTCGTCCACCTCTTTGCGGATGCCGAGCCCGTCGCACTCCGGGCACGCACCGTACGGCGAGTTGAACGAAAAGGACCGCGGTTCGAGGTCGTCGATGGCGATCGGGTGGCCGTTGGGGCAGGCCATCCGCTCGGAGAAGCGCCGTTCCCGGTGGGGGTCGTTCTCCTCCAGGTCGACGAAGTCGAGGACCACCACACCGTCGGCCAGGCCCAATGCGGTCTCGACCGACTCGGTGAGTCGCTGTTTGGCCGAGGACTTGACGGACAACCGGTCCACCACGACCTCGATGTCGTGCTTTTCCTGCTTCTTGAGCTTCGGCGGATCGGTGAGCGGGTACACCACGCCATCGATCCGGGCACGCGAAAAACCTTGTGTCTGAAGGGTTCCGAACAGGTCGACGAATTCACCCTTGCGGGTGCGGACCACCGGCGCCAACACCTGGAAACGGATGCCCTGTTCCATCTCGAGCACCTGGTCGACGATTTGCTGAGGGGTCTGCTTCTCGATGGCCGAACCGCACTCGGGGCAGTGGGCCTTGCCCGCACGTGCGTAGAGCAGACGGAGGTAGTCGTAGACCTCGGTGATGGTGCCGACGGTGGAACGCGGGTTCCGGTTGGTGGACTTCTGGTCAATCGAGACCGCGGGTGACAGTCCCTCGATGAAGTCGACGTCGGGCTTGTCCATCTGACCGAGGAACTGACGCGCGTATGCCGACAACGACTCGACGTAGCGGCGCTGTCCTTCGGCGAAGATCGTGTCGAACGCCAGGCTCGATTTTCCCGAGCCGGACAGCCCCGTGAAGACGATCAAGCTGTCACGCGGGAGGTCGACGTCGATGCCGCGCAGGTTGTGTTCGCGGGCTCCGCGCACGATGAGGCGATCAGCCACAGTGGTCCTTTTCGGTGTCGAATCGGGGGTACCGACCGCATGCGGGTCGGAAGGTCGGTGTCAGCCAGGGGCGTACCCGGCAATGCTAGAGGCACCCACTGACAAGATACCGGCCTCAGCAAATCGCACCCCGGCCGAGCCGACTCTCAACCACCCATTCCGCCCCGCTGATCAGCGCTTATCGTGCGCGAGCCGGTCCGATGGCACCGACGGTTGGGTGATGGCAACCGCGGGCTTCCGAATGCCCAGGGACAGCAGCGCAGCGACGACGCAGAGGCCGGCCGCGACGTAGAACGCCATGTCGTAGCTGCCGTGCTGGTCGCGCAGATGGCCCGCGCCGAACGCCGCCACCGCAGCCCCCAGTTGATGCGCGGCGAACACCCAGCCGAACACCACCGGTGTGCGGTCCGCGAAGTGGGTTCGGCACAACGCGATGGTGGGCGGGACCGTCGCTACCCAGTCCAGACCGTAGAAGATGATGAACACCCATGTGCTCGGTTCGGCATGCGGAGACAGCAGCGCGGGCAGGGCGAGCAGTGACACTCCCCTTCCCACGTAATAAACGGCAAGCAGGATCCGAGCGTCCACACGGTCGGTGAGCCAGCCGGAGAAGATCGTGCCTGCGACGTCGAACACCCCGATGGTGGCGAGTAGACCTGCAGCGACCGTTGTCGGCATTCCATGGTCGTGCGCAGCCGGGATGAAGTGGGTGCCGATCAGTCCGTTTGTCGTCGCCCCACAGATCGCGAAACTCGCCGCGAGCAACCAGAACACCCGTGTACGCACACCGATCACCAGCCCTTCCAGAGCCATGCGAAAACTGCCCGAGCGCGCGACGGGCGGTTGCGACGGCTGCTGCTCGATCGGCGCACCGTATGCGCTGATCCCCTTGTCGCTCGGATGGTTTCGCATGAAGACCACGATCAGCGGAACCACCGCCAAGGCAGCTGCCGCGACGATCAGGGCCGCCAACCGCCACCCGTATCGAGTGGTGACCAGGGCCACCAGCGGGAGGAAGATCAGCTGCCCCGTGGCGCTCGCAGCCGTCAGGACCCCGGTCACCAATCCGCGGCGTTCGACGAACCAGCGGGTGGCGACCGTGGCCACGAACCCCATCGAGATCGACCCGGTGCCGATACCCACCAGAACGCCCCAGAGCAGCAGCAGCTGCCACCCGGCGGTCATGAAGACGCTGAGAGCCGTGCCCAGTGCGATCAGGGTGAGTGCGCCGGCGAGGATCGGACGCACTCCGAAACGGTCCATCAGTGCCGCCGAGAAAGGCGCGGTCAGACCGAACAATGTCATGTTGATCGACATCGCCAGACCCACCGTGCCGTGGGACCAGCCGAACTCCTGGTGCAACGGGTCCATCATCACGCTGGGAACCGACCGGAAACCGGCCGCTGCGAGAAGCGTCACGAAGCTGACGGCGGCCACTGTCCACGCCCAGTGCAGACGGGGGCCGGAGCGGACGCGCGGGGTCTCGGCGATGGTCACCGGACAACTCTCGCTGTCGCCGATCGGCGCCGCCATTGGCATAGATGACAACATCTGTAAAAATGCTGCCATGGCTTCTCGCATCCCGACCCCTCATCGAATCGCTGTCCTGATGCTCGAGCCGGTGATCGGGTTCGATGCGACGATTCCGCCGATGGTGTTCGGGCAGGCCGCCGACGATGCGGGAAATCCGCTGTACGACGTCGAGTTGATCGGCCTGTCGACCGAGCCCGTGCGGACCCTGTCCGGGTTCGCGATGGTGCCCACCCGTGGTCCTGAAGCTCTCGACTCGGCGGACACGGTCGTGATCCCCGGGACGAGGCTGCAAGAGGTCCGCTTCGACGGCACCTGCCCTGCCGAACTGCGTCAAGCGCTGGAGCGCGTACGGACGGGCACCCGAATCGTGTCGATCTGTACCGGCGCCTTCGCGCTCGCGGCAGCAGGGCTTCTCGACGGCCGACCGGCGACCACCCATTGGGACAAGGCCGACGACCTGCGCCGGCTCTACCCGGCGGTGCACCTCGACGAGGACGTTCTGTTCGTCGACGACGGGGATGTTCTCACCTCGGCGGGCCTGGCGGCAGGAATCGACCTCTGTCTGCACATGATTCGCCGCGACCATGGTGCGCGGGTCGCGAACCGGGTGGCCAAGTACTGCGTGGTGCCACCATGGCGCGATGGAGGCCAGGCCCAATACATCGACGCTGCGGTACCCGACGTCGGCGACGCTTCTACATCGGCGGTGCGGGAGTGGGCTCGCCACAACCTGACCGAGCCACTCACCGTTGCCCAGCTCGCCCGTCAGTCCAACATGAGTGTGCGTACCTTCAACCGGCGGTTCCGCGAAGAAACCGGTGACACGCCTGCGGTCTGGGTCCGTAAACAGCGTGTGCACCACGCCCGCGAACTACTCGAGTCCCGCGACCTTCCGGTCGACGAGGTGGCCAGACTGTCGGGTCTGGCCAACGGGGCCAATCTCCGTCACCACCTCCGCAACCATCTGGGGACGTCCCCGACCCGTTATCGCCGGACCTTCCAGGGCCAGTGACCAAGTAAGGTCATGAGCCATGAGTGCAGCGGCCCCGATTTCCGACACGTACACCGGTGACTTCAGTGAATCCGAAGTCCCTCAACGCAAATCGACGCCTCGGGCGACCATCGTCAAATTGTCGGTCGGTCCGATGGACAACAACGTCTACGTCATCACCTGCAAGCAGACCGGCAAGGCGCTGCTGATCGATGCTGCGAATGACGCGGACACGCTCATCGAGCTGATCAGGAATCACGGCAACATCGAGCTGATCTTCACCACCCATTGGCACCCGGACCATTGGATCGCACTCGAAGAGGTGGTCAAGGCGACCGGTCTTCCCACCGCCGCAGGCCGAATCGACGCCGAGCCGATTCAGGTGAAGACAGACCGGTTGATCGACGAAGGCGACGTCATCGAGGTGGGCGAACTCCGCCTGGAGGCCATCCACCTGAAGGGTCACACCGACGGCTCCATCGCGCTGGTCCTCGAAGACGACGTCACCCATCTGTTCACCGGCGACTCGCTCTTTCCGGGTGGTGTCGGAAAGACACACCGCGACGGCGACTTCGAGATCCTGCTGAACGACGTGACGACCAAACTCTTCGACCGCTTCGATGACAGCTCTGTGGTCTACCCCGGGCACGGCCTCGACACCACGCTGGGGGCCGAGCGGCCTCACCTCGATGAGTGGCGCGAACGCGGCTGGTGATCAGGTGAGCAGCGTGTTCCACCGGGCCGCTGCCACGACATCCTCGGACACCCTGGCCGCGACGAGACGAGCAAGCACCCTGGCTTCGTCGACTGTCAGATAACTGGGATTGGACATCATCGGCGCCCGCAGCTGCTCGCACCGGTCCAGACCCGGAGTGGCCTGGATCAACCCGCGCGGCACATGGTTGTCCGCACCGAGCCGTAAGCCCATGTAGTGGACCTTTCGTGGTTCGGGGACGCCGATCGAGTTCGACGGGTCCTCGCGGTTCTCGACGACCCAGCCCACTTCATAGACTCCGGGGTTCTTCGGACCGGTCACCCACAGGGCTATGAGGTCGCCGGGCGAGACCATCCGGCTCCTGCCGGACCGCGGACTCAGGCACCAGCTGTCTGCATGAAGGTTCGGGACAGGTCCCCGGGCCTCATCATCTGCAGCGATGGCCGCGAAGTAGTCGGTCCCGGTCACCGGGTTGCACTTCACGACCCAGCAGCCGACATCCCCGTGTTCGATGGGCACCACTCACCTCCGTTCGGTCGGCAGATGTCTACCCAATGCGAGGGACCATCACACGGGCCCTGGTTGATCTATAGGGTCAACAGAGTCCATCCGTTAAGCAGGTTCTGTCGGACCACCTGGCGAGAGGAAGGTTTCACGCATGACTTTCCCGGGGACAGGTCCATGTAACAAGTGTCTTGAGGAGGCCCTTCTATGCTCATCCGCCGCATTGCCCGTCCCATGCTCGCGACCGCGTTCATCGCAACTGGGATCGACGCGATCCGACGCCCGGAACAGCTAGCCGAAACCGCGCAGCCGTTCGTCGACAAAGCAAAAACCCAGCTCCCGCCGCAGGCCGCCGACCTGATCCCGGCTGACGCGCAGGTGGTTGTCCGTATCAACGGCGCCATCCACATCATCGGTGGCCTGGCACTGGCGACCGGCAAGTTCCCGCGGCTCGCCTCGCTGACCCTTGCCGGCGTTGTCATCCCCACCACGCTGGCCGGAAACGACTTCTGGAACGAGACCGACCCGCACGAGCGGGCCGAGCAGCAAGCGCATTTCATCAAGAACGTGGGACTGCTCGGCGGGCTGCTGATCGCAACCGTCGACACCGAAGGCAAGCCGTCGCTGGCATGGCGCGGACGCAAGGCCGCGGCGATCGCCAGTGACAAGGTCAGTGCTGTACTGCCTACCGCCGCTGCGAGCGCTTCGACCGCAGGCGTCCTGGCCGATCGTGCGTCGCACATCGCCGAGGTCGTCGGCGAGCGAACAGGCGATCTGGCCGAGGTGGCCTCCGACCGCGGCGGCAAGTTCGCCGAGGTCGCGTCGGAGCGGGCTGCCGAACTGGCACAGAAGGCGTCGCAACGGGCGGCCGTCCTGGCCGATGTCGCAGGCGAACGCGGCAGCGAGATCGTCGACGTCGCGTCCAAGCGTGGCGCAGTTCTCGCCGGAGTCGCTTCCGAGCGGGCCGGAGAGCTCGCCGCCAAGGCCACCACACAGAGCGCGAAGCTCGCCGAGGTCGCCACCGAGCGCACAGCGTCGCTCAGCAAGGCCGCTGCGAAGAAGCAGGCCAAGCTGAGCAAGCAGGCCGGCAAGAAGCAGGCGAAATTGGGTAAGACCGCCGCCAAGCAGCAGGCCAAGCTGACCAAGCAGCAGACCAAGTTCGCCAAGCAGGCCCTCACCAACGGAGCCAAGGCGAAGAGCGCCGCTGCCGACCGTCGCGCCGAGCTCGCCGCGTCTGCATCACAGACGTTGGCTGCCACCAATGGATACGCAGAGAAGACGCTCGCGACCGCTCGTGACCGGGCACCCGAGCTGGCCGAATCGGCCCGCGTCTACGCCGCGCAGCTCGCCGAGCGTGCAGCCGACGAGGGCGTCAAGCTGTCAGCCCAGGCACGCAAGCAGGCAAAGAAAGCGCAGTAGGTTCGCCCGTTCGACCGTTTGATTCCTGAGTACGCGGGCAGCAGCCCACAAACGCAGTCAGTCCAGAAGACTGCGAGCTGCTGCCCGCGCACTCATCGGATCTGCCGTTTGCGAGACCGCATCTGCTGCTCGACGGCACTGATCCAAAGTCACCGTCGCCAGCTTGGCACCGACGCCCGCAACTGCCGACGCTGCCGCCGACAGCGATGTGATCCCGAAACCGACCAGCACGCAGGCGAGCAGCGGATCGGCCGCCGCTTCCCCACACACCCCCACCGGCTTGTTCACGGCGGCGCCGGCGACTGCCGTGCGCGCCAACAGTGACAGGACAGCGGGCTGCCAGGGATCGGTGAGCTCGGCGAGATCGGCCGACATGCGGTCGGCCGCCATCGTGTACTGCGCGAGATCGTTGGTTCCCACCGACAGGAAGTCGACGTGGTCAAGGATCCGTTCGGCGAGCAACGCCGCTGCCGGGACCTCGATCATCACTCCGGGGACAAGCCCGCGTTCGCGGACCTTCGCGGCGAACGACTGAGCTTCAGCAGCCGTCGAGATCATGGGCGCCATCACCCACGGGCGTGAAACCCCTTCGGCCGCAGCAGCAATCGCGTCCAGTTGCCGATCGAGAATGCCGCTGTCACGGGCTGCGATCCGGATGCCACGCACCCCCAGAGCCGGATTGGCCTCATGTGGGTGTTCGGCGAAACGCAAAGGCTTGTCCGACCCGGCATCGAGTGTGCGAACGACGACCTTTGCGTCCGGGAAGGCATCGAGCACTTCGCGGTAGATGGCGGATTGCTCGGCGACCGTCGGTTCGGTCTCTCGGTCGAGGAAGCACAGTTCGGTCCGGAACAACCCGATCCCACCTGCTGAGGTCTCCGCGGCCACCCGCGCCCCGGCGCCGTCTTGTACGTTCGCGAGGACGTCAACTCGATGACCGTCGGCTGTCGCCCCGGGCCCGGTCCACGCGGCTGTGCGCTCGGCAATCAACCGGTACTGCGCCACTGCTTCGGATGCCGCGGCCGCATCGGGTGACACGGTGATCTCGCCTTCGGCGCCGTCGAGCAGGACCGAACTCCCTGCTGCGACCTCGTCGAGGCCGGTGACCGCCACGACGCAAGGGATGCCCAGCTGGCGCGCGATGATCGCGGTATGGCTGGTCGGGCCACCGAGCGAGGTCGCCAGCCCGATGACCATTGCCGGGTCGAGGCCCGCTGTATCTGCGGGTGCCAGGTCCTCCGCGAAAAGGATCGACGGAACGTCCGGTTCCGGAACCCCCGGTTCGGGAGCCCCGATCAGCTCGGCGAGCACGCGGTCACGGACATCGCGGAGATCGGTCACGCGCTCGGCCATCAGGCCGCCGAGTTTGGTGAACATGGCCACGAACTGTTCTGTGGCCGCGGCCGTCGCTGCAGTGGCGGAATTGCCTGCCGCGATGAGCTTCTCGGCAGCACCCAGCCAGCCCCGGTCCGTTGCCATGGCCGCGTTGGCGGCGAGCACTTCGGAGGCCGCTCCGCTCGACACCGCGGCCCGTGCCTGCAGTCGCGACGCAACAGCTTTGGTGCCCTCGCGGAACGCCTGCAGCTCGCGGTCGCGGTCGGCCGGGTCGATCACGGTGTCGTCGAGCGGCGGCGCGACGCGTGGACCCGGAACGATCACCGGACCCGCCACCACGCCTGGTACCACCGGCGTTCCGTGCAACACCCTTCGCGGGCTTCCGATCAGCGTTGACTTCGTCATCCGTCCTCCTCTGACAAGTCTGCGGGCTTTCGTGTCTACGTCACCAACCCGACTCGATGTGATTCAGATTACTCAAAATCCTTGACAAAGCAATACGATCGGGCATAAAACAACATAAAGCAACACCAACTAGCAACGTAACCCACATGGAGGGCAGATGTACGCAGAGGAGCGGCAGCAGGCCATGGCCGCGCTGATCGCGCAGAAAGGCCGCATGTCGGTCGCTGATCTGTCCGATCTGTACGGCGTGACGACCGAGACGGTGCGTCGCGATCTGGCGGCCCTCGACAGGCTCGGGGTGATCCGACGGGTCCATGGTGGCGCAGTACCCGCATCCGCGCTCACAGCCATCGAGGTCGGCACCGCCGAACGCGAGCACAGTCGATCCGGAGAGAAGGACCGAATCGGCAAGGCGGCCGTGGACCAGCTACCCCCGGTCGGCGGCAGCATCCTGCTCGACGCCGGGACGACCACGGCCCGAGTTGCTGCTCACCTCCCCGCCGACATGGACCTCGTCATCGTCACCAACTCCATCCCGGTCGCGGCCCGAGTGGGAGGCCTCGGTGGGTCACGCCTGCATCTGCTCGGCGGACGTGTCCGCGGGATCACCCAGGCAGTGGTCGGTGACGACGCGCTGCGAACCCTGGCGTCGATGCGGATCGACGTCGCCTTCGTCGGGACCAACGGACTCAGTCTGCGCCACGGTCTGTCCACTCCCGACAGCGATGAGGCCGCGATCAAACGGGCGATGGTCACCAGCGCGCACCGTGTCGTGGTGGTTGCTGATTCGTCAAAGGTCGGCCGAGAAGACCTGATCAGTTTCGCCCCCATCGACAGGGTCGACGTCCTCATCACCGACAGCGCCCTGCGCGAGTCGGATCGCGCCGAACTGCTTGCACACGACGTCGAGGTGGTGACGGCATGATCGTCACCCTCACCGCAAATCCGAGCATCGACCGCACGATCAATCTGACCGGGCCACTCCAGCGCGGCGCAGTACATCGCGCATCGGCAGCGACCTCCCATCCCGGAGGCAAGGGCGTCAATGTCTCCCGCGTCGTCACGGCTGCAGGCAAGCGTTCGATCGCGGTGTTGCCCGGCAACCCCGGTGAGCCGATCCTGCTGGCATTGGACGAGGCAGGAATCGACCACCGCGGTATCTCGCACGCAGGAACAGCCCGGGTCAACCTCACGGTCACCGAACCCGACGGCACGACAACAAAGATCAACGAGCCAGGGGCAGCCCTGCCACCGGAAACGCTGGCAGCCCTGACCGCTTGCCTGCAGGATCTCGCAGGCTCGGCCGTGTGGGTCGTGTTGTCCGGGTCGCTACCCCCTGGTGTTCCGGCCGATTGGTACGCCGACCTCGTCACCGCGCTCCGCGTCGGGCCGACCCAGATCGCAGTGGACACCTCCGATGCACCGCTGCTCGCCCTCGCGGCCCGGTTCCCCTCGGCCGCACCGGATCTCATCAAACCGAACGCAACAGAACTCGGTCAGCTCACCGGGCTGGACGGCGCCGAGCTCGAACTCGCCGCCGAGCACGGGGACCCGTTGCCGACCGCCCGGGCCGCGAGATCGTTGATCGAGGCCGGCGGCCCGCGTGCCGTGCTGGCAACTCTGGGCGCCGCAGGAGCCGTTCTCGTCAACGACGAAGGCGCCTGGCACGCAACAACTCCCCCGATCGCGCCGCGCAGCACGGTCGGAGCCGGCGATTCGTCGCTGGCCGGATATCTACTCGCCGATCTGCAAAATGCCGGACCGGCCGACCGCCTCGCATGGGCGGTCTCGTATGGCAGCGCCGCAGCAGCGCTACCGGGAACGGCTTTGCCGAGTCCGCACCACACCCAGCCCGGCGCCGTGACCGTCATCGCGCTCAACCCGGTCATCGGCAACCACTGATCCCGGCTCCACCACCCCCCTAAGGAATAGTCATGTCCCACCCGACGATCCGAGCCGGTTCCGCACCGGCGATCATCAGCCCGGAACTGATCGCGCTCGACGCCGATCTGGGCACCACCAAAGATGCTGTCATCGACGCGCTGGCACACCGGCTCGCAGCAGATGGCCGCACGTCCGACGTGGATGCGCTCAAAGCCGCTGCCCTGGCACGTGAGTCCCAGTCGGCCACCGGCCTGCCGGGCGGCATCGCCATCCCACATTGCCGGGATGCGTCGATCGCCACCGCATCTCTCGGTTTCGCCCGCCTGTCGCCGAAAGTCGACTTCGGCGCGCCGGACGGCCCTGCCGACCTCGTGTTCCTGATCGCCGCACCCGAAGGCGCCGGTTCCGAACACATGAAGCTGCTGTCGAGTCTTGCGCGCGCATTGGTCAAGCCGGCATTCGTGGCGTCGCTGCGAGCAGCAGCCACTCCCAACGACGTGGTCGCCCTTGTGGAGGAGGTACTCGCGCCCGCCACGCCGCCGGGTCCGTCCCCGTCGACCGTCTCGACCCCAGCCGCTTCGGCGGCCACCACCGACCCTGCCGACACGAAGCCGACCGACACCGACAGCTCCGACGTCCCGAACAAGACCCTCGTCGCGGTGACGGCGTGCCCGACCGGCATCGCGCACACCTATATGGCGGCCGACTCCCTTGTGGCCGCGGGCGAGCGGGCCGGCGTGACCGTGCATGTCGAGACGCAGGGTTCGAGTGGCAGCACTCCCCTTGCGGCCCAGATCATCGCCGATGCGGGGGCCGTCATCTTCGCCACGGACGTCGGCGTGAAAGGCCGTGAGCGATTCGCGGGCAAGCCTGTGGTGGCGTCCGGGGTGAAGCGGGCGATCAATGAGCCGGACGCCATGGTCACCGAGGCGCTGCGAGCCAGCCTCGACCCGTCCGCGGCCAAGGTGGCAGGTGACGCGGCAGCCGCCAGCGACGGAACATCCACGACCGCCGGTATCGGTTGGGGTACACGTCTACGGCAGATCCTGCTGACCGGCGTGAGCTACATGATCCCGTTCGTCGCCGCCGGAGGTCTGCTCATCGCCTTGGGCTTCTTGCTCGCGGGCTACGAGATCACCGACACCGCCGAGAAGATCACCCTCGACAACTCTCTGACACAACTGCCTGATGGTGGACTGAAGACCTACCTCGGCGCGGTGCTCTTCCAACTCGGATCGCTCGCGTTCAGCTTCCTGGTCCCGGCGCTCGCCGGGTACATCGCCTTCGCGATAGCCGACAGGCCCGGACTGGCACCCGGCTTCACCGCCGGTGCGGTCGCAGTATTCGTCGGTGCGGGATTCATCGGTGGCCTCGTCGGTGGCCTGATCGCGGGCTTCGCCGCTCTGTGGATCGGCCGGATCGGGGTACCCCAGTGGGCTCGCGGATTGATGCCCGTGGTGGTCATCCCGCTCTTCGCCTCTCTGATCGTCGGTGTCCTGATGTTCGTGGTGCTCGGCAAGCCCCTCGCAGCGATCACCGACGGGTTGACCGACTGGCTCAACGGACTCTCCGGTTCCTCGGCCATCCTGCTCGGGATCATCCTCGGTCTGATGATGTGCTTCGACCTCGGCGGCCCGGTCAACAAGGCCGCCTACGCGTTCGCCGTGGCAGGCCTGTCGGTCACCGATGACGCGTCGCTCAAGATCATGGCCGCTGTGATGGCTGCCGGCATGGTGCCACCGCTGGCGATGGCATTGGCCTCGACGGTTCGGCCCGGCTTGTTCACCGAAGCAGAACGGGAGAACGGCAAGGCGGCATGGCTCTTGGGTGCCTCGTTCATCTCCGAGGGCGCAATCCCGTTTGCGGCAGCCGACCCGCTGCGTGTCATCCCCTCGATGATGGCCGGCGGAGCAGTCACCGGCGGACTGATCATGGCCACCGGTGCCACGTTGAGCGCGCCGCACGGCGGCATCTTCGTGTCGTTCGCGATCGGTGGAATCGGATGGTTCTTCCTGTCGCTGGCCATCGGCACCGCGGTCTCGGCCGCGTGCGTCGTCGGAGCCAAGCAGCTGATCAAGCCGCGTAAGCCACAGGCGGCGAAGTCGAAGGTTCTCGCCACCGCCTGACCCACCGGATATCAGAACTCACGAAACCAATTGTCAACAAAGGAGAAATCATGCCCAGCACCAACGTCCCAGTCGGTTCGTCAGTCGGCCTGCACGCCCGCCCCGCCGCGGTCATCGCCGAAGCAGTAGCCGAAGCCGGTGTCCCGGTGACTCTTTCGGTCGCGGGCGGCGAACCGGTGGATGCCGGATCGGCTCTGCTCATCATGACCCTCGGCGCCACCGCCGGCACCGAGGTCACCGTCGAGAGCGAAGACCAGGCTGCGCTGGACACCATTGCCAAACTGGTGGCGTCCGACCTCGACGCCTGATCGGCGGGCGGCGCACTCGACTCTCGATTCGCCGCCCGAACGCCCGACCCGGTTGCGACGGCCGGTGCGGCCCCCTCGATGATGGACACCTGACGACGCGGTGGTCCGGGAACGATCTCCCGGGCCACCGCGTTATCCTTTGGCACTATTTTTGCTCCACCACAACGAGGAGGATCGTGTTCGAGGCTGAACAGCGTCATCTCGACCGGGTGTACGGCCGATTGGACCGGATGCGCCGCAACACCCAGTCGCGGTTGGCGTCTGCCCTCCGCGACACCGGCGGAACGCCGCAGGCCCGGTCCGAGCGTGAGTCCTACGAGCGCCTCTACACCGACGATCTGACGAAGTTCGATGCCGCCGAACACAACCTCTACTTCGGTCGTCTCGATCTCGAGACCGGGGAGGTTCGCCGTATCGGCCGTATCGGCATCCTGGACGACGACGAGCAGGACAGCACCCTGCTGCTCGACTGGCGCGCACCGATGAGCCGGCCGTTCTACCTGGCCACCCCAGCCTCTCCAGAGGGCGTGCAAGTCCGTCGCCACATCCGAACCCGCAACCGCAAGATCACCGCCGTCAACGACGAGCGGCTCGACATGACCGAACTCGAGGATGCCGACACCACCGGTCACGGCGACGTGGTGAACGAATCCGCCCTGATCAACGCCTTGAATGCCGCCCGCACCGGGCACATGACCGACATCGTCGAGACCATCCAGCGTGAGCAGGACGAGATCATCCGTGCCTCGCACCGCGGCGTCCTGGTGGTGCAGGGCGGACCGGGAACCGGGAAGACGGCGGTGGCCCTGCACCGTGCGGCGTATCTGCTCTACACCTACCGCGACACCCTCGCGCGCAGCGGTGTGCTCATCGTGGGCCCCAACACCACCTTCTTGAACTACATCGGCCAGGTGCTCCCCTCCCTCGGCGAGAGCGGTGTATTGCTGTCCACCGTCGGCGACCTCTACCCGGGCGTACGGGCATCGTTGACCGACAACCCCGTCGCCACCACTCTCAAAGGCGACCTCGCGATCGTCGATGTACTGCGGCAGGCCGTACGTGATCGGCAGGAATTGCCGAAGTCGCCCATCGAGCTGAGGTTCGACGGCTACCCACTCACGATCAGCAGCAAGGTGATCCAGCGCGCCAGGGGTCGGGCACGATCGTCTCGGCGCCCACACAATCACGCTCGATCGGTCTTCCTGCGGTCGGCGTTCGACTCGCTGGCGCAGCAGCACGCCGAGCGGATCGGCGCAAGCCTGATCGACGGATCGCAGTTGCTGAGCAACATGGACATCGCCGACATCCGCGACGAGATGCGGGCCGATCCCGACATCAATGCCGCCCTGGCGCACTTCTGGCCGCAGCTCTCACCACAGGTTGTCCTGGCGGACCTGTTGACCTCACCCGAACGGATTGCCTCTGCAACCCCGACATGGTCCGACAGCGAGCGTCAATCCATCCTGCGAACACAGCGCGGCGGATTCAGCGCGGCCGACGCGCCGTTGCTCGACGAACTCGCGGAGATCATCGGCGTCGACGACGACGGTGACGAAGAACGTGAGCGAGCCCAGTGGCGACAGAAGCTGTCCGAGGCACAGGACGCCCTCGACATCCTGACCGGTTCGGCACCGCAAGACCTCGAAGACGAGCTGGACCCCGAGATCTTGATGGCCTACGACCTGATCGACGCCGAACAGCTCGCTGCGCGACAGACCACCAGGGTTGCCCTGACAACCGCCGAGCGCGCCTACAACGACCGGACGTGGGCCTTCGGTCACGTGATCGTCGACGAAGCCCAGGAACTGTCGGCAATGGCCTGGCGAATGATCATGCGCCGCATACCCAACCGCTGGATGACGGTCATCGGCGACACCGCGCAGACCGGAGATCCGGCGGGCACCACGTCATGGGACGAAGTCCTCAGTCCCTACGTGGCACGGCGCTGGCGTAAGTACGACCTGACGGTGAACTACCGGACGCCCAGCGAGATCATGGCGGTGGCTGCCCCGATCCTCGAACGCATCGACCCCGACATGGCCGCCCCGAACTCGATCCGGTCGAGCGGCAAGGCCCCGACGTTCGAGCGGACGTCGGTCGACGACCTTCCGGCCACCGCGGCCAAGTTGGCCACGGCATCACTCGACGGCATAGCAGCGATCATTGCGCCGGACGGACTGGTGGACCAGATCAGGGCGGTGACCGGAGAGATCGAGAACTCACCCGAACTGTCGGTACTGACCGTGGCGCAGTGCAAGGGATTGGAGTTCGACCGCACAGTGGTGGTCGAACCGGCCATGATCGTCGGCCAGTCGGCACGCGGGTGGGGCGACCTCTACGTGGCGCTGACCCGGGCAACTCAGCAGTTGGCGATTGTGCACAACGCCGAGTTGCCCGAACCGCTCCGGGCGCCTGCTCAGACCGTGTGAACGATCAGGACGTCACACTTCGACTTGCGCGCAACATCGGCGGGCACCGAACCCAGCAGCCGTCCTGCAATCGAGTTCAGACCCTTGTTACCGACGACAAGCAGATCGGCCTTGCTGTCGGCAACGAGGTTCAGCAATGCGTCGACAGGTGATCCGACCACTGGCCGGGTGGAGATGTTGCCGCCCCCGGCGTTGGCCGCACGCTCGCGCGCCGTTCGCAGGATCTCTTCGGTGGGCGCAGATCCGTGGACCTGGTACGCCTCTTCCTTGAGCACATCCGAGACTGCGGAAACGTCACGATCGTCGGTCGGAAAGTAGGCGCAAGCGATGATCAGTTGCGCTTTGTCACCACTGATCGCGCCTGCCCGCTCAACCGCCTTCATCGACGATTCAGAACCATCGGTTCCCACAACGACGGTCTGGTATGCGCTCATCCATCCTCCATCAATGTTCTGTGTAGATCACGGGCGCCGACGATTGTCCGTGCCCCTGCCACCCCGGGCGGCATCTTCCGTGGAGAGGGTATCCCGTAACGGCCGTTCGATTACGTGGTATCGGCCGACGGGACCGTCAGACGTACCGTTGACCAGGAAGAACAGCCCATCGTCATGACGATCACAGTCGGCCGGGTTCAGCGGATTCCGGCTGCATCCATGCCACGCAGCTCCTTCTTGAGGTCTGCGATCTCGTCTCGCAATCGGCCCGCGAGCTCGAACTGCAGATCCCGAGCCGCATTCATCATCTGGTCCGTGAGTGCAGCGATGAGGTCGGCGAGCTCGGCACGAGGCATGGCCGAGACGTCGCGCGAGTCGAGGACACCCGAAGACGACGACGACCGGCCGGGCTCGCCCTGGGCCCTGCGACCGCGACTCGAGTTGCGCCCCGAACCGCCGATCGCGACAGCGTTGTCCTCGGCTTCCTCGTACACCTGGTCGAGGATGTCGGCAATCTTCTTGCGCAGTGGCTGCGGGTCGACGCCCATCTTCTTGTTGTAGGCGATCTGCTTCTCGCGACGGCGGTCGGTTTCGTCGATGGCGTTGCGCATCGAGTCGGTGATCTTGTCGGCGTACATGTGAACTTCACCGGACACGTTTCGCGCCGCACGCCCGATCGTCTGGATGAGGCTGGTGGTGCTGCGCAGGAACCCCTCCTTGTCGGCGTCGAGGATGGCCACGAGCGACACCTCGGGAAGGTCGAGCCCCTCGCGGAGCAGGTTGATACCGACCAGGACGTCGTATTCACCGGTGCGCAGCTGCCGGAGGAGTTCCACACGGCGAAGGGTGTCGACCTCCGAGTGGAGATACCGCACCCGGATGCCCAGCTCCAGCAGGTAGTCGGTGAGGTCCTCGGACATCTTCTTGGTCAGTGTGGTCACCAAGACGCGTTCGTCCTTGTCGGTGCGCAGCTTGATCTCGTGCACCAGGTCGTCGATCTGGCCCTTGGTGGGTTTAACCACCACCTGCGGATCGACGAGACCGGTAGGCCGGATCACCTGTTCGACGAACTCACCGTTTGCCTGGCCCAGCTCATACGGGCCGGGCGTGGCCGACAGGTACACCGTCTGCCCGATCCGGTCGACGAACTCACTCCACGTGAGTGGCCGGTTGTCCACGGCCGATGGCAGACGGAAACCGAAATCCACCAGGTTGCGTTTACGCGACATGTCCCCCTCGTACATGGCGCCGATCTGCGGAACCGTGACATGCGACTCGTCGATGACAAGCAGGAAGTCCTCGGGGAAGTAGTCGATGAGCGTTGCCGGTGCGGTACCCGGACCGCGACCGTCGATGTGCCGCGAGTAGTTCTCGATGCCAGAACAGAACCCGACCTGCCGCATCATCTCGACGTCGTAGTTGGTGCGCATCCGTAGGCGCTGTGCCTCGAGCAGCTTGCCCTTGCCCTCGAGTTCGGCGAGCCGCTCCTCGAGTTCGGCCTCGATCGAGGCGATGGCCCGCTCCATCCGGTCGGGCCCGGCGACGTAGTGCGTGGCCGGGAAGATGCGGAGGTTCTCGACCTGACGCACCACGTCACCGGTCAAGGGGTGCAGGTAGTACAAGGCCTCGATCTCGTCGCCGAAGAACTCGATCCTCACCGCCAATTCCTCGTACGACGGGATGATCTCGACGGTGTCGCCGCGTACCCGGAAGCTGCCGCGGGTGAAACTCACGTCGTTGCGGGTGTACTGCACGTCGACGAGCAGGCGCAGCAACGCATCCCGGTCGACCTCCTGGCCGACGTCCAGATGAACCGAACGGTCGAGATATGACTGCGGGGTACCGAGACCGTAGATGCACGACACCGAGGCAACCACCACAACATCCCGCCGCGACAGCAGGTTGAACGTGGCCGAGTGCCGCAACCGTTCGACGTCGTCGTTGATCGAGCTGTCCTTCTCGATGTAGGTGTCGGTCTGAGCGATGTACGCCTCGGGCTGGTAGTAGTCGTAATACGAGACGAAGTACTCGACTGCGTTGTGCGGCAACATGTCCCGCAGCTCGTTGGCGAGCTGCGCGGCAAGCGTCTTGTTGGGTGCCATCACCAGGGTCGGGCGTTGTACCTTCTCGATCAGCCAGGCCGTGGTCGCGGATTTACCGGTACCGGTGGCACCGAGCAGCACCACGTCCTTCTCTCCGGCACGCAGACGCCGCTCGAGTTCTTTGATCGCGGTCGGCTGGTCACCGGCCGGCTTGTGGTCACTGACCACCTGAAAAGGTGCGTGTGACCGCTCGATCTCCCCGACCGGCCGGAATTCCGAGTGCGCAACGACCGGATGTTCTGCTGCAAAAGCCATGTATCCAGAGTAAACGCGACGTCCGACATGCGGCGCCCTCCGAATGCGCCGTGCGCGAACACAGGAGACGCACCGGCTCGGCGTCGATCTCGTCGCGCCGCGGTGGGTTAGCGTGCTGCATGGCCGCGTTGCATCCACCCAAACACGAGGTTTTCGACGTCGCGGCGGGCACGAACACCGATCCGAAAGGCTTCCGGCGACAGGTCGACGTCTACCGGACGACCGACTTCGGGCTCTATATGGACCGCCCTGCCGACCACGCTGAGTTCCACCGCCTGCAGTCCTGGTTGCTCCCGGGCTTCGGTCTACGCGTCAGCATCTTCCACTACCGAGCCGGCTTCGAGCGTGACCAGCGGCTCTACATCGACGTCGGGATGTTCACCGGTCCCGACGCACACGGCCGCTGGCATTCCGAGGACTGGTACCTCGACCTGATCGACCGCCCCGGACGGCCGCTCGAGCTCGAGGACGTCGACGAGCTGTTCGACGCGCACGCGGCGTGGCTGTTGCCGCACGACCGGGCCGAGGCAGCAGTGCGCATCGCTGCACGCACGATGGCTGGTGCCGCCGAGCACAACCACGACGTCGAGTCCTGGCTGGCAGCGCAAGGCGCCGAACTGAGCTGGGACTGACGCGGGAAGCCCGGGTCATTCAGGTCGGGGCAATCAGCTCGGTGGCAGCTCAGCTCGGGGTGGTCAGACGGATGGTGACCGCGCGGCCGGGATCGGCGTTGGCGTGCAGTCCGGGCGTCAGCGCCGGGAAACCCCCGTCGGCGAGGGCATCGTCGAGATCGGCCGGATCGACATCCGGGGCGAGCTGCACTTCGAAGTCGAGAACGTCGGCGGCCCTTTCCCCGGCGGATGCCGTTGGTCCGACATGGGTGACGCCCACGATCTTCTCCGCACCCAGAAGACGTAACCGATTGCTCAACCGGGTGGCCTGGAGCGACCACTCCGGGCGGTGATCCACCAGGTTCTCCGGCCGCCGGGCGCACGTCCGGCTGCGCACGTTGCGTTCGTAGGGAACAAGTCTCTCGTCCCACAGATGGTGGGCCAAGGCCGCCAGATCGTCGGGGCCACCACTGTTGTCGAGCCAGACGTCGGCGACGGCGCGGCGGTCCGCCTCGGAGGCCTGCGCCTTGATCCGCGCCCGGGCATCGGCTTCGGGCATACCGCGCTGGCCGGTCAACCGCGCCACCCTGTCCTCTTCGTCAGCATGGACGATGACCACGAGATGGAAGAAGGGAGCGCTGCCGTTCTCGACCAGTAGGGGTATGTCCTGGACCACCACGGCGTCATCCGGGGCAGCCTCGAGGAGCTCGAACGCGCGGGCACCGACCAAGGGATGCGTGATGGCGTTGAGCTTTTTGCGTTGCTCGTCATCGACAAAGGCCTTGGCGGCCAAGGCTGCCCGGTCAAGACTCCCGTCCGCCGCCAGGATGTCGTCTCCGAAGGCCGCGACCAGCTGGGCCAGTCCGTCGGTGCCGGGAGCCACCACCTCGCGCGCGATCACGTCGGCGTCGATGATGTATGCGCCGCGATCGACGAGAGTGCGCGCCACCGTTGACTTGCCGGCTCCGATACCGCCGGTCAGACCTACTCGAATCACGTGGTCAGTGTCACAGATCGGCGAGTGCGCGTGCGCAGCAGGGTTGCGATCTGTGGCGCCGGCGGATCGTGGTCGAGTCCGTCAGGTCCTTGTTCGACGAGCGTGTCACGTATCGGAGCCGAACCATCAAGCGGTAGCGGTCACGTCGATATCAGCCACTGACACCCGACAACTCGTTCGGGGTGTTGTCCAGCTGGGTCTCCGCGATCTTGGTTCCGTTGGTGAGGTCGACCGCCACCAGCTTGTTGGCACTCGGATCGGTCACGTAGGCCACCGAATCCATGACAAAGAGCGTCGGGCGCGGGTCTTGCCACTCGACAGGTTCGGTCCAGTCCCCCACGGCTTCGATCTTTCGCGTGACCGCGGCGGTCTGCGGGTCGATCACGTGGATGTCTCCGTCGGTTCCGAGCACGAGCGCCTCCCCGTTGGGGCCGCGACCCAGTGAACGGAAGCTGTAGCTGGTGCCGAGTTCCACCAATTTCAGCTCACCTGACTCGGTGTTGGTCAAGGTGACCCGAGTGGGCCGTTCGAGCTCGGCATCTTTGTCCACCTTGTAGTCACCCAGTACCACCGGTGACGATTCCGACCCAGCCTGATTTCCGATTCGGCCGTAGGGATCAGGGCTGGTGACCTTCCGAATGTCGTTGCCCCGCACGACAAGCAGTCCATCCTGGCATCCGAAAGCGAGTGTTCCGGCGGCGGCCATCGCCTCACCGTGGACGCCTGGGCACTGGTCGTTGGTGGCCAGCACCGCGTTGTCCGGTCCCAGGATCTGGATGCCGTTACGCGACTCCTCGGTGCCGACAGTGGTCACCAACGTGCCGTCTTCACGGGCGACCGCAACACCGTGATGCGGAGGAACCTGGTGCTTTTCCGACTCGGCGTTGCCGCGGGACAGCTCCGCGGGGGGTACGACGTCGATCTCGCCGGTACCGTCAGAGAACAAGGTGATCCGGCCATCGTGCGGCACCACGTGGCCCGGCTCTTCGCCGCCGAACTTCAGGTCCGTCATCGCCGGCGGAGCAGTGTAGTAATGGCCGTGGTCGCCGTGCTGGCGCGTCCACGTTCCCATGTCGAAGACGGTGAAACCGTCTGACTGCGAGACGAACAGGTGCCGTCCGTCATCGGCCGGGTTGAGGCGGATGAAACCTTCGGTCTCCACCTCACCCACCGGCTCGAGCGACTCGGCATCGAGTACCTCGATGCCGTTCTCGTGTGTGTATGCCAACCGAGGTGTGGCCGATTGTTGTTCGACGGCAGACGAGGCCGCCACCGAACTCTGGGTTGAAGTCGAATCACTGGAACCGCCATCACTTCCACATGCGGCAAGCAAGCCAACCACCGAGAGGAGCGACACGATCTGTGGAGCACGAGTAGATTTCACGATTTGATGATCCTTGGTAATGATAATCATTGTCAAAACGCGATACGTGCATGTGCAGACACAAAAAAGCCCCCGGCCAGAAAGGCCGGGGGCGTTCTTGTCAGTGCTCTATCAGGCGTTGCCGGACAGCTTCTCGCGCAGAGCAGCGAGCTGCTCGTCGCTGGCAAGCGATCCACCACTCTTCGGCGCCGACGACGACGAGGAGGACGTCGCGGATGCGGCGTCACCACCGACCTTGTCAGCGGAATCCGACGAGTAGTCGGTCGGAGCGTTGGCAGCGGCCTCGGCGGCAGCGGCGAACTTCTCCATCTGAGCGGTGTGCATCTTGTGACGACGCTCGGCCTCGGCGTAGCGCGACTCCCACGCTTCCCGCTGCTTCTCGAAACCTTCGAGCCATTCGTTGGTCTCGGAGTCGAAGCCCTCGGGGAAGATGTAGTTGCCCTGCTCGTCGTAGCTGTCGGCCATGCCGTACTTCGACGGGTCGAACTCTTCGGTGTAGTCCTCGTTGGCCTGCTTGAGGCTCAACGAGATCCGGCGACGTTCGAGGTCGATGTCGATGACCTTGACCATCGCGTCGTCGCCGACTGCGACAACCTGATCCGGCACCTCGACGTGGCGCTCGGCCAGCTCCGAGATGTGGACGAGGCCTTCGATGCCCTCTTCGACGCGCACGAACGCACCGAACGGAACCAGCTTGGTGACCTTACCCGGCACGATCTGCCCGATGGCATGCGTGCGGGCGAACTGACGCCACGGATCTTCCTGAGTTGCCTTGAGCGACAACGAGACACGCTCGCGGTCGAGATCGACGTCGAGAACCTCGACGGTGACCTCGTCGCCCACTGCGACAACCTCGGACGGATGATCGATGTGCTTCCAAGACAGCTCGGAGACGTGCACCAGGCCGTCGACGCCGCCGAGATCGACGAATGCGCCGAAGTTGACGATCGAGGACACGACGCCCTTGCGGACCTGGCCCTTCTGGAGCTGGTGCAGGAACTCGCTGCGCACCTCGGACTGCGTCTGCTCCAGCCACGCGCGGCGCGACAGGACGACGTTGTTCCGGTTCTTGTCCAGCTCGATGATCTTGGCTTCGATCTCCTTGCCGATGTACGGCTGCAGATCGCGCACGCGACGCATCTCCACCAGCGATGCGGGGAGGAATCCGCGCAGACCGATGTCCAGGATCAGGCCGCCCTTGACGACCTCGATGACGGTGCCCTTGACGGCCTCGTCCTTTTCCTTGAGCTCTTCGATGGTGCCCCACGCACGCTCGTACTGAGCGCGCTTCTTGGACAGGATCAACCGACCCTCTTTGTCCTCCTTGGTGAGGACGAGTGCTTCCACCTCATCGCCGACGCTGACAACCTCGCTGGGGTCGACGTCGTGCTTGATGGACAGTTCGCGGGACGGGATCACTCCCTCGGTCTTGTAACCGATGTCGAGCAGCACTTCGTCGCGGTCAACCTTGACGATGGTGCCCTCGACGATGTCGCCATCATTGAAGTACTTGATAGTGGCATCGATGGCGGCAAGAAAATCCTCAGCCGAGCCGATATCGTTAACGGCTACTTGTGGTGAGGTAATGGTCGTGGACGGCATATGTTAGATGGCTCCGGACAGGTTGGGTTGTAGGGACAGTAATGCGGGATCAACAGTGGCCACAGATGAGTGACCGGCATGAAGAACCACGCGGGCTCAGGCACGCGCGTGTCTGAGGATACGCCAGGCCCGCTGGGCTGGGCAAATACCCCGAAACCACAACACCTGATGCGCACCAGAATCGACTCGCGAACCAGCGTATCGGCGAATCGCCGCTGGTGGGACGCCGATGCGGAGAATTACCACGAGGAGCACGGGGCTTTCCTCGGTGCCGAAAGCGCCGACGGAGACTTCGTCTGGTGCCCCGAAGGGCTGCGCGAAGAGGACGTCCGACTGCTCGGGGAGGTCGCCGACCGTGACGTTCTCGAGGTGGGTTGTGGTTCCGCGCCGTGCAGTCGTTGGCTTGCCGCGCAGGGCGCGCGGGTGATCGGCCTGGACCTCTCCCGAGAGATGCTGCGGCGCGGGCAGGTGGCCATGGCCCGGGGCGGTCCACAGCCAGGGCTCGTCCAAGCCGGCGCCGAGCAGCTGCCGTTTGCCGACAACGTCTTCGACATCGTCTGCTCGGCGTTCGGCGCCGTCCCGTTCGTGGCCGATTCGGCCGGGGTGATGGCGGAGGTGGCGCGGGTGCTCAAACCGGGTGGCCGGTGGGTTTTCTCGGTCAACCACCCGATGCGGTGGGCCTTTCCGGACGACCCAGGGCCTGCCGGCCTGACCGTGATGCTCCCCTATTTCGACCGGACCCCGTATGTCGAGACCGAGAGCGATGGCACCGTCAGTTACGTCGAGCACCATCGGACGTTGGGCGACCGCATCCGGGAGATCCGCGACGCCGGCCTGCTTCTCGTCGATCTGATCGAGCCGGAGTGGCCGGAGGGTTTCGACCAGGAGTGGGGCCAGTGGAGTCCACTGCGCGGTCACTACTTCCCGGGCACCGCGATCTTCTGTTGCGACAAACCGGGTTAGAAGCGCTCCAGGACGGCGGCTGTGAACTCCTCGGTCGTGGCAGCCCCTCCCAGATCGGGAGTACTGACACCACCGGCGATCACGGACTCGACCGCATCGCGAATCGCGCCCGCCGCGTCGGCCGCTGCGCCGTCCCTGGTTCGCGCGGCCTGCCAGTCCAGCAGCAGCGCCGCCGAACCGATGATGCCCACCGGGTTGGCCAGGCCTCGTCCGGCGATGTCGGGGGCAGCCCCGTGCGCGGCCTGCGCCATCGCCTTGTCGGCCGAGCTGTTCACCGACGCGGCTGTACCGAGCGAACCGGCCAGCTCCGCGGCGAGGTCGGACAGGATGTCGCCGAAGAGGTTCTCGGTGACCACCACATCGAACTCGTGTCCTCGACGGACGAGGTGCGCAGCCATGGCATCGACGTGTTGCTCGTCGACCTCGACCTCCGGGTACTGCCTGCCGACGTCACGACACACGTCCCGGAACAATCCGGTTGTCATCGTCAGCACATTCGCCTTGTGCACGATGGTCACCCGTTTTCGACGGGTCATCGCGAGTTCGAACGCGGACACCGCAATTCGTGTCGACGCCTCTCGGGTGACCACCCCGACCGCCAACGCCACATCCGGTGTCGGCATGAACTCCCCCGTGCCCCGCGCCATGTTTCGGTCTGCGTACAGCCCTTCGCTGTTTTCGCGCACGATGATCAGATCCATCCGCGGGTTCACCGCCGGTATCCCCGAATAGGCCTTTGCCGGACGGATGTTGGCGAACAGATCGAAGCGTTTGCGGATGACGGCGCCTGGCGTCAATCCGGTGCGGTGCTCCGGCGGATACCCCGCCGAATCGTGCGGCCCGAGTATCCACATCTCCAATTCGTCCAGGGCAGCCAGCGTTTTCTGCGGGATCGCGTCCCCGTACGACTCGATGGCGGCGCGTCCGATGTCGAGCGGTACCCACTCGACTGCGCGACCGGCGGCACCGACCGCCGCTTCCACGATCCGGGCCGCTGCAGGCACCACTTCCGGCCCGATTCCGTCGCCGTCGATCAGGCCGATCCGATACGGGTGTGTCATGGCACCGATGCTCCCAGACCTGCCTGCTGCGACACTTGGCCACATGCCGAACGAAGCACTGGGCAACAGCTCTCACTGGGGTTTGTTCACTGCATCCGTCGAATCCGACGGATTGCGTGTCATCCCGGACACCGACGATCCCGACCCTTCGGCCCTGCTCGGCAACATCCCGGCATCACTCGACACCCGTGCACGCATCCTGCATCCGTACGTCCGCCGCGGATGGCTAAACGACGGACCGGGTGCAGGCGCACGGGGCGACGATGAGTTCGTGGAGGTGACCTGGGACCACGCGCTCGACCTGGCCGCACGCGAATTGGAGCGTGTGCGTTCCACATTCGGCAACACCGCGATCTTCGGTGGCTCGTACGGCTGGGCAAGCGCGGGCCGCTTCCACCATGCACAGAGCCAACTGCACCGGTTCCTCAACTGCCTCGGCGGATATACCAGGTCACGGCACACGTACAGCCACGGAGCGTCGGAGACATTGCTCCCCCATGTGGTCGGCGGCCTGGAGCCGTTGTACGAGCCGACCACCTGGCAGGTGATGAGTGAACACACCGAGTTGTTCGTGTGTTTCGGCGGGATCCCCGCCAAGAACTTCCAGATCAACGCCGGCGGGGTCAGCAAACACATCGTCCGAGGTGCCATCGACGTCGCACGTGAGGGCGGTGCCGAGTTCGTCTTGATCAGCCCGCTGGCGGACGACCTCGAATTACAACCGCGGGACCAGTGGATACCCGTCACCCCGGCGAGCGACACCGCCCTGATGCTGGCGCTGTGCTGGGTGCTTCTCGACGAGAAGCTGTGGGACAAAGAGTTTCTCGACGACCATTGCGCGGGTACCGAACGATTCGCCGACTACCTCTGCGGTCGGTCGGACGGCGTGGTCAAAGACGCACGCTGGGCAGCGCAGATCTGCGGTATCGACGCCGCGACCATCACGGCACTGGCACGACGGATGGCGTCGTCGAGGACCATGGTGACCACGTCGTGGTCGCTGCAGCGGGCATCATTCGGCGAACAGCCCCTGTGGGCCTCCATCGCACTGGCCGCGTTCCTCGGTCAGATCGGACTGCCCGGTGGGGGTTTCGGGCACGGTTACGGCTCGACGGGAGGGATGGGCGCCGCCAAACTCCCGTACGACCTGCCCACGTTTCGTCAGGGCTACAACCCGGTGCGTGAGTTCATCCCGGTCGCCCGCATCGCAGACATGCTGTTGCACCCCGGTGAGAGCTACGAATTCAACGGCACGACTCTGAACTACCCGGACACCCGCCTGATCTATTGGGCCGGCGGCAACCCGTTCCACCATCACCAAGATCTCGGGCGCCTCCGACACGCGTTCGGGCGACCCGAGACCGTCATCGTGCACGAACCGTTCTGGACGGCGACCGCACGCCACGCCGACATCGTGTTTCCGGTGACCACCACACTCGAACGAAACGACATCGGCTGCGGGCGTTTCGACGAGGCGATGGTTGCCATGCGACAGATCGCCTCTCCCGTCGGTGAGTCGATGAACGACTACGACGTCTTCTCCCACCTGAGCAAACGACTCGGTGTCCACGAAGAGTTCACCGAGAATCTGGACGAACTCGGCTGGCTGGAGAAGATGTACGAGCAGTGGCGTGCGGTGACTCCCGACCAGTACCGGCCCCGAGAAGACTTCGTGCAGTTCTGGGAAAAGGGCCGGCTCGATCTTCGCGGCGCGATGGCCGGCCACGTGATGTACCAGGACTTCCGCAACGACCCCATCGCCCACCCGTTGGCGACCCCGAGCGGCCTGATCGAGATCGTCTCGGACACCATCGACGACTTCGGGTACGACGACTGTCCGCCGCATCCGGCGTGGCTTTCGCCGCCCGAAGTGGCCGGGCTCGGCTCGGGTCGGTACCCGTTGTGTCTTGTCGCCAACAACCCGAAGACGAGGCTGCACAGCCAGCTCGACCACGGCGCGTACAGCGCGGCCTCGAAAGTGCAGGGGCGAGAACCGATTCGCCTCCACCCCGACGATGCCGCAGCGCGCTCGATCAACGAAGGCGATGTTGTGCTGGTCCGCAGCGAGACTGCGCAGATGCTGGCCGGAGCGGTGCTCGATGACAACGTTGCACGGCATGTCGCACAGATTTCCACGGGAGCCTGGTACGACTACAGCGCACCGAACGTCGCCGACTGTGTGCACGGTAATCCGAACGTACTCGCTCATGACGTGGGCACCTCACGGCTCGCGCAGGGCTCGACCGGACAATTGGTGAGGGTCCAGATAGAGAGATACGACGGTGACCGTGCACCTGTTGTCGTGCATGACCACCACGCGTGGTCGAGGCAGCGATGACGCGGCGACAATCCACCCGTCGGGCCGTTCCTGCTGCGCCGCTCAACTTTTGGACAAAACCCGGACGAGGTGAGCGCTGATGGCGCATTCGATCGAGCTCATATTCGACGAGAACACCGACACCGTCATCGGTGAACAGTGGGCCGCGCTGACCGAAGCAGGTCTTCCCAGTCAGGGCAACATCCGGTCGACGTCCAATCGGCCGCACGTCACCCTTGTCGCCGCGGAGTCGATCGACCCCGCCATCGACTCGACTCTCGTAGCGTTGACGGACGTGGTGGGAATGTCCGTAGACATCGGCGCCCTGCTGATCTTCAGGGGGCGACGCGCCACTGCGGCGCGTCTCGTGGTGCCGTCACTGCCGTTGTTGCACCTGCATGCGGCCGTCTATCGCGCGGCCGCCTCGCACATGACGGGTGAACCTCTGCAGCATGTGACGCCGGGGAGTTGGACCCCACACGTGACGCTCGCGCGTCGACTCGACCATGGGCAGATCGCCGAGGTCGCTGCGGCGCTCAACAATTCGCCCGATACCTTCACCGCCACCGTGGCCGGGTTGCGACGGTGGAACGGTGACAGCCGCGAGGAGTTCCACCTACTCCCCAGAGACTGAGTGGCGGCCGCCGCGCACGCAGGTCAGTGCGCGACGAGCCTGGCGATCGCACTCAAAGGCAACGGCAGCCACGAAGGCCGGTGCCGCGCCTCGTACACCGCTTCGTACACGGCCTTGTCCAGTTCGTACGCCCGCAACAGCGCTGACGATGCGCGCGGATCTGTCCCGGTGACCGATGCGTAGCCATCACAGAATGCCGACGAGTTCCGTTCGACCCACTCACTGGCACGGAACTCACGCTGGTGAGTTCGATTGGGCGACTTCTCTCCCAGCAGGTGGTGTCCTGCGTAGTCGAACGACCGCAGCATTCCCGCAACATCGCGTAGCGGGCTGTCGGGTTTACGACGATCCGCAACCGACTTCACCGGCTCGCCCTCGAAGTCGATGAGCAGCCACTTCCAGGGCGTCCGCAAGACCTGGCCGAGATGAAGGTCACCGTGGACCCGCTGGATCGTGGTCGGGCCGGCCTGCGCGGCCTCGTCGTACACGCGGAGCACGCCATCGCGGTACTCGGCGATGTCAGGGATGGCTTCGGCGGCCGCATCGAGCCGAGCGCGCATCTCATCGATCGCGAGGTCGGAAGCCTGGCGCTCTTCGGTGCCGAGACTTGCTGCAAGGTCGGCATGTACGTGTGCCACCGCGGCACCGAGTCGTTCTGCGTCACCCGCGAAGTCGCTGCCGAGTTCCGCTGCGTGCAGATCGGCTTCGGCGAAGAGATCCCGCACACTGACCAGCGCCATACTCCAGCCGTCGGCGGCGTTCTCGACGAATTCTTGAGCCATGCCCAACGTCGTGGTCTCACCGTCGATCTCGGTTTCGACCCAGCCACGGAGAGCGGCGACGTGCTCACAGCCCACCTCGCTGAGCGCCCGATGGAGTTCCACATCGGGATTGATCCCGACTTCAACCTGGCGAAAGGCCTTGAACAGCAGGGACTCTCCGTACACCACCGACGTGTTCGACTGTTCCACACCCAGACTTCGGCCCGTATCGGCGAGGTCGATGGTGACGTCGGGCAGCGTCCGGAACGCCAGCGGGCCGAGGTCTTCCTGACCGGCCAGCGCGGTGAGGTACCGGGCGAGGATCTCCGGGTCGTGCAGTCCGTCGTACCCCGCAGCGACATCCGACGGTGGTTCGGGTAGCGACCAGGTCAGCAGTGGGTCGGACAAATGTGTCCGGAACCCGAGGGGGATTTGATAACGCTGCTGCGGACCCGCATCGAAATCTACTTCGACCAGTACGTGCTCGGCGGCGAAACCCTCCTCGTCGAGGAGTGGAACGCGCAACACCACCCGAACCTGGGCGATCGTTCGGTTCTTGCCGGAGAACCAGCGCTGACTCGGCAGCCAGCTCCGGAGGTCGACGGCGAGCTGTTCATCGCTGGGTACGGGAGTGGTCATGGCTGCACCGCCGCCTCTGCTTCGCTGCTGAGCGGATAACCCGGGGCAACATTGGCGTCAGCCGGATCGGGCTGCAAGGCAAACCAATAGAACCCGTGACCCGGCAAGGTGACCATGTAGTCGTGGCCCTCGATCTTCGGGAACGGGATCGATCCCGTCAGTTCCACCGGTATCCGGCCGTCGAACGGCGTGAGATCGAGGATGACCGCCTGCGGGAAACGCGACAGGTTGTTCACGCACAGGATCACGTCGCTGGAACGACGTTCCTCGTTCGACGGGGCGAGCTCGCGCAGGTACGTCAGCACGGACGGGTTGTTGTTGCCGAGTTCGGTGAACGTCCCGAGGCCGAAGGCCGGGTGCTGCTTGCGTACCTCGATCATCCGCCTGGTCCAGTGCAGCAGGGTATTCGTGGAATTCATCTGCGCTTCCACGTTCACCGACTGGAAGCCGTAGGTGGGATCCATGATCACCGGCAGATACATCCGGGCCGGATCGGTACGGGAGAACCCGGCGTTGCGGTCAGGCGTCCACTGCATGGGGGTACGAACCGAATCCCGGTCGCCGAGCCAGATGTTGTCGCCCATGCCGATCTCGTCGCCGTAGTACAACATCGGCGAACCCGGCAGACTCAGCAGCAGCGCGGTGAACAGTTCGAGCTGATTTCGGTCGTTGTCGAGCAGCGGCGCGAGGCGACGGCGGATCCCGATGTTCGCTTTCATCCGAGGGTCTTTCGCGTACTCGGAGTACATGTAGTCGCGTTCCTCGTCGGTGACCATCTCGAGGGTCAACTCGTCGTGGTTGCGCAGGAAGATCGCCCACTGGGCCGATTTCGGGATCGCTGGGGTCTGAGCCAGGATCTCCGAGATGGGGAACCTGTTCTGTCGCCGAACGGCCATGAATATGCGCGGCATCAGCGGGAAGTGGAATGCCATGTGGCATTCGTCGCCCTCCTCGGGTTCACCGAAGTAATCCACCACATCTGCAGGCCACTGGTTGGCCTCGGCCAGCAACACGCGGCCAGGGTACTCGTCGTCGACCACCTTGCGGCAACGCCGCAAGAACTCGTGCGTCTCCGAGAGGTTTTCGCAGTTCGTGTCCTCGCGCTCGAACAGGTACGGCACAGCGTCGAGGCGGAAGCCGTCGATGCCCAGGTCGAGCCAGAACCGCATCACGTCGATCATCGCGGTCGCGACTTCGGGGTTGTCGTAGTTGAGATCGGGCTGATGGGAGAAGAATCGATGCCAATAGTATTGGCCGCGAACAGGATCCCAGGTCCAGTTGGAGATCTCGGTGTCGACGAAGATGATCCGGGCGTCGGAGTAGCCCGAGTCGTCGTCGGCCCACACGTAGTAGTCGCCGTACGGCCCGTCGGGGTCGGTGCGTGATTCCTGGAACCATTGATGGGTGTCCGACGTGTGGTTCATGACCAGGTCGGTGATGATCCGGATTCCCCGGCGATGAGCCTGCTCGAGTAGCTCGACGAAGTCGTCCACCGTGCCGAATTCGGGCAGCACCGTACGGAAATCCCGGATGTCGTACCCGCCGTCGCGCAGCGGCGAGTCGTAGAACGGCGGCAACCACAGGCAATCGACGCCCAGCCACGACAGGTAGTCGAGTTGCTCGATCAGGCCCCGAAGATCACCGACGCCGTCGTTGTTGGAGTCGTTGAATGCTCGAACCAGCACCTCATAGAACACCGCTTTCTTGAACCAGTCGTTGTCGACGCGCAACGGCTTCGCATGAGCGAAGTCGTCGGACTGCGCTTCGACCAGGTGGCCGTCGGCAGTGTGCTCGGCGTCGCCCGTGTCCGGTGGCGGCACCGGCGGTTCGAGCGGGTTCAGGGGGTTCTCCAGCGGCATGCACACCTCGTCGATCGGCTCGGCGGTTGACGTGACCAACCCTACGTGTTGAACGCAGTGTTGGTTCGGGTCGCACATACCCGGATTCCGCCGAAGCCACACATCCGCTACCGCAAAGCCGATATGCGCTGGCCGACGGCCGCTCCGGGCGGCTACTCACCCGGCAAACACCGACCTCAAGCCGAACACCAATGTCTCAGCGCCGAAAAAGCTTGTTACCCAACCACACCAGCGGATCGTATTTGCGGTCCACAACGCGTTCCTTCATCGGGATCAGCGCATTGTCGGTGATCTTGATGTGCTCCGGGCATACTTCCGAACAACACTTGGTGATGTTGCACAGCCCCAGTCCGTGCTCGGCCTGCGCCGAATCGCGACGTTCGGCGACGTCGAGCGGGTGCATGTCCAGTTCGGCGATCCTCATCAGATAGCGGGGGCCGGCGAACTGCTCCTTGTTCTCCTCGTGATCGCGGACCACGTGGCAGGTGTCCTGGCAGAGGAAACACTCGATGCACTTGCGGAACTCCTGAGAGCGCTCGACGTCCACCTGCTTCATCCGGTACTCCCCCGCCTTGAGGCCCGGCGGCGGCGTGAACGAAGGGATCTCACGGGCCTTCTGGTAGTTGAACGACACGTCGGTGACGAGGTCCCGGATCACCGGGAACGTGCGCAACGGGGTGACGGTGATGACATCCGCTTCGGTGAAGGTCGACATCCTGGTCATGCACAACAGCTTTGGCCGGCCGTTCACCTCAGCCGAGCAGGAGCCACACTTGCCTGCCTTGCAATTCCAGCGCACCGCCAGATCGGGCGTCTGGGTGGCCTGGAGCCGGTGGATGATGTCGAGCACCACCTCGCCCTCGTTCACGTTGACGGTGAAGTCCTGCAGCTCCCCGCCCTCGATGTCCCCCCGCCAGATCCGGAAGTTGGCGTCATACCCCATGTCGAATCTCCTGCCTCGTCGGAGCTGAGTGCACGGTCATGCCCCGGCGCCGGCATTCGGATGCCCCGAGATCTCGTCGGCCGTGTAGTACTTCTCGATCTCGTCGAAGTCGAAGAGTTCGAGGAGTTCTGGCCGAATCTGGGTCTGTTCCTTCTTGCGGACCGAGACCTCCGGAACCGGGTCGTCGCCTGACCCGTCGGCCGTACAGACCAGCAGTGTGTTGCGCCAGGCCGAGTCCATCCCCGGGTAGTCGTCGCGGGTATGGCCGCCGCGGCTCTCGGTACGCATCAACGCGGCCTTCGCCACGCATTCGCAGACGATCAGCATGTTGCGCAGGTCGACCGCCAGATGCCACCCAGGATTGAACTGGCGATGACCCTCCACCTGCATCCCGGACAGCCGACTGCGGATCTCGCCGAGGACTTCGATGGCCTGCTCGACCTCGTCGGCCTTGCGAATGATGCCGACCAGGTCGTTCATCGCCTGCTGGAGGTCGGTCTGCAGCGTGTACGGATTCTCGGGCTTGCCCTCGGCGGGCGGATCAAAAGGCGCGAGCGCGAATTTGGCTGCCCGGTCGATGTCGTCGTCGGACACCTTCGGGTGTGACTCGAGCGACTCCACGTACGCCGCGGCCCCGAGTCCGGCCCGACGCCCGAACACGAGGAGATCGGACAACGAGTTGCCGCCGAGTCGATTCGACCCGTGCATCCCGCCCGAGCACTCGCCTGCCGCGAACAGGCCCGGAACCGCGGCCGCACCGGTATCGGGGTCCACCTCGATACCGCCCATCACGTAATGACACGTGGGGCCCACTTCCATCGGCTCGGCGGTGATGTCCACGTCGGCCAGTTCCTTGAACTGATGATGCATCGACGGCAGCCGCCGGATGATCTCGTCTGCCGGCATCCGCGAGGCGATGTCGAGGAACACCCCTCCGTGTGGCGTGCCGCGCCCGGCCTTGACCTCTTCATTGATGGCCCGGGCGACTTCATCTCGAGGCAAGAGGTCGGGAGTCCTCCGGGCACTGTCGTTGTCGGCCAGCCACTCGTCGGCCTCTTCCTCGGTCTCGGCGTACTGGCCCTTGAACACCGGCGGGATGTAGTCGAACATGAACCGCTTGCCGTCGGTGTTCTTGAGAACACCGCCATCGCCGCGCACACCCTCGGTCACCAGGATTCCCTTGACGCTGGGAGGCCAGACCATTCCCGTCGGGTGGAACTGGATGAACTCCATGTTGATCAAGCTCGCGCCTGCCCGCAGTGCCAGGGCATGCCCGTCACCGGTGTACTCCCATGAATTGGAGGTGACCTTGAACGACTTCCCGATCCCGCCGGTGGCCAGCACCACCGCCGGCGACTCGAACAGGATGAACCTGCCCGACTCCCGCCAATACCCGAAGGCCCCCGATATGGCGTCCCCGTCCTTGAGCAGTTCGGTGATCGTGCACTCGGCGAACACTTTGATACGAGACTCGTAGTCGCCGGTGGCCGCGAAGTCTTCCTGCTGCAAGGAGACGATCTTCTGCTGCATGGTGCGGATCAGCTCCAGCCCCGTGCGGTCGCCGACATGCGCCAGGCGGGGATAGGTGTGCCCTCCGAAGTTGCGCTGGGAGATCCGGCCGTCCTCGGTCCGGTCGAACAGCGCACCGTAGGTCTCCAGTTCCCAGACCCGGTCCGGCGCCTCTTTGGCGTGCAACTCGGCCATCCGCCAGTTGTTGAGGAACTTGCCCCCGCGCATGGTGTCCTTGAAGTGCGTCTGCCAGTTGTCCTTAGAGTTGGCGTTACCCATCGACGCCGCGCAACCGCCTTCGGCCATCACGGTGTGCGCCTTGCCGAACAGCGATTTGCAGACCACCGCCACCGAATGTCCTCGTTCTCGGGCCTCGATGACCGCACGCAGGCCTGCGCCACCGGCGCCGATGACCACGACGTCGTACTGATGGCGTTCTGTTTCGGTCATCTACAGCTGACTCCTCCAGGCTGACGACAGGGACGTATGTGGATTGATCGCTCGAAAGGTGCTGTGCGGCAAGGGATCAACCCACGAAACGCAGATCGGAGATCGTGCCACTGGCAACGAGCATCACGTAGAAATCGGTGAGGACAAGCGTGCCCAGGGTGATCCAGGCGAACTGCATGTGGCGGGTGTTGAGCTTGGACACCTGTGTCCACACCCGGTATCGGATGGGATGGGCGGAGAAGTGTTTCAGGCGGCCGCCGGTGACATGTCGGCAGGAATGGCACGAGATCGTGTAGATCCAGAGCAGAACCACGTTGACGATCAGGATCACGTTGCCGAGACCGAAACCGAAACCCCCACCTTTGCCATGGAATGCCGTGAGGGCGTCGTAGGTGTTGATCACCGACACGATGACCGCCGCGTAGAAGAAGTACCGATGCGCGTTCTGGATGATCAGCGGAAGCCGCGTCTCCCCCGTGTAGCGACTGTGTGGCTCGGCAACCGCGCACGCCGGCGGCGAGAACCAGATCGAGCGGTAGTAGGCCTTGCGGTAGTAATAGCAGGTCAATCGGAAACCGAGCAGGAACGGCAACACCACGAACCCGAGCGGAATCCAGATGGGCAGTTCAGGGAACGGGGTGCCGAAGTGACTCGAACCGGGCACGCACGACTCGCTGAGACAGGGTGAATAGAACGGCGTGAGGTAGTGATAGTCCTCGACCCAGTACGCACTGCGGACGAACGACCGCACCGTCGCGTAGATGATGAACGCGGAGAGTCCCAGCACCGTCAGCAGGGGCGGAACCCACCACCGGTCCTCGCGGAGGGTGCGCACCAAGATGCGTGCCCGACCCGGCGAAAAGACTCCCGTTGTGCCCCGCTCAGTCGCGGGGGCGCTCACATCGTCCGCTCACGCGAGTGGAAACCCAGCCCTTCGTCTTGTGCGCCCAGCCATGCCGACTCGTCGGACTTGCTGTCGGGTACGTACACCACGTCGGACTTGTTGACCGGTGGTCGCAGCATGCGCGGGGGCGACTGCTCGAAATCGTGCAGGTCGATCTCGAGCCGGTCGAGATCATTGGTCAGTCGGCGCACCGCGTCGGCGTCCCCGTACTGCAATTTCAGCGCGACGATGTGGTGCCGCAGAGCTCCGATGCTGTGATGGAGTTCGTTCATACCGGCTGATGCCATGTCCATACCTCCAAGCGATGTGTGACTTCAACCACACTACTGGGGGTACCGCTGGATTCTCGGCTTTTTCCCAATGTGTCCGGCTACGCGTCGAATGCGCGGGCCTTCGCGAGGAGAACGTCTCGCTCCCTTCGGTTTCCGGTCATCCCCGCAGCGGTCAGCAATTCGGTGCGTGCCTCATCAACCCGCCCGAGCTGTCCCAGGAGCTCGCCGCGCACCGCCGGAAGCAGGTGCGAGCGCGCCAACGTACCGTCTGCGACGACTCCGTCGACGATGTCGAGTGCTGCCGCCGGGCCAGAGACCATCGAGACCGCGACAGCTCGATTGAGCTCGATGACGGGAGACGGCGACAGGCGACCGAGCGCCTCGTAGAGCAGGACGATGCGTGACCAGTCGGTGTCGTCGGCGGTCGGCGCGCTCGCATGGCATTCGGCCAGCGCCGCCTGCAGACCGTAGGGACCGCGTCCGCGACCGCACGCGTCGGCGCGAGCCAGCGCCGCGACGCCCCGGCGGATCTGGGTACGGTCCCACCGACTGCGGTCTTGGTCGGCCAGCAGGATCGGCGAACCGTCCCGTGCTGCGCGAGCGGCAAAACGGGATGCCTGGAACTCCATCAACGCCACGAGCGAGTGCACTTCGGGTTCGTCGGGAACAAGTCCTGCCAGGATCCGGCCGAGCCGCAACGCCTCGTCGCACAACTCGGTTCGGATCCACCGATCGCCGGACGACGCCGCGTAACCCTCGTTGAACACCAGGTAGATCACACTGAGCACGGCGGAGAGCCGGCGCGGATAGTCCTCGCGGGGCACCTCGAAAGGCACCCGAGCCGCGCTGAGCGTCTTCTTCGCGCGCACGATGCGCTGCTGAACGGTGGACGTGGACACGAGGAACGCCTTGGCGATCTCTTCGGCGGTGAGACCACCGACGACTCTCAACGTCAGAGCGATCTGGCCCTCCCGCGACAGCACCGGGTGGGCGGATACGAAGACCAGTCGCAGCACGTCGTCGTCGATGTGGTCGGGGTCCCACTCGAGGTCGGCATCTGGCCTGGAGTCCAGGTCGCGGGCCATCTCCACATACTTCGCGTCGAGACGTTCCTGCCGACGCCAGCCATCAACTGCCCTGCGCTTGGCCACGGTGGTGAGCCAGGCGCCCGGATTTCGCGGGACACCCGACTCCGACCACTGCGTCAGCGCCTGGATCAGCGCTTCCTGCGCAAGGTCCTCGGCGACACCGACATCACCCACCATCCGTGTCAGCGTGGCGATGATCTTGGCTGCCTCCATACGCCATACCGCGTCGACGGTGCGGTGGATGGCTTCCGGCGAACTCACCTGCGCTCAGATCAGCTGGTGCGCTGATCGAGCTCCTCGCGCCACTTCTCTTCCTTCTGAATCCACTCGTTGTCGGCCGGGAAGTCCTCGACCTCGGTGACGCGGCGCACCTCGAGCTTCACACCCGGACCCAGCGGGCAGCGCGAAGCCCATTGCGCCGCTTCCTCTTTGCTCGCGACCTGCAGGATCCAGAAGCCGCTGAAGAGTTCCTTCGCCTCGGCGTACGGGCCGTCGGTGACCACGGGCGGGTCGGAGTCGAAGTCCACCACGAAGCCTTCTTCTGCGCCCGAGAGGCCTTCACCGCCGAGCAGTACCCCCGCCTTCATCAGCGACTCGTTGTACGCCCCCATGGCGGCGATGATCTCCTCGAAGTCCATCGACTTGCTCGCCTCGATGGCTTCTTCAGTGGTCCGCATGATCAGCATGTAGCGCATTGTGTTCTCCCCTGTTCCGTGTGATCGCAAGGCGTCCCTGCGAGAGTTCCGTTTGAGGTTCTCAGCCATACGTCGAACGACGATCCGTCAGATCGACACGGCTCCGAAAAAACTTTCGGGCGGTCCACTGATCGTCAGTGCGCGGCCTCGTCCCATGACCGGCCGTAGCCGATCGACACGTCCAACGGCACCGACAACTCGATCGCCCCACCCATCTTTGCGCGGACGAGCGACTCCAGTTGCTCTTTCTCACCCGGCGCGACCTCGAACACCAACTCGTCGTGCACCTGCAGCAACATGCGCGACGTCAGGTTCTGTTCTGCGAGCGCCCGTTGAACGTCGATCATGGCGACCTTGATGATGTCGGCCGCCGTGCCCTGGATGGGCGCGTTGAGCGCCGCACGCTCGGCGACGTCGCGCCGTTGCCGGTTGTCGCTGTTGAGGTCGGGCAGGTAGCGACGGCGACCGAACAAGGTGGACGTGTACTCGTTGCGGCGGGCCTCTTCGACGGTTTCGTGCAGGTAGTCGCGCACCCCGCCGAACCGGGTGAAGTAGGCCTCCATCTGTTCTTTGGCTTCGCTCGTGCTGATCTTGAGCTGCGCCGACAAGCCGAAGGCACTCAGGCCGTACGCGAGCCCGTAACTCATCGCCTTGACCCGTCGGCGCATGTCGGGGGTGACCTCGTCGATCGGCACGCCGAAAGCACGAGATCCGACGAAGCTGTGCAGATCCTCACCGGTGTTGAAGGCCTCGATCAATCCGGCGTCGCCGGACAGATGTGCCATGATCCGCATCTCGATCTGGCTGTAGTCGGCGGTCATCAACGTCTCGAAACCCGAACCCACGACAAACCCCTGGCGGATCTGACGGCCGGCATCGGTACGGACCGGGATGTTCTGGAGGTTCGGCTCGGTGGACGACAACCGTCCGGTCGCCGCGATGGTCTGGTTGAAGGTGGTGTGCACCCGTCCGTCGTCCGAGACGGACTTCAGGAGTCCGTCCACCGTGACCTTGAGCCGTGTGGCGTCGCGGTGCGCCAGAAGATGTTCCAGGAACGGGTGCCCCGTCTTCTCGAACATCGCGAGCAGCGCATCGGCGTCGGTGGTGTACCCGGTCTTGGTCTTCTTGGTCTTGGGCATCTCGAGTTTGTCGAACAGTACAACCTGCAACTGCTTGGGCGAACCCAGGTTGATCTGCTCGCCGATCACCTCGTAGGCCGCTTCCGCGGATTGGCGCACCCGCGCAGCGAATCCTGACTCGAGATCCTCGAGATGTGCTGAATCGATGGCGATGCCGGCTGCTTCGAGTTCGGCCAGGACAAAGAGCAGTGGCAGCTCCATGTCGGTCAGGAGTGAGGCCGAGTCGATCTTCGCCAACTCCTCGTCGAAGCGGTCGGCCAGCTCACCGACGGCTTGGGCCTGCAGCATCGCCTGGTCGGCCGCGGCCTGTGCGCCGGAATCCTCGTCGAGCAACGAGAGCTGACCGTCGTCGGGGGCGGCGTCGGCGCGCAGTTCACGCCGGAGGTACCGCAGGGCGAGGTCGTCGAGGTTGAACGATCGCTGGCCAGGACGTACCAGGTAGGCGGCGAGCGACGTATCACTGGTGACCCCGCCGAGACGCCACCCGCGGCCGCGAAGTGCGTGGAACGCCCACTTGGCCTCGTGGATGGCTTTGGCGGCGTTGGTATCGGCCAGCCAGTCGGCGATCGCGTCCTCGTCTGCCGGCCCGATCTCTGCAGGATCGAGGTAGGCCGACTCGCCATCGGCCGCAGCGATCGCGATGCCCGTGACGTCCGACCCGTAGACCTGCCGGGGCCCGACAATCGTCAGGCCTGCCCGGCCGGTGCCGGGCGCCGCGTGCGCGGCGAGCCACTCCGCAACCTGGCCCGCGCCGAGCTGGCTGCCCCGTAAATCGAAGCCCGACTCGGCTTCTGGTTCGGCAGAGGTGAGGGTGGTGAACAACCGGTCCCGCAGCACCCGGAACTCGAGGTCGTCGAACAGCTGGTGAATCTGGTTGCGGTCCCAGGGCGCCAGTTGCAGGTCGTCGGGACCGATCGGCAGGTCCATGTCACGGACCAGCTCGGTGAGCTGGCGGTTCATCTGAACACTGGCCACGTGGGCGCGAAAGGCGTCGCCCACTTTGCCTTTCACCTTGTCTGCGTTCTCCACCAGACCTGACAGCGATCCATACTCCCGGATCCACTTCGATGCGGTCTTCTCCCCCACACCGGGAATGCCGGGGAGATTGTCCGATGGGTCTCCGCGCAGCGCGGCGAAGTCCGGGTACTGCGACGGCGTCAGCCCGTACTTCTTCTCCACCTCCTCCGGGGTGAACCGCGTCAACTCCGAGACACCGCGTTTGGGGTAGAGGACGGTGACGTTGTCGGTCACCAACTGCAGCGCGTCGCGGTCACCGGTGACCACCAGAACGCGGAAACCCTGCTCCGCTGCCTGGGTGGTCAACGTGGCGATGATGTCGTCGGCTTCGTACCCCTCCCGGGCCAGAACCGGGATGCCCATCGCCCCCAGAACGTCCTTGGTCAGGTCGATCTGGCCACGGAATTCGTCAGGCGCTGAGCTGCGCTGCGCCTTGTACTCGGGGAACACCTCGGCACGGAAAGTCTGCCGCGAGACGTCGAAGGCGGCCGCGATGTGGCTCGGGTTCTCGTCGCGCAACAGGTTGATCAACATCGAGGTGAACCCGTACACGGCGTTGGTGGTCTGACCTGATGCGGTCTTGAAGTTCTCGGCGGGCAGCGCGAAGAATGCGCGGAACGCCAACGAGTGACCATCGAGCAGCATCAAGGTCGGCTGCTGCGCCTTGGACGCTGATTTCGCCGATGTACGGCCGGGTTTGCTGATCTGGGCGGGACTCACGACGCAAGTGTATGGAGCTACGCCGACAGTCCCGGCAAGACGCCACACCAAAACCAATTTTCTCGGCGTCGAACCAGCTCACAAAGGCGAGTTACTCAACAGTAACTCGGGGGAAACATAGAAACCCTGCCGCGAGTCCTCCGTGGTTATAGGGTCGCCAAACGAGATGTTCGCGCGGCAAAAGTGCCGCGCGCCGACCACCTTCGGGAGGATTCACGCGTGATGCCCCGTCATGCTCAGCGAGCACGGGTCTTGGGAGCCAAGTTAGGGGCAGGCGCTCTCCTGACCTTGCTGGCATCGCTTCTTTTTGCCGGGATAGTCGGCACCGGAAGCGCTGTCGCCACCCCAGCTCCATCCTCAGACGACACCGTCCGAGTGTTCGGAACGCTGCGAAATGGTTCCGATCCCGTCGCAGAAGTGAAAGTCGACGCCAAAGACCAGGCCGGCGCCGTGGTCCAATCGTCCACCTCCTCGGAAACCGGGGCATGGACGATGAACCTGCCGCCCGGCACCTATTCGGTGGTGATCGACAAGACGACCATCCCGAGTGGGGTCGAGGTACAGAAAGACACCGTCGCGGTCACGGTCACCGCCGGGTCTCCACGGCCGGTGATCTTCCTCTTCGGTGAAGAGCGCACCGCCACGGAGATCGGGGCCGCCGAGGAACTCACGCGGCTGGCGATCGACGGTCTGAGATTCGGTCTCATCATCGCGATCACCGGTGTCGGCCTGAGCCTCATCTTCGGTACCACCGGGCTGACCAACTTCGCCCACGGCGAGCTGGTGACCCTGGGTGCTGTGGTGGCCTGGGCGATCAACGTCAAACTAGGTGTTCAGCTGATACCGGCGACCATCCTGGCGATCATCGTCGGCATAGGTGTCGGCATCCTCAACGAACTCGGCATATGGCGACCGCTGCGGCGTCGCCGATCCGGGCTCATCGCGATGCTGGTGGTGTCGATCGGATTGGCGCTCATCATGCGCTACGGGATCCTGATCTTCTTCTCTGACCGCGCCGAACCGTTCGACGACTACCAGGTGCAGACACAGATCGGTTCCGGTGCCTTCGCGATCACCCCGGTCAACCTGTGGTGCATCATCATCAGCCTCGTCGTGCTGCTGCTGGTGGCGCTGATGCTGCAGAAGACGCGGATCGGTAAGGCCATGCGAGCCGTTGCCGACAACCGCGACCTCGCCGCATCGTCCGGAATCAACGTGGACCGCGTCATCTTGTTCGTCTGGGCCTTGTCAGGCGGTCTCGCAACCCTCGGCGGCGTTCTCTTCGCGATGTCCGAACTCGGTGGCCGTGTCCAATGGGAGATGGGTTTCAAATTGCTTCTGCTCATGTTCGCCGGCATCACCCTCGGCGGACTCGGAACGGCCTACGGCGCCCTGCTGGGCTGTGTGATCGTGGGCCTTCTGGTCCAGGTTTCCACCTACTGGATCAACCCCGACCTCAAGTACATCGGTGGCCTTCTCGTTCTCATCGTCATTCTCACCATCAGACCCCAGGGCATCCTCGGGTCCAGAGCGAGGATCGGCTGACTCATGGATCTCATCTCTGCACTTCAGACCTCGTTTGCCCAATTGATCGGCCCCTCAGCGGTTTTCTATGCGCTGTTGGCGATCGGGCTGAACCTGCACTTCGGCTACGCCGGGTTGCTCAACTTCGGTCAGATCGGTTTCGCCCTGCTCGGCGCCTACGGCGTCGGCATCATGGCCGACAACTACGACCAGCCTCTGTGGGTGGGTGCGATCGTCGGCATCGTCGCGGCCGCGATCTTGGCCCTTGTGCTCGGTTTGCCCACGCTCCGATTACGGGCCGACTATCTGGCCATCGTCACGATTGCGGCGTCGGAGATCTTGCGACTGGTCTTCCGGTCCACCGCCTCCGACGACCTGACGCACTCGACCAACGGCATCTTCGGATACGCGGACGGGTTCTTCGACTACAGCCCGTTCGACAACGGCAAGCAGTACTCGTTCTTCGGCGTCAAGTTCCAGGGCACCGACCTCTGGGCGATGGTGGTCGGCTGGGCGATCGTGCTGTTGCTCTGTCTCCTGGTGTGGCTGCTCGTGCGCAGTCCCTGGGGTCGCGTCCTCAAGGCTGTTCGTGAGGACGAGGACGCCGCCCGGTCGCTGGGTAAGAACGCCTACTTCTACAAGATGCAGGCCCTGGTGCTCGGTGGTTGCATCGGTGGCGTGGCGGGTGTGTACAACGCGCTGCAGACCCAGTCGATCAACCCCGACTTCTACTCCACGGCGCAGACCTTCTTCGCCTACGGAGCGCTGATTCTCGGTGGTGCCGCCACGGTATTCGGGCCGGTTGTCGGCGCGATGCTGTTCTGGTTCCTGCTGGCCATCCCCGATGCCTTGCTGCGCCAGGTCACGTCCGGCCCCGACCCCTGGTTCGAGATGACGCAGCAACAGGTCGGCGCCACCCGTTACGTCTTGTTGGGATTGGCGATAGCCCTGATGATGGTCTTCAGACCGCAAGGAATCCTCGGTAACAAGCGAGAGGTCCAGCTCGATGCCTGACGGACGTCACACACAGCCCCCCGGTCCCGACGGCACCGAATCGGCCTCCGAACCCGGCATCGGGGTGGACGCCTCCACGCTGGTCACCGAGGCGGCCCCGGCCACCCTTGCCGAGTTGAAGGCGTTCAGCGCGGCCGAACGCGCCGAGCTCTTCGCCGGTGTCACCGCCGAACCGGGTTCGGCCAAACCCGACCCGATCATCTCGGTGGACAACATCACCCGGACATTCGGTGGCCTCAAGGCCGTCGATGTGAAGCACCTGGAGATCCAACGCGGATGCATCACGGGATTGATCGGTCCCAACGGGGCGGGCAAGACCACGTTCTTCAACTTGATCACCGGCTTCGACAAGCCCGACACGGGTAGCTGGTCGCTCAACGGCAAGCACATGGGAAGGGTTGTGCCGCACCGGGTTGCCCGCAACGGCATGGTGCGTACCTTCCAGCTCACCAAGGCGCTGTCGAAGTTGTCGGTACTCGACAATGTGCGGCTCGGTGCTCGTCACCAAAGCGGCGAGCACATGCTGCAGGCGTTGGCGCCGTGGACGTGGCGCCAGCAGGAGGCCGAAACCACCGAGCGCGCATACGAATTGCTCAAGCGATTCAAGCTCGATGCCAAGGCGGACGACTACGCCGGTTCGCTGTCGGGTGGTCAGCGCAAGTTGCTGGAGATGGCACGCGCGTTGATGACCAATCCCGAGGTTGTCATGCTCGACGAGCCGATGGCCGGGGTGAACCCGGCATTGACCCAGAGCCTGCTCGAACACATCAAGGCGTTGCGCGATGAGGGTATGACCGTGGTGTTCGTCGAACACGACATGGACGTCATCCGCGACATCAGCGACTGGGTGGTGGTGATGGCACAGGGCAAGGTGATCGCCGAGTCACTCCCCGGCCGCCTCGGCGACAACCCCGCGGTGGTCGATGCGTATCTGGGCGGCCACCACGATCAAGCGCTCGAGTTCGACGAGGACGGTAACCCGGTCGGCGAAACCGCCGTGCTGGCAGAGCAGGTCGAGGCCGCGATCGAAGAGACCCTCCAAGCCGGCGGGGACCTGTCGCAGCCCGACCCGATCACTCCGTCCACCTCGCACGGAAAAAAGGACAAACCATGAGTGGACCGGACCTCTCGAAATCGCCCACCTCATCGGGCGCAACCGCGGCGCCAGGCGGGCTCAGCCACGCTGAATTGGCCGCCACGCCTGAGGAACACCGCAAGCTGGCGGCCAACGCACTGCTGCGTGCCGATGACATCACCGCCGGCTATCTACCGGGTATCAACATCCTCGAGGAGTGCAACTTCTACCTCGACGACGGTGAGATCGTCGGGATCATCGGGCCCAACGGCGCCGGTAAATCGACGTTGCTCAAGACCCTGTTCGGGCTGATCCCGGTGCGGGTCGGAGCGGTGACGCTCCGCGGAGACAACATCACCTCGGCCAAGGCGCACGTGCTGGTCACCAAGGGTGTGGGCTACGTCCCGCAGACCCAGAACGTCTTCCCTGCCCTCACCATCGAAGAGAACCTCGAGATGGGAATTTATCTGCGTCCCAAGAAGTTCAACGAGCGCTTCGCCTTCGTGTCCGAACTGTTCCCCTTGCTCTCCGAACGCCGCAAGGTGAAGGCCGGAGCGCTGTCCGGTGGCGAACGTCAGATGGTGGCCATGGGCCGGGCTCTGATGATGGAGCCTTCGGTACTGCTGCTCGACGAGCCGTCGGCAGGGTTGTCCCCGATGTTCCAGGACGAGGTGTTCATCCGGATCAAGAAGATCAACGCCACCGGCGTCTCGGTGATCCTCGTGGAGCAGAACGCCCGACGTTGCCTGCAGATCTGCGATCGTGGCTACGTGCTCGATCAGGGACGCAATGCCTATACCGACACCGGCACCAACCTCGCCAACGATCCGAAGATCATCGAGCTGTATCTCGGGACGCTGGCAGGAAGCGCCGAAAAGAAGTAGCTCGACTCAGAGGCTTTACGCAACGATCCGCTCCGGTTGACCGGGGCGGATCGTTCTGGTTTCGGCGAAACGTGTTGAGGGCAAAGCGATGCAGGGGTCGGGTCTCATCACTCAGCGCAAGCAGAAAGGCCCGGGTCTCGCGACCCGGGCCTTTCTCAGTGTTGTGCATTCACCTCTGCGAGGTGATCAGTTGCCCTTGACGACCTTGTAGTCGGCGACAGGGGTGATCAACTTGTTGCTGCCATCGAACTCGAGTACACCGTACGAACCAACCGACGGCTCACCGGCGGTGACGAAGGCCAATTCGCCTGTGACACCGTCGTAGTCGAGGTCGGTACCGGCCTTGGCCAGCGGGAGGCATTCCTGGTACGTCTTGCACTTGGTGCCACCCTCGGTCACGGCGTTGATGTTCGCTGCGATCGAACGGCCGTTGGTCGACTTCGCCACTTCGGCGGCGAGCGCGGAGATGACCACCGCGTCGTAACTCTCACCGGCGTAGTTGAAGTCGATCAGTGCCGGGTCGGCGGACTTCAGACGGGCCTCGAACTGCGGGCCGACGTTGGTCAGCGGCGTGGTGCCCTTCATCCCCTCGAGGATGCCTGGACCGACCGACTCACCCAGGGCGTTGCCCATGTTGCCGTCGACACCGAAGACGAGCTTGTCCTTCGGTCCGATCTTCACCTCGTTCATGCGGGTGATGATCTTGGCGCTCTCCTCGAATCCGATGACGGCGATGCCGTCAGGATTGAAGTTCTTGACCTGGTCGACCTCGGCGTTGAACGACTGCGCGTTGGGGTCGTAGATGATCGTCTTGATCTGGTCGGCCGGGATGCCCGCGGCCTCGAGATCGGAGACGGTGTTCTTGGCCAGACCGGTGCCGTACGGGTCGTTCATCGCCAGGATGGCGACACGCTGCACGCCGCCCTCGGCCATGACCTGTGCAAGCGCCTGGGCCTGCAGGGTGTCGGCAGGAGCGGTACGGAAGTACTGACCCTTGTCTGCGTAGCAGGTGAACTCATCGGATGTGTTGGCCGGCGAGAACATTACTGCCCCGGCGTTGCTGATCTTGTCGATGACCTTCAGCGACACCGACGAGGATGCAGCGCCGACGATCACCTGGGTGCCGGCTGCGAGCTCGCGGTCCACGGTGGCGTTGGCGGTGTCGGTCGTGGTGTCTCCGGAGTCACCGTCAATTTGCTGAACCGGCTGGTCGAGTACGCCGCCTGCCGTATTCACGTCCTGCACGGCGAGCTTGACGCCTGCGAACTCAGGCGGTCCGAGGAACGCCAGGCTTCCCGTGGCGGGAAGCAGCGTGCCGATCTTCAGGGGGGCCGTGCTGACCGGTCCTGGCGTCGCCTTGTCGGCGTTCTCACCACAGTCGGTGTTGGTTGTTGCCTCCGTGGACGAAGACGCGGATGCACCGGTCGCGCCTCCGGTCGTCGCCGTGTCGTCAGAATCGTCTGAACTACAGCCGGCAATTGCCATGACGGAAACCGCCGCGGCAATCGTTCCCCTCAAGAGATATCTGTGGGACATCAACATTCTCCTCGCGGTAAACCACCGAGCGCGGCGCGTCTTCTACGACGCATACGACCGCCACTCGCTTGGGTAAAGCTAGCGCCATCGTGTTGCCCGCGAGTAACGTTCGTGAAACTGGAGAGCACCTGCAGCCTGGCCGTGACCGATTTGAAACACGGTTGTCCGGCCGGCGCTTCGGCGCGTCTGCACCGGCGGGGCACCGAACCGTCTCGGCCGCGACGGAAACGCCTGACAGAGCGCTTATTTGGCCTTGTTGCCGAGGGTTTCGATGACCACTTCGGCCACTGCTTTCATCGTGGTGCGGCGATCCATGGCCGCACGCTGAATCCACTTGAATGCATCAGGCTCGCTGAACGAATGCGACTCCATCAAGATGCCCTTTGCGCGTTCCACCAATTTGCGAATCTCAAGACGTTCGGTGAGGTCGGCGACATCGCGTTCGAGGACGTTGAGTTCGGTGTACCGGCTCACCGCGACCTCGATAGTCGGCACCAGGTCGGCTTTGGTGAAGGGTTTCACCAGATACGCCATCGCGCCGGCGTCCCGGGCTTTTTCCACGAAATCTCGCTGACTGAAGGCGGTCAGCATGACGACGGCCGCCAGCCGTTTGCTGGCGATCTCCGCTGCCGCGTCGATACCGTCGCGGACGGGCATCTTCACGTCCATGATGACGAGGTCGGGCCGCAACTCCTCGGTGAGCTCTACGGCCACCTGACCGTTGGGAGCCTCCCCCACCACGTCGTAGCCCTCTTCGCGCAACATCTCGATGAGGTCCATCCGGATCAAGGAATCGTCTTCGGCGACCAGGACACGGCGGACCGTTGCTGCCGGCTCCTTGGCCTGAGCTGCACTTGCGTCCGTCGTTGCCATCGGTCCCACCTCCACATTGAAATCGCCGTCCCGTGCGCAGTCGAGCGCCGTGATGTGGTGCAACAGTACCGGTTGGATCGGCGCCCGGCCCGTCATCTAAAGTGTGGTCTGCGACGCGCCCCCGTAGCCCAATTGGCAGAGGCAACGGATTCAAAACCCGTCCAGTGTCAGTTCGAGTCTGACCGGGGGCACCACGCCAGCATGGTTCTTGTCGAAGTTTGCAACCCGCGCTCCCATGGAGCTTCCGGCGCAAGCAAGCGGCTTGCAGCTTCCAGCGCGAGTCAGCCGTCTCGGCAAGCCCAGAACCTCCCCGACTCCGGCCGTGCCACCGGCCGAGCCGTAATCGATGCGGGTAGTGTCCATGCATCATGGACGGAGTCGATGTCATCGTGTCGCACTGGGCGATTGCCCGCCCGGAACTCGATGTTTCGGCGCTGAAGGTTTTCGGTCGACTCCACCGGAGCTTCCTCATCTACAAGAGCGAAATCTCCGAGACCTTCGACAAACACCACATCACCGACTCCGGTTTCGATGTGCTTGCCTGCCTGAGGCGTTCGGTGCCACATCATCGATTGACCGCAGGTCAACTCGCAGAACAGACGCTGGTCACCACGGGCGGGTTGTCGCTTCGGGTCAAACGGCTCGAGGATGCCGGCCTGGTCACTCGTTCCAAAGACGCCGGCGACGCCCGGGTCGTGTACGTCGAACTCACACCGGCGGGAGCCGCCCTCGTCGACAGGGTTGCCGACGAACACTTCGCCAAACTCCATTCCATGCTTGGTCAGCTCACCGAGGACGAAGCCTCCACGTTGGCCTCACTCCTGACCAAACTCGAGACCTCGGCCCGCTCGGTGGCGCACGACGACAGCGCGGATTCGGGCTTCCCCGGCTGATTCAAGCCCCGTCTGACAAACTTTCTCAAACTTTTTTCGCGATCGAGTGATCGCCACCACACCCCGTGTGACCTGCGTCTCGCTGATTTCGGGCGTGTAAATCTGCCGTTACAAAGCCCTAAGCTGGGCGTTCTGGCGTTGACCTCTTAGCGCTAAGGGATTACAACTGTCTTAGCGCAAAGATAGTTGCGCATACGGCGCCCATCGCGCCGGACGTCTAACCCGTCGGAACGGACACCGCATGACACTCGCAGTGAGCGCCCCGCGCAACCCGGCACCTGCCGCCCACGATCCCGCACCTGATCTCATCGACCAGATCTACGTCGCCGGTCGGTGGGAGCGCGGACAAGGCGAACTGATCCAGTCGGTCGACCCGGCGACCGGCAGGGTTTTCGCAACCCTGCACGCAGCAACCACCGATACCGTTGATGTCGCAGTCCGCGAGGGTCTTTCAGCGGCGCGGACAAGCGGCTGGTCGACCATGCTCCCCCACGAGCGGGCCGCCGTCTTGCACCGGATCGGCAACGCAATCGACGACGCCCGCGAACGGATCGCGGCGTTGCAGACGCTCGACACCGGCAAGACATTGTCTGAGACGCGAGCACTTGCAACCAGTGCTGCCAACACCTTTCGATACATGGCCGCGGCGCTGGAAACCATGGACGGCGCGCTGACCACTCCTCGTGGGCCATGGCTGACGATGTCGACCCATCGGCCGATGGGCGTGGTCGGAGCGATCACGCCATGGAACTCACCGATTGCCTCAGACGCGCAGAAGTTCGCACCCGCTCTGGCCGCCGGAAACGCCGTCATCAGCAAGCCACCGGTGTGGGCACCCTGGGTGACGCTGCTCCTGGCGCGCCTGTGCGAGGAAGCCGGACTACCTCCCGGCGTGCTGTCGGTGCTTCCGGGGCCCGGACGGACCGTCGGCGAAGCGCTGGTGCGCCACCCGGACGTCGCGAAAGTGAGCTTCACCGGTGGAACTTCGACGGGACGGCACCTGGCCCACATCGCCGCCGACAAGCTCATGCCCATCACCCTCGAACTCGGCGGCAAATCACCCACCATCGTCTTCGAGGACGCCGACATCGAACGGGCGATCCAGGGAGTGCTGTTCGGCATCTTCTCCTCCAGCGGCCAGAGTTGCATTGCCGGATCTCGAGTCTTCGTGCAGCGCAGCATTTTCGAGAGCTTCACAGACAAACTGGTCGAACGGGCGGCACAGTTGCGTCTCGGCCCCGGAACGGATCCGAACACCGCCGTGGCGCCGATGATCTCGGCGCAGCACCGCGACTCGGTCGCGTCGATGGTCGATGCTGCCGTCGCAGCCGGCGCCCGTGTACGCCTGGGCGGTGCGCCGCCCCAAGACGATCGGCTCGAGCACGGCTGCTACTACCCGCCCACCATCCTCACCGACGTCACCAACGAGGACGCCATCTGCCAGGAGGAAGTCTTCGGCCCCGTGGCCGCGATCATGCCGTTCGACGACGAGGCCGACGTCGTAACCCAAGCCAACGACACCGTTTACGGTCTCGCCTGCGGTATCTGGACCGAGAACTACCGCCGTGCGTTGCGGATCGGTGACGCGATCAACGCCGGCACAGTCTGGGTGAATACCTACAAACAGTTCTCCATCTCCACCCCGTTCACCGGACTCCGAGACAGCGGACTGGGCGTCGAGAAGGGACGCGACGCCATTCGCCACTACTCCGATCAGAAAAGCATCTATCTGGACCTCACCGACGCTCCCCTCGCTTGGGGCGCTCCGATTGAAAGGGCTCGTACATGACTACCTCAACCCAGACCGGCACCGGTTCGGCGCACCCGTACAGTCCGGCTTTCGCCGTTGCCGGTTTCGGATTCGTCTCGGGCGCACTGTCCGTCGACGAGAACGGGCGCGCGGTTGCCGGCGTGGAGCCCGCACTCGACGCCGCCGTCGCCCGACTGTCCGAACGACTCGCAACCATCGACATGACGCTCGACGACGTGGTCAAGACCACCTACTTCGTGACAGACGTGTCTCTTCGGGATGCCGCAAATCTCCACTACGAGAACATCTTCGATGCGCCGCGCCCGGCCCGGTCATTTGTCGAGGTCGCTGCGTTGCCCTACGGCGCCACGGTCGAGATCGAAGCCATCGCACACCGCTCCTGAGCCCTACCGCAACCCCTTGTCTACACCCACCGAAAGGACACCTCATGTCTGCCCCTGAAAAGACCATCTCCGATCTCGACCAGCAGATCGACTCCTGCATCGCGAGCCGCGACACCCGATACGAAGACTGGGACACCCTCGGGTTCCAGGCAGCCAAGGGCGGGGATCGCTTCAAGCGCGCCCAGATTCGATACATCGGTTCTGGCGCGACCGGCAATCACGACGGCGACAATCGCACGCTGCCGTCCGAACACTTCACGTTCTCCAACATGCGCCTGCCCGCAGGAGCAGTCGGCCCTGAACACACCCACCACGATGTCGAAGAGGTCTTCTTTGTCCTCGAGGGTGAGCTCGAGGTCGCGGTGCATGACGTCGAGGACGGCACCAAGAAGGCCGTGCGACGGCTGGGCTACCGGGACCTGATCCGGGTCCCCGCCGGTGTTCCCCGCAGCCTTGCCAATGTCGGCGATACCGACGCGTTGTTCTGCGTGATCATCGGCGCACCCAAGCCGCAGCTGCCCACCTATCCCCCGAGCTCGGAGATGTTCGGCGTCACCCGCTGACCCCGAGCAGCCACACCGACCACCCCACCGACCAACGACACCGAGAGGAACGGCGATGCACGAACCGACGTCGCGAGTGCTACGCGTACACCAGAAGACCTGGGAAGCCGACGGGGTCACCAGCATCACGCTCGTCGACCCGGCTGGTGCATCGCTGCCCTCGTGGGAACCGGGCGCACACATCGCCCTGCATCTGCCCGGCGGTCTCGTTCGCGAGTATTCCCTGTGCTCTGATCCCGCAGACACAACGCTGTGGACAGTCGCCGTCCTGCGCGCCGAACAGTCAAGGGGCGGCAGCACTCTCGTTCATGATCAGCTGTCCGTAGGTGCATTGATCGAGGTCGACGGCCCCCGCAACGCTTTCAGGCTCGACCCCGATGCGCAAGAACACCTGCTGGTGGCAGGAGGCGTCGGCATCACCCCGATCGTTGCGATGATGCGCAGGCTGAACAACGACGGCTGTGCGTGGAAGATGCTCTACGCGGGCCGCTCCCGGACCTCCATGGCTTTTGTCGACGAGGTGGCGAGTCACGTGGGGCAGTCGATCGTTCATGCGGACGACGAGAACGGCGGCCTTGCGGACCTGGCGTCGTTTGTCGGGTCAGCCGGACCCGGCGCGGTGGTCTACTGCTGCGGGCCGGCAGCGCTGCTCGACGCAGTCGCAGCGGTCACGCCGGCCGGTGTCACGCTGCGGACCGAGCGATTCTCCGCGCCGCCTGCCGCCGCTCCCGCTGTCGACGAATCTGCATTCGACGTTGTCCTCGAACGCAGCGGGACCCGGCTACAGGTGGGTCCCGATGTGTCCGTCCTCGATGCACTGATCGACGCAGGCGTCGATGTTCCGAGTTCCTGCACCGAAGGAATCTGCGGCACGTGCGAGGTGGGCGTTGTCAAGGGCGACGTCGACCACCGCGACTTCCTGCTCAGCGAGTCCGAACACGCCGCGAACACAACCATGTTCCCTTGCGTATCCCGCTGCCGCTCTGCCGAACTCGTACTCGACCTCTGACAGGAGTGCTCATGCTCTACTCCCAACTCCCGGTACTCACCGACACGCCGGTGTGCACGTTGCGCAGTCTGCGTTCCGTCGCGCTCAGCGTTCCCGACCCCGCTGCGTCTCGCGATTTCTATCACGAGGTGTGGGGCCTGTCGACAGTGGACGAGGACGGCGACCGGTTCTGGCTACGGGCCACCGGCACAGACCATCACGTCCTCGACCTGCGACGAGGTGATCTGAATGCGCTCGGCCACATCAGCTTTGCCGTCGGTACGCCACGCGAGGTCGACGACGCCGCTCGAGCGCTCGACCGAATCGGGGTGCCGATGCTGCGCACACCGGGTCTGCTCGACGACGCGGGCGGTGGCTACGGCCTGCAACTGGTCGATCCGGAGGGACGTGTGGTGGAACTGTCTGCCGACACGTTCGCCGTCTCCGCTCAGGAACCAGCCGGCCGAAGGGCCGTCCCCCGCAAGATCGCGCACGTCGTCCTCAACACCACCGACATCGAGCGCACCGCAGCCTTCTACACCCAGGTGCTGGGGATGCGCATCTCGGACTGGTCGGAACGCCAAATGACGTTCCTGCGATGCAACTCGGATCATCACGTCATCGCACTCAATCAGGCACCGTGGGCTTCGCTCAACCACATCGCCTACGAGATGCCCACCATCGACCACTTCATGAGAGGCATCGGAAGCTTGCGCTCTCATGGCATTTCGCCGCAGTGGGGGCCAGGCAGGCACGGCCCCGGCGACAACACGTTCTCGTACTTCACCGACCCTGCCGGCCTCGTGTGCGAATACACCTCCGAAGTTGCGCAGATCGACGAGGATGCCTGGCTCTGCCGCACGTGGCGTCGAACTGCCGAACTGTCTGACCAGTGGGGAACGGCGGGTCCCCCCACCGCAACCGTCCGTTCAGCGATGGCAGGAATACCGGACCCAGGCGCCCGAGCTCTGGTGACCGCCCGCGACGCCGACTACTTCTACGGCGCCTTGCAGACGGTGGGCACGTCATGACCACCGCATCGGCGGTCCGCGAGCGCCTGCACGCTGTCGAACGCACCGCAGAACACCCACTCGACGCTCCGCGCACCCTGTTGTTGCACGGGATCGGCGGATCGGCCCGATCATGCGAACCCGTCGCCGAGAACATGGCGGCCCAGGGAATCTCAACGTGGTGCCTCGATGCGCCGGGGTACGGGGAGTCTGCCGATCCGTCGGTCGGCGAAGACCTGGTGGCGACGGTCATCGAGTTTCTCGAGGCGGTCTCACCAACGCTCCCTGTCGTGCTGCTCGGCACGTCCTGGGGCGGCGTCGTCGCCACTGCGGTGGCCCTTCGTAGGCCGGACCGGGTCGCGGGGCTTGTCCTGATCGACAGCACCCGAGGCTCGGGCACCACGCCGGAGAAGGCCGCTGCGATGCTGAGCCGCATTGACGAACTCCAGGCGGTCGGCGCCGCGACGGTCGCGTTGCACAGAGCGCCACGGTTGACCGCACCCGGTGCGGATCCCGCAATCGTCTCCAAGCTTCACGACTCGATGGCAGCCCTGCGGCTACCCGGGTTCCGGGCGGCAGCCGAGTACATGGCAGCCACCGACCACGGGCCGTACCTGCAGAACATTTCTTGCCCCACACTCGTTCTCGTGGGTGAGCACGACGTCGTCACCGGAGTGGACGAGTCACGATTGCTGGCCGAGCGCATCCCGGGCGCACTGCTGCGCATCTTGCCCGACGCCGGTCACGTCGCCATCCAGGAACAACCGGAACACGTCGCCGACATGGTCGCAGAGTTCATCAGGACGCTGACGTGAACGCCGGGACCGTAGTGGTCACCGGCGGCGGACGCGGACTGGGGCGAGCCATTGCCGGACGGCTCTGCGGCGAGGGCCATCACGTGGTGATCGCCGAACGTGATCCCGACACCGCGCATGCCGCAGCCGAAGACCTCGTCGCCGCCGGGGGCCTCGCGACGGCCGTCGTCACCGACATCGGAGATGTCGAGTCCGTTCGCGCCCTGGCCGACGAGCTCGAGCGTCTCGACTCTCACCTGATCGGCCTGGTGAACAATGCGGCGATCGCCGACGGTGTCGGAGGTGCGACCTTCTTCGAGCTGGCCGACGACGAGTTCGACCGGGTCACCGACGTCAACGTTCGAGGTACGTGGTCCGTGACCAAATACCTGTGGCCGCAACTGCTCGCCGCTCGCGGCGCCATCGTGAACATCGCCTCTGACGTAGCCATGTACGGCTCACCGCGTCTGGTGCACTACGTCTCGTCAAAGGCGGCGGTGATCGGCATGACGCGATCCATGGCCCGCGACGCCGGCGAGTACGGAGTACGAGTCAACGCAGTGGCCCCCGGACTGATTCGTATCGAGGCGACGGAAACCGTTCCCGACGAGCGGTACCGGACCTATGCCGACGGTCGCGCGCTCTCACGCGAGCAAACACCCGACGATGTCGCCGGCGTCGTGCGCTTCCTGCTGTCAGACGACGCCGCGTTCGTCACCGGACAGACCATCGTCGTCGACGGCGGATTCGTCTTTCGCTGACGCCGGCAACACGAACAATTACGCCACGAGGAGAACCGATGGACCTGCAGTTGAAGGGACGCCGCATTCTGATCACCGGTGCCAGCTCCGGCATCGGGCTTGCGACGGCACGACTGCTTGCGGCAGAAGGGGCAACGCTCGCCCTGTGTGCACGCGACGAATCCCGGTTACGCACCGCGACAGCTGAACTGGCTGGGATGACCGATGTCGTCACGGCGGCCTGCGATGTCACCGACAGAGCGTCGGTGAACACCTTCGTCACCCGCGCCATCGATTCACTCGGTGGAATCGACGGTGTCGTGTGCAATGCCGGCAAGTCGTTGATGCGCACCCTCGACGAGACCACCGACGACGAGGTCCGAGACGAGTTCGACCTCAAGATCTTCGGGGCTCTCAACGTGGTCCGCGCGGCACGGAAGGCTCTGGCGGCGTCCGACGCTGGTTCGATCGTGATGGTCAACGCCATCTTGTCGCGTCAGCCCGAATTGCGGCTCGCCGTCACCGCAGCTGCCCGAGCCGCGCTTCTCAACCTGTCGCGTTCCCTCGCAGACGATCTCGCGTCCGAAGGTATACGGGTCAACTCGGTTCTTCTGGGCCTGGTCGACACCGGGCAGTGGCAACGCCGATTTCAGGAGAACGGTTCGGGCGTCGACTTCGACACCTGGAGCGCTGACATCGCGCAGGACCGGAGGATCGCGCTCGGTCGTTTCGGAACCGCCGACGAACTCGCTTTTCCCATCTCCACACTGCTCTCACCGCGCAACAGCTATGTGACCGGAGCATCCCTCGACGTCGGTGGCGGAGTCCACCGCTACGTCTGACGCATTCACCGAACATCAGGAGAAGACGATGAATCCAGCACCCGAGACCCAGCGCCGCACCGGCGGTGACGTACTGGTCGAGGTGATGCGCCGGCATGGCATCACCACCGCGTTCGGTGTGATCAGCATCCACAACCTTCCGCTCGTCGAGGCCGTCGACCGGGACCTGAAATTTGTCGAGATGCGGCATGAGGCTGCCGCCGTCAATGCGGCCGATGCGTTTGCTCGTGCGTCGGGCGGTATCGGAGTCGCGTTGACCAGCACCGGAACCGGCGCGGGTAACGCCGCAGGCTCGATGGTGGAGGCGCTGACCGCCGGTAGTCGTGTCCTGCACATCACCGGACAGATCGAGAGCGAGTACCTCGCCCCTGGCCGACCTGCCGCGAGCCGAGGGGTGATTCACGAGTTCCCCGCGCAGCCGCAGCTGCTCGAGGCGGTGTCAGCACACGCCTCGACCATCACAGATGCCAAGGAGGCCGACGCCGAACTCGAATCCGCGATAGCGCATATTCAGTCGGCGCCGACCGGGCCGGCCAGTGTCGAATGGCCTACCGATCTGCAGTACCTCGCTTCGCCTGACCGCCAGCGCCCCGCGGAGTGCTCGCCCCGCGTCGTCGCGGCCGCTGACCCCGACTCTGTTGCCCGTGCCGCCGACCTCTTGGCACACGCGAAGAGCCCACTCATCTGGCTTGGCGGCGGCGCTGCCGGCGCGGGCGACGCCGTGTCCGCGTTGGCGCACCGACTCGGTGCGGGCATCCTCACCAGCAACTCGGGCCGCGGAATCGTCTCCGAAGCCGATCCCCTGGTGATCGGCAACTTCGCGACCACCCCCGCAGCCCGTGAGCTCACCGCCGATGCCGATGTCATGCTCGCGGTGGGCACACATTTCCGCTCGAATGAGACAGCCTCGTACACACTCTCGCTCCCGGCGACACTCATCCAGATCGACGTCGAGCCGGCCACCCTCGGCCGGGTGTATCCCGCCGAGGTCGCGCTCGCCGGTGATGCCCTGCGCACCGTCACCGCACTTGCCGAGGCCATCGAGAGCCCTTCCGGCACTGACGGCTGGCGAGAGCGGGTCGAGGACCTTCGTCACCGTGTTCGTACCGACCTGTCCGACTACATCGGCGGTTACGCCGAAATCTGCGCCGCTATTCGGTCGGCCCTCCCGGCCCGCTCGGTGATCGCACGTGATGTGACCATTCCGAGCAGCCAGTGGGGCAATCGTTTGCTCCCGATCTACAACCGCGCCACCAACATCTTTCCCCTCGGCGGGGGTATCGGGCAGGGCCTGGCGATGGGCATCGGCGCCGCGCACGCCCGTCCCGAAGTCCCCACGCTTGTCATGGTCGGCGACGGCGGACTGGCAGTCCACCTCGGCGAACTGGCATCGCTCGCCGGATCCGGAGCACATGTCATCGTGATGGTCTTCAACGACGGAGGATACGGCGTGCTTCGAAACATGCAGGAAAAGAACGGGTTCCGACGCTCCGGGGTCGATCTGCACACTCCACGCTTCGATCTGCTCGCCGCCTCGATGGACATGCCCTACCGACTCATCCAGGGCCCCGGCAGCATCGCCGATGCCCTCGCCGACGCCGTACACAGGGCCGGCCCGACGATGATCGAAGTGGACGTCACGGCACTCGACCCGACACCGGGCGCCTTTGTTCCCCCTGTCCACGTTCCCACGGAGGCCCACTCGTGAACGCCTGCACGCTGTGGTGGGACGACGGGGCCCTGGCTGCGGTCGAAGCCGGCGAACGGACACATGTGTTCGCGGCAGGTGCCGATGCCGTCAAGGCAGTCCGGCTCGCCATCCGGTGTCCCGACGTCGTTCTGAGCCTCGTTCTGGCTGATCCTGTTACGCCGGAGGAGGATTCGTCCTCCTTGCTCCCGCGGGTATCGGTTCCCACACTCGTCGTCGCATCGGCACCGCACTCTGATACCGATCTGACGGCCGCCCAACTTTTCGCGGGCGACATCGACAACGCGGTGTTTGTGGTCGTGGACGGGTCTGCCCGACCGGTCCACACCGCGAGTCGTTCGTCGTTCACAGAGTGGAGTTCGTCTTTCGTCGCCATCGCCGAAGGACTGGCCGCCCGCGAAGGCAGGCTCCCCATCCCACCAACCCCTCTCGTCGAAGGAGTCCTCCGATGACAACTCGCACAGCCCGCGAGCCCTATCTCGAAGTCCACCAAACTCACCCAGAGCCGATCACGCCCTACGAGACCAAGCTCGCGGGCTCTATCTCAGAGGTGTTCACCGGCGGCGCAACAACTCTCGCCGAGGTCGTCGCGGGTCTCAATGACCTGGGACTCCACGGTCCCGGCGGCGATCGGTGGACCGACGACAGCTTCCGCGCCGAGATGCGCAGATTGGGAAAGTGATATGAGTACCGAAACAGTCACCAATACAAGACAAACCGCCCGAAATCGCGGCCCCACTTTCGCTGTGGGCACACGACGACACCTCGATGCCGACGAGATCGCAGCAACGGGTCTGCGCGACCGGTGGTACCCGATCCTCCCCTCGCACATGGTCGAGCCAGGTGCGATGGTGCCGGTTCGCCGGCTCGAGGTGGACTGGGTGCTGTTCCGCGACGCGCAAGGCGTCGTCCACATGCTCGAAGATCGGTGTCCTCATCGCAGCGCCCCGCTGTCGGTCGGACAACACCTCGGCGACAGGATCGCCTGCCTCTACCACGGGGTCCAGGTGGACGGCAGTGGCACTGTCGTCTCGGTTCCCGGCATGCCGGGATGTGCTCTCGAAGGTCGGCGAGCAACCGTGTCGCTGAGCGTGGTCGAAGCGGCCGACACGATCTTTGCGTACGTGCCACTCACCGCAGAATCCGTGTCGACGCCGTTTGTGCTCCCCGACCGCCTCTCCGACCCCGAGGTGTCGTGGTTCCCCAACTACGCCGAGTGGGCCGGTCCTTGGCGGTTCTACATGGACAACGTGCTCGACCCGATGCACGGCGCGTTCCTGCACCGCAATTCGCACTCGATGTTCGGCGGCGACATCTCGGCCCGGTTCCGCATCCGCGAGACCGACCGTGGGTTCTTCTTCGAGAAGACCGATCAACGCGGGGTGAACTTCGACTGGGTCGAATTCGTCCGAGGTTCCATGGATTTCGTTGATCTCGAGATCCCTTACGGCCCAGCGGCCGGCCCCGGCGGCGTGTTCGGCATTGTCGGTATGAGCACCCCGATCGACCGCGAGACGTCCGCGATCTTCCACTGGCGCACCCGGCGGGTGAGCGGCTGGGAACGTGAGACCTGGCGGTTCCTCTACCGGACGCGACTCGAAGAGAAGCACTGGGAGGTCCTCGAACAAGACCGGGCAGTCCTCGAAGCCCTCGCCGGTGACGCAGACCGCGAAGAGCACCTGTATCAGCACGATCTGGGGGTGTCCCGCATCCGGCGGTTGTACCGCGCCGACGCCGTCGCGCAGGCCAAAGTTCTCGCGGCAGCGAACGCCTGATGAGCGATGCCACCATGATGCTGACGATCTTCCTGCGCCACGACCAGGGTCAAAATCTGGACCAGCTGCAGGCTCGTCTTGATGAAAACGACTGGTGGCATGAGTTCCCCCCGGAGGGTTGCGAGGTGGTCTCCTGGGTCGTCGCGATGGGTATCGGACAAATCGTGACGCTCCGGCTGGCTCCTGCCCGTCTGCCCGCTGTGAACGTCGAACTCGAACGACGGGCCTGGGGCACGTTCCGGACAGACTTCTACCCCACCTACGACTTCCGCGAGGTGCGCGCCCGCCTCACAGAGGAGTCCGATGCGCGCCGCGAGGTGTCGAGCCGATGACCTCGGTCGGTCACCCCGGCGTCCCGGAACCGCCACGGCCTGGCATGTTCAGCAATGCCCGGGTCGTCGGAGGTCAGTTCTTCCTGTCCGGAATGCACGCGGGTACCCCACACGGACCTGTCGGCGGCGGTGACACCTACGCGCAGGCAGTCGAGGCCTTCCGGCGGACCCGGGCACTTGCTGAAGCGTGCGGTGCGGGGATCGACGACATCGTCGCCCTCCGCATCTACGTCACCGACATCGCGGACAAGGCGGCGGTCGGCCGAGCCCGAGGTGCCGCCTTCTCCGCACCTCTGCCCTGCTCGACACTGGTCGAAGTGTCGGCACTGGTGGAACCGGGCCTCACCGTCGAGGTCGAAGCCCAAGGCTTTCTCCCGAACGTCCGATAGCCGGACGACTAACATCAGCCGAACCGGCGCTCACGCGCCGACAACCACAAGGACGCCATCATGAGCGGACCGACCATGACCCAGCCGGCCACCACAGCCGAGATCACCAGACCGAACTGGCCTGTGCTCGCCCTCGCATTCATCGCCGTCGTCCTCGACGGCTACGACACCATTGCGCTCGGGTTGTCGGTGCCTGCCCTGGCCGACGACTGGGACGTACCCACTTCGCACTTCACTCCGGCGCTGTCGTTGACCAGCCTCGGGGTCGCGCTGGGTTACATAGCCGTCGGGCGGCTGACAGCGCGCTTCGGATGCCGCAACGTCATCCTCGCCGCCGTCGTCGCATTCACCATCGGATCATTCCTCACCGCTTGGAGTGGATCCATCATCGAGCTCAGCGCGCTCCGGTTGATCACCGGGTTCGGACTCGGCGCAGTGATGCCCGCGGCCGTTGCTCAGGCCACCGCACTGAACCCGGCGCGTCATCGTCAGTCGATAGCGGTGTTCGTCACCACGGGCATCTCACTCGGTGCGCTCATCGCCGGACTAGTGGGCTCACAGATCGTCGGCGCGTTCGGATGGGAATGGGTCTTCATCCTCGGCGCCGCGGCATCGACGCTGCTGCTTCCTTTCCTGTGGCGATGGCTTCCCGACGAACGAGGCATGACAGGTCTCACCGTGGCATCGCCTCATGCCAAACACGGCGCATCGGTTGCCCGCCTTTTCGAGCCCAGCGTGCGGACTCGCACGATTTTGCTGTGGGTGTTCGCATTCCTGGTGTTCTCGGTCTTCTACATCTTCTCCTCGTGGCTGCCGACGCTGTTGACCAGCTACGGCTTCACCAAGGGACTCGCCCCACTCGGATCAGCGGCGCTGGGAGTCGGCAGCATCATCGGAGCAGGGGTGTTGATCCTGGCGGCCAGGCGATTTCGGATGACCTCGGTTCTCGCAGGCACCACGGCGGTCGCGATCGTTTTTCTGGTCCTGTCTGCGTTCCTGGGCGCAGACAAGGCTCTCCTGCTGCTGGTGTTCGGTGGGGTGGGCCTCGGTCTACAGGCCGGCATGATCGGGCAAGCCGCCGTGGCCGTGTCGTTGTACCCGCAGGCCACCGCGGCAACCGGCGTCGGCTGGGCGAGCTCGATGGGGCGATTGGGATCAGTCGTCGGACCCATCGTCGGCGGAGCGCTCATCGGTCTCGGTGTGTCCACCAGCTGGATCGTTGTGATTGCCTGCCTCCCCGTGGCGGCTGCGCTGGTGGTGGTTCTGGCGCTCGGGAAAGTTCAGTCGCGCTACTCCGACGGTGTCACGGGCCAGGCCCCGGGTGATTACCGGTGACGGTTCAACACTTACCGTCGGTGATCGCCTCGGGTAGTTCACCGATCATGTCGATACCGGATCCGTTCCACCGGTAGGCGACGTTCACCTCGCCCTGCGGCGCGGCATTGGGTTCGTCGGCAACGATGTAGCGGTACCGAACGTCGATCTGATCGTCGGATGCACCAGTGATCATCTGGTAGCTCAGGTTGCAGGCGGTACCGGTACCGAGGAAGTCACCGCCACGAAAGAGCAATAGCTGATTCGGCGACGAGCCCGTACCACCCTGGGTGTGCAGGGCCACGAAGATCAACAATGAACATGTGCCGGCGTTGGTCTCGCCCCTCACCCAATTCACACCAGGCATCGGGGGCGCGATCTGCGCGATCGCATCGTCGATCGTCGTCGCATCGACCTGTGACCCGCACGGCGCTTCCTCCCCCACCGGCTCGGAGGCAGGCACGTCGATTGCGGCCGGCGACGGAGAGGTGAGGGCGGGATCTGCGGTGCGTGTCTCGGTCAACGTGGTCGTGACGGGGGCAGAGCTGTCCGTAGTGTCGTCTGCACATCCCGTCATGAGCGCCACAGCCGCGAAGGCGGTGAGCGCCGTACCGGCTGTTGACTTCGAAATCCGAGCACTGACAATACTTTTCATTGAGCAGATCCTTTCGTTGCCGACCCACTCCTACCGTCGCAATCAGCGTCGAAAGAGTTAGTCACGGAAAGGTGTCGATGACGGGCGGCCGGGGTCATCGCAGGTCAGCGGACACAAGCGTCGACCGGACAAACGACAGTCAGACAGGGCTGTTGTCAAGGTCAGAACCGAGATACGCGTGGATCGAGACGGGGACCTACGACCTGACGCCTATCACCTGTCTGAACACGTCCGCGCCCGTTGATGGAATCAGGCTGTCGGGCAGGGGCTCCCAGCGCGATTCCAACAACCGGTGGCACCAGTTCGTCACTTCGTGGGGTCAGTAAAGAGATCTGCGTCGTCGGATATGGTTTCGAGTACTTCGCGGTCGAACCGCAGCATGTAGAGAAAGTATGCGAGGCCCGGGATCAGCAGACCGAGAACGATCACGATGGTCGCCCACGTAGTGGAGGCGGTGAGCACCACGGCCAACGCCGTGATCACCCACACCAGCGCCGCGATCGCCACGGGCTTTTCGAACCGGCCGAGGTCGAAGCCGCTCTGTCCGCGCCCGAACTTTCGGCGTACTCCGAGGTAGAGCACGATCGTCATGAGGTAGAGGCCGATGTTGAAGATGGCACCAGTTGCAATGAGCTGTAACAGCGCCGAGCCCGGCATCACAAGCATCAAGATCACGCCCACGGCCAACACCAGCAGCGTGGCGGGTATAGGTGTCTTGGTGCGCGGGTTGACTCTGCGCATCACTTGGTGGCCTGGGAACCGCTTGTCGCGCGACATCGCAAAGATGTAACGCGCTGTCGAAGTCATGGTGACGAGCGCGGCTCCGAAGAACGCCACGGCGATGGCAGCAAGTAGCGGCCGCTCCAAGCCGTTTCCGAACTGCTGGTGCATGATCTCCGCGACCGACGATTCGCTGTTGGACGCTGACGGCAGGTCCTTGATCGCGACTGTCAGCACCAGGATGAACAGAAAACCGAGTACGCCTGCGGCGGCAACCGACCCGATGATGGCGCGAGGCACGCTTCGGAAGGGATTCTCGGCCTCCTCGGACATGTTTGCGGCTGTTTCGAATCCGACCAGGGTGGTCAGCCCCATCAGCGAGGCCGCCATCAAACCACCGCCGATGGCGAAATAGTCGGCGTCTCCCCCGGCAACACCACGGGAGAACAAATTGTCCGTCGTTCCATCGCCCGCCACCATCACGGCGACTGCAAACGCGGTGCCGAGTATGAGGAGGATACCGATCTCGACCCCCACCGACAATGAATTGACCCAGCCGACGATGCGTGTTGCCGCTATCGCCAGCAAGGTCTGAATCACAAGTAGCGCCACGGTGATCACGCGCGCAGTCGTCTCGTCGGGTTCCATGTTGAGCAGTGGCATCAGGCACTGACTTGCCAGAGCGTTGTCGATCGCCACCGGCGCGGTCACGGCACTGAGGACCGCAACCCAACCGAACGCCCATCCGATCTTCGGGCTGGCCAGCCGTGAGGCCCACGTGTAGCTGGATCCGCTGAGAGGGATTCGCGCCGCGAATTGCGCGTACACCAGTGCGACCAACAGTTGTCCGAGCGCAACGACCGGAAACAGCCAGATCCCAACAGGTCCGGCGTTCTGCAGAACGTCGTCATACGTCGCAAAGATGCCGATGACCACCGACACCGACGCAAACGAGATGGCGAACATCTGAAACCCGTTGAGCGACCGTTTCAGTTCGGGTTCGTATCCGAAATCCCGCTCCACCTCGTCGGCCGCCTCATCTCCTGCCATGCTCTTTGTCATTGCGTCACAGGCCTATTAGTAAGACGTGCGGGCGCAAGTGCGCTCAAACATGGAACCCACCGCTCGCCCCAGTGCAATTCAGACGCCTTGTTGTTGTTTGCGTCGCCGACGTCGGCGGCCGCAGCGCGCTGATCTTGCATCACAGCGGAATTCGCCACAATCTGTGCCTGCATCAAGCAACCCGATCTGTTGTGGCGGTGTTGCCGGGAACTCTAAAGCAGAAATTACGCCTTCGCGATCGAATCGCGAACGCGGGCAACGCGGGTGTGGCCACCGCACGGACAGTTGACCCAGCGCGCCCACACCTTCTGTCTCTGTCGATGGCGTCATTGTGGAACGCTTTGTCAGACAACAGTGCCTTCGCTTAGCGAAACGAAAGGTTTCAGACAGAGAAACTTCGCAGCGCGCGGGCCTGTCGCGCTATCGCCTCTTCGAGGTCATTGCCGGCAGAGTGTGCGTTGCATTGGGCGTAAGTGCTGGTAGAAAACCCGCACGAAACGTGGTGTTTGAGGCCACGTCGATAAATGTCGCTCCCCGCGTAGAGGTTAACTAGCGTGGGTCTTATGCAGCTGACACGGTTCACCGACCTGGGGGTGCGGACGATGATGTTGCTCGCAGCCTCCGACCCCGCACGCTGCAGACTGACAACCGCTTCCGTTGCCAAGGCCGTGAACGCGTCCGAGCATCATGTAGCCAAGGCAGTGACTCGGCTCGTTGAGCTCGAGTGGGTGAGTGCACGACGTGGCCGAACGGGGGGATTGTTTCTCACGGACGCTGGACGGGCGATGCCGGTGGGCCATGTAATTCGTACGCTCGAACACGACCGGGAGGTCATTGACTGCGATGGGGCACGTCCGTGTCCCCTGGTCGCCGCGTGCCGGTTACGCCACGCGCTGGCCACCGCGAAAGAAGCGTTCTATCAAGAACTCGACAAGTACACCCTGGACGATCTCACAGCGCCAACGCTCCCCACATTGACAGCGGCATCGCCGCGCGAACATTGAACCCACGCAGCATCTCTCGTTGTTGACCGCTTCTTCCTTCCCGCAACATGATCGGAGCACTTCCATGCCCACTCCAACTTCCAGTCAGGCCGCTGCTGCCCCAGAACTAGACCCCGGCCACGCCGAGGTCATCCGCGCCACCCTGCCCCTGGTGGGCGGAAAGGTCGATGACATCACCAAAGTGTTCTACAACCGGATGTTCACCGCGCGACCTGAGCTTCTGCGGACCCTGTTCAACCGGGGAAATCAGGCGCAAGGTGCCCAGCAACGGGCATTGGCCGCTTCCATTGCCACCTTCGCCACCCACCTGGTCGATCCGAATCTGCCACATCCTGCCGAATTGCTGTCGCGAATCGGGCACAAACATGCCTCTCTGGGCATCACCGCTGACCAGTACAACATTGTCCACGAGCACCTCTTCGCGGCAATTGTCGAGGTACTGGGTGCCGAGACTGTCACCGCTGATGTGGCAGCTGCCTGGGACCAGGTCTATTGGCTGATGGCGAGAACTCTCATCGACCTCGAGCACCAGCTATATCGGCAAGCAGGCGTCGGCGATGGGCAGGTCTTCCACCGCGCCAGCATCACAAGTCGGGTCGACGACCCGTCGGGAGCAGTCCTCATCACCGTGACCGCAGAAGACGTTGTTCTCTACCAACGTCATCCGGCGCAGTACGTATCCGTCGGAATCACGCTGCCCGACGGTGCCCGTCAGATTCGCCAGTACACGGTGATCACCGGCGCCGCCAACGAGGTGACGTTCGCCGTGAAGCCCGTCGCAGCCAACGCCAACGGGCCCGCCGGAGAAGTGTCAAACCACATCTCCCAGCACCTGCGACCAGGCGACCTGATCGACATCACCACAGCCTTCGGGGACCTACCCACCGCCGACCTCGGGTCGCAACCCGTCGTGCTGATTTCCGCAGGCATCGGTATCACCCCGATGATCGCCATCCTGCACCACCTGCACGACACCGGCACCGCTGCTACCGTCCAGGTTTTGCACGCGGACACCTCACCAGCCACTCACCCACTCAGAGAATTGCATCTGCGACTCATCAAGGCCCTACCTGCTGCCACACTGGACCTGTGGTACGCCGATCCAGGCGACTCGGCACACGCTCACCGCGGGCAAATCGACCTGACCGACATAGCCCTACATCCGAAGTCCTCGATCTTCGTGTGCGGCAACAACGGATTTGTCGAGCATGTGCGCGAACAGCTCCTCGACCAAGATGTCAATCCTGCCCGAATCCACTGTGAGCTGTTCTCCCCCAACGACTGGCTCCTCTCCTGATCTGCAACCGTTTACCTAGGGTCTCGTCGCGGAACGCCGCATAAGGCACGCCAGACATGACCCCAAGGGATCTCCGCGTCCCGCCCATAGTGCAAACCTGAATCTCGGGGATCTGGATGCTGAGGTCTTGAGGGCGGTGCGCCAGTCTCCGGCCTACCTAACTGGATGCACAACCATGACTGGACACGGTGCGCCATGGAGAATGGCGCGGCTGACCGAGCCCAACAACAGTCCTCGAAACCCCCCACGCCCCCGGCTTCCCACCACAATGAGTTGTGCATCGTTGCCGACGTCGAGGATGTAGCGTGCGGCGTCGAGAGCGGAGATGCGTGTCTCGACAACGAGGTCGGGGTAGTCCTGACGGAAACCCGAAAGCAGTTCTCCCACACGCTCAGCAGCTTCGTCGCGGAGTTGTTGTATCACCTCGGAATGGCCGTAGAAGACGTCGCTGGAAAATCCGAGGTACGTGTGCACCACAATCAGCGGGGTGTTTCGTTCATCGGCTTCGGCAAACGCACGCGTCAGCGCCTCATGTGATGTCGGCGAGCCGTCTATTCCGACCACCACCGGGCCAGTTGCCGGGTACTGACCGTGTACTACGACAACAGGGCAGTCGGCGTGAGCGGCAGTTTCGGTACTGACTGAACCGAGCAGAAGCCCGGCCACTCCACCCCTCCCTCGGCTCCCGAGCACCATGAGGTGCGCATCGCTGGAGATGTCGCGTAGTACCAGCTCCGGCCTTCCCTCGATCACCTGACCGTCGACAACAACGGAAGAGTTTTCTTTGGCGACCTTCTCGACGGCCGCATCGACGACGTTATGGGCGTCATCTCGCAGGGCTGCGTCGATGAGGGCCTGTGTCTTCGATACTCCCGGCGCGTATCCGGAGGTGATGGTTTGGACTGTTGTGACCACCTTCAGCGGCAGGTTCTTCCGAATCGCGGCGTCGGCGGCCCACTGTAGAGCGTGGTGCGAGTGGACGGACCCATCGACGGCCACCACGACAGGGGCGTTTACGTTCATCAGACCGTCTCCTTCGATGGGAGTGTGCAGGCGAATGTCCACACCGTCGCCGCGCAGGCGTCTGCTTCACGCTAATCAATCCCGAACGCAGAATGGGCTGTTTGGGACAGGAGAGAGAAGCGTTGGGCTGCGCCGCGTGCTCGTCATCCGGCACATCGTCGGCCGTCAGGTCTGCACGATCAGGAAGCAACCGCTCCAGCGACCCTCCCTGTGGCTCGGCAGCGGCGATATGCCGAGTCAATCGCCAGCTGTCACCGCCTGCAGCATCTCGGCCCAGTGCTCCAGCGGCAACAGGTGACCTCCGTCGTGGTAGACGACTAGTTCGGCTTCGGGGAGGTGTCGCTGGAGCCATCGGCCGTTGGCTACCGGGGCCATCTGGTCTCGGTCGCCGTACCAAAGCCGCACCGGCGACTTGACTTCCGCGAGATCGAACCCCCATGGTCCTATGAAGGCGACGTTGTCCCACGCAATGGCCATTGGCCCTTGTCGCAGCGCTTCTCTGAACGAGCCATGGAGTGCCTGTCGTACTGTTTCGTTACCGACGATCTTCGGGTCACTCTCTCCCCACATCCAGTCGATCCACGGCGCCTGCTCATCGTCACGCACGCGCATCATCGCGTCGAGCAGTTCCTCGTTACCCTGACGAAAACTCTCTGCCGACCTGATGGGGTCGTCCGGAAGGTATGACAGAGCTGAAATATCGTTCTGAGTCAGCGCATCTCGGGCGTTGGGCATTTCCTGCGTGGGCGCAAGACCACCCGACACACCGACTCGCGTTACTCGGCCTGGCATCGCAGCTGCAGCCGCCAGTGCGAAGGGCCCGCCTCCCGACCAACCAAAGGTGGCGAACACGGCTATACCGAGTTCGTCGACGATTGCCTCGACATCTCGGGCCACCCGCTGCAGACTGCTGACGGCGGCGCCGGATTGGCCGTAGCCAGGTCGGTCGAAGCTGATCACACGGATACCCAGATGTCGGGCGATCTCGTCACCGAAACCCGGCTCCAGTCTGGAACCTGGCGTTCCGTGAAAGTGCACGACCGGGACTCCTCGCGCATCTCCCGCATCCCTGACCATGACCGACCGATCATCGACCGAGACCTTGAACTCTTTCACCGTCGCAGGCTACGCGGAGCACGTGGTCGACGTCACGGATCGACCACTGCGATCCAAGCTTTGTCTAAACCATGACGAGAGACGGATGAGCACGCGACCGCGGCAATCAAGCCGAATGTCGCCCTTCAACCGGCCCATCTCAGGCTGCAAAAACCTAGCCAGACGTCACTGCAAGCAGACGAGGTCAACGCAAAGCGGCGAGCAGCTCACCCACACTGTGGGCAGACTCGAGTCGGTGGCGCATGCGGCCTTCCTCGCGGACGGTGTAGGAGTTGCGTCGACCGTCTTTGACCCGCGTGAGGTAGCCGTCCTCGATCAGATCGGAGATGATCGCTTGGACTGCGCGTTCGGTGATGCCGACTGACTGGGCAAGTTGGCGCATCGTCAACTCACCGTCGCGCGCCAAACACACCAAGACATGCGCGTGGTTCGTCAAGAACGTCCAGCTACGAACCGGTTTCGCTTCGTTGTCACCGGCACGACCGGCAAACTCTGTGAGATCGGCTTTGGCCATATCCGCACAATAGACCATCACGATTTCCGGTTTCAGGCTTCTGCTGTTCAATCCGCACGAGGCGCGTCCATCGCCTCGTCCGCTACGTCTCTGTCGCTTCCGTGCTCGACAGATACTTCGCCGACGCGGCTTGCAGATCCGCCGGGGTCGTTGCGGGTGCGAGCCCAGCTGACGAGGACCGCAGTTGCCAGTACCACCACGACCACGGTCAGAGATGTGATGGTGGGAATTTTGTACACCTCCAACAAGAGCATTTTGAATCCGACCCAAACCAACACCACGGCCAGCCCGAGCTTGAGGTAGATGAAGCGGTGCATCAGGTCGGCGAGCATGAAGTACATGGCGCGCAACCCGAGAATGGCGAAGGCGTTCGAGGTGAACACCAGGAATGGTTCGCTCGTGACAGCGAAGATCGCCGGAATGGAGTCGACCGCAAAAACAATATCCGTGACCTCCACCAGCACCAGCACAGCAAGGAGCGGCGTAGCCAGCCAGCGACCCCCTTCCTTCACCCAAAACGCCTGCCCCCGATAGCCGTCCGTCATGGGCGTGACCCGCCGGAATCCGCGCAATACAAGCGACTTCCCTGGGTCGATGTGCTCCTCCCGGTGCATCGCCATCCGAATTCCAGTGGCGACGAGAAACGCCCCGAAGAGGTACAGAATCCAGGCAAAGCTGGCGATAAGCAGAGAACCCGCGGCAATAAAGGCGCCGCGAAACACGAGTGCGCCCAGAACGCCGTAGAACAACACCCGGTGCTGATACTCACGCGGCACCGCGAAATAGCTGAAGATGATGGCGAACACAAACACGTTGTCGACCGCGAGCGACTTCTCGATGACGTACCCGGCGTAGTACTGCGCAGCGAACTCCCCACCCCACATCCACCAGACAACGCCGCCGAACCCCAGAGCGAGCGCCACCCAGACCAGCGACCATGCGGCAGCCTCGCGGACAGCAACGACGTGGGCCCTTCGGTGAGCGAACAGGTCGATCGCGAGCATCACCAGGATCACACCGAGCACCGCCGGCCACATCCACCATGGAATTGACATCTTCCGCTCCTTCCGCGACATCCATCGATCGCCGGTTCAGCGGAAGTTTAAAGTACGAATTACTATTCGTCAATTGTTCTTCTACACTGCGGAGTCGGCTACCTCAGCACGACGCCGGTGTTCGACACGCCGGAGACAAGGACTTTGTTCCGGCAAAACGATGACCACCGGCACTTGGGCCTGCGCACCGAAGCCCGAATAGTCAAACTTGAGCAGAGGAGCCGCAATGTCTGACAATCCCCCCATCACAGTGGGTGTCGTGGCCGGCGAAGCCGATTACGCCGCCGTCGAGTGGGCAACTTATGAGGCCGCGGTGCGCGGAGCGCCGCTGCTCATCGTCACTGTCATCGAAGACCTCGAGCCCACCATGCGCGCGTGGCGCCTGCCAGCTGAGTACGTCCACGACGTCGCCCGTACAGCTCAGGGCGTGGTCACCGAAGCGAGCGTCGTCGCTCGTGTCATCGCGAACCAAGCTGGTGTTCGCGACCTCGAGATCGGAGGCAAGGTGATCAGGGGAGCAACACGCGACAAACTCATCGCGCAGTCGAGCGACGCCGCGATGATGGTCTTCGGTGCTCGCAGTAGACACGGCCTCCGCCCCGACCCCATTTCATCAGCGCTCGCAATGCATGCGCGCTGCCCCGTTGTCTTGGTCCCCACGACCCGTTCAACAGAAACCCCCGCACATCGCATAGTGGTCGGTGTTGATGGATCACCAGCCAGTGTCGAAGCCGTCGCAGCTGCTTTCGATGAAGCCAATCGCCGGGACGCTCCCTTGCTTGCGGTGCACTCATGGAAGGAGAACAAAGTGCACTCGGCCTTTGGCGACCCAGATGATTCTCGATTGATCGATCTGCAGGAAGCCGAAAACGCGTTGATCGCAGAGCAATTGGCGGGGTGGCGCGAGGATTATCCCGACGTTGACGTTACTTACCGAAGCATGCACGGTGACCCCGCTGACGTTCTGGCCCAGGTGAGCCGCGAAGCCGAGCTGCTGGTCGTCGGTAGTCGCGGCCTCGGCGGTTTCACGGGCATGCTGCTGGGTTCGACCAGTCAACAATTGATGCACGACCCGCCATGTCCCACACTCATCGCCCGGCATCGAGAGCGCGACGGTCAAACCCTCTTTCATCGTTTTGCACGTGCCGTGCCCGCCACGCGGCCCTGACCGTGAAGGCCGTGGCAGACGATGCTTGGGTATTGGCCCCGTTGCTCAGTACCCGGGCACACTGTGCCGGATACCTCCAGCCAGCAGCACCGTGTTGTGTCTTTCGGACCCCGCTACAGCAGGGTCAACCCCCCGATGACAGGTACGTACCACACTCACCGATTGTCCTGGGCCGATGGAGGACTCGAGTCGACGCTCACGTGTCGGCCGACCCTACTGCAGAGAGACGACGACCGTGCCGACCGAAAGGGAGGCGTTGGCCGATGGCCACTATCGAGCACATACGTGGTTGTCATTTGACGCTAGTACGAGTGTGGAGGACAGATTGTGCAAAATGCTACGAGTCGATCAGGCCGAGCGACGCACCGCGGGACGGCCGCAGTAGCGATGAACGATGATGCGCTTCTCGAGATACTGCCGGACCACAGAGTGGCACTCGACCGGCTCGTCCAGCACATTGCGGAGAACTTCGGCAGGGACGAAGCACTGTACGCAGTGACCGCCACCGCACTCGGGCTGGTCGAAGGCGCCGATTCGGCTGACATCCTCACCATGCACGGACACGAGCAACACCATCCGGCCGTTGTGGCAACTGGGCGTCCACCACCTACGCTCGGAGATAACGTTGTTGAGGATCTTCGCCAATTGACGCCGGCAGACCAGACTGTGTTTTGCTGCAACGATTTCGAACATGATGGCCGGTGGAGTGGAGTCGCATCGGCGATCCGATCGACCGGCGTTCGAAGCATAATGTTGTTCGAGCTGCAAGCGGGAGGAGTACTCCTGGGGACGCTGATTTTCCTGGGGCGCAGCCCTGGAGCGTTCACGCCGTGCGACGTGCGGGTAGGAGGGGTCCTCGCTTGGTGCGCGACCCTGGCACTGAAGGCCGCCGTTGACTATCACGCACTTGAGGTCTCGTTGGGTGCCCACGACGTCATCGAGCGCGCGAAAGGAATGGTGATGGAGCGACTGTCACTCGATGCTGTCCAGGCAGATCACCTGTTGCGGCAGCTCGCCAAAGAATCCGGAACCCCGTCCTTCGTTGTCGCGCAACGGCTCATCGAGCACGGGCCCATCAAGTGAACCGCAATATCCGCTGGTCAACGCGGCAGCAATCGGGGGTCGGCAGCCAACTCAATGTCGGCTGCACATTTCACTCAACGTATTGACGGCCGAGAGGCGAGGAAACGTTGCGCGACGGCCAGAGTCGCCGATCCTGACCGCTCACCTTCGCAGTAGATGACGATCACCTCGCGTCCCTGAATCCCGACAAACCAGCCCGGGCCTTGCAGTCCGTTCGTGCCGACAAGTGCCCGTAGCCCCGGCACATCCGTCAGGTCGCTGGCATCACCGGTGGTCGCCGTGGTTTTCATCGCGCTGTCAACCACCTTCAGCACAGTCTTGTCGACCGGCCCCAGGTCACCAACCTCAGTTCGTCCCGGTTCTCCCGAGATGATCCAGGGCACAACCAAGTCAGTTCGCGCCACGGCCATTCCCAGCGCGCCCATGTTGAGCGCCGAGACCCCTCGATCTCCTGGACGAAATGCCACCGGCGGGGCATTCGGCGCGCTCGCGTGGTCCTCGGGACGCACACCCGGAATCGAAAAGTCCACGCCCAGGCCCAATTGCGACAACAACTTCGTCGCCGTCGCCTGGTCGGATCCGGCCAGCTCGTCGATTACGTGGGCCACAGGTTCCAAGGTACTGCCGGATGTGTATTTCTTGCCGATGGTGATATCGCGGTCGGTCGCGAGGTCGTTGCGCATCGACGCCCGGATCGCTCCGGTCGCGGTATCGAGCACCAAGATGCTGGCTGGTTGAGCAACCTCAACCACAGCTTCGAGCGCGGCGAGTTGCGTAGTCGGCTCGATGGCGGTGCCGATGTTCGGCGCGGGCGGCCCCTGCTCACGGGCCAGCTGCACGGGTCCAGTACCTGGAGCGACCATCTGGGCAGACCACCCGGCCGTGGCATCGTAGATGCCCTGCCAATAGTCGCGGACGCCATCCAGGACCGGAGAGTCAATCCGCCGATCGAGCGGAACCAGCTGTGGCACCGCGGTAACCGAAACACCCGGTATCGACGCGGGATCGCTCACCAACGCCGCCATGTCCGAGTCTCTTATTGACACCACCGTCGCAGGCTTGCCGTTGGCCGCAGCCAGCTGATCACGGACCGCCCCGGGCGTCACCAGCTGGGCCACCGGGTTGATGCTGTTCACGAGCGCACCGATCGAGATCTCCAGGTCATCTGCGGCCACCGGGTCAAGGGCAATGTGGTTGACCGTTTGCAGCGTGAGCATGTCTTGACCGAATCGGTCCTCGACCGCGGGCGCGGGCCGCGCATCCGTCCGCACCGAGCGGAGGCTACCGCCGGCTGTCAGGCCCCGAGCCAGTAGTTCAGGGTTCCACTGGATGCGCCAGCCGAGCGAGAGTCGGCGGGCCAAACCAGAGGTGTCCGTCCGCAGTTCCCGGTCGTTGTCCAGTCTCCAGGTTGTCTTGAGTGCGAATGTTGCGGTCCCATCGGCATATTCATCGGCCCGGCTGACCTGGACGTCGACTCCTTGCGCCGACATGCCGTCGAATGAAGCGGCAAGCGATTCCCGTGCCTGACCCGGCGCGGAAGTCGTTGCTGCTGCGGCCACGGCGTCTTGAGCTTCGATGGCCGTCGAAAATTCTTCGAGCATCGCAGATGGACCTGAAAGGCTTTGTTCACTGAATGGCCCGCACGAGGTCGTGGCCAGAACACAGACTGCCCCGAAAACAGCAACCGCGCAGCGGCCGGGCAAGCAACGCATACCAACATCCCCGCTTAATCTGGGCGATCCGCGCCGGGCTTCTTCCGGACCAAACAAGTATGGGCTCGCCGGATCTGCAGTCGATAGGGTCGACAGTCCCTTGGCCAGGGACCTTCATCACGGGCTATTGGGGGCGCCACCACTGCCTGTCGTCCTCGATTGCCGACGGGTCAGCAAGGGTGGCATCCCGGTCCGCGCCGGCGATGATCTGGTAGCGGATCGAGTCTCGCTGACTCACCACCAACAGCGGCCACCACAAAGTACGTACATACGATTCCGCATTGTCGTACCCGTCCCAGTCATACACTCCCCGATAGAGGTTGTGGTTGTCGTGGGCTAGCCACAGTTTGGATACGAATCCTGGAAATCCTACGAACAGCGGTGTGTTGAGCAGACTCTCGCGGCGGAAAGCCGCATGCGCGAGGCCGTTGCCTGCGACCCCGCGCAGCCGGAAGCCGACGATTAGGGTAACCGGCTCGACGACAGCTTGGACGTCCACCACCGTTTCGCGATAGACCCGAGCCACCGACCCGTCAGCGAATGGAATCTGGCGGTTGATGTTGTCATGAGGTAGATGCATTCGATGCTGGTGAATGAGCCGGCCGGTCTCCGCCATACAATGGCCAAGTGCCACTGCGGCATCCCCCGGCGGCGTCGGGAGGGGGATAGTCATCTCGGCCTCGCGGGACGTCTTGAGGTTGGCGTTCTCGGACGAGTCAGCATGTTCACGTTGGTAGTCCGCACGTCGAATGAACTGTCCGGTTGGCGGTGACGATATCCGAGACGCTGGTCATGCAGATGCCAACAGTGTCTCGACGAAGAACCCGGTGACACGGGTCGACCACTCGGTCGGCCGGGTGGTGAGACCCGACGTATGGTTCCCGCCTGGAACCACCCAAACGTCAACATTAGTCGGCGATGCCGACCTTATCTCGTCGGCTGCGTGTACCTCGTCTCGTTCGTTGCCTGCTGCGATCAACAGCACGGGCCGGGGTGCGCCCCGAGCAACCGCGTCGCGCAGACTGGTCGGCGGTGAAGCGGGCGTCAGAAGGTCGGTGAGCGAGTACATCACGCTGTCCACAACTTGTTGGAAGCGTCCTCGCAGGCCGTACACGTCGTCGAGCCATCCTCTGTCTGCGTATGTTCGGCCTGTGGCACCTTCAGCTACCGCCGCAGCCATCCGGCTGTCGACCGCGAACGTTCCGATGACCTCCTCCCCACCCATCGACAATCCAAGTGCGCCAATTCGATTCGGATCGAGGTCCCGCCGGGTCACGAGGTAGTCAAGTCCAGCTCTGAGGTCAGCGTCGCCATACCAACCGAACTTCATAGCCTCTCCCCTGCTGCGACCGTGCCCTCGCGCGTCGACCAGCAGAACACCGAAACCAGCATCGCTGAGGACCTTGGCATGGTCGAGCAAGGAGTCGCTGTCGGACGAGGCGCCGTGGGCAAGTAAAACCCCGGCTCTATTCGACGAGGCCGTGTACCAGCCTGCCAGCTCCACAGCATCGGCCGTTCGCAAGGTCACAGCGTCGAAATCGGGATCACCTTCGCGTAATGGACGCCCTGCTGCCCCGGGATCGCCTGCGCCGGTCGTTGCATATGTCGCGATCGCGACGGGCACAGCGAGCCCGTACGCGCTCAGCACTACCAGGGGGACGATCAGCACCCGAATGACCGTCTTCTTTGTAGTCCACAACGCCGCGACTCCAACCCCCACGGCAAGGGCACCACCGAGAAGTAGGATCACGCTGCCAAGTGAGTACACCGGTGCTGCGGTCGCACCACGGCACGCGTACCACGTTGCGGCGGCGAAAGGGATGGATATCACCGCCAGGCCCAGGAACGTAACGCCGGTCAGCACGCGTGGAATTCGAGGCGCCAGCGACAACGCCACAAGAAGGCACAGCCCGGCCACGAGGATGAGGTGGAGGACTCTCCCTCCCATGGACTCGTCAGCTGAGACCAGGAGCCCTGCACCGAAAGCTACCGCTGCACAAGCAGCTACGCCCGTGCCTCGCAAAGGCGTCAGAGCCTGGGTACTCGACTCGGTCGGCGGCGTCATTCCGGCGACCAGGTTGTTTTGTCCACATCACTTGTCGTCGCCTCTCGGCGGTTGCCGTTAGTGGTGTTGACCATTGCAATCTCCTCGTCACGCTCGAACAGTCCTGGACTCACCGCCGGTGACGATCACGGTGGCGTTGGGCGTGCGATGATCTCGGCGGTGGCATCGATGAGCACCAGTACATTTGAGTGATCCCTTTGCTGTTCGGCGCCCCAAGCCTCCGCTGACGACTGGCCGGCCATCAGGGTCGAACGTCACCAGCGGCGAGGCGAAGGTCTCTGCAGCCGGCCTGACGTCGGACCTATGTGCCGGCGCGCGGTCCTTTCAGTCCGAACTCGCACGCGCACCGGATCTGAGTCCGCAGCCTGCCATCTGCCCCCTCTTCATCAGCAATTGAACTACGTTCAGCCATATCTCAAGGGTCCTTCTACTCTCGCCGAGCGCGGTGGCCAACGACTGCAATAGAAGTCGAATCAACCAACAAGATAGAGGATCTCCCGATGACCAAGCTGACCCAGTAAGAGCAACAAGTTGGGCAACCTGGCGATGGGAATCAACCCGCCACAATGACGTCCGCCTGACCTGAATCACGTTACGGCGTACGTCGTCATACCAGAGACCCATCGTGACCCGGCCTGCTGTTCGAGGTGCACAGATGTTGAACGACCGGCACAAAAGCCAACGGGTACAACTCCATCGAGGTGACCAATCGTGAGAGAACCACCAACGGCGCACATGAAAACACTCGCCATCATTGTGGCCACTGCAGGCCTACTCGGAGTCACCGGGTGCGGTGTCATCGACGCTGACAGCGACATGGGTCGAATGCAGTCGCGTATGAGCGAAACTTCTGAACCCACCGCATCATCCACAACTGTCCAGAATGCTACGGACTTCAATCACGCGGATGTCATGTTCGCGGAGATGATGTACCCGCATCACGGCCAAGCCGTCGAGATGTCTGACATGGTCAAAGGCCGGACAGACAGCGCGACACTTATCGCTCTGGCTACGACCATTCGATCCACACAGACTGCAGAAATGGACCAGATGTACCAGTGGCTCATGAGCTGGGGCGCGCCGCCACCTCATGTCGACTCCGACGGCATGGGGGTCATGGGGAGAGGCCACGGAGCGATGAACGGGATGATGTCGCAGGAGGATATGGACGACCTCGCCAACAAAGCCGGCACCGACTTCGATCGTTTGTGGTTGACACTGATGATCGAACACCACAAAGGTGGGATCACGATGGCTGCGAACGAGGTCAAGAACGGCCTGCACCCCGCAATCACAGCAATGGCGTCCACCATCATCACCGCGCAGCAAGTCGAGATCTCTCAGATGACCACGATGCTCCAGGAATAGGCCGCCTTAACCGGTCAGTCACTGTTCTCCCTCAGCAGGCGGGTGAGCTGGACCTCATCGAGCTCGCTCCACTCGACTGTCGGCAAGTGGCGGCTCGAACTGGCGTTCTTCGGCTCTGTCGCTCGCGGCGCGCAGCCAGGCCAGTTGTCCGCCTTGTTCGCGGCCGATTCCCCCATTCGCAGCAGCGTCCATATGCCATACGCAACCATCACCATGATCAATACAACACCGAACATAGTTTCCGACCTTTCTGAATACGCGATGGAACAGAGACTTGGACGTGTCCGTACGGTGTCTACGCTGTCTCCGTTGCGGAGGAACGGCTCCTGTCCCAGGTTGCCTTACAAGGCTTTTCGGACGGTAGGGTCGAATGTCATGAGCCGCGGAATCGAACCTGTACCGCCCCACGGGGAGATGCACCACAACCCGGCCCCTCGTCGCTTTTCATGACCGTAAGGGACCTTGGGCTCTATAGATCGTTGGTGGTCCCGGAACATCATCGACATGATCCGGGGACAAGGAGAACGATCAAATGCCACAAAGAAACGTACTACCCCACACGGCAGGACAAGACGGGATTCCAGAGTCAGACGTGGTGGTCCACTGGCCCGATCCCAGTCCGCTGGACGACTGGTGGAGAGTCACGATGCAGGTCGATTCCGTTCATGGTCAATCAAAGTGATGCAGCACTGAAGTGGAATCTCTCGCCGCGCTTGCAGAAGCGTGATGTCAATAGAGAAACTTGTTGTTCGCAGGTAGAAACTGATTACGTCTGGTCGCTGATTGCCTTCTCCGGCAAAGCCTCACGAAGGGATTCGTCGCGACGAATCTGGATCACAACCGCCACGCTCGTCACCACTGCCCAACCACACCACAACGAGGTCAGTCCCGCGGTGTTGACCAGAGCCAAGACCCCGACTGCGACCAGGTTGAGTCCCGCGAATACCTGAATCGTCCGTGCCGATGACAACAGACCGGGCCCACAGGTCGCAATCACGTATCCGGTGACAATCAGTGCAGCGAACGGTATCTGGGTGTGGTACCGAACAAAGTGGGTCTCCAACGTGGCCGTCACGGGACTTGTGACAAGCACCGCAAACAAGACTGATGAAACCACAGCACCCAGCACAACCAGCCCCGTGAGTGCGCGATGATGACTGTTCTTCGGCTCCCGTAAGCGAATCGCCAACGGCACCAGGGTGGGCAAAACGACAAAAGCGATCAGAAGATACGCGTACGTCGCTGCAGTGCCAATTGCCTCATCGATGTTTCCCCGACCTGCGTACCAGACGAGAGCCTCGATGAGACTGTGCGCAGCCAGTACGGCCGGAAGAGCCGCAAGCGGCAGATCAGACCGGCAGGGGTGCCGGCGCAACGCGTCAATCGCGAGCGCACCGAGGACGACTCCAGCTGCCAAATCGGCCTCGGGCGAAAAACACATACGGCACTCCCATTTTCGATAGTCAAAATAGATGAGGGCTTGCACGAGCAGTCAAGACCACTCGCCTAACCACCTATGCCGGTTCCGTTGCCCGGGTCGCAACACCGTTCTCGGATTCGGCGCGGTCGTGGTCCCTTACCGTGATGGAGAGTGCGTTCTCGCTGACGTCAACATGAACGGTGTCGCCGGGAACGATGGCACCTTCGAGAAGCATCCGAGATAGGTTGTTGTCGAGATTCTTCTGCACCGTTCGTCGAAGTGGTCGCGCCCCATACTTCGGTCGATCCTTCTGTCATCAATGTGCGAGTCACCGCTCAGGTTCTTGGCCGAATCGGACGTATCGGCCCGTCAGCTCCTCGGGCACGATCTCCACGGTGTTGTACTTCGTCGTGGGTACCCACGACTGCAGGCCAAGCGCGTCGGCCGCCGCCATCTCAGCGAAACTGCTCAGAGTCCTGGCATTTCCGTGAACAACCACGCTCCATCCGGACGTGTCATCAACGTGATCAACCTCGAAAACCACTCGGTGATCGATCGTGAGCTCTACCAGTTTTGTGCCCTCGGCAGTGCGGAACAAGATGCGCTGCCCGTCCACCAGGTAGTTGATGGGGAATATGTCGATACGACCGCTGACCGAAACAACCAGACGCCCCAGTTGCTGTTGTCGCAACAGCTCCCAGCAGTCATCGACGGTCAGTTGCTGCACTACGTCCGCCGATGAAGACGTGTCGTATGTGGCCATTGTGTAGTCCTTTCGCTCGGCGATCCACCCGGCTGGGGTCGGGCGTCTCGACATCTAGGTGAGGTCGAGTACTATCCGCCCGCTGATGTCGCCCGCGCTCATGTCGGCGAAGACGTCGTTGATTTCCGGCAGGGTGCGAATTGCGTAGGTGGGCTTGATCAGACCCCGCGCGAAGAAGTCGAGTGCTTCGGTCATATCCCTGCGCGTACCTACGATCGACCCTCGAACACTGAGACCGAACAGCACGGTGGTGAAGATGTCGAGGGGGAAGGCCTCAGGTGGTAAGCCGACAAGCGCTACGGTGCCACCTCGTCGCAGGCTCGCCACAGCCTGCGGAAAAGCGTGTGCATTGACTGCGGTGACCAACGCACCGTGTACGCCCCCGTTGGTGCGCTCGGTGATCTCCGCCGCAGGGTCATCGACCGTGGCAGCGTTCACCGTCACCTCTGCCCCATGTTGTCTGGCGAGTTCCAACTTGGAGTCATCGACATCGACGGCGACAACACGGCGGCCCATCGCGATCGCATACTGAACAGCGATGTGTCCCAGTCCGCCTATGCCCGAGATCAATACCCATTCACCGGGCTGGGTGTCGGTCACCTTGAGCCCCTTGTAGACGGTGACACCGGCGCACAGGATCGGCCCCGCAGCTGCCAGGTCGACCCCGGCGGGAATGATCGGCGCGTACCGCGAGTCCACGAGCATGTGCGTGCCGAACGATCCGTCGACCGAATAGCCGCCGTTTGTCTGCTGGGGACAGAGAGTCTCCCAGCCGGTCTGGCAGTATTCGCACTCGCCACATGCACTCCAGAGCCAGGCGTTCCCCACCGTGTCCCCTATGGCCAATCGCGTCACATGATCTCCGACTGCGATCACCGTTCCCACACCTTCGTGGCCGGGCACAAAAGGCAAGGCGGGCTTGACCGGCCAATCACCGCGGGCGGCATGGAGATCGGTGTGGCACACACCCGAGTACTGAACTTTGACAACTGCCTCGTACGGTCCAGGGTCGGGGATCGAGATCTCTTCGACTACAAGCGGTTCGGTGAAATCATGCACCCGCGCGGCTTTCATTGTGTTCATCGCTTCGGCGTTCCTTCTGTGGGTCTGTCGGTGCGTGCATCGGGCGACCGTTTGCCGCCGCCATGATCTGAGTCCATCACGCAGGGAGCCGCAACAACCGGGCCGAAAGTCCCTGAAACCAGAGCGAGTGTCACTCGGTCGTAGTGAGTCTTGGTGGCTTCTGGAGCAGCTCATGGGGTCTGGGCGCCCGCAGGCCTGGCCCGTACCTGATGCAGACGAGTACAGCAGCAGCGATGAGGCCGGCGTTGACGATGACGAGTGTGATCTCTGTGGCTGCCCTCGTGATCGACACGATGTCGACCATTCCATGGAAGACGGCGACCACGAGCAGGCTCTCACGTGCGCTGTTGAACAGGAATGTCGTGAGGTAGGCACCGAAGAGGATGCTCACAATCCATCCCGGGATCATCAACAAAGGAAGTGATTGGAGCCCGAATGGATAGAGGAACAGCGGCAGGTGCCATCCTGCCCACAACACCGCGAATAGTGTTGTGGCACCGTACGAGCTCCACCCCGCAGACTCCAGACTCGGGATCGCATACCCCCGCCAGCCGGTCTCTTCGCCGTATCCGAAGAAGACGATCTCCACAGGGACGAGAAGCCAACCCAGGTTCGTGAACTCTTTCGAAGCCAAGAAGTCGCTCATGTCGACGGTGTCACCCATCATCGATGATGCGCCGGCACCTAATGTGAAGAGCAGTAGCGGAAACAGCAGTGCAAAGCCCATCCACCGCAACGGAACACGCCATCGGACCATCTGCCCGACAAGGTTGCGAACACCAGCCAATCCGGTGTCGCGGTGGCGCATGATGACTGCGGCCAAGAGTGGGCCACAACTACCGACGTAGTGCAGGTACTGCAACCGCTCAGGACTGAGCACCATGGGGAGCCACGCGCTCCAGCTGAACAGATATGCCAGCAAGAAGAACGCAACGGTACGCCTGGGCAGCAGCGTTCGACCTTCCCGATGCAGGCGATATCGACCCATTATTTCCATTCCTGATGTTGGTTCGTGTACGACAGAACGGCTTCTCGCCCTGATCGCGCCGCCATGATTACGAGTGCCCGCCTTGGTTCTGAATCAGTGAGGCTGGTGGTGCTGCTGTCGTTCGGCCAGCGCGATACCGGCCTGCCAACCAGGAGCCCGTCCACCATCCGGCGGCTTCACGTTCATCAGGTCGATCCCACCGACCATGAGCAACCACGACGTCAACGAGTTCGAGTTCCACATATCGCCCACACCCAGTTCATCGCGGCCCCAGGTGAATCGGGGAACTGACACAACCTTGGCGAGTATCCGCGACGCGGCCGCCGAGTCATCACTCAACACCTGTGGGCTATCCACCGCCTCCGCCACGTCCGGAATTTGACCGCTCTGCCAGCAGCGCACCTCATAACGAAACGCTCGCGAGTGGCCAAGCCACGTGGAGCCGACGGGGCCGGTCGCTACCACACCGCGCCGAGCGGCCGAGTTGTTCCACACCGGTGCCATTTCGATCGCGAAGGTTCGAATGCCGGTAGTGACCCGTAACGCAGAGTGGTAGAGCGGCCTCGCGGTTCGATGCTCGCGACAGGCAAACACCATCTCGAACAGTCGACCCGTGTGTTTTACGACGTGACCGCCGGCGCCCAACGGTAGCCAGTACAACTCCACAGCCGACTCACCCGACACGGTCATCGTTGCACCCCCCTCACCCCTCAGCGCTACCTCATCGCCTTCCCGTTGACAGGCGGGCCGAGATCGGCGGCCCGGGGTCGATGGTCAAATCGGCCAGGCTGTGGTCGTCTCACCCACCATGCCCACGACGTGCAATACGGCCAGTAATCCGAAGAAGACGCTCAGCCAGACCGACAGTGACAACACCGTGCACGTTGCGAAAACCAGAACCACGAGTGCGAGCCCGAACCAGTTGCTCCGTTCACTCCCCAGCAATCGACTACTCCCTATGAATCCTGATCACGCGAGCCCTCGCGTCCTTCACGCGGGCGATTGCTCACAGCATCTCTCGCGCGTTCATCGGAGTTAAGGGCCAAAGGTCACCAGTTGCCCGACGAGAGGCGCGTGTCCTCGCTGGAGTTCCACCAATCGAGCACCCTGCTGGCCCGCAACGTGTTCCATCGGCTCGGTCCCCTCGATTCCATGGCGAACCACTGCCGCCCGGGGTACGACCGGTAGTACGGCCACCTACCGTCTCGATTCTGGGCGGCGAGTAGTGCCTCGACTGCGTCGCCGAGCCGTTCGTCCGGCTCAGCACCGCTGAGTCGGAAGAAATCCAGCCCGCGTAAGACGTCGAAGTGCCACTGCGGAGGGAAGGGAAAGCGGGTGAATGCGGGATCGACGGCCGAGTTCGTTCGATGGGACTTGAACAACCGATGGGCGAGGAAGAACTCACGGCCACGATCAAGAGCTTCGTCGACAACCACTGGCCCCCCACCATGGCGGTAGTCGAGCAGCGACTCGAGCACGATGATGGACGTGTGAAAAGACCCATGCCGGGAGCCGGTCCGCAGCGTCTCACAGTTCCAACCACCGTCATCCAGCTGCTGCGTGAGTAGCCACCGCACCGTCGCGTCCTGCCGTTCGTCTCGATATCTGAAGTAGGCGGTCAGCTGCACCACCATTCCGGTCTCACAGGTCTCTGGTGTGGTCACGCTCTTCGAGAAGTTGAGGCCGCCCCCAGCATGAACTCCTGCGCCGGACCATAATTGACCACAACCCGCGAGGGCCTGTTCGTTGCCTTCAGGCAAGCCAAGCCATCGAAGCAGCAGTAACGTATACGTGGTCGAGGTCCACTTCGGGCTGTACAGGGCGTCGGCCCACCGGCCGGTTGTGTCTTGGGCAGCCAGCAGTTGCTTCCCCCATCCCCTGGTCGCCACGTGGCTGCGTTCGAGATCGACTCGAGCGGGGTCAGCAGAGGTCAGGTCTCTGAGCGCCTGCCACCGGATGGCCGGATCACTGTCCAGCAGCAGCCAGTCGCAGAGTTGTTCGCGGTTCATCCGCGGTCCCGGACCGGCGACGCGGCCGTTGTCGACGGGTCGTCCGTCGTAGTCGCCAACGTGAAGTAGTTCTGCTCCTCTTGGACGAAGTGCAGCCTCAGCAGTTCATGGAGGCCGTAGAGGGTTGCCACCAGGTCATCACGCTGCTCGGCAGCGATTACGCCGCCGATTTCTGCCCGTTCCAGATGAGCGTGAATCCGACGGCTCAGACGATCGATCTCGGCGTGCATACGGCTCATCGTCGCGGTCGCCTCCTCACTTCCCAGCGGTTCGGCCAACGCCGGATACAGCTGCCGTTCCTCTTCATGTTCGTGCGGCAGAACGCGAGTCGACAAAAAATGGTCGACCTCACGCAGGGCCGGCAACGCTGCATCCGAGTCCCCCGCCGTTACCAGTTGCGCCGTGACGGCAAGGGCGGATAGACGATCACGCATGTCATCGTGCTCACTTGAAAAGTGCTGCAGCATAGTGTTTGTGGATGCGGATATCTGCCGTGAACGGTTCCGATGGCCACCGAGGGCACGTAACGCGTTGACGATCACCGCCACATCTATCGCCTCCTGCAAGAGGGCACCGGGGGCCGGTGCCAGCCAACCGAATGCAGCGACAACCATAGCCACCAACGACAACCCCATGCCGACAGCGGCGCTCTGGATGGCGATCTGTCGAGATCGCCGTGCGATGTCCATCGCATCGGCCAGCCTGTCGAGGCGATCGGTGGTCAACACGATGTCAGCGGCTTCTGAGCTCGCGGTCGACCCCCGCGCACCCATCGCGACTCCAATAGTCGCGGCCGCCAGTGCCGGAGCATCGTTGACGCCGTCTCCCACCATGACCGTGACCGCACGGTCCCGCTCGGTCCTCACCCGGGCCACTTTGTCCGCTGGTGACTGCTCCGCGTACACCTCGTCAAGACCCAGGATGGCCCCGATCTCCCGAGCTGGTCGCGAACGGTCGCCGGTCACCATGAGCACGCGGTTCAGTCCGGCCGAGCGAAGTCGCCGCAGCGTTCGGGGGGCGTCGCGGCGCACCTCGTCGACCAGGGTGATCGCCCCGGTGAGCACGCCGTCGACGGTCACCCACGCGATGACGGACCCATCGAATTCTGCGCGTTGTACCACTGCGTCTGCCCATGGTGGCCCACCTGACGTCACGTCCAGCATCCCCACCGACACGCGACGGCTCTCGACAACTGCAGTGACACCGCTTCCCGCTTCTTCGGCCACCGCCTGTGGCACGGTCAACTCCAGAGAGCGCGCAACCGCTTCGCGAACGATGGCCTCGGCAATCACGTGCGGCGAGATCTGATCAGCCGATGCGGCGAGCCTGAGCACCTCGTCCGCGTTCCCACCAGGAGCCGCAGTGACATCTATTCCACCAGGTCGACCAGTGGTGAGAGTTCCGGTCTTGTCCAGGATCAACGTCGTCGCATGGCCCAGGTTCTCCAACGCAGCACCGTCACGGATCACCACTCCGTAGCGGGACGAGCGCGACAGTCCCGACACGATGGCGATGGGAGCGGCGAGTAAAAGGGGACACGGCGTCGCAACGACCAGAACAGCAACCGCTCGCGTCAGCGAACCGGCTGTAATCCCGGCCACACCCGCAACCAGAATCGTGATGGGCAGGAAGACCGCAGCCAGACGGTCGGCGAGTCGTACCACTGGGGCTCGTTCGGCGGCGGCCTCGCCTGCCAGACGCACGATCCCTGCGTAGGTACTCTCGGCTGCGGTGGCGCCGGCCAGCAACTCGAACGCATCCCCGGCGTTGACCACTCCCGACCGCACGGCCTGTCCGTTTACTACGGACACCGGTACGGATTCCCCCGTCAGTGCGGATTCATCCAGGATTACCCCGCCCGACGCCACCCGACCGTCCACCGGGACCATCTCACCGGGACCGACTGAGAGGACATCACCGACAGCGATGTCCTCGACGGGAACCACCTCGATCGCCGTCTGCGTTCGACGACGAGCGGTTCGTGGAGCACGGTCCAGCAATGCGTGTAGATCTCTAGAGGCACGTTGCGAGGCAGCTGCGTCAAGCACCCGTCCGGTCGCGAGCATGACCCCGATCAACACACCAGCCAGGTATTCGCCGACGATCACCGTTCCGGCCAGCGACAGCACGGCGATCATGTCGACCCCGAGCCGCCCTTTACGCAGACCCGCAATCACCCACCACAGCGCAGGTATGAGTGCTGCAACGGTTCCGAGAGACCAGCACACATCCGCGAACCATGACGCCCCAGAAAGCCATCCGATGCCGCCTGTTGCCAAGGCCGCCACCGTAGCCGCCAACAGCCACCATTCGATCGACCAGAAGTGGCGGCCTTCTTGCGCTTGCGCCGCGCCCTTCCGCGTCATGCGGCCTGCACGTGGTTGAGCATGGAGATGAGAGCGACGGGTTCGGTGACACTGACTCGAAGATGGCGGAGCCTGACCGGGAAACCAACTGCCCTGGCCTGCGCCGGCGGGTCGATGGTCAAAGCCACGATCCCGTGGGAGGCACCGTTGACCAACCACGACCCACCCCAGCCGTGGACACCCCACCCCGACCAGGCGGGTCGGGCGCGACCAACTGACACCAAGGACGACAGCGGGATTCGGACCTTGAAGGCCCAACCCATCTCGACGACCATCGAGTGCGAAGCGGTGTCAATTCGCACAACTGACCTCCGTGGGCCCATCCCGAGCGGCGTCGCGAGGGGCACGAACCACCGGGAGAAGCGCAGCTCAAAATCCATGTCTTCCTCCACCGCCGTCTCGGCTCGTACAGCCCGTCCGAAGCCGGGCAGCTGTTGGGTGGTTCCACCCTGCCGGGAAACCCCGCGGCCGGATAGTGACTTTCGACCCCGACACGCCTGTCCATCTGCCTCATCGAACGCCGTCCAACGCCTCTGATGGCGGAAGGTGCTGCAGCGGTTGACTTGTTTAGCGAGCTGAACAGTGTCACGACCGAATGGGGCAGAGATGAAGATTCTGGTAGCAACCGCGAGCCGGCACGGGGCGACTCGTGAGATCGGGGAACAACTCGGCGCCGAAATCTCCACAGGTCTCCGCGATCACGGAGTCGACGCGCGAGTAGACACCCGCGATGCCGAACAGGTCGACGATGTCTCCGAGTACGACGCTGTGATCTTGGGCAGTGCCGTGTACATGGGACGCTGGCTCAAGAGTGCTCGCAAACTCGTCGATCGGGAACTCGAACAGTTCGAATCGATTCCGGTGTGGCTCTTCTCGAGCGGACCGGTTGCCGCCGACGACACACCCGCACCTGGCACCAAGTGGGCGACCGCACCATGGGCCCGCGATCACCACACGTTCGGGGGGAAACTCGACCGGTCGACACTCAGCCGCGGCGAGCGATTTGTGGCCTCCGCGGTACACGCGACCGACGGCGACAACCGTTCAACCGAAGAAATCGCCGAGTGGGCACAGACGATCAGCGAGTCCCTGGCCGGGACCTCAGCTCGCTGACCGGGCCACGTCACGTCACACAGAGGAAGCGGAAGACCAGATGCGCGCATGGCGGGTGACCGAGCCCGGGCCTGTTAAAGCAAACCTGATCAAGCTGGTGACCACCCCGAGGCCGGTGCCGAGAACCGGTGAGCTCTTACTTTCGGTCGAGGCGTGCGGGATATGCCGAACCGATCTGCACATCGCCGAGGGAGACCTTCCGACACACCGATCCGGCGTGATCCCAGGACACGAGATCGTCGGCCGGATTGTGCACATCGCTGATGGGACGTCGACAACCTTCCGAGTGGGCGACCTTGTCGGTGTTCCTTGGCTACGCCATACGTGTGGCACCTGCAAGTATTGTCGTGCAGGGAAGGAAAACCTCTGTCCGAGTTCGGAATACACCGGCTGGGACCACGACGGCGGTTACGCCGAGTATGTCGCGGTGCCCGCCGACTACGCACTCGCACTCCCCGCCGGATATGACATCGAACATCTCGCGCCGCTCCTGTGCGCCGGCATCATCGGCTACCGCGCGCTCAAGCGTGCTGACCTACCCCCGGGCGGGCGGCTCGGGATTTACGGCTTCGGTGGCAGCGCCCACCTGACCGCACAAGTCGCCATCGAGCAGGGCGCCACGGTGCACGTCATGACCCGCGATCAGGCCGCCAGGGATTTGGCGCTCGAACTCGGCGCGGCATCAGTAGGCGACACTTATGACACCCCGCCCGAACCGCTCGACTCGGCAATCATCTTCGCGCCGGTCGGCGATGTTGTCCCTGTCGCTCTGCAAGCGCTCGACCATGGTGGGACTGTTTCGCTGGCCGGTATCCATATGAGTGACACGCCGCCTCTGAACTATCAGCGTCATCTGTTCCACGAGAAGCAGATCCACAGCGTCGAAGCCAATACGCGCGACGACGCGCGAGAATTCCTCGACATCGCGCAGAAACACCGGCTGCACGTCACGACCACAACGTATCCGCTCGAGGGGGCCTTGACAGCCTTGCGCGACCTCAAGGCCGGCCGATTCTCGGGCGCCGCGGTGCTGTGCCCCCACAAGAAAGGTGACGACGATGCGACTCATTGACCGCTCGGCCGTCCGACTGCACATTCTGGGTAGAGCTACGAAGGAAGCCATCTCGGAGCAGCAGATGACCGAAGAGCTCGCCCGACATCAATACCGGCTCAGCGCGACTGATCTGCACACCTCGCTCGATGAACTCGTCAAGGAAGGGCTCCTGAACGCCGATCACCGGTTGATCGACGGCCACCAGCAGTGGATCTATCGTGGAACCCCTTCAGGGAGGATGGAATTGGCTCGCGACCTCAGGGCGTTGAGCAAACTCAGCCACGAGGTGTTCGGTGACGCCCTGCCCGCGGCACCCCTGGACATGGAGACCGTGCCCCAAGACCACTCCGTACTGGGCGGCGGCTTCCCCTGGGTCCGCAGCAGTGTCGAGCCGAGCGGCGACAACGAAGGTACGGGTTGGGAATTTGGCTACCGGTAAACAGCAATCACAGCGATTCGATCCGCAGGAGTCGATCGACGGTCTACTCCGTGACCTGGAGACCAGCACCACCGGGCTCTCCGATCGTGAAGTCTCTCGACGTGCTGTCGTCTACGGTCTCAATCAACTTGTCCGGCAACGCCGCAGCCATTGGTCCCGCCAGGTGCTGCGTCAATTGACCCACCCTCTCGCTTTGTTGCTGTGGCTGGCCGCTGCACTGGCGTGGATCAGTGATTCGCAGCCATTGGCCCTTGCCATTGTCGCGGTGGTCATCATCAACGCCGGCTTTGCCTTCGTTCAGGAACGCCACGCCGAGCAGGCGGTTGAGGCACTGTCGGCGATCATCCCCGAGACCGCGCGCGTAATGCGCCAAGGCCCCGAACAAGATGTGGCGGCAGCGTCGCTGGTGCCGGGAGACGTCATCCACCTGTCCGAAGGTGACCGAGTGTCAGCAGACGCACGACTCATCGACGGCTCGGTCGACGTCGACCTTTCCGCACTCACCGGAGAGTCCGCCACAGTCCACGTCGCCACGCGCAGGACAGGGGCCGCCGGTCCGCTCATAGAAGCGACCGACATCGTTTTCAGTGGAACCAACATCGTCGGAGGCGAGGCGCGCGCCGTCGTCTTCGCCACCGGCATGCGGACAGAGTTGGGCCGTATCGCAGCCCTGTCTCAGCGAGTCACCCACGAGGAAAGCCCGCTGGAAGCGCAAGTGAAGCGGGTAGCCTGGCTGATCGCGGGAGTGGCGGTGGTGATGGGTCTCGCCTTCATTCCTCTGGGAACTCTCCTGGCCGGCCTCTCACTGCAGGATTCGGTGAACTTCGCGATCGGTCTGCTTGTCGCAAATGTTCCCGAAGGTCTGTTACCCACCATCACCCTCGCCCTCGCACTGGGTGTCCGTGTGCTTGCCCGCAATGGGGCGCTGGTGAAAAGGATTTCAGCAGTCGAAACGCTCGGCTCCACGACGGTGATCTGCACCGACAAGACCGGCACCCTCACACAAAACAAGATGCAAGCGACGAGGATGTGGACGCCTCAGGGTGCCATCGCACTTCCCACTGACCACCCGGACGCGGCAGCGCAGCGTGCAGCTCGGGTGATGATCAACTGCTGCACGGCCACAATCACCACCGACGACGCGGGCAACACCCTCGAGCACGGGGACCCCACCGAAGTGGCCGTGCTGCGCGCCGCGAGAGAAATGCTTCTCCCATCGTCCGCACACGGCGACGAGGTATTACGTGGATACCATTTCGAATCCGCCTTGCGCCGGATGTCCACGGTGACGCACTCAGCCGGCGGCGCCACCATCAATGTCAAAGGTGCTCCGGAAGAGTTGCTGCAGCGGTGCTCTCGAATTGTCGATGACACCGATCGATTGCTCACCGCTGATGACCGCTCACAGATCTCCGCGCTGGTGAATCAGTGGGCCAGTGAAGGACTTCGGCTCCTGGCTGTCGCCGACCGAAGCATTGACGCCGCCGCCGTCGCCACCCTTGATCGCAACGACGCCGAGACCGATCTGACTCTGGTCGCCATCGTGGCGCTCATCGACCCGCCTCGGCCAGAGGTGGCTGATGCGGTGGCCAAATGCCACTCGGCCGGTATACGCATTCTCGTGGTGACCGGCGATCACGGGCTCACCGCCAAGGGAATAGCGGAGAGCGTGGGTATCGGTTCCACCACGGGCCTTCGTGTGGTCAGCGGCGCCGAGCTCGAGGCCATGCCGGAGACGGATCTTGACACGTTGCTCGCCGCACCAGGTGAGATCGTGTTCGCTCGCAGCTCCCCAGAAGCCAAACTCCGAATAACCGACGCATTGCGCAGCCAGGGCCACGTGGTGGCGATGACCGGGGACGGCGTGAACGACGCACCGGCCCTGCGCCGTTCGGACATCGGTGTCGCGATGGGTAGATCGGGCACCGACGTCGCGCGAGAAGCCGCAACCATGGTGCTCACCGACGACAACTTCGCCACCATTGTCACGGCCGTGCAGGCCGGTCGACGGGTCTATGACAACGTCCGCAAGTTCATCGTGTACATCTTTGCCCACGCCACTCCTGAAGTGGTTCCCTTTCTGCTGTACGCCCTTTCGGGTGGACAGATACCGTTGCCGCTAACGGTCATGCAAATTCTCGCCATCGATCTCGGCACCGAAACGTTGCCGGCGCTGGCGTTGGGGCGCGAACGCGCCGAACCCGGGTTGATGGACCGCCCACCACACAAGCGAACTCAGAACGTCGTCAGCCGTGAGGTTTTACTGCGGTCCTGGGGAATCCTTGGCGGTGTCTCAGCGGTGCTGGTGCTCGGGCTCTTTCTGGGAACATTGCTCGACGGTGGTTGGAGCTGGGGCGCCTCGGTGTCGCACGGAGCGGCCCACGACACCTGGCAACTCGCCACAACCATGAGTTTTCTGGGGATCGTGTCCTGCCAAATCGGTACAGCCCTGGCGTCCCGGACCCAACGTGCGTCGTTACGCCAGGTCGGAATCGGCACCAATCGGCTGTTGCTGGGGGGAATCGCGTTCGAGATCGCTTTCGTTGCACTCATTGTCACAGTCCCGTTCTTGCAGAACATCTTTGGGACAGTCAACCCACCTCTGCATCTCGCCATGTGGCTGCTACCCATGCCGTTCATCGTCTTGGGCGCCGATGAGATCTTCAAGGCGCGCGGCCGACGACGGGCTGCCGTAGGTGCCGCCACAGCGAAGACAGCAGTGAAAAGTCAGCACAGTGAGTAGTATTCGCCCCGTGCCAGGACCCGTTGTCCATGCTCTTCCGTCTGATGTGTCGATCAGGTCCCTGGATCAGGACGACGTGCCCGCTGTCGAACAGCTGTATGCCCGACTGAACGAGCACGACGCATATATGCGCTTCTTCGGAGCCCGCCCCAAACATCTACGGGCGCTGGCCCAGTACACGTGCCGGCACGATGACGGGGACTGCGCTCTCGGCGCGTTTCGAGACGACCACCTTCTCGGTGTCGCAAACTACGTGCGCGGACCGCTGCCCCACAACCGTCCACACTCCGACGTCGAGATCGCGATCATCGTCGACCACAACGCACAATCACACGGCATCGGATCCGCACTGCTCACGCGTCTGGCAGCACACGCCCGCGCTGCGGGGATTCGATGGATGACCGCTGAAGTCCTGGCAGAGAACAGTCTCATGCTCCAGGTCATCCGCGAGCTGGGTCTTGGTCACCGGCTACATCTAGACGGCTCCACCATGTCTCTGGACATCGACCTGAAGGCCGGCGACCTCGCTGCTCCCCCTGCGTGACGACCTTGCCCGCCCTGAACGTCGATCGGTGGGGGGCCTCGTTCCGATCAACGCGCTGTGGGAACGATCATCACCGGTACCTGCACGGTGTGCAGGACTGCCTGGCTGGTCGAGCCGATCAGAATGGACGGAAAGCCGCCTCGCCCGCGGCTACCCATGACCACCAGCTGGGAGGTGTCGGCTTCGTGGACCAGTTGCCGAACAGGTCGGTCGCGTACCACCCGAGGCCGGATCTGAACGTTCGGGAATCGCTCTTGCCAGCTCGACAGCATCTGCGCCAACGCCATCTCATCGAGAATTTCCGGTGGGAACAGGCTCTTTGCCAATCCTTCGGGGAACGCCCGGTCGGCGTCCACGTCGACCAGCGCGTGCACCGCCACCAACTCGACGCCCCGCAGGGCTGCCTCACACAGCGCTTGCTCCAACGCCGGCTCACTGTTTGTGGTGCCATCGACACCGACAACCACCGGAGCCGTTCGCCCGAGCGAAATGTGCGCCGGCGGTTTGACAACCGTCACCGGGCATCGGGCGTGCGTTGCGACCGCCGTGCTCACTGATCCGATCAGCCCACCGGTGAATTCGCCCAGGCCGCGGGATCCGACCACCAGCATCGCTGCGGTCTGGCCAAGACGTACCAGGACGTCGGCCGCCGGGCCCCGTTCGATAAGCGTGGAGACCTGAAGCTGTGTCTCCGCCGCCCATTCTCGGGCCACCTTCTCCGCCTCGGTGAGTATCCCCTCCGCGTGATGCCTCTCGATTGCCGAACTGTCGCTCCGCAGATTGACGGCATCGGAGAACGATGGGGTCCGTGCATGAAGCGCGGTGACGATGGTCAGCGGCAAAGAGCGCAGCGCAGCGTCCTTCGCAGCCCACCTCACGGCGTCGAGCGCCTTCGACGATCCGTCGATCCCCACGATCACCGGCAGAACACTCGACATGGCAGCACCTTTCGACAGCGGCATGTGGCAACCGCACCAATGAACTCTTCCCAGTCTTGCCGGGTGCGTCCGCGGTCCCAAGTGCCTTTGGGCACCCAGGCAGATGCCCAGGGGCCCTATGAACATTCGCCCGCAGAGGAGAGAGTCGTGATCAACACGGACAACTCGAGCGCAAAGGACTCATGATGGACAAGCAACCGGTGGTGGTAGGGGTCGATGGATCGAAGGAGTCGCTCGACGCGGTGCGATGGGCGGCACGCGAAGCCATTCTGCGCTCGAGCTCGCTGAAGATGTTGTGCTGCGTCGATGATGACCTGATCACCCTCAGCGACTACCCGATTCCAGATCGGTACTTCAACCTTCTTCGCGAGCGCGCTCACAAGGACCTCGCCGAGGCAAGTTCGCTGGCATTGGCGGAGGTTCTCAAGGCAGGCGCTGACATCGCGATCGACACGAAGATGCTTCTGTGCGAACCGCGTGTCGGATTGCGCAGGGTTTCTGAGAACGCGCAGCTGCTCGTCCTCGGTGCCCATGGTGAAACACACAGCGTCCCAGGCCTACTCGGGTCGGTCGCATCCGCGATGTCGGCGCACGCCGAGTGCCCGGTAGCGGTGATACCTGCGCGGTCCGGCGCCATGCCAGAAACGTTGCCCAACACTGTGGTGGTTGGGGTGGACGGGTCGGCGGCCAGCCGGCGAGCTGTGCAGATGGCGTTCGAAGAGGCAGACCTGCGAGGCGCCAAGCTGGTGGCCATTCACGCCTGGAACTTCAGCAAGGTGCACTCGGTGTTCGCCACGGACCATGCCAAACTGTCGTGGACCGAAGCGCGAACTGCAGAGGAAGCCGTGCTGGCCGAAAGCCTGGCCGGTTATCGCGAGCAGTATCCGGACCTCGAGGTGTCGCTGCAGGTGTTCAACAGTGATCCTGTCGGTGCGCTTCGTGATGCTGCATCCAATGCCTGCCTGCTCGTGGTGGGCTCGCGAGGCCGCAGCGACTTCACTGCCAGGTTGCTCGGCTCGACCAGTCGGGCTGTGCTGCACTCGGCGACGAGTCCTGTACTCATCGCCCGCCCGTGATAAGCATGCCGTAGTACTGCCGCAGGTGGTTGCCAGTCCCTAGACTGGGTCGGGCCGTGCTCGGTGCGTTATCTGAGGAGGTCACGTGATTTCAGTGTTCCTGGTCGACGACCACGAAATCGTCCGCCGCGGGCTGATCGAACTCATCGACTCCGACCCTGAACTCACTGTCATCGGTGAGGCCGGCACCTGTGCGCAAGCTCTGGCCCGAATACCGGCCCTGCGACCCGATGTGGCCGTCCTCGATGTGCGCTTGCCTGACGGCAATGGCATCGAGCTGTGCCGGGAGGTGCTCACCAAACTCGACGGCCTGCGGTGTCTGATGCTCACCTCGTTCACCGAGGACCAGGCCATGCTCGACGCTATCCTTGCCGGCGCAAGCGGATACGTCGTCAAGGACATCACCGGTATGGAGTTGACGAAGGCGATCAGAGAGGTCGGCGCAGGTAAGTCGCTGCTCGACAATCGTGCCGCGGCTGCTCTGATGGACCGACTACGGACCCGGCAGAACACGCCGGGGCCGCTCGACGGATTGACCGAGCAGGAACAGACTCTGCTAGCACTTCTCGGGGAGGGTCTGACCAACCGGCAGATTGCCGCGCGCATGCACCTGGCCGAAAAAACGGTCAAGAACTACGTCTCGAGATTGCTGGCGAAATTGGGTATGGAACGCCGCACACAGGCAGCTGTGTACGCTACCAAGCTCGACAAGCCCGGCGACCAGCCCAAGAGGTGATCGGCGGCGGCCCTCTCCCCCTCTTCCGGTGACCTAAGACCCCGGACGGCAACCAAGGACCACAACGTGACTCAGCAGCCCGATGCCGACACACTCCGCACGATCATCGAACTGGCCTGCCGCGCCCCCTCTGTCCACAACAGCCAGCCGTGGCTCTGGACTCTGAACGGAACCGAACTCCGACTGAATGCCGATGCCCGCCACGCAGTGCCCGTCGCGGACCCCCACGGTCGACAGATGGTCCTCAGCCTCGGCGCAGTCCTGCACCATCTCGAGGCCGCAAGTGCCGCTTCTGGTTTCCGTACCTCGATAAGCAGGCTGCCCAATCCCAACCGCCCAGACCACGTGGCGACCATCGAGTTCGGTGGTCGCCGGCCGCCGCTTCCCGCCTTCGGCGAGCGCGGAGCTGCCATCAAACGAAGATTCACCGACAGATTGCCTATGCGGGCACCCGCCGAACCCACCTTGCAGTCCGTTCTCGACGGTGTCACACCCACGATCGACGCTCAGCTGTCGCTTCTTCCGGAGACCAGTCGCCAGGAAGTGGCGAGAACCTCCAAAGCCATTGCGGCCGAACGGCGCTATGACTACGCCTACCACACCGAATTGGATTGGTGGACGTCAGACCGCGACGGTCGAGACAGCAACGAAGGCGTGCCCACACCTACCCTGCTCACGGCGTCCGAGGCGGAACGTGTGCCAGTGGCCCGGGACTTCTCACCCGCTGCCACAGGTCAGCCCCGGCGAGCGGACATCTCGGCTGACGAGGCGGCAATAGTTGTGTTATCCAGTCCCACCGGTGGTCGACACGACCTGCTCCGATGCGGAGAGGCGTTGTCCGTGTTGCTTCTCGAAGCGACAGTGGCCGGTCTGAGCACCTGCATCGTCTCCCATATGACAGAGTCGCCCGCCGGCACAGCCACGATCAGCCGGTTGATCGACGGGGTCGGACAGCCTCAGGTACTCGTCCGCATAGGCATACGAGAAGGGCCGACGCCGAAGTTGACGCCCAGGCGGCCGGTCGACGACGTTTTCGACATCATCTAGCTCCCACTGTTCGCTCTAAATGCTCTCTCACGTCTCCGTCGACAACGAAGGTGGTCCGCGCTCATTTTCGCGGACCACCTTCATCGTTCGATATTCAAACTGCGGGTCAATGGACCACCAGCACCGAGCAACAAGAATGGTGGAGAAGATTCTGACTGACCGAGCCAAGGAGAGTTCCACTGACAGCACCGCGGCCGCGTGAACCGACGACCACTACACCGGCCGATGCCGACAGATCAGCCAGACCGTGCGCCGGGGAGGCATCCCCGTAGATCAGGCGGACCTCGACATCGGGGAACTTGTCGCGCACTCCGGCGACGTGATCATGCAGCCAGGCGTTTCCGTTGTCGCGAAGTTGCTCCCAATCGATCAACGCGCCGGTGTACCCGACACCGACCAGTGCCGAGACCTGCCAGAAGTGTGCGATCACCAACCGGGCACCGGTGAGGTGGGCGTGCTCGAACGCCGCGAGGAGGGCCTTGTCCGCGTGCTCGGACCCATCGATTCCCACCACGACGTCAGTGTGCATGTCCACTGCGGCGTCCGCGGATGGGCGCCATGCGAGCACGGGGCTCTGTGCAGCATTGGTGATCGGGATGACCTGGCTTCCCAGCAGCAGATCTCGGACCGGCCCCGAACGTCGCGAACCGATCACAACGAGCTGCGCATCGGACGATCGTTTTCGGATGAAGTCGACGATCTCGTCTTCGCTGATGGTGGCGGTGGTTCGTACAGTGGATGCTGCCTTGCTCGTGGCCTCCTGGGCCTCGTCGAGATATCGGGCACCGACCTCGCGCAGCTGATCAAGCAGCGCGCGTTCACTGATCAGCGCAGCTTCCCCCAACGCCATGTACCAGTCGTTACCCGGCAGGGCGAACACCAGTTCTACGGGCGCATTGACCTTTTCGGCATATTCTGCGGCCCAGCGCGCGGCGCCGAGCGCCGATTGCGATCCGTCGATCCCCACGATCACCGGCGCCGTTGTGCTCTCAATCGTCATCGAAGTCTTCCTCTCCAAGGTGGATGTTCGCAGTCAACGCGAGATCGACCTGGTTCCACAGCTGGCTTTGAGCATGACTTTCAAGGACTTTCGTCACCCCAGGAGATAATGTGCGGAATCTCCTCCCTACGGCAGAGGCACGCGCCACCTGAGCGTGAGACCCGAACCGCTGTCGGGCGTCGACAACACCATGTCGCCACCGAGCCGCTCAGCACGATCCCGCAGGTTCGCCAGTCCGCTGGGCGTGATGTCGCCGGCCATCCCTGTACCGTCGTCGGTCACTTCGACCGTGAGGTTGTTGTCCACTGAGATCGTTACAATGATCGTCTCGGCCGCGGCGTATCGGACAGCGTTGCTCACCCCCTCCCGGACGACGGCCACGACGTGATCTGCCAGTCCGGGTTCGACCACCGACAACGGTCCGGACATCCGCATATAGGTCTTGAGTGCCGCATCGCCGACCTGCTGATCGACCGCCTCATGGACCCGTTGCCGTAGCCGGGTCGTCTCCTGCCCGTCGCTTTGCAGGTCGAAGATGGTGGTACGGATTTCCTGCACGATGTCTTGCAGGTTGTTGATCGTCTCGGTGAGGCGCCTGCGCACGTCGGGGGATTGAGTGCGCTGTAGCGTCCCCTGCAGGTTCATTCCGGCCGCGAAAATCCTCTGGATGACATGGTCGTGCAGGTCTCTGGCAATGCGGTCACGATCGGCGAGCACTTCGAGCTCACGTGTGCGTTGAATCGCCGCCGCCATCGACAACGCGAGCGCCGCTTGATCGGCGAAATTCGCGACCAACGCGAGCATGTCTTCGCTGAACGGTCGTTGGTCAGTCCTTCGAAGTACCACCAGCACGCCGTTGAACGAATCACCCGTGCTCATCGGGGCGACCATCGCGGGTCCGCGCGTACCGACATCATCCGGGGCCAGGTCGTACTCGAGCTTCTCGCGAAGGAAGGGCGTCAGCCTCGAGAATGCTGCACCGGAAGTGGACCCCTCCACAGGTATGGTGCATCCCAGCAACTCAGTGGCAAACTCACCCTCTGCAATAGTGACAACCAGCTCGTCCACCGAGTCATGCGGTTGCTCGGGATCGTTGGGCCGAGCGATGAAAGCAACGTCGCCGTCGGTGAGGTTGAGTGCTTTGCGCGCAATCATCTCGAGGACGGCGTCGATATCCGCGCCTGCCAGTAGCTCAGTCCGGATGTCGCGGGTGGCCTCGATCCACGCAAGCCGGGACTGTGATTCCTCATACAAGCGGGCGTTGTCGATGGCGATGGCGGCCGCCGAGGCGAGCGCCTGAATGACCACCTCGTCGTCTTCGGTGAAGCGGCCCCCGCCGTTCTTTTCGGTGAGGTAGATGTTCCCGAAGATCTCGTTGCGCACCCTGATGGGTGCGCCGAGGAATGTGGTCATGGGCGGGTGGTGAGACGGGAAGCCCACCGAGTCGGGATGCTCGGACAGATCATCGAGACGAACCAGCTTCGGCTGATCGATCAGCAGTCCCAAGACACCTTGGCCTGTAGGTAGGGGCCCAATCTTGGCACGTGTCTCTGCGTCGATCCCGTGGTGAATGAACGCTGCCAGATCGTGGCCTCTGCCCCGCACCCCCAGTGCCCCGTATCTGGCGTCGACCAGTTTCACCGCCGAGGTCACGATGGAACGCAATGTGGCTTCCAGATCGAGGTCGGCCGTGACGACGAGCATCGCCTCGATCAGCCCGTCGGTTTGCTCGCGCGCAGCGGCTATCTGTCCGATCCGGTCCCGCACTTCCTGCAGCAGCTCATTCAGCCGCAACTGAGATAACGCTCCCTGCGGTTGCTCGGATGCTAATGACGGTTTCATGGTATTCCCCGGCGAGCTTATGTCTCATGACGGACACACGTCCGTGTCCAATGTCGATGGCCTCGCTACCCATAGTGCGCCTGAAGTCGGTACAGGGGGAAGTCCTCAACCCACTATGTGCACCAAGCATGCGATTACTTAGGTCCCGACGCTTGGTGGTTTTAGACAGGTTTGCGAACAGCAATTTCTGGGTTGAATGGGCGTACAAGCCAACGATCAAGGAGAACCCGATGTCTACTTCTGCCCCCACGGTCGTCGGTGTGGATGGTTCGTCGACGGCGCTGGATGCAGTGCGCTGGGCCGCTCACGACGCCGTACTGCACCATTCGGAGCTGATGCTGGTCTCGTCAATCTGTCCACCGGCCAATGCCATGTTGCCCACCAGCTATTACGAGGCGCTGCAGTCCGACGCCGAGCGAGCGTTGACCGAGGCCAAAGCGCTGGCACTGCAAGCTGTCGACGACAGTGCCGGCCTGCACGTATCGACATCTGTGGTGTCGCAGCCACCTATCCCTGCTCTGCTGGAGTTGTCGAGAACAGCCCGGATGGTGGTGACCGGCAGCCGGGGCCTGGGCAGGATCAACCGGGCCCTCCTCGGTTCGGTGGCTTCAGCGCTTGCCTCTCATAGTCACTCACCCCTGACCGTGGTCCGTGAATGGGCCGCGAGCGATCAAGCCGGTCGAAAGACGATTGTGGTCGGCACCGACGGGTCCTCGGCCAGTCAGGCCGCGCTGGAGATGGCGTTCGAGCAGGCGGCCGCGCGAGGGGTGGGCCTGACCGCGGTACACGCATGGTCTGACGGTGACTTCGCGCTTGTGCACGCCAATCAGGGGCTCGAGCCCTGGGCTTGGCCGACTGTTCGCGAGGAGGCCGAGGGTGTGCTGGAGCGCAGTATCGGCGACCTTCGCCAGAAGTACCCGCACGTGCAGGTTCGGGCCGTCGCGGTTCGGGATCGACCGGTGCAAGCACTCCTCGATCACGCTCAGGCGGCGCAGATGGTCGTGGTCGGCTCACATGGGCGGGGTGGTTTCGCCGGGATGCTTCTGGGTTCGACGAGCCGCAAAGTGCTCCATTCGGCGCTGTGCCCGGTGATGATCGTCCCGAAGTAGACCAACAGACGAGTCAGGTCCGCGATGTCGATCAGTCATCACGGACCTGAGCGTTTGAAGGGGGTGTGAACGGCCGGCGCCTGAGGGCACGTGTCGCCAACACTTACGGCGCGAGCACGGGGATCGTGGCAGCGGCCCAAATCCTGGCAGCCTCGTTCACGCTGTCGCGCAGCACTTTCGACGTGTCGATATGTGCCACTCCCTGCCATGATCTGTCATCTACGACGTCTTCTGCCATCGAGTGTGCGATCGCAGGCGTGGCATCGGACGGGCTGTGAAGCCGGCCGGCGATCCGCTGATCGGCTGTCTCCTTGTCCACCACGCAGCGCATCTCCACGAGTACTGAACTGGTGTCGGCGGCAACGGTTGCGGCGAACCGGCGTTCTTCAGGGTCAGTCCACGATCCGTCCAACACCACCGAACGGCCCATGAGTAGATGGGTCTTAGCTTGTTCGAACATCGATCCGTACACAATGGCTTTGTTGGCCGGTGAGTAGAGACCCTCTCCATACTTTCCCGGCGCCCCCGCGATGACTCCGGCCCCCACCAGCTCTCTGCGCACAATGTCACTCGACAGTATGACCGCGTCCACTGATCTCGCCAATGCGGTTGCGACAGTGGTCTTTCCCGTTCCTGGAAGCCCGCCGACAATCGCCAGACGCACTTGTCCAGAGAGCAGGTGCTCGCGTGCCAGCCTGAGGTGCAGGTGAGCGTCGTCGTGGGCGGTGGGGACGCCTTGGTTTGCTCGGATCATGTCGACTTTTGCACGAACCACTGCGCGGTAGGCGATGTAGTGATCTATCAGGGATGTCGGCGCGTCGTCGTTGCCGGCTTGGCGGTACGCCGTCAGGAACTCATCAGCCAAGGCGCGATGCCCGTGGAACTCGATGTCCATGGCCAGGAAGGCTGCGTCGTCGATGCCATCGACATACCGCAGGCGGTCATCGAAGTCCAGGCAGTCGAGTACTCGCGGCCCGTCGGGAAGACAGAAGATGTCGTCGGTCAGCAAGTCACCGTGGCCGTCGACGATGCGGCGAGTTCTGATGCGGTCCGCCAGGAGCACCCCGCGGCCGCGCAGGTAGTGGTCGCACAGCAGCCCGACCTGATTTGCCAGCGCGACGTCGTCAGGATTCGGGCACAGGTCGCCGAGTTCGGCGATGTTCTGTTGCCACCGGTTGAGCACAGCCGATGGTGTCGCGTCCTGGTCGATGACATCACTCCGCTGCGCTGTCTGGTGAAATCGAGCGATCATGCGCGCGAGTTGATTGATCACTTTTGCTGCGGTGGTGTCGTCGAGTCGCCGCGAAAGCTTGGTGTCTTCTGGCATCCGGCGCATCACGACGACGGGTTCAGGATCGCGTTCGGGCGACGTCAGGTGTCCCAGACCGAGGTACGCGTCGGGAGCGAGACGCCTGTTGAGGGCTATTTCGCGGATGCACGCAGCGTCGCGCTGTGCAGTCGAGCTGAAGTCAAGAAACGGTGTTTTGACCGGCTTTTTGGTCTTGTAGGCACGATCGCCGTACAAGAACACCACTCCTGAGTGGGTTTCGCGCACTTCGGCGAACGGCACATTCATCGGGCGGCGATCTCGCGGTCACGGATGTGGTCGGTGACCACAGGGCCAGTTCCTGTCACGGCCCCGCCGTCGACAACAAACTCAGACCCGGTGGAGTAGGTGGCCTCGGTGATCACAAAACGAATCATGACCGCCACCTCTGACGGCTCACCGAATCGGGGTATGGGCTGCCCGGCAGCGGTCGCCTCGTCGAGTCCAGCGGTCATGGGAGTGGTGATCGGACCAGGATGGATAGATACGACTCGGACCCCGCCGTCGCTGAGATCGAGCGCCGCGGACTTTGTGAGGCCGCGAAGTCCCCATTTACTGGCAACATAGCCCGCGATGCCCTGATAACCCATCAATCCCGCCGTCGAGGACACGTTGACGACGACGCCCGCGCCGGAGTCGCGCAACTGGCCGGCCGCACAGCGGATACCCAGAAAAGGGCCGACGAGGTTTACTTCGATGAGGTGCCGAAATGTCTCTGGCTCAATGTCTTCCACCCCGCCGAACGCAAGGATCCCGGCGTTGTTCACCAGGGCACTGAGCGGGCCGAACCTGCGTTGGCTTCGGGTCAGCACTGAGTTCCAGTTGGCTTCATCGGTCACGTCGAGGTGCTCATAAACAGCAGAGTCGCCCAGCGAGGCTGCTACAGCAGCACCCTCATCATCGAGAACGTCGGCCACCACAACGTTCATGCCCGCAGCACTGAGTTCGCGCACAGCGGCTTCACCGATGCCTCGCGCTCCGCCCGTGACCAGGACTGTTCTACCGCTGTACACACTCATCGCTTCCCCTCAATCAGCTGTGTTTGACCGCTTAGATCAGCATCGGACGGGAATGGGAACAATCGCGACGGCCAATGGTCACCTCTGCGCGGCCGTTCGGCACTTCTAAGCGGGCGGGCGGTGCCAAGTGCCCCCAACCGGGGTCTTTCGCCCCTAACGACCCGCCGGTCCAAGTGGCACAGTCTGGAGACTATCGAGCGATGGGAGTCGACCTATGAACCACACGATGCCGGATAGAACAACGCTGGAATCCGCTGCGGCGTTGGCCCTACGTGCGCCCTCGGTGCACAATTCGCAACCCTGGCGGTGGCGGGTGAGCTCCGAGGGCATCCATCTCTACGCCGATCCGCAGCTTCACCTGGTTCACACCGATCCGGACGCCCGTGACCTCTACCTGAGTTGCGGAATTACCCTGCACCACATGCGAATAGCTCTTGCAGCGCTCGGCTGGCGAGCGGTGGTGCGACGCTTCCCCACCGTCGAGGACCCGTACCACATCGCTGCCGTTGAGATGCATCCTCAGTTCGTCGCAGAAGACGACATCGCCCTCGCGGCCGCAATCCCGCGACGGCGTTCTGACCGGCGTTGGTACAGCTCCTGGCCAGTCCCTGACCGCTACCTGTCGATGCTCAACAAGCGCGCGGCGGTCGAAGGTGTGGTGCTCGATCGCGCCCACATGTCCACCTACTTTCGACGCGCTGCGGCGATGGCCGCCGACCACCACGCCGCGGACCCGGCCTACCAAGCCGAGCTGGCGATCTGGAGCGGCGGGTATCGCGTCCACGACGGCGTCCCATCCAGTAACGCACCCGCCCAGACGACTCCCCCATCACCGGCGTTGCGCGAGTTCACTTCGCCCGCTCTGTCTCAATCAGCACGAGCAGACTCTGAGGAAGACGCCGGCATCCTCCTTATCGTCGGTACACCTGGAGATGATCGCGCCTCGCAGCTTCGCGCCGGCGAAGCAGCAAGCGGGGTCCTCCTCGAGGCCACCGCGCTGGGTCTGTCGACGTGCCCCTTCTCAGAGCCACTCGAGATCGCTGAAACCCGTACCGTCATCCAAGAGCATGTCGCCACCAACGACTGCTACCCCCAGCTCATCCTGCGGATCGGGTGGGCGCCGGCAAATGCCGATCCGCTCCCGCCGACGCCGAGAAAGCCATTGTCGTCGGTGTTGGTCGGGCTCGATGCCGCGCAGTCGGCCCGCTGACGCAAGCGACCGCACCGATGGCGCCGATCCTCACCCTTACCCTCAACCCCGCTCTGGACATCCACACGTCAGTTCCCGAACTGATACCAACCGACAAAATGCGTTGCAGTACAGCGCGCTACGACCCCGGCGGCGGCGGGGTCAACGTGGCGCGGGCCGTCGTCGCGTTGGGTGGGACCGCAGAGGCCGTCATCACTTCAGGCAGCTATTCTGGCGCTCACATCCGAACAATGCTCGGCAAAGACGGAATCGCCGTCCACGCTGTCACCATCGCCAACCCCACACGCGAGAGCTTTACCGTCACCGAGGAATGGACAGGCCAGCAGTACAGATTTGTCCTGCCTGGGCCCCACCTCACGAGTGGCGAGGAGAAGCGTTGTCTGCAGGCGGTTACCCGATGCGCTTCCGGCGCCGACTACCTCGTAGTCAGCGGCAGTGTCCCTCCAGGTTGCTCGGACAGCATCTTCGCAGGTTTGGCACGGATCGCGGAGAAACACGCCTGCCGACTCATCGTCGATACCGCTGGTCCTACCCTCAAGCTGGTCAGCGGCGCCTACTTGATCAAGCCCAGCCTCCGCGAGTTACGAGAATGCGTCGGGAACAGTCTGATCGACAGAGCTTCCCAGGTCGCTGCAGCACGGGATCTCATTGACGCCGGAGTCAGCGAGATCGTCGTGATCTCCTATGGCAGCAATGGAGCCATGGTCGTCACCGTCGAGGAGGCGACGGACGTAGCCAGCATTCATGTGCCTGAGGGAAGTGGGGTCGGCGCAGGTGACAACATGGTCGCGGCCATCACGTACGCGTTGGACCAGGGGTGGTCGCTCATTGATGCGGTTCGATTCGGGACAGCCGCCGGCGCAGCCACACTCCTGACGCCGGGAACTCAGCCGTGCCGGCGAGTGGACGTCGACCGGTTGTATCAGCAGTCGCCGAGGTAGGCACCAATAGCCGATATTGTCTGCAGAGCAGGCCGTAAAGCTCTGGCCCTCAGCACTGCTCGCCCAAGGGTGAAGCCGGTGCGCGATGTGAGACGCCCGTGGTGTGCTGCTCGAGCAGTGTCATTGCCGGCGTGCAGCGTCGAGCATCAAACGACGTTCGGCTCGTGCAACGTGCCGGTGGGTGGCGTCGACAGCGTCGGGGTTGACCGAGATGGACGTGATTCCCATGCGTACCAGTCGTTCTGCGAACTCGGGGTGTGTTGACGGCGCTTGCCCGCACAGCGACGAGGTGATCCCGTGCTTGCGCGCTGTAGCGACTATGTGTTCGATCGCGTCGAGAACGGCGGGGTCGCTCTCATCGAAGAGTTCAGCGCAGGTCTCGGAATCGCGGTCGACTCCCAGCATGAGTTGAGTCAGGTCATTGCTGCCGATGGACACCCCGTCGATTCCTGCGCCCACGTACTCGGGGAGCCAGTAGACCACCGACGGCACCTCGGCCATCACCCACCGATGCATATCCCGGTGATCACCTAATTCGCTCGAATCGACAAGCTGCAGACAGCGTTCCAGTTCCCACTTGGTTCGGACGAACGGGATCATCAAATGCACGTTGGGATGAGTTTCTCGAGTTTTCGCGAGTGCTGCCAGCTCTAACCGGAACACGTCCGGGTTCTGCGTATATCGGTAACACCCGCGGTAGCCGATCATCGGATTGTGCTCGATCGGTTCGTACTCATCGCCGCCGGCCAAACCGCGGAACTCATTGGTACGAAAATCAGTGGCCCGATAGATGACCGGCCGCGATCCGAACGGTGCGGCGATTCGGCTGAGGGCGTCCGCCATTGCGTCGACGAACACGTCCTGATCACCGTCGGCGATCACGGCACGGGGGTGCTTTCCGCCGAGTGCGTTCGTCAGCATGAACTCTGCTCGAAGCAGCCCGACACCGTCCACGTTCTGCGCTGCAACAGCTTCAGCGACCTCGGGCGAGGTGAGGTTGACGTAGATCTTGGTCGCGGTCACTTCCGACATGACCGCTGCCCCGCGTGCGGGCCCTCGAGGATTCGTCGCAACGGATGCGATTGCTGTCCGCGGTTGCCCGGCAGACACTTCCCCGGTCTGCCCGTTCACGGTGACGATCACACCGTCGGTCAGGTCCGTGGTCGCCGAGTGCGCGCCCACCACACACGGAACCCCGACCTCACGGGCAACGATCGCCGCGTGGCAGGTGACGCCGCCGCTGTCGGTGACCAATGCCGCGGCCCGCCGAATGGTGGGCAGCCAATCCGGGTTGGTCATAGGTGCCACCAGGACCTCTCCGTCGCGGAGTAGCCGCCCATCATGCGGATCGGTCAAGATCCGAACTGCCCCGCTGACAATGCCAGGTGCGGCCGGTAGACCCCGCACCAACACAGACTGAGTGCCGCTTTCAGCGCGGCCGCTCGTCGCGACGGTGGATCGCTCGTTCCCGAGGGTGGTGATCGGCCGCGACTGCACAATCCAGATGGATCCGTGGTGATCGATGGCCCATTCCATGTCCTGTGGCCGGCCATAGTGCTTCTCGGCTCGAAGCGCCAGTTCAGCAATCCGCGCGATCGTCGGATTGTCGAGCACCTTCTGATGTCGGACGCCCGCGCTGAGCGGCACCCGCTGGTCGTGTCCGTCGAGCCCCTGGGTGATCTGGAAATCCTGTTGGCCGATTCTGGCGTTGATGACGGTGAGGTCGTTTTTCGACACCAGGTAGGTATCAGGTTCCACTGCACCGGACACAACCACCTCGCCCTGACCTCGAGCCGCCTCAATCACCAGGCGGTCCCGGTCCCCGGTGGTCGGATCGGCGGTGAAAACGATCCCCGCCCTGGCCGGCACGATCATCTTCTGAACCACGACTGCCATCACGGGTGCATCCGAAAGCCCCTGATTCGCACGATAAGTGAGCACCCGAGGAGTAAACAACGACGCCCAGCAATCCCTTACGGCCTCGAGCAACTCGGTTTCAGAGCCGATGTTGGTGAAGGATGCATTCATCCCTGCAAACGAAGCGTCGTTGCCGTCTTCGCCGACTGCCGACGACCGGACGGCGACGTTGAGATCATCACCGTTACCGAGGCGTTGGTAGGCAACACTGAGCGCGAGACAGACCTCTCGGTCAATCCCGGCCTTGGTCACGAGTTCGGTCAGCCTGCGGCACAATCGGGTCAGCTCGCCATCATCGTTCACCGCGGCGAGCGCCGCATTGTGGGTCGCCGTCATCTCACTCAGTATCCCCGCCTCCCGCATGGTGTGAGTGAAAGCCGATGCCAGCAGCACGAAGCCGTCTGGAACCGGCAGGCCGGCACGGGTGAGCTCGCCGAGGTTGGCGCCCTTACCGCCGGCCTCGTCGGCGTTGATCAACAACAAATCGGCGAAAGACTTCACAAACGTCATGGCCCCCACCCTTGTCCGTCTATGAAGGCGCTTCCAGTGCCCAATGTTGCTTCATCAATGGCACTTCGATGCTTCGCGAGGGACCTTGGTCCCACGGGACAAGCCGGACACGCATTCGGCGGGCATGGGACCTATTCCCGGCGAGGAGGTGACCACCGACTCTAAAGGTAAACGGGAACGCCATCGCAAGATGTGTACCGGAGTTAGGAGAACAAATGCCCACACGCCGCCCGATCATTGTTGGTGTCTCCACCGCATCCAGCGATCCCGCCGCCACTGAATGGGCGGCGAGCGAAGCAGCTCTACGTTCTCGAGCCCTGCACATCGTTGCTGTGGCCGACGACCTCGACTCCATTGCCGGTGCCTCACCGCAAGCAGCCGACTACTGTCACGACATCGAGCGCGCGGCACAGACTGTCCTCACCGAGGCGAGGGTCGTCGCGCGGCAGGCCGCCCATCGCGTCGGTGTTCCAGACCTGGCGATCGGTACCCGCTTGCTCAAAGGGTCTGTCCGCGACCAGCTGATAAGACAATCCATCGACGCCGACATGATCGTTGTCGGGATCGACCCCGCTACCGGCCGCGGGGCCGATGTCGTCGCCTCCGCCCTGGCGACCCATGCCCACTGTCCTGTCGCACTGGTCCCGTCAGGCTGGAAGCCGGCCGCAGGGCGACACATCGTTGTCGGGCTCGACGGATCAGCGCCCAGTGCTGAGGCGGCGGCCCTGGCGTTCGATGAAGCCGACCTTCGCCACGTACCGCTGGTGGCCGCGCATTCGTGGCTCGATACTGGTGGCCGTTCCGCCTACGTGGCTGCCAGCCCCAACGTCATCGACGGCCGTGATGCCGAAAGCACCCTCCTCGCAGAGCAACTGGCTGGTTGGTGTCGGGACTACCCTGATGTGTCGACCACCCTGCACACCATGCACGCAGACCCCGTCGACCTACTCACCCGACTGGGGACACAGGCAGAACTCCTGATTGTCGGAAGCCGTGGCCTCGGCGGATTTTCCGGCATGTTGTTGGGCTCCACCAGCCAAAGGCTCCTGCCCAAGCCGCCCTGTCCATTGATTGTCGTCCGAAGCCCACACCTCAGCAGTGGGCGGATCTTCCATCGTCTTGCCCGCAGCGTCGCCCGCTAATCCCGCCACACCCAACCCAATCACGTCACACCATTCGACAAGGAGACCTTCATGCGAACCAGCAGAGTGGTCATGCTCATTCTCGGGTGCTTCTCGGCGCTGCTCGGAGTCGCGCTTCTCTGCGCTGGCGCCTTTCTGTCATGGGGGTACTTCATTCAACGGGATGGCGGAGAGATCACCCTGCCCCAGGAGAGGTACGAAACCGCCTCCAGCGCTTTGGTCTCCAATGACATCGACATTTTCGATTCCGCGAATCGGCCCGACGCCCTGGGCTTTGACAGCCTGGGTCGTATCACCCTGAAAGCCACTGCCAGCAACCCCGGCAGTCCCGTCTTCATCGGCATCGGACCCACCGACGAGGTCAACCAGTATTTGCGCAACGTGGCCCACACGCGCATCGACGAGGTCACTTACGACCCTTTTCGGGTGAAGTACGACGAGGTCCCCGGAGACCGCACCGCAACACCTCCCGCACAGGAACAGCTGTGGTCCGGAAGCATCGCCGGATCTGGGACGCAGGAACTGTCGTGGGACTTGCAAGACGGTTCCTGGACAGCGGTGGTGATGAACGCCGACGCCAGTCCGGGGGTCGCCGTCGAACTCCAACCTGGAGTGCATTTCGACTTCCTCGGCCCTCTGGCCGTCACCGTATTGGCAATCGCCGCAGTCTTCCTCCTCATCGGCATACCGCTGATCGTGGTCGGAGCAATCGGACTCGGGAGGCATCCTCAGGCACTTCCCACCGCACCCGCGGCGGCCGCCAAAGACACTGCAACGTCCACGGCACCGTCTGACGCCTACCCCGCCACTCTGACCGGAGAACGCGACCCATCACTGTCGCGATGGCTGTGGCTCGTCAAATGGCTGCTGGTCATACCGCACTACATCGTTCTGCTGTTCCTCGGCATTGCATTCCTCTTCACGACCATCGCCGCCGGGCTGTCCATCCTGTTCACCGGCCGATACCCACGAGGCCTGTTCGACTTCAACGTAGGTGTACTTCGATGGGCATGGCGCGTGCAGTTCTACGCCTACTCGGCACTGGGCACGGACCGCTACCCACCATTCACCCTGCAGCGCACCGACTATCCCGCCGACTTCAGCGTCGACTACCCCGAGAAGCTGTCCCGCGGATTGGTGCTGGTGAAGTGGTGGCTGCTGGCCATCCCCCACTACATCGTTCTGGCAATCCTTGCGGGTGGTTGGTACGCGGGCTTTCGCATCGCCGGCGATGACGGCGTCGGCTCCGCCGGACAGCCCTACCTGTTCAGTTCTTTGCTCGGTCTGCTCATCCTGATCGTCGGCATCGGCTTGTTGTTCACCGGCCGCTATCCCGGAGCACTGTTCGACTTCATCATGGGAATCAACCGATGGGCCTTCCGAGTCGCGGCCTACGCAGCTTTGATGCGCGACGAGTACCCGCCGTTCCGCATGGACCAAGGCCCGTACGAACCGACGAGTGGCCATCAGTCGCCCGGCTCAGCACATTCCACTCCCCCACGCCCCGAACCATCACCTGTCGGTGCGCCTGCCCGTCTGGGCGAACACCCCAGCCAACCGCCCGAACACCGCGATTGGTTCAACGCATGACAAACACAGTCGTCGCCTATGCGACTGCTCACGGAACCACCCAGAGCATCGCGCGACGGATCGCCGAGATCGTTGGTGGCAAAGGAGATGACGTCGAACTCCGTGCACTCGACGAGCGCAGCGGACTTGGCGATCTCGCGGAGGTCGACTGCCTCATTATCGGAAGTGCCATTCACAACGGGCAATGGCTTCCCGCCGCAGAGGCCGCGGTTCGTGCTCTTCAGCAGCCCCACGATCCCCTTGTGGTATGGGCATTCTCGGTCTCCTCGGTGGGAGCAACCAGCTCTTTTCTGGTCCGGCCGGTAGCACGCGCCCTTAGTCACGTCACTTCCGAGCCGCGTGCAGTCACCGAGCTCAGGACCCAGGCAGACGTCAGATCGCATCGCTTCTTCGCCGGCGCAATCGCACCCGGCGATTGGCCCAGGACCGGACGGATCCTGTTCCGTCTCATGGGAGGTCGATACGGAGATGCTCGCGACTGGGATGACGTCGACGAGTGGGCCGGCCGCATCATCAGCAGTTTGACCGAACCGAGATAGGCGTTTCAATGGACGATCCCATCACTATCATCGACCTCGAGAAGAGGTACGGCACCACACGCGCCCTGGATGGTCTGACGATGGCTGTCGCGGCAGGATCGGTCCACGGATTTTTGGGACCAAACGGGTCGGGCAAATCCACCACATTGCGGATCCTTCTCGGCCTGGCGCGCGAAGACGCCGGCTCTGTGCGCGTCTTCGGTTACCACCCGTGGCGTCATGCCGGCCTCGTGAACACGAGGCTGGCGTATGTACCCGGCGACGTAAGCCTGTGGCCTTCGCTCACAGGAGGAGAGGTACTCAATCTGCTGGGCGAAGTGCACGGGAACGTAAACCTCACTCGCCGTGCTCAACTGGTGGATCGATTCGATCTCGACCCCACCAAGAAGACGAGGTCCTACTCCAAAGGCAATAGACAAAAGGTTGCCCTGGTTTCTGCACTGTCCTTCGACGCCGAATTGCTGATTCTCGATGAACCGACCACGGGGCTCGACCCGGTGATGGAAGCGGTCTTTCGCCAGTGCATCGAAGAGCGGCGCGACGCGGGGACAACGGTCCTACTTTCGAGCCACATGCTCGCCGAGGTGGAGGCCCTATGCGACAGTGTGACGATCATTCGTGCCGGACGGACCGTCGAATCGGGCACCCTTCAACAGTTTCGCCGACTGACACGCCTGGTCGTGCGCGCCGAGCTGATCGGATCCGGGGCAGCACTGCGAAGGGTTTCCGGCGTCCACGACGTCGAGATCGCCGGCAGTACCTTCAGCTGTACCGTCGACCGCGACCGCCTGACCAACCTTCTGGGCAGGCTCGCCGACATCGGGGTGGGAGATCTCAGCGTCACCCCACTCGCCCTGGAAGACCTGTTCTTGCGCGACTACCCGGACACCTCCAAACAGCCGGCGCCGACATGACGACGACACAGGGGTTCCGCACGCTGCTGCGCGTCGACGCGAAATCAGATCGCACACTGAGCGCGTCATGGCTGGCAGTTCTTGCCGTGACAACCTGGGTTTCGGTGGACGCGACCAAAGACTTGTACTCGACGCCGCAATCGCTGGCCGGCGCCGCGTCCGCCATCAACTCCACACCTGCGGTGACCGCCTTGTATGGCCGGGTCACCTCCGTGGGATCACTCGGTGAACTGGCGATCCTCAAACCGTTCATGCTCGGCGCGATCGCTGTGTCCGCTGTCGCGGCATCCGTCGCCATCCGCCATACCCGCGCCGATGAAGAGACCGGCCGGACAGATCTTCTCATCGCTTCGGGTGCCGGACGGAAGTCACCGCTGATCGCCGGCTGCCTCAGTGCAGCGGTGTTCAGCGCGATCGCCGGCCTGGGCGTTGCCGCCGTGCTGCTAGGCCTGGGGCTCCCGACGCACGGATCGATGATGGTCGGTGCCAACTTGGCCACCCTCGGAATACTGTTCGGTGTCGTAGGTGCCTGTTGTGCACAGGCTTTCGGCACCGGTCGCACGGCGCGCAGCGCTTCGTACACGCTGATCGGACTGTGCTTTCTCATTCGAGCCGTGGCCGACAGCACCAGCTCCCTGAGCTGGGTTCGGTGGCTCTCGCCCCTGGGTTGGTCCCAACAGACCCAACCCTATGCAGGTGAGAGATGGTGGCCGATGCTGCTTCATCTGGCATGTGCCGGTCTGATCACACTGTGGGCGTGGAGAATCGACGAATCCCGAGACGTAGGCGAAGCCCCGTGGTCACGTTCATCCGTCTCCAGTGCCACCGACCTGCACAGCCACCTCGGATTGGCGTGGAGGTCACTGCGGTCAGGCTGGTACATATGGGCCGCGGGCATTACCGCACTCAGTCTGGTGGTCGGCAACGTCGCTGCCAACGCAGACACGATGCTCTCCGATAGCGGTATGAACGACTATCTCGAGCGCCTCGACGACTCCGGCGCGGTCATCGACACCCTGTACTCGGCCGAGCTCACCTACATCGGGTTGTTGGCTACAGCCTTCGGCATCCATGCCATGGTCGATCTCGTCCGAGATGAAGCGGCCGGTCGCGCAGACCTTCTCCTGACCGCGGCCCCGTCTCGGTCACGTTGGCTCGGGGCACACCTGGTCGTCGCTTTTGTAGGAACAGCCACGCTGATGGGCATCTCCGGGGGCATCCTCGCTGCCGGGGAGGTCATCGCTACTGGGGACAACGCACACGCTGGGAGAATATTCGCAGCTGCCATGGGGCAGGTTCCCGCCATCTGGGCGATCTGTGCGGTGGCGACCGTGCTGGTCGGGATCACCCGCCGTGCAGGCCCGTGGGCGTGGGCGCTGCTCGTCGCAGTCATGGTCACGAGTGTCTTCGGGCCTTTGATCGACGTGGACGTGAACCTCGCCGAACTCTCCCCCTTCAGCCACACCCCCACCGTCACTGGCTCCCAAACACTCACACCCGCAATAGGGATGATCGCCCTCGCCGCTGCCCTTGCGCTGACCGGATCCTATGTGCTCAAACATCGCGACATCGGCTGAGAAGGGTGGGCTAACATGCGCAGCAAGCGGATACCGACGATGCGTGCGTTCACTGACCGACGTTGGTCGGCCATCGCCGCACCCACGTGCGCAGTCACCGGAGGCCTTGCTTTCGCCGTTGCCATCGCAATAGCGGATGGAGAGGATGACTTCGGGAGACAGGCTGCCGCGCATGTGCCCTGGGACAGGCCGCTCGTGGCCGCGCTTGCACTGGCGCTCGTCGTGGGCGTACCGATGATGCTCAGCGCATACACTCTCTGGCGGGCAACACCTTTCGCGGCCGTGACCGCTGTGATCGCGGGAGGCTTGCTCATCACGTGGATTGCCGTGCAGATTGTGGCGGGTGCCTTCCACCCGCTGCAGATCCTATTCGGCCTGGTCGGCTTGTTCGTGATGGCAACCGGTTGGCACATCGCGACTGGTCAAGCTCGGGTGTAAACAAGTCTCCACGGGTCATCACCGGTTTCCCGTAGGTGCCAACCATCTCCCTCGATCTGCTTCTGGAGATCCTTCAAAGCCTGGTTCATTCCGGGAGCCCACGCCTCTCGCGGCGGAACCGTGCCCCAGATCCGGGGCAGCGGAAACGTCGCACTGAGGTAAGTCGGCTCGCCATCGACGGCACCGACAAAACGCATGTAGGCATTTCCGGACTGCGACGCCAACGTCGCCAACAGGGCGACCCACCATCGACGAGCTCCTACTTCTTCCACACCCACAACCAACGCCGAGTATTTCGCGGTCACGTGTCAAGTGTCCGCTGGCATGGGCTGGCCGCACATGGCAATTGGTCACCCGAACTGACGTCGAACGACCCTCTCGAGATCCGCCTCGACCGCGTTCAATGAGCATCAATCGTTGACGCCCGCCAGATGACGAGGAGAAGTCGAAATGCTCACTGCGCGCACCCAGGCCATTGCCACCGGCACCGCAACAGATCGGAGGTTGAAGACCGTCGCTACCATCGCCGCCGCTCTGACCGGGTTACTGGCGTTCGCCGGGGCCATCGGAGTCGCCGGCGGTGGAGCCGACTTCGGCAAAGACGTCGAGCAACGCCTGCCATGGGAAAGCCCCGTGTTGGCCGGCATTGCCCTGGCACTTGTGGTCGGTGTGCCCACCACCCTGGCCGCCTTCACCCTCTGGCGGTTGATGCCCCAAGCCGCAGTGACCACCCTGATCGCGGGAGTCATGCTTGTCGCCTGGATTGCCGTCCAGATCGCCGTGATCCGCGAGTTCAACCCCCTACAAGTGGTTTTCGGTATCGTGGGCCTGCTTCTGATCGCGACAGGATGGCACTTCGCCCGCAGTGACTCACCGGACTAGGCCGTGTCAGGGTGCCGAGGTCTGACGGTTTTTTCGCTTGGTGGACATTGAACACATGGATTTTGGCACGCTGGCGTTGCTGTGCGCGGTAGGGCTGCTCGGCCCCCTGCTCGCTTTGCCATCGCACCTGCGTGTTCCGGTGGTCATCGGAGAAGTGATGGCGGGCGTTGTGATCGGCACGTCTGCCTTGGGGTGGATCGATCCGCATGATCACACTGTCGAGTTCTTGGCGAATATCGGCTTCGCGCTGATCATGTTCGTCGCGGGTACTCACGTACCGATCCGCGATCCCGCCCTCGGGCGCGGGATCAGGACGGGTCTCGTCCGTGCAGTGTTGGTGGGATTGGTAGCGAGTCTGCTTGCTTGGCCGATCGCAATCCTTGGGGGAAGCGGCCACGGCGCCCTATACGCCGTACTGATGGCATCGTCGTCGGCGGCGATCATCATGCCCATCGTCTCGGGCGAGAAACTGTCAGGCAGAAGCATCATGACCTTGCTCCCGCAGATCACGGTCGCCGACGCCGTCTGCACGGTGGCCGTGCCGATCGTCGTTGACCCCGGCCACGCGGCGCGGACCCTGATCGGCACGGTGGTGGTGATCTGTTGTGCAGCAATTGTGTACGTGTTCCTCCGCTACGGACTGACCGACACCGCACGGTTGTGGCTACACAACACGTCCCGTAGGAAACATTTTGCGCTTGAACTACGGATCGACTTGGTGATCCTGTTCTCTCTCGCTGCACTGGCGAGCGTTGTGCACGCTTCGGTGATGCTGGCGGGCTTCAGCTTCGGGCTTGCAGTCGCCGCGGTCGGCGAGCCGAGACGGGTCGGCAAGCAGCTGTTCGCCCTCACCGAGGGCTTCTTCGGCCCTGTGTATTTCATCTGGCTCGGAGCCACGCTCGATCTGCATGCTCTGATCGATCATCCTCGGATGATCGTCCTCGGTTTGGCACTCGGAGTAGGCGCTGTTGTCGCACACGCCGCGATGGTTCTCACTCGTCAGCCCCTTCCTGTCGGGGTTCTTGCGGCCGCCCAACTCGGTGTGCCGGTATCGGCCGCGACGCTCGGAACCCAGCTCGATCTGATGAGCCCTGGCGAAGCACCCGCAATACTGCTCGGTGCGCTGGTCACCCTCGCATTGGTCAGTATCATCCGGCCACAACGTGCGGCAATGCGATGCTGAGCCATCGAAGGCAAGAAGTCGCTCTTGCGGCAGCCCTCACGGGTGTGGCCGGCGCAGTCGACGCAATTGGGTTCCTGAGTTTGGGCGGGTTTTTCGTTTCTTTCATGAGCGGTAACACGACGCGGGCGGGCGCCGCACTCGCCGCAGGTGACTTGAACGATTTTGCGCTGGCTGCCGGTTTGATCGTTTCGTTTGTGGCCGGCGTTATCGCAGGGTCCGTCGTAGGGCACATCGCGGGCAGATGTCGGCGGGCGGCTGTGCTGGGGCTCGTCGCATTGGTGCTGGCTGCGTCATTCTCGATGAGTGTTCCAGATGTGACCGGAGCTGTGGCGGCCCCACTACTCGCAGTGGCGATGGGCGCCGAGAACGCGGTATTCGAAGCCGGCGGCGAAGTCCGGATCGGATTGACCTACATGACCGGCACATTGGTGAAGATGGGCCAGAACATGGCGCAACGACTGATGGGCACTGGTCAGCGCGCCACCTGGCCACGTCACGGGGCGTTGTGGGCGGGTATGGGCGCGGGCGCTTGTTCGGGTGCCGGTGCATACGAGTTGATCGGTTTCGCCAGCGTGGCCTGCGCTGCGGCGTTAACGTCGATTGTTGCAATCGCGGTAGTCGTATTGGACCTGTGACGAGCGACCCGGTGGGCTCAAGGCACAACGACCCCTGATCCTGGCGGCAAACGTGACCATCGCCCTGAAGTGACCGCCGCCCGTTGAACCCCCACCCCTTCAACAAGCAAGCAGTGGGGTTCAGCATTCGCTCAGGTCGCTTGTGCAACGATGGCTGGTCTTGGATGACACGCGAATCTGACCGCGCCTGAGGTGTTTCGCAGTGGGTTTTCGACGCATAGACAAACGAGGGGGGCGATCGCCACGGCAACGAACTTTGGGTCGCCGCGCGGCGAGGAGGGGCATATTCTTCCGCTCACCGCGGCCCAGGAAGCCTTGTGGTACACCCAGCTGGCTCTCGGAGATACCCCACTGACCATCTCCCAATACATGGATATCTCCGGCGATCTCGATGAACGCGCCTTACGCCAGGCCGTGGACACTGTCGGACGCACGATGGGCACCGCCGTCACCACGATTGTCGAACGAGATGGGCGGCCGCGTCTCTGCATAGACGACACGACCCCCACGCCAATGCTGGAGATCATCGATCTTCGCACCAATAGGCAGCCGACGAAAACAGCCCGTGAGCAGATGGAGCGCTGGTCCCGCGCACCGAAGCCCCTTGACTCCAGACACCTCGTCACCGCCGCCCTACTACGCGTTGACGACCGGCGATGGTTTCTGTTCTCCCGCGCCCATCACATCGTGCTCGACGGGTTCGGAGCCTATGTGCTGCTGGTGAACATCGCTCGGATGTACCGGCAGTTGGTTGCTGATGACCAGACGCCGGGAAAACGCAAGAAAGTCCGGGCATCCGGGCGCGGGCGCACCATCTCCGCAATTGCAGGCCAGCAGGCCCTGTTGGACCACCAATCGCGCTACCTCGTGTCAAAACGCTTCACGCGCGACTGCGAGTACTGGGCCGACATCTGTGCCACATTGCCGGCCGCTACCACCCTGGCCCGCAAATCTGCACCGCCATCGGCGGATCCCATTTTGGTGGCCGAACAGCTTCCCTCCGCTTCGGTCAACCTCTTGTCTGCCAGCGCGAACAGACTGGGGTGCAACAGTACTGTGCTCCTGATAGCCGCGCTGGCGCTGTACGTCTCCAGGGCGTCGGGGCAGCCCGTCGTCGCCCTCTCCTTGCCCGTCGCCGCCCGCCTCACAGGCGAACTTCGGCAGACCGCGGGGAGCGTGAGCAACGTTTTACCAATTGTCGTCGAGGTCATCGAGGACATGACCGTCGCCGCGTACGTTTCCCAGGTCTCATCGACATTGACCGGCGCCCTACGGCATCAGTCATACCGGCACGAACAGATGCTTCGCGACCAGGGCGCAGTCACCGCACACATCGCCCATGCAGGCCCGGTGGTCAACGTCTTTCCCGCGCAGCTGGTGGTCGATCTCGGCAGCTCTCTGACCGCGGAATACCACGTTCTTTCCACCGGACCGGTTGCCGATCTGAACGTGAACATCTACCCGTCGGGAAACGCAAAGACGCCGACGATTGATTTCGAGGCAAACGCCGAACGTTATGACCGCGCCACGGTGACGCAGCATCGCGACAATGTGATCGCCATGCTCGAAACACTCTGCGGAGCAGTTGACAGCTCTCTCCTCGGTCAGCTGTCGATCCCCGTCGTCGGGCCTCAAGACGGCCCACCGCCCGCCTCACCTGTTTTGTTACGCGATCTCCTCGACCGACACGCCAGCTCTGCCGGCGTCGCCGTCATCGATGGAACATCGGAGTTGACTCATCGAGACCTCACCGCCGCGGTTGACAAACTTCGTCATACATTGCGATCAATAGGCATTGGACCCGAAGACCGGGTTGTCTCCACACTGCCGCGAAGCCTGGCCGAAGTGGTTGCCTTCCGTGCTGTGGCGGCAGTGGGTGCTTGCTATGTTCCGGTAGACCCGCAATATCCGCCTGCCAGACAGCAACTGATCATCGAGACCTGCCGACCCTCGCTGATTCTATGTACCCAACCGTTCATGAATCACCCGCCAGGTGACATAGGCGAGCTGCTACTGGGCCCGCATGGTGAGCACACCGCTGAACACCTGGCCACCTCGCCCACCGCCACTGGCCCACCGTCGTCGACGCTGGTGGAGCGGGCCGCGTACGTCATCTTCACGTCAGGGTCGACCGGAAGTCCCAAGGGAGTGATCAGCACCAGCACCGGCTTGGGGCCACTCGTTGAGCACATCGAGCGGACATATGGATTGACTCCCGATTCGGTTGTCGCGCGCGCCGCTTCCACCGCGTTCGATACTTCCGTTGTCGAAATGCTCGCTGCCTCCGTGACCGGGGCAACGCTCGCGGTGATCCCCGACGGAGTCTTCGGTGGCAGCGAGTTCGCTCATCACCTTACGTCCGTGGGAGTGACTCATCTGATGACCACGCCTGCGGTCCTGGCCACGTTCGAACCAGCGGACATCCCCACTGTCACCCACCTCATCGTCGGTGGTGACGTGTGCCCGCCTGACCTGATGCGAAAGTTCGCCGAGCATGCTTCTGTTCGTTGCGCGTATGGTCCCACCGAAACAAGCTGCAGTGTCACAATGACGGAAGCCTGGACCAGGCAACCACTTTCAGAGACCTCCGCGTCGATTGGGTGTCCAATGGTTGCGGTTCGTACGCACGTGCGTGACAGCCGATTACGACCAACGCCCGCCGGAGTGGCAGGTGAGCTATACATCAGCGGGCCGGCCCTTGCCCGAGGATATCTGAACGACCCAGCGTTGAGCTCGACAAGATTCGTCGCCGACCCCACGTCAACAAACGGCGGGCGAATGTTTCGCACAGGCGACCGCGTGATCTCGCGTCGCGACGGCTCGCTCGACTTTCTCGGCCGCGTTGACGATCAGGTGAAGATTCGGGGTGTCCGGATCGAACCCTCCGAAATCGATGCGACGCTACGCGCTGCCGAAGGCGTCACCGACTCGGTGACCGTGGCGACACACCATCACGGCTCGCCGCTACTGGCGGCGTATGTGACGACCTCCAAGCACTTCAGCATCAGCATGACTCGGCAACTATTGGCTCAGCAGTTGCCCAGCCACTTTATTCCGGCTGCCATCACAGTGCTGGACAAGATGCCATTGACACCCGCAGGAAAAGTCGACCGGCAGGCCCTTCCAGCGCCCGATCTGTCACCCTCAGCACCCTTTCGCAGCGCGGTATCCGACGACGAGCGTTGCGTGATCGGCGCGTTCGCCACGGCAACCGGGGCAACAACAGTCGGAGCCGACGACGACTTCTTCGACATTGGCGGCGATTCCCTCTCTGCGACAACACTTGTCGCCTGCCTCAACACCGAGCGCGACGTCACGCTGTCGGTTCGAGACATCTTCGAGTGCCGGACGCCGGCGCGCCTCGCCTTGCGGCTCGCCAGCGCCCAACAGGTGGCCCCCCTGACCCATCGCACCGATGAGGCCGGCCCCATTAAGCTTGCGCCGGCCCAACGCAACGTCGACATCGATGACCGCAGCCCGGCGAACTGCATACCATTCACACTTGAGTTCGCCGACCATCTCGATCATCGTGCTCTCGAGAGAGCCATCTCCGAAGTCATTGACTCGCATCCGATGATGCGAACCCGCTTCATCAACGGATCAATGGTCGTGGACCCGCCCACGTACCCCGATGCCCCTGTCACACTCGACGGCTCGAATCGATCATTCGACACTTTCTTACATCAACCGTTCGATCTGACCGTCGACCATCCGATCCGATTCGGAGTCCATCACCGACCTACGACCACGCTGGCGGTCGCGGCCCACCACAGGGCGATCGATGGATGGTCACTGAGCATCATCGCTCGAGACCTCATCACCGCATACCTCGCGACCCCGAACCCTTCACGCGTATCGGCCACCGAGGACGCACCGGGTGCCACCGACCCCGTGCAAATCGACTTCCTCGACTACAGCCTGTGGGCTAACACCCGCCTGGGCGATCGACATGACCCCACGTCCCTCGCCTATTGGCAAATGCAGTTCTGGCGCTCAGAACTCTCGGATTTACCGGCTGCAGCCACCCTTCGCAGTGATCGATCACGACCCAACCCATGGCAACGTGAGGCGTTGCGTGAACGACTGTCACTGCGGCAGTACTGGTCCGACATCGCCGGCGTCGCACGCAGCAACTCGGTGTCGACCACCACGGTTCTGCGCGCATCGCTCGCAAAGGTGTTGCTGACCGCCAGCAATGACCCAGCGATCGCGATCGCCACACCCGTCTCAGGCCGCACCCGCAGCCACCTGCACAACATCGTCGGCATGTTTGTGAACACCGTTCCCGTAGTGTGCCGGAGAGACGACGTCCAGACCGCCGCCGGCCTACCCGCAGTGGCTGCCGCCGAACTACGAGCCTTCTCCCACTCGGACATCCCCTACGTCGAGATCGCCCACGCCATCTCAGACACAGAAAGCAGCAGTGCCCACCCGCTCTTTCAGGTTGTCCTCTCCATCGAGAACAGCACGCCGACAGCACAAATCATCGATGCGGCACACCAAGCGGGGGTGGTCATCACAGCTCGACCGCCAGACATCGCGAAATGCGACTTACACTTCGCAGTCACCACCGGACCAGAGGGGTGCATCGAAATCCTCTACCCCACATCCATGTTCGATTCGGACACCATTGCGTACCTGTTGGACGACTGGCTCCACCTGATCAGGCGGTGGCTCTGAGTCACGGCCTCCACCCCGGATTTGCCGGCGGGGTGGTTAGACAAAGTCGCTGACCCACCTGCGAAACCCGGACGAGCCACTTGGATCAACGCCGAACAGGCATTGCCACGGGCTGGTGTGCGATAGCCTCCAGGTGCCGCCCAAGGCGAGACAACCGCAGAAGAGGCCCCGTGATAGATCGTCGACGAGTGTTGACCGACACCGACGTGCGCGCGGCCTGGTCGCAGCCGCGGCCCCCGTTGGGGCATCCCGAAATCCCCAGTGCTCGAACGTGCGGCGGTCGGTGATGGTTGATTCCAGGTGGGGTGAACTGTCCCCGCATGACGCCGCCTATATCTACCTTGGCGGTTCCGCGACGACCTCAACAGTGTTGTCGTGCAGTGTCATTGCCGCCGAGGACGGCGGTCCTGTGGATATCAAGCCCGCCGAGGTTATCGAGTACGTCCTGCCGCGACTGCACCTCTCGGACATGTTCACAGCACGTCTGGTTCGGCTGCCCGGCGACATCGCCATGCCCTACTGGACCCGACACGCACACTTCGATGTGACCGAGCACCTCACCGTGCACCCTGCTGGCCTCACGTGGACGTCGGTGCAACAGATGTTGTCCTCGCTTGCCGATGCACCAGTGAACACAGACCGCCCCTTGTGGTCGTTCGACGTGCTCCCCAACGTTCCTGGCTACCCCAGCGCCCAAGGTCTGGTGACCCTGGTCGCAATCCGCTTGCACCACGCCGCCATCGACGGCGTGTCGATGGCCACCGTGCTCGCCGCACTATGCCGCGAGGACATCGGCACCGACACCCTCCACCAACTGTTGCCCAACCGCGAGCACCGACGACGTCGTCACCTGATGCGCGCAATCGTGGGCTTGCCGTTGACCTGGATTCGGTTCCTGACGGCCATCGGTTCAACCCTGCGCGCCAGGCGAAAGTCCCCGCCATCGACAGTGGGCAAGCAATGGCCGGTCACCCGTTTCAACACCGGATTCACCGGGCCACGCGCCACCACCCTGGTCGAGATGGACCTCGAAGATTTGCGGGCCATGAAACGCACAGTCCCTGGGGCCACCGTGAACACGGTGCTGTTGTCCGTGATCGGGGACGCCGTCATCCGCTACCTCGACGAGCACGACGAACGCCCCCCGAGATTGTCAGCGTTGGCTCCGATGTCCACCCGCGCCATCGTCGGCACCCGAGACACACCCTCGCGCGGGTCGAATCAGTTCACACCGCTGGTCATCGACCTCGCCGCCGACGAGCCTGACCCCACCCGTCGACTCCAGCACATCACCGACGCCAGCAACCAGGAAAGGATCAGAGCAGCCGCGCTCACCTCCAACACCACCGCGCCGCTGTTGGAAACCGCACCTCCGGCTCTGCTGCGGCTCCTCGGATGGCTCACCCGCCGACAACAACAGCGACGCCGGGCCGTACCGGCTGCGGCGACCGCCAACATCATCGTCTCGAACGTCTACAACCCGAATCCCTCGCGAACGGTGTTCGGACATCGCATCGTGAGCAGCTTCGGTGTCCAGCCCCTGACCCCGCTATCGACTCTGGCGCACGCCGCGTCCACCAGAGACGGCACCATCTCCATCTCCATCACCACCGACCGGACCGTGATGCCGGACCTCGACCGCTACAGCCATCTACTGCACACCACCTACGTCGAACACCGAGATGCCCTGCTGGCCCACCAGCAGAACCCGCCACGTAGCTAGGGGACCGTGCTGGGGTCAGGGGTGTGACGTTCGGCTCTATCCGGCGCACGTCTACGCGATAGATCATTGAACAATGACCTCAATTCGTCTCGTAGACAACGCCGTTCAGCAGACCGCCGGGATCAGAGAACAAGTGCCCATTTCCGAGCTGAGTGAGTTCTTCGCCCGAGCATTCGGGTCCACGATGGCCGCACTTCAGGCACAAGGTGTGGACACCGCCGGCCCACCTTTCGGCAAGTACTTCGGTCAACCGTCCGACGTGGTCGATGTCGAGGCAGGTTTTCCGGTTGCCACCCCAATCACACCAGTCGACGATGTTGTTCCAGGGACTTTGCCTGGTGGCAAGGCTGTCGAAGCGGTCCATGTCGGGCCTTACGACACCATGGCGGGAACATACGCCGAGCTGGAGCGCTACTGTGCAGACGCGCGGCTCAAGCCAGGTGTGGTGATGTGGGAAAGCTACCTCAGTGACCCCGAAGCTGAGCCGGATCCTGAGAAGTGGCGTACTCAGATCTGTTGGCCAATCGACGCGTCGTAAACGGCGTCGCTGACCGCTACCGCTGCCAAGCTCACGACGGAAATACACCAACACGTGTGCGTACTGGCTCTTCGATCAGACAACATCCCGCAGACCGGGTTGTCCATGTCCAGCGGGCACCGATCTATCGGGATCGGCGCCCTCTCACCGAGGTGGCCGGTATTCAACGGTTGCACTCCCGATCTGCCGCCAGGGCTGCGATAGTCACCAACATCTTCCGGCTCATGACAAACGAGATCGGCTCGAGAAACAGCGGTGAGAAGGCCAGACGACTGCCCAGCCCCCTGCCATAGGCGCGTTCGATCAACCTGCTATGCCCGCCGCCGGCATCGACGATGTGAAATGCCCACAGCGACGGGTCTGGTGAACCCTCCGAGCCGCCACGGCTCTGGCCGATCTGAACCAACCAGGGCCAGATGTGGTCCGGTGACGCCGCGACATCGACAGCGTGGGTGTATTCCCATCTCGGGTCCCACCAGGTTGTCGCCGGGATAGGTGGCACGAGCGTGCCGCATCTTCAGCGCTTTCGCCAGGGACCGAGGTAACCGAGCCCTGCCTCGCGTCCTGGTCGGTGGTGCAGCCATCAGTGGACGCGCTACCGCCTCGGGACGAAAGTCACTAGACCCGTGTCCGTTGGCACTTGGTCAGGAACCGGTCATTCCGCGACGATGTGCACAGTCAAACACTGCTGGTGAAGCAATGCGCCTGTGGGGAAAAGGATTTCACGAATGAGCCTCATCGAGTCGACGCCCGGCGCGGACAGCGCACCAGAGTCACGGCCAGATCCCAAAATTCAGCTGGGGTTGGTGGCGTCCACGGCGCTCATCGTCGGCAGTATCATCGGTGTCGGAGTGTTCAGCCTTCCCTATGCTCTCTCAGCGTATGGCCCGATCAGTCTTGTCGCGATGGGAATGGCAACTGTCGGCGCCCTGGCTCTGGCGCTGCTCTTTGCCGCGCTGACCAGACTTATACCTGCTGAGGGTGGGCCATACGCGTACGCGCGTGCGGCATTTGGCAACGCGGTAGGGTTCGGTAACGCTTGGACCTACTGGATCACCGCGTGGGCGGGCAACGCCGCCATCGCCGTTGGCTGGGTGTACTACGTAGAGCATTTCATCAATAAAGGCGGGTCCACGTTCTGGTCGATTGTCATCGCATTGGTCGGGTTGTGGGTGCCGGCTGCGGTCAACCTCACCGGCTTGAAGAACGTGGGCAGCTTTCAGGTGGTGACCACGGTCCTCAAGTTCCTTCCGCTGCTGTTGGTCGCTACAGTCGGTCTGTTCTTCATCAAGAGCGCCAATTTCACACCGTGGAACGTCAGCGGGGACTCCACGTGGTCGGCGATCGGCGGTGCGATGGCCATCTGTCTCTTCAGTTACCTCGGGGTAGAGACGGCAGCCGTCGCGGCAGCCGACGTCCGAGATCCCGAACGCAACGTTCCCCGCGCCACGATCATGGGCACCTCGGCGAGCGCGGTGGTGTACCTGCTGTCGATGGTCGCGATCTTCGGCATGATCTCCACGCAAGACCTGTCGTCGGATGCTAACAAGGCTTCGTATTCGGTTGCTGCGGACCATATCTTCGGTGGCGGATGGGCCGGGAACCTCGTCGCGATCGCCGTGATCATCTCAGGACTCGGAGCGTTGACCGGTTGGACACTCATCTGCGCCGAAATGCCTCGAGCAGCGGCACATGACGGGTTGTTTCCGGAACGGTTTGCCCGCGAGTCCCGTCGCAAGGTGCCCGCATTCGGGATCATCTCATCGACTGCCCTCGCATCGCTGGCAGTGATCATCAGTTTCATGGGCGCGAGCGGCGCAACCGTATTCACGACCCTGGTCTTGATGAGTGGCATCACTGCCGCTGTGCCCTATGCGTTTTCTGCCCTGGCCCAGCTGGTGTGGACCGTGCGCGACCGCCGCACAACCCAGAGTCGCCAGCAACGCAGTCGGACCATCCGCGACATGCTGGTGGCGGTTCTCGCCTTGGTGTTCTCCGCCGCGTTCATCTACTACTCCCGCAACACCGGAGCCGATTGGTATGTCATCTGGGGCCCCTTCCTGATGACAGCAGGTGCACTCGCGCTGGGCATTCCCGTCTACGCGGTGCAACGCAAACACATGCTCGCACCCGATCCAGTCGGACCAGCCACCGCCGGATCCCTCTAAAGGCCAGAACATCTAGAGAAACGAGCATGCCGCTATGAACACCCTTCGCGTGAACTCCGAGACAGGGCGACTTCGGGAAGCCATCGTGCACTGCCCCGGGCCAGAATTGGATCGTTTGACGCCCGACAACGTCGACAGCCTGCTATTCGATGACGTGATGTGGGCCGAGCGGGCGCGAGAGGAACACGCCGCGTTCACCGCAGTACTGCGCGAGCACGGCACACTGGTCCACGAGTTCGGCGACCTGTTGACCACTGCCCTCGATATGCCTGGAGCCCGTGGTTTCTTGGCTGAGCGACTGATCACGGAGAACCAGTTCGGACCGGCTCTGGACAACCCCCTGGAAGTGCTGATCAAAGCGACTCCCGCTTCCGAGTTGACCGACATCCTCATCGGCGGGGTGACCAAGCAGGAGCTGCTTCCGCTGGTCAGCACGTCGAGCCTTTTGTGGGAGTATCTCGACAACGATGACTTCGTGCTGGCGCCGTTGCCGAATCATCTGTTCCAGCGGGACAACTCGGCATGGATCTACAACGGGGTGAGTGTGAATCCGATGGCAAAAACCGCACGGAAACGCGAAACGCTGAACTCGCGACTGATTTACAAGTTTCATCCACGATTCGCCGATGCAGACTTCACCTTCCTTTATGGCAACGACTCACTTCCCCATGAACCGGCCACCATCGAGGGCGGCGACATCACGGTCATCGGCAATGGTGCTGTCATGATCGGAATGGGCGAGCGAAGCAGTCCTCAAGGGGTCGAAATCCTCAGTGAACGCCTCTTCGAGACAGGTACCGCGGACAAGGTGATTGTCGTCGAACTGCCGAAGTCGCGGGCATTCATGCATCTCGACACCGCCATGACGATGATCGATCATGACGCATTCTGCGTGTATCCGTTCCTCCCCGAACAACTTCGCTCCTTCACGCTGACACCGGTCGGGTCCCGCGGCGGGTACAAAGTCGAAGAGAACGCAAAATTGTTCGACGTGGTTGCCGACACTCTCGGACTCGACCGTGTCCGCGTGCTCCGAACCCCGATCGATCGCAGCGGCGCCGCCCGGGAACAGTGGGACGATGGCAACAACTTCCTGGCGCTGTCTCCCGGCGTGATCGTGGGCTATGACCGCAACACCACCACCAACGCCTACCTCACCGATAACGGCATCGAGGTCATCGGGGTCGCCGGGTCTGAGCTCGGGCGCGGCCGCGGTGGCCCTCGCTGCATGACGTGCCCGGTCGTGCGTGACGCGGTGTCGGCATGACCGCCGTGACCAGTGTCCTCACTTCTTCTCTGCGCGGTCGATCCTTCCTCAAAGAAGCCGACTTCACTGTCCGGGAATGGGATTCACTTCTCGACCTGGCGCGTGTTCTCAAAGCCGACAAACGGGGAGGCGTTGAGAAACAACAGCTCACCGGCCGAAACATAGCGTTGGTATTCGAGAAGACCTCCACCCGAACCCGGTGCGCCTTCGAGGTCGCAGCGTTCGACCAAGGCGCACATGTCACCTATTTGGATCCGCAAGCCTCCCAGCTCGGACACAAGGAGACGGTCACCGATACCGCGCGGGTGCTCGGCCGGATGTATGACGGCATTGAATACCGTGGGTTCGCGCAAGAAACCGTCGAGGAACTCTCCCGCGCATCGGGGGTTCCGGTGTACAACGGGTTGACCGACCAATGGCATCCCACCCAATCCCTCTGCGACATTCTCACCATGACCGAACATGCAGGCTCCTCTCTGGACCGGCCGATCGCGGTCGGCTATCTCGGGGATTGCCGCAACAATGTTGCCAACTCCTTGCTGGTCGCCGGCGCGATGGCCGGTATGGACGTTCGGATGATCGGGCCGAGCACGTTCTGGCCGAACGCCGACGTTCGGGCCACCGCACAGCAATTCGCCACACAGACCGGGGCCGTACTCGGATACAGCGACAACCCGCTAGAAGCGGTGGAGGGCTGCGACTTCCTGTACACCGATGTCTGGCTGTCAATGGGGGAACCTGCCGAAGCCTGGGACGAACGCATCGAAGCCCTACTTCCCTATCAGGTGACGGCGCAGATGCTGCACGCCACCGGGAACTCGAACGTCCGATTCATGCATTGCCTGCCGGCCTTCCACAACACCGCCACGGCCGACGGCGCCAGGGTGATGGCGGGCCGCGGTTTGACCGCGTTGGAGGTGACCGACGAGGTCTTCCAGTCACCGCAATCGATCGTGTTCGACCAGGCCGAGAACCGTCTCCACACCATCAAGGCTGTTCTCGTCGCCACGCTGGGACGGTGACATGCGAATCGTGATCGCGTTGGGTGGCAACGCGATTTCTCCCCGCGGCGCACCACTGACCCGGGCGGCCGAGAAGCTGGCCATCGAGGCTGCCGCTGTCCACCTGGCACCTCTCGTCGTCCACAACCAGGTTGTCATCACCTACGGCAACGGGCCGCAAGTCGGGGATCTGGCGCTGATGGCGGCGGCTGAGGGCCGCGACGATACGTTTGACATCCTGGGCGCGGAGACCGAGGGTGCCCTGGGCTATGAGTTCGAACGAGCTCTGCGGAACCAGCTGCAACCTGGGGCATCCATCGCGACACTGGTCACCCTCACCCAGGTCGACGCCGATGATCCGGCGTTCACCCGTCCCACGAAGTTCATCGGTCCCGTCTATGACGCCGACACCGCAGACCGTCTCGCTCGCGAGCATCACTGGACGATTCGGCCCGACGGTCCCGCATGGCGTCGTGTTGTTCCCTCACCTGCACCGCTGCACATACTCGAGACCACGGTCATCTCGTCCTTGTCAGCGGCCGGCACGACCGTGATCTGTTGCGGCGGAGGCGGTGTGCCAGTCGCTCTGGACAAATCCCGGCAGCTCATAGGCGTCGAAGCTGTCGTCGACAAGGACCTGACCAGTTCTGCCCTGGCCCGCGGACTCGATGCTGATCTACTCGTGATCGCCACCGACGTAGATGCGGTGATCGACGGCTTCGGAACTCCCCGACCACGTTCGATCTCCCATGCCCACCCTGACACGCTCGCCGAGATGTCCTTCCCGGCCGGATCGATGGGCCCCAAGGTCGCTGCCGCCTGCGGATTTGCCGCGACGGGCGGCACATCCGTCATCGGTTCATTGGCCGATCTTCCGAACCTTTTGGAAGCTCGCGCCGGAACAACCATCGATGCCCGATACAGCGGCATCACCTACGCGGAGCTTCCTCTCATGTCCTGACGGACCCGGTCATGATCTGCGACTGGCACTCGTCACACACCATCTCAACAGCCCGCTGTACATGTGCACGCTGGCGGTCAGCAGCGCTGCATCGACGTGCTTGAGATTCGACGCATCCACCGGCGCAAGGCCATGAAGCTCGAGCAACTCGAGCAGTTCTGTATTCGCCATCCCATCAAACCTGGTCCATAGCCACGTAGCAGCCACCCGCAGCGGTCCACTGTCACGGACCGCGCCACGTCCGACAATCGCATCGAGCATCGGCACCGACGACGAGGGTCTTGTTCGCCGTCGCCGCGCGCAAGGGATGCTGCGGCACGGGGTGTTGGACAGTTCACAACGGCCGGCCACATCGGGCGCTGAGGCTAAATCGTTCAATTGGACCGGACTCCGTTGTTGGTTGTGGCAGTGACTCTGCCACGCAAGTCTTTTGACGAGTGTGCGTCGGCGGTTGCTACCGCGACAGAGCCCATAGTCCCCAATTCAGTTCTGTCCGGGACAGCGCTGAAAAGCACCCGGTCAGAACAAACAGTTCGCTGACTACGGCGCCCTCAACGGCATGACTTTCGGCAGTGCCAGAGCGAGCAGCTACGCGTCGCGGCTTTTCAACATGTACGCAGCCACGCTGATCAACAATGCCGCCCAGATGGCCGCGACGCCGAAACCTTGCCAGGGCGACAGCAAATCGCTCGGCGCCTGCCGCGGTGAGGCAATCAGTATTCCGGCCTCCGAGGGCAGATATGCGTGGATGTGCTGCCCGATCGTTCCCGGTAGTAACTGAGCGAGGGGTCCGAGAACGAGAACGAACCCGATGATCCCGGTGATGGCTCCTGCGGTGTGACGGACGAGTACGCCGACCGCGATCGCCATCACCCCGAGCAACGCCAAATACAGCCCTGTCCCGAACACCGCACGCAAGACTCCGGGATCGGCAAGCGACACCGATGCACGCGGACGAATCAGAACTGATCCTACGAAGAACGCCAGGAATGCCGTGATCTCACCAACGACGAAGACGACCACTGCAAACACCCCACATTTGGCGGCGAGTGCGGGCACCCGGGCCGGAACCGCCAGCAGGCTCGCTCTGATCGTGCCGCTGGCATATTCGCTGGTCATCACCAAGACACCGAGAACACAGACCGCCAACTGTCCGAACTGGAAGCCTGCGCCCAAAATCTGACGAGCCGGGTCAGCCACGATTTGCGCTTGCGCTGCGGAATCGACCCTGCTCCAATTGGCCACCGTGAACCACGTGAACAGCGCGGTGAAGCCGACGGTCACGAGCATCAACGACGTCAAGGACCAAACCGCCGAGCGTAAGGACACGAGCTTGGTCCACTCCGATCTCAGGAGCCCGATGACGTTCGGGCCGCGATTTTGCCGCACAATCGGTTTCGCTGCTTGAACGGGTAGCGAGATACTCATGACAACACCTCTTTCATCGCGATCGTCGTGTGCGCCGATTCATGTGCCATCGCTGTGGGATGTGTGAGCGTCATGAATGCCTCCTCCAGTGATGCATCCATCGGAGTCAGTTCGTAGAGCACGATGCCGAATCGGTCAGCGAGTTCGCCGACACTGCGAGCCGACAGCCCGCGCACGGTGAGCAGGTCATGTTCACCAACCACGGGCTTGCCACCGGCCGTCGCGATGCGCGCGGCCAGCTCGGACGGATCGGACGATCGCACGAGTACCGACGCCTGCCCGCTACTGGCAATCAACTCTTTGGTGGTGCAATCCGCAATGAGCCTACCGTGCTCGATCACGATGAGATTGTCAGCGGTCATCGCCATTTCGCTCATGAGATGACTGGAGACGAACACTGTTCGCCCTTCGCCTGCCAGCTGCCTCATCAGATTTCGCATCCATAGGATCCCGTCCGGATCCAGCCCATTGATCGGTTCATCCAGAATGAGGACCGGAGGATCGCCGAGCAGGGCCGCCGCGATCCCCAACCGTTTACGCATACCAAGTGAGAACGACCCCGCGCGTTCACGTTTGACGTCAACGAGCCCGACCAGTTCGAGCACCTGGTCGACGCGATGCCGCGAAATCAATTGCGTCTGAGCGAGATAGAGTAGATGGTTGAACGCCGACCTTCCGGGATGAACAGCCTCCGCGTCGAGCAGGGTGCCCACTGTTCGAAGCGGCTGAGGCAGACGGGCGTATGCAACGCCCCCCACGCGTGCACTGCCATGGTCCGGATGATCCAATCCGACGATCAGCCGCATCGTGGTCGATTTACCGGAGCCATTCGGTCCCAAAAATCCTGTGATGACACCGGCTTCGACATCGAAGGACAAGTCGTCGATCACCAGTTTGCTGCCGTAGCTCTTGCTGAGTTCTCGGACCTCGATCGAAGGACTCATCGCTGCCCGATCGCGGGCGGCTGCGCCGAACTGTGCCGGCGCACAATCGCTGTCAATTGACTCACTCTGGACATCCTTGATCGAGGGGGCTTCGAGAGGGCACGTCGCACGAGTGCGGCGGCCAACACATCGACACCAACCACTGTCGGCGTTGAAAACGCCATCCACTCGTCCTTGTATGCTCACCGTCCAGTGAACGCGCACAAGTCCGGCTAATGCAGTAGCCGAAGACCTTCGGAACAAGTGACCAAGGTAATCAATGCGCGCGCCAGTTCCCAGCCGCCCCTGTGCAGGCCCGCCACCTGCTGGCGGCGGTAGATTGGCGCGAACGCACCAATCTTCGCTACCTGTGGGGTGATGTCGTCGAGCTCGGTCGAGCGTGCCTGACCTGGGCGGGGCAGCCTCGGTTCAGTCCACAACCGACTGGCCGTCTGCCGTCCAGGCATTTCACCTCTGCGCTGATCCCAGGCGCGGGCAAGCTTCTGTCCTAGGAGGTGAACGTAGGAGGTCCGCTGTGTGGTCGTTGCAATTGCGTGAAGGCACTCGTTGCCGCCAGCGTCTGTAGGGCGTCGAACAGCTCGACGCCCTCGCGGTCATCGGGGATGGCTGTGAGCACAGGCCCGAAGAAGCAACGTCCGTTGATGCACATGATCGGGCTACCGCCAGAGTCACCGAGACTGTCTTGGCTCTCCTGGTGTGCCACACGCACTGCACTGTCGTAGGTGGAGTCGTCGAGACTGTCAGCAAGGTGGGGATCGAGACCACTCTCGGAGAGTGCGCCGGCCACCATTGCTGTGGTGACGTCGGCGCCTTGGTGGTGCACACGCTGGCCCAGGGCGGTGTAGAGCGGTCCGAGTGCGCTGTCGCCGGCCCTGTCATGCGCTGCGGCCAGGACACGACCCAGCCG
>NZ_JBSSGR010000006.1:0-120568 GCF_054063855.1 Williamsia sp. R60
ATGGATACCGCCGGTAAAGCTGTGGTGCTGTCGGGCCTGACCGTGTTGGTGAGTTTGTCGGCGGTGTTGCTGGTGCCGGCTCCGGCGGTGCGGACCATGGCTGTGGGCATCATGCTCGCGGTGACGTTTGTTCTCGCCGCTACGTTGACGTGCTCCCGGCCACGCTAGGCGCAATGGGTTCGAAGGTGAACGCTGCTTCGCTCCCGTACGCCAAACGCCAGCAGCATCGTTCGCCGCTGTTCGAACGGTGGGGCAAGATCCTGCACGACCACCCGTGGCCGTTCGCACTCGGTTCGCTGGCCGTTCTGATCGTGCTGGCCATCCCGGTCATCGGGCTCAAAGTGGCTATGCCGTCGATCTCGGTGGTCCCCGAGGATGCGCCAGTGCGCCAGGGTTATGAACTGGTTCAGCAGCAGATGGGCGAGGGCGCCCCCGGCATGCTCCAGATCGTTGCACCCTCGGCCCAGGCGCAGCAGGCTGCCACGGCGGCGGCACAGACACCCGGCATCAGCATGGTCACCCCTCCGCTACCGGCGCTCGACGACACCGACTACGTGATGCTGCAAGCACTGCCTGCGGTCGATCCCTCTGATGCCCAACTCGGCACCATCGTCGATGACCTGCGCCACGGACTCCCCGCTGATGCACTGGTCGGCGGCGCCCCGGCCGAGAACCTCGATCTGCAACAGGCCCTCAACGACTACTTCCCGCTGATCGTGGGCATCATCTTGGTCCTCGGGTTCGTCCTACTGTTGGTCTCGCTACAAGCCCCGCTGATCGCTTTGATCGGCACCGTCGTCAGCCTCTTGTCGACGGCGGCTGCGTTCGGTGTCGCGAAACTGATCTTTCAGGACGGCCACCTGTCCGGGCTGCTTGGGTTCACTCCGCAAGGCTTCCTTGACGGCTGGGGACCGGTGTTTTTCTTCGCGATGATCTTTGCCATCGCCATGGACTACACCGTCTTCCTGCTTGCCACGGCCAAAGAACACTTTGAACGCACCGGCGATGCCGATGCTGCGCAGATCGACGGCATGGCTCATTCGGGACGCATCATCTTCGCCGCGGCAGCGGTGATGGTCGCCGTGTTCTTCACCTTCGCACTGGCGGACCCGTTGCCGCCCAAAGAGATGGGCATCATCCTCGGTGTTGCCGTTCTGCTCGACGCAGTCCTGATCAGGCTGATGCTGCTACCGGCTCTGCTGCGCCTGACCGGGCGGGCAGCATGGTGGTCACCGACCTGGCTCCAAAAAGTTCTGCCCGCGATCTCGTTTTCCCACTGAGCACCCACCAGAAAGGGCCTCTTCCCGATGAACAATCGAACAACTACCGCTAGGTGGACGGTCGACCGAGCAGTGCCACTTCTGGCAGGATTCATGATTCTTGTGAGCCTGGCCCTGGCTACTGGCTTGTCGACCTGGTGGCTGCTGCTGACCGCATTCGTAGCACTGAATCTACTGCTGTTCGCCGCCGTCGGCTGGTGCCCGGCCAGCCTGTTCATGCACCGCCTGGGACTACCACGCAACACCGAACTCCGCTAGATCTGACCACGTACACCCATCCGGAAGGAAAGCTGTTATGTCACTGTCCATCTCCACTGTTCTCAACCTCCCGTTCGACGAGGCCGTCGCACGAACCCGCGCCGCACTTGCTGACCAGGGTTTTGGGATCCTCACCGAGATCAACGTCAAAGACACCCTGAAGACAAAACTCGATGTGGATATGGAGAACTACCTCATCCTCGGAGCCTGTAATCCACCCCTGGCGCACCGCGCACTGGGAGTCAAAAGGCAGATCGGACTGCTGCTGCCCTGCAACGTCGTAGTCCGCACAGACCCCACCAATCCATCGAACTCGATCGTTGAAGCCATGAACCCCGACCTGATGGTCGAGGTCTCCGGGGAAGCCGAACTCGCGCCGGTGGCCACCGATGCATCAGCCAAACTCTCGGCTGCCATCGCCGCGCTGGAAGCCGCAGCCTCCAAGTGAGCCAGCACGTCCAACAGTTCGCGACCTGAAGGAGTACCTATGAGCGCAATAACGTTCTACTTTGACCCAGCATGCCCGTTCGCGTGGGCTGCCTCCCGGTGGCTGCTCAACACCGCACAGCGCCGCGACGTCGAGATTGATTGGCGGCAGATGAGTTTGGCAGTGCTCAACGAGGGATCTGATGTTCCCGAGCAACAACGGCACCACATGGAAGTCCCAGCAACTGGGCCGTGTCCTGGCCGCTGCGCATGACAGGGCAGGCGACAGCGCACTCGGACCGCTCTACACCGCCCTGGGTCAGCGTGTGCACCACCAGAGTGCCGACGTCACCACAGCAATGGTGGCCGAAGCGCTCTCCGAGAGCGGCCTCGATCCCCAGCTCGCCGACAGTCTCAACGACTCCACCTACGACAGTGCAGTGCGCGTAGCTCACCAGGAAAGCCAAGACAGTCTCGGTGACTCTGGTGGTAGCCCGATCATGTGCCTCAACGGACAGTGCTTCTTCGGGCCCGTACTTACAGCCATCCCCGACGACGGCGAGGGCGACCAGCTGTTCGACGCCCTACAGACACTGGCGGCAACCAGTGCCTTCGCGCAACTACAACGACCACACAGCGGACCGCCAACGTTCAGTTCCTAGGACCGGGAGCTTGCCCGCGCTCGCAGCAGTGCACCAGAGTTGGACTGCCTGGCCGCAAGATCAGCCAGTCGTTGCGGTGACGTGCTAGAGGGGAACTCCGACGGCCGGAATGCCCAGTGGCGTAGACGTAATGGGATTTAGACGTTCGAGGTCGGTGCGCTTCTGGGCCAGGAATGACAGTGTGATCGTGAGGCCTTCGATCTCGCCGATCCATCCCTTTGCTTGGGCTATGGTTCGGCGGGTGTGCAGGTCTGCTTCGAGTTCGTTTAGCCGGTCGAGCATGTTTGGGCTGACGTGCAGCATCGGGCAGCGGATGCAGGCGTGTTCGTGTGTACACGGGGTGCCGTAGGGCCGGCCGCAGGTTCCCAGTTCGACTTTTCGTTTGTCGAAGTGTTGCTCGAACTCGCTCCACTCGCCCGTGGTGGCGGGACGGTACTCCTCGGAATCACGTTGTGATCTGCGGTGTTCGAGGTACTGCTGATAGTGCTGAACGACGTCCTCGTCGAATACTGCAACGTAACCGCGGGTTGTTTGCAGATTGGTGTGGCCGAGCACGGCGGCTCCGATATGGATGGGCAGGCCGTTGTTCACTAGCTCGGTCGCAAAAAGCCGACGCAGATCGTGTGGTGTGAATCGAAGGCCCGTGAATTCTGGGTGCTCTGCTACGACTGCGTCGCAGATGCGGGCGAGTGAAGCGCCCATCCATGCGCTGCTGTTGCAGCGCGCTACCGGTCCTAGCGTGTTCTGGAAGAGGTAGGGAAGGGCTGGCCCGATGGTGGATTCGTACGGGTCGAACCGCTGCAGTGCAGTGATTTTCCGGCCGCCAGAGGTGTGCCGGCCGATGATCGCCGCGATGATGTGGAACAACTCGGTCGACATCGGTATGACACGTTCGCGATCGGTTTTCGATGGCGCGATGACTAGGAGGGCAATCACCTCGCCCCCGGGACGGGTGTACTGGCGGACGCTCAATTGTGTCAACTCTAGGAGTTCCTCTTGCCGAACTCCAGCGAGCCGGAGCACTCCGAGTAGCGCCCAGTCCCAGAATGCGCGGTCCTCGGCATCTTGAAGACTGGTAGTCACACCGGTGGCAGCGTTGACGACTCGAACGCGGGCCGTGCCCATTCGATTCGTGTTTTTGTGGTCGCGGTCAAAGGCCACCCGGGTGAACTTTCTGCCGTCATGCTCGAATGTCTCACCGATCGCCGCGGAGTCGCCGCGTGTCAGCAACTCGAGTGTCCTTCGCCGTTCACGCTCGACATGGGCAATCATGGCGGGGAGCATTGGTTGCCGGTCGCGAGTGCGGTGAGCGATGCGTTCGGTCTGGCGGCGGCGCCCTCGTGCGTATCCGGAGGTAGCAGCCGGTGGGATGGGGCATGGTGCCGTCCAGCGAGCCCATCGTTCAGGTTCGATGGCAGCCCAGCTCTGTAGGTCGAGGTACAGCGCGAACACGTCTCACTCAAGGCCGACCATGGCGAAACGGTCCACGGGAGCACCACGCCAGAGATTCTCGCCAGAACCATCGCTCTCGTCGAGAGCTACTGTCCAGCATCGGCAACCTTGAGTTCGGACGAGCTGCACGCCGCGATCAACGAACAACTGACACTGCACGCGCCCACAATGCATCATCTTTGGGCCAAGATCCTCGAGCGCCAGGGTGGGCTCAACGCCAATATATGGACCAAAGCAGTCGTCCTGGGAGCATCCAAAACATTTACTGGCCAACGATAGTGGCGTCTTTGGCCGAACGCTCGCAGACGCGAACAGCGGCCCGTAGAAACCCAGCCCGGGCGGCGCGGCAGTACATGCCGCTACCCAGCCCGGACGGGATCTGCAACGTACCACGGGACCCATGCGAGGCGCATCGGCCATCAGATGCCCCGAGATCCACGCAAGAACGCACGGCTGACTAGAGCGCCCCCGTCTGCAGTGACAGCCGGGGGCACTCGTGTATCTGGTTGAGAGGGTTACGGGTTAGGGGATAATGACGTAATACGACACACCCTTGTTGAGGTCAGGGTGCGTCGTGAACGACATCAGCTGAAGGCCTTGACCGACGCCCCGCAGATCAACTCGTACCGGCGCGCCGGGACGTGGCCCCACGGTCAGCGGCACGACCTTCTCGCGATACTGCGTCCCGAACCACCAGCCGATCGCCACGTTGATCTTGCAGGTCGGGTTCCGGCTCCACTCAGGCTGAACGCCGTTGAATCCGCGTGAGGTCAGCCAGGCGGTGGCCTGTGCGGGTTTGGTGGGGTCGGTGTCAATACCGACGTGAATTGCGCCGTGGCACAGAGCGTTGTTGCCGACCACCCAGATGTCGTCCCCCAGGACACCCAACTTCGGTGCCGGTCCTGCCGATGCTGCTCCCGGTGTAGCCAGCAACAACGCAGCCAAAGCTGCGAACGTCACCAGTACACGTGTAGTAATCCCCTTCATCGTCATGCCAGGACAATAGCCGAAAGTCGAAAACAGTTGTGGTTCGGATCTATACGGCTACCGGTGTCACCAAAACTGGTTACATCTCGGACTTTGGCTGCGACACAAGTCTTCAGCTATCCGCAACCGCCGCGCTTTTTTCTCGGGGTCGGCGGGAGGTCGTTGTCGACCTCGCCCGTCAGGTAGGCAACCACAATTCGGGGAGCAGCCTTCATCGACCATCCGATTCAGCGCAGAACCACAATGCAAGCAAGACTATCGATCGGGGGTCATCAGAATTTTCTCCGTCAAGGTGCTGCGAAGGCTGACTTCCCGTCTGAGAGGGTCCCTCGACGGCGGGGCGGCAAACGGCCGAGGCGTGGCGCGGCACGAGAGACGGTGACGGAGAACTTGCTGCTGCCCGGTTCCCGCCGAGTTTGGTACAGTGTTGGCAGGGAGCGGGCTATCAGGCCTGCCGGTTCGCAACCGGGCGTTCCACAGAAGCGCGGAGATCCGGGTCTAACATTCCGGTCTGACTCCTTTGGAGTTGGATAGCTCAAGTCGTAGAGCCCCGCTTTGTAAAAGAAAAGAAAAAATAGAGAACGGCGCCGCTCAGGGAGTACTCCCGTCGCGGCGTCGTTCATTTTTACTGCCTTGCGACCGCGGCCTTGAGTTCGGTGACCGCCAGGCCGAGCGGGAGATAGTGATGCCGGGCGATGCCCGTTGCTTTGCGCAGCGCGAGCTCGGGGTTCTTGATGCATAGCGAGGGGGTCTGTTCCTCGACGTCGGCGATCACCATGTCGGCCCAGGTATCGCGAGGCAGGGATGTTTGAAGCATGATGTTGGTCTCCCGATCGAGGCGCTTGGTCACGGCCAACACTGTGATCATCTCGCCGTGTCCGAACTCGATGACGTCGTTCAGCGACAAGATCGTGGGGTCTCGCTTGGCGTTTGCGTACCAGCCGTCTTTGAGCTGTTGATTCCACGTCGTCAAACTGTCGAGAAGTTGTTGACTGACCTGGCCGCCGTTGTGAATGACGCAGTTGCGCATAAGTCGTAGTGCGTCGATGTAGGCGATGATGTCCGAGGTGTACGCCTGCCCTGTGGCTTTGGCGATGTTCGCGTGGAGTTCGTTGAGGTTGGCGCTGGCAGCTGCTTTGTTGCATAGTCCCTCGGCTCGCAGTAGCTCGGCACAGGTACGCAGATAGTCTTCGTGCAGGGACAGAACATAGGGGACTGCCATCATGCCGAGGTGGGCGTCGGCTGCCCCGAGAATGTCTGCCGCTCGATCGGAGCGAAGACTGAATCGCTTGATATGTGCGATGTTTGGAAAGATGTCTGGGAGTAGCAGATCCGAGCCGCGAGTCAGCTGAAGAAAATGCGCCGACAGCTGCGCGCCAGCAAGCAACCCCATCAGGGCGTTGTTCGCGGCGTCTTTTCGTTCCTCGTACTCGCGATGGGCACGAAACCGTGCGACCGATCCGGGCTTCGGGCCTGTTCTAGGCAACTGGCTTCCTTCTCATCTGTTCGTCGACCACGGTATGTGCGTTCAAGTCAAGTGCCGATACAGTGTGGTTCGTCCAACCCCTAAGACCTCGGCTATCTCAGACATATGAATACCATTGTTGCGCATGCGTTTTGCTTGGCGGATTTTGGCTGGGGTCATGACAGGTGGTCTGCCGCCTGTGCGGCCGCGTGCCCTGGCTGCTGTTAGACCGATCTGTGTTCGTTCGCGGATGAGGTTGCGTTCGAACTCGGCGATCGCTCCGAAGATGGCGAAGATGAGTCGGCCGCCGGAGGTGGTGGTGTCGATGGACTCGGTGAGGGAGCGAAACCCGACACCCCGGTTCTCGAGCGCTTCCACAGTCTCGAGGAGATGGCGCAGAGATCGACCCAGGCGGTCCAGCCGCCAAACCACGAGGGTGTCACCGGCGCGGAGGTCGCCCAGGAGGTCATCGAGTTGAGGTCGGGCAGTGGTCGCTCCGCTGGCGGTGTCAATCCACACTTGGGAACAGCCGGCGGCCGTCAGAGCGTCGCTCTGGGCCTGCGCGGTTTGCTCGGCCGTTGACACCCTCGCGTACCCAAATAGCTCGCCCATGGCTCGAAGTGTTCCATAACTCAACGACATGGCAGGTTGTGAGTCATAGATTTATGACATGAGTTTTGGCACTTGCGTCGCCCGCGAAGGGCGTTCCGATTGCGGACTGTCCCGAAAACGTTCGTTTATGGCACTTCGCCGAAGTTTCGCTGTGGCCTGGTGAGTGCCGGGGTAGCGAACCTGCGGCTTACGTGCCCTACGTTTGCTACGCTTGTTCTAATAGAACGTTGCGAACGTAGTGGAGTCGGTATGAGCATGTACGCGAGGACAGGCGATTCTTGCCCGGACTACTGGGGCACGCTCGAGGTTCTGAAGCTCCTCGACGCGGGGTGCTGGAGCGAGGCGGAACGCAATACGTTGTACGCCCGGTACGAACGCCGACGCTTGGACTGCGGGATCGGTGCACCCGTTTTACCTACGGTGGCTGTGCCGACCATGCCGATCGTTCCGGATGCTCTATTCGCCAAGATCGGCGCCGAACACGTTCTGCATCGCAACGTTTTACCCATGCTGATAGCAGTCACCACGTTTGGTGATCCTCCACGTCTTAGTGACTCGACCACTGCGCGTCTCTCAACGAACGCAGAGCGGATGTTCGCCCAGTCGCGCTTGAAATCCTTCTGGACTCGAAAGGGATTGGTACACCAGGATATTGCCTTGAACCATCGCGACAGCTGGGAGCTTGAGCCAGATGCCGCGCTGGTATTCGACCACGACTTCGACCACGGCGTTGTCGGTGTCGGCGAGTCAACGTCTAAGTTCCACAACCATTGGCTCGCCCAGGCGCACGCGCGTTTCGAGGAGCGAGCGTACGCGCAGTTTGAGAAACTCGGCACCCCGCTGGGCTCTATCGAGGGAACCCACCAGCGAATCGCAGGGTTGCCGGAAGATGTCCCCTCAACCGTCGAAGATCTGCGTACCAAGCTAACTCCGCAAGAGCTGCGGAACGCTGCCGAGATCTACTTTAAGGTGGCAACCGAGATCTACAACTCACTCGCCGAGGGACCGGACGTGGCCGCCCAGCGCTCCCATACTACTTCCGCTGTGGAAGAACAGGTCTCGTCAGCGGAGAAGGCCTTAAATGAAGCAGCTGCCCCAACCGAAGAAGTGCGAGGCGGGATCTCATCACCGCCGAGATCGGCGGGAACCGAGTCGGGTGAGCCCGGCAATAGCTTCGCTGGCGGCGGGTCCGGATCGACCAGTTCGAGGGTTGCGGAACTGGAGAAGGCCGTGGAGGCCGCCGAGCAGAATCTCGACTTGTTCCGCCGGTTGCTGACCGAGGCACGAGCACATGAGCAAGCAGCGCCCGAGATGGTTGAACTTGACGCCCCCACTGGAACTCTCGAGTACACCTTGCCAGTGACAACGAACGATACATATGGCTCGCGAGAAATTGGTGAGCTTCTATCGCCAACTAACAGTGGTCATCGCTCAATAGCGAAGCAGCGCAGGGAATCCAACGAACTCTTAGGCGTCAAGGTCGGCAACCAGTACCGATACCCTAAGTTTCAGGTCGATACTGAACGCAAAGAGATTATCCCGATCGTCGCCTACGCCAACCGGCGGCTCGAATGCAGCGCAGACCCGTGGGGCGCCCTCGATTGGTGGTACTCACCTGAGCCGTCGTTCCATGACTCTCGACCAGTCGATCTGTTGCTGACTGCCGAGGGTATCTCGGAGAAGATGGTCGACATAGCGTTCGACCTCGCGGAACAAGGCATGGTCTGACATGCCTACCAACGACTTCAATGGGCGGCTCGCGACCCTTGAAAAGGTGCCTGCCGGGACACTCTTGCACCGCATTCTGCCGACGTTCGCGCCTTACGCTGCGAACTCTTACAATCCAACCTTCGTGAATTTGGGCTATCCGCTACAGGGCCGGTTCGAGCCGGCGGCCACGGAACTTGGGGGATACACCTACGTTGCTGAGTCTGTGACCGGTGCCGTGGCTGAAGGCATCTTGCGAAACGTCAACATCCCTAAGAGCGGCATCGCTCGGCACATGTGGTTGAAGGATAAGAAGATCGCGACGATGGAGCTAGAGGAAGACATACTTGTTGCAGCGATCTACGGTCAGCACGCTCTCGCGCTGAATTTGGATGCTTCACTGCTGTGCGGTGGCGCCGATGTGTACACGGACTGTCGCGAGATCGGCACCAAGATCCTCCTGGCGCAGGAAGAAGCCCGTGGGATCAAGTACACGTGCCGTAACAACACTGCAGCAACCGCCCTAATGCTGGTCACACGGGATGGAGACGGTCCGAGGATGTCGGTCAAAGAGGAACGGGACGTCCTGGTAGATGACCAGGGCCGCAAACTGATTCTAGAAACGATGGCTACGGACTATGGCCTCCACTACCTGGGGCCAATTCCGGGGCAGCGCAGCTAACCGCCCGTCAAAGCAGGTCGTGCCGTTGTAGAACTTTGCGGAGGCCACCGGGGGTGAGGTCGCCGTCTTGCTGGAGTTCTTTCCAGGATGCCCCGGCCTGTTTGGCGGCGATTATATGCGTGTCGCGTTGTGCCAGTAGATCGTTCACCGCTTGTTTTGCCTCGTCCAGGTCCTTGACGGTGTCGCGTAGTGCTGCGAGTTCGGTGTCTTTGGTGGAGTCGGTCATCGCTGCGACTATACCGACCTAGTGGCTGGTGATCGCCGCAGTTCCTGTGCAAGGTCATTCAGCGTAGGGGAGGTACGGCGTAGGGCGCGTTGGTAGGCGGATTTGACGGCCGAGGATTGGTCGATCGTCAGGGGGTGGCCGAGTCGGGAGACCAGGGCGACCATGGAGTCGAGAGTGAGCGCTCGGCGCGGCCGTGATGCGGCCAGGCGCTCGAGTGTGCGTTCAATTGCCATCGCTGTGAGTTCGGTCGGTGATGCGTTCGCGGGCTGTGTGGGTGTAGCTGGCGGTGGCGATCGCGGCGAGGGTGAGGGCGCCTGCTACGGCCATTTGGGTGGGTGTGGTTGAGATCCAGATGGCGGCGAGGCCGGCGGCGGCGCCGAGGGCTGCTGGCCACCAGGCGTAGTGCGCGAGGTCGATGATGCGCAGCAGGGTGGTGGGTAGGTTGGCCGTGTGCGGGTCGTTGGGGTCTCCGGTGACGGCTTGGTTCCACCATTTCCGGTCCCGACGTTTGGCGGTTTCGAGGATTCCGACGCTGGCGAGGATGGTGAGTGCGCTGATGATGTAGAGGATCGTCAGGAGTGCTTCGCCGAACATCGTTGGCGTTGGTTCGATGGTGCTGGTGAGTGCGGTCAGCATGTGGCCCCCCGGTGCTGATTCTGTTGTGTGGTTGCAGAGATTTCTAGTGTCACATGGGCTCCTGACATCACGAGGCCGGCGCGGGCTGGGTGATGGCCGATGCGAGGAATGCTGCGGCGGCCGCCGCGAAGTCGGCGGGGTCGGTGTGGGCGAAGCCCTCACCGTTGGTCACGCAGTGGTGCAGCACGGCAAGGCGACTGAGTGCGGTACCGAGGTCGTGGTGGGCTTCGGCCCAGTCTTTTGCCCCGCAGTCGGTCCACCAGAGGATGAAGTGCTCTCCGGTAGCGATGACCTGGGCATGAGTCTGGGGGAGCGTGAGTGTGGCGATGGCGGGGGCCTGGACGTAGTCCACGGGTATCTCCTTGGTTCAGGCGGGTGGGGTGAGGGAGCGTGCGTCGATGTCGTAGCCGCCCCAGGGGGAGCGGCCGGGAACGGCGCGATCACCGTCTCCTGGGCGGGCGGTGATGATGGGCCAGCCGTCGGGGCGATCGCCGTAGAGGCCGGCGACTTCGACGTCCCACCGTTGCTGCTTCTTGGTGCCGTCGAAGGGGCGTGATCCGACGATGGGGCTGTCGCGCCAGCCGGGGTGCGAATGGTCCAGAGCAGCAAGCACAGCGTCGGTTTCGCTGGCCACCAGCTCCGAGCGCCAGGTGCAACCGCGGCACCGGGCGCGAAAGGGGCTGTTGTAGGCGCCGACGCACAAGCACTGTTCGGTCCAGCGGTGGTGGTGGCAGCCGGTGTGCGCGTGCATGATCACCGGCTGGCATCCGTTCATCGGGCGGGGACGGCAGAACGAGTCGCTGATGGCGAACCGCCAGGCATGAGACACCGCGATGGAGTTGAAGCGGCCCCAGTCCTGTTGCCATTGGCCGAAGACGCGGTCGTAGTCGGCCAGATCGTCGGAGTCGAAGGCGTACAGGGTGGGGATGCCGTGGGTTTCGCGTTCGGCCTGGGCGTCGGCGGCGGCCATCTCGAAGAGGTCGAGTTGGAGAGTCATCAGCTGTCGCCTCCGAGCATGGCCAGGCGGATGGCGCGGGCGGCGTCACTGCCGCAGTCGATACCGAACAGGTCGGTGTCGATGACGCCGACGACCTGCTTGCCGCTGCCGTCTTCGCCGCGTCGGGCGGCTTGGGCGGCGTCGGCGACTGTCATGTCGCTGATGTAGGTGCCGTCGTGGAAGTAGACGCTATAACTGGCCATGAGATACGTCCTTTCGATCAGTGGTCGGTGAGGGCGAGCAGGTCGAACAGGTCATCGGGTTCGGCCATAGCGTCAATCCCGAAAGCAATGCGCAGCAGCCGTTTCTCCTCGCTGAGGGTGTGGTGGGCCAGGTCGAGTTCTTCGCGGTACTCAGTAGGGGTGTAGTGCCGCTTGTCGCGGCCGCAGCGGCCTCCGCAGTTGCACCAGTCCCACCGGGCCACCCGCACCGACTGGTAGCGGTGACGGCAGTGCTTCATCTCGGCGATCAGGTCGGAGGGCAGGGTGGCGGCGAACGCGGCCAGCTCGGCGGTGGTGACCACGACTGAGCTGTGGTGATTACGGCTGTAGGACATGCCCGAGGCGATAGTCCCGTACGCGCAGCGAAAGCCCTCGCGCAGCCAGTCCGGACCTTCGTCATCGGGTTGACCGTCAGACGATCCGGCCATCGACTGCATCAGGCGGGAGATACCGGTCGCGGGGTCGATGAGGCAGTCGAGCATCTGCCAGCCGCCGACGGCGTAGCAGAGCCAGCGCTGATCTTTGCTCAGTGTTCCGGAGGTTCTTCCCATACCATTACTATACCAGGTATAGTAATGGTATGTCTACGAAAAGCTATGAAGGACATGTCTTCTCTGTTGCTGCCGACATCGACCTGTGCCAGTTCCTTGGGTGCGGGCGGCCTGTGCGGCACGACGAGACCTCGAGGTACTGCCGCTGGTGCCAAGAGGCGTTCGGGTCGGCAAGGATCCTGGACAGGGACGTGGCCGAGCTGCTGGCCGGGTCTCGATACGTGAGCGTGCACTGCCAGGAGTGCGGCTAAAGCCGCACCTGCGCGTTGACCCAACGGGGATGGAAATGTCAGGACTGCCAACAGTTTTGACTCTTTGGGTGCGGTCGGGCGCATTTCCTGGGCCGACAGTGTCTCGAAGCGCTGGGGTGAGCGTCAAGCAGTCCGTCGACACAACAGCCACGCGCTGCGCTTATTTCGCGGCAGTTCTATCGCCGGACAACTGGACCCACACCTCAGCGCCTACGAGATCGGCATATATCAGGAAATGGAAGCTATGAAACACGCTCTGATCTGCAAGAACGTTAGCGAAATGTGTTGCAGCACAACAGGATACGCGCTATAATAGAAGCAGAGACAGACCCCAGTCGCACCGAACCCGAGAGGCCGAAACCATGACTGCTACCGCCATCACCGTCTACACCAAGCCCGCGTGCGTGCAGTGCAACGCCACCTACCGGGCCCTGGACAAAGCTGGAGTCGACTACGACGTCGTGGACATCACCACCGACGACTCGGCCCGCGACTACGTGATGAGCCTGGGCCACCTGCAAGCGCCCGTTGTTGTTGCTGGAGAACAGAACTGGTCCGGTTTTCGCCCCGATCGCATTAAATCCCTGACCCAGACCGCCGCCTGAAAGGACCAACAATCATGACCGCCACACACACCATCGACGCCGAACGCGAAGAGCGCTTGGTCAACGAGGACCACGGCGCCGCGACGAACTACTACGCAGGCCCGTTCTGCGGGTGCGGTGACTACAGCTGCCCCGCCAGCGACAACCCGCACGCCCGCTGCGTCAACCAGGAGTTCCCCGGCGACTACCTGTGCTTCGACGTCGACTCTGAGGGCAACACGATCGTCGTCTGAGCCACGTTTCATCGCCAACCGCAATCACCAAATACACCAGAACGGGGACACCAGAGATGACTACAGCCACCACAACCGCCCTTCCTGACACCGACGATTGCTGCCCCGCGTGCGGCGAGCACTTCAGCGATCCTCACGGGCCGGGCTGCCCCAATGCGCCGGCCGTTGACGACGAGGAGGACCGGGCGCAGCAGGCCCGGTTGCACGCGCAGTACGAACAGCGCGCGGCCCGCTATTGGGTAGGTGCCGAACGGGCCCGGGCTGAGGGGGACACCGGGTATGCAGCCGAGTTGGAAGACCTCGCCAGTCAGTGCCAGCAGTGGGCCACCGAAGCCCTCACCGCAGTCGCCGACTGACCACACGCGCATCCACAGGGGGAGACGACGATGAGCACACCAGCAGATGACCAGGGGACAGAGCGTTCAGCGCAGGTGTTCGACCTCTACACCGGGAACCCACCCGGGCCGGAGCTGGTCGAGGACCGCGACCCCGCCGAACAGGCCGAATCGTTTTTCCTCTGCGCATTGATGTGGGCCGACCGGGACACCGCCCTGGCTGCCACCGACCACGTCCGAGCCTCGGACTTTTACGGTGCTGCCGCTGCTGAAGTATTCGGCATCATCCGCCAGATCCTCACCCACGGCGGCGAGGAGAACCCGCACACCGCTGTCGTTGTCCTGGGTGAGCTGCGTCGACGCGGCCAAGCCCACACCGCCTCCCAGCTGACCATGCTGCTCAACTACGTCGCAGACACCGCCACCGCGGCCAACCCCTGGGCGCAAGGTCCGGAGATCACCGGAGTCCAAGCACCCGCGTACGCCGCTGAAGTCCTCGCACTGGCCTACCGGCGTCTGTACCGGACAGCTGGCGAAGGGCTCATCACCGCTGCTGAAACCCTGCCCGAAGACGACCTTTTCGAGTACATGGCCGCCCACGGCCGCCGCGCCCGCGACCTGCGAGATCGCCTCGCCGCCACCCGAGCTGGTGGTCCCGCCGATGAAGGTGCCGATCGATGACAACCAGCGACAACACCCTGTACGAGCATGAAACCCCCGAATACCGTGAGCAACTGGTCTACCGGTTGCACCACGATCAGGGGCATTCGCTGTCGGTGCTCTCTGAGATGTTCGAGGTCAGCCCCGGCGAGATTCGGCAGTGGATGGACGCCTACATCGCCCGCACCGATGCCCACGCCGCGAATCTGCAACCGGGGCTGTTCGATATCTAACAATTTCACGACTGTGCCCAGGGGAGGGACACGCATGACCGATGTTGCTGCGTTCATCAAAGACCGCTTACGCGAACAAACTGCGCTCGCGAGGGCAGCCAACGCCACGTTCACCACAGACAACGAACCTGACGGTGTTCTGCAGCGGTGGGCCTGGGGCCGGCGAACTGACGGCGCGATCGCCGTACGTCACAAAGACGACCCCCGAGGGGAACTCGAACAGACCCCGGTCACCCAACTAATCGATACTTTCGGCCCCAACGAGGTCTTCAGAATGGCCAATGTTCTGCACTCGGTGGCCGCCACCGCCAACGACCAACAGCTCATATCCCTGGCGTTCTTATGGTCTGAGCATCCCGACTTCCCGTTCGACGCCAACGCCCACCACCACGCACCGAACCAGAAACCGATGGACGGCAGCGACTGATGCCTGTTGCTATGCCACCAGCACACCGTACGAAGAGGAGATCTGACTCTTGCAGTTATCCATGGTCACCGATGACAAGCCCATTGCAACCCGCGATGGCCACACGATTTACGTGGTGGAGTTCGGCGATGGCGCGACCGCACGCGTGGCCAGTAAAAAGCCGCTGGCGCCAGGCCAGTTCATGAACCTCACCCCCTCCCACCCCGACGACCTCCCCGAACAACCGGCCTACGACTGCGACGGTGTCGTCGCCGACTACCTGATCGTGGACGTGTAAGACGGTGGGCGCGAACGACCGCTGACGTAACGTTTTTCATTAAGGACAAGGGGCACCGGCAGCCTGGTCGTGCCCATGACGGGGGAGATGATTCGTGGTGTACGCACGATACGAATGGCCTCATGCGAGCAACTCCGTCGCGGTCGTCGGCATATTTTCTACTCGGAGCCCCCAGGACTGGCCTACCGGTGACTACCGGCTGGACATCGGTGTGCAGTTGGACCCGGATTTTGTGCTGGCATACCGGGCGAATCCAGATGACCCGAGATGGGCCAACGTCTATCCGCCCCATGATCCAGCGCTGGGTTTCCTGCTGCCCTACACGGCTCGCGGGATGGTCCTAGAACTCGAGACCCACGCTGCTGAGCCGCCCCTGCGCGACACGGAGGTGTGGGATTACGTCGAGCAAGGAGGAAGTGAGTTTGGACTGTTGCCAGCCCGGATTCAGCCGATGATTTTCACAGCAGAAGCTGACCATAATCGGGTGCTCGATCCGGTTCTGGACTCAATCCCCGACGGGTGGAACATGATCCGCGTATCGAGTCGCGATCTGCGCCCAGACACCGACCAGACGCTGATACGGCTCGACATCTGGCCCATCGCCGGACCCGCCGGCCGCACAGTCATCAAAGGCACGTCTCGCCATGCTCCGCCACCGCCCATAACCGCCCCGCCGCATCGCGTGGGGGAGTTGCCGCGCATGTCTACCGCGAGCGTGGGGTCCGATGAACTCAAGAACGAGTCGGTACTCATTCGCGTCGATTACGACGACTTCGAGGCATGGAATGACGTGTGCAGGGCGGCGATCGCACCTGAGCCGAACGAAGGGTTCAGGGCCGACCTCGTCGCGGTCGATAACCCTGCCTACCTCAACAATTCGGTAGAGGAGCTTCTCGAACGGATCGGTGAGCCGCCACCGTTTTATGTTTTCGTGGCCGACCGAGTGACCCTGACCCATCCCGAGCACCCCATCTTGGCCATCAACATCGGCGGCACCAAACACCCCGACGAGCACGGGCAAACCCTGCGAGTACTCCCGTCAGCGATGTCGTGGATCGAGAACAACCTGGCACTAGGCAACGCAGACTTCGCCGACTTCGTTCGATCCGCGGGCCCTGACGGGATCTACCGTGGCGAGTAGGGCCGCAGGAAGACCACTCGCCATTCCCGCAGCCGCAAAGACATTTTGCTTGATGGGCGTGGCTGTGAACGACCTCGACGTGGATGTCTGATGAGGGTAGGTGGTGTTGTGCCGCTGCGCTTTCGGGGCGTGGCGGCGTTGATGTGTCTGGGTTTTGTTGTCGCAGGCTGCAGCGAACCTGACACCGACATCCGAGTCCGCAACCCCACAGGCGGTGTCCAGACCGCTCTACCTGTGCAGGTCACACGGGTGATTGATGGGGACACCCTGCAGGTGCAGATGCCCAATGACAACGAGCGCAGGGTGCGAGTGATCGGTATCGACACCCCCGAAGTCAGCCATCCGCCGGATCAGAACGAGGCCGAGTGTTTCGGGCCTGAAGCTGCGGAGATGACTACCGCACTCGCTGGTGGGCAGGTCGTGCGGTTGGAGTCTGATCCGGTGGCCGGTGAGGAAGATCGGTACGGGCGATTGCTGGCGCATGTGTGGCTGCCCGACGGGTCGTTGCTGTCGCGGCGTCTGCTGGCCGCCGGGGCGGCACGTGAGTACACCTATCAAGGGCAGGACTACCTCTACCGCAATGAGTTTCGTTCGGATGAGAGTGATGCGCGAGCGGCCGGGCAGGGTTTGTGGGGGAGGTGCTGAGGGAGCTGCACCTGTTTGAGTGGTTGCTTGTTCGCCATAGCTGTTCGATGCTGGGAGCACTCTGCAACCAAATTGAATAGGCGTACTCCAACATGGCTACCAGTAACTCTGCTGGTCGCGGTGGCGACCAGTTGGATCTATTTGCCCAGCACAATCAGACAGAAGGCGAAGACAATGAGCGAGGTCAAAGCGGCAGTTCACCAGCGGTATCGGACCGAGCTGGCGGACCTGGACCGGGCGAGTTACGAGGACTTCGTGACCGATCGGACCGCGGAGATCGAGCAGGCGATCGCGGAGACGACGGCCTCGACCGAGCATCAGGTGATCGCGGCGTGGGAAACGTCGATGGGCCGCGAAGCCGACCATCAGGAGCGGGTGAACCTGATCAATCAGGCCCGGTTGTCGGCGCAGGAGATCGCGTTGTCGAATCTGTGGGAGGGCTACCAGGACCCGGAGGACCGGGCGCTGAGGGAGGCCGAACAGGCCCAGATCGAGCAGGCGGCGGCCGAGGAGCGGGCGATGCGAGCGTTGCCGGCGATGCAGCGGTGGACGACCTCGGTGGCCAGCGACCCGACGGTGGAGATCGAGGAGCTGACCGAGGGGGTGTGGCCGAGCGAGTCGATCGGGTTCAAGGTGTACGCGGCGAGTCTGTTGCAGGCGCGCAGCGAGGATCAGATGCGGGTGCCGAGCAGCCCGGACGATCCACTGGCGGTCGAGCTGGGTCAGGTCGTGGCCGCTCGCCGGGCCGAAGCCGAAGAGCGTCAGGCGCAGTTCCGCAATCGGCGGCGTCAGACCAGTTAGAAGCGTCCCAGGGGCTGCTGTTTGAGTCCCTGGATGATTTCCGGATCCCCACCGATCCGGCGGTGGTCGATCCCGGTGGCACGCCGTTGCCGGCCGATCCGTCCGAGGTCGAGGCGTTGCCGTTGGTGGCTCAGGACGAAATGGGTGTGCCGCTCTCGCAGCTGGCGAAGGTCCGAGCCCGCGAAGCCCGCCGCCCCGATGGATCGAGGGTGTGGATCAAAGCCACCCACGACATCGCCGGTTTGGAACCCGACCCCGAACCCACCGAGACACCGGCACCAACGGCGGCAGAAGAGCCCACCGTGGCCGCTGAGGTGGCCGCAGAGCCGGTGTTCGTGCCGCCGGTACCGTTCGCCCATCCCGGCGGGGTGTTGGTGCCCTCAGGGGAGAAGGCGAGGGCCCGGGCGAACATCGCCGCCCTCGAGGTGGCCCGGACGTGTGACACCGAGGGCCGGTACGCCCGCCCCGGCGAGCAGCAGATCCTCTCGGCGTGGTCGGGGTGGGGAGGCTGCCCGAACATTTTCGACGAGCAACGCCCGGAGTGGGAGCCCGAGCGCGCCCAGCTCGCAGACCTGCTGAGCGAGGGTGAGTACCGCGAGGCCCGCGCGTCGACGCTCAATGCCCACTACACCGACCCGGCGATCGCCCAGGTGATGTGGACGGCGTTGGAGCAGGCCGGTTTCGACGGTGGCCGGGTTCTTGAACCAGGTTGTGGCAGCGGCAACTTCATCGGATTGGCTCCGGAGTCGGCGACGATGGTGGGGGTGGAGCTCGACCCGACGACCGCGCGGATCGCGCACCTGCTCTATCCGAACGCCCAAGTCCGTAACGAGGGATTTGAGCAGACCCGCGTCCCCGATCACAGCTTCACCGCCACGATCGGCAACGTTCCGTTCGGCTCGTTCTCGGTCCCGGACCCGGTCCACAACCCTGGCCGGCACCGCATTCACAACCACTTTGTCATCAAGTCCCTGCACCTGACCGCACCGGGCGGATATGTCGGGGTGATCACCTCGGCCTGGACGATGGACTCCACCGACGACAAAGCCCGCCGCGAAATCCACGACATGGCCGACCTGGTCGGCGCGGTGCGGTTGCCGTCCAACGCCTTTGCCCGGGTGGCGGCCACCCAGGTGGTCACCGATGTGCTGGTGTTCCGCAAACGCGAACCCGGCGACGAGGTACCGAACCCGGCCACGGTCGACTGGCTGCATTCGGGGCAGGTGTGGGTCGACGGCCGGGGCGGTGAGCGCCAGCTGGTGGCGCTCAATCAGTTCTTCGATCTGCACCCCGAAGCGGTTCTGGGGGAGGTCCGCGCCGAGAACGGGATGTACCGCGACAACCAGCTCACCGTGGTCGCCGACGATCTCGCGCAGGTTCCGCAGCAACTGTCCACCGTGCTGTCGAGGCAGGTGGCCACCGCTGTCGACCAAGGTCGGGGTTTGACTGCCCGTCCGCGCGTGATGCGTGCCAGCGACTTTGACGCGGGCATGGCCACGGCCCGCGAGTTGTATGGCGACCGCACACCGATCGGGCGGGTCGAGTACGACACCGAGGCCGATGAGTTCGTGCGTCAAGGCCTTGAGGGCCGCGAGGTGGTGAAGATCCCACGGTCGCGGAGCACCGAGACCCGGCATCTGCTGCGGCTGCGTGATGTGTCCGAGGCGACGATCGCCGCGCAGCGCGGCGATGCTGACTTCGACACCCGGGAGGCGCTGCGCGCTGAGCTGGGCACCATCTACGACGGCTATCTGGCCGCCTATGGTCCGATCAACCGGGCCAAGATCACCGGTGGCCGCGACCGCACCCCCGCCGAAGGGAAAGCGAAGTTCGCTGTGGCCGAACAAAAGTGGCGGGAGAAGAACGCCGACCAGGACGGCATCGCCTACGACGGTCCGTTGCCCGAATCAGTGGCCAGCGAGCTGGAGGAGAAGGCGTGGCAGGCCTCGCCGACGATCCGGCGGCAAACCCACATCGAAGCGCTACGCCAAGACCCGTCACTCGCCACCTTGCTGGCGTTGGAGCGCTATGACTCCGAGACCGGGGAGGTATCCAAGACAGCGATCTTCTCGCGCGATGTGGTGACCAAACCAGCACCGATGACCTCGGCCCAGTCGCCGGAGGAAGCAGTCTCGATCGTGCTGGGCGAATCCGGGACCATCGACCTCGAACGCGTCGCTGACCTGCTGGGGACCAGCCGAGTGCAGGCGCGGGAGCAGATCCGCGGCCTGGTGTACGCCGACCCCGACCAGAACGGGCTGTTGGTGCCGGCGGCGGTGGCGCTGTCGGGCAACGTCCTCGCCAAACATGAACGGGCGTTGGCGGCCGCGGAGAACGATCCGGGCAACACCGAGTGGGCCGAGTATGCCGAAGCCCTGTCGGAAGTGATCCCCGAGCCGAAACAGCCGTCCCAGATCGGTGCGGTCACGTTGGGTGCGACGTGGATCGAACCGGCCGACTACGCCTTGTTCGTGCGGGAAGTGTTCGGCGCAGACGAAGTATCGGTCGACCACACCTCGCAAGGCTGGGACGTCAACGTTCCCACCTGGCAGCGCAATACAACGCTGATGCGCACCGACTACGGCGCTGACCATGCCCACCCGGACAAGGCTGTCGACGCTGTCGAGTTGTATGAGGCGTTGCTCAACCAACGCCCAATCGTGGTGAAGAACCCGGCCAAGCTACGCGAAGACACCGGTGCACCAGAGGTCGATGCCCAGGCCACGATTTTGGCGCAGGTCCAGGCCCGCAAAATCGTGGGGGAGTTCCGGTCGTGGTTGTGGTCCGATGATGAGCGCCGCGACCGGCTGGTGGGTGAGTGGAACCGCCGGTTCAACTCGTGGGTGCCGCCCAAGCACGATGGCCGGTTCCTGCAACTGCCCGGGCTGTCGCCGACGTTCTCCCCCCACCCGTACCAGCGCGATGCGGTGGCAAGGATCGCGGCGGAGTCCACGGTGCTGCTCGACCATGTGGTCGGTGCGGGCAAGACCGGCACCATGTTCATGGCTGCGATGGAGCTCAAACGTCGTGGTGTGGTGGCCCAGCCGTGGATTGTGGTGCCCACCCACCTGATCGAGCAGTTCGGTCGAGAGGTCAAGCAGTGGTATCCGGCCGCTGAGGTGTTGGTGGGCAACAAGGGCATGTCGGCCCAGGATCGGCGGATGTTCGTCGCCCAGACCGCGACCAGCAACTGGGACATGGTCATCGTTCCTGGTTCGGTGTTCGAGCTGATCAACGTCAGCGAAGACCGGCGCACCGACTACCTGCAAGCCCAGATCGACCAGCTCGGCGAGGAGCTGTCGAGCGGTCGGGACTCGATGAACCCGACCACGATCAAAAAGATCGAGACCGCCAAGAAGCGGATGGATGATCGTCTGCAGAAGTTGCTCGACAAGGACCGCAAAGACGACGGGGTGACGTTCGAGCAGACCGGGTGTGACTACCTGTTCATCGACGAGGCGCACGAGTACAAGAACAAGGCCCGCACGTGTGCGGTCGACACGTTGGCGCACACCGGGTCTCAGAAGGCCGAAGACCTGTCGATGAAGCTGGACTTGCTGCGTGAGCGGGTGCAGGACCAGGCGCGGGCGCTGGGGCACTATCTGCCGGCGGGCGCGGAGCGGGTGGCCACGTTCGCCACCGGCACCCCGATCGCCAACAGTCTGTCCGAGGCGTGGGTGATGCAGCAGTACCTACGCCCCGATGTCCTCGAGACGGCGGGGGTGCGGTCGGTGACCGATTGGGCGGCGTCGTTCACCACGACCAAGTCCGAGACGATCACCAATGCCACCGGTACCCGGCTCAAGGTGGTCACCACGGTGTCGGCGTTTGCCAACCCCCGTGAAATGTTCGCCATGGCAGCGCAGTACACCGATGTGGTCACCCGCGCCCAGGTGCCGGCGAACCTGCCGACCTATGACGGTCGGCAGATCGTCACGACCACACCGGGCCAAGAGGTGGCCGACTTCATCGCTGATCTCGAACATCGTCTGGAGAACCTCGACCCCCGCCATCCGGAGTTGGACAACACCCTCAAGGTGCTCTCCGATGGCCGCAACGTCGCTTTGGATCCTCGGCTGGCGAACATCGAACCCGATCCGGGTAACACCCGCAGCGACGCCGTCGCCGAGCAGGTCACGCAGATCTATCACGCCAACTCGGGCAACGAGTACCGCACCGAGACCGGGGCGATCTCACCGACTACAGGTGGGTTGCAGCTGATTTTCTGCGACCGGGGCACACCCAAACCAGGCGGTGGCTGGTCTGCGTATGAAGCGGTGCGCGAGGGGCTCATCGAGCGTGGAGTCCCGGCAGAGAGGATCGCGTTCATTCACGATGCGAAGTCGCCGTCGCAGAAGTTGGAGCTGGCGGCGCGGGCACGGTCGGGTCAGATCGCGGTGCTGCTGGGGTCGACATCGAAGATGGGTACCGGGATGAACGTCCAGGACCGGATGGTCGCGCTGCATCACATGGATGTGCCGTGGCGGCCGGCCGATCTGGAGCAGCGGGAAGGCCGGATCATCCGCCAGGGCAACCAGAACGAGCAGATCCAGATCTTCTCGTATGTGACGGCCGGAACGACCGACACGGTGATGTGGGGCAAGGTCGAGTCGAAGGCGGCGTTCATCGAGCAGGCCAAGTCCGGGCAGCTCGACCCGAACGTGACCGAGGTCGAAGACGTCGGCGGCGAGTCGATCTCGGATGCGGCCGCAGCGACGAAGGCAGCGGCGACCGGTGATGAGCGGTTCATGACGCTGGTGCACCTGGAGGACGAGGTGAAAAACCTTGAAGCCCTTGCGGGTGCGCACGCTGATTCGCGTCGTAACGCCCGCAGCATTGTGCGTCAGGCCGACAAGAGGATTCCCGAACTCGAGGCCGAGCGCGAGGAGCTCGAACGCCTCACTGCCCATCACGAGCAGTGGGCGGCCGGCGGGAAACTGTTCACTGTGAACGGTCAGGAGTTTGCTGAGCGCACCGACCGCAGCCGAGCTTTGCTCGATCGCGTCCAGGCCGTGCACGTGGCACTCAAGGGCCAGGGGATGGGGCGGTCGATGGAGATTGCCGAGTTCGAGGGTGGGGTGGTGGCCAAGGCGGCGCGGATCGCCCGCACCGACGAGTTGTGGGTGTGGCTCGATGTTCCGGGGCAACCGCAGTTCACGATGAAGCCTGAGCAGTTGTGGCCGCGTCAGGCGGCGCTCGGTGAGGATCCCCAGGACAACGTCGCAGCGGTGGCCAGTGGGTTGGCGACGCGGTTGGAGAACGCGTTTGAGCGGATGCCCGACAAGATCGGTGGTATCGACCGGGAGATTGATCGGTGGCGACGCGAGATCGAGGTGCAGTCCCCGCGGATGGATGCGGTGTTCGCTCAGTCGGGGGAGTTGCAGGCCAAACAGGTGCAGATGCAACAGCTTCGTATGGACATCGAGGCCTCGCAGAACACGCCCGAAGCGATCGCTGCCCGCGAGGCAGCCGACCAACGCTTGCTGGAGGCTGGCCGCGCACCAGGGTGGTCGTTGATGCTCAACCCCACCAAGGCGATGGTCGAGCAGTCACCGTTTGTGACCGCCGATGAGTTCGTGTCAGCAACCCAACGCGGGCACATGCTCGAAGCCACCCGCTACGCACGCGACCAACGCCGCAGCGGCGGCCCGAAGTCCGTTCTGGAGGCCACAGCCGCACATCCGCGCGGCCACGCTCCGAGCCGGGAACCTGTTCGAGAGAGGCCACCAACGTACGTAGATAATCCGGCTTCTCGCGGACGAACCCGCTAACCCCGGCGTAGTGCGGTCACCATGGCAATAAGCACCGCCATGGTGATTGCACCAACTCGTGTTGGCTGGTGCCGTGGTGGTCGAGGCGACGGGGCAACGGAATTGGCAGGCCTAGGCAAAGACAGGCTCATGAGAAGCGCTACGCCCGCCGGGTAGAACAGACCGACTACGACTGCTCCCCAGATGAATAGCGCATTGCCAGTTTGGTTTACGAGTGCATAGAACCCGGCGAAGAATGGTCCTACGAGAGCATAGAGACCAGTCCCTACGGTGGCCGACTTCAGTGCGCCGGTAGGTTTCAGCTTCATCTGGGGCTGCTCTACCGGGTTGGTGGCGTCGTCAATGACCTCGTTTCGGGACTTAATCGCCTCTCGTAAGATCCGTGTCGATCGATACACGAAGACCCAACTTGGAATCACCATCGCCGCTGCAAACACAATCGCGAACCAAAGTAAAGGCCAGCCCTCGGCTTGTTCCACAACATCTAAGTACTGGACCGTCGTGGCTATCAGCAACAAGTCGGTGATAGTGATGACGAAAACGGCGAGAACCCCACCAAGGGTGGGCAGGAACGCCTCGGTCCTTGCAGATTGGGTTTCGTAGGTCGTCATCATCCAGGCGAGGCCACACATGAGCGCGACCCCTCCAGTGGCGAGCATGCCACTGGCCGGCATCGCTTGAATCCATGCGCGTTCACATGCCTCATCGATCCGGACTTGGTGTGCGGAAACTATCGGGAATGGCGTGAAGGGCTGTACCGCCTTGACGTGACTGAAGAGGTAGCTGTCGAGTGCAAGAACGACCACCCCCGAGGCGAACAGTGCGATGGTGTGCCGCTCCTCGGGCCAGTTGAACATCACAGCGATAGTGGCAATTAGCAGACCAGCAAGCACGGCGGCCAAAGACGAATTCGACTCGGCAGAGGTCATGATGCTCCACGGGGCGTCACCCGTAACGCAGAAACTATCCAGGACGTCCTTCTTTAGAAGGTCGTCGGGACTGTCGGGTGTTAGTAGGTCATCGTTCAGTGTTGTCATGGCCCCCCTGTCTGCACGCAGACTAAGGATTAAGACCGTCCCGCGCGACACTTAGCGTTGGCCACGATGTCAGCTGAGGCAACGCCGTAAGCACCTGGTGCCCCCAACATTTCGTTGGGGGCACCAGGTGTTGCTGTCTGGCTGTCAGGCGTTCACCGAGCCCACTTCTCCATCGGAGTGGGACGTGTGGGCGCTTGCGGCTAGCTGGGCTCCGGACGGGGCAGTTCGTCTCTTGTTGGTGCGACGAGGTTTGCGTTCCAGGCCAACGGTCGAGATGCCTGCCTTCTTCAGCGCGGCGTCGGTGATGCCGAACTCGCTGGCGCGGACACGCAGCTGCAGGTGCTCTGCGCGGGCAGTGTCGAGGTCCTGTTCGCGTTGGAGGATGTCGCCGTAGGACGCGGCCAGGTCGCGGACGACGCGTTCGCGTTCGCTTTGTTCGGCGAGGAGCGCGTTGGCGGCGGCTTCGGGATCGAAACGGATTGCTGTGGACACAGGTGTCCCCTTTCACTCACTGGATCAATATTTGGTTGCAGAGTGCTTCCAGTGTTCCACGGGTGAGTGACAGCGGTCGAGAGCAATCAGTGCGTGGCGAGTGGTTCGGCGGTGCCGCCGACGGTGCTCGCATATTTGTGGGTGTCGTCTGCCTCTGCGTCGGTGAAGACACGAACGTCAGCGGGTCGACCGGGAACGCGAACGATCAGCGTGAGGTCAGCGATGTTGGCGCGCGCACGTTTTGACGCCTGCCGGGCCCCAGCGTTGTCGAGGTCGGTCATTGGCTACGCGGACGCTGCGTGCTTGTGTGTTGTCTCAACGAGCTGGTGCGCGCGTTGCTGAGAGATGCCGAGGATGGCACCGATGTCGCGGTAGGGGATGCCTTTGTCGGCGAGGTCGCAGGCGAGCCGGCGGGTGTGTTCGCTGGCTTCACGTTCGTAGCGGTCCGCTTTCTCTTTGAGTTCGCGAACGGTCGCCGATGCTGCGGTGGCGTCCACGTTGTCCACATGCACGCGGACGTTCACCGACACAGTGGACTTGGCGACGTCGGTGTCCACGGCGATGTAGTCGATCGCTTCGGCTTCTGCGTCAGCGAGTCGTCGGGTTTGGGTGAGCCCGTCGAGGGCGGGGATGGAGATCATCCACCACCGCCCTTCGCGGGTGACCTCAACGTCGTAGGTCATGTCGGTCTTCTCCTTGGTCGGGATTATTTGCAGTCGCACTCGGCGATTGCTTTGTTCACTTTGCGGATCACTCCGGGGCTGATGGTCTTGTGTCCGTCGGGGATGGTCATGGTGTGTCGGCCCGTCGGGCAGGCCCAAAAACCGTGGCTGCCCTTGGCATCACGCACACGCGTGAAATCGGCAGCGCGCAGTTCTTTGGTCACCTTACGAGTCGGCTGCTCCGCAATCATGACTTTAGTCTACCCCCCTAGACTGAAACAAGTCAAGTGGGGTTGATGCCTCGCGATCCGTCTGGTTCGAGCGGCAGCCGGCGGAAGTATGCAGAGTCGACTTCTTCGTATGCCGCGTCCTGATCTTCTGCCAGCGTTTCTGGCAGTGGGGTTCCTTCGGGGTCCGTTGATACTTCGAGTTTGTGGCGGATCACTGTCTCGGTTACGACGACTGGCTCGTAGAATGATCCAGCAGGAATGGTGAGGTGTTGCTCGGAGGCCAGCTCGTTGACATGGTCGAGCGTCTCGCACACCATCAGCCCAATGGCAGAGAAGACGCTGACCGCCGCTTCGTAGCGATCTTCGATGCCTAGGCCCGGCAGTTGGTGCTTGATGTCACCGTGTACCGAATCCTGGTACAGCCAGGCGTAGGCCAACTCGAGGTCTGATTGGCCGCCATCTTCCACTAGGACCTTGTAGGCCCGTGTCTGACTAGAGCGTTCGACTGCTTGCTGCCAGCGAGTGCGAATGTCCGTAGTCTTCTCGGCGATTGCGATGGGTCCCCCGCTTGTCAGGGAGTCGATGGCGTCGAGAACTTTTCCGTAGTGCAGATCGTCATTGACCACCGTGAAAGGTCGGAGGCGGGCTACGAAGGACTCAAAACTAGGCTCTTCAGGGCGGTGCCTGATGAACATTATGCGGCCATCGGGCAGGTCTTCAGCGGCGTGATAGCTCAGCTCAGCCAGGATTCGAAGTTCGTTCTGGTCAAGTGCAATTGGATGTAAAGCGACTCGCCAGGCCTCGGCGTACGAATGCCGCTAACACCTGCGTTGGGGTGGGCTTGACCTTGGCGGGCTTTTGTTTGCTCACGTCTCCATCAGACACCTCAGGCACGACGGACGTGCTCGCGCGTTCTCGGCTAGGGGTAAGGCGGCGGTCGACGCATTCTCTGCTGGGTCTGGGCTCATTGTGGGTCGCCGGCTTCAGCGTTGGTTGAAGAGGGCGTACTCGATGACATCGGGTTCAACGTTCCATTCGGGGTCGGCAGCCCAGTCTTCGGCCAGTTGCAGGTAGCGGATGTAGTCGTCGCGGTGGACTCGTCCTGATGCTGGGACTGTGCCGGGGGCGGCGTCTTGTAGGGCGGTTCGGACGACGTTGTCGAGGATGAGTGGCCGTGGTCGGTGGTCTGTTGTGTAGCCGGCGAAGTAGAGAAGTTTGGTTCCGAATGACATGTCCAGGCCGCCAATACGGTGGGTGTTGAGAAGTGCGTTCCATCCGGCGGCTGCACCGTCGTTGCTGGTGGTTTCAACGATGGCGCGGAGCTTGTCGACCGCGCCGACCTGATTGAGGATGTCGGAAATACGTCGCGGGCCGTACCCGACTTTGCCGTATCCCCACACCATCGAAATCAGAAACAGTTCAATAGGGTCAGTGTCGGCGCGGTGGTGAATGTAGGCCCGTGCGATGCCACCTTCGGTGTGGGCGTGGTGGGCCAACTGAGTGAGTGCTTCTCCGTGGTCGGCGAACGTGGTGCGCCAGGCTTCGGGATTGAACTGCACACGGTGAGAGGCCACGTCGGTGGTGCTGAAGTGGCGCAAGGCGGCGGGGATGGAAGTCACTGTTTAGCGCTATCAGCCAGCGTTGTCCGGTGTTGTCGATCCGCGGACTCGCAACGAGGCAAACAGTTCGGAGGCCGCGGTAAGAATTCGGGTGGGTATCGGGCGGGCCGGAACGATCGAATCGATGTACTGGTCGAAAGGGGCTGGCCAGATTGTCTTCATGCATTCGGTCCGCCACGACACCAGCGCCATGATCCCGTCCGGGAAGAGAGGGTTGCGCCCGAAGTACTCGGAGATTCCCTCGATGAGTTGCAGCTGGGTCAGGGTCAGCACGGCAGGAGCCAAGATGTGTCCGTCAAACTCTTCCATATGCGGCCGACTGCGAAGTTGTAGGTCGAGATCGGTGCTGTCGGTGTTGGGCACCCCGCCGTCGGGCACAACGATCAAGGGCACAAAGACCACGTCTGCTGGAAGCCCGAAGTCTTGCGATCCGGACTCAAACAACTGGCGCATCGTCTTCGCGAGTTGATCAAACTTCTCGCCGGGATTGCCGAACGTCGTCTCCATGTCGAGCGCATAGGTGTCGACGTTGCCCAGGCCTTGTGCGAGGTGGGCGTCGAGATGATGGTTCGTTGCGTCGACAACGAGGCAGTATCGGCCAGCTTTCACGACCCAGTCACAGGCCGAGGGGGTTTTTCCGCGGCGAGTAGACCATTTTGCTTGCAACTGACTTTCGCTGATGACTTCTGTCGCTGAGCGACTGTTCGTGGTGATGTTGGCAAGGGAGTCGCCGACAGTTCGTTCGAAAACATCGTTCATTCCGGCGCTGAACGATTCGGCGGGTGATCCGGGATCAGGGTCCTTCCCGAAGCGGAAGCCTGTCAGGCCGGCGAACGTCGGCCAGTAGAGCATCTGGCCGAAGAAGCGGTCGACGACCCAGTGGTAACGCAGCGCGATGATCTCTTCTCCAGACCCCGCACGCAAAAAAGGGAACCGGGTGAAGGTGAAACGTTGCTGATGAACAGAACCTTGTCTACGGTCTCGAGCGAGATCTTTTCGATACTGCCTTATGGGGCAGGACATCTCGTCAAAGCAGTAGTCGATCGCCGCCAATGATGCCCCGCTTGTCGCAAGCTCTGCTCGCGTGTACCGAAGCTTTCGCGACATGATTCCGTCGAGTAGGAACTGCCCGAGTATCTGCAGATCCGCGAGTTCCACTCCGTTGGCGGTAGCAAATGTGTCTGAAGGGGTCTCGCCGAGAGCTGGGTCTGTCACACGTTCGGGCCAAGTCCGTTGCCACGTGGCAGCAAAGTTGCCCTGGGCAACTTCGGGTTTCAGAGGTGTGTCAGCGAGAACGCTGGCCACTTCCCCGGTCATGTTCTCACGCAGTTTGGCGATTGTCTGTTCGGCGTCCATTGAGAAGATCTCGGTCTGCATCCGGGCTATCGCGTCAGCGCTCAGGGTCCCGTCCTCTGAGTACTCGTTTGTGTTGTGCTCAGAGTTGATGCTCATCAGGAGTTCGGCGATTTGGCCGGGGGTTGGCCTGGCAGCTGACGACGTGATGTTGGCCGATTCGATAACTTCCCTGAGGAGTTGAGCCACTGTGCGTGGAACAATCAGAACGTCACCTTTCGCAACTCTTTTGGCAAGTGTTGCGCCCCATGGTTCGAGGATCGAATCAACGAAGCGGCGTTCGATGCGTTGCGCCTGCTGGTCAGTCGTCGTTGCGATGTCGTACGACGACAACAGCTCAGCAACCGACGTAAGTGTCAGTTCCAAGTCGAGGGAAGCGATTAGTTCGATGCGGGCTTCGTGTGTCAGCGCGGTCAGGCCGACGTCCGGGGCCATGACCGGAAAATTTTGTTCGGCCACCATTTGCTGCATCAGCGCGACGTCGGCGTTCAGGTTTCCCGAACCTAGCTGGGCTAGTCGTGGGTCAATGTGTGGGGGACGAGGATGCGGCATTGCTTGGGTGGTCGGCGGTGGCGCTGGCTTCCGGGGCGTTGACTTCTTCGGCGGACGGTTGGGATTGCTACGCCCGTATCGCTTCTTGTTCCCGGCCATTTGTTACCCCCGCTTCGTGAGTGCCTTTCCACCTGACCATAGGTGCTGGGTCCGACTACCTGGCGATCACTAATAGCTGCTTGCGGTGGAAGTGGAGCTGCGGTTCGTCATGTCCGCCGGCCGGGTTGTCTGCTGTTGACGTCGATTGTCTGCCCCGTTGTCCTAAGCCCGAGGCCGCGCAGCGGCCGATTCTCGGCCGCGCGAAGCGTGGCCGTCTCCCGAATGCTCCGCAACGTGAGGCGGGGAGCCTTACGGACGGTTAGTCCGGCGGAGCAAGATATAACTTAGGTCCCCTAAGTCGTGGTGTTCAGCCAAGCTTGGGGCTAGGCTGAACACGAGAAGAGATGAGGTTCCGCGCTTGGGGCGCGGGCCTTCGGCACCGGGACGGCATCGACAGGGGGTTCGCGTGGCGGGGAGTACGTCGGTTCGGCGCAAGCGGCAGGCGAATGTTCCTGGTGGGCGGACTGCGTCGCCGTTCAAGGTCAAACCGACTGATGAGCAGCGGGAGTTGTTGGTGTTGCGCGCGGCGGCTGAAGGGGTGTCGGTGCCGCGGTTGTTGATCGAGTCGACGCTCAATCCGCAGTGGCGGGGTGAGGGTCCGGACGCGGTGATGTCGCGCCGGCAGGAAGCATTGGTGGCGTTGGAGCAGGCTGCGGACACCCGGAATCTGTTGCTGGCGATCGGCCGCAACATCAACCAGATCGCAAAGCATGTGAACTCGACTGACGGTGAGTTGCCGGAGGAGTTGTCGGCGGCGTTGGCGTCAGTGACCCGGTCGTGCGATGAGGTGACGCGGCGGATGCGTCAGGTGTCGTCGGGTCGCACCGCTGCGCAGTCTGCGGCGGTGACGCGGTGAGGGGCAAGATCACTCGCGGCCAGAAGATGGCCGGCCTGATCTATTACTTGCAGGGTCCGGGCAAGCACAACGAGCACACCAATCCGCACATGGTTGCCGGTCGGGGCGGTGCGGTCGAGCGGTTCATGTGGTCGGCCGACAACTCGGTTCGGGTGTTGTCGAAAGACGACGCGATCGCGATTGCCCGCGAACTCGATGAACCCCATGTACTGCATGACGTGAAGGTTCCGTGGGTCGATCCCAAACGTAAGAAGGCGGCGCTGGCGGAGGGCTACACCGAGACCGGGGCGCGGGCGATGGCGCGGGTTGAAGATGCGAATGTGTGGCAGTGCTCGCTGGCTCTGCGAGCCGACGAGGCCGAGTTGAGCGATGAGTTGTGGGGCAAGATCGCCGAAGAGTTCATGCGCGAGATGGGCTTTGACTCGGTCGATCCCACCGACGCAGGCAGCCGGTGGGTGGCCATCCATCACGGCAAGAGCACGAACGGCAACGACCACATCCATATCGCGGCGTCGATGGTCCGCGAGGACGGGTCGTTGGTGAAGTTGTTCGTGCCCCCCGCGCCGGGACAGAAGCCGCAAGGCGACGGCCCACGTTCCTCACAGGTCATCCAGATGCTCGAACGCAAGTACAACTTGCAGATCGACCGGGATGACCAAGCTGTGTCGCCGTCGTACCACCAGGCTGAGGTCGAGACCGCGTTGCAGATGCGCCCCGACGTTGATGCACCCGCCGTGGAGGCCGGCCGCACGGCCGATCGCCCGGCTACCGAGGCGGGCAAGAAAGCAAAGCAGCAGCGCGGCGAGCCAGTGCGGTTCGAACTGGCACGTCGGGTACGGGCGGCCGCCACAGCAGCCAACGACGAGGCCGACTTTGTCGAGCTGTTGGCAAAGCAGCTCGACGTAGTGGTGCGGCCGCGATGGTCGGACACCGAGAACAAAGTTGTCGGCTACTCGGTCGGATTGATGTCGGCTGGGACCGACAAAGCGAGAATGGACGCGGCGGACGTCGTTTGGTACTCGGGAACGAGTTTGGGTCGCGACCTGACGATCACACAGCTGCGTAAGCAGTGGGGTGTGGCCAGTTCGGAGATCGACAGCATGGCTCGGCGACGGTGGCGCACGCATGCAATTGGCGCACCCGCACGTGATCCCGACGCGGTCGAGCGAGCGCGCGCGAAGCTGCCGTACACGGTGCCCGACGAACCGGCAGTCGCAACGGCCGAAGGTGTCGATGCTGCCGCGATCCAGCGGCGGCAGCTAGACCAGGCGCGCCGCGAGCTGGCGGGGTGGACCGACTACGTACGGTCGATCCCTGCCGAAGACCGCGAGCAGGTCGCACGAGCGGCCGGCGTTGTATCTGGGGTGTTCGCCGCGTGGTCCTCGCGCACCGAACCGATCCCCGGGCCATTGGCCCACGCAGCGAACACATTGGCACGCACCGCCTCACGGACCTACAGCCGACCGCGCCCGGTGATGCGCACCCGGTCATCGGGCACACGCGCCGCCGCGGTGTTGATGATGGCGTCAGCGCACACCGACCCGGCGATGGCGTGGGCGATGGTCATGGGCCAACTCCTGGCCGCTGTCGAAGCGATCGCCGACGCACAAGCAGCGGCGAACAACGCCGCTGCTGCACAACGTCTGACAGCGCTCCGCCAGCAACAACTCGCTGAACGCGCCCAACGAATCGTTGGCACCACGGCAGTCCTCGAAGCTGAACCCGCACGCCGCCATCTCTCGGACGACGAGTTCGCCGCCCTGCAAACACCGACACCAACACGCGGCCCACTCGCACAACCGCCCAGCGATACGCGACACCAAGACGCCTCGCCCCGGCGAAGCGGATACGACGACGCACTCCGCCGCCGGCGAGACGGGCCACGCCGGTAGACCGTTTGACCGACCCCACGGGCTGATTGCAAGCCCTGCAACACTTGTGGCCATGACCCGGCACCGCGTGTTCTCACTGGCCCGCATCACTGGCCATAGTGTGTGGTGGGTCTTTATGGTGGTGACGCTCTTTGCGGGTGGCATTACTTGGACGGGTGCCAGTAGTTATGGCTACGGCTACTTCCTTGGCGCCACGTCTTTTGCTGGGTGGTCGGGGGATTGGACGGCCAACACTCCGATTCAAGCGCCGGTGGCCATTACGGATTTCGCTGCATCGTCGTCGTACCAGGACCCGTGGACGCAGTTGGAGGTGTGGTCGGTGGTGACGTTCGTGGTGGTGCTCATCGCTGCTGTGGTCGAGGCGATTGCAGTACGCCAGGTAGTGCCGGGGATCGTGACGGTCGCCGCGCCGTGCGTGGCGTTTGGACTGTTGTTGTTGGCTACCCCCGGCGTCCTCGACTCTGTCGAGTTCAGCACGATGCTCACCGTGGCTGTGGTGTTGGTTGCGGTCGCCGTCCGTGAGATTTGGGCACGCGGGTTCGCGCCGCGGCCGAGTGGCCTACAGAGACAATGACGGTCGCGAAGCGCGGGTGGCAGCCGGCGGCGGTAGGGTGCGCGGTCCTGCTGATATTGGCCGGGTGCGGGGGTGATTGGGATCGAACTTCGGGCTACAGCTATACCAACAGACCGCCTTCGGAGACGGTGGTTCTCGAGCGGATAGACCCTGAAGCCAAGCCCGTGGTCCAGGTTGTTTCGGGCGACACTGTGGTGGTCGATCTCGACGGGGTGGAGACGACGATCAAGATCATCGGCATCGAGGCGGCCGATGCGACGTCGTCAGACAACCGGGAACGCTGTCTGGCCAAGAAGTCGGCCGAGCACCTGAAGTCCGTTCTCCCGGAGACCGGTGTCCGAGTCCATTACCAGGACGGCCAACCTCGAACCGACGGTCAAGGGAACACTCGCGCACATCTCACTGGGCGCATGACAGCCAGCTCATCGGTGGCGGTGGAGCAACTTACGACAGGGTGGGCCAGGAGAATCTCGGACCCGGCCGACGCCATGAACCTGATCCACGATGGCATGCACATGCAGACTGACGCGGAAAATTCTGCGCGTGCAGCGCAAGTGGGGATCTGGGATCCCGATGAGTGTCGCTGATCAGCCATGGGTTGTGGAGGACGGATCACGACTCTGACAGTGCCCGCGAACCCGAACTAACCTCCCGGGTCTCGCCGCCGCGCAACTAGCCAGTAGTGGCCGCCGGCTCGGACCCGCTCGGTGTCGAGGAAGGCGTGGACTTTCCAGGCGATGCTGGGCCGGCATTGTTGAGGTCGAGAATTGTTAGTGCGAGCCGCGGCGCATCGCTGACCCTGTCAGCGGGAGCAAGAAATTCTCTTGCACTCAAAGTGGCGTAGACACAAACCCATTGGTACTCGTCGCGGGACACCTGCAATGTGACTGCCATGTCGGTAGACCCCGTTGACGTTGGTCCACTCTCACCCCAGTACAACGTGCGCGTCGTCGCACCTTCGACCTGAGTTTCAAGTTCCCCCTCGGCGTCAGGAGCGGCGCCAGCGACAACCTCGCGGCCGGGTTTTCTAGGGTTCCTGCATGCCGCTTCGATGGTGCTTGGAACTTCGGTCTTGACAGCCATGACCCGCACGAGCATCTTGTCCCTACTTCGAAGAGAGAGACCAGAGCCCGCCACCTGTATGTTCACAAGCCGGGCGTTCTCCGAATCTGTCTGAGCAGACACAACAATGTCGGGCTGTTCACGTTGAGCGATTGCCTCAGTGCCCCAGAATGCGACCAACAAGGCACCGGCCAGCACAAGCAGGGAACCAATGACTTCCGGCCCAATGATGTGGATGTCAGCGAGTAGTCGGGGCGTTTTCTCCGGTGCGAATCGCAACGCAGCAAAGGACAGCACGATGATCACCAGCCCGGAGATAACAAAGGCAATAGCTACGGGCGCCGACCAGCTGAAGTCGTCCGCCCACCAGAGTCCGAAAACAAGGGCCGCTACACCCAGTATGAAGACGATGAGGGCTCTGTCGGGGGCGGAGAGACTTGCCTTGTGCTGGGCGGCGGTTCGCGCCTGCTGTGCGCGAACGGCCGCAGCTACTGCAGGGAGTGTCACTCCTATGAGAACCAACGCAAGTGGAATAAACACGTGATTTGGTTCATCGCGAATAAACCGCGACCGCGCATCGCCTTCTAGTCCGAGGGCGATGAGGACGCCGACGATGACCGCGGTGCCAAGCGGAATGGCCATGCGCGCAGCGTCAGTGATCATCGCCCCCGTTGTCTTTGGCCCTGGCTCTGGCGGGCCTTCGGGAGCAACAGGCGGGGGCGGGCCTTGGGGAGCAACAGGCGGGGGCGGGCCTTGGGGAGCAGCAGGCGGGGGCGGGCCTTGGGGAGCGACAGGCGGGCCGGCGGGGTTGTTCACGGAATGCTCCCTTCGCCTACGAACTAGGTGCACTGACTGTAGTGCTCTTGTCGGCCTGACTTTCGTGAAACTACGAATGATCCGAAGGAAAGCAAAACTAGTTAGTGCACAGCAGTATTGCGCTACCTAGGTGTCGGTTGCGCTGCGTTGAGTTGTCGCTCAGGGTCTCGGGTCCGGCGAGGGGGCTTACGCGCTCCTGCCTCGCCTCTTCATCTGTATCGACCGCGAAGCCGTGGTGATGCTGGTGGCAATGTGTCATTGCTGTCGATCTAATGGGGCAAGCCTGGTCCCGGTGCTCGCGGTCTAAGGGGGGTGCGAGCACCTGGATGCGACGGGGGGAGTGTCGCATTGGGACCAGGCTCGGTGGTGAACGTTAGCAGTGCGCACGGACATTCGTAATGTCACCAGGAGGTGTTTCGACACACAGGGCACTTGAACGGTCAGCGGGTTGGGCCCGTTGGGTTGCGGTGAGGCGTGTCGTGGATGGGTGCGGAGGGCGCGTGTCCGTTGGTGGCTCGGGGGATGTCGTGGCGAGGGTGGTTCGCTGTGGCGTCGAGGACCGACGGCGGGCCTTGGGCGCGATCGTTGTCGCGTTGTTGCCGGCGTTGGGCTACCCGGGTACCGAGCTGATTGCCGGGCGGGTCGGTGGATAGTTCTTTCTGGAATCTCTTGGGCTTGCTCGACGAGGAACACTGAGGCTTGGGCGCGCTGCGTCTCGGAGGACTCTGGCCGAAGGATGAGGTCGGCGCATCGGGTTTCGGCGTGGTGGGCGAAGGAGCGGCGTCGGGTGCTGCCGGGGGGTTCTCTGTCGGCGTCGATCAGGTTCTGTCGGGCGTCATCGAGGAGGTAGGCGGGATCGTCGGGAATGCTCACTGGTGGAGGTCCTTTGGTTGAATGGGTAGAGCCGCCGACACGTGGGGTGTCGGCGGCTCCAGGTCCGGGTGTTAGATCGTTTCGCCCCAGAAGTAGTACGCCTGCACGGGCCAGAAGTCGTGGAAACATCCCGACACCCTGATGTAGGGAGTCATCGCCGTTTGGCAAGCCTGCATCGACGGGTACGGGCCCACTTTGTAATTGGGCCAGTTGGGATCGTCGGCGTTGGCGGTGCCGCCGCCGGCTCCCACCGCGATGGTGGCAGCGGCAGCGATTGTCATTGCGCTGGCGGCGATTTTGGAGCGTATCGAGGTCATGGTGATCCTTGTCTTTGGTTGCAGAGAGTTGCAGAAGACTGATTGCTGTATGCGATTGCTTGTGTCGAATCGTTGAATGTTGCGGCTGTGTGCCTCCTTTCGAGGTGGCCGTGCGGATCGGGCTAGTCCCGGTCGCTGAGGTCGTAGGTGTGCGCAGCAATGCGCAATCCGAAGGTGCTTGGCGTCGCGATGAGTTCAGCTGCTGCCTTGTCGGCGGCGGCGGGGTGCGCACCGTTGACGGGCGTGAGCACGAGATAGACCTCCCCGGCGCTGGCGGGGTGGGCGTCGACGGTCACTGTTCGCAGTTGCCTGGCGAGGCTGGCTGCCCAGTGGGCGTCGGGTTGGACGTCGATTGGTAGTGCGGCGCGCACGATCACCATCTCGTGCGCCCCTGCTGGCGTTGAGCCGGTGGTGTCACCGGCTGAGTGGAGGCGGCGTGGGTGTTCTCGGGTGGCCCGACGACCAGGGATGCTGTCGTCGCCGGGACGGTGGTGGCGCGCAGCAGCTCCGACATTGCTGCTGCGGTATCCGGCGGTGACGGTGAGGAAGAGCGCTGCTGGGCTGCTACCGCTTTGACTCTGTCCGGGCGGAACCCAGACCAGTGGTGCTCGCCGGTCACCACCACGGGCGCTTGCTGATAGCCCAAGCTCATCACGTAGTCGCGGGCCTTCGGATTGGTGGTGATGTCGACGGTCTCGTAGTCGATGCCAGCTTTGTCGAGCGCTTTGTAGGTGGCGGTGCACTGCACGCAGGCCGGTTTGCTGTACACGGTGATCGGGTCCGCGGGCTGTTGGGGCGATGGTGCGCTCAAGGGTGCTCACCTGCCCGAGGCGGCCGGTGTGGCCAGCAGGTCGGAGAGACGGTGTTCGTGCCAGTCGCGGTATCCGGGAGCGTCGAGGCAGATGGCGGTGGCCGGGTTCTCAGCCGAATCATCAACGTGTGAGAGTGTCACGGCCACCAGGTGTTTGACCCCGGCGCGGGCGAGCGCAGCAGCGTCGATGCCAGGGTGGCTGTGGTGGATGATGACTCGCACCATTTCCAGGCCCTGATCGTCGCGGACTTGGCCAGCAAGCCAGACAGCTTTGCGGGCGGCATCGGTGGCCACCGCCAACTCGTCGGTCATCTTGTCCCGGTCGTTGGGGTGCACGTTGCCGAACCACACCGGTTCTCCTGCAAGGTCGGCGATCGCGAACGCCGGAACGATCTCGACTTCATCTGGGTCGTCGCGGCTGGGTTTTTCGAGGAGCTCGCCGGCGGTGTACAGCTCGACGGTGGGCGCATCGGCTGATGAGTCCGACAGGTGGCGGGCTTTGTCGGCGAGGGCCGCCGCGGCGTCAGCACGCATCTGGTCGAGGTCGATGCCGAGCTGTTTGCGTAGTTCCGTGCGCACTTTGGGCCATAGCGACTTCCCGCCGTGGTGCTTCTTCTCGCAATATTTGAACAGTGCGCTGGGTGAATCGAGTTCGCGGAGCTCGTCGGCGTGTTCGGCGACGAACTCTTTGGCCTTGGTCCATTCTTCTGCGCGGGATAGCGCCATGAGGGGTGCTCCTTCTCACTCGGGGTGGTTGGTTGCAGAGATGCCGAACGTTCGTTGGGGTCAGCGAGATTGGCGGTGTTGCGGGCCCTGGGTGTTGGTGAGGTTGCGGACCTGGCCGGTGGTGTTGGCTTTGCCGGCAGTTTTGGCTTTCGCTCCGACCGCGGCCTGTGGCGGATGGGCGGAGCTGATGTCAGCGGTCATCCGAGCCGAGATCGCACCCTCGGTCGCTTCGGTGTTCTCGCGCACCCACTCTTCGGTCGCCTCCCGCCGTTCCACGGTGTCGTAGCCGGCAGGACGCTGATCTGCCGCTGTCGCTGCCGCCGCATGGAGGTTTGGGCCCGTCCCGTCGGTGGCCAGTGTTTTGACTGCTGCCACTGTCGGTTCGGCGTCGGCGGCCAGCTGCGCACCCGACTTGATGGCGTCCGCCAGCGGCGACGGCGTGCTGTCAGGGGATAGGCCGGTGGTGGGGTTGGGCATGTTCAGCAGCGAGGCAGCTGGTTCCTCGGGCGTGACCGTGTCGCTGTTGTCGCTGGTCGGCTGCGGGAGGTTGAGCAAGGGTCTCGATGGATCGATGTCCTCGACCTGGTCGTCGCGAGCCGGGGTGGGCGGCAGATTGAGCAGCGGTGACGGCGTGCTGCCAGGAAGGCCGGTCGCGCTGCGCTTCTTGCCGGCGAGCATCGCTCGGATCTCCTCGCGCGCTTTGGCGGCGGCCGGGCTGTACTCGACAGGGGTGTGGGCCGGTCCACCGTCGGCGTCAAGTTCGGCGTCGACTTGGGCGTCCTCACGGTCGGCGTCCGCAACGAGCGAATCGGCGAGGTTCTGGGCGATGAGCCGGTCACTGCCAGCGTCTTGGCCTTGCTGTTGTTCGCGTTTGCGTTCGGCATTACGTTGGGCGCGTTGGCGGGGTGTCATGTACGCCTCCGCCAACGCCGTGTCGAGGTCTTCCTCGGACACGGCGGCGAGGTTGAGTCCTTTGTCGATACCGACGCGTTCTTCGATGACCTCTGCGGCATTGATCGCCGCTCCGGACTCACTGCGCCATTCCTGGGCTTGGCGATAGGCCGTAGCGATCTTCTCGGGTGTGGCGTTCTCCCACCACTTGTCACGATCGACCCGGTTGAGCTGGTACTCAGCGATCCGGCGTGCGGTTTGGTGGCGTTCGCGATCGGCAGCCAGAGCATCGCGGGCGGCGGTGCGCAGCTGTTGTTCGCGGGCATCGATGACCCCCTGTTGCTCGCGCGCTGCACGTTCAAGTTCTTGCTGGCGTTGCTGGTGTAGGCGGGCGCGGTGCTGGGCCAATTGGGAGGCCATCGCCAACGCCACCCGCATCACCTGCCGAAACGCTCGGCCTACTTCCTGTTCATGGCCGGTATCTGTCTCACTCACAACGGGTTTCCTTTCCTAGGGGTGTGCGGGCTATCGGCTGGGCGAGGCCGCGGGTTGCGGCGTTCTACCGCCCTCGGCCAAGGGCACTGCTGGTGGGGTGGTGCGGGTACGCACGGCGTCGGTGACCTCTGCCGGGGTGTCTTCAAACAGCCCGGGCGGGGTGGGGTCGCACGGAAGCGGCGGAAGAGACTTCGCGTGGTGGGTGGCTTTGCAGCCGACCAAAGGTCCGCTCGGGGAGGTCAGCGCATTCATCAGGGGCAGCAGGTAGTCGCGCTGCCACACCGCAGGTCCGGTGCCTGGGTCGTTGCGCAGCACCTCGAACGACAGCCACAACCCTGTCAGTGTGACGACGGCTGGTTCGTGCTCGAACCAGCGTGGGCACCACAGGTAGTCGCGGCCGTGCACCACATCTCGGCGAAATACCCGGGCGATGTAGCCGGTCACGAACGCATCGAGGGTTTCAAATTGGAGTTGCGGTTCTGGCGGATACACCAGGTCAGCAACCGCTTCGACAATCGCTTCGTCCACCGCAGCAGGGGTGAACGCTTGGTGCACCGCGCGAGCGGTGTCTGCTTCGAACTGAAGGAGCAGCTCGCTGCCCTCGATCGCAGAGCTGAGCGGATCGCCGGTAGCTTTCGCAAGCACCTGTCCGATGGATCGTTGGGCAGCGTCACCTAGAGTCTCGACCAGTTTGTCCGCGATAGCTGCGACAGTTTCTGCGCCGGGGTCACGTGGTGGGGAAGGAGCGTCAAACCCGTTGTGGTTCATAGTCATCGCGCAGATCCTCCGTCGTTCAGCTCGAGGAGGGTTTTGGTGGAGGCAGCGTCGTCCTCGTCGGTGGCGTGCTGGGCTTTTTTGCCCAGCGGGGTGTTGAACCAGAACTCGGTCTCGATCAGGACCGGGGCGGCTGATCCTCCGAACGCGATGACGCGGCCGAACGGGATCGCGCCGAGGTCGGCGACGTCGAGGACGCGTTCGGTTTGGGCGCTGCGCGAGGTCGAGCCGCCACTGCCGCCGGAGCTGCGGGATACCGACTGGTACTGGTATTGGCCGATCAGTTGGGAGAAGTCGCCCAGGGGGTCGGTGTCTTTGATGCCGCCGCCGTAGATCGCGACGCCTGCCGCGTCCCAGAGCGTCGACCAGCCTTCTTTGCCGAAGGTTGCCACGCCTTGGCTCCAGGACTGGAACATCGCCGAGAGCAGGATGCCGCGCGAGCCGTAGTGGGTGTACTTCTCGGCCATGGCGGGCCAGCGCAGCACGTTGCCGGCCTCATCGAGCTGGCAGACCAGCGGCACCTGCAGACGTCCACCCTGTTCGGCGGCGAACTGTTCGGCGGCCTCGCACACGGCCACGGTGAGCAGCGTGGCGATGGGTCCGGCGGAGCTGCCATCACCCTTGCCTCGAGACAGGACGTAGGCGGTGTCTTTGGACCGCACGAACGCGTCCGGGTCGAAGTGTGGTCGGCCGTCACCGGGGTCGGTGATCCAGGCTTGGACGGTGGACATGGTGAACACTGACGCCCAGTTCAGGGCTGTTTCGAACACGCCGCCACGCTGATCGGATGGGGAGGCGACCGCGGCGCGTACTTCGTTGGCCAGCCGGGGCCATCCGTGGCGGTCGAGGATCTCAGCGGCCTCGCTGGCGTCGGAGGGGATGGCGGTCCAGGCGGCAACGATCGGTGCAGGTTTGCGGTCGAGTGCAGCAGCGAGCAGGAGGCATTTGAGCAGGCGAGAGGCTGCTTTGTGGAAGAACTCGGCGCTGCCGCCGCCGCCCCCTCCGGTGGGCACGCCGTCGACGGCCAGGACAGAGACCGCTTTTTCGGCGGTGTCGTCGTCGGTGATGTAGGTCAGGGGGTTCCACCAGAAGTCCGGTTCGTGGTTGGCGATCTTTTGGAGGTCGAACAGCCAGATCCGGCCCATGCGCCGGCGCAAGGCGCGGGTGGCTTTGACCATGTAGTCGTACTTGTTTGAGGTGGCCAGCACCGCGCCGGGCGCAGCGAGGATGCCGGGGATGATCCGGCTCAGGGTTTTACCGCGCCGAGGTCCCCAGATGTCGACGGTGCAGGTTTCCCAGTTGGAGTACAGCCGTTTGCCGCCGGCGACTGCTTTGCCGAGCGGAAGCCCCGGACCGAATGCTCGGGGGACGCCCAAGGTTGCGGCTTTGGCGAGGGCACCGCGTTCGGTGAGGAACTCGATCTGGCGGCCGCGGCCCATCAGACGGGCGGCCCGGTCGAAGTCGCGGGCTGCGGGGTTGGAGCGGCGCACATACAGCCACACACCTGCCGTAGCCAGTCCGACGAGCAGAAGCGTTTCGGCGACGGCAATCGCCGTCATCGCACCGGTCCAGGGCGTCTTGTCCTGTGCAATGGCCAACGTCAAGGCTGCCGGGTTGATTGGGGCATTGTCGGCGCCGGACAGGTGAACGGAGGACACCAGCACGATCGAGACCACCGCGAGAACGGTGATGGCGATGCCGGCGAGGACCAGCCCGGGGTCGGTGGCAGAGTCGCGTTTACCGGGGGTGACCCGGCGGGTGGTGCCCATCATGTTCATCGGTGTCTCCTAAAGTGCGGCAGGGTTATTCGGCGTTGTCGGGGTAGGTGGCGAGTTTCCAGGTGCCCTCGACCTGGCGGAGCTGGGCGGTCACGGTGAACGAGCGGTAGGGGGTGGATCCGCCGTTGAGGTGGAGGACGGTTTGGGCGACGTTGGCGCGTCCGAACGCCTCGCCGGGGCTGGTGAGGGTGGCTTGGGCGTCGGTCACGCGGGCGGTGATCAGATCACCGGAGCTGCGCCAGCCGGCCCATTCGGTGCTGGTGCGCACACCGCGAGCATCCGGGGTCTGCGCTGATCTGAGGGCGTCGCCGGTCAGGTGAGGGGCCGCGCGGCGCAGGGCGTCAGTGGGGGATTTATCGGTCACCGGTTCCCAGCTGAAGATCGCCGCCAGAGCTCTGGTCAGCGCCCCGCTGGGCACCTGGGCGTCGACGAGTCCTGGTGGGGCGGTGTAGTGCTCACCGTGCTCGTGGTCGGTGTGCGGGGGGTGGTCGTCGCCCGATCCGCATGCGGTGATGCCGAGCAGGGCCAGCACTGTGAGCACGGTGACGGCGACTGTGGTTGCGGGGGTGCGGGTCATCGTTGATCCAGTCCTTGTTGGGCGAACTCATGCATGTAGCGCACGACATTGGTGCCGTAGGGGCGGGTTTGGACGTCGTAGTCGCCGCCGGAGGGCTCACCACCGGCCTCGAGGATCGCTCCGACCCCGGCGTTGTAGGACTCGGCATAGAGCTTGTGTGCGCCGCCGTCGGCGGGGGCTTTGACGGTGCCTTTGGCGATCGCCTCGTCCACGATGCGGGCGTTGTCGCAGGAGTAGCGGCCTGCGGCCATCACCGCATCGCCGATGTCGGTGGGTGAGGCCGTGCCGTTGCCGTCATCGTCTTTGGCCCACGACGGGTAGGTGTAGTCCATGAACTGCATGGGGCCTTTGGCGCCGACGGGGGACACCAGCGAGGCGTTGAAACCTGTTTCCTGCTTACCGATTCCGGCGAGGAACGCGGAGCTGATTTGCGGGCACAGCTTCCCGGCTTTGCGGAACCAGGGCTCGTACTCCGGGGGCACTTTGCCAGCCGCGAGGTTGTCGACCCCGCCGCCAGGGGTGCCGCCGTCGGGCTGGTCACACTCGGCGGTCGGAGCGCTGCCTGAACCGTTAACCCCGGGCGCGGTGTAGACCTCGTTGCCCTTGGGTGCGCCGCCGCCGACGACGGTGACGTGCACGTGGTCGAAGTGGTTTTCGGTGGGGGTGCCGCGGTCTCCCATCGTGCTCGGGGCACCGACTGCGGGGAAATACTGCTGGCGCCAAATGGTGTATTCGACGTGGAAGAAGTCTTTGTTGTCCAGGACGTACTTGTTGATCTCGTCGCCGAGGGCGATCCCGTCCTGGGAGGTGTAGTTCGGGATCATGAAGTCGACGGCGCGACCTTCAGGGTGATCTCCGACCGGCCCGCCGCCGGCGCGCCATCCGCCGATGGTCTGGATCTGAGGGAACTTGGCGGCCACGGCACGCGCAACGCGCACCGAATCGACCTGGAGCTGGGCTTCGGTGCCCTTGGTGGCTGGTAGCGGTGGCAGCGGTCCGCTCTCGGCAGCAGCCTTGGCGTCTGGAGCGGGCGCGGGCGTGGTCGCGGCGTTGACGAAGGCCCCTGCGGGAGCGGGCGTTTTGTTGGTGACCCCGGCTTCTATGGACGTGGTCGGCCATGCGCCCCACCCTTGGGTGCCCAGGACGCGGTTGGCGACCTCCATTTGCTGTTCGCGGGTGGCTATGTCGGCGGTGGGGGCGTATTGGCCGCCGCCGTTGCCGGTCCAGGTTTGCGGATTGAACTGCAACCCACCGAAATAGCCGTTGCCGGTGTTGATGGCCCAGTTGCCGCCGGATTCGAGCTGGGCGACCTTGTCCCAGTCCGCCGCCGAGACCACGGTGGAGTCAGCGGCTGGGGGAGCACGCGCGCCTACCGGGGCTGGAGCGGGAGTCGGTGCGGGCGCGGCCGGAGGTGCGGGTTGGGCAGGTGGGGGTGCGCTGCCGGGTTCGGGGCTGTCGTTGACCCATCCGGCCGGGTCGATGGCGGTGCCGCCACCGAAGTCGCGGTGCCCACCGTCCCAGACCTCGAAATGCAGGTGTGGGCCGCTTGATTGGCCGTTGTTGCCCAGTGCGGCGATGTGTTGGCCGGCGGTGACGTGCTGGCCGGGTTTGACCAGGACGCCGTGGGGCCACATGTGCCCGTACACGGTGGACCACTTGTGGCCGTTGATGTTGTGGTCGAGCACGATCCACTGCCCGAACCCGGAGGCGTCACCGGCAGCGATGACGGTGCCGTCGGCGGCGGCGTAGATGGGTGAGCCGTCGTCGCCGGCGAGGTCGATGCCCTGGTGCATGGTGCCGTCGCGGGGCCCGAAACCCGAACTGATCACGAAGTCAGCGGTTTTCATCGGCTTGACCTGCTGGCCGGGCGACAGACTTGCGCCAGCTGGTGCGTCGATGACGCTGGAGTTCAGGGGAGCGCAGGCATCGTCGTCGCTGGCGACCGAGGACACGATGATCCCGCAGGCACCGAGAAACAAGACGATGCCCAGGATGAAGGCCATCGCCCCCTTCGCGGCGCCCTCACCCATCAGAGACCGTCGCGGTAGTGGCGGCGGGCGAGGTCGGTGAGTTCGCGGTTGATGCGCTGGGCCACCGCGAGGCGGGCTTCGTACTCGCGTTCACGCACGCCCAGGGTGTCGTCGCGGCCGACGCCGGCCAGTTTGCACCAGCGCAGCACCGTGGTCACCCCGCAGCCGATACTGACCGCGACCTCGGTGGCGGCAGCTGAGACCGACATGCCGGTGTTGCGCAGCAGTTCACGCACGGCTGAGACGGCCAGCTCCTGCACCTCGACGGGGTGCGCGGCCCGCGTCGGGTTATGGGATCCGAGGCGTTCGAGGAGGTCCTCGACCACCTCATCGCCCGAACCGTCGGTGGCGGCGTCGGCACTCATCGACGTGCCCCCGTGGCGTCAGCAGTCTGCTCGGCGGCAAGGGTGGTGGGCCGCCCCCGCTTGAACCGGCTGTTGGTGTTGTGCAGCTCCAGGGCGCGTTCGGTGGGTGTCAGGTGCATTTGTACGGGGATGCCGGGCAGGTCGCTTTCGCCGTTTTTGATGAGGAACTTGCCCATGCCGGGCGGGATGGAGTGCCCGCCGGTTTGTTCGGCCCGTTCACCGGCCGCCCACCGGTCTTCGCTGATCTCGGGGACGACCGGGTCGTCCACGCCGCGGGGAGTGGTGGCCCATTCGGCGAGGGTGGCTGATTCTTGGGCGTTGAGGTTGACTTTGCCTTCCATCAATTTGGCTTCCTCGATGGGCAGCGGAAAGCAGATCGTGGCGCGGGCCCGGTCAAGAAATCCCATGGCGCGCTGGCGATCTTCCATCGAGTCGAACGCCTGGAGGTCTTTGACGGTGTGGGTGGTGAACAGGGTGCCGGTGCCTTGTTTGCGTTGCACGCGGGTCACTTCATCGACTCGCTGCACGATGCCGTTACCGACGCCGAGGACCAGCGAGAACTCGTCGCACACCAGGTCGTAGTTGCGGGGGCCTTGCATACCGGCGTCGGTGAGTTTGTGCGAGGCCTCCACGGCCGAGAATCCGTCGGACCAGCACGCCAGGAGCACCGCTGCGCGCAGGGCGTGGTCGCTGTCGGGGATGTTGGACATGTCCACGCACACCCCGAGGGCATCGATGTCGATGGGCGTCTCGGTTTGGGCGTTGAAGATTTCCCCGAACTGCCCCGAGACCATCTGGTCCAGGGATTGACGCAGGTTCTCGGTCAGCAGCAGGTAGCGGTCGATGGCCAGTTCGTCGCTGGGGCGCCGGCCCAGGGAGCCCGAGGCGTCGAGCAGGTCGCGGGCGCGGGCGAGTTCGGGGTCGGTGTCGGTGGCGGCGGCGGTGGCATCGATCAAGGTCTGCGGCACCTTGCGCAGCAGGTCAAGCACATCGCCGGGGATGGGAGCGTGGGTGAGGGTGAACTCGTTGCTCGAGGCGTACAGCACGCGCAGTGCGGTGGTGAGCAAGGTCCGTTCGTGCGGGGCGATACGTTTGCCGGCCGAGATCTCCAGCAACCCGATCGCCGCGGACACCTGGCGGGCCCGCATTTCGCGTTCGGCCATTTCCCGGTGCGCAGCGGGCAGCCGGGCGATGAGTTTGCCGAACGCGCCGACGGCCAGCGGGTTGAGCGGATGGCCGAAGCCGACTGCCGACACCTGCGGGGCGTACGGCCGACCGGTTTCGGGATTGATGACCACGTTGCCGCGCTCGTCGCGCTGCACCATTTTGCGCATCAGGTCGGTGAAGTCGGGGCGATGATCGCCCATGATCAGCGGCCGCACCCCGGTGGCGATGTCGTACATCACCTGGCGTCGACCGAAGGTCGATTTGCCGAAACCGTTGAGGCCGAACACCATCGCTGACGGTGCGGTGATCTCGCCGGCCTCAAACCATTCGATCGCCGAAAATCCGACGATCGCGCCGGTCACCTGATGAATGCCAGTGGGTGCGCCGGTCAGTGGCGCCGAGGCGCCGATGGGAAAGGGATAGAACCCGGGCACTTGGGCGGTGGTGCCCCGAAACTCGTTGGGGCGGGGGACGTGAGCGACGGTGCCGCCGCCTTTACCGTCATAGCCGGCGTCGGTACGGGCCAGCGACGGAATGTCGAACTCGATGGGGCGTTCTTGGGCTTCGCGGCGCTGCTGGCGGCGTCGGGCATCGTTGTCCAGGCGGGATCGGGCGACGGCTGCTTTGATGCCGAGGCCACCCTGGCGGGTTTGGTCGGCGAGATCCTCGCGCTCTTCCTCCGAGTAGAGCTCCCGTTGTTTTTTCTTCTTGACCTTGGTGGCTGGGGGCGGGGTGGTCAGGGTGCCCGCGTGCAATGCCAGCACGTCCTCGTCGGCCGGGAGTGGGGTCTGCGGGTCGCGGTGACGGCCGCTGCGGGAGGACAAATCGGTAATGGTCACGAGCGCTACCTACTTTCGAGTCAAGGGCCGGGAATCAGTCCGCAGCGCGGCGGTGGCGATGGCGAGTGGGCTCGTCGGTGATGTCGCTGTGTTCGGGCAGGAGCACCCCGATGCCCATGCCGGCAGCGAACAACTCGGCGTGCCGGTCATAGCCCTTGCGCAGACCCAGGCGGCCAAAGAGGGGCAGCCCGTCGGTGACCGGCTCGATCGTGGGTGTGCGGCCGAATGGTTCGGTCGCGGTGATGATCCCGCCGAAGCGCTCCAGGTGCGGGGCGTGCAGCAGCGCCGACGGATCGTCCGGGTCGATCTCGGGGGACAGGCGGGTCGAGCGGTAGGTGACGGTGACCCTTTTGCGCGGCACCAATGCTGCTGGCGCGATCAGGGAGTGGAGGACCTCGGTGTCGAGAACATGGGGGCTGATCAGCCAGGACGAGGAGACAAAGTCGTCGTGGCACAGCAGGGTACGCACCCGGTGCGATTGCACCGGCCCGATCTCGGGCCAGCTGACCCCGTCGGTGTCGGTGATCTCGTTGTAGGCCGCGCACACCACGTCGAGCACGTCGCCCGACCCCATCGGGGTCACCGCCAACCCGGTGCCCAAGAGCGATCCGATCAGCGCGGGAAGGCGGGCGCCGACCTCCACGCCCATCTCTTCAGGCTCTTTGCGCGTGTCGTCGGCGACCGCGGCGAAGGTGACCGACACGTGCGCACGCACGGCGATGTCGGTGTCGGGGTCGAGGTAGTGGTGCCCGTCGGCCAGGAGCCACTGGCGGCGGCCGTCGACGCTGGCCGGGGCGCTCTCACACACCGCTGAGAGCCCGACCACGTCCGGAGCGTCCGGGCCCATACTGATCGCCCGATGCCCAAACAGGTCCGCCCACTGGGCCAGTGAGCCCTCACAGTTGAGCAGCACCGTGTAGTGCGCGGTCTGCTCAGCGTGCACCAACGCGAACGTGTGACCACCGGCCGAGCGGTAGTCCGCGATCGAGAGCGGCGTAGACACCTGCGGCAACCGGGCACTGGTGCGAACCAAGCGGCCTGATCGCCGCAGTACCGAGACCATCACCGGCCCCGCTCGTCATCGCGGGGGGCGGCCGCCGATCCGGAGGCGGTCCTGCGCTTGGGTGAGAACCAGTGGTGTGCGAAGACGACCATGATCAGTGCGTAGATGGGTGCAAGTGGCGCGGCCATCTCGTTGGGTACCAGCCACAACAGCGTCGTGGCACCGAGCAAGGCGATTCCGGAAAAGACGAGAACGTGGACGATGGGTCGCAGAAGGTGCTGGCGGCGAGTGGGACCGGCACTGGGAGAGTCGAACGCAGGCATGGTGTGCTCCTGAGCTGGGCGGTTAGGCGGCGAGTTTGTCGGAGACGGAGGCTTCTTCGGCCAAGATCACGCCGAGCCCAAGACCGGCTTCAAAGACGGCGAGTTGCTGGTCGTTGGCTGCGGTGAGGCGAACGGCGGCAGCCAAACCGAGGTCGGTGACGAGGGTTTCGACTTTGCGGGTGTCGCCCTCGACCGGAAGGGTCGCGGTGACGATCATCGACACGCGGGTCATGCCCGCGCCGCGGGCTTGTTCCTGGCGGGCGGCTTCGCTGGCTTCCATCCGCACCAGCGATCGTTCGGACAGTTTCCCGACATGGGTTCTGATGGCCTGGCGGGCGTCGTTGTGGTCCTTGTTGACGATCTTGGTGGCCTGGGACGGGGTGTAGGGCTGGTAGACGAAGGTGACTCGTTTGCGGGGGATTTCGGCGCGGGTGTTGAGCAGGTCGGAGAGCACGTTGGAATCGAACGGGGCCTCGGGTTCGCCGGCCATCGTCCAGTTCAGCGAGCGGGCGGCGTCGTGCAGGTAGCAGTCGTGTTGATCGGAGGCTGAGACCGGGCCGCAGTCTTCCCACCGCAACCGCATGGGCTCGCCGGTCATCAGCCCGGTCTCCAAGTCGAGTTCATCTCCGGGAGAAAACGATCGGCGCACGATGGCGCAGATCTCGCGCTCGAGCATGGGTCGCACCCGCAGCCCCGCGGAGTGGCAGTAGTCCTTGACCCGGCCCAGACGGCGGGAGATTTCCTCGCCCATGTCCGTGGCGTCGCGTTTGCGGAACGCGGTGTCCGCGCGCCAGGTGACCGCTACGCGGGCATCGAGTTTGACTTCGGCTGACGGGATTTTCTCGACGGCTTCGATGATGACCTGGCGGGCATCGACCGGTGAGTTCTCATCGAGGCGTGAGCGCATCAGGGTCGAGGCTCTTTTGCCTGATTCGGGCAGGGTTTCGATGGTGATGGTCACCGCGACCAGGTCGGGGGACTGGCCGATGAAGGTGAGCATGTCGCCCAGGCGTGCGACCCAGCGGTCACGGGTGGCTTGGACGTTCCACTCCCCGCCCTGGGGCCAGGTCCGCAGCACCAGCGTGTAGAAGTTGCGGGAGGACAGCTGGATCAGCCCGAACGGGGCGCTGCCATCGCCGGGGTGAAAGTCGAAGGTGCGGCTGGTGGCCAGCAACCCCGGTGGTGGTGTGCCGTTGGGGATCTGACTGAACGGTCCGGACCGGTACATCGATTGTCCGCGCCGTTGCTCGGCGATGACCGCGCCCTTGCCCATCGCCACTTCCCACAGTGACCGACCGCCGATTGAAATGACCAGCGGCACAATCCCCACAGCCAAAGCAGCCGGGTAGCCGAGGTACTTGATGATGGCTGGGAGCGGCAGCATGAGCACGATCACCCAGGTGAACAAGGCACCCAACAAGAGCATCGTGGAGAACATGGTCAGGCCGAACGCGCCTGCGGAACGAAACGCGTGGGCGGGCCGGTACAACAACCGCTGTTGGGAGGGCTGCTGACTCATCGGGGCACTCACTTTCGGGTGGCTACTGGGTTGGGGGAGGTGGGGTTAGCGGTCCATGGCGTTTTCGCCCCATCCCGATTGCATGCGCGGCTGCATCGAGATGGGGGGACCGCCGACGTCGGACTCGTTGCCCACTGCCGAGCCCGCCGCGCCCACCCCGGCCCCGGCCATGGCGCCAACACCACCGGACTCGGTGAGGGCTTTGAGTGGCCCGGCTGAATCGCCGCTGCCCGAGGAGCTACCGGAGTCGTCGCCACCGGAGAGGGCTGGTTGGGCCCCGGGTTTGACCGAGGGCGGCGAGGAGGGTGGGCTGTTGTTACTGTCCCCGCCGCTGCCCGGGCCGGGGTTGCCCGACGAGCTGGAGATTTGGCCGCCGGTTTGGCCGCCGGTGCGTCCGGCGATCGGTGAGGTGGCAGCGCCGCCACCGGCTCCGCCGCCAGCGCCCATGGTGGCGGCCATGGTGCCTGCCGCTGCGGCGGTGCCGATGACCGCTGCGCCGGCTGCAGCTCCTGATGCGCCCGCACCCATGGTGCCGATTGCGGGGGCCACCAGCCGCATCAGGGAGGGCAATACGAACGCGCACAACGCCATTAGCACCATGCCCAGGACTACTTGCTGTTCGTTGTCCTTCTGCCCTGCGCCTTTGAACGCGATGAAGTACACCAATGCGCCCACCGGTTTGAAGAGCAGGAACGCGACGGACCAGCCGATGAGGCGTTGATAGGTTTGCGAGCCAGGTCCGGTCCCGGAGAACGATGCAGCGACCGGCAGTGCGGCGACGACCAGCATCAGCATCGCCTGGCGCACGACCAGAAACACCAGCTGTGCCAGGGCTCCGAGGAAACCGAAGAACCCCAGGATGCCCAGTCCGGTTGTACCGAAGGCAGATCCGGTCAACAGGTTGAGTTTGAGGAAGTTCTTGATGATGTCGCCGTCGTTGTTGCCGGCATTGATGGCGTCGCTGACCAGCCAAGTGGAGAACGCATCGGAGGCTTGCCCGCCGACGGTGATCATCAGCGGAATCACCGAGACTGCCAATCCGGCCCGGATCAGTATCTTGAATCCGTCCTCGGCGTCGTCGGCCAAAGAGCGTTTGCGGTCAATGATCATCCGGAAGCCGAAGAACATCAGCGAGAACGTCAGCCCGATCACCTGGATCTGCACCATGTGTTCGTGGATGTCTTGCATCAGGGTGTTGGTGTTGTCGAGTTCAGGAGTGGGGAGTTGGATCCACCACGACAACGCCCAGGTCAGAACTGTTTGGTAGGAGTCGAGCAACGAATTGACGATCTTCTCGAAGGTGCCGCCGACCGCTGAATCGACTACGTCACCAGCTTTGTCGCCAGCGAAATCGGTGACCGCCTCGCATGCTTCCCCGACGACCACACCGATCACCGCGCCGGCACCGTCGCACACCGGATTGGCAGCGGCCGGTCCAGCTCCGCCAGTAACCATCGCGCCACCGGTAGCCAGGAACAGGGCCATGGCGACGGTGACGGCCACGCGGCGGACCCAACGCGCCACTCGGCCGCCAACTGAAGGTTCGATCACCGACGCAGGTGCCAGGGGTGGGGCCGCAGGCAACTGAGCCGCCTCGAGGGTTGCCGTCACCACTGCGACCACCCGCCGAGGCTGACGATGGTGGAGCCGGTGTCAGCGCCGTCGTTGGGCACCACCCACTTCCAGGTGCCGTCGCGCCAGACGACGTCGAAGGCGTAGGTGGCGGCGATGACGCCGTCGCTGCGGTTCGGTGAGGCGGGGACCGCGATCTGGATGTGGGCGTAGTCGGTGTCGTAGTTGGACACCTTGACCGCGATGGGGACATCGAACATGCCTGCCGGTAGCTGGGGGCGCAGCCGCTCGATCTCGTCTCGGCCATTGATCATCCGGTCCACGACCGGCTGAGACTGGGCAGTGACCACCGCCCGTTCACGCAGCACTGCTTGGGTTTGTTCGCCTGGACCCCATGCCGCGCGTTGAAAGATCTGCCAGATGGCCAGCACCGCGCCTTGCGGGGTGTGGGAGAACCCGGCTGGGACACCGGAGCTGTCGATGCTGGTGGGTCCGTCTGAGGTCGAGAAGCCCAGAGGGGTGCCGTTGACGCGTTGCCACATCAAGCCTTTCGGCGCGTCCAGTGGTGCATCGGGATCGGTGATGCTGGCTGACGGGGAGGGTTTGGCGGTTTGCGGGAGCACCTGTCCGAGGGGGTTGGTGGGTGTTTCGATCCGGCGGCCGTGTGAGTCGGTGGTGGGAATGCCGAAGGCGTCGGCCGCGAGCTCGGTGGCTGGGGCAGGTTGGGCGGAAGGTTGCCCGGTGCCTTGGGGAAATGCTGGGGGAGGGGCGCTGTTGCCGTCGTCGTTGCCCGACACCGCCGCGTAGATGGCACCGAGGATGATGGCGCCGATCAACAGTGACGACAGCAGCAACGTGGTGGTTTTGTAGCCACCGCTGTGGCGCACGTCGCGTGCGCGTTGCAGTCGGGACCGGTCATCGGCGGGGTCGGGCATCGACATGGTCAGTCTCCTTTGATCCGTACTGCGCCTGCAGGAACAGCTGAAACCGTCTGCACCGCAGGGACGGAGGGGTTGGTGTCGGGCAGTAGCAGCCCCCAGTCGCCGAATCCGGTCCACACCACCGTGGTGTGGTTGACCGCGAGCGATTGATCGGGGAGTTGGGTGAACACATCGACACCCGCCTGCTGCGGGGTGAACGCGGTGACCTGCCAGCCCAGCACGAGTGGCGCTTGACCGGCCGGTACCGGATCAGTGGTCGAGAGCTGAATACGACTGGCGATGAACGCATCTCGGGCGGGACCGGGCGCAAGCAACGTACGCACAATCTGCGGCCACTGATCGTCGGTGGCCACCGACATGCGGATGGTGGCGTTGATTGCCGCGAGCGCGGCCCCGGCCGGGGATTGTTCGAACCCGCGTGGTGCGAGTTGGTCGGGGGTGCGCGGTCCCTGGTCGGCCTGTGGGATGGACATGCCGTTGAACGAGGCCCAGGTCAGGTTCGTCGGCGGAGCGTCCAACCGCACCGGAGTGGGCTGGGGCGCGGTGTCTTCGCCGCTGTCGCCGCCGCACCCTGATACCGCCAGCACGACAGTTATCAGGGCCGCGACCAGGACGGTCAGCTGAGCGCCACCGCGGCGATGTCGCCGGCCACGACTGAGATCCAGACCCCGACGATGATCTTGGTGGCCCACTCGCCGCTGCCGATATCGGCCATCGGCCGATCCTTCACCTTCTCGTAGGCGATGCTCGCCCCGAGGAAGATCAGGTGACACAGCGCGAAAAAGTTCAGCAGAGTCAGGAAGTACCCGCCGAGGGTGATGAACGGTTGGCTGACTTCCGGTGGAAGATCTGCTGCCCACACTGTGGTGGTCAGATGCATTGCTACCTCTCATGATCAGACCGGTGCGGCTTACTGCGCGGCCGTGATGATGGTGCTGGCAGAGGAAATGACGGCGGTTCCAAGGATCGAGCCGATTGCGATTTTGACGCCTTTGCCGCCGCCGTGGTCGGTGATCTTGTCCCACGCGATGTAGCCGCCGCCGACGATGAGAGCGACACCGGTGGCCAGGTAGGCCGCGAACATGGCCCACCCACCGAAGGTGTTGAACTTGTCTGACAGGCCAGGAATCGGAATCGGGTCGAAGGCCACATTGGTGACGTGCACGTTGGCTGCTTGAACGGTGCTGCGGATACTCATTGACTTTCTCTTTCTGTAGGGCCCAGGCGGGCAGGGGATGTGGCGGAAGGTGACGATGAGGTCAGGGGGTGGCGGTCTGTTGGAGGGCGGCGCGGGCGTGGTCGCGGAGCTCGCGGCCGAGGGTGAGGATGTCGGGCGCGACGTGGGTGGCTGGGTCGAACTTTTTGGCGACCGGTTCGTCGGGTCCGGCGCTGGGCAGGTCGGTGAGGGGTCGTTCGATCAGGTAGGGGTGCCAGTCGATGCGCCAGATGTGGTCGAACAGGGTGACGATCAGTTCACGATGTCGCCGCAGCGAGGGAGCGGGCTTCTTCCCGGTGAGCGAGGACTGTTTTGGTTGTGCGGCAACGAGAACCAGACCCAGGAGTCGGGTGTGTCCCGGTGCGTGGCCGGTGTGGTACTGCCTGGCCGCCACCTCGGCGGCGGCCAGGCCACGCGCGGATTCGCGTGCGATGAGGACCACGAACGGGGCTTCGTCGGGGCGAGCGGGCCATCGTTGGCCGCTGTCGCCGACGTGGGCGAGCTGGGTGGCCAGGGTGGACACTCCCGCCCCGCCGTGGCATCCCACGGCCCAGATCAACGCGGGCGAACCAGGTTCGGTGCGCCAGTCGAGCATGTCTGCCTCATCGGGGGGCCGGATGGCCCCCGCGGTGAAGGCCATCACGGGCTGGGGGCCGGTGATTGGTTGCTCGGATTGGGTGATCGGGGCCGTGCTCATCAGCTCATCGCCTCCTGGTTGGTCGCTGTGCTGGGGTGAATCGAGCGGCAGTCGTCACGCCGCGGGTGCCGGCGCGACGGTCTGCGGGTAGCTGATGTGCAGGCCATCCACGATCTGGGTGAGCCCGTCACCGATCTGTTTGGTGGCCCCGGCGATCGCGTCCTTGGCGGGTTGCTCGAGGGGGCCCAACGCCTGCAGGGGGGCCTCGGCCTGCTCAGCGGTCCATCCGACATTGATCGGTGGGATGCCGGCGATGTTGGCCGAGAAGGACACGTCACCGTCGGTGTCGACGGTGTAGTCGACTGCGGGCAGGCCCGCATCAGCTGCGGCGGGTGCATCAAGAACTAGCCGGTACTGGTCACCCTCGGGGTTGGGCAGTGGTGCTGCTGGTTCGGATTCCCAGGGGGCGGGGGGGTTGGCGTTTGCGTCGCCGAAGCCCAGGGCCCAACCCAGCAGACCACCTAGGAGTGCGCCAGTTGCCGCGCCTCCGGCGAACCCCAGCGCTGCGCCGCCACCTAAGCCGATAGCGAGGCCCGGCAGGGTGTTGAACGGGGTGGGTGGAACGGCGCTGCCAATTGCCGCGCCGCCGGCACCGCCGAGGATCGCCAACAGCACAGCGGCCGGGACACCCAGGACCACCGCTCCGGCGACCCCGCCGACAGCGGCACCGGCTGCTGCCGCAGCAGCACGGCGGGCGGCTTCTTCGCGGGGGAAGCCCTGCGACTCAAAGAACAGGGCGAGCCGCCATTCGACGTACGCCAGTTGTTCGTTGGCCGTGATGGCCGCTTCCGGGGCCACCCAGTCGGGGCGGTCGACCACGAAATTGCCAGCCCGGATTTCTGCAGCGGGATCTTTGACCAGAAGCGGTGCCAGCGGCGGCGCGGGCTCAGACGGTGCCGGTGCCGGGGTGGGCTGGGGCAGTGGGGTGTACGGGGTCGAGGGTGGGCCGGCCGGTTCGGTGTAGATGACTGGTTCGGTCTCCCACTGCGGCGATGGCAGGAGGCCGGGACCGTAGTCGGGCACTGGCTCGGGTGCTGGTGCCGGTGCGGGCTCGGGAGCGATTGGCTGGTCGGTGATGCCGGGTTGCTCTGACGTTTGCGGGACATCGGTCACTCCGGGCTGCTCGGGATCGGCAAACGCCGGACCAGCCAGGGTGCCCGCACCGCCGAGAGCGATCGCGGTCACCACCATCGCGGCCATTGCCCGGGCGCGTAGCGGTGCGGGAGTCTCGCTGAGTGTGGGGGCCGTGCAGGAAGGTGTATCGGGCAGAGCGTGCCGTGGAGATTGCATGAGCGGTAGTGCCTTTCGTTGGTTGACGAGCAGTGGGTTAGCGGTGACTTGCGGGGGTCGGAAACGATTGGTGGGAACAGGTGTCGGCATGGCGCTGCGCGATCAAGGCGTCGACCTTGTCAGCTGGCACGCCGAGGGCACCAAAGAAGCGGGCGATGTCGGTGTCGGTGTACACCGACGTATCGACGGGGTGAAGAGTGTTCGAGCACAGGTCGTTTCGTTGCACCCACGGTGTTCCGTTCACTGGTCGGTGTCTTTGGTGATGGCAGTGATGAGGGTGCGGCCCTCGACTTCGGCGGTCTGGAACAGTTGCCGCGACTTGACGGGCTCACCGGCGGCCGGGGGGAGCATGGTCAGTTCCACTCCCCACAAGCCGTCACCGCGGCTGGTGATCGCCAGGCAGTGGCGAGTTCCAGGCACCAGGCCCGAATCGATGCCGGTCTGGATTTGCTCGGCGGTCGGTACCCGGGCCAACGGTGCTGCGAACGCTCGCGCCTGAACCCCGGACCGTTGCACGAAGTAGGCGTGCTCGAAGGCCTTGATCACCGCAGGTCCACTGCTGGTGCCGCCAGGATCTCGGCCGGTGATCACGCCGTTCTCTGACCGGTTGGGGCAGTCAGCGTCCTGTTCGGGCGTGGCCGGCGGTGCGATCACCGCAGAGGGAGCCGGTGGTTGCGCGATCGAGGTACCGCTGTCATCGCTGGCATCGCCGACGAAAGCAGCCGCGGTGATGATCAGGCCCAGAACCACGACGGCAGCGGTCAACACTGCCGCCCCCATCGCCACCGTGCGCCGACTTGGCCGGCGGCGGGGAGACTGGAAGGCCACATCCGGTGCGGCAGTGACCGTGGGGCGTATCGCTGCTGGAGCTGTCATCGGCGACGACCGAGTCGGCTGTGGCCCGGTGGCGGTGATCGGGCTCATCGGTGCGGTGATCTGCGTGTCGTAGCCAGCTTCGACGGGAGCGTGTGCCCCGTCGGGGTGAACCGGGTCATCGGCGAGTTCGATGTGGGCAGGGGGTTCAGAAGCGAGCCAGCCATTGACCGCTGCGTTCTGGGCCCACACGGTCGTGTCGGGGGACCATCCGGACTGTGTGGAGCCTGGCTCTGCCTTGACCGGTGGGTCGGCCGAGGTGATCGTGTCGGGTGAGGGGTCGGTGTGTTCGCCCAGCCAATGGGCTACCTGGGGGTCGCTCGCCCAGCCCTGCTCGGATTCTCGGTCAGTCATCAGACACCTTCAATGGGCAAGCTGTGGTGATCTCGGGAGCGGTGGTGAAGTAATCGCCACCGCCGGGCACAAAGCCGCACACAGTGCGACGTGTGGGCGGTCATTGGCTGCTCTCTTCTCCGGTCATGAACGGCGGAAGATCACCGCTCACCGTTGGAGTCGCACTGGTGCTCGGGGGCTCAGAGACGCTGCTGGCCGGAGCAGTGGTCGAGGCGGTGGTCGTGGTGCTGCTGGAGGTGGTGGACGGTGCCGGCGATGACGACGGCACGCTCGGGTAGCTGCTGAGCAGCTGACCGGAGGTCCGGGTGGTGGTGCTGGTGGTCGTCTCCTCACCCGCAATGTCTTTGGCAGCCGCGGTGATCCAGTCCGCAACCAAGGTGGTGGGCGGTGCACCCGTCGGTGTGGCGGCGACGTCGCTGTAGGAGCTGTGCTGTTTGGCGGCGTCGCGATACTTCAGGAGTGAGCTGATCTCGAACAGGTCTTTGTTCGCGCCCAGTTCGGCTTTGAATGCATCGAAAGCGTTGGAGACCCAGCGTTTTTGGGTCGCCGGCGGCGCTAGAGCGACCGCGGCTTCGCCGAGTTTGGCGCCGAGGATCCCGACGACCGCCAGCGGGTTGGTGGCCCCGGCAACGGCGAGCGCACCGATTGTTTCGGGGGTAGCGACGGTCTGCACGACAGTCTTGACTGCGTTGAGTCCGATGGTGCCGACCTTGATGACCGCCGACAGTGCGTCTGAGATCGATGGCAGCGGTGTACGCGGATCCGATGCTGTGGCCAGCCGCTGCGACAGCGTCTGTGACGGCTCATAAGACAGTGACTCGAGGTTGTTCTCGGGAGCCTGGATGTCTTCATTGATCAGCGGAACTGCCGTTTTGACGGTGGTCATCGCCAGTGCTTCGGCGATGGTCGACAACGATCCGAGCGGGTCGCCGGGATTGAGTTCGCTTTGCCCAGCGATGTTGGTGACCAGGTGGGCCAAAGGGGCATTTGCTGGTGCGTCGCAGGCCAGATCGCCATCGGTGCAGGAGGACAAGTAGCGGCCGGCGATGGCGTGGTAGGCGGTGTCATCAACATCTGCCTCGGGTGCGATGCCACCGCCCTGCGGAGTACTCGGCACGGCTGCGATGACCTGTGACACGGCTTCACCAACGGTTCCCGGCACCGGTGACGGTGAGGACTGGCCTGGACGGCCTGGGAATAGCGGGGCGCCTTCGGGTCGTCCCGGGTCGCCGAAGTTCGCGACCAAAGCGAGCTGGTCGGCGTCGATGGCTGTTTGTCCATTGACGATGTCGTTGAGGACGACGCGTACCGCGTGCGCGCCCTGCGAGTAGCCGACAAGCCCGAACTTCGTTGCAGGGCAATCAGCTGCCTTGTCTTTGATCCAGTTCTTCGCGGTGGTGACCGCACCATCGACTGACTCGGCATACGGCTTGGTTCCACCCGGAACTGCACCGCCGAAACCGGCGTCGTAGGGCACGTACGCGCGGTCCATATACTCGCCGGCCTCGCGCATAGCGGGGGCCAGCACCCGCGACAAGAACCCCGCGTCCTGCTCGGGGTCCGCATCCGGGCTCGACTGCCCGGTGCCCTGAATGCCATAGACCATCAAGCCTGGGCACGAGGATTCAGCCGATGCAACGCCAGTGCCAGAGACCAGCGCCGTAGCTGCGACGACAGCCGTTGCCACGGTTGCTGCGATCGCTCTCGGGTACGAGCGTGAATGGGTGCGTTGTGCCGCCAGGCGTTTCACTTGTCGGTCCTTTCAGCATTGGGGTTGTGGTGTGAAGGGCAGGTGGCGGCCAGCCTCAGGTTGGGCGGGCGCCGGTGGCTGCTTTTCAACCACCACCGGACCGCCTACGCTGGAATGGCTCACTTTGGTTGCAGAGACCTCGGTCGCGCCCTCGGCGTGATTGAGGAACGATTGCTGAGCACTCAGCGAACCCCCGGGTCGTGCGCGTCAGACCACAATCTCCGCGTACGTCCGGGGGTTCGCCTTTTCTCACTGGGTTGCCGCCGGGAAGCTGTAGGTGCGAAATCTGCGCCGACGTTCGGTCGCGCTCGCAATGAATGGCCCAAGGGGCAGGTCGGCCCGGTCGCATCGGTCAGCGACATGCAGACAAACCCGACCGGTTGCGCTGGGCAGCCGCCAAGGGGCACTGCGGCGCCGTTAGCTATGACTGTGGCCACTGTCTGCTTGTCGATGCGATCGACGCCTTGGTCTGTCATTTCTCCCCCAACCCCGGACTCCATGGGAGCAGTCTATGCATATTTTGAGGTTAGGTTCAATCACTGAATGGTTAATTTGGGGATATTGTCGCAACTGAATGTGGCACGATTTGGGTAAGCGGCCAAGGTTTGGGCGACCTGTCGCGCCCTGGTTCCGTTACTTGAGGTTCCGACCGCATAGGCTTCTACGCGTGACGACGAGCCCTAATGCAGTGCGCTTTGGCCGCATTGTGGCTGCGCGTCGTCGGGAGCTCGGATTGACCAGCGAAGAACTGAGTGACGCGGGCGGGCCCACGCGTGTCACGCTGCGGAAGCTGGAAGCTGGTACGACTCCTCAACCTGGTCTTAAAACATTCGCCAAACTCGACAAGGTCTTGAAGTGGCGCCCAGGCTCGGCTGCGAGGACTTTCGACGGCGGGGAACCTGACCCACTCGACCAGAGGCGGCGTAAGCCGACAGTGGATTTACCGATCACAGCTACGGACACCACTGTCACGCTTCGCACCGAAGTCGTTGCCGAGCTGATCGAGAAGGTCAGTGCACTGGAGCGAATCGCCAAGCGCTTCAACGATGATCAAGATCTCCAAGGCGCAGTGACAGGTTTGCAGCTTTTTGGCGACCGGGTGTTGCGTGCCTGGATCATTGGGCAGGCCGAAATGCTCCGCCTGCGTGGGGATTCGCCTAGTGCTGACCCGATATTCACGCGAATGCTTGGCGACTATCTCAATCGCGAACCACCAGCAGATGATCCCCGTGACACCGATGACTTGCTCTACCTGAGGTGGCTGTTGGGCATGGCGGTTAAGATCTCGGAAGAGCAGGAGTCCGGTTTCGCTGCCCGATGGGAGTCGGTGGCCGGGGGCAAGTAAGGCAAAACCTGGATGGAAGGGCTCGAACAGTGGCACTCACTCACGCTGACCGACTCAATCGGCTGTTCGCGTACTACCATGCGAGGCTCGAACCAGAGCTGACTGAGCAAGCCATGGCCACGATTGTCGGCCAGGCCTTGTCGCACCGCGACGAGTACCCCGATCACTATCAGGTCGATCCGAAACTATTGGTCGACGTTCGCCAAGGCAAACGCGACCTGCCTTTAGACATAGCTGATGCCATCTGCGATCAGGTTGGCGCTCACCGTGATTACTTCCGTGGTCCAGACCATGAGGTACACGCGATAGACCAAACGCTTCGGCTCTGGACGATTGCTCGAGACCTCGGCCTCAACCACCTGGCTTGCCGATCGGTTGCTCCTGAACACATCGATTTCTTGATCGATGAGCTGACTGCTGCTCTTGATCCGTCCATCGCGCCGGTGACTGCGATCCGCTAGTGCTCGTCAGCTCAGCCCAGTACTCGTCCCAGGGCCGGGCTGTGCAGGGAGTGGTCCGCTGAGGTCCAAATGACGAGCTGTTCGCTTCGTCTGAATACGCTCGTTCATAACGCAATTCACGCCATGTTTCGTCTCTGGTGAGGGACGTCAGGACGCGACTTCCCACCGTGGCCTCACTCGTTCGCGTTGCGTTTCGACACTGGTGACCAAAATGATTGAGTCACAATGGGTTACGCCGATAACGTAGATTACGTCAAGTGCGTGACGCGATGCCGGTGAGCTAGGTGTCGGGCCCGTCTCGCTGACCCGACGGCGGGAGATTGGCGTGGCCTGGTAAGTGGCAAAAACCGGTGATTGCAGCTGGTGAGAGCGACCATGCCGAGCGTCTATGTGGAGGTCGCCGGAACGTAGTCGGCGTTATGGGCGGTCAGTCGCGGGAATTGAGGATGCGGTCGGCGAGCGCCCGTAGTTTGCGTGCACGTTCGTGGTCTCCCCGCGGGTCGCAGTCCGCCGTCGCCAGCTGGTGCATAAGGTCGGCGACCTCGACCATGGTGAGGTCGCCGTGCTCGCCGGTGATGTCGGTGACTCGGGCTACCGTGCGGCCCTCGACGGTGAGCGGCTGCATGGACAGTAAGTGGCCGCCTGGTAGCTCGATTATGCGTGCGGCGGCTACCACATCATCCTCAACGCTCATGGGTTGATTGTGCCCTACTGGGTAAGTGTGCAGAGCTGGCCTTGAGTGGCGTATCGCGCCCGCGTGGACCGGACTCGGTGGGGGCGTTGGCGGTGGATGTTTGCCGTTGTTGGCGTTGGGCACCCACCGTGGGCAGGCTGGTGCTGATTTCTGGCGCATTCGACTTCCTCGCTCGGGTCAAGCAGTGTGCCTGCGCGTCGAGGGTTTTCACCGCTGGCTTCGGCTGGTGGTGAAGGCCTCGATGATAACGGTGGCCATGTCGAACACCTCGATTTCGGACGCCTTGGCCATGTGTCGTAGGTGCCACGCTGCCTCGTCAGCCGAGAGGCGGTTGAGAATCATCCGCATGCCGGTGGCAAAGTCAATCGACTGACGTTTGAGCAGCATGCTGTGGATCTCGTGCTCGTCGAGGCAATAACCCATCGGGTGCCTTTCTGGGTTTGTATGGGCGCAGGTGGCCGTTCCGGTGGGGTCTGGTGTGCCGCCCCCGCGCTGGTTCTTCAGCATTTGCCGGCGGCGAAGTCGCGGAGTGCACGCACGTAGGTGTCTTGGCGACCGGGATCTGATGTCGTCCACCACGACGATTGTTCCCACGATGCGATGACGGTTCTGAGGTCCTGGTCGGGTGACCCGGGGTGCACGCCGGTCACTGCCTGTGTCTGTCGCAGCAGGGTGCAGGTGCTCATATAGAGGGGTGGGTCGGTGACCGCAGGAACGTTGGGGACGGTCTGGCCGGCGGCGACGATGGGTGGGGTTGCTTCGGCAGTGCTGCTGGGCGAGTCGGCGTTCTGGGAACATCCGCTCGCAACGATGGCGGCAATAGAAAATGCGATGGGCCAACGCCTCACACTTGCTGAGAATACGGGCGCGCCGGCCTGGTAGCGCGTCGTTTGCCGCAACTGACCGTCACGCTCAGCCACAATCCTCGGCTGCGAAAACTGTACTTGGTTGCTGCTAACTCAGTGATCAGTGCGGGCCGGGTAGGGCGTTCCTAATCACCAGAGCGCGTTCGCGTGGGGCAGATGTGGCCGATGATGGTGTCGGCCGAGCAGGCTGAGATCAGTACGGTCGCATCGGGTGCGGCCTGGCGAGAAGCTGCCGCATGGCGGGCGTTGTCCGACGCTGGTCCTGTGTGGGCGTGCCGCCGGGCCCACGTGCCGGAGAGGTGGAAGGAACCCGGTCGATAGTGCCGCTTCGGGGAACGGTCGATGTTGCGATCGTTGTGGCGCGGGGTGATGGTCAGCCGCGGCGACCGCGACGCGGGAGCAGCCGGTGTATCGGTGGTGGTTGTTGGGGAGGTCTTCGTTTGCGCCAGCGACGCGGTCGAGGTCGCCTTCACTTCGCACTGTCGAGGGTGCATACACCTAGTAGCAACCTGCCGGCCCTTAATGCCGACGTCACGGCCACGCAGGTTACGTTGTGGGGGCACCGTGGCGGGGTATGGGTTGGGTGGGTTGGTCGTCAAGACGTGGAAAGTAGTGCGGCACATATCCGCTGAAGGGCTGTGGCGGGGTGGTGAGGTAGTGGGTGCGGGCGCCGCCGCGGGTTTTGGCTCGGTACATGGCGTGGTCGGCGCGCCGCAGGATGTGGTCGGTGGTGCGGGTGTCGCGGGGTGGGACCAGGACGACGCCGATGCTGGCCCGGATGTGCAGGTTGTGTCCGGCGATGGGAATCGATCGGGCGAGTGCGGTATGGAGTGTGTTGGTGATGTGGGGGAGTGCGTTTATGTCGTCGAGTTGTATGGCCACGAATTCGTCGCCGCCGAGGCGTCCGAGGGTCGCGGTGGCCGGTAGGGCTTGGCGTAGTCGATGTGCGCTGGTGCGCAAGACGAGATCTCCGACGCTATGGCCGAAGGTGTCGTTGGTGGTTTTGAGGTCGTCGAGGTCGATGAACATGACCGCGAGTGGGTCGCGACGATGTCGGGCGCGTAGGTAGTAGTCGAGGGTGGCGATGGTGTGTGCCCGGTTGGGCAGGCCGGTCAACTGGTCGTGGGTGGCCTGGTAGCTCAGTTCGTTGGCGGTTGTGAGGTGTTCGGTGACATCGGTCAGGGAGATCACGAACGGGGAGTGGTCGGATTCCGGTGTCACTGGTGTGCAGGTGACGGCCATCCACACTCGTTGCCCGTTGGCGCGGTCGGCGCCGATGATGTCGTGGGTGGCTGTCCCGGTCTGCAGCGCTCGGGTCAGGGGCCGACGCCAGCGTGGGAGTTGTTCTCCGTCCACGTCGTACAGGGGATAGCGCTGAGACAGCGCGGGGTCCGTCAGGTTGATTGTGGTGGTCAGGTGCCTGCGGAACAGGTGGTTGGCGGCGGGGTTGCTGAACTGGACCTGCCCGTGGTGGTCGACGACCACGATCGCCTCGGGTAGTGCTGAGAGGGCCGCGTGGAATCGGTCGTCGCCGGCGCACGCGGCTGTCTGCTCATGGTGGTCCCGGATGTACTCAAGCAGCAACACCGCTACTGCCGGCGATGAGGTCCACTGGACATCGAGGGCAAGCGCTGTGGTGTCGGCCATCTCCCCGGTGAGCAGGCGGATCTTTAACGAAGTTCGAAGACCGGAGCTCGACGACGGCTCGGACATGGCGCTGTCGGTTGGGGTCAGGGCGGCTAGGGCCGGGGACAGATCAGACACGTGCCGTCCCACGATGTCGTCGGCGTTGCCGGCTCCCAGCAGCCGGGTGCCGGCGGGGTTGACGTACACCACCCACCCCTGCTGGTGAACCACAACAGCGTCGGTGAGGTGGGCCAGCAACAGGGGAAAGGAGTCGCCGCGATGCCATGGGCCGCCGAATCCCGGGGACACGGGTGTAGCGGCCTGATCGTCTGCTTGGGCGCCCACGTACGTTCCTGCCTGGTCATGCGGCCTTCGCGCCTGGGCCGCGGTACCTCAAGCACACTAGAGACCGCACCTGCCCGGGGCATCGGGGACAGACCCCCCATCATCAACCCGGCGTTAGGGGACGACCCGCCCAAGACTGGCAGGTAACCCCGGAAGCAGCGCGACATCTACGCTGCTTGGGTCACACGTTCATCGCGCAACAGCAGACCGGACACCAGGTCGACCGGCAACCGGCAGGCCCGGACACATCGCGGCGCTGCTCCGGCGAATGCCGCTCTCACTTTCCCCCGCTCGCTCGATCGAGTGTGAGAGCACACGACAGCTCACCAGGGCTGAGTTTCGGGGAGCGCTTTTTGCCTTCGGACGAAGCCGACGTGGTGTGAACCGGTGAGGCGGGCGACGCCGTCGGCGAGCATTGTCGACAGGCCTTCGGTCACCTCTTTGTCGGGCTCGCCGTAGACCTGCAGACTCTCGACGGTGCAGTGCTGCATGACGTCGCTGATGTACGGGTCTGACAGGCTCCAGTGACGCAGTACCGCTGCCGAGTTCGGATATAGCTGGAAGCTGTGCGCGATCAGCTCAGAGTCGTCGATGAACACCTGCACGGTGAGCTGCGGTCCGTGCTGCTGCACAAACTCCACCGCGCGGCGCACAGCTTGTTTGAACTCCTCAAGGTGCCCGGGGGTGATGCGCATGGTGTTGTGCATCAACAGGGGTGTGGCTTGTGTCTGCGTGACGGTCATGGCTCCTCCTTGGTCATTCTTGGTTCGCTGGTAGTGGAGTGTGTGGTTTTGCAGGCAGAGACTGCCCTTGTGCTGAATACCTGCCGTGTGAACGGCGCGATCGCGCCGATGCCGTGTGCGGGCGCCATCGCGAACGACAGAGCCCGTGGGCAGCGGTCGGGAGTGGGATGGTGCGGCGGTTCTTCGACGGCTGTGTGGCCATGAGGGCGACGCCGATGGCTGGGATGAGCAGGAGCAGGGCTGCGATGAGGCCGGCGCGTGCGTAGCCGGCGGCCGCGGCCTCGACCGGTTCGGTTCCCTGGGCCAGTTCATTGCGGGTGGTCATCGTCATCGCTGTGGCCAGCAGGGCGGTACCAGTGGCGGCACCGATTTGCTGTGCTGCGTTGACCAATGAGCCGGCTACACCACTGTTTGGTCCGGCTCCGGCGGTGGCGACCTCACCGGCGGTGATCATGACGACCGTGCCCCCGGCACCGAGTAACAGCATCGCCGGCAAGACGTGGGTGCTGTAGCGGCTGTTGGGCTCGAGAGCGACGAACGTGGCGACCGCGGCCGCGGTCAGCATTAAGCCTGCGGCAAGCACCACTACTACAGGCAGTCGTGCTCGAACGTGTGGGAGCGCGCAGGTGGTGACCACAGCACCCACGGTGAACGGGAGGAAGGCCAGGCCGATCTGGGTCGGCGACAGACCCAGGATGGTATGAAGAAGCGCGGTGAGCACGTACATGCCGGCGAACATGCCGATACCTACCAGCCCCGAAGCGGCATAGGCGATGACGCGGATGCGGTCGCCGAGCAGTTGCAGCCAACACGAATGGGCTGACTGCATGATGTTTTCGCAAGACGACCTGTGGCCTGGTTGTCGCTTGCGTACTGGGAGCTCGGGCTACGTTTCGTCACTGGTGACGAATCTAACTGTGCTGCAACGACTTAACGCCGATAAGATATCTTATGTCAAGTGGTAGCTTGACAACCCGCTGGTATAGCGAAAAGCGCTCGCTACCGCGCAGTCTCGCTCGATACGATTCCGACCGATTCACTTGCTGGGAGTCTGCTCCTGAGGCTGGTCGGTTGAGTTCCAGTAGAAGGGTAGGAAGCGCCTGATGGCCTGTCGGATTAGCGAGCTGGTGCTCGAGTGTCACGACCCTGGCGTTGTCTACAGCCATCGTTCGACGTGGCTGCATTCTCAGGCGGCGTGCATCTCGAATGCGTTCCTCCTCATTATCGGAATCGGCGTGGAGCCCAACGTCGACCTCGCCGCCGCCGCAGACCTTCGACCTCGCCGCCGCAGACCTTGCCGTTGACATGGCGTCGTCATCGACGGCCACGCTTGGACCAGTGATCCCGACGTCGTGGCCGCCGGGGATTGCGCCAGCCACGACATGGCCCGCTACGGACGTCGCATTCGCCTGGAGTCCGTGCCGAGCGCCGCCGAGTGGGCCAAGGTCGCTGCCGCGACCATCTGCGGAAAGCCTAAGGAGATAAAGGCGCTCCCCTGGTTCTGGTCGGATCAATACGATCTCAAGCTCCAGATCGCCGGGCTCAACACTGGATACGACGAAGTCGTCCTCAGTGGAAACCCGACCCGTGACTGCGACTTCACCTGCTACTACCTACGCAGTGCGGAGCTGATTGCGGCGGACTGCATCAATCGTCCCCGCGATTTCATGTTCAGTAAGCGGGTCATCACCCAGCAGCTCCCCATCGGCCGCGCCGAACTGTCACCCGCCGGTGCAGTGTGAGGCGACTCTGCCTTGAGGGCGATCGATGTGAGTCGGCGAGCGATACGCAATTCGAAAGGACGAACAGGTCCAAACCTCATTCGGCGCGTCCACTGACGAAAAGTCGCGGCTTCGATAGCCTGGCTCGCGAATCGGCCTTTCCCGCCGAGCTCGACATCGACCCATGGGCTATGCATGCCCCAACCTGGAACGCATCCTGGCAATTGACTGGTCTTCGACACCAACGCCCCGCGACTCGGAAAGGACGGCATATGCTCCGCAAGACCTACATCCAGGGTTACCCCCATCAGATCGGGGGCCACTGTGGTTCAGGCGCGATGCGAGATCTGCTGCACTGGCACGATCTCGGGTGGGACGGACCGCCCAGCGAAGGGCTCGTATTTACCCTCGGGGGCGCCTTGGGGTTGTCCTATCTTCGATCGAATGCCCTCGTTCCACCGCTGTATCTGGTGGGACGAGGTGCCGACTTCGAAGTCGACCTACCCCGCCGGCTCGGCGGGCAGGTCCAGGTCCTCACCACCGATGATCCAGAGGAGGGATGGTCGTGGGTACGCGACGAAATCGACTCCGGTCGACCAAGCCTGGTGTGGGGCGACATCGCCGAGCTACCGTATCTGAGGGTCCAGATGCAGATGAGCCGCCACGACATCGTCGTAATCGGCTACGACGAGGACGCGGGCGTAGCGTTCGTCGTAGACAACGACCGGGCCGAGGTGCAGGCGGTCCCCTTCCACTCGCTGGCTCGGGCCAGGTCTTCGACGTCGTTCCCACAGCCGACGCGCCACTGCACGTATCGCATTACCTGGCCGAGCGAGCTCCCCACTATCGGCGACACTGCAGCGGCAGCGTTTCGGCAGTCTGCTGACAACTTGCGTCAGGCATCGGGGGCAAGCATCGCCGATCTCACCGCAGCCAGCGGTGCCGAGGGCTTGGCCGCTGCGGCAGCGCTGGCCGCCGACGTCCACGCCTGGGCCGACCTTCCAGATGACGAACTTGAAATCTTACTGTTCGGCCTCGGCGCGTTCATCGAGAAGGCAGGCACCGGCGGCGGGTTGTTCCGACGCTTACTCGCCGAGGGGTGCGCTGAGGTCGCAAGACTGACTGGCGACCTCGCCACAGCAGACCTGGCGCAAGCCGCCGACTGCTGTGCGCGGGCCTGGACCGAGACCGCGCGCGCCGGGATCCAGCGCGGTGCTGATGTGCGAGCTCGCCTAGATGCGGTGGCCGAGGCCGCCGGTCGACTGCCAAAGGAGGAGACTGATCTTGTCGAGGCTTTGGAACTTGCGTCCAGCTCGTTGGCGACTGCAGACCACTAACCGTCGTCTCGTGGAAATAAGATCAGGAGCCCATTATGTAAGACGAAGTTGTTGTAGAGAACGGCGTTACACGGGGAACACGTTTTGTTGCGGTGGAACTTTGATATATCTCTCAAAAGAGAACGCTAGTGACAAATACACCATGGACGCATCCCGCCGGCACACTCGACGGGGTCGCTGCGCGACCAGCTCATCGAACTGATGTGAGTAGTTCGACCAGGACAACGACGCCGAGCAACGAACCGACACCGACGCCATGATCAGGACCATCACCAGGTTCGCTTCGATCAGTGAACTCGAGTGGGCCGGCAGGCTGCCTGAACATATGGGCGGTGGAGAACAGCAAAGGCCTCGGCCATCCTGTCGCTGTGGCTGCTCGAGCAGGGGAATCGGTTGTCGATGTCCCTCCACCGAGACCGCCCGAGTGCGCCAGCTCTCCCGCGCGGCGGGCCGCTGATGCGGTGCGGGCGGCGCAGCGGGACCGGCAACAGGTACTCGACTGTGAGGCGGCGGGTGACAGCCGGGGTTGCAGCAACCACAAGGTGAGCCCGGCAGGTCGTCCCACGCCGCGGCGATCGCGCCGCCGTGCGCCATCGCCGAGAGTCGTGACATGCAGGGGCGCTGCGGCAAAGAGGGAAGCTTGTCGGCTGAGCAGCGGGTAATCGACCAGTACCGCCAACCATTTGAAGCCATTCTGCAAAGCTCTCATGCCCGCGAGGAACTAGACGACTTCGACATCGAACTCGCAATGTGCCAACTTCTCGGACCGCTGGTATTTCGCACGAAGAACCGGGCTACGAAACATCGACCGGCACGACTGCGCGCACATCGTTGACGACTTCCTCGCCGCCCACCAACGCACACACACCCCTCAACCGGAACGCACGATCAACCCGACCGCAACGCAAAGAATCGGTCGAATCGCGCCGCCACTGGCAAAACAAGTTCGGCGAATGGCTCGCTGCCAAACATGGTCAGTCCACTTAGCGGCGGGACGCGAACCCGGGATGACTGAATGGCAGACCACGTGAGAAGGCGACGCCTATGGTCGCGCCCGCGCCATCGATGATTCCCCACGTCGTTTCCAACAGGTGTGCGGCGAAGAACTTGTCGTCCACCCCTTGCTCACGACCGCCGTCGGTCCACCACTGCGTCGCAGATAGACCAGAACCCAGAATGGACGCCACGGCCATGGGAATAATCGAGGTATCTGCATGAATACGCTGCAGAGATTCAGTAAACCGACCGGCGATGACCTCCATCACCGACCTCAATTGCTCCGCAACTCCGCCGCTTCCCGATCCGGAGTACTCAAACAAATGATTCGCCATGAGAAATCTGACGACCACGGGATGTTGCCCGACGAGCGCGACGTACGACTGGATAGACGAGCGAACCATGTCGTCGACCGAAGCATGTTCTTGCTCGGCAAAAATTGTGACTTGCGCCGACTCCCACATCAACGCCCCGAGCTTCGCCGCCACCGCCCCGTTCAAGCCCGCTTTGTCGCCGAAATAGCGGTACAGCTTCGGTTTAGATACCTCGGCCTCCGCAGCGATGTCGTCCATGCTGACGCCTACGCCACAGCGTTCGATGGCCCGTATGGCCGCCTCGACCAGCTGTGCGCGTACCGCGACCCGATGTTCATCCCACCGCGTGCTACGGGCATCACGCACCCGACGCTGTACCTGAGATGGTGCGGAGGAAACGCGACGGACGACTGACATTGTGGAAGCAACGATACCGGAAGGGCCCTCCCCCCGCGATCATCAGCTATGTGCGTCCGGTCATAGGCATCAAGAGTTAGCCTTTCTCCGTGGCTGCGTCCAATCGCGCCACCGCTTCGTTGAAATCGTTCGGTGCCTCCATGTTGATCATGTGACCGATCTGCGGCAACACCACGAAATCGTGCAGCTGGCCGCGCTGCTGCAGCCGTTCGGCGAGATCGGTGGAATGAACCTCGGGTGTCAACCTGTCGGCAGAGCCCACGATCACTGTCGTCGGAACCGCAAGTGAGTCGACTCCTTTGCTGACATCGATAGTGGCCAGGACCCTGCCCCACATTCCCCGAACCGCAGGGGGGCAACGCAGTACTATCTCAGAACACTCAGCCACAACGTCGGCCGACGCGTGTGGACCCATCGTCCCGTACTTCACCAACCGCTGGTTGAAGCGCGTGTCGAGCATCTCCGGCCCCGCCATGGCGAGCCCGGCTGCGAAGGCCCGCTCCAATGAGGCGCGGAATCGGCGCGGCGACCTAATCAGCGTCGATCTACTTACCAACTGGGAGGGGCCAGTGCTCGCCAAGACGGCACCGCGGGACAGGAGGGGCACCGACTCCGGGTGCTCGGCAGCCCAACCCATGACCGACATCCCGCCCATACTGTGACCGGTCACCAATGCCTTACGACTCGACGTGACGACAGCCCGCAGGACAGCCTCGAGGTCGTCGCCGAGGACCGACGCAGAGAAAGGGGTATGACCCCGGTCACTCCAGCCGTGCCCTCGTTGGTCATACACCACCACACGGTGTGTGCTGGCGAAGTGTTCGATCTGAGGTCTCCAGAATCGGCCCTGGCACGCCCACCCGTGACTGAACACCACCAGCGGCGCATCATCACCCAGCCCGTACTCCTCGACGAACAGCCTCGTGCCGTCAGTGGAGAGAACCTCGCGCGACCGCCGCGACAGTAGGCCGGCTCCCGAAGAGTCAGAGGTCATCGAAACTCACCGTCACAGCGTCGGTGAGCGGAAGTGCCTGGCACGCGAGTCGCTCACCGTCCTCGATGTCGTCATCGACGAGGATGTTGTTTTGCACCATGTCGACATCGCCTTCGATGAGTTTGCAGACACACGCGCTGCATGCGCCCTCTCGACACGAGTATGGGGCGTTGTGTCCTTGCGAGAGAAGCACGTCGAGCAGCGGCGTGTTACGTGGCCATGCCGTGGTGATGCACTCTCCGTTGAGATAAACCGTGGCCGTCGCCACACCCTCGTCGTCACTGAGTCGACGCAGTGTGGCGGTGTCGAACGGGTCACCCGCCAGGGACTGGAACACCTCGCGATGCACACCCGAATGGTCCACTCCACACGCGGCGGCGGACCTTTCCACCAGGTCCATGAAGGGGGCAGGGCCGCAGGTGAAAATCTCCGCCCCTTTGTGGTCACGGATAATTTTCTCGACAGCCTCGGATGTGGGGATCCCGTTCTCGGACTCAAGCCAGCCGACCAAAGTGAACCGCTCGGCGAACTCAGAGCTGATTTGCTGAAGCTGGCGCTCGTACATGATCGAGTCGGCGTCACGGTTCGCGTAGAACAGGACGACGTCCCCACCGCCCGACACCAGTGCCGACTTCACCAGCGACAGGACCGGCGTGATGCCGCTTCCGCCAGCGAAGAAAAGCATGTCGACGTCGAGGCTCTTCGCGGTAAACTTCCCTGACGGCGTGAGGACGGTCAGCTCCATGCCGGCGAAGACGTTGTCGCACAACCAGTTCGACGCATATCCCCCATCGGTGCGCTTGACCCCGATCTCGAGGCGGAAGTCATCGACATGAGGCGAACTGCTCAGCGAATAACATCGTGCGACGTGGCCCGTCTGGTCAGACGGGATCTTCAGCGTGATGAACTGCCCGGGAAGGTGTTTGAAATCGTCGACGATCTCGTCAGGCACCTCGAAGGCGATGCTCACAGAGTCCTTGGTCTCTTGCACGACCTCCGACACGGTCAGCGTCCGTGAGCGGGCGGTGGTGCCCGGCCGAGTCTCCTGCTCGACGGTCATTTGATGATCCCCCGCTTGCGAGCCAAGGCGTAGCCCGCGCGTGTGATGGGCGCAGCCATGTCCTGGTAGCGCGGACCCACCACGCGTGCGACAAAGTCGAAGCCCCGTGCGTCTGCGCCGATCAACACGCGGGGCTTCTTCTTGTCCATTCCTTTGAGGATGGTGGCCGCCGCTTTTTCCGGGGTGGTCCTGGCGATGTTGTTGAACATCGAGGCAATGGTGGCGGTATCTGCCCCCATTTCGGATACACCGCGAGCGTTGTTGACGATATTGGTCTTGACGCCACCGGGGTGAACGCATGTCACCGTGACCGGATACCGGCTGATTTTCATCTCTTGGCGAAGTGCTTCGGTGAAGCCACGCACACCGAACTTCGCGGCGTTGTAGGCACTCTGACTGGGGATTCCGACCAGACCGAAGACACTGGAGGTGTTCACCAGATGACCATCACCCGAGGCGATCAGATAAGGCAGGAACGCCTTCGTCCCGTTGACAACACCACCGAAGTTGATACCCATCAGCCAATCGAAGTCCTCCCAGGACATGTCGACGACGTCGACGCCGAGGGCGACGCCGGCATTGTTGAACACCATATTGACGCGCCCGAATGTCGACTGGACGCTATCTGCGTAATCCTGGAAGGCAGCCCGATCTGCCACGTCCAACACGGCGGTCTCGACCGTCGCCCGATGCGCGGTACGGCACATGTCCGCCGTCTCTTTGAGATGCATCTCGTCGACGTCGGACAAGGCAAGGCTGGCCCCGCGTCCGGCCAATTGGAGGGCAAGGGACCGGCCGATCCCCGAGGCGGCTCCCGTGACGACCGCGACCGGGGTCGCGTTATGGCCTGCTGTCGAACTACTCACTGTTGTGTACTCACTTCTCCGATGACCTACGGCTGGACTGTCAGGCGATCTCGTACTCGGCGGGCTCGAAGTCTTTCGTCGCTCGCCAGTACTGCCAGGTGAACCCCGGCCACACCGTACGGTTGACACCCTGCGAGTCCAGATACCAGCTCGTACATCCGCCGTTGGTCCACACGCCCTTGGCGAGCTTGCGCTGGATGTCCTTGTTGAAGTGTTCTTGAACCTCGGGCCGTACATCAACGCGCTGCGCACCTCGACTGTCGACGGCGTCGATGGCCTTCAAGATGTACTTGATCTGCTGCTCGATCATGAACACGACAGAGTTGTGCCCAAGACCTGTGTTGGGTCCGAGCAGGAAGAACAGGTTCGGGAAGCCCTCGGTGGTGATGCCGAGGTGGGTGTTGATACCCGTCTGGTGCCAGTGCGACGGCAGGTCCTCGCCCCGCGCGCCTTTGAGGGCGAGTTGATCGAACCCGTCCGTGACATGGAACCCTGTGGCGTAGATGATCACATCTACCGGATGCGACACGCCGTCAGCGGTGACGATCGAATCCGCGGTAACCTTCTCGATCCGATCGCTGATCACTGTCGTGTTGGGCGCGGCGAGCGCAGGGTAATAGTCGTTCGATCCCAGGATGCGCTTACATCCGATGCGGTACGACGGCATCAGCTTCCGGCGTAGCTCGGGGTCGGTGATGGAACGTTCGATGTTCCACTTGGCCACCTTTTCGATTGGCCGCATAAGGTTGGAGTGGCCGTTGAGCCCGAAGGCCAGGCTCTCTGCGCCCCAGTAGACCGACCACCGAGCGAGGCGGCGAGTAATCGAGATCTTGCTGAGCAGGGTACGAAGTGGTCCCGGCACCGCGAAGTTCTTGCGCGGAAGTACCCAAGCCGGGGTGCGCTGGAACACCGTGAGTGTGCCGGCCTCCTTCTGCACGAACGGCACGAACTGAATCGCGCTGGCACCGGTGCCAATGACGGCCACCCGCTTGCCCTGCAGATCCACCGTGTGGTCCCACTTTGCCGAATGGAACGCCTGGCCGGCGAATTCGTCGATTCCGGGGATGTTCGGGAAGTTCGGGATGTGCAGAGCGCCGACACCGGACACGACGTACTGCGTGACGTACTCCCGGCCCGACTCGGTACGCAGGTGCCACCGGGATTCGGACTCGCTCCAGTATCCGGAGACCAGTTTCTGTCCGAAGTGGATCTTCTGGGTGATCCCACGCTTGTTGGAGATCTCCTTCAAGTACTGCTCGATCTCAGGCTGTGAGGACCACACCTTCGACCAGCTACCGCGGCTCTCGAACGAGTAGGAGTACATCAGGGACGGTACGTCGCACGCACATCCCGGATAGGTGTTGTCGCGCCACGTCCCACCGACGGAGTCGGCCTTTTCCAGCACAATGAAATCGTTATACCCGCGTCGGCGGAGCTGCACGGCCATACCGAGGCCGGAGAAGCCGCTACCGATGATGAGCACCTTGGTAGTGATGGGTTCGGTCGTTCCCGAGTCTGTCGCCGTGGCGGCGCGCGGCGCGCGCTTGGTGTTGGAAGACGGCATTGAGTGAAGGTCTCCTGATCAAAGAGTAGAGCGAACGGACCTGCTCGGCGCGGGACGCGTGGCAGGCAGATGTGAGGCATTCGTCTGAGCCCAGAGAGATCCGGGCGTAGGGTCGAGAGACGGATTAGCGGCCGCGTGGACCCGGCCGGGACGGGTCAGCGCAGGTCGTCGGGGAGGCTGCGCGTTGCGCGCCACATCGCCATTGTGAACTTCCCCTCCATCATCCCGGCCTCGTGGAAGAACCGGATCATCGGCTCGGACATGAACTGCAAGTTGACGCGATAGTTGGGGCTCGTCTGCTGCGCCCACAGGCCACGCAGCCGGTTGATTCCGTTAGCCGGGTATACCTTCGGATTGATGAGCAACGGGTACGCAAAGTTCGCAATGGCCGCCAACGTGCCTCGATGCCAAGCGCGGGAGATTCGCCCGCGGCGTTGCATGCCCTCCACCATTTCCAGCCGCGCGAACGTAATGTGGCGGGCCTCTTCGAGAACGTGGATCTTCATGAGCTGGCGCAGGTGCGGCTGCATCTTCGGGTCATTCATCGCCTCACGCTGAGCGCGGTCGAGGATCTCCTCGATGAGCAGTGTCGCACCGGACACGGACGGGCCGAGAGGCACGAAGTGCAAGATCTTCGCGAAGCTCAAGAACCCCTTCGGTAACTTGTACGGTGCCACCCCCGTCTTGTTGATCAGCCGGGCGAACATCGTCGAATGGCGTGCCTCGTCGCCGATCTCGTTGAGGGCGTAGAGGGACCTTTGATCTGTCAGGGCGCCTTTGGCAGACATTCGGAGCAGCGCCGAACTGAGCAGATTCTCTGCGTACATACCGAAGCTGAGAATGCTGACGATCTCGTGGCGCCCGAGTTCCACCTTCTGCTCGTCGCTCATCTTCTCCCACAGCTTGGTGCCGTAGAGCGAGACCCGATGCTCTGGCAGGAAGTACTTTCCTTCCTCCCAAGGCGAGTCCCAATCGATGTCGATCTCCGCGTCATAAAATTTCTCGGCCGCCGCACGCAGCAGTCGACCGGCAGACCTCTGCATGTCGACGGGCTTGCGGGCGCTGACGCGCGCAACGCCTTCCGTCGAGACGTCGGGCTTGATCTCCACATTTTGAACGGTCATGTGACACCTCCGTTGTGTTCCGGGTCGAGCTGAGTCTCGACTTCATACCCGATACTCTGGGTACCCGATACTGCTAGTGTCTCCGTTAGCAGGTTCTTTTGTCAACGTTCGATGTGAAGAAAGTGGGCCTTGCGTGTCTGACAACCACGATCTCGACTACTCCGGCGAGGGCACCCTGGTGTGCCGTGGCAAGGAGATTGCTGTCGAGGTGGAGATCAAGGGCTATTTTCAGCCCCTGAACGGCTTTTACACCTGGTACGGCAGGATCGACAAGAACGATGCGCTAGACGCCCTCCTCGGGGGCAGGCGCACGGTTGCTGTCTTTGTGACACCACAGGGACGCGCCGAGTGCGTCGTGGGCGATCCTGATTTCTGGGATCGCTATCGCATCTCGGGCACGAGCAGGCCGCCGTACCACATCCCCACCACCCTGGAGGAAGTGGAGGCGATAGCAGAGAGCGAACATCACAGCTGACCGATCTGCGCAGCCGCCCTGGGGGCGTCCCCCAACAATCCAGTCCGAGAGGAAATTTGTACGTGGCCAGGCCGTCGATCATCCGGAACCGTCCATCGAGGCGTTCTGCCAGAATCGGTGAATACAGCGCTGTACTGGAAAAAGTCGCCTGGTTCACGCTGCGGCGCAAGGGGGTCGTGGCGTCGGTCTGGGTCGTGGTCGCGGTCGGCCTCGCAGTGCTGTTCCCGCAGCTGGAGTCGGTGATCCGGCAGCAGTCGGTGGACCCGATACCCGCGAGCGTACCGTCATTCCAGACGCTCGACCGGATGGGTGAGGCGTTCGATGAGAAGGGGGCCAAGACCACCGTCTTCGTCGCCATGGAGAACGACGAGGGCTTTTCGGACACCACCCGCGCCCTATATGACGAATTGGTGACCACACTACGTGCGGACACAGAACACGTCATCGCGGTCCGCGACCTGCTCGGCGACCCGCTCACGGAGAGTCAGGCGCTGAGCGAGGACAAGAAGGCGTGGTATCTGCCTATCGGTGTCACCGGGACGTTGGGCGGGCCGGACGCTGCCGACGCGGTGGAAGCGGTCCGTGACACCACGAACGAGATCTTCAGTGGTACCGGCACAACTGTTCGGGTGACCGGTCCACCTGCCACGTTCACCGACCAGCTCGCGGTCGGCGAGTCCGATCTGATCGTGATCACGATCGCCACGGTGCTGTTGATCGCCGGGATCCTACTGATCGTCTACCGATCGGTCTTCACCGCTCTCATGCCGCTGCTGGTGGTCGGCATGAGCCTGGCAGTGGGCCGCGGGGTGCTCTCGGGTCTGGGCGAAGTGGGCATGCCTGTATCACAGTTCACCTCGATGTTCATGACGGTAATCATCTTCGGTGCCGGAGTCGACTACTCCGTGTTCCTCATAAGCCGGTATCACGAGGGCATCCGGGCGGGCTACACCCCTGACGTGGCCATTGCGAACGCCACAGCAACGATCGGTCGCGTGGTGCTCGCGTCCGCAGCGACGGTTGCCCTTGCCTTCTTAGCGATGGCGTTCGCCAAACTCAGCGTGTTCAGCACGCTCGGCCCGGCGTGCGCGGTCTCCATCGCCTTCGGCTTCCTGGCCACCGTCACTTTGCTGCCCCCCGTGCTGTCATTCGCGGCAAAGCGTGGCACGGGTCTACCTCGGCGTGACCTCACCAGGCGGTACTGGCATCGGGTGGGAACGGGGGTGATCCGGCGGCCGGTCCCGCTGCTCGCGGTGAGTGTGGTGGCACTGATCGCTCTCGGCCTCATCGCGACCACCATGACGATCACCTACGACGATCGGGAAGGTCAGCCGTCGGACACCGGAAGCAACGAGGGATACGCACTGCTGAACCGGCACTTTCCCAAAGACACCATCATCTCCGAATTCCTTCTGGTGGAGTCGAACACAGACATGCGTACCGGCCAAGGACTCGCAGATCTCGATCAGATGGCGTCGCGCATAGCACAGACTCCCGGCGTCACCCGCGTCATCGGGGTGACCCGCCCAACGGGCGAGAAACTTGAGCAGGCCCAGTTGCCATGGCAGAACGACCAAATCGGCAGTCGTATCACCGAGCAGACCGATGACGCACAGTCACGCAAGGGCGACCTGGACCTACTGAAGACCGGGTCCGTACAACTCGCCGACGGTCTTGCTCTGCTGAACGAGCAGATCACCACCAACCTCGCCCCGCTGTCGGGGTTGCTCGAGCAGGCCTCATCGGCCGGCGAGCAGCTCAGCCAGTATCGTCCGCTCGTCGATCAGCTGGCTGCTGCGGCGCCCGCACTCGATGAGTTCTCCCGACAAGCTCCCGAGCTGTCTCGAGTGGCACGACAGGCACAGTCGGCTGCCGACGCCGTCGCACCAGTGTTGAGTGCACTCGATGCTCCCTGGTGCGTCCAGATCCCGCAGTGTTCGGCCTTGCAGGCACAGACCTCGGACATCCGCGCACTGGCCGACAACCAGTCCCTCGGTCGCTTCGCGGACTTCGCTACCCAGCTCGGTGGAGTCAACGGCCCGGGAACGGCGGACCTCGCGCAGTTGCAGAGCTCGTTGAACGTCCTCGACTCCGCTCTGCAGACGATCAACGGCCAGGACCTCGGCAGTGGGTTGTCGCAGCTCCAGACGGGCGTCGGAGCGCTCGCCGACGGGGCCCGCCAGCTGTCCGGCGGTGTGAGCGCATTGGTGGACAGCAACCTACAGCTGCTGGCGGGCCTGTCTCAGGTGGCCGCCCAACTACGTGCGCCCGCTCGGGACATCGGCAACACCGACTCGGCAACGGGGTTCTACCTACCCGCCGACGCGTTCAAGGATCAACAGTTCAGCCAGGTGGCGCGCCAGTTCATCTCGCCGGATGGCAAGACTGTTCGCTATGTAGTGCAGACCGCCTACGATCCGTATACCGCGGATGCCATGACGTTGGCTAACAGCCTGTCGAAGGTGGCCGAAGACGCCATGCCGAACACCACACTGCAGGGTGGGCGTGCATCTGTAGCGGGATTCCCGGCGATCAACGCCGACGTCCAACGACTTCTGGCATACGATTTCAAGTTACTCGGATTCGGGACGCTCCTGATAGTCGGCGTGATCCTGATGCTCCTGCTTCGGGCGCTCGTCGCGCCGATCTATCTACTGGCCACTGTCATTCTCAACTACGCAGCTTCGCTGGGCATCGGTGTCCTAGTCCTGCAACACATTTTCGGCAACGAAATAGCGTGGCCGGTCCCACTGGTGTCCTTCATCGTTCTGGTTGCAGTGGGGGCCGACTACAACATGCTGTTGGTTTCCCGGCTCCGAGAGGAATCGACGGCCAATATCCGGCTCGGAGTTCTGCGCACGGTCGCGTACACCGGCTCGGTCATCACCTCAGCCGGTTTGATCTTCGCGGCGAGCATGTTCGGACTCATGCTGGGATCGATCGACGTGATGGTGCAGATCGGCTTCATCATCGGTATCGGGTTACTCTTGGACACCTTTCTCGTCCGCACGATTGTCGTCCCGGCGTTAGCAGCATTGCTCGGTGAGGCGAGCTGGTGGCCAGGGAGGGTGCACCGTGCGGACGGTGAGCCGGATTCCACCGAGGCGGATGGTCCCCTGCCCGAGGACGATCTGACGGTGTCTAATCGCTGACGGCGGATTCAATCCGGCGTCAGCGTGGCAGGGGCGGACAGGTCTCGGTTCTCGCTGGGGAAGCGATACCACGACCGGTGTCGATTGCGCATTCGCGCGACGGTTTCGCCCGTGCCGTGGCCGCTTAGCGCAAAGTTAGGCATCGCTGCCGACGGCGGCCTGGGATGGCTTCTAGATGCATCGGCCAAGAGAGGTGAACACCAGACGGCGGCGGTGCATTGCACCGCCGCCGTTTGCAAAGAGATGTGTTCAGTTCGACACGACGACGAAATCCCCGTCGGCATGTTGGGCACGCAAGACCTTCTCGTCGAACTTGCCCACGCTGGTGCGTGGCACCTGATCCACGAACGCCAGTGCTGGGGGGATCCACCAACGAGGGATCTCTCGTCGGGGCAATTGGCGAGGAACCATTCCCTGAGCTGATCGGCGGTCACGTCACTGTCGTGCGCCCGGACGACCACAGCTAGGGCGGTCTCCTGCCATCGATCGTGGGGATGGCAATCACTGCGGCCTCGACCACCTGCGGATGGCCCATGATGGTGTTCTCAAGCTCCACCGATGAGATCCACTCGCCGCCGGACTTGACTACGTCCTTCGATCGATCTATCGGTGAGCGTGGTGAGATAACCGTCCGGGCTGATGTGGCCACATCGCCGGTGCGCAGCCAGCCGTCCCGGAATTTGTCGCTGTCCTCGTCGAGACGGTAATAGGCACCGGTGATCCACGGCCCCTTGCTTCCAATTCCCCAATCGACTTGTCATCACGCGGAACCGGCATCCCGGCCTCGTCGGTGAGACGCATCTCGACGCCACAGATGGCACGGCCGCAGATTCAGGGTGTGCAAGTCGGCACCCATGGCGGGAATCGCTGCGTACGCCTCCAGATGTTCCTGGTTGTTCCACAGCAAAGTAGCGACACGGTCATCGTCGCCAACACCGGCACGACGCTGAGCATTGGCCAGCTGACCGCATCGTTTCTCAAGGGACCCGTAGGTCATGGTCCGAGCCGGCTCGTTTCCGCCGTAGGTGATGACCTGCCTTGCAGCGTGATTCGTCGCGACGTGGCGGAGGATCGACGCCACCGTCAAAGGTGCATCCTGCATCGCGCTCTTCATGAAGAACTCCTTCTGCAGCTACCTTATTCCGCTGGGCCATAGTCCTGGATCTGCCAGCCCTGGGCCGTTTTCGACACGACCACCTTCAACAACGTCGGCAGTTCACTCGGTTGTGGGTTCTGCACGTTCTGCGTCTTCTGGCTCGCGAAGACCATCACCGTGTATTCCCCGTCGGTGTCACCGGTGTCACCGGTGTCACCGGTGACGCTGGTGGCCAGAACGCGTCCCGACGCCTGCACCTGGGCCTGCTGCATGATCTGGGTCAGCGTCGGCCGGACCTCGTCGTAACGCTTGATGAGCGCCTCACCCGCGTTCTCTTTGACCGCCGCGAAAAAGGCGTCGGTGTTCTCGTAACTGTAGGTCAGGGACTTGGTCGTGTAATCCGAGGCGGCCTTTGCCGCCGCGGCCCGTTGCGCGGCGTCGTTTTCCAATACCGACTTCGCGTCGTCGGCCTCGGCGTAGAGGTAGGCAAACACGCCGGCCAGCACTGCGAGCACCACGATCACGGCCGAAACGACCAAGGCACGTAATCGCGGCGCTGCTGACCAGCGACGCCCGCCTGGCGAGGGGGGATCGACGTCGCCGTCTCCCGGTTCCGCCGTGGCTACGGAAGCGGTTTTGGCGTTGTCGTCCACCAGCAGATCGCTATCCGTCGCCGCTGCTGCCGCGGCGTCCTCGACCTCAGTGGGCTCGGTGTGCGGTTCGGTCTCGTCATTTGTCATCTGGGGCCTTCTGTGTACTTGTGGTGACAGTCCGCGTGGGACATGGTTGTCACCGTGGTGACGGCGACACGGTGAGGGGGACCTCCGCGCGACCTGGTCCCGACGCCGGGAAGGTTCGGGCGAGGAGGTCGCCGATCGACCCGAAGTCGACGTAGGTGTCCGCGACCTTCGCGGTCGCCGGTTTCACCGCCCGGGTGATCGTCAGCAGATCCGGCTGCAGGATCTGGATATAGCCGCTGAGCTTTTCCACAAGCTTCAACACCGGAGGCCACTTGTCGTACGAAGTAGTTGTAAACTCGATGAACGCCCGTTGAATGCGCGCCAGTCCGTTTACGGCGTCAGGGGTGCGCACAGCTGCCGTACTGAGGACGTCCCCGGTATTGGACATGAGGCCGAGCAGGAACTCGGCGTTGTCCGCGGTCACCCGGACGGACCCATCTTTGCCGACGAAATTGACTAAACGGTGCATCATGTCGCCGATCGTGTCGAGGTCTTCCTGCCGTCCGGCGACGGCCTCGGCGACGGTCTTGTTGATGGACTCGATCGATGCCGGGTCGAGTCCATCTGCCACTGCAGCCATCTTCGGCAACACCTGGGGCACCGATTGCGACACGTGCACCGCGTCCGCGGGCACCACATCTCCGTTGTGGAAGTACCCGCCGGTGGCCGTGCCCGTGGGCACGAAGTTGATGTACTGTTCCCCCGCGAGCGACAGATTCTGGATAGACATCCCGCTGTCCTGGGGGATCTTGTGGTCCGAATCGATCGTCATCTCGACCTTAAGTGCCGAATCCACGACGTTGATGGAGGCCACTTTTCCGACGGGTACTCCCCGCACCATCACCGGCGACGTGTCCAGTAGACCGCCGGAGTTGTCGATGAAGGCGGTTAACGAGTACTCGGAGCGGGTGGGGTTGACGCGTGCCACGCCGACGACGAGGTAGCCGAGCCCTACGACGAACACGACGGCGAGAGCCACCATCGATATGAGCGTGCTGCTGCTGCGGTTCACGGCATCATTCCGATCGATTTCAACACGGTTATGAACGATTCGGCGTCACGCCGCGCCAGGTCCCGACCATCGATGGAGATGTCCGAGAGGTTAATGTCCGGCGACCCCACGAATGGAATGAGTTTGTCGCGGATGACGCGCGTTGCCTGCTCCGTGACGGACTTCGAGTAGATGTCGGAGTTGGCGATCGAAGCGATCACCGGGGCGATCGCGGCCACCGACTCCTTGATGCGTGAGTACTCCGGATCCACGATCCTGCCCGCGGCCGTAGCGAAATCACGCAAGTTGGCGATGAGTAGCGCGACGTCGATCAAGGAGTAGCCGAGGCCATAGAAGTTGCGTCCGCCCTTGGTCAGCATCCGGTCGATTCCCGACGGGTCGTCCAAGATCACTTTCAGAGTCTCATCAGCCGACCTCAACACTACGTCGAGCTGGTCGGTGTTCGAGGAGACCTCCGAGACGGTCTCCAGCGTTGTCCGATACAGGGCGTCGAATTCCTGCGGATCCTTGGGGAACGTGGTGTTCAATGTCGAGATTGCGGTGTGGATTTTGTCGAGCTCACCGCCGCCGAGGACATTCGCCATCCCGCGCATGACGTCCTCGACATTTGCTGCCGGCTCGGTCCGTGCCAGCGGGATCACCGAACCCGACCGCAGCAACGCACCCGTCGACGGCTCGACTGGGGGAAGGATGGCAACGTAGATCTCACCAAGGAGAGTGTCTTGACGCAGCTCAGCTCGCGATTCGCCCGGCAGCTGAGTGTTGTTCTTGATGCGAGCTTTGACGACCGCATGCCCGTTCTCGTACGTGACATCCTCGACGGCTCCGACGCTGAGCCCCTCTGAGAGGACTTTTGCGAGGGCCGGCAGGTTGAGTGCGCTGGTGAACTCCATCTCGATGTCGTAGCCGTTGCCGTCGGAGGTCCCTATGGTCGGCGGATTGTCGGCGTTGATCCCACACGACGTCACGAACACCATCGCTGCCATCAGTACGACCATCATGGGTCCGAAGCGTGAGCGGTTGACCGAGATCATCAGGCCCCTCCCCCCATCATCCCGGCGATCGTCCTTGACGCATCGCCGGGCCCGCAGACGCCGTTTGCCGCCGACGCGGCGCAGCCACTGACGAGGCTTCGCAAAGGCAGCGACACTGCGAATGCCCGCACGATCGACTTGGCATCGGGGTGTTTCACGATGAGGTCTGCCGTGCGGGCTGCGACCGCTGCCACCATGTCCGGCTGCTCTCCCATGCCGGCGATGAGCGGAACGGCAGCATCACCGATCGCGAATATTGGGGGCCCGAAATCCGATGCGAACCGCGAGAGGATCGGTACGAACGTCCCCGCGTACTCGACTGCCGCGCCGAACGTCTGACCGAACGCGACGATGACATTGATGGCACCCACGAAGTTGTCGAAGAGGGCGGTCAGCTCTTTGTCGTTCTCGGTTGCCACCCCCGTCAGTGTTGCGAGGTTCCCGACGATCCTGCGAATCTGTCCATCCCGCTTGGCCGGGTCGTTGATGAGCGTGGCAGAGTCCTTGATGATCCCGGCCACGTCACCCTGTGTCCCTTCCAGATTGCGGGCGACGAGCTTGAGGGACTGCAGGACGGCGTCGGTGTTCCTGCCGTTGTCCTTGACCAGGTCCTCGGACAAGTTGCTGATCGAATCGAGCGTCTGACTGACGCCCAGCGGGGTTCTCGTCTTACTCAACGGAATGCACTGATTCGTCTCATATCGGGCTCCACCGGAGTACGGCTTGCTGAACTCGATCTGACGTTCGGTCACGATGGACGTCGACACCAGAGTCGCGCCGACGTCGGCAGACAGCGGCACGCTCTTGTCGATCCGCATGTCGATCCTTACACCGGACTGACCTTCATTCTGGTGCACCCCGACGACGCTGCCCACCTTCTTGCCGAGCATGGCGACTGCGTTGCCTTTGAAGACGCCCGATGCATCGGTGAACTCTGCGCACAGGGCGCGCGTGTCGTCGGACGCCGTCCGCCCTATCCCGATACCAGCGACCACCACAACCACCACGGCGATCAGGAGCAGCAGTCTTCGGACCCAGGTGGTCAGCATTTGTCGTCACCACTCGGAATGCACACACGAACCTCTGGTTCTGGGGTGGCCGGCGCACCGACCGGCGCCTGGAGGAGGACGCCGAGGCGCTGAGTGATCTGATCGACCTGTGTCAGGGCGTTGGAGTAGCCCGGCAGCTCTGTCGACACCTTGTCCAGGAGCGTCTTGAACTGTTGCACGGACGGTTCGATCCCATCGCGGTACGCCACGAGCGGCCTCGTCAGAAGTTTGAACAGACGCCTGAGATAGTCGAACCCGTCGCGGACGTTTTGAATATCAGGTCCCAGCGTACTGGCCAGGAAGCTGAGTTGACGGAGAAAGTCGACCAGCACCTGTTTTTGGTCGGCGAAAGCTTTGACGTATTCATCGGATAGAGCGACCGTTTTGTCGAGCTGACCGTACTGTCGCTCTAGAAGGTCCATCAAACTGCTGGTGTTCCTCAGTGCGTCGGGAATGTTTGTGTTGCCGTCGGAGAACGCATTCTGCAGCAGCGACGCAGTTTGACGGAGATCGACGCCGTTCACATCACGGAACACCGGCGTCGTCGTCTCGAGTGTGTTCGAGATGTCGTAGGTACTCGATGTCTGAACAAGGGGGATTGCCCCTGACAGCGCGGTCGGTCCTGACCCTGGGTCCAGATCGAGAACTCGCCCGCCGATCGGCGTGATCAGGCGAACCGCTGCGGTAGCATCCGAACGGACAGACACCGAGTCGTCGAGTCGGAACTTGACTGTGATAACCGTTCCCGTGAGGTCCACCGACGACACCTTCCCTTGTCTTATCCCCGCTATACGCACCTGATCACCCGACTCCAGCCCGCCGGTGTTGACCAGTTGGGCCGAGTACACCTTTTGACCGGGCGGTGAGATATACACGGCCCCGGCGATCACCAGACCGACCACCACCGTCACCACCACCACACCGGCGACGATGAGGTCGCGTCTGCGTTCGGGCTGGTGATGCGATCGATTTCGATTGAACAACCTCACTGACACACCACCAATCGTTGCCCCATAAGCGCAATCTTCGCTGTATCCGGCAGGGGCAGAAGACCTTTCGAACATTGTGCCTCGCTCGGCGTGGAGTTCGTCGCAGCGGTCAGCGAGTCCATAAGGGGCTTGAGCAGTACCGCACCGTTGAGTAGACCCTCTAACTCCCCGGGTTCTCGCGCCAGACGCTGATAGATCGTCGCGAAACTCTGGTCGTACGTTGACTCAAGTTGCTCGCCGGTGATGACCGTCTTCGACATGGACCGGTTGACCTCGCGTAGCGACTCTCGCAGCCGGTCACTCACGCGGCTGAAGGCGTCGACGATCGATCCCAGCTTGTCGACGAGTTCGACCATCTCCGCTGAGCGGCCTTCGAGTTGGTCGGAGACCTGGCCAAGACTCGTCACAATATTGGTGATGATCTCAGACCGCTGGTTCCCGTAGGCGGTGATGTTGGCGACCTGCTTGAGAACAGGCGATATACCCCTTCCATCACCTTGAGCAACGCGCAACAAGTTGGCCTGCAGTTCATTGATCTCGTTGGCGTTAAGCGTGTCGAACACCGGCTTGAACCCGTTGAACAAGGTGGACACATCAAATGAGGGAACAGTCTTGTCGAGCGCCACCTGTGTGAGTGCCCCCTGTGTTTTTCCCTGTTCCGCACCGATCAATTCGACATATCGCTGTCCCAGAAGATTCTGATAACGCACGGCGGCGGTGGTGTTCGATGTGATCGTGACGTCGTCGTTCAGTTGGAAATGAACGACCGCCGTGGCCCCTTTCAGGTCGATCGCCGTCACATAACCGACCTTGACCCCTGCCGACCGCACACCGTCGCGAGGCTTGAGCCCGGATGCATCGGAGAAGACCGCAGATCGTTCAGAACTCGCTCCGTCCGAGCTGGGTTCGAGGATGGCGATGATCACGTAGGTGAGAACGCCGATGACTGCGGTGAACGCGACGATCTTGATGATGGTGGGAGTTAACGACTTGAGCTTCATCTACCTCGGTCCTCCTGCTGCAAGCGCGCTCTGCAGCGCAGGTGAGGTCTGCACTATCAGGGCGACCTGAAGTTGCACTCGCTCCCCGACCTGTGGCGTGGCCTTGTCGATGCTGTCCAGGATCTGCGGGATGGTGTAAACGGTCCGCGCGAGCCCCGATGCCGATCTGGCGACCGGCCTCGCCAAATCGAGGCCGACGTCCAGTAGTGAACTCAACGCCGGGTAGTTTTTGCTCAACAGTCCTCCGAGTCCGCCGAACAGGACCTCGCCGGTGTCGTTGAGGTTGCCTTTGGTCTGTTTGATGGCCTCGTCGGTGGCGAAGAAGTCCGCGATGTCGACGTTCATGAGGATGCCCGGAATGAACGGCTTCATGAAGTCGGCAACACCCTCGGACAGGTCTGCCGCGATCGCCAAATCCTGGCCCACTGGCCGCTGTTGGACGTCCCGAGTGAGCTGCGCGATCTGGAACATGAGTTTGCCGGTGTCGGCAAACGTTTGGGAATCGTCGACCACAAACTTCACCACAGAATTGAACGCTGGCTGATCGAGAGCATTGACCAGCTTGGAAAGTTTTCGAATCAGGGTCGATACCGAAGTTTGTTCGGACTGCTGCTTGCTCACATAGACACTGCCACCATCACGGATGAGCGCTCCCCGCCCAGGGTCGACAACCTCGAGTGCCGTCGGCCCCAGCGCGCTGGCGGACGTGTAATTCACCGCCATGCCCTGACTCAACCGGATGTCGTCGTTCGCTCCGGTGAGCTCGATTTTCACATTTGTGCTTTGGTCGCGCACCGACACCGAGGACACCTTGCCCACCGTGAAGCCCCGATACTTCACCTCCGATCCGCTCTTCAATCCGTCACCAATCGCGTCGGTGGTAATCGTCACTGTCTTGTTGTCGTCATATTTTCCGTTCGCGTTGCCCACCAGAAGATAGGCGGCAACCACCACGACGACGAGAACCCCGATCCCACGCAGGGTCAAGTTCGTTCGTGACGGCGCGCGCCCTGACGGATCTTGAAATACAGCCACTTAAACTCCTAGCCCGAAATCCTGACGCCCGAATCGAAGCCCCACATCAGCAGGGTCAAGATCATGTCCTCCACGACGATGATGATGAGACTGCTGCGGATCGCTCGACCAGACGCGCGGCCGACGCCTTCTGCTCCACCGGTGGCGTAGTAGCCCTGGTAGCTGTGGACGATGACGACCGATACCACGAAAATTAGGACCTTGATGACTGAGAACACCAGATCCTGCGGTTTGAGGAACGCATTGAAATAGAAGTCGTAGGTGCCACCGGACTGACCGTGCATAAGGATGACGACCAGTTTGGCCGCGACGAAACTGAGTATCAGCGTCACGATGTAGAGGGGAATGATAGTGGTGATCGCTGCGACCACGCGCGTGCTGACGACGTACGGAATCGGCCGCACCGCCATCGACTCGAGTGCGTCGATCTCTTCGGCGATGCGCATAGAACCGATCTCCGCAGTGAGGCGACAGCCGGCCTGGGCTGCGAAGCCGATCGCGGCGATAATAGGTGCCAACTCCCGAGTGTTGGCGTATGACGAGATGAACCCGGTAAGAGACCCCATCCCCACCAGGTCCAGCGAGGCGTAGCCCTGAATGCCGATGGATGCCCCCACAGCCATTCCGAGAATGACAAGCACGACCGCGGTACCCCCGCCGACCAGAACAGCGCCTCGTCCCCAAGCAAACTCATGTATGTACAAAAGCGTCTGTCGTCGATAGGTGGTCGCGACGTGGCGAATTCCTGCGACGGTGTCGATGGTGAACGTGGTGATGTGCCCGAGTTGTGCAGGGACTTCGGCGAGGGGCGTCACAGCACGCACGATCGGACGAGTGACAGAAGTGAACCGGGTGGATGGTATGGCGGTCACGTGTTCTCCGTCATCCGATGGTCTGCGGGACGAACATAATTGTCAGCTGGGTGATGACCACGTTGATGACGAAGCACGCCACCACCCCCAGGACCACGGTGGCGTTGACAGATTCGGCCACACCCTTCGGGCCGCCTTTCGTGGACAGACCCCGGTGACATGCGATTGCCACGACCACGAGACCGAACACCACTGACTTGATCAGTGCCACCACGATGTCCGCCGACGAGGCAAAGGATGCAAACGAGGAGACGTAACTTCCCGGCGTGATGCCCTGGACGTTGACGCTCAGGATGTAGCCGGCCACGAGACCGGTAAACACGATGAGCATGCACAACAGCGGAGCGACGATGAGAACCGCGACGAACCGCGGGGCGACGACTCGACGGGCCGGATTGAGTCCTAGCGTCTCCATGGCATCGATCTCTTCACGGACGGTGCGTGCGCCAAGGTCAGAGGCGATGGCCGACCCTGCCGCACCACCGAGCAGCAGCGCTGTCACGATCGGGGCCCCCTGCTGGATGATCCCGAGTCCACCAGCGGCGCCGGCGATGGACGTGGCCCCGACCTGCTGGGTCAGGCTTCCCACCTGCACCGAGACGATGACGCCGAACGGGATCGCCACCAGGATCGCCGGCAACGTCGTTACGGTGATGACGAACCAGGTCTGGGTGACAGCCTCCCGAAACGGAAATCGTCCGGTGACAATGTCATACACGGTCCACCGCAGTGCCTGGCCGGCGAGCATGGTCGTGTTCCCGAAGGTCGCAAGACTATCCGTCGCACGACCAGTGACTCCCGTAGCGATACTGCTCTCCTTCATATGGCTGCACAGCCCTTCAATGGTGTGCATCACAGTATCAGGTACTTCGAGTACTTCAATACATGATTCGGAGATTCCTGCCGGAGTTAGCGCACTGGCCGGGTCAACGTCGGACAGCGAATCGGTGAAGTCGTCCGTCGCCGCATTTACCGAAGCTCTCGGAGACATCGAGCAGCCCGGCCAGGGCTTCCCCGCCGGATCTCGGGGCGGTCCAATACCAGCAGCGGATGGAACCGAACGTTTTTGGCTCTTCGCAGTTGAGGGTGTAGAGGTGGTCGGCGCCGCGTGCTGCTCGTTATAGGAATGATCAGGGTGAGTGCCCACCGCGCCATCTCGATGACATCGAGGACCATCGTGGTGCGACGACGGGGGTCACAGGTACCCACCGACGCGGCCCTCGTTCAGCAGCGGTCCGAGCGGCGCTGACGTCCACCCACGAGGTTGTCCGTCAAAATACCTTGGTCGCCGAACAACTCCGAGCGCCAGGTCTTGAGCAGATAGTCTGTGGGGTTGTCGCTGGGATGGAACCCGCGACGCGTGTAGGTTCCTAACTCGCGCAATACATCTCGGTTGATCCACGGGTTGGTGCGCATAGCCGCCACGCTTCGCAGAAGACGAACCGGGTTGTACGTGGCGCGATCGGTGAGCATTGACGCCAGCGTGGACACGGTGACAAGTCCCAGAAACGTGATGTGGATCCCGCGCATCGTGCCGATACGCAGAGCTTCGCTGCCACCGATGGTCCGGTAGACGTCGAACGCCACCGCTTTGTGTTCGACCTCCTCGTAGGCGTGCCACAGCAGGAGTCCCCGCACCTCGTCGGAGGTGAGTAGCGCGCGTGCCTCGGTATTCGTGAGGAGCAGAGAGGCCAGGGTCGCCGTGTAGTGCTCGAGGCCGGCGGTCATGGCCAAGGAGAATTTGTGCGGCGCGTGACGGTAGATCATCGCCAGCGCTCGCTTGGTGAGGCGGTCATTGATCCGAGTGGGGTAACCCATTTCCTGGAGATGCTCGTTGATCTCGCGGTGCTCGCGTCCGTGTGTAGCCTCTTGGCCGATGAACCCGTCGACCTGCGCCCTCAATGTCGCGTGGGCGATCTCATCCTTGTAGTACTTCACCGACCGGATGAAGAAGTCCTCGCCCTCCGGGAAGACCGATGACAGCATGGACACGACGTGACTCATGATCAGGTCGTCGGAGACATAGTGTCGGTTCATGGAGCCCTGCGGATAGGAGAACTTGATCCGCCTTGCACGGATGGGCGCTGCCTTGAAGTCGACCACACCGGCGTCGTCGGTAGAGCTGATGGCGGGTTGCTCCGCGTCCATGCTGTCCTCCGGTCCCGTTCCGCCACACCAGAATATGTGTGTCAGCAGCCACAGCTCGATTCCCAACTATCAGTCCGCAGAGACAGTGTTGTCAATGGTCGATAAGGCCCCGATGGGGGTGCCGCGGTCGGCGAACGCACACTTGATGGCACCTGCCCAGGCCGAAGTAGACGCCCTGTGGGGCCGCGCCGAAGGACCCCAGCCGGCATAGGCTGACATCGCCAACTTGCGCTACGTACAACGCTCGGCCGACCAGCTGCGGCCGCGCGCAGCTGGTGCGCCTGGCCAGCAAGCAGTTTGTCCGGGATCGGGAACTGGACCTGGGTGCTTCAGGGTACTTGAGAGAACTAACCCGTGAACCGCGATCATTTCGCCCGCCCCACCTCCGGCATGTGGTCTTGTCTCACGACCGCCGGTGCGCTTGGCTCTGATGAGCTATCGAATCCACCTCACAGAAGGACACCCAATGCCCAACCAGACCACGTCCGTTCCCGCCGCTGCCGGAGCCGTCTTGGCCGCGACCGGCTTAGCACACTTGGTGGTGCCGCAGGCGTTTCATGCCATCACCGCGTCGGCGTTCCCGAAGGACACCACCACGTGGACCAAGCGGAACGGGGTCACCGAGGCCGTCGTGGGCACCGCGATCGCGATTCCGGCGACGCGGAAGGCGGGGCTGGTCGCACTGGGCGCCTACGTTGCGTTCCTCGGTTCGCGGATAGTTCTCGCGAGACGGTGACACTCACCCGGTGCTGGACTGATTTCGGTCCACCGGGAGTTCTGACGGGCCACCGCCGCCGGGTCGATGCCCGGCGGGGCGGTGGGAGATCACGATTGGATCTGTACGTCCCCGACCCACCACCTACGAGGTGAAGCCGGGGATCGGGTACTGCCCGTTGAGGCTGTGCTGGCCTACGTCGGCGATCTTGTATGCCTCTGGGGCGTGCCGGGTGTGGGTACGCACGTTGCGCAGAAACGGTCGAAGCCGTACTTGGGATTGATCCCGCGCCGTACCGATCACCTCGAAGATCCCGCTGTTGAGGTTGAGCGCGGCAGTGGTCGCCAACGCCTTGACCCCGGACACCTTCACCATCAGTTCGCCGCGGTCCTCCGGGTGAGAGCATCACCACTTGTCCCAGGCCCGTCTGCAGCAGGAGCGTCGCTTCGCGGGCGATGGAGTCATCGCCCTTGCAATGCGGTGGTGGATTCGCCGTGGGAGCGAAGCGTGTAGGGATCGTGAAGGTGCACCCCTCGTGAAGATCGATCCGCCGACGAAGACGAGACCAGCACGACGGTAAGCAACATCGGCCCCCATCCGGGTAGCCGGGTAACCATCCGCCACCTCGTGTCTCAGCATGACAGCGGGCTCGTCGTCAGTGACAGAAACCGGCCAGCATCCGCTGCGTGAACGGCGGAGTAGGTGCGGCGGCCGCAACTGCCAACATGTCGGCGACCGAGGTGAACTTGTCGCGCGGGCGGCGCCCTCCGCCACGCTTGATTTCGGCTTCGTCGATGGCCCTCCATCCGGCCGCGTTCACCACATCTGGTCTGCGGCTGCGCACCAGTTTCGCCAACGCGTGGGGCCTTGTGCGCGGCGCGGTCAACAGACCGGCGTTGTAATCATCGACGACGCTTTGTACCGTCTCCGCCGCGCACGACTTGTTGGTGCCGATGAAACCGTTGGGGCCGCGCTTGATCCAGCCCGCCACGTAGCTGCCTGGCACCGGCTGTGCCGTTTGCGGATCGATGACCCGGCCCCCGTCGTTGGGTATCACGGCGGCGACGTCATCGAACGGTAGATCGCGAATGGCCTTCCCGCGGTATCCGATCGATGTCAGCACCAGGCCGGCGTCGAGATGACAGATTCGATCCGAACCCGTCACTGTGAAGTCGATGCCGCTCACGAGGGCAGTGCCGAGGATGCGCGCGGGCGTCAACCGGTATGCTAACCGGATCTGCGGGCGCGTCGCGGGCACTGACGCGTCTCCGAGCTTGCTCAGTACCTCCAGTTTGTTTCGGATCAGCGGGTCCTCCGCCGTGGCGAGGTCGGCCTGCACGAGAGCTTGGTCGGTCGCATCGAGAACCACGTCGCACGTCGATGTTAGCCCGATCAATTCCGGCAGGGTGAAAGCGGACTGCGCCGGCCCGCGGCGGGCTGCGATCACCACTTCGTTGACCTTCGACTGCCGCAGTGCGGCCAGCGCGTGATCGGCGATGTCCGTGCGCGCCAATGCGTCCGGATCAGTCGTCAAAATGCGGGCTACGTCGAGCGCGACGTTGCCGTTGCCGACCAGCACCACTCGTTCATGTTCCAGCGTGACAGGGAGATCTGTGTATTCGGGATGTCCGTTGATCCACGCGACCATTTCGGTGGCCGTGCCGGTGCCGGGCAGTCCCATGCCGTCGACGTCGAGTCTGCGATCGTTCGGCGCTCCGACGGCATACACCACCGCGTGATGGTGGGCCAAGAGTTCGGAGTGGGACACATCCGATCCCACCTCGACGTTGAGGTAGAAGGTGAATCCAGGCGATCGGCTCACTTCGTCGAAAAGCCGCGTGACCCGCTTGGTGTTCTGATGGTCGGGTGCGACGCCGGCCCGCACCAGCCCATAGGGCGTCGGGAGACGTTCGAAGACGTTGACCCGTACGCCTGACTGGGTTAACAGTTCGTCGGCGGCATACATCGCCGCCGGACCAGAGCCAACGATCGCTACCGTCAATGGATCAGACTCGCGTGCATCGACTTTCGGCGCGGCGATGACCGGCGCCAGCTTAGACGTCGGCGGAACCCTCTCGCCTGCGGGCCGATCCGGGTAGAACGCCGCGTTGAGGGAGACAAACGGCAATTGTTCAGGCCGCAGCTTTGCCTGCGGCACTATCGCCCCGACCGGGCAGGCAGATACACATGCGCCGCAGTCGACACACGAGACCGGATCGATGTACAACATCTCAGCGGTGGCGAACCCGGGTTCGTCTGGCGACGGATGAATACAGTTGACCGGGCAGGCGTACACACAGGAGGCGTCGCTACAGCACGACTGGGTGATCACATGGGGCATGTACGCCGCCCTACGCTACGGCGGACACGTGCTGGCGCTGCGGCTCGCTACGGTAGCGACTCGGCTTGCCGTCGATCTTGCAGATCCGCCAAACGATCTTGGCGAGCGGATTGATCAGTCCCGTGTCGTGGCACAGCATCCGGACGTCACCGAACATGTCACGTAGCGTTTGCCGCGACTCCGGCGAATTGAAGAAGACCTCCTTGCGCACCGAGCGTGGAATATCGAACTCCTTCCAGAACTCCCGCGGCGGAACCATGATGGCCGAACACAGCACGCGCATCATCACCGGCACAAACATCGACAGCAAGAACCGCTTCCCTCGCGACAAATGCGGCACCCGCTTACGCAGGTACTCATGCGCGAACGAGATGTGCCGCGCCTCTTCGGCCACGTGGATCGCCATCACCCGCTCCATGATCGGGTGCAGCTGTTTACCCTCGCGCAGAACGTTCTTCTGCGTGTGATCGATGGGTTCTTCACCGGCGAGAATGCCGAACCAGAACGGGATCGGCAGCGGCCCGGCCATCAACGGGACGACCGGTTGGGACCACCTCAGCAATCTTGGCATCCCGGGCACGTCGACGCCGATGCGGTTCACCATCTCCTGGAACATCATGGTGTGGTTGCACTCTTCGGCGGCCTCGTGCAGGCAGTAGCGGTACTCGGGCGACCCGTTGGGCGTCCAGAACGCGTAGTCCATCAGGCCGCGGATCAGGACCAACTCGAAGTGCAGGCCGACCTTGGCAACGTTGGCCTGACGCCACATACCGATCTCGATCTGGCGCTCGACCGCTTGCGCTTGATACCACGGGTGACGTCCGAGCGGATCGGTCCCAGGAAGGATCCACCGCTCGTCATTGGGTGTCACCGCGAACTCGGGTGCATCCCAATCGATATCGATATAGGGGTTGAAATGCCGTCGCACTGACCCCTCAGACAGTGTGTTGAGCATGTCGGTGTACACGGTGTCGTCGAGCACATCCATGTTGCTACGCCAACGTTTGATGATGCCGGTTCTAGCCATAAGAAGCCTCCCCTGAGGTTGATGTTTCTACGGCTTTTATACGTACACGATACCGCAAGTATCGGATATCGGAAATGCCCCGGTCGTGCGATGACCGAAACCGCCCCGATCCAGGGCCGCGCGATAGGGAGCGGTGGCTGGCAAGACGGCTAACCAGCGAGACGCAAAGACGGCATGACGGCCTGGGCCGCGCGGTCGCTACAGGCGCGTGTGTACAGGAATGGAACGTATATGTACACGCGGAGGGTCGGACGGTGTTGAAATCATCGAATTGTGCACATGTCAGAACAGAGCGGGCGGGCGGTGTCGTCGTGCGCCGGTTGCCCCCGTGTCGCTTCGGCGGGCTCGTTTTTCAACCGGAACCGACACCTCCCTCAGGACAGTTCTTACCGCTGACAGCTGATCTTGACGGCTGATGGTGACCAGGTGATCGTAGGGGCCGCTCAACCGGCTACGACGCCGTCCTGGCCGAGCTAGATCGCCAATCGGCCAACCACCGGCCGTCAAGCACCAAGTCTGGCTTTTGTTGGTGCACGAAGGCGGCAGCGAGGGGCTCTCGCTCTGGCACGGCGGCCCACATATTTCGTGTTCTCCGGCCCACTGGGACGACGGGCAAGACGACCATCGGCCGCATCCTCGCAGCGGATGGGGGTCAATAGTGCTGCGCCTCGTGATCTACGGTCTATGCATGGTGGCAGCAGCTGTGAGATACGTGCCGGCCCGAGTCGCGCATACTGCTTTACAACGACCACGTACGCCGGGCGAGCTCGTCAATACACTTCGCACCGGGTCGCCGGCCAGGCGGCTACGGTATTCAACCGTCCTCGTCACTGGCTCTTCGTCGGGCATCGGCGCTGCGGCAGCTGAAGAGTTCGCCCGTCGTGGAGCCCACGTCTTGATGGTGGCGCGTCGTGCGCACAGCCTAGACGAGCTCGTCACGCGTATCCGGGCCGCGGGCGGCTATGCCGACGCCTGTCCGGCGGATCTCTCCGACACCGACGACACGGCTCGCCTGATCCAGCACGTGCTCGCCGAGTACGGCTGCCCAGACATCGTCGTGAACAACGCCGGGCGGTCGATTCGCCGCGAGGTCCTCGACTCGACGGATCGGCTGCACGACTATCAGCGCACCATGGCGGTCAACTACTTCGGTCCCGTGCAGCTGACGTTAGGGTTCCTACCTGCCATGAAGGAGCGCGGCAGCGGCCACTTCATCAACGTCTCCACCTGGGGGATCCCAATGGGCGCTATGCCCAAGTTCTCGGCATACGCGGGATCGAAGGCCGCGATTACCGCCTTCGGACGCAGCATAGCGTCGGAGTTGCGTGGCACAGGGGTCTCTGTGACGACCGTCTTCTTCCCGCTCGTGCGGACACCGATGATCGAGCCCACCAACGAATACCACCAAATTCCCGCGCTCACCGCGGTCGAGGCTGCGGACTGGCTCGTGCACGCGGCTGTGTATCGCGATCTGGAGGTCATGCCGCGAGTGGCACGGCTTCTCCGACGAGTGGGCGCGGCCTCGTCGAGAGTCGCGGACCGGCTTGTGGAACGTAATGCGCCCTGACGTGTGCCCCAGATGGTGGCCCACGGCGAGGTGATCAACTCGGCGAGGAGGGCCGATGTGCGACACGGGGATACCTGACTCGTCGGTGCGATCGGCCCGAGGCTCTGCTGCACGACGGTCCACTTAGCCTGGTCCCGCCGCCGGGCTGTCGGGGTGGTGCCCCGGACCTGCGATCTCGGCCAACGTGTCGGCACGACATATGCGACGCCACGCGCCACCCGACGATCATCCGGGAGTAGACGTCGGTAATGAAGCACACATACCCCACCCCGCACCAGGTCGGCACGTACGTCAGATCGGCACCCACAGATGATTGGGTGCGGTCGCGGTGAAGTTGCGTTTGACCAGATCCGGATGCCGTGGCGTATCTGGATCGGCTTTCGTGGTGCGCACCTGCTTTCCCCGGCGGACCCCTTCGATGCCGGCGAGCCGCATCAACTGGGCGACCTGGTCGCGGCCGACGGCGTGACCGCGCCCGGCGCGCGGCCGTCCACAGCTTGCGGTCACCGTAGACCCGGTAGTTGTCCTCCCCCAGCTGTTCAAGAGCCGGACCCATCACCCGCGTCACGTCGCGTCCGCGCCGACGGCGCGCGGGCCTTGGTCACGTAGTACGTACTCGGGGCCCACCGGCACCCCTGCTGAGCGCAGGACAGCACTAATGGGCTCGACCCCAAACCAAGCGGAAGTAGAACTCTGAAGCCCACACCGTGTGGAATCCGGTGCCGAGGATCGAGAGACCATATGTACTCACAGCATTCCTTCCGCTACAGGTCGCCGCCCGGCGCGCGACGCGGGAGATTAGTGCGTCGTCGGCGTATCGTCGTGGTCACTTACCTGCTGCGGAATAGCCGTCTCTACAACGTGGTTCGGAGAACTCTTACCCAACGTGCTCGTGAAGTGCTCCAGCGTGACGACGATGAAGAGCCCAACCGCCGACGCGACGCGCTGGCCGGTTGTCGCCTCTCGCAGTTCGGCCCGGACTTTGAGTTTGCGGCCCGTCCGGGACACGAGATCGGCACTGACCTCGTACCGGGTGCCCAGCAACACGGGGGCGAAGAACTCGGTGTCGAGTTTGCGAGTTACCGCCATCTCGCCCACGACGTAGAGCAGCATCCCCACCATGTCATCGAGGACGGTGACCACGGCGCCACCGTGTGCTATTCCGGGGGCGCCGCGATGTCTACCATCGAATACATGCACGGCAACCACGCCATCTCCACGCCGTCGGGCCTGCAAGCGGTATCCGTGCGGATTGTCGGTACCGCACCCAAGACACCATGGGTGGTGCGCCTCCAGTTCTGCACCGTCGACTACGTCGCCGCGGTTCTGGAATGCGTTCCACCAGTGGACCGTTAGCTGCTCATCGGTTGGACTGTCGATGACGATGCCTCCTGAAAATCAACACGCAGCTTGTTTTTGACGTCCCGCCAGAGCGCGCCACGGTCATCAAACGGGCGAATCCGAGCACTTTGACTCGTTTCGACTCAAGTTAGTCGATCTCACACCGAGAGCAAACACGCACATCAGTTGTTACTGATCGCAGCAGGCGTTCGCAACCGACATCTTTGCCCACGAGCTGCGGCAGTCAGCAGTACCGCCTTCGGGACGCAGTACGCCCTCGACCCGGAGGCTTGAGACCGCGTCTCGTCAAAGCCCTCGAAGTCGCCCCGAACTGCGAGAGGCGACGCCCGGCCACGCGCGTCGCGTCAGAGGTTGGGCTCTTCATCGTCGGCACGCCGGCCCAATCCCTCACCGTGTCTTCTGTCCCCAGCCGAGCCGCCCATTCAGCGAGGTCGCGAAGCGAACCCGCACCGCAACGCTCTCCCTTACTGTGACGGCAGGAATCAGCACCTCATCATCGCGTGTCTACCGGCGAAGCTGTCGATCCTCGGAAGGACAATCCGCTAGCCAAATCACTGCAATCGTTCATGGTCAGGCGTCAAGGACCCGCAGCACGCTGGTGTAGTCCTCGGGTTTTGGAACAGCATGGTGCGAGCGGCGATCGGGCATAGATCTCGGTGAGCTGCACACCGCTGTTCCCCTCGATGATGGGTCTCCGATCGTGATGTCGTGTCAATGAACGTCACCACACCGCCGAGCAGCCCCCCATCAGCGCGCCGCGCGACCATCTCACTGGCCTGCCCAATCGAGTCCAGCCCATCGACAGCCTGGACACTACTTGCAGTGCTCGACACTCCTCCTCACTAGATGGTTGACAAAATCGAGTGGAGGACCAGATACTGTAGGTATCTGATACTCAGGGTTTCGAGTACCTGATACCATAGTCCTGATGCGATCAACGAGGGTGACTTTGACGCCAATGGCGCTACTCCGCGGTTGGCCCCCGATTTTCGTGGCAATACCGGCAGCCACTAGTAAGTCGCCTAACCGACTGCCCAGTTTGGCACGGGGGCACTACCCACAAGATGGCCACCTATCACGCAGAGCTGGCCATCTGTGCGCAGCGAAAGTTAATTATTTGGGACAAGGTTTCGCGCATGACATTCGCGGAACACGTCCCTGTAACCAGTGTCCTGAGGAGGCCGTTTCATGCTCATCCGCCGCATTGCCCGTCCCATGCTCGCGACCGCGTTCATCGCCACCGGGATTAATGCGATCCGCCGCCCGGAACAGCTAGCCGAAACCACCCAGCCGTTTGTCGACAAAGCAAAAACCCAACTGCCCCTGCAGGCCGCGGATCTGATCCCGTCCGACGCGCAGGTGCTGGTCCGGATCAACGGCGCGATTCACATCATCGGTGGTCTGGCGCTGGCCACCGGCAAGTTCCCGCGGCTCGCCTCTCTGACCCTCGCAGGCGTCATCATTCCGACTACGCTGGCCGGAAACGGTTTCTGGAACGAGACCGATCTGGACGAGCGGGCCGAGCAGCAGGCCCATTTCATCAAGAACGTGGGACTCTTGGGCGGGCTGCTGATCACAACCGTCGACACCGAAGGGAAGCCTTCGCTGGCATGGCGCGGACGCAAGGCAGCAGCCATCGCGAGTGACAAGGTCACCGCGGTGCTGCCGTCGACCGCCGCCAGTGCGACAACGGCCGGTGTCCTGGCCGGTCGTGCGTCGCACATCGCCGAGGTCGTCACAGAACGCGCCGGCGAGCTCGCCGAGGTCGCTACTGAACGCACCGCGTCGCTGAGCAAAGCGGCTGCGGAAAAACAGGCCAAACTGGGCGAACGAGCCGGTAAGAAGTAGGCGAAGTTGGCGATGCAGCTGCCAAGCCGGAGGCCAACATTACCCATCGTCATAATTCTCACCGCTTCGTCCGCCGATTCTTGGCCAAATAGAACCGATAAGAAAACAGTCCCCGTTAGATATGCCCCTAAGTCGCAGACGCCGATAAACAGTATCGGCACTTGTTGTGTCAACAATGCCGGAGGCCGAAGAATCATGAGTTTCAAGAGTCCCTTTCCCCCTGTGGAGATCTCCGAGGATTCGATCTACGAGACGTTGTTCGGGTCGATCAGCGAGGAGGACCTGGATCGGACCGCGCTGATCGACGCCGGCGCCACCGAGGGCACCACCTACCGCGAGCTGATCGGCCGGATCAACGCCTTCGCCGGAGCCCTGGCGGCGCGTGGCATCGAGGTGGGCGACAAGGTTGCACTGCTGTCGCCGAACACCTCGGCGTTCGCGTTCGTGTTCCACGGCATCCTGCGTGCGGGCGCCACTGCAACCACCGTCAACGCGCTGTTCACCGCGCCCGAGATCGCCAAGCAGCTCACCGACTCGGGTGCCAAGATGCTCATCACGATCACCCAGCTCGGTGACCAGGCCAAGGCGGCAGCAGCGCAGGTCGGTCTGCCCGAGAGCGCGGTGATCTTGCTGAACGGGCCCGGAGAGGCCGAGAGCCCTCACCCGAACGCGCTCGATCTGCTGGGTGCCGGCCTTGCGGCACCGGACGTCAGCTTCGACCCGGCCACCCATCTTGCGGTCCTGCCGTACAGCTCGGGCACCACCGGCAACCCCAAGGGTGTGATGTTGACCCATCGCAACCTGGTCGCCAACGTGGCGCAGAGCCAGCCGCTGCTGAACATGTCCCACGACGACTCGGTCCTCGCGGTGCTGCCGTTCTTCCACATCTACGGGATGACGGTGCTGCTCAACCTCGCGCTGTACAACCGGGCGAGGCTCGTGGTGATGCCGCGTTTCGATCTGGTGCAGTTCCTCGAATCCATCCAGAACTACAAGTGCAGCTATGTGTTCATCGCGCCGCCCGTGGCGGTCGCGCTGGCCAAGCACCCGCTGATCGACGACTACGACCTGTCGTCGGTCAACACCATCATGTCGGGTGCCGCGCCACTGGACGAGGTGCTGGGCAATGCTGTCGCCAAGCGCCTGAACACCCGGGTCATCCAGGGCTACGGCATGAGCGAGCTGAGCCCGGTCAGCCACGCCATGCCCAGCAAACCCGGCGACGGCCCGGAGGCGCCGCTGTCGTCGTGCGGTTGGCCCATCCCGAACACGGTCAACAAGATCGTCGATCCGGCCACCGGCGACGAGATCGACATCCCGGCCGAAGGACTCAGCGAGCCGGGTGAGCTGTGGGTGGCGGGCCCGAACGTCATGGCGGGCTACCTGAACAACGACAAGGCCACCAAGGAGACCATCGACGACGACGGGTTCCTGCACACCGGCGACATGGCGCGGGTCGATGCGAACGGCTGCGTCTACATCGTCGACCGGCTCAAAGAACTCATCAAGTACAAGGGCTACCAGGTGCCGCCCGCCGAACTCGAGGCGTTGCTGCTCACCCACGACGATGTCGCGGACGTTGCGGTCATCGGCGTGATCGAGGCCGACACCGGCGAGGAGATCCCGAAGGCGTTTGTGGTCAAGCGTGAAGGCTCCGATCTCACCGGTGAGCAGGTGATCGAGTTCGTCGCCTCTCAGGTTGCTCCGCACAAGAAGGTCCGCGAGGTCGAGTTCATCGACGCCATCCCGAAGAGCGCGGCAGGCAAGATCCTCCGCAAGGACCTGCGTAGAGCCACGGGTGATTGATCGAGTGGTGGCGAGGTAATCGCACTCCTGGTCGCCGCACCATCAGAAACTGATCGCGAACGTGTCACACCAATGTCCGCCGAGCTATAACGACCGTGAAGATGGTGTCCCGCAACAGCTGCGGGGTCAGGCGCAGACCGGTCACGGTGTCGCAGAGAGCGAACGTCGCCTCGTGGCAGTGAAACTCAGTGCGCTTGGCCGACCCATCGGGCTCGAGTTCGAACCCGCCGATCTGACGCATCAGCGGCATGAGCTCATCGGGTGTCGAGCCGTTCCGCTCAGCGGCGAATAGCGTGTCGAACCATGTTCGGCTCTCGCCGTCGACCTACCGAAAGAAGTACGAGTTCTCGCTGCCGTGATGAACAACGATTTCCGGCCTGCCGAAAGTGGTTGCATCAGTTCCGGAGTCGCCCCGATATAGCCGTTGCTTTCGTACATAATTGTCCAGTCGCAGTGCTGGACGAGACCGGCCAGGAGATTGTCTGAACCGATCTCCTCCCACGACTCCAACGAGCGCAACAGGAGCGTTGCGAGGTCGCACTGGGCGGGTTGGCTGACCGTAGGCAGAGCGTCGATCCGCTCAGGCAGCGTCGCGTTGCTGATGACCGTCACACAGAATGCGTTGTTCAGCTCCGGCACCTTCTTGGTCTACGCATAGTCCCGGTATGTCACATCGCTCATGGCAGTCACCCTAGCTAGACGGGTCAAACCCAAGCCGCGGGCGGTGCAGTAGGCCGGCGCGATGCTTCCCAGGTTTGTGTCGGCAGGGTTCGTCCTTTGAGGGAGCAGTCGCCGTGTGGTGTCCAGTATTCGCGTTCGGGTTCGCTGGCGGCTCTGATGACGGCGTCGCTGGCGAGGATCCGTCCCGGCGTGTGTTTGGCGAGGTCGGTGAGGCGTGATGCCTCGTTGACCGCGTCGCCTATGACGGTGTATTCCAGGCGTTGGTCGGTGCCGAGGTTTCCGGCGAAGACGGGGCCGGTGGCGAGTCCGATCCCGATGTCGAGTTCCCCGTCGGCCAGGACGCGGTCGCGGATCTGCCGTGCGGCGTGGAGTGCGGAGTCAGCGGCATCGGCTCGGGCGACGGGCGCCCCGAAGATGCAGAGTGCGGCGTCTCCCTCGAATTTGTTGACCAGCCCGTGGTGGCTCTCGGTTGCCGCGATCACTTCTGCGAGGAGGCGGTTGAGCTTGTCGACGAATTCTTGCGGTGAGATCTGGTGGGCGAGTGCCGTCGAGTTGGTTACGTCGACGAACAGTGCTGTTATCTCCCGGATTTCGCCGGTCAGGTCGGCTCCTCGGTCGAGTGCGCGTTGCGCGACGTCTCTTCCGACGTGCCGTCCGAACAGGTCGCGCAGTCGGTCCTGCTCCTGGAGTCCGCGGACCATGTCGTTCACGGTGGATTGCAGTACCCCGATTTCGCTGCTGTCGTCGACGGGCACGCGCACGTCGAGCCGGCCCTGCCCGATGCGGCGGAGTGCACCGCGCATCTGGTGGATCGGTTGTGCGACGGCGCGGGCCAGCAGTGTTTCCGCGAGGGCCCCGGATACGAGTCCGAGGGCGGCGAGGTAGGTCGCGGCGCGGATGCGGTCGGGCGGTGCCGCATCGGGATAGTGCAGGAGCGCGATGGCCGCGGCCAATGGCAGCGCGGAGGTCAGCACCCAGGTCAAGATCAGCCGGGAGATGACTGACGTTCGTGGTGGCGCGTGTGGGGTGTCGACGGCCAGGATCGTGGCCATCACTGGACGGAGTGCACGTTCGACGAAGAGGTAGTTGTATCCGACGGTGGCAAGTCCGCCCAATGTCATGAGTAGGGTTCCGCCGAGGGCCTCCCAGACGGGCAGGAGCGCGAAGGCCGAGCCGGACATCGCGAGGATGCCCCCGGCCCACAGAGATCCGATGAGGACGGTGGACTCGGTGGGCAATCGCAGGGTGTGGCGGGCGTGGTCGGGTGTCGGCGCAGAGGAGGTGTCCAGCCACCCGAGGCTGCGTCGACGCAGGGCGAGGACGCCGCGAACTGCGACGAGCAGAGCCACGACCACATAGACCGCCAGGATCTGCAGAAGCGTTCCGAGCTGGGCACCGAATCGGTGCGGTGCGCCGCCCAGAACGATCAGCAGCGCGACGACGACGGCCCCGCCCACGCTCGAGCCCACGGTCAGCAGTGGTAGACCCCACTTCGTGCGTAACAGCACCGGAACTGGCTGGGCCGCATTGTGGGCTTCTGGTGGGTGTGGCCGCCCGGGGTGAGGACGGGCACTGGTGTGCCGCATTACCGATGCATCTTCTTTCGGTCGTGTCAGCGGTCCGGCGGGTGCGGTGACGGTCTGTCCGGCCCGTCATGGTCGAGCGCGGAGGTGAGGCGGTCGAGTAGGTCCTGGACGGCGCCGGGGGCGCCATGTTGGGCGAAGTGCTCGATCGACACGGCGATGAACACCGCGTGGGCGGTGAACAATGCGGTGCCGTCATCGGCGGTGGCGGTCGCCTTAAGGTGCAGTTTGCGGCCGTCGATCTCCCGGACGTGGGCGCTGATGCGCAGGGGCCGGTGCAGCGGGACGGGGGCGAGGTAGTCGACGGTGAGGCTCCGGGTCACTGCCGGGGTGCGGGCGATCCAGAGGCCGAAGCCGAACAGGTCGTCGCAGGCGGCGGCCACTGCCCCGCCGTGCGCGAGGCCGGGCGCACCGATGTGGCGTTCGTCGAACGTCACATCGGTGTAGACCTCGTCGCCGGAGCGGAACACCACCAGTTGCAGGCCGGCGAGATTGTCTGGCCCGCACCCCATGCAGGTCGGCGAGTGCGGCGGCAGCGGTAGCTGGGTCACGGGCGTTCCTTCTCGACGGTGCTGGCTAGCGGCGGGCGCGGGATCCGACTGCGCTGGGCCGGTTCAGCCGGGCTCCTCGATGCGCCTGCGTCCGGGGAAGCGCGGCCGGGCGCCCAGACCAGCAGGATCGCGGCACCCGCCGCCGCGATGAGTGCGAGGACGATCGCGGACTGCTCGACGCCGTGCAGGAACGCGGACTTGGCGAAGTCGGCGAGTTGCTGGCCGGCCGGTCCCGCCCGATCGGCGACCTCGAGGGCACCGGCGAGTGAGTCGGCGACCGGGCCCCGCGCCTCCGGTGGGAGCCGCGCGATCGCCGGGGCGATGTTGTGGCTGTACCCGGCGGCCAAGACACTGCCGGCGACCGCGATGCCGATCGCCGCGCCGATCTCGCGAGTGGCGTCGTTGACCGCCGCGGCGACCCCGTGCTTTTCGACCGCGGTGTCCGCGACGATAGCCGCCGTCGCCGGCGCCGCGGTCAGGCCCAGACCCGTGCTCATGATCAGCGTCGGCCACATCACGTCGACGTAGGTGGAGTCCAAATCCAGCCGGCTGATGAAGTAGAACCCCGCGGCGATGGCGAGCAGACCGGTCACCGTCATCAACCGCAACCCCAGCCGGGTCGTCATCCACGGTGCGACCGCCGACAAGAGCACCAACGGCACCATCATCGGCGCCAAGGCCAGCGCTGAACCCAACGGGCTGTATCCAAAGATCAACTGCAGGTATTGGACGAGGACCAGGAAGACACCGAACGTCACCAGGAACTGGATGGTGATGGAGAACGATCCGCTCCCGAAGCCCCGACGGGCGAAGAACCGCACATCGAGCAGCGGATGATCCGCCCGCAACTCCCACACTACGAACACCACTGTGGCCACCACCCCCAGCCCGAACCCGGCGACCACCACGGGATCCGACCAGCCGCGTACTGGGGCTTCGATGATGGCGAGCACCACTAGTCCGACCGCGAACACCACCGCGACCGATCCCATCACATCCATCAACGGCGGATTTTCCTGGCGGGATTCAGGAATGGTGAAGGCACACAACAGCAGAAACACCCCCACCGCGGTCAGGCCGACGAAGATCGACTGCCACGACCAGTAGTCGAGCAGCAGCCCCGACCCGAGAATCCCCAGCAGACCCCCGGACCCGGCGACCCCCGCCCAGATCCCGACCGCGCGTCCCCGCTGCTGCTCGGGGAATCCCGCAGTCAGGATCGACAGCGTGGACGGCATCATGAACGCCGCACCCACCCCGGCCGCGGCCCGCGCCGCGATCAACCACCACGGGGTCGATACCAACAGTGGCACCACCGAGGCCAGCGAAAACAGCGCCAACCCCACGATCAGCACCGCCCGCCGGCCGTAGCGGTCACCCAGGGCCCCGGCGGGCAACACCAGACACGCCAACACCAGCGTGTACCCGTCGACCACCCAGGTGAGCTGTGTTTGCGTCGCCCCGGTGGCTACCGCAATGTTCGGCAGCGCGGTGTACAGGGCCGCCATTGAGGCGACCACCAGGGCCACCGACAGGCACGAGACAACCAACGTCCACTTCTGCGCCCGCGACAGCAGCACTCGATTCTCGGCGGTCATGCACCCACCTCCACGTAACGCTACAGTTGGTAGCGGTTCACTACTATGAGTAGCACAATGTGGGGTGAGGAGATAGTGCCTGCACTGATCCGAGGGCACAATTACGAGTGCACAATTACGAGGTGGGCGAAAAGATGATCAACCAGAACACCGACGACGAGGACTGGCTCGTCGATCCCCGCAAGGCACGCTCACGCGCACGACTGCTCGATGCGGCGACGTCCCTGCTCTCGACCGGCGGCATCGAGGCCGTCACGGTCGACGCGGTCACCAAGGCGTCCAAAGTCGCGCGGACCACTCTCTACCGGCACTTCACTGACAGCACCCAGCTCCTGGCCGCGGCGTTCGAGCGTCTGCTGCCCCCGGTCACCGCGCCGCCGGCGTCCGGAACGATCCGTGAACAGTTGATCGAACTGCTGGACCGTCAGGCCAAGCTCATCGAGGAAGCCCCCGCCCAACTGACGATGCTCGGTTGGCTCGCCCTCGGGTCCGCCCAACCTGGCACGGCCGGGACGGCATCGCATCCCGAAGAGGACCGGAACCCAGTCAATTCTCTTCGCGCACGGGTGGTCAACCAATACCGCGAACCGTTCGACCGGATCCTGGGCAGCCCCGAAGCCCAGCAAGAACTCGGTCGCTTCGACACCAATCTCGCCCTGACCCAACTCGTCGGACCCATCGTCTTCACCCGACTCACCGCACTCCCACCGATCGGCCCGGCTGAACGCCAGCAACTCGTCGACGACTTCCTCGCTGCACGCTCCGCGCACGCGCGCTGACCGTGACCCCGCACTGATCTCTGCTTCAGCACCCGCCCGAGTCGGCGGGCTGGGGCGTCAACTCGGCGACCAGCGCTTCGACGCGGTTCTTGATCTCGTCGCGGATCGGGCCGAACCGCTTCGGCGCCTGGCCAACCGGGTCGTCAAGGACCCAATCCGGTAGCTCTTGCCGGAAAAGATGGGGGCAGCTGTCACCGCAGCCCATGGTGATCACCACATCGAGGCTTGCGCGGCATCGGAATTGATGCTGTCGGCGGGGGCGCTTCGGCGGAGCGGACCTCGATCGCATCGCCGGTATCGGATGTTCGGAGACGTCTCTGCGTTCTGCGCACTGGGACTGATCGCTCTCATCTGCTCGGAGTGGGTCTTCTTCGCTGGTCTATTTCGTGGTTCTCGGCGACCGCGAGACACTGCACGCCGCGTCGAGGCCTTGCTCAAGGCGCTCGCCGTGCCGCTGCGGGCCTGGCGCAGGAAGTAACACCCCGTTCCCTATGGGTACGGAAAACGTGATCTCGCCGTAAGGCGCCCGCCCACTCACCGGGTGCGCACCCTCCAGTCCCCGGGCGTTCTTTGCTAACCCCGTGGTCGAACCCGTTCGGCGCCCGGGGCTCTTTACGCCCAAAATCACTTCATAACAACGTGTTCGGCTGCGAATGCCGAAAATTGAGCCATTTGTTTCAGTGCTCCTTACGCAAAATCCACTGCGGGCGTGAAGCCCTCGATTAACCTTGGCTCAATCACACGAGACGGTGAGAATAGAAAGTGAAAACTATTGCAGGACAATGTATTTAACGCTATACTCGAGATAATGGGGATGGCACTGAAGAAGGGTTCGTCGAATAATGATGGTTCCAATATTGACCGTCCGCCAGCCGCCCGCACAGCGGCATGAAGAGCTGAAACCCAGTGAGCAGTTACAACGTCATAACCCCGGAAGGGAGTGCTGGGTGCCAGCGAGCTCCACAGCCTGACCGGCACCCACTCCCCTTCTCCTAAGCCTTCTTTGAACGGAGCCCACGCCATGACCACAGAGCGTCGAAGCACCTACGCCGACCGAGCAGCCCACTTCGAGGCCCTGGCTATCACCGCGCACGCCGCCGGCGACACCGATCAGGCCGCTCACCTCGAGGCAATGGCCCAACGGGCGCACAAAGCCCACGAGGACCGCGCGTGGGGGCACGCCGAGGGACTGATCTACGACCACGACGAATGCTGCATCGAATGCACCGAACACATCAGCGACCCCCACGGCCCTGGCTGCGTCTATGCCGACGCCGCCCACGCCACCGCCTGACCCGCGCGAACCAATGACTGACGAGGAGGACCCCATGACCATCACCGCCAGTGACATGGTTACCGACCCAGCGGCGACCGCCGGCGAGATGCCCGCAGACGACGAGGTCGTCCTGACCGTCGATCAGTTCCCCAGCCACCTCGGCGCCGACGTCACCACCGAAGACGCCATCACCACCAACGTCGAGGCCGCGTTCCTCACCGCACTGATGTGGGCACCAAAAGAGGTGGCCCAGCAAGTCCGTCAGATCATGACCGGACCCGACCGATGGAACCCGTTCTGGAGCCCCGCGCATGTCGAAATCTTCGACGCCGTGAGCAGTGTCCTGGACGAGGGTGGCCTGGCAACTCCGGTCCTGGTCCAGGCCCGCCTGTACGAGACCGGCCTCCTGGCCCGCGTCGAGCAGCACCTCCTGGCCATCCTGTCCCCCGCCCAGGGCCCGCTGATCGGTGGTGTGGAACTGCCGCACCTGGCCGCCAAAGTGATCGACCAGTGGTACCGCTGCGGCTACGCAGGCCTGCTGGCCCGCATGTCGCAGATCCGCGAAACCGTCAGCGTCGAGGAACTCGCCGGGCATTGGGAAAGCCTCACCGGCCACCAGCAGCGTGCCGAAGAACTGTGGCTGACCAAACGTGACCAGCTCGCCCGCCTGCACCAGGGCATCGCATGAGCACCGACTACATAAGCGGGGGTCCGGTGTTGCGGGCCGAGGATCTACACAAGATGGCCTGGCACATGCACCACGACGAAGGCATGAGCTGGGAACAGATCGCCGCCGAGCTCGAGGAACCCCTCGCCGCCGTCGAGCGGATGGCCGCCGCCTACGAACAACTCACCGACTCTGCGGCGGCTCAGGCCCAACACACCTTGTTCTAACCCGTAGAATTGCTCTAACGACCCGAGGAGCACTCGCGATGGCCACAACTACGACCCGAACCGAAGAGCAAATTGTTGCTGCGGTTGCTGCTGGGCACGAGATGGCCGGCATGCCCCTAACTGCTGCTGATGAAGCCGCTGTGCGCCGCGTTGTCCGGGGAGAAACTACCGGAGACCAAGAGGTCGCCACCTTGCTGGCGGAGCTCCGTAACCGCTAAATGCCGCCCAGTAGCGGTGAAGCCGGGCCGGTTCAGGAGAACCTTCCCCAACGCCCACTCAGCCTTCACTACCCTGATCGTGCGTATTGACCCCACCGACCGCTTGTGCGTCACAGGGTCAATCACCACCGGTGGTGTTGTCTCAGCCAGCGCACGCCCGCTGTGTATCTAACGGTGGCGACAGCAGGATGCGCAGAGCGCTTGCATGGGTGACCCCCGCAGTGGTGGTTGTCGAACTGTCTTTGGTGGCTGGTGGAGTGTTGAGTCCGGCGCGGGCGGTCTTGCTGTTCGTGCTCGCGGAAGCGGCAATCGCGGTCGTTGGGCTGACTGTGATTGTGGCAGCCGTGCACCACTATCGGAGCGCTGCAAGCACAGGGACCGGCAGTCGGTGGGAAGCAGCTCAGTCTGCGCTGCGATCAGTGCTCCCCCGGCGTGCCGCACAGGCGATTGGGATTGAAGCCAGAGCATGGTGGGCGTTAGCTCGCTGGCTGCGGCATCGCCGCCCGGGCCGCGGTGAGTTCTCCTACGGCCACGATCTTCGCCCGCTGCTCGCCATGGTCATCGGGCTGCTCGTCCTCGAAGGGATAGTCATCGAGCTTGTGGTGGCCGCCGTGTTCGGCCACGGCTGGTGGCTCTGGGTTCTGGCCGCAGTTCACCTGTACGCACTGTGCTGGATTCTGGGGATCCGCGCCTCGCTCAGTACTCTTCCCCACGAAGTGAATGCGCGCTTCATCGTGTTGCGGGACAGCATCTTCGCCGAGTACTGGCTGCCCCTTGATCAGGTAAGCCGAGCCAGGATCGCCACCACGCACAACACCGGCCGGTCCGGCTTGATCATAGATACGCACACCAGCGTGGGCAGACTGTGTCACGGCGAGGGCACCGTGTCCATCGAGTTCAATGACCCCGTACCGATGGCTGGCGCATACACGCGACGACTAGCTATCTCCGTCGACAAGCGTGCTGACTTCGTCGCTACAGTTCAGGCGTTTCAGACCAACACAGGGGGCTGAATCCATATGTCCCCGTTCACCCCCGGGTGTTACCGGGGTGCGAAGGTCAGGCGCAGGTTGTTGGGTCGAAGAGTGAGATTCTCCTCGACATCCAGTGTGCGGGTGTCGGCCTTGAGGTCGAACGCTTGCACGAGGTCTGAGAGCACGACTGTTGCCTCATGAAGCGCAAACTGCCGGCCGATGCAGGCGCGAGGGCCGGTGCCGAAGGGTTTGTACGACGTGGGTACCCGGTCGTGCAGAAAGCGCTCAGGACGGAACTCGTCTGCGTCTGCTCCCCAGACGTCTCGGTCCCGGTGCACTGCGAGCAGCAGGATGAAGATCCACTCCCCTTTCGTGAAGGTGTAGTCCCCTAGCGTCGTGTCGGTTCGGGCGGCACGGAAGAAGCCCGGCGCGGTGGGCCAGAGGCGCAGCGACTCTGAGATCACAGCGCGAGTGAAACGGAGTTTCGGTACCTCGTCAAAGGCCAACTCTCTGCCGCCGGTGATTGATTGTCGCTCCTCCCGCATCCGGCGGGCAGCGTCGGGATAGGTTGCCAGGAAGTGCGTAGCGAAAGCCAACAGATTGCCGGTGGTCTCGTGACCGGCAACGAGGAAGGTCAACATCTGGTGGCGAATGTTTTCGTCGTCGAGCTTGGTCTCCTCTGAGGTGGGGTGAAGCATCAGATCGAGTAGATCGTCGGTGCGAAGTCCAGATCGCCGCCGATCTTCAAGGACTTGGTTGACTGTTCCAAGAATCAAATCGGTGTCGGCTTTGGCCTGTTGCCGGCGCTTGCGGCCGGTGATCGAACCGATGACGGGGATCGTTGACTCCTGAGTAAACGCCAGCGTCCGGGTCAGCGCGTCAATGAACGCTTTTCGGCGGGCATCGCCGTCAGCACTGCCGAACCCGAAGCTGTGCCCAAAGCCGCATCGCCCAATCACTTCGAGGGCGACGCTGCTCGAGGTCTCCGCGAATGACGCTTGGTCTGGAACGCGCAAGAGTTCCTCACGCAAACTTTGGGACACCTCGACCATGGCGGGGTGATACGACCGCATGGAGTCTTTCGAGAACCCGCTGACAAGGGCTGCATGACCGTTGATCCATGCACTTGAGTCATTTGGTGCGGTGAAGAGCCCATCGCCGGCAACCGAGCGCAAGGCGGCGATAGGACGCCCGATGAACCGTTCCCACTTAGCCTCGTCTAACGCTTGTTCCATGAGGTTGGCCGAACCAACGAAGGTGAGATCGATCCCACCGATGATCGATCGTCGGTAGATGGGACCCAGTTGCGAAAACTGCCATAGTGTCTTCTGGTTTGGCCGTTCACGGTCCATACCTAGGATGTCGCCAAGTAGGGGAACTCGTTTAGGCGGGTGCGGAATAACGTTCGTGGACAATTGAACTCACTTCTCCATTTTCACTGTGTGATGACTGCCCGTTGTAGCAGCAGTGTTGATGTCGCTCCATGCAGCCGCGAGAGCTAGCACCTGGTCTGAGGAGCTGAGCCAACTTGGCGGACGGGTCGAGATGGGCGGAGTGCCTTTCTCGTACTCCGCCAGCGCTGTCATGAGCATCTTCGCGCGACCCTGAGGGTCGCCAGGCCATTCCGTGTCCGGGGGCAGGTGGTAATTGAGGACTCCGATGCAGTCTTCGATCTCAACGCGCATCCTGTGCTCGAGTCCTGACGCGGCTCCGAGGCCGTGGGTCTGTGGGAGCCGATACTGGGGCAGCGTGTTAGTGAGCGCAGACCACATCGGGCCCAGCACCTTAACGGCGACCGCGGCCGAGTCACGACCACGGTGGATTCGTATAGACGTGAAGATTGAAGGGAATGCGAGGACTGCGAGAGCTGCCATTACCGGCAGAAAGAACAGGTCGTTGGATTCGGCGCGTGCATCCGTTAAGCCGTTGTGGACGCCGAACGACAGGAACCACCCGACGGCCATTCGCGAGAGATGGTCGAAGGTACTGGTGGCCGCGGCTAGGAAAACCACGACACCTAAGAACACTCGTGCGCTCGTTGATCGTTCACGGATCAGACCCGCCGAGATTGCAAGTATGAGTATCTCCGCGACAGGCGTTGGGACGCTGTAGATCGTCATGTAGAGGCCGGTTCGCCAGTTCTCCAACTCTTCGACGGCCACGCCCTGGTCCCGAGCTGGCAGACTGACGAGGAAGAGCGCTAGGCCACAGCTGATTGTGATTGCAGCGAGTGCTGGCAGCAGCCCTTTCGGGGGCCGGCGTACCTCACGCCAGTACAGACCGAGCATGAGTATCGCTGCCGCCGCTGCGATCGCGGCAGTGTGTGTCATCACCCGGATATCGCTGAGCTCCAAGCCAAGCTTGAATAACGGACTATGGACCCATGGTTCGCGCAGTAGAGCCACCACAATCAACCAGAATGCAAACCACGCGATCGCCTTGTCGACGGATCGTTTGTCAACCAGGACGATGGAGCGCAAGCCGAGAATCCCTATGACCCAGACAAATAGCGGTGCGGTCACATACCAAGGCAGCGATGTGGTGGCTTGCTGCTCGAGGAAATCGCTGGCGGGCATCTAGTTTCGGAAGATAGAGGCAGCACGGTGAAACCTACCGCCGCTCTCGTCGAGCGCCTCGCCACAGCTCTGCATCGCGAGCATGGTTCCCAGAAGTTCTGCGTCTCGCTCACTAGCGTTGGTGAATCCGTCACGTCTGCGCAGAATCGACTGGATGCTTGCCGGGTCTAGCCCGTACGTCAGAGCCGAAGGTTCGAGGCGGTAGCCTTCTTCGCCTACGTGATCACACAGCACATGCCCGCACTCGTGAAAGATCTGTTGACGCTGGTGGAACAGACTGCGCTGCGCGTCGTAGAAGATGAACATCTCACGGTTTTTGTTGCGGATCGCCAACGTGCCGCACCCCGAGGCTGCGTGGTCAATAAGGTTCCCCCAAGGCTGGAGCCGAATCTCCACGTTTTTGTAGTCTTCCAGCCACCGCAAGAATTCTTGAGTAGTCCACGGCGGGTTGAGTGGGACGTCTTTCAAAATGGCAGCAAGCTTCGGCTCCAAACGGCCGCCCCCGGCCAAGCTGGACACCTGACGCCCTATCGCTCGCAGTACCACGAGCACCCCCTGCTCTTCGCTTGTCGCCCGTAACGCTAGCCGATGAAATTTTCGGCTCACCCGCCCACTTCGGACAGCCGTGCCAGCGTTGTAAACAATTTGGATAGTCGCTGGATAGTTTACGTACACCTGCACTGATACGCTGCTTAGCGTGTCGCTCCCCACGATTCGCATTGCGTACCCACAAAATGGACCCATGGCCGGACGCCCACGTAAAGACCCCTCAGGTCAAGACCTCGTTCCTTTCCGGATGAGATCTCCCGTTCTCATCAAGGAGGTCGCGAAGCGAAAGGCCAAGGCGAAGGGAACGAACCTCACGGAGTACGTGCTGGGTCTCATCCTTGCCGACAATCCCGAACTCGCTGAGCTGATGGCCCTGCAAAAGTGCGACTCTGAGAAGGCCATCGCCTTGCTCGAACAGCTGCAGCTCGATCCGGTGCAGCTCGACATGCTCCAGGAGGTGCTACCGCTCCGAAAAACGGCGTGAGCCAGCAATTTCATAAGCGGAGAGCCCTAGAAACGAAGAATCCCCCGGCTGGCACCGAGGGATCTTCTTAAAGTTTTAGGACCGAGTTACCAGCTCGATCCGAGGCGCTCACCGCACCAACTCCCCGAAGGGACTGTCTTGGCTGACAGGTCTCAGGGTACAGCGCACCCTTTGGTGTCTGCAATCCCTGCACATCACGTGTCGGACACGGGTTTGTCCGAACAATCGCCGCCTACACGGTGGGCTGAGTTGTACCGGTTGATTGTTGACCCGACCGCGCACGGCCGCGCCCTGGAACCGACTGACGCAGCTAACGAAGCGGCCTCGGTTCGTATCGGCAATCCGGTGGCATTGATCGCTGAGGCCGAGCACGCGGGAGCGGGTAAAGCGATCTGGGCTGTTGTTGCCCCGCTGCGTCCCGACTTTCTGACCATCGACATAGATCAGTGCGCTGACCAGGTTCTTCCGCTGATTTTGGAAGCTGGTGAAGAAGTCGGCGCGGCGATAGTGCACCTCGCAGCGTCTGGCACGCCAAACTCTCGGCACCTTTCGTTTGTGTGCCCCAGCTCGGCCGCCCGCGTGTTCTTGCGGGCGTGCGTGGAGAACATTCGGCGCTGGGCCAGGCTAGAGACCCATCAGGCAGTGGACGTACTGAGTGATCGTCGGGTGCTGCGTTTACCTGGCTCCATCAGTTTGAAGGGTGGTCACTTCTGCCGGCCGGTCGACGAGGCGGGTCGGCAGATCACAGCCGTGGAGGCAGTGCGTCGAGCGGCACTCGCCCTGTCGACCACACCATCGGCCGTGTCACCGCAACCAGTAGCTCAACCCGTTGCAGCTCCGGCTTCTGGCCGCGTTGTCGTAGACCCCACGCTGACCGAATCGTTTGAGCCAGCCGAGGAAGCGCCGCGCGCATGGCGTCGGCGCAAACGGCTGTCAGACCAAGAGTGGCGATTAATGATGTCTACGCCAGTCGCGCCACACCGTTCTGACCAGGCTCTAAAGGCTGGGTGGGTGCTGTGGCGCAACGGCGTCCGTTCCTGGGCACAGGCCAAATGGTGGTACACGAACTGCCCTGTCTTCACGAAGTTCGCCGCACGCGATATTCGCCGCCCGTCCGACCAACCAGGCCCTAGTGAGTGCCAGAAACACTGGCAGTCTCTCGTGGCCAGAGCGCGATCCCACCGCCCCGTGTTGACCGTTGCTGAGCAGGACGTCGTTACCCAGGTGCGCGAAGAGATCGCAACGTGGTCTGACTCCCCGGACCTCGCCGTAGGCGTACTCGCTGTACTCAAACACCGGTTCACAGACGGCCACGGCCTCGAGAATCGCCCGATAAGCGTCCGGTGCCTGGCGATGTGGCTCAACGTCCATATCGACCGTGCTGCCGCAATCAGATCCAACCTGATCGCGCGAGGGGTGCTACGAGAAGTCAGGGCGCATTCGCAGGGACCAGCGCGTGAGGCCACCCTGTTTTCACTAGCAGTTCCCCCCACTTCTAACCGGTCAAATCCCGTACATGACGTCACAGCCCCCCGTCCTCACCTCCCCCTCACGACCGGACAACCGCTCTCCCCCACCTGGGGAGTTCTCAGCCACAGCGCCTGGCTACTCCACAGCAGCCTGACCGACACACCCCAGGACACCCCGGCTCTGGCTCAGACAGCCGGCCTCCCCGCCGGCAGCTCTCGCTACGGCTGCGGTCGGCTACTACGCGCCCTGGAGCAACACGGGCTCGCGCAACGGATAGGGGCTGGACGCGGCACGAGGTGGGTGCGCGGGCCCGCCACGGTCGACGAGGCGGCCGAGCTGTGCGGCGCAACTGCGCGGTTACGTGCTCTGCGGATACGCATTAACGCGGAGCGGTCCGCTTGGCATGCGGAAAGCCGCTCTGAGCAGCTGAAAGCAGTACTGCGACTGCGCCGATTGCGCGATCGGACGAGAAGAATCAGCGGCTCTGGTCCGTCTCAGCTTGACCTAGCAGCACTGGATAGCAGCTGGGATGACACCAGAGGTTGGGAAACTAAAACGGCCGTTCGTCGGCGGCCGGTGCGATCGCGTGAAGAGATCCGTCGTCGGCCGCCGCCACGAGCTCGCTGACGGGTGGCTAGGCCCTAATGAAGACCCGGAACGGGCGGAGGACTGTTGTGCCACTCGCAACGAGTTCGACTTTGACATCGATACGAACTTCGCCGTCATTCACCGCGCCAACGACCCCCTTAACGGTCAGCTCGACGGCAGTAGCCGGCGGTACGAAAACCGGCTTAATGAATCGTGTTTCGTACCGCAGGAATCGCTCGGAGGCATCTCCGAGCCAGGTCATAACGTGGCCCAGTGCGATGCCTACGGTCAACATGCCGTGAGCGACGGGGGCTTCTAGGCCCAGGAGCCTGGCTGCTTCGGGATCGACGTGAATGGCGTTGTCGTCTTTCGCAGCGCTGGCGTACGCGCGGACACGTTGCTGATCAATGGTCTCGGTGGCTTCGAAGAGCTGAGTACCGACCTCTAGCGTGTTCATTCGGCAGGCTCCAGTGTTTCGTACGCCAAGGTCGACTTGACTCGGGCGATCTCAGCTCCGTCCGGTGCGGTCAGGATTCCGAGGGTGTCGAACTGAGTGACCGATGAACGTTGGCGGACACCAGTTACGTCGAGTCGTGTTCGGACCACGTCCCCGACTCTCAGGAGCCGACTGTAAGTGACGGACTCGGAGGTGTGCACGGCTGCGGGCACTGAGTCGAAGACGCCGCTCTCGATCAGCATTCGTACTGCTGGTTCCAGCACAGCGTTCACGAAAGTTGGCGGGGCATAGTCCCCAACAGGATGCCCGACGACCTCGCTGAAGGCCCTGACTTCGGCGTCGGTCACTTCATACGGTTCAGCCGGGCTGAAGCTCATTCCCTCTTCAATCACGCCAGTACAGTACCGATCCCATGAACGAGCGGCACTACGGCAGCTAGCTAGGAGCGCCTACGGGCACCGCGGAAGGTGAGAACAGCCCCGACTCCCGCTAGAGCCGCGCCAGCAATCCCTGCCGTCCACGGAACTATGACATTTCCAATTCGCAGTTGATCGATGTATTCGCCAGCCCTGCTCGTCTGTTGCTCAACGGTGCTGTCAGTCCACGCCATAGTCGTGTTCAACGCGTCCACACGAAAGTCCCGAATCGGTTGAGCGAGCGATGGATCCTCCCACCCAGGCGACTTGAAGTACTGGTGCTGGACTTCACTCCCGTAGAGCACCGTCCCGGTCTGAGGCTCGATCCACACGCGCCGTATGGCTTTGCCATAGCGGTGCATGAGCACCTTCTCTTCGGGATCGACTCCTGGTGCCGCTATCCCCCACCATCTCGCCGGCATCTCGATTGATGATCCGAGCGCTGGGAAGCCGCTGGGCGTATCTAGCTGCGTCTGATCTACTTCCGGTACCTCGGACACGAACTCGAGTGCGTCGAGGCCGTTAATAGTGGTCTCCCCCACGAATCGAGCAGGCTGATCCGACCTTGAGTTGACGTCGTAGTAGGGGTACGTGCCGCCTGGCTTGATATCGAAACCGAAGTGGTACTGGAAGCCATCTCGAGGCGCTTCAACGAATGTGTCGGCAGAGTCCATTGCCCGCACTCCAGTTGGCAGGGAGACCGTATGCAGCTGGTAGAGCTTGTCATTCGGCGTGCTCGTTCGGCGGTCGAGCGAGACTATGTCAACCGATGACGCGAGTAGGCCATCACCACACGGCCGTTTGGAATCCTGTTCGCGGACATCAAGGGCGACGACCTCATCGCCCTCCTGTATCCGGTCGATGATCACCGTCTGAGCAGATTGCAGCGTGACCTGGTCTTGGTCTGAGGGGTCAATAGCAACAGTCCTGCGCTGCTGGGTCAGGTGCGCGTCGAAGACCCGCAGTTTGGGCTCATTGACAGAGCAGCGGTCAAACACCCTGGCGGGCAGTGCATCATCGGGGGTAAGACCAGCCGGTTCAGAGACGGCCACTGTCGTGATGTCCAGATCTAGCGGGACAACTTTCAGCCTTGGCACCAAAGCTAATGGGACGACGACAGCGACCGTCAACAGGAACATGCCAACGAAGAGCATCCCTGGTCCGATGATGTCCGATGTGCTCTGGTTCCCCCGAATTTTGATCACAAAGTAACCGCAACCTGGCCCCTTACTGCCCGCACCACCAGCTGCCCGGCGTCGCGCCGGGCTCGGCAAGCCTGTGCGCGCCCTGCGTCTTTACCGCGGTAAAGACGCAGCGGTCAAGGTCGCCGCTCAGCGATCCAGGCATCAACTGTCTCCGACAACCATCCGCGACTTTTACCTACCTGGGCATCCTCGCGAGGCAGGAGGCCCTTTCTCAGATACCCCTTCATCGTGTTATGGCTCAGGTTGGCGCGATCCGCGAACTCCCCTAGCGACAGATACCTCATCACGGAGGGATCGTACTGCCGGAGTGTTTACCGCGGTAAAGAGCGACGAACACTTATGATTCAGGTGCGACGCGCCGCGTTGGCAGTTGGAGATAGACCCCATTGGGTCTATCGTGCAATGTGTCGTCGACACGGTCTGTGTCTTTACCGCGGTAAAGACAATCTCTTTACCGCGGTAAAGATGCCATCACGACCAGTTGGTAGCTGGTCCCCGTTCGATGACGCCCATCTACAAGTATCAAGTCCGAAGTAGCCGCCAAGCGGTGAAGCACACGGAGGTTGAAAATGTCGGTCCATGTAGTGATGAACCAGAAGGGCGGAGTGGGAAAATCCACTCTCGCAATGAATCTGGCGGCCGTGAAAGCGGACGTAATGACGACCCCAGGGTCCAACGACGGCGTTTCGCCGGTCTTGGCAGTATCGATTGACCCCCAAGGGTCGGCGGTTTGGTGGGCGGAGCGCGTCAGCGAACTCCCCTTCCGCATCGCCCAGGCGCATGACAACGCAGATATTCTCCGTGGCCTCAGGGACCTGCCCGGGGTCGAGCACGTGGTCGTGGACACTCCGGGTTGGATCGGCGATACCCCCGGAAGTACCGAGAACGGCGCCTCAGGAGCTGCGCTTGACGCGGTATTGTCCTCCGCTGACCTAGTTATCGTCCCGATCATTCCTGAGCCGCTAGCCTTCGATCCCACGGCCAGAACGATTCTGAAAGTCCTTCAGCCAAGGGGTATCCCGTTCATTGTCGTCATCAATGACTGGGATCCGCGCGACAGCAGGATTGATCTTGAGCAGACGCAGGCGTTCGTCAAATCCCAAGGGTGGCCGTTGGCAAACACGGTGGTGCGTCACTACAAAGTGCACTCTCGGGCCGCAGCAGAAGGCAAGGTCGTCACCGAGTACGCGGCAAATCGAGTGGGCTTACAGGCTCGCGAAGACTTTCAGCGCCTGTGCTTGGAACTTGAAGTAGGGACTCGGTGATGGCGCGCAAGGGAGGGCGAGTCGACCTTGCAAGCTTGGCAACCTCAGTTGGGGATAGATCCCCTGTTGATGTCACTGTTGCCGCGCCTGATGGACTCTTTCGTGCGAATGTTCCACTGACACAGCTGGTAGCGAACCCGCGAAATCCCAGGTCGGCCATTCGTAATCTCGATGACCTGGAGTCGATTAAGTTCCGTCAGCTCCAGCCTGGAACTGTTGTCAGTCGGGCAGCCTGGCTGGCCTTGTGGCCTGAGGATGAGCAGGGCCTCGATCAAGCACAGTGGGTGGTGGTCAACGGGTGTCGCCGGCTGGCTGCTGCGCACAAGTTCGGCCGCGAGGGCTTAGATGTCGTGATTCGCGACAGCCTCGCAGCTGACCGGGAAACGATCCTGTGGGCTGCGGTCGTGGAAAACATCGACCGCGAAGACTTCGACGTACTCGAAGAGGCACATGCAGTCGAGCTGATGGTCACTGAGCTCGGGGGAGCAGGTATTGCCGCCAAGCGGCTCGGCAGGAGCGAAGGCTGGGTCTCACAACGCCGTGCTCTACTCAAGCTCGCGCCCGAACTCCAAAAGTCGTTGCGGGCCGGCGAACTCGCGTTACGAGATGCCCGGTCGCTGGCCACCGTGCCACAGGCAGAACAAGTGGCCGCCTGGCAGGCCGCCCAAGAGCGTGAATCACAACAGAAAAGTGACGAGGGGGGCAAGCCCACGCCAGCACCTGCCGAACCGCCCTCCCCGAAAGCTGCTGTTCGTGCGCTTCGGCGACTACGCACAGACCCTGCGACGCTAGCGACAGCAGTTCGTGATGTCTTTACAGACGAGCAGATCGAAGAGTTGGTTTCGGCCCTGTCACATGACGAATGAACGGTAAAACGGCTGGTGCGTCTTTACCGCGGTAAAGACGCACCAGCACGTTGTGTCTTTACCGCGGCAAAGACACGGTAGGCAGGGTCATGCGGGTCACACGATAACCGTCAACCCCGGACCGAACCGCTCCTGGGCGGCGACGATCGCTGCCTGCGCGGTCGAGTGGCCGGAAGGGGACCGCTCGGCAGGGCTATCTGCCTCGGCCGACACCGACTCCCACGACCACGTCCGGGAATCTCGGTCAAGCCGCACAACAACTCTCATAGGTGGGTAGTACCCATTCGAGGAAGACTGATCGCTTCGGCTGGTACCCACAGACACGCAGCCACGGTGACGGCGGCATTGGTGCTCGCGATGTCGACCTGCACGACACCCATCCACACGCCGCGAGAGGACAGCGCCCACGCCAGCTGCTCGCCAGGCTGGTAGTGCTCGATTCTGAGCCCGTACGCGCGCTCCGTCAGGGTGACCGGTCGGGCGCCCACCATCGGAAAAGCCCAGCCTAGCGCCGCAATCATGTCAACCATGACTCTTCGCGGGGGAAAGAAGACCCGGACCGTTGGCCCCGCCCCTCGCATATCGAACATGTTTTCGATATTATCGTATGAGGCGCGGGCCGATGGGGCGTGAAAACCCGGGAAGCGTCGGCCTGCGCCTGGCCTACTGCACAGCCCGCGACGTGGGTTTTGACCTGTCTAGGGTGACTGTCATGGGCGATGCGACATACCGGGACTATGCGTGGACGAAAAAGGTGCCGGAGCTGAACAACGCATTCTGTGTGACGTTCATCCGCAACGCGACGGTGCCGGAGGTGATCGACGCTCTGCCTACAGTCGGCCAACCCGCTCAGTGTGACTTTGCCACGCTCCTATTACGGTCGTTGGAGTCGTGGGAGGAGATCGGTTCAGACAATCTCCTGGTCGGTCTCGTCCAGCACGGAGACTGGGTCATCATGTACGAAAACAACGGCTTCATCGGGGCGACTCCGCAACTGGTGCAGCCGCTTTCGGTCGGCCGAGACATTGTTGTCCACCACGGCAGTGAGAAGTCGTTCTTCTTTCGGTACGTCGACGGTGAGAGCCGAACGTGGTTTGAAACCCTGTTCGCCGCCGATCGGAAAGGGTCGACACCTGATGAGCTTGTGCCGCTGATGCGTCAGGTCGGCGGGTTCGACCTGGAGCCCGACGAGTCGGTCAGGATCACTGAGTTTCACCACCAAGAGGCCACGTTCGCTCTCTGCGAGAGCCTGACTGGTCTGCGCCTGACCCCACAGCTGTTGCGCGCCGCCACCTTCACGGTCGTCGAGGTCGTCACCAGGCCAGGCACGCCCGCGGCCGCCGACCGTCGGTCAGCGGAAGAAGATCAGACGCATGGGATCCGGGATTGGGCCCGCAGGCAGGGCCACAACCTCCCCTAGTGGTCGCCGGGCCACCCGACCGTGGACGCGGGTATGTCGCGCAGTCCTTTCCAGCTGGGATGACGAAGGCGGCCGGTGAACTCTCGGTACTCGATATCCCCGACGTAGACGGCGCTGACCCACCGCATCAATGAACTGGCATCGGCCGCGAGCGGTTGGGTGAATGGTGGGGTCGGTTGCTCGATCGCCTCGAGCTGCACACGCAGAACGCGCCGGTCTTTGGCGCTGAAACCGGCACCCACATGCCCGATGTAGCACAAGTCGCCGGCCGAGTTGTGCGCGCCGAGTACCAGCGCCCGAAGCCCCCCGCGCGGACCGGGATCCCACCCGCACACCACCACCGAGGTTGACCTGCGCAGTGGCGATTTGATCCTTGACTGCACTAGTCAAGGGGCGAGGCTCAACCTCCGATTATGGTTAGGCGGACGATGCGCCCAGGAGCTCCTTGGTTCTGTCGCCACATTGTTGGCGGCGGGCCGACGAGGACTTCGCCGAGTCCGTGAAGCCGCTGTGCGTGGACGGCCCGGGTCGTCAGGCTAGAGCGAGGAACAGTTTCTCCAACTCGGCTTCGGTTAAGGGCGCCTGGTCACCGTCGGCGCCGTTGATGCATTGGCGCATGCCCGAGGCAACGATCTTGAAGCCGGCTCGGTCGAGCGCGCGTGACACTGCAGCCAATTGGGTGACGACATCTTTGCAGTCGCGACCTGCTTCGATCATCGCGATCACCCCGGAGAGTTGTCCCTGCGCCCGGCGGAGTCGGTTCAGTACAGCCGCCATTGATTCTTCGTCACCGGTCACCGGTCATGCCTCTCTGTTTGTGTAACGACTGCCAGGGTACCCCAGGGGGTATAGCTGCGCGGTTCGGTCGGGGGTTGACCCGACGATACCCCCAGGGGTATGTTCGGGACTTGCATATATACCCCAGGGGGTATCTAGTCGACATCTGGAGAGAAGGTTCGTTGCCATGCCCGACATCTCGACCGCCGATCAACAGCCCAGTTCGCCACCGA
>NZ_JBSSGR010000007.1:0-104148 GCF_054063855.1 Williamsia sp. R60
TTGTTCCTTCAGGAAAACATCCCGTCGGTGTTCTTGGCCGCTCCGGACTCTCGCTCTCCGGCGCCTCACTCGCTGACTTGAAGAAAGTTACGCGGGTCGGACATGCAACGTCAAATCGCCTGGACAACAGCTGCTTACGCGTACATCAGTGCAGGTCAGCGCTGCGCTCGTGGCTCCGCATTCCGGGCCTGGGGACCACTTTCGCGAATTCGACCTGCTGTGATCACCAACACGGGCGGTCGTTGAGCGTGTCGTATTGACACCGGGTCATCCCGGACGGTCCGCAATACTGCCCATTTGTCGAGCTGTCCCCACCATTTGGACAGTTACCCTCCGTTCCCCTCCCCCATAGCGTCGGAGAATGACCACCGCACTCCTGTCCCAGTCTCGCTTCGTCACCGATTGCGTTGTGGTGCAACAAGGCTCACCGGGCTCGGGTGCCCAACGGGTGGGGGCCCTGCAATGGAGGCACGGCAGTACGGGTCGCCTCGAGATCGGTCATGACCTCGACCTCGCCACCGTGTCCGACACCCGGATGGTGGCTGAGCTCGAAGGACTGGTGCAGTGCGGTCTCCTCGAGGGCCGGCAGCAGTTCGAAGACGCGGCGACCGGCGTGATTCTCACCTGTGCCGACGACGCGGGCGACTGCTGGCGCGCTTTCTACGCCAATTCTCTGCGTGAGTTGTCGGCTGGCCGATCACCATTTGCACCCATTCACAAGCGAGCGCTCTCGCTCATCAGCGGATCGAGCCTCTTGGAGGTCGGTTGCTGTTTCGGATTCTTCGCGTTGCAGGCCGCCGCGGGTCACTGCGCCGACGTGTACGCGTGCGACATCTCGGCCGGGGCGGTGCGACTGCTCGACGAGGCCGCGCGGCAGCGCATATCGAATGTGCAGGTCGAGTGCGGTGACGCCCTCGCGCTCCCCTACCCGGATGACTTCGTCGACACGGTCACCCTGATCCACCTGCTCGAACATCTGCCCGGTGGTGCGGACATCGCCATCGCCGAGGCACTACGCGTGGCTCGCCGGCGGGTTGTGATCGCCGTTCCCTATGAGCAGGTCGCGAGCGCACACTTCGGCCATCACCACACACTCACCCCGCAGACGCTGACCCGGTGGGCAGAGACCGCCGGACAGCCGGACGCCCTGACGTTCTCCGACCACGGTGGCTGGCTCGTCCTGGCGGCTGATCACAACGGTCGCTAGATCAGGCCACGCTTACTGGCCGCGTACACCGCCTCCGTGCGCTTGGAGACGCCCAGTTTCCGAATGATGTTGCGAATGTGGAACTTAACGGTTGACGCGGAGATGAACAGCGTCTCTCCGATGCTCTTGTTGGAGCTGCCGTCGGCGAGCAGCCGCAAGACCTGTCGCTCCCGTTCGGTCAATGTCTCGGAGTGTCCTTGCCCGGTGACCGCGCGCAGCACCACAGCTGCGCTGCGCGAGTCGAAGGCGCTTTCTCCCCTCGACACAGACTTGATCGCCCGCACCAACTCGGTGGTGTCGATGTCTTTGACCACGTAACCCTTCGCGCCGCTGCGAACGGCACGGACCACCAGGTCGTCGTCGAGGAACGTGGTGAGAACCAGTGCCGCGACCGCTGGATGCCGCCGTGTCAACTCGCTGATCAGACGCAGGCCCTCATAGTCGGTGCCGGCTGTGAGCTTGAGGTCGACAACCATCACGTCGGGCGCGAATCTGGCTGCGCCTTCGAGCGCCTCGCCGACGGTATCGGCTTCTCCCACAACCGAAATGGAGCTCTCGCGTTCCAGGAGAGAGCGCATCCCCTCGCGCAGCAGCGCATGGTCGTCCACCAGCATGGTGCGGATCGGTCGTTTGCCCCCGGCAGGTGCGCGGTCGGTCACGTCCATCATCTGTCCACCCTGTCAGTTGTCGGAATCTCCACCACGATGCGTACGCCGCCGAGCCGGGAGCGGCGAATCCTCAGATCGCCACTGAGCTCTGCGGCCCGGGATCGCATGTTCGCGAGCCCGTGATGCCGTCCGGCCAGGTCACCCACGGTCGCGGCGCGCATCACCCGGCGCATGTACTCGGGGTCACCGGAGCCGTCGTCGTCGACGGTCAGACGGACGTCGCTCTCGGAGTAGAGGAGCACAACTCGAGCATTGGTTGCCTGGGCGTGCACCGCGGTGTTGAACAACGCCTCCCCTGCTATCCGCAAGATCGCGTGCTGGACATCGTGGGCCAGGTCTCGCTGACGGCCTATCACCCTGACATCGGTCCGGAGATCATCCGGCATGTGCATCGAACAGAGTTCATCCAGGATGGCGGCCAGGTCACCGGCACGATCGGAGGGAGCGTGATTGAGCGTGTAGATGACCGATCGCACCTGCTCCACGGCATCTTTGGTCAACTTCCCCGCCACGGCGAGGCGATCCGCGATCGCCGGGTCGGCATCGATGCGGCACACCTCGATCTGGACGCCGGCCGACAACACCGACTGTGCAACCGAGTCGTGGAGCTCTCGCGCGATACGTGCGCGCTCGGTGTTGAGGACCTCTTGGCGCATGGCCGCCGAGAGTTCGCGCTGAGTGCGTTCGAGTTCGGCGTTGCGCTCGGCCAGGTGTGCGGCGTGACGACGGCTCTCCTCGTACGCCTGCTCGGCGCGCACCAGCAGGTGCCGGCTCTCCTCGAACAGGGCCGCGTTCAGAAGCGCCACTGTGGCCTGACCTGCGAGAATCCGAAGAACCACCACGTCGGTCGGATCGATGGTGTGCGTCTGCGAGATCCACGCGGACAGTCCTCCGACGACCTCTCCGTTCAACTCGACCGGTACGTGAATGTGGTGGGCTTCGATGACCGGCCGGCCCAATCTCGTCATCTGGCCACGTAGGACGTCGTTGAGGCGGTTGAGCACTTCGTCGGGTAAGCCCACCGGTTTGCCCGCCGAACCCGCGCCTTCGAAGGCGTACACATCACCGTCCGCATCCATCATGAGGTGGCGCGGCCCCGTACGTTCGAGTCGACCATCGCTCAACGCAAAAAGAACCCATTGGGCCCCGAGATGCTCGCGCGCTGCGTCGAGCACCGACAACACCAGGGTCTCGGGTCCCTCCGCCGTGCGCACGAGCGCTCGGGAGATCCGTTCCAGCGCGCCCACCACGCGCGTCAGGCGTTGCTCGACACCCCTGAACTGCGCATAGTGGCTGCCTTTGACCGAACGTAGGCCGACCAGTGACTCCAGGTCACCCGGCCCAGGACCCGACGGCCGGCCCGTCACAGCGCCTCCCGGTACAGATCGGCGACGGTGGCCGCGTCCGGCTGGCGCGGATTGGTGGTCATGCACGAATCGGCCAGCGCGTGCGCGGAGAGCATCTCGATGTCCGCGCTGTTCACCCCGAGTGGCGACAGACTGGCCGGCATCCCGATCCGAAGGGCGAACTTCGAGACCTGATCGGCGAGCCGATCGGCCACACTCATCGGTGTTCCATGAGTGGACAGCCCCACTGCCTCCGCCAGATCGACGAAACCGTCGGCACACACATGGGCGTTGTAGCGGATGACGTGCGGCAGCAGCACCGAGTTGATGGCGCCGTGCGCAGCATCGCAATGCCCGCCGACAGGGTGGCTCATGGCGTGCGCCGCCCCGAGGATCGCATTGGTGAACGCCATGCCCGCCTCGAGTGAAGCGTGGGCCATGGCCACCGACGCCTCCGGATCGGCAGGGTTGTCGACCAGTCGTTCGAGATGACGCCAGGTGGTCGAAAGGGCCTGCAGCGCAAATGTATCCGTCATCCGACTATGGGCGATGGAAACGTAGGCCTCGATGCAATGGGTCAGCACATCCATTCCGCACTGGGCAGTGACCTCGGGTGGAACCGTGGCCAGCACCCGTGGGTCCACGACGGTGACGTCGGGGACCAAACCCCGGCCGATGATCGTGATCTTGGTGTGCCGCGCTGGGTCGTTGACGATGCAGAACTGGGACACATCCGAGCCACTGCCGGCGGTGGTCGGAATGGCCACCACCGGAGGCAACGGACGCGTTGCCCGGTCGATGCCTTCGTATTCGAGGATGTGGCCGCCGTTCGACGCCAAGATCGCGACGCCCTTGGCCGCGTCGATCACCGACCCGCCTCCGAGCGCGATGATCCCGTCGCCCCCGTGTCGTTTGTACTTCTCGAACGCCGCTGCGACTTCCTGGGCACGAGGATTGGGCGAGATACCGGTGAAACAATCCGAATGCAATCCGACCGACACGATCCTGTCCGACAACTCGTCGAACCACGGCGTGGCACGGATCTTCTGATCGGAGACCACCAGCGGCCGGCGCATCCCCAGTCGGGAAGCAGCAAGAGCGGCCTCGGCCAGCGCGCCGTCGCCGATGATCATCTCGGGAGCATGAAACTTCACGATCCGTGGGGACGGCATGCTGCGCATCATGATCCGATTCCTGTCCGTGGGTGGCAGCCGGTGACTCGGTCGCGCGCGCCGCACCCACGCTCGACCCTAGTGACCACGTGGCCTGCTCAACACGATTTCTGTCAACTGGTGTCCTGTCATCACCTCATGGTCGCTTTCCTGGTACCGCTCTCCGTCACGACAATGCCGTACCGATCTCGTCGGCACGTTCGAGAAGTTCTTCTGCATCGCGCGCCACGACCACGGCATCGCAATACTCGGCGTACTCGCCCATCCCGCAACCGGTCTGGCTCCAGTATCGGCGTGGCTCCGGAGTGACCCAGGCGAGTCGGTGCGTGCGGCGGCGCACTTCGCCGAGTAGGTCGGCCCGCGCAGCGAACCCGTTACCGCGGGCATCGCCGACAAACAAAACACTCGTACGAGCGTCGAGCACACCACCGTGTGTTGTCAGCAATCCGTCCAGGACGCTGCCGTAGTCGCTGGTGGCCGCAAGATCGAGGCCAGGAGCGGACAAGATCCGCGCCAGCGCATCATCTCCGGTGCCGACGAGCAGTGGAGTCGTGACATCGATCGGCTTGTCGACGAAGGCCAGGACCGTGCACCGGTCGGCGATGTGATGCAGGGACTGTGCCAGCCGGAGGATGAAGCCGGTGACCGGGCGCACCGACAAGGACACGTCCACCACGATGACCAGCCGCACTCGGCCCGCCACCAGCGTGCGCCGATAGAGGTCGACAGGGTCTCCATCGGTACGCAGCGCCGCGCGGAGGGTGTGCCGGATCGCCAGCCGGCCACGGCCCTTAGTCCGTGCGCGAGTACGCGGGGCACCTCGCATGCGTCGGACGATCCGGTGGCACGCCTGATCGATGTCTGCTCGGCTGATCGTCGGCGTCGTTGCGTCCCCGGGACGAGGTTCGTCTTCGGCGGCCGGCGCGTCCCGGGTGAGCGCCTCGACGAAAGACTCGATCGCGGCCATCAGGTGTTCGAGCTGAGCCGGATCGAGGTCGTCGGCGCCGGCGGTCCCGTAGACGCGCCGTGCGTCGTAGTCATCGAGCCGGTCCAACACGGCTTGCGCGTCCACGAGCGAGAGGATGCCCGACCGCACTCGCATCGGCGCCGACGAGAGGTCACCGGCTGTGGCCGATCCGGCATTGTCCACCTCGATCGTGTACGTGATACCACCCTGCGTGGAGCCCGAATCCGGGTCTACCGCAAGAGCTTCCGCGCCCGCCGAGACCGTGAAATCGTTCTCCTCGCGGTGCGCCGACTCACCATGGCGTTCACTTCGTTCGGGATCCGAGTCGAAAAGGTCGCCAACCTCTTCGGTGTGCTCGTCGGCCCCGACCATCCGGGCGGCGCCCTGCAGTTCGTCATCCCATTCGAACTCATCTGGCAATCCGCCGGGGGTCCCCCGCACGGTCGGCAGGGCTCCAGGGTCATCGACCGATGCGGGCCCGGTCACGAACAATGCGTTGAACACCGCGTCGAAGGCCGGTCGCTCGTAGTCGTACTTGACGGTGACCGCCTGCAGCGCAGGGCGCAACACCGACAGCTCTGATCCGTAGAGGGCCAGGACACGGCGGGCCTCGATCGTCTCGGCCGGCGACACCCGCACCCCTCGGCGCCGCAACATCCGTCCGAGCACGCCGGCAAGCACGTCTAGTACGGGATCGCGACCCGCGGTCATCGTCGGCCCGAGGACCGTGCCCGGCCGGCTCCGAAGGCTGCAGCCGTGACCGACCCTCTCGTTCCGCTGCCCGCGGCGGCGGGAGTCCCAGCAGTAGTGACGCCGTCTCGGGCATCGTCACCCGACAACTGCGCCTGAACGGTGTCGACGTCTGCGCCGAACTTGACGAGCAAGGACAGCAGCGCCCGCGTGTTCTCACCCGACACCCCGCCGAGCACCGACGCCGCCCGCGCCGCATCCACCACCTCAGCGATCGATGGACTCTTACGTAGCGGCATCGCCCGGAGCCGCCCGGCGAGCGCCACGACGTCCGCGACCGCAGACTCCTCGACCTCGGGCGCACGCGACGCCACGATCTCCCGCTCCCGTGCGGCATCCGGGTAGTCGACCGAGAAGTGAACGCACCGACGCTTGAGTGCCGCCGACAGCTCGCGGGTATCGTTCGAGGTCAGAACGATCCACGGCTGCGAGCGGGCGGTGAAGCTCCCCAGTTCGGGCACGGTCACCTGCTGTTCGGCCAGGACCTCCAGCATCACCGCCTCCATGGCCTCGTCCGTGCGGTCGACCTCGTCGATCAGCAACACAACGGGCTCAGGCGACAGGATCGCCTCCAGCAAGGGCCGGGCCACCAAGAAATCCTCGGTGAACACCCCGACATCTTCGCGGGCAAGCGCCGCCGACGCCGCGGCCAGGTCGGCATACCCTGCCAACTCGGTTGTGATGCGGTCCCGGAGCATCTGCACATGCAGGAGTTGGCGTGCGTAGTCCCATTCGTACAGCGCCCGGGAATCGTCGAGACCCTCGTAACACTGCAGGCGGACCAGTCGGCGTCCCGACGCTGCGGCCAGCGACTTGGCGAGTTCGGTTTTGCCGACGCCGGCCGGACCTTCCAGCATCAGCGGTCTGCCGAGCACGGTCGCCAGATGAACCACCACCGAGAGGTCGTGGTCGATGACATAACCGTTGCCACGCAACGCCTCCGCCAGAGCTTCCGGGCTGTCGAATGATGCTGCGTCCGAGTCGATCCGGGATTCGTACGCCAACTCCGTCATGGTGTCCTCTCTTGCTCGAATCCGGTGTCAGTACGAACCGCTGAAAGCGTGCGACACCATCGGGATCAGGGATTCGACAGTCGACTCGCGCGGGTTGCCCGGCGTGCACCAGTCCCCCATCATGTGTTCGGCGATCGCCTGGACCTGCTTGTCCGAGGTGTCCATCTTGTCGCCACGACCTTCGTACTTGCCTGTGTTCATCCGGTTCTTGTCGTAGCTGTCGATCCGCAGCTGACCGAAGTTGTCAGGGATGCCCAGATCCTTCGACAATCGGATGGCCTCCTCCACCGCGGCATCCGCTGCCTGAACCGTGGTCATCTTGGACGTGTCGACGCCCATCAACTTGGCGATCTCGGCATAGCGCTCGAAACGGGAGGGCAGGTTGTATTCCCACACCCGAGGCAATGCGATGGCGTTGTTCAAGCCGTGATGACTGTCGTAGAAGGCGCTGACCGCGTGCGACAGCGAATGCACCAGGCCCAGTCCGCCGGAGTTGAAGGCCTGCGCCGCGATGTACTGCGCATGCATCATGCCGGTCCGCGCTTCCAGATTCTTCGGATCGTAGACCGCCGTCCGTAGATGGTCGCGAATGAGCTCGATCGAGTACTTGGCATTGCCCAGCGACGGGGCGAAGTCGAGCCGCGACACGTAGGGCTCGCTGGCGTGGGCCAAGACATCGAACCCGCAGAATGCGGTGAAGTGTTGGGGGCATGTGTAGTACAGCAGCGGATCATCCATCGCGAGGTCGACGAGGCAGGTGTCGTCGAATGCCACCCATTTGTGTGGATTCGCCATGTCGGAGGTGTCGGTGATGACGTAAGCCCACGAGGTCTCCGAGCCGGTACCCGCCGTGGTGGAAACCGCGATGTGTTTGGGGTTCTCCTTGTTGGTCGCCTTGGAGAATCCCTCGAACTCGTTGATGTTGCGCCCGTCGTGGGCGATGACCATCCGGGCACCCTTTGCGGCGTCGTGGCTCGAACCGCCACCCACGGAGATGATCCCGTCGCATTTCTCCGACTGATAGAGCGCGGCGGCATCCATGCAGTTGTAGTCCTTGGGATTGGACTCCACCTGATCGAACAGCACCACGTCCACGCCCTGGTACTCGATCTTGCCGGTGAGTTCTTCGATGATGCCCGAGCCGCGGAGACCGGTTGTCATCAGCAGGACCCGCGACATACCCAGTTCCTTGGCCTCGACACCGATCATGTCGTGAGCGCCGACCCCCAGTTTCGCCTTGGGGAACGGGTGAAACTCCTTGATCGGGAATTCCCAGATCTGGTTGAGCTCGATGGCCATGGCGTGTATCTCCTTGTGCTGGGCGGAAACTGTTGCCTCACAAGGATGTTGCCCAGCTCACACCGGAAACAAGGTCACCTGACCCGCGCAGTGGGGGTTCATGTCCATCACGTCAGCACGGCGACCTGGCCATCAGGACAGGTCCACCGCTTCGGTCACTACTGCGGAAGCGGCTCGACCCGTTCGATCTGTGCGCCGAGGCTCCGCATGATCTCGACGAAGTCCGGATAGCCGCGGTCGATGTGGGACACATCGTGAACCTCCGTGACCCCATCGGCCACCAAGCCGGCCAGGACCAGGCCGGCTCCGGCACGGATGTCCGAACTCCAGACCGGCGCGCTCGACAGTCGTTCGATACCGCGGATCACGGCGTGATGGCCATCGGTGCGGGCGTCTGCACCCAGCCGGACCATTTCCTCGACGAAACGAAAGCGAGCCTCGAAGACGTTCTCAGTGATCACCGACATCCCGTCGCTGATCGACGCGAGGGCGATGGCCATCGGCTGCAGGTCGGTCGGAAATCCGGGGAACGGCAGAGTCGAGTAGTTCACGGCAACGGGCCGGCCGGACTGGGCGACCCTGAAGCCATTCTCGTATTGGGTGACCGTCGCGCCTGCCCCGGACAGCTTCGTGAGAACGAGCTGGAGATGTTGAGGGTCGACACCCCTGACCGCGATGTCGCCGCGGGTCATCACCGCTGCGATCGCCCACGTGGCGGCCACGATGCGGTCCCCGATGACCCGGTGGGTGACCGGTTGGAGACGGTCCACCCCCTCCACGGTCAGGGTTGACGTGCCCGCCCCGGAGATCTTGGCACCCATCTGCTGCAGCATGACGCACAGATCGACGATCTCGGGTTCACGCGCGGCGTTGTCGATCGTCGTCACGCCCTCGGCCAGCACCGCTGCCATGAGGATGTTCTCCGTGGCTCCGACAGACGGGAACTCCAGCGCGATCGGCGCGCCGATCAACGTGTCGGCCTCGGCGACCACACAACCGTGCTCGATGACACTGCGCGCACCGAGCAAGCGCAGCCCGTTCTGGTGCATGTCGAGTGGCCGGGAACCGATCGCGTCGCCGCCCGGTAGCGCGACCACAGCTCGACGGCATCTGGCGATCAGCGGCCCGAGAACACACACCGAGGCGCGGAACTGCTTCACCGCGTCGAAGTCCGCGTGGAACTTGGGCTCGGCCGGGGTGTCGATGACCACGGTGTCGCCCGAATGGCTCACCGACGCTCCGAGTCCGCGCAGGACCTCGGCCATCAGAGGGACATCGAGGATCTGCGGGCAGTTGGTGATGGTTGTGGTGCCTTCCGCCAACAGGGCAGCTGCCATCAGCTTCAGCACGCTGTTCTTGGCGCCCACGACCTCGACCTCACCGGTCAGCCGCGCGCCCCCCGTCACCAGAAAACGATCATCCACGACACGTAGCCTAAGCGACCGGTCGCAGCGCGACCCCGACGGCCCGCCACTTGTCCAAGCCCTCCCCGAAATAGACACCCGGAAGTATCTCCGTCGAGACCGAAATCGCGAATTTCGTTGCGCGGTCGCTGTTTTCCCCACTCGGAACACCGAACGATCGCTCCCTCCGCACCAGCAGATACATCAGGACAAAGGTCACCGTGTCCGTTGCCCATGCCGTCATCGACCGCGCCGACGGGTAGATTTCATCCATGGCTGTACACCTGACCCGCATCTACACCCGAACCGGAGACAACGGCGAAACCGGGTTGAGCGACTTCTCCCGAGTGTCGAAGAACGACCCGAGGGTGATCGCCTACGCAGACTGTGACGAGGCAAATGCCGCGATCGGGGCAGCTCTGGCTCTCGGCAACCCGGACCCGGAGATCGCGGAGATCCTCACGCGCGTGCAGAACGATCTGTTCGATGCCGGCGCCGACCTCTCGACACCGGTCGTTCCGGATCCGAAGTACCCCCCGCTGCGCCTGCTACAGAGCTACATCGACGATCTCGAGGTGTGGTGCGACCACTACACCGACAAGCTGGAACCGCTCAATTCGTTCATCCTGCCGGGCGGCAGTCCGCTGAGCGCGCTGTTGCATGTGGCCCGAACCGTCACACGACGGGCGGAGAGGTCCGCGTGGGCTGCCATCGACGCTCACCCCGATCAGACGAGCGCGTTGCCGGCCAAGTATCTGAACAGGTTGTCCGACTTGCTCTTCATATTGTCAAGGGTCGCCAACCCGGGCGGAGACGTGCTCTGGCAGCCGGGCGAGCAGCGAAGCCGCGCCAAATCTGGAACGGGAAACGACCAGTAGGTCGGAGATCAGCGGCGGCGCTCGCGGCCAGTGCGTTCGGCACGCTGAGACGGGCGGGATTCGAGCCAGGATTGAAAGGCTGTGACGGCGCCGCCGTCGAGCGCAAGCTCAAACGCGCCGTCCCGGTCGGCGAGTTCGAGGATCACCATGTCGTCGTCCATCACGTCGGCCTCGGACGGCGTGGGCCCGCGGCGTCCTTTGGACACGACAACTTGACGCAAAACCAGGCGGTTGGGGCCGGGACGCATGCTGCGGAGCCGGAAGTACTCCATCGCGTTGTCGTCATAACGCACCACGCCATGCCGCCACGCTCGACCGTCATCAGCGGGGAGTTCGCGCAACAGCGCAGAAGTACCCGCGCCGCGCAGCTGATTGATGCGATAAAAAACGTAGAACATCGCCAAGGTGACCAGTACCAACACCGCAAGGGCAATCAGATTCCAGTGCACAACCGACACCTCCTTCTGCCCCCGCTAGAAAAACACCCGGTCCCCGCAAACTCCTCGAAGTTCGCGGGGACCGGGGAAACGGCTAGCCGTCCAGATGGTCCCCTGGTCACCAGGATGCCATCCGATCGACGATCTACTTCACGTGGCCCAGCTCTTCGACCGCACGCAGCCGAGACTGCGCACGGATGTAACGCTCGCTGCCCTCTTCTTCCGACTCCAGAACGGAACGTTCTGCGTCGGCGTCGACCTCGTCTGCCCACTCGGCAGACTCGGCGAGGACGGTGACGGTCTCACCGGTGACCGACAGGAAACCACCCTGCACGGCCGCGACTTTGCGTTGACCGCCTTCTTCCTCGATCAACACGAAACCGCCTTCGACCAATTGTCCCAGCAACGGCTCGTGATTGGCGAGGACACCCAGCTCACCTTCGGTGGTCTGAGCGATCACGAAGGTCGCCTCACCCGAGTACAGCCGCGTGTCCGCCGAGACGACCTCGATGTGAAATGCGGTGTCAGCCATGGATTTCGGTCACTTCCCAGAGATTCGTGCGGCAGCAGCCTCGACGTCATCGAGACCACCACAGCTGTTGAACGCCTGCTCGGGCAGGTGATCGAACTCACCCTTGGCGACCCGGTCGAATGCCTCGATCGTGTCGGCAAGCGAGACAACCGAACCCTTCTGACCGGTGAACTTCTCGGCGACCAAGAAGTTCTGACCGAGGAACTTCTGGATGCGACGAGCGCGCTGGACGGTGACCTTGTCCTCTTCGGACAGCTCATCCATACCGAGGATGGCGATGATGTCCTGCAGTTCCTTGTACTTCTGGAGGATCCGCTTGACCTCGTTGGCGACGCGGAAGTGCTCGTCTCCGACGATCGAGGCCTCCAGGATCCGCGAGGTCGACGTCAGCGGATCCACCGCCGGGTAGATACCCAGCTGCGAGATCGGACGGGACAACTCGGTGGTGGCGTCGAGGTGCGCGAACGTGGTGGCCGGCGCCGGGTCGGTGTAGTCGTCGGCGGGCACGTAGATCGCCTGCAGCGAGGTGATCGAGTTACCACGCGTCGAGGTGATGCGCTCCTGGAGCTCACCCATCTCGTCGGCCAGGGTCGGCTGGTAACCAACGGCAGACGGCATACGGCCGAGCAGCGTGGAGACCTCGGAACCGGCCTGCGTGAACCGGAAGATGTTGTCGATGAAGAGCAACACGTCCTGGTTCTTGACGTCGCGGAAGTACTCCGCCATCGTCAGCGCGGACAGGGCCACGCGCATACGCGTGCCCGGCGGCTCGTCCATCTGTCCGAACACCAAGGCGGTGTCCTGGAGAACGCCCATCTCCTCCATCTCGAGGTGGAGGTCGGTGCCCTCACGGGTGCGCTCACCGACGCCGGCGAACACCGAGGTGCCGGAGAACTCGCGAGCGATACGGGTGATCATCTCCTGGATGAGGACGGTCTTGCCGACACCGGCACCACCGAACAGACCGATCTTTCCGCCCTTGACGTACGGGGTGAGAAGGTCGATGACCTTGATGCCCGTTTCCAGGATCTCGGTCTTGCCCTCGAGCTGATCGAAGGCTGGTGGCTTACGGTGAATGCCCCACTGCTCGCCGTCGCGACCGAGCCCCGGTGTGTCGAGGCAGTCGCCGAGAGCGTTGAAGACGTGTCCCTTGACCACGTCACCAACAGGCACCGAGATCGGCTTGGTGGTGTCGGAGACCTCGGTACCCCGGGTCAAGCCGTCGGTCGGCTGCATCGAGATGGTGCGGACAAGATTGTCACCGAGGTGCTGAGCGACCTCGAGCGTCAACTTCTTGGCCACCGAGGGCAGCGTGATCTCGGCGTGAAGGGCATTGAAAAGCTCGGGCACTGCGCCACGCGGGAACTCCACGTCGACGACAGGTCCGATGACTCGTACGACCCGGCCGGTCACCGAGTCTGCGGTCGAACCCGAGACGGATTCGGTTACAGCTGTGGTCATGTTGTCTCTTCCTCTTTGTCGGTGCGCGGGTGGTGATCCGCGACCGCCTTTGGCTTGTTGCTGCTAGTTCGCGAGCGCGTTTGCGCCGCCGACGATCTCGCTGATCTCCTGGGTGATCTGTGCCTGCCGCAGCTGGTTTGCCTCGCGCGACAGGTTGGTCACCAACTCTTCGGCGTTGTCGGTGGCGGCCTTCATCGCGGTACGACGGGCGGCCGACTCCGATGCCGACGAATCGAGCAGGGCCGCGTACACGCGCGTTGCCACATACTTCGGCAGCAGTGCCGAGAGCAACGTCTCCGCACCGGGCTCGAACGTGTAGTTGCGCGCCGGCGTGGACGACTCGTCGTCGTCGCTCTCCGACACCACAAGCGGTGCGATCCTGCGAACCTCAGGCGACTGGTTGAGCATGCTCACGAACTTGGTGTACACCAGGTGCAGTTCGTCGACGCCTTCGATCTTGCCGCCGTCGAGCCCGTCGATCTCCGTGCCCGAGCCGGCAGCGAACAGGTCCACCAAATGGTCGGTGGCTTCCGCCGCGTTGTGATACTCAGGCTGCTGCGAGAACCCCGTCCACGAGCCGGCGACGTTGACCCCGCGGAAGGAGAAGTAGCCGAGGCCCTTCTGTCCGGTGATGAACAAAACCGTCTCTTTGCCCTCGTCCTCGAGCAACTCCAGCAGTTGCCGGGTTTCACGCAAGACGTTGGAGTTGTACGCACCGCACATACCGCGGTCACTGGTCACCACCAACACCGCTGCGCGTTTCGGGTTCTCCCGGGCGACGAGCAACGGATGGTCGAGCGTGCCGGCTCCGGAAGCGAGCTCCGAGAGCACCGCGGTCATCTCCTGCGAGTACGGCTTGGCGGCCGCCACCCGCGACTGCGCCTTGACGATGCGCGAGGTCGCGATGAGTTCCTGGGCTTTGGTGATCTTCTTCGTCGACTGGACTGACCGGATGCGTGAGCGCAGATCACGAATACTTGCCATGGGCGTGTCTCACACTCCTTTCGGTTTGGTCATGGATTGTCGAATCATCTGCCCTAGGACTTCCGGACCTTGATTTCTTCGTTGTTGACTTCGTCGGCCGCGAGAGCGCCCGGATCTTCCTCATTGACCGATCCGGGGCCGTCGCTGGCGAGGAACGACTTCTTGTACTTGTCGGCCGCGGCCTTGAGTGCCTCTGCCTGATCGTCGGACAGAGCCTTCCCGCCCGCGATCGAGTCGTAGACGCCCTTGGCACCGTGGTGCAGGTGATTGAGGAGCTCGCCCTCGTACCGGCGCACGTCGTCGACGGCAACCGAGTCGTAGTGGCCCTCACCCGCGAGGTAGATCGAGACGATCTGGTCCTCGACGGACACCGGGGAGTACTGGTCCTGCTTGAGCAGCTCCACCCAGCGAGCACCGCGGGCCAGCTGGGCCTTGGATGCGTCGTCGAGGTCCGAGGCGAAAGCCGAGAAGGCCTCCAGCTCACGGAACTGCGCAAGCTCCAGACGGAGCGAACCCGAGACCTTCTTCAGACCCTTGGTCTGCGCTGCACCACCGACACGAGACACCGAGGTTCCCACGTTGATCGCGGGGCGGACGCCCTTGTTGAAGAGGTCCGACTCGAGGAAGACCTGACCGTCGGTGATCGAGATGACGTTGGTCGGGATGAACGCCGAGACGTCGTTGGCCTTGGTCTCGATGATCGGGAGACCGGTCATCGATCCGCCACCGAGCTCGTCGGACAGCTTTGCGCAACGTTCGAGCAGACGGGAGTGCAAGTAGAAGACGTCACCCGGGTATGCCTCGCGGCCCGGCGGGCGACGCAGCAGCAGCGAGATGGCGCGGTAGGCCTCGGCCTGCTTGGAGAGATCATCGAACACGATGAGGACGTGCTTGCCCTGGTACATCCAGTGCTGGCCGATGGCCGAACCGGTGTACGGGGCCAGCCACTTGAATCCGGCCGAGTCAGATGCGGGAGCCGCGACGATGGTGGTGTACTCCATCGCGCCGGCCTCGTCGAGCGCGGACTTGACGCCCGCGATGGTCGAACCCTTCTGGCCGATCGCCACGTAGATGCAACGCACCTGCTTGGTCGGGTCACCGGTCTCCCAGTTCGCCTTCTGGTTCAGGATCGCGTCGATGCAAACAGCGGTTTTGCCGGTCTTACGGTCGCCGATGATCAGCTGACGCTGGCCGCGGCCGATGGCGGTCATCGCGTCGATGGCCTTGATGCCGGTCGCGAGCGACTCCTCGACGGGCTGACGCTCGAGGACCGATGCCGCCTGGAGCTCCAGCACGCGCTTCTCGTCCGATTCGATCTCGCCCTGGCCGTCGATGGGCTGACCCAGCGGGTTCACCACACGGCCGAGGAAGTTGTCGCCGACCGGGACAGACAGCACGTCGCCGGTGCGGCTGACCTGCTGGCCTTCTTCGATCTCGTCGTATGCACCGAGGATGACAGCACCGACCTCGTCCTCGTCGAGGTTGAGGGCCACGCCCAGAACCCCGCCCGAGAACTCGAGCAGTTCGTTCGCCATCGCGCCCGGCAGGCCGCTCACGTGGGCGATACCGTCCGAGGTGTCGGCGACTACGCCGACTTCTTCGCGCGATGCCTCGGCCTGGAATGACGAGACGTACTGCTCGATCGCTCCCTTGATCTCGTCGGATGAGATCGTCAACTCCGCCATGAGTACTCGTTCCTTGCTTTCGTTTTCGCTTGTGGTCTAAGTGTGCCCGCGCCGGAGTGTGTCCGGTCGGGTGTCGCGCCCGTCGGGCTAACTCGGCAAGGTCTCGCTCGCCTTGGCCAGTCGGCTGGCCACGTCACCCTCGATGACTTCGTCGGCAACGATGACCTTGAAACCGCCGAGCAACTGCTCGTCGATCTCGATCTGCACCGACATGTCGCGTCCGTAGATCCGCCCCAGCACTGTGCTGAGCCGCTCGATCTGCGCATCGGTCGGCAGTGCCGCCGCGATGACGTGTGCAACCGACTCTCCGCGTCGAGCAGCAGCCAGTTCGGCGATGCCTGACACGGTGACGTCGATCGGCTGATGTCCGCGCTGCAACTGCACAGCCTGTCGGACCAACGCTCCGGTCTCGTCCGTGACCTTTCCGCCGATGACCCTGTCGAGCAACTGCAACCGGCCCTCGGCAGGTGCATTCGAGTCGGACAGCAGTCGCGACAGATCAGGTTCTGCCAGCAGCAACCGACCCAGCCGGAACAGTTCGTCCTCGACCTCGCCGATCTTGCCGCTGCGGTCGGCGACCGTCAGCAGCGCGAGCCGGGCGAGCCGCTCGAGTGCGGTGAGGAAGTCAGCGGTGGCCGACCATTTCGCATCGACAGCGGACTTGACGATGTCGAGGGTGGTGTCGGACACCTTCCCCGACAGGATCGAATCGACCAGCGAAGCCTTGTGCTGCGCCTCGTCGGTGGACTCAGCCAGGTGCTTGCGCAGAACCGGGTTGGCCGCGAGAAGGATTGCGACCGAACCGAGTTCGTCACCGATCGTTCGTAGCTGCTCGACATCCGCCGAGCCGGTCTTCTCGTCGAACGTGCGTGCCAGGGTGCGTACCGAGTCACGGCTCGCCGCCCGCATCGAGTGGGTGCCGATTGCCTCACCGGTGGATGTGGACTCCGGAGCGACACCGCCTTCGGCGGCCATCTGCTCCAGCTCTGCCAGAACCCTGTCAAAGGAATCCTGCTTGGCCTTCGGGTCCTCGAGGTGCTCACGCACCAGGTTTCCGGCGACGTCGAGTGAGGCCAGCCCCAGTTCGCCACGCAGCTGACGGATCAGTGCCTGGCGGTTGAGGGCGACCTGCGCCTTGCCGTGCTCGGTGATGCGCTTGACCTCGGAGTCGGCTTGATTACGCATCTGTTCCGCGATCGCCTGAGCGTCACCGCGTGCCTCTTCACGGATCTGGCTCGCCTCTGCCCTGGCCTGCTCGAGTGCTGTGGCGTGAGCATCTTTCGCCTCGGCGAGCCGGGCCTTGGCCTGCTCGCTCTCGGCGACCTGCGTGGCGATCGTTTCCTTCTGCGCCGCAACGGATTTACGCAGCGGCGGAAGAACGTATCGGATGAAAACGAAGACAACGACGGCAAAGCCGACGAGTTGTCCGATGAAAATATCCACTGGTCAGTTCACCGTCCCGGTCTTTTCGCCCTCGGTCGCGGAGACACGATCGAGGGATGCCGACAACTTCGGGTCCGACGAGACGTCGAATCCGAGTACTCGGCTGGCCAGCCCGGAGGACAGCCTGCCCAGTTCCGCGCGGGCCTCCGCCGCAGCCCGCTGCCCTTCGGCGGCCAACTGTTCGGAGGTGTCGCGCTGAACCGCGTCCGACTCCTCGGTTGCCCGCCGCCTCATCTCCTCGAGGTTCTCGTTGCCCTTGGCACGAGCCTCGTCGCGGATGCCGGTCGCCTCGACGCGGGCGCCCTTCATGGCGGATCGGTATTCCGATTCGGCATCCTCGAAACTCTTGGCCGCGGCCTTGTTGTCCTCGTTGGTCTTCGAGACCAGTGCCTCACGTTCTTCGAGGACCTGGCGGATCGGCGGAACGATGAACTTGCCGAGCACCACCAGCACGATGATGAAGATCAAGAGGACAACGAAGAACGTGCCGTTGGGTATGAGGAAATTCTCTGCGGCGAGATCCATGGTGTCGTTTTACCTGTTTCCCGAAATTATTCGGCGCTGATCGGGGTGGCGAAGACGAACAACGCCATGAAGGCCAGGTTGATGAAGTACGCAGCCTCGACCAGACCGACGGTGATGAAGAACGGAGTGAACAGGCGGCTCTGCGCTTCTGGCTGACGCGCGATGCCTGCGATCAGCTGCGCACCGGCCAGACCGTCACCGATACCGGCGCCAATAGCGCCGCCGGCCATGATCAGACCGCCGCCGATCAGTGCGCCCATGCCAATCATTGGATCCATTTACTTTTCCCTTTCGGTGGTACTGACAATCGGATTGCCAGGTCTTATGGCCCCGCCGGCATCGCACCGGCAAGGGGTCGTGCTAGTGGTGCTCGTCCTCCAGCTCCATTGACTGGCTGAAGTACAAGATGGTCAGCAGGGTGAAGATGAACGCCTGAATGAGGCCGACGAAGAGGTCGAACATCTTCCAGATCGAGTTGGGGGCCCACATGATGTAGGCGGGGAAGATCGCGATCAGCGAAACCATCACGCCGCCGGCGAACATGTTGCCGAAAAGACGGAGTGAGAGTGAGACGGGCTTCGCGATCTCCTCGATGATGTTGATCGGGGCCAGGCCGATGGCGTGACCCTTGATCAGGGCCTTGGGATGGCCGAGGAAGCCGCGACGCTTGACGCCGGCCGCGTGGTACGCGACGAAGACGAACAAAGCGAGCGCGTAGACGAAGTTCGCATCGGAGGCCGGCGGTTTGAGCCACTCCCCGGTGCCTCCGCCTTCCTTGCCGTACTGGACCGGCAGCACCGAGATCCAGTTGGCGACCAGGATGAAGATGAACAGCGTCACGGCCAGTGGCAGCAGGAACGGCGCGACGCGCATGCCGATCGAGCTCTCGACCTGGCCGCGCATCTGGGAGGTGAGGGTTTCGAAGAACAGCTGTACCGGGTTGGGAACACCCGACGTCATCTTGGCCCGCACGTAGAAGGCCAAGCCGAGCACGACCAGGGCCGCAAAAGCGGTCCCGATGATGGTGTCCAGGTTGAAGGTCATCCCGAACAGATCGACGTGGGTGTGGTGCCCGACCTCGATCTCTGCCTCGGCGAGATACGACGTATCTGTCATGACTGGGTACGAAGTCCTTTCATCACTGGAATAACCGTGTTGAGAACCAGGATCACCTGACACAGCGCGAGTCCGAACATCACGCCCAGACCGTCCGGCCTGGCGAGGAACGCCACCACGAGAGCGACGATCGTCAGGAGCGCCAGACGCAGGGCGGAGTTGATCGCGATCGGCCGCTTGCGCGGATTCTCTTCAGCGGTGATTCCTTGCACATACAACTGCACGAGCTTGGCATTGGCCAGACTCAGGGCCAATCCGACGAACATCCAGATACCGAACATGACGTGGCCCAAGTAGGCGCTTGCGGCCACTGCGACGACGACCAGCAATCCACTCAGGATTGCGGGGCGCACCAAACTCAGCGGGACATCCGGGAATACCGGCGCCGAGTCGGAGCTTGACGTCGTCATGCACCTCTCCTCAAGGGTCCAGCGGGTTCGCTAGCTCTGGGGGCAGCCTGGTAGAGCCGTGCCCGTCGATCTGGAACATGATCGGGGCGACAGCTCATCGATCCCTGTGACCATATCAACACTGTCGTGGCCTGCCACCAGGGGGTGCATTGACCGCGATTGCGGCTCTCACCTTGGTGATTCGGCTACTACAGACGATAGTACTACGTCGCATCGCATACCCGAAATGTCCGGGTTAGGTTGCACTTCGTCCCAGATTACTGGACACGGTTCCACCGGCCGCCACCCGGTCAGGCAGATGCGCCCTGGCGGTGTCGTCGACGAAGGCGCGGGACTATGGTAGCGACCATCGCGAGGACCAGTCCGGCTGCCAGGACCGGTACCACCACCGACACCGAGAAGAACGTGCTCGCAGCCGCCCCGAAGGCCAGGAGTCCGACCCAGAGGTAGATGAGCAGCACCACGCGCCTGTGCGAGTGACCGATCTCCAGCAGTCGATGGTGCAGGTGCATCTTGTCCGGTGTGTAGAAGCCGACACCCGCCCTGGTCCTCCGTACGACCGCCATCAGCATGTCGAGCATCGGGATGAACATGACGGCCGCCACCAGGATGATCGGCGAGAGCAACGTGAACACATCGGCGGGGCCGTAGGCGTTGGTGGCCACCCTGCCCGATGCGCTGGTCGAGGCCGTGGCCAGCATCAGCCCGATGAGCATCGAGCCGGAATCGCCCATGAAGATGCGGGCGGGCTGAAAGTTGTGCGGCAGGAAACCGAGGCATGCGCCGGCGAGAATCGCCGAGATGAGGGCCGGTGGGTAGTAACTGACGTCGCCCCCCTGGTCTCGGAGCAGACCCAGCGAGAAGACGCAGATCGCCAACGACGCGATGAGCGCCAGACCGGCGGCGAGCCCGTCGAGGCCATCGACGAAGTTCATCGCGTTGACCGTTGCCACGGTGACCGCGATCGTGAGCAATCCCGCCTGGAGTGGGTCCAGCACCACCGTGCCGATGTCGCCGAACGGGACGTACAGCAGATACCAGCTCACACCCATGATCACCAGGACACCGGCAGCGGTCAGCTGGCCGACGAACTTGGTCAAGGCGTCTATCCCCCAGCGGTCGTCGATGATTCCGACGAGCACGATGACCCCACCGGCGACGACAACGGCGTTCATGTCGTCGGTGTATGCGAAACCCCTTGTCAGAGCGGGTAACTCGCCGGCCAGAGCCATCCCGGCGAGCACACCGATGTACATGCCGACACCGCCGAGACGCGGCGTGGGAATCGCGTGGACATCCCGGGTCCGCGGAACGGCCACCGCACCAGTGCGCGTGGCGATGACCCGCACGACACCGGTGGCGAGATAAGTGATGACCGCGGCGGCGAGCCCGACGAGCATCAGCTCCCGCAGCGGGACGCCTGCACCACTGCTCGTGAGGCCGGACTGCGCTGCGATCAGCACACCACTGCTCTCAAGGGAACTCGAATAGGCCGCGAACACGGGTCAACGCTACTAGCGCGGGCTCGAAAAGCACGCAAGCGGTCGACCTGACCCGCCAGCGAGATCGAGCCGACTCAGCTCCGCAGGCTCTCGACTCCGGTGCCCAGCACCTCGGCGATCTGCTCGGCACTGATCGCACCCTCGCGCAGAATCTTGGGACTGACGTCCGTGAGGTCGACGATGGTCGACGGCATCGCCTTCTCGGCCGGTCCACCATCGAGGTAGACGGCAACCGACTCCCCCAGTTGCTCCCGGGCCTCGGCGGCGGTGGTCGCCGGCGGTCGGCCGGAGATGTTCGCGCTGGAGACGGCCATGGGCCCGACCTCCCGAAGGATCTCGATGGCCACCGGGTGCAGCGGCATCCGCAGCATCACCGTGCCCCGCGTGTCACCCAGATCCCAGGCCAGCGAGGGAGCCTGGTGGACCACCAGACTCAGGCCGCCGGGCCAGAACGCCCGGGTCAGTTCCCTCGCCGTCGACGACACGGACAACACCAGGCCGTCGATGGTGCTCCACGAACCGACCAGCACGGGCACGGGCATGTCCCTGCCCCGCCCTTTGGCGGCCAGGAGGTTGTTGACCGATTCGGAATCGAAAGCGTCGCAACCCAACCCGTACAACGTGTCGGTGGGCAGGACGATCAGGCGGCCACCTTTGGCGGCGCCGACGGCGGCCCGGATACCGGCCGTTCGAGAATGGGGATCGTTGCAGTCGAACGTGGTGCTCACGGGTCCCATCCTTGCATGGTCCCCCTGGCCCACATCCGCGACGTACCCGCCGGTCAGATGCGGCGGGACGTCGTCGTTCTGGTGGCGGTGACAAAACGCGGCCGTCCGGCCAGATCGTGGTTCTGGACGATCGAATCGAACCGGCCATCGGCGGTCAGCACCTCGATCACCGCCTGCCCCGTGCTGTCGTCGTGCTCGATGGCCACTTCGCCACCCGCCTCGAGGAGCTGGGCGACGGTGGCGATCATCGGACCGATGACCGACATCCCGTCCGCTCCCCCGAACAGTGCGAGGGGCGGATCGTGGTCGACCACCTCGACCGGCAATTCGGCTGTCTCGGGTATGTAGGGCGGGTTGGCGACCACGACATCAGCCCTGATCCCGGTCAGAACGGCCGGGTCCCGAACGTCGCCCTGATGCACCTCGACTCGATCCGCAACCTGATCGGACATCCGCGAGAGGTTCCGGTGAAGCCATCGGAGTGGCTCGTCGGCAATCTCTACGGCGTGCACCACGGCGTTGCGCCGAGCATCCGCGATGGACAACGCGAGTGCACCGCTTCCGCTGCACAGATCGACCACCACCGGTTCGGCAACGTCGGCAATCGCCTCCAGTGCCCACGACAGCAGCGCCTCGGTTTCCATCCGGGGTATGAACACCCCGGGGCCGACCTCAAGGTCGACCATGCCGAACTGGACGTGACCGATGATGTGCTGCAAGGGCTCACGCGCGCGCCGCCGGTCGATCATCGCGCGGTACGTGTCGGCCTGCTCCTGCGTCAGCTCGTCGACCGTGACGAGGCCGCCCACGGATGTGCCGGCCACGTGAGCCAGCAGAAGCGCTGCGTCCACGTCTGGGCTGGGGACGCCTGCGGCGGCCAGTTCGGCCGTCGCGGCCCTGCGATGTTCGCGCGCGTTCACTCCGCCTCGAGGCGGGCCTGGCGATCGGCGGCTCGGAGGGCGTCGAGGAGTGCGTCCATGTCGCCTGCGAGAACGGCGTCGAGGTTGCTGGCCTTGTAACCGATCCGGTGGTCGGTGATGCGATTCTCCGGAAAGTTGTAGGTGCGGATCCGCTCAGAACGATCAACTGTCCGCACCTGCGCCGCCCGTCCTTCCGACGCCTCCGAGTTGGCTGCCTCCTCGGCCGCCGCCTGCAGGCGTGCAGCGAGGACCTGCATCGCGCGGGCCTTGTTCTGCAATTGCGATCGTTCGTTCTGACAGGTCACGACGATCCCGGTGGGCAAGTGGGTGATCCGGACCGCGGAGTCGGTGGTGTTCACGCCCTGTCCACCCTTGCCCGAACTGCGGTACACGTCGATGCGGAGATCCGAATCGTCGATCTGCACCTGCTCGACCTCATCGGGTTCGGGATAGATCAGCACGCCGGCAGCCGAGGTGTGGATACGCCCCTGCGACTCCGTGACCGGCACACGCTGGACGCGGTGTACGCCACCCTCGAACTTCAGTCGCGCCCACACACCGTCCGGACCGTCGCCTCTCGACTTGATCGAGATGGTGACGTCCTTGTACCCGCCGAGATCGGACTCGGTGAGTCCGAGGGTCTGGGCCTTCCAGCCGTGCCGTTCGCAGTACTTGAGGTACATCCGCGCCAGATCCGAGGCGAACAGGGCCGACTCCTCGCCGCCTGCGCCCGATTTGATCTCCAGCACCACGTCGTCGCCGTCGTGGGGATCGCGCGGCGACAACAGGTCGGTGAGGGTGGCGTCGAGATCGGCGGCGGTCTTCTCCAGCTCGGGTATCTCGGCCGCAAATGCCGGGTCGTCCGCGGCGAGTTCGCGTGCCGCCTGCAGATCGTCCTGTGCTGCTTGAAGTTTGGTGTACGTGGCCATGATCGGCGCGAGTTCGGAGAAGCGCTTGCCCACGCGGCGCGCTGCAGCGGGGTCGTCGTGCAGCGAAGGGTCGGAGAGCTGCGACTGCAAGCCCGCATGCTCGGCGAGAATGTCGTCGATCGCGGACGGCTCGGGGCTGCTCATGACCTGTTCCTACTCGAGAAGTTGTGACCGGCGGGCGTGACGTCAACCGGGTGATTCGACGAAAACGGCGTCTGACCTGCCGTGAAGGCAGACCAGACGCCGGACGATCAAGCTATTTCTCGGCTGCAGCGTCTTTCTTCGCCGGACGCTTGCCGTAACGCTTCTCGAAGCGTGCGACGCGGCCACCGGTGTCGAGAATCTTCTGCTTGCCCGTGTAGAACGGGTGGCACTGCGAGCAGACCTCGACGTTGATCCGACCGTTGTCCTTGGTGGAACGGGTCTGGAAGGTGTTCCCGCAGCCGCAGACCACAGTGGTCTCGACGTACTCGGGGTGGATTCCTTGCTTCATTCTGGTGTCCCTTTCAATGGTCGCCGGGTCACCTTCGCGGATCGAAGGTGTGAACCGGAACCGGACTCGACCGTTCAGTATGCCAGAGCCGCCACCACGTCAGCGAATCGCTAACATTCAAGCGATCGAGGGCGGGCATACATCCTCGGCACGATCAGTGGAACGACCTGACAATCGTTTTCATTCCGCGACATCCTCTACGGCAGGCAGATCCATGACACGGGCAACACACCTCGCGACTGCAGCAACTGTGCTGGTCTTCGGCCTGGCAGCCTGCACATTCGAGCGGTCCGGCGATCCGGTCGCCGCGTCAGCGGACTCCGAGGCGTCCGCGAGCTTCCGCCCGTCTGCCGACAATCCGGATCCGACCGACGACATCGAAGGCGTCGAGAAGCAGTACTTCCCCGCTGCTCTTCATGTGGTTCCCACCGATCGCGTCCGTTACTCGTTCAGCCCGCCCATCGGTGGCCGACACGATGCTGTTTGGGCCGCCTGCACCGGGGTGGTCTACAACGCGGGCATCCGTTCGGAAAACGCCGTGCACTCGCTCGAACACGGAGCGGTCTGGCTCACCTACAACCCGGAAGACCTCGACGCCGAGGCCGTGGAATCGCTGGCGGAGCGCGTCGACGGAGTCGACTACACGATGCTGTCGCCCTACCCCGGTCTCGACCGGCCGGTGTCGGTGCAGTCGTGGGGGCATCAGCTCAAGGTCGACGATGCCGACGACCCACGTATCGACCAATTCATCACCGCGACGAAACAGAACATCCAGAGCGGTGTCTACCCGGAAGCCCCAGAAGAGACCGGCTACCCCGAACCGGGGGCCACGTGCGCGGCGTCCGGCGCGTTCGATCAGCTCGATCCCCCACCGTTCGATCCACGCCCCGGCACCCTGCCGGAGAACTGAGCACTGCCACCACGCACGAACCCACCCACCCGTTCGGCCCGCCCTGTGACGGGTGGTCCCACGGGATCAGGTGGGTTCGGTGGCTGCGAGCCGGCGACTAGTCGTCGCCCATGGCTCCCGGTGCGGTCTTCTGGACCTGCATGAGGAACTCGATGTTGCTCTTGGTCTTCTTCAGCTGACTCACCAGGAGATCGATTGCCTGCTGCGAATCGAGGCCGGCAAGCACGCGCCGCAGCTTGTGCACGATCGAGAACTCCTCGGGCGAGAGCAGCAACTCGTCCTTGCGCGTGCTGGACATGTTGACGTCGACGGCCGGGAACACCCTGCGCTCGGAGATCTTGCGGTCAAGTTTGAGCTCGGCGTTGCCGGTGCCCTTGAACTCCTCGAAGATCACCGTGTCGCCGGTGGAACCGGTCTCGACCAGAGCCGAGGCGATGATGGTGAGCGAGCCGCCGTTCTCGATGTTGCGGGCAGCACCGAGGAAACGCTTGGGTGGGTACAGCGCCGTGGAGTCGACACCACCGGACAGGATCCGGCCCGAAGCCGGCGACGCATTGTTGTACGCGCGACCCAGCCGGGTGATCGAATCGAGCAGCACCACAACGTCTTTGCCGTCTTCGACCAGACGCTTGGCCCGCTCGATCGCCAGCTCGGCCACCGAGGTGTGGTCTGACGGCGGGCGGTCGAAGGTGGAGGCGATGACCTCACCCTTCACCGACCGCTGCATGTCGGTGACCTCTTCGGGCCGCTCGTCCACGAGCACCACCATGAGGTAGCACTCGGGGTTGTTGATCGAGATGGCATTAGCGATGTTCTGCAGAATCGTCGTCTTACCGGCCTTGGGCGGGGACACGATCAGTGCACGCTGTCCCTTGCCGATCGGCATGACCAGGTCGATGACGCGGGTGGAGATGCGCTCGCTGGTGGTCTCCAAGCGAAGACGCTGATTCGGATACAGCGGGGTCAGCTTGTTGAACTCCGGCCGGCGCTTGGCGGTCTCGACGTCAGCGCCGTTCACCGAATCGAGCCGGACCAGCGGATTGAACTTCTGACGCTGGTTCGACTGCTCACCATCGCGCGGGACCTTGACCGCCCCGGTGATCGCGTCACCGCGACGTAGCCCGTTCTTGCGGATGAGGTTCATCGACACGTAGACGTCGTTCGGTCCGGCGAGGTAGCCCGAAGTACGAACGAACGCGTAGTTGTCCAGCACATCGAGGATTCCCGCGACCGGCTGCAACACGTCGTCGTCGGAGATCTGTGGCTCGCGCTCGTTGCCGCCACCGCCGCCTTCGCCGCGGTCACGTCCCCGTCGACGCTCACGGAAACGGCGTCCCCGCCGACCGCCGCGGCCGTCGCCGTCCTCGTCGTCGTCACGGGGACCGTTGTCGCGGTTGTCACGGGGGCCGCTGTTCTGGCCACTTCCCTGATCGTTGCGGTTGCGGTTCCTGTTGCCCTGCTCGGAGCGGTTTCCCTGCTCCGAACGGTTGCCCTGGTCGTCGCGGTTGCGGTCGTCGCGGTTGCGGTTGTCACGGCCCTGGCCTTCGCGGCTGGAGCCGCTGCTGCCCTGGTTGTCGCGGCCCTGGTTGTCGCGAGTCTGACCCTCTCGGGTCTGATTGTCGCGGCCCTGACCCTCGCGACCCTGGCTTTCACGGCCCTGGTTGTCCCGACCTGCGGCCTGCCCGTCGCGACCACGACGACGCTGCCGCCGCTGGTCGTTGCCGTCTGCCTGGTCACCGTCTTGGGAAGACTCGTCGGTCTTCGGCGCAGCCTTCTCCTCGGCAGGCGCCGCAGTGGCAGCTTGCTCGGGTTCGACCTTTGTGGTTTCGGTGGTCTTCGTCGCTGCTTCGGCGGCGGGTTCCGCAGGGGCGGAGGCGCTCTTGACCTGCGGCTTCTCGGCAGTGGCAGTCGGCGCGTCCTCCGACGGCGCCGTTCCTGCCGAGGTCTTGTCTGCGGGCGCCTTGCTGGAGGCGGCCTTGCCCTTGATGGCAGGTGCGCTGGACGCCCCGCCGCTCTGGCGTTCCTTGATGGCCGCGATCAGGTCGCTCTTGCGCATACCCGACGTGCCCTTGATGCCCAGCTCTCCCGCCAGGCCACGAAGTTCAGTCAGAACCATTCCCGATAGCCCGGTCCCACGACGACGTTCGGCTTTCGGAGTGTCAACTCCACCGAGGTCGAGCGTGTTCTCCGAGCCCGGTGCAGTGATCAGGTCCGTATCCGTCAACGGATATCCTTTCCTTCCCCCGCCGGTAGATTCGCGAGGGCCAAAGTTCTCGCACCCGGAGCCCAGGTGAGAGGTGCCGCTTGTTTTTCAGCGGTCTTATGAGGCGTGTGTCGTTTGCCGCGCTTTATATTTCACGGACTGGCGCCCGCGGGCTGTGATTCGAATTTGACATCCGATGAGAAGCACGCTCGGGTGAAAACATCCGCGGCTGGACGGGTACATGCTAGCCAGGATCAGTAGTTCGGGCAACACCCACAGAATGCGGCGTGTTCACAAACTGCGAATCAATCAAAGTTGCACCCGCCGTGGTCAGTGTACGACTACTCCGGGTGCAATCTCTACTTCCTGCAGAGCAAATCCCAGCTCAGCTGCCTTGTCGCGGGTCTGAGGTGGTAGTTCCGACGCCGTCAGCGCCAGCACGGTGGGCCCGGCGCCCGACACTGTGGCCGGCACCTGCCGCTCACGCAACCATCGCACCAGAGCGGCCGTCGCCGGCATCACCGGGGCCCGGTAGTCCTGGTGCAGTCGATCCTCGGTCGCAGCCATCAGCAACTGGGGTTCGGTCGTCAACGCCACCACGGCCAGGGCCGCGCGGCTGACATTGAAGACCGCATCCGCCCGGGACACCGCGTCCGGCAACAACCCACGGGTGACCGCGGTCGACGACTCGACCTGCGGAATCATGGCGTAGGCGCGAATACCTGGATGCAGCTCCAGCGACCTCGCGAAGTAATTGAGTGCCGGCGAGTCCCCCGCCACGTCGGAGGTGTGGACGCCCGCGGTGGGTTCGGACCAGGACACGACTGCCGAACCGAGGACACTCGCCGAGGCATTGTCCGGGTGGCCTTCGAACTCCGACGACAGCTGGATCAACGCCTCGGTGGACAGTTGTGTTCCCAGGCCGGCTGCGCGGACCAGGCCGGCGGCGACCGCCAGCCCGCCGACGACTGCGGACGCCGACGACCCCAGACCACGGGCATGGGGAATGCTGTTGCGGCACTTGACGTCCAGGCCCGGGGCCGTCACGCCCGCCGCCGCCAGCCCCCGATTGATCGCCCGGACAACCAGGTGTCGCTCGTCGAGCGGTACTCCCTCGGCGCCTTCACCGCTGACGGTGATGCGCAGTGCATCGCCACCGACGGTGACGGAGATGTCGTCGTAGATGCCCAGAGCGATACCCAGACAATCAAACCCGGGGCCCAGATTGGCACTCGACGCGGGAACCCGCGCTTGCGCCTGGACCCCCGCAGGCAGAACGGGATTCACGTCCACACCTTCGCGACGGAGCCCAGCCACGTGCGAGTCATCGCCAGAGGATTCATCAGTCCGCGTTGCCCACACCGTCATGATCGGTTCCCATCAGCCCACATTCAGCGCGCGTGCGACAGCCACCGGATCAACCGGGATTGCCTCTACCGGCGGGATGCCGGCCAACGCGGTGTCGGGATCCTTGAGGCCGTTGCCGGTGACGGTGCAGACGACGAGCTCGCCCGCAGACACCCAGCCCTCTTCACGGGCGGCAAGAAGTCCGGCGACACTGGCGGCCGACGCCGGCTCGACGAAGACACCTTCGTGGCCTGCGATCAGCCGGTAGGCCTCGAGGAGTTTCTCGTCGGTGGCAGCCCGGAATTGACCACCCGATTCGTCTTTGGCGGCCACTGCCTGGTTCCAGCTGGCGGGTGAGCCGATCCGGATGGCGGTGGCGATCGTCTCGGGATCCTTGACCGGTTTGCCGGTGACCAGAGGGGCCGCGCCGGCCGCCTGCACGCCGAGCATGCGAGGGGTCGACCCGACAACACCGTCGCGGTGGTACTCGGTGTAGCCCTTCCAGTACGCGGTGATGTTGCCCGCGTTCCCCACCGGCAACGCATGCACGTCAGGAGCCCTGCCGAGCACATCCATGATCTCGAAGGCGGCAGTTTTCTGACCTTCGATGCGGGCGGGGTTCACCGAGTTGACCAGCTCGATCTCGGTCCACTCGGCGGTGGCCTTGCGAGCCAGTTCGAGGCAGTCGTCGAAGTTGCCCTGCACCTGGATGATCTTCGCGCCGTGCATCACGGCCTGGGCGAGTTTGCCCATTGCGATCTTGCCCTCGGGGATGAGGACGGCGCACGTGATGCCGGCGCGGGTCGCGTACGCGGCAGCCGAGGCCGAGGTGTTCCCGGTGGACGCGCACAGCACCGCGGTCTTCCCGTTGTTGACGGCGTTGCTCACGGCCATCGTCATCCCGCGGTCCTTGAACGAGCCGGTCGGGTTGAGGCCCTCCACCTTGAGGTACACCTCGCACCCGGTGATCTCGGACAGGTGCGGTGCGGCGATCAACGGTGTGCCACCCTCGAGCAGGGTGACGACCTTCCAGTCGTCCTTGACAGGCAATCGGTCGCGGTACGCCTCGATCAATCCCGGCCATGCGCGGTGCACGGCGACAGACTCACTCATTGGTTCCCTCCAGTCGGAGAACGCTGGACACGCTCAGGACGGCCTCCAGCTTCTCCAGTGCCGCAACGGTTTCGGACAATGCCGCATCAGGTGCGCGATGGGTGACCACCACGAGCCGGGCGTCGTCGCCGGCGCCTTCCTGGCGAACGGTCGAGATGCTGATGCCTCGTGAGGAGAACTCTCCGGCGACTGTTGCGAGCACCCCGGCGCGGTCCGCCACCCGCATCGACACGTAGTACCGGGTTCGCACGTCACCCATGGGGGCGATCGGCAGCGACGCGTACGTGGACTCCAGTGGGCCACGACCACCGTGCACTTTGTTGCGCGCAGCCATCACCAGGTCTCCCAACACCGCCGATGCGGTGGGTGCGCCACCGGCACCTTGTCCGTAGAACATCAGCCGACCGGCGTTCTCGGCTTCGACGACCACCGCGTTGAAAGCGCCGTTGACCGCCGCGAGAGGATGTTCGAGCGGTACCAGCGCCGGATAGACGCGGGCCGAAATGCGTTGCTGCCCATCCTCACCGACGATCCGCTCGCAAATCGACAGCAGCTTCACCGTGCAGTCGAGTGCCTGTGCCGAGACGAGGTCGGCAGCGGTGATCTTGGAGATGCCCTCGCGGTAGACGTTGAGCGCGGTGACCCTCGAATGGAAGGAGATCGACGCCAGGATGGCTGCTTTCGCCGCCGCGTCGTAGCCCTCGACATCGGCCGTCGGGTCGGCCTCGGCGTAGCCGAGTCGGCCTGCCTCGGCGAGCGTCTCCTCGTAGTCACTGCCGTCGGCGTCCATCGCGGACAGGATGAAGTTGGTTGTGCCGTTGACGATTCCGGCGACACGGTTGACGGTGTCACCGGCGAGCGACTGCATCAGCGGGCGGATCACCGGGATGGCGCCGGCCACGGCCGCCTCGAAGTACAGATCCACCTTCGCCCCGGCTGCGGCAGTCGCGAGTTCGCCGGTGTAATCGGCGAGCAGCGCCTTGTTGGCGGTGACCACGGACTTGCCGCTCTGCAGCGATTCGCGGATCAACATCCGCGGCGGGTCGATGCCGCCGATGAGTTCGACAACGATGTCCACGTCGTCGCGGGCAACGAGGTCTTCGGGCTTGTCGGTGAGCAGGGCCGGGTCCACCCCGTCACGAGGAACATTCAGGTTCCGGACGGCGACCCCGCGCAGTTCCAGTGGGGCACCGACCCGTGCCTGCAGATCAGCGGCGTTGTCGGTGAGGATGCGAACCACCTCGGTACCGACATTTCCCATTCCGAGTACCGCAACGCCGATGGCGCGGGCCCCGTTGTCGTTGATTCGGCTGTCCGTCACTCGTTCACCTCCAAGCTCAGTAGATCTTCGACAGTTTCACGACGCAGGATCACTCGCGCGTCGCCTCCCCGCGTGGCGACCACGGCGGGTCGGGTGACCATGTTGTAGCGACTCGACATCGAGTAGCAGTAGGCGCCGGTGGCGCCCACCATCAGCACGTCGCCGGGGCCGACATCGTCGGGAAGCCAGCAGTCGCGGATGACGATGTCGCCGCTCTCGCAGTGCTTTCCGACCACCCGACTGACCACCGCGTTCGCAGTGGAGACCCGCGACGCCAGCCGGACGTCGTACTCGGCCTGGTACAGCGAGGTGCGGATGTTGTCGCTCATACCGCCGTCGACGGACACGTAGCGGCGATGAGCTCCGCCCGGACCGAGCTGGACGTCTTTGACCGTGCCGACGGTGTACAACGTGACACCGGCCGGACCGGCGATCGCTCGGCCCGGTTCCACCGCGATGGTCGGGGTGGGTAGGCCCAGTGCGGCCGATTCACGTTCGACGATGGCCGCGAGTTTGTCGGCGACTTCCTGCACCGGAGGCGGGTCGTCGGAGGGCAGGTATGAGATACCCAGTCCCCCACCGAGATCCAGGATCGAGAGTTGGGCGGTCTTGTCCACGCCGAACTCCGAGACCACGTCCCGAAGCAAGGACAGGACACGGTGGGCGGCCAGCTCGAAACCACCCACGTCGAAGATCTGCGAACCGATGTGGCTGTGCAGCCCCACCAGTCGCAGGTTGTCGGTGGCAAAGACGCGTCGGACCGCGTCCATCGCCGTGCCACCGGCCAAGGAAAAGCCGAACTTCTGGTCTTCGTGTGCCGTGGAGATGAACTCGTGGGTGTGCGCCTCCACACCCACGGTGATCCGGATGAGGACGTCCTGGACCACGCCGAGCCGGCCGGCGATCTCATCGAGACGTTCGATCTCGATCATGGAGTCGAGCACCACGTGCTCTACGCCCGAGGTGACCGCGAGTTCGAGCTCGTACGGCGATTTGTTGTTGCCGTGCAGGGCGATCCGATCGGCCGGGAAACCCGCACGCAACGCCACCGTCAGCTCGCCGGCCGAACACACATCGAGAGACAGACCCTCTGAGTGCACCCAGCGCGCGACCTCGGTGGACAGGAACGCCTTGGACGCATAGTGAACGTGCTGCGCCGATCCGAATGCCTTTGCCATCTCGGCGCATCGCGCCCGGAAGTCCTCTTCGTTGATGACAAACAGTGGGGTGCCGTATCTCTCGGCCAGCTCGGTGACCGCGATGCCGCCGATCTGCGCCACACCGTTCTCATCGCGACCGGTGCCCTGCGGGTAGATCGCCTCCGGCAACTGCGCGAGTTCCTCTGGAGAGTTGGGCCTTTCGGCCAGGTGCGGTGCCGCCACGACCTCCGCGTGCCGTGGTCCGGCGGGGTGTGCGTTCACATTCGCTCCGGTGCGCTCACGCCGACCATCGCCAAACCGTTGGCGATGACCTGCTGGGTGGCGCCGCACAGAGCCAACCGTGCGGCGTGGAGATCGGTGGGTTCCTCGTCGCCCTGAGGCAGGACCCGGCACCGGTCATAGAACTTGTGGTACGTGCTCGCCAGCGCTTCGAGATACCGGCAGACACGGTGCGGCTCACGCAATTGCGCGGCTGCAGCGACCACTGCGGGGAAGTCTCCCAGCGTACGGATCAGGTCACCCTCGGCCCGATCCACCAGCAGCTCGAGGTGGTCGGTGGCGGCGGTGAGACCCAGGGCCTCGGCATTGCGGCCGATCGCCGCGAGGCGGGCGTGCGCGTATTGCACGTAGTAGACCGGGTTTTCGTTCGACTGGCTGACGAGGAGGTCGAGGTCGATGTCGATGTTCACGTCCACCGACGACCGGATGAGTGAGTAGCGGGCGGCGTCCACACCGACCGCGTCCACCAGATCGTCGAGGGTGATGACCGTGCCCGCCCGCTTGCTCATCCGCACCGGCTGCCCATCGCGCACGAGATTGACCATCTGCCCGATCAGTACCTCCAGACGGTCGGGGTCGTCGCCGAGCGCCGCGGCCGCAGCCTTGAGCCGGACGACGTAACCGTGATGGTCGGCGCCGAGCATGTAGATACAGAGATCGAACCCGCGGTCACGCTTGTCCTTGAAGTACGCGATGTCGCCTGCGATGTACGCCGCCTCGCCGTCGCTCTTGATGACCACGCGGTCTTTGTCGTCACCGAACGCGGTCGACCGCAGCCACCAGGCGCCGTCGTTCTCGTAGAGGTTGCCGTTTGCCTTCAGTTCGGCGATGGCCTTGTCGACCTGACCGCTCTCGAACATCTTGTTCTCGTGTGTGTAGACGTCGAAGTCGGTGCCGAACTCGTGCAGGTTCGCCTTGATCTGCGCGAACATGAGGTCGACGCCCCGGGCACGGAATGTCTCGAGCCGCTCTGCCTCCGGGAGGTCCAGAGCGCCGGGCGCGGCGTCGAGCACCTGTGCCGCGATCTCACCGATGTAGGCGCCGGCATACCCGTCCTCGGGAGTGGGTTCACCGAGTGCGGCGGCAACCAGCGACCGCGCGAACCGGTCGATCTGTGCGCCGTGGTCGTTGAAGTAGTACTCGCGGGTGACCGCGGCACCTTCGGCCGAGAGGACCCGGCCCAGCGCGTCGCCCACGGCAGCCCACCGCGTGCCACCGAGGTGGATCGGACCGGTCGGGTTGGCCGAGACGAACTCGAGGTTCACCCGGAGTCCGTCGAGAGTCGTTCCGGTCCCGTAGGCCGCACCACGTTCGATCACTCCGGCGACCACCACGTTCTGCGCGTCGGCGGCGAGTCGGATGTTCACGAAACCGGGTCCGGCGATCTCGGCGGTGGCGATGCCCTGACGGCTGGAGAGCTCGGCAGCAAGCCATCCGGCCAGCTCACGCGGGTTGACGCCGACCTTCTTACCGAGTTGCAGCGCGATGTTGGTGGCGTAGTCGCCGTGCTCGGGATTGCGCGGCCGTTCCACGACAACACTCTCCGGCAGCGCGGACGGGTCGAGTCCGTGGTCGGTGAGGACGGTTGAGGTGGCGGCATGCAGCAGCACCGCGAGGTCGGCGGGGGTCACGATGCACCATCCTATTGGCCCGCACCTCATCATTGACAATCGCCGTCTCCCTGCACAGCGATTGCCGTCGACGCGCACAAGTACACTGTCGGTCGCCGGTTCACATGCCGGCACGCACTCGTTCGCTCACCCCAGTTTTTGCACCGAAAGAGATCCATGGCCGACGCCGATAAAAAGGGCAACAAGATTCCCAAGAAACCGTCCACCGCAGGTAAGTCCGGCAAGAAGAAGGCCGGGCAGGTCCCCGTGGTGAAGGCGGGGGGCGTCGGACGGCAGATCCCCTGGATGACCATCGGCGCGGTGGTGGTGATCATCGCGCTCGTCGGCGGACTCGCCGCGTACCTGGTACCCAAGTATCTCGATCAGCGTGAAGTCGCGAAGTTCACACCGTCGGCGTCCAATCCCGACCCTTCGGACAAGATCGACGGCGTCACCAAGATCTATTACCCGGCCGGTCAGCACGTGCAGCCGACGCAGCGCGTGGCCTACGACCAGTCGCCTCCGTTCGGCGGACCTCACGACGCGGTCTGGGCCGCGTGTACCGGCATCGTCTACCCGAACCAGTTGCGGACCGAGAACGCCGTCCACGCGCTCGAACACGGTGCGGTCTGGATCGCCTACAACCCGGACACCATCGCTCCCGGCGACCTCGACATCCTGCAGGACAAGGTCGAGGGCGAGCCGTACATGCTGATGTCGCCCTACCCGGGCCTGGACACGCCGATCTCGCTGCAGTCGTGGGGCCATCAGCTCAAGCTCGACTCCGCAGGCGACGAACGCGTCGACCAGTTCATCGAGGCACTGCGGCAGAACTCGAACAGCGGCGTGTACCCCGGCCAGCCCGACGCCACCGCGTATCCCGAGATCGGGGCCTCCTGCGCGGCGACGCCCGGTGCGTTCGACCCGAACAGCCCGCCGCCGGCGGACGTCGGCCCGATCCCCGCTGACGCCATCCCCATGGACGGCACCGGCACCACCCCCGCCACCGAGGAGGGGCTGGTCGCACCGGAACAGCCGATGACCACTGCTCCCGCCCCGGCGCAGCCCGTCCCGGCCACACCTGCGGGCTGATGGACGACTCGGAGTCCAGTACCGACTCGAACACCCCCCAACAGGCCGAGCCCGGCTCGGATACCGGGAGCGGACCGGCTGAGGCCGAGCGGACCCCCGCTTCTGGCGTACAACGCCGGCAGTTGCCGGCGATGCTGGTGCTCGGCGCGGTCGCCATGCTGCTGCTCGGTGTGGTCGTCGGTCTTTTGCTTCGCATCAGCTTCGAAGGCGACGACAACAACAGGCCCGCCGAAGACTCGGCTGCGGTGGGCTTCGCGCAGGACATGATCCGTCACCACCAGCAGGCTGTGGAGATGGCGACCGTCGAGTTGTATGGCGGAAACGACCCCCAGGTGCAGTCGCTTGCCTACGACATCCTCACCTCGCAGACCAACCAGATCGGCCAGATGCAGTCGTGGCTGACCCGCTGGGACTATCCGCTCGACAATCCCGACGAGGCGATGGCCTGGATGCAGGGTCACAGTGACGGGCACGGTCACGGGGGCAGCACTGAGTCGAGCATGTCGATGGGGCCGAGGGCGCCCGGTTCACCCCCGATGCCGGGCATGGCGACCACCGAGGAGATGACAAAGCTGCGCACGCTGCAGGGCGCCGAATTGGACACCTACTTCCTGCAGTTGATGTTGCGCCATCATCAGGGCGGGTCCGAGATGATGGAGTTTGCCACCGAGCGCGATCACGTCCAGGAAGACTTCGTCCGGCAGCTCGCCCAGCAGATGGTCAATGTCCAGCAATCGGAGTCGGACACGATGGCGAAGATGCTCGAACCCCGTGGGGCGCAACCTCTTCCGATGAACTAGTCGCCGGTCACCGCGCGGGCGGCAAGTCCTCGAAGACCGATCGCCAGTACTCCTCGGGAACGGTGTGGCCGGACTTGAGGATCAGCGCCAGGCCGGTCGCCATGAAGATGCCCAGGATGCCCAGCCACAGGCCGAACACCCCGATGGCAATCCAGGCCGCGGTGACCAGTGGCGGCCACGGATCGACCACCACCAACAGCGGGGCGAACAGGAACCCGAGTCCGATGTACCAGGACGAGCCTGCCCGATCCATGATCAGGACCGCCCGTAGCCAGCGCGGCGCCCCGGGCACAGTGGTTGTGACTGCGTCTTGTCGATCGATATCCATGCCTTCAGGGTCGCCGCATCGGTGGTCGAAAACGATTACGCCGGAGGTAAGAAAAGCACCCCCGCCTCCGTAGTCCGCCCACTGCCCGGCGATATGGCAACGGAAAACGAGAACACGTTCTAGTATGGGACCGTCCACACACGGCTCGGGGATGGTGCATGTACGACTTCGAAGAACGACGTGACGATGACTCCGCCCTGTCATCAGAGCGGTTTCCCAAACCGCCCCTCGCGCTGACCGCGCTCGAACTGGCTCGCGTGATGGTCGAGTACCCCACATCGGCGGTGGTGGACGCCATCCTCCCGAGCCATGGTGTGGGCGAGGGACGTCCGGTGCTGGTGATCCCCGGTTTCTACGCAACCGATGGCCTCACCAACAGGATGCGCTCCCATCTGCGCGGTCTCGGTTACCGAGCCCACGGATGGCACCTCGGCCGCAACTTCGGATTGACCGACCAGATCGTCGAGGGGCTACCCGACCGACTGGACCGACTTCACCAACGTTATGGCGTGCAGGTCAGTGTTGTCGGCTGGAGTTTCGGCGGCCTGCTCGCCCGGTGGCTGGGCCACGAACGTCCCGACGCGGTACGGCAGGTCATCTGCCTGGGGTCCCCGTGGCGGCCTGAGGGTGAGGTGACCAGGACGACGGCGATGTTCGAGCACGCCGCGCGCAAGTACGGCCTCGTCGACAACGCGCGAGAGATCGTCGACACTCTCCGAGGACCGCTGCCCGTCCGGTGTACGGCGATCTATTCCAAGACCGACGGGATACTCAACTGGCGCAGTTGTGCACTCGACGAGGACGACAACTGCGAGAACATCGCCGTTCTCAGCAGCCACATCGGGCTGGTCTCCAATCCACTGGCCCTGAGCGTGCTCGCCGATCGACTGGCCCAGAACCCGCTTGCGCCAGAACCTTTCGACTGGGCGCGGTGTGTTCGTCATACCCTCCTCGGTCCATCGGTGAGCGCCCCGACGTTGAGAAAGACCGCATGAGCACCGACAAGACGGCCGGCGAGTCCGGCAACGAGCCCACAGGCGCAGAGTCGGACGAAGAACTGTGGGAATTGCGTGACGGAGCCTGGGTGACCCGGTTGATACCGATCCTGCGATTGGCGGTCAAGGGCTGGTTCCGGTCCGAGGTGAAGGGCATGGCGAACGTGCCCGATGGCGGAGCGCTGCTGGTGTCCAATCACTCCGGAGGCCTCCTCGCGATGGACGTGCCGGTGATCGCGGTGGAGTTCTTCGATCACTTCGGCAGTGAGCGCCCCCTGTACGTGCTGGCGCACGACATGCTGTTCATCGGCCAGGGAAAACAACTGTTCGCTCGCGCGGGTTTCGTTCCGGCCAATCGCCGCAACGCCGACCAGCTCCTCCGCAGCGGCGGCGTCACCATCGTCTTCCCCGGCGGCGACTACGACGTGTTCCGGCCGTCCACATCTGCCAACCGCATCGACTTCAACGGGCGTACGGGGTACGTGCGGACCGCTCTCGAAGCCGGGGTGCCCATCGTCCCGGTGGTGAGCATCGGAGGGCACGAGGCCCAGATCTTCCTCAGCCGCGGTGAGGATCTCGCCAAGCTGTTGCGTCTCGACAAACTCATGCGGACCAAGCTCGCTCCGCTGTCCTTCGGATTCCCCTTCGGGTTGTCGCTGCAGTTCCCTCCGAACCTGCCGATGCCGACCAAGATCGAGACACGGGTGCTCGAACCGATCGACATCGTCGCGGAGTTCGGACCCGACCCCGACATCGCTGAAGTCGATCGTGTGGTCCGCGACCGTATGCAGTCCACGTTGGATGAGATGGCCCGGGCACGCCGCTTCCCGGTGCTCGGATGACCACAGGATCAGGAGCCACGTAGTGACCGAGTTGATTGGCCGAATTCGCCGGATGCTGTGGACCATCGGGGTACTCGTCCGCAGCGGCATGCTCGCCCCGCTGCGCCCGGACAAGTACCTGCGGATGGGACTCGTGATCTGGCGTCAGGGCACCACACCGATGACCGGCCTCGGGTTGGCAGCAGTGCGGCGGCCGAACGCCACTGCCCTCGTCGACGAACTGGGCAGCCTGACGTGGGCGCAGCTCGACACCCGTAGCGACGCTCTCGCCACGGCGTTGCGCGACCTGCGGCGAGAGCCTGACCAGACCGTCGGCATCCTCTGCCGCAACCACCGTGGCCTCGTCGAAAGCCTCTTGGCATCAACAAAACTCGGCGCCGACTCGCTCCTGTTGAACACCGGGTTCTCGGGCCCTCAGCTCACGGAGGTACTCCTTCGCGAGCACACCGGCGTCCTCATCTACGACGAAGAGTTCGCCGACCTCGTGGCCCACGCCCGTTCGCACGTCGAGGATCTCGCCGAAGTGATCGCGTGGACAGACAGCAGCACCGACGCTCCCACCGTCGAAGGGCTCATCAACAAACATCGTGGCGCCAAACGTCCGGGACGTCCCGATTCCCCGGGACGTATCGTCCTGCTGACCTCCGGCACCACCGGGACCCCCAAAGGCGCACGCCGCTCCGGTGGCGGGGGCGCCGGAGCGCTCGCGGCCATGTTCGACCGCATCCCCTGGAAGGCGGAAGAGAAGATCGTCGTCGCGGCGCCCATGTTCCACGCCTGGGGCTTCGGGCAGCTCGCCGTGGCCGGGACGATGACCTGCACCGTGGTGATGCGCCGCAAGTTCGACCCGGAGGCGACGCTGAAGTTGGTTGCCGAGCACCGGGCCACCGGTCTTGCGCTCGTGCCGGTGATGCTCGAACGCATCATGGACCTGCCGTCCGACGTCCTCGACCACTACCAGCTGAGCTCACTGCGTTTCGCCACGGTCAGCGGATCGCGGATGAGGGCCGACGCCGTCACCGGGTTCATGGACCGGTTCGGCGATGTGGTCTACAACAGCTACAACGCCACCGAGGCGGGCCTGATCAGTACGGCGACACCTGCGGACCTGCGCGCTGCGACAGACACTGCCGGCCGGCCCGCGGCGGGTACCGAGGTGCGGATCCTCGACGACAACCTCGACGAGCTGCCTGTCGGCGAAGTGGGAAAGATCGCCGTGTTCAGCAACTCTCACTTCGAGGGGTACACGTCGGGTGACTCCAAGGACTTCCACGGCGACTTCATGTTGTCGGGCGACGTGGGCCGTCTGGACGAGAACGGCCGGTTGTTCGTGGTCGGCCGCGACGACGACATGATCGTCTCGGGTGGCGAGAACGTCTATCCCCTGGAGGTCGAGGAGACGCTCAACGCCCACCCCTCGGTCCTCGAAGCTGCAGTGCTCGGAGTGGACGACGACAAGTACGGACAACGGCTGGCGGCCTACGTGGTGCTCAAGCCCGGCGAAGATGCCTCCTGCGACGATCTCAAGGCACACGTCAAGTCCCAATTGGCCGGCTTCAAGGTGCCCCGCGACGTCGAGTTCCTCGACGCCCTCCCCCGCAACGCCACCGGCAAGGTGGTCAAACGCGAACTCACCGGACCCGCGTGATGACAAACGCGGAACAGTTTGGGTAAGTCGCCGATGACGCGACCCGGACCCCTCCATACTTCCGGAATGGAGCGAATGGAAGGGGTTGATGCCGGCTATCTGTACATGGAAACGCCAACCATGCACATGCACACGCTGAAGATAGCCATCATCGAGCCGCGAGAGGGTTTCACGTTCGAGCGTTTCCAGGAGCAGATGCTGGCCAGGCTCGGCCAGCTTCCCCCGCTGCAGCGGCGGGCTCTGCCTGTCCCACTCTCGCTCAATCACCCGCTGTGGATCAGTGACCAGCCGATCGAGCCCGCGCGGCACCTCTTTCTGCACGACCTGCCGGACCCCGGGGGTATGGCGGAGCTCGAGGCGGTCACCGGCGAGATCGCGGGAACCCCGCTCGACAGGTCGATCCCGTTGTGGGAGATGCATGTGTGCCAGGGCATGGCGGACGGGCGAATAGCGGTGATAGGCAAGATGCACCACGCGCTCGCGGACGGCGTGGCGGCCAACGCATTGCTGGGCAACATCACCGACCAGAGTGATGATCCCGAACAGAACCCTGCGCCACAAGAGGATTCGAGGTCTGACAGCTGGGACCTCGAACCGACGCCCACCAAGGCCGAGCAGACCCGGCTTGCCCTGTCCGACGCCATCCGCCAGATGGGCACGGTGCACGGCCTCCTGTCGCGTACGGCGTCCGGAGTCAATGCGGTGGTGCGGCATCGTCGGGGTGAATCGGTGTCGGTACCCAGACCGGTCCTCGACGCGCCCCGGGCATCGTTCAACGGCGCTCTCGGCGCCTCGCGCATCTTCGCCACGTGCACGCTCCCCCTCGACGACATCAAGCAGGTGCGAAAAGCCAACGGCGTCACCGTAAATGATGTGGTGCTGGCGATCGTCGCCGGAGCGCTGCGCGACTGGACCCGGTCGCGCGGTGAGGACCTGTCCGGATCACTTCTGGCCGGGGTGCCGGTGTCGACCGACGACCCCGAGGGCCCCGCGCGTCTCGGTGGCAACCGGGTGTCGAATCTGTTCACAACCCTCGCGACCGACGTGGACGACCCACGTGAACGGTTGCTCGAGATCTCGCGGACAACCGCGGCCTCGAAGAAGGTGCAACAGCACCTGGGTCCTCACATGCTCACCGACTGGGTGCAGTTCACTCCACCGGCACCCTTCAGTGCGGCCCTCAAGCTTTATTCGAAATACAACATGGCGGCCAGACACTCGCCGCCGTTCAACGTCATCGTGTCCAACGTCAAGGGTCCGGCGCAGGACGTGACAATCGCCGGTTCGAAGCTGAGTGATCTCTTCAGCGTCGGACCACTCATCGAAGGTATCGGCCTCAACGTGACCGCGTGGTCCTACGCCGGTCGGCTCAACGTCTCGATCCTGAGCTGCCCAGACCTGGTGGACGATCTCAGTCCGCTCGTGGCACGTATGCGTCCGGCTCTCGATGAACTGGCGAACATGCCCGACTGAGCAGTTCGAGCGAGAGGACGACCATATGACAGTGCAGCTGGCCGGCAAGGCCCTGAACCGGGTCGCGAGTACCAGTGCCGACGCCCTACGCACCGGGCTGGGGGCAGGACTGAAGCAGATCATGCCGTCCGCACCTGCAGTCGACGCCGTGCCCGAGGGCCGGATCGTCGAGCTTCCCGGGCGTGGCCGGACATTTGTCGTCGACGTGCCCGGCCCCTCACCCACCGCCCCCACGATCGTGTTGCTGCACGCGCTGGGATGCACCTCGTATCTGAGCTGGGTGGCCACCTTCAGCGAGCTGTCGCAGCACTACCGGGTTGTCACGTTCGACCAGCGATGGCATGGGCGGGGTATCCGGTCGTCGCGTTTCCGGTTCGTCGACTGTGCAGACGATGTGGTGGCCGTGATGGACGCCCTGGGCATCGAACAAGCAGTCGTGGCCGGCTACTCCATGGGCGGCGCAGTGGCCCAGTTGACGTGGCAGCGGCACCGGAGGCGTGTATCGGGCCTGGTGCTCTGCTCCACCGCGAGGAACTTCCGCGGAAAAAAGGGTGAGCGACTGTTCTTCCCACTGATGACCGCGGCGATGCATCCGTTGGCCAGCTTCGCGCTGTCGCATGTCGACCGGCTGGCACAGACCCTCCCCGAGCTGCCGTCGGTGGAAGTGGCGAACCCGACCGCGTGGAGCAAGGTCGAGTTCCGCAGTACCAGCGCCTGGTCCCTACCCGAGGCGCTCGGTGAGCTCGGTCGTTTCGACTCTGCGGCCTGGATCGGCGGGGTCGACGTTCCGACTGCTGTGGTGGTGACCGGAAAAGACCACATCATCCCCTCACGCCGCCAGCGCAAGTTGGCCGACTCTATACCCGGCGCCCAGGTCTTCACCGCACGCGGTGGGCACGCGGCCATCGTGTTGGGGGCAACAGGGTGGGTTCCGGTGTTTCTCGAGGCGGTCCAGAACGTGACCGATCGTGTGACACCCGGTACCAGAGCAGCGATCTGAGCCGGAGATGTCGCCTGAATCTGTGCCCCCGGCAGGATTCGAACCTGCGGCCTTCCGCTCCGGAGGCGGACGCTCTATCCCCTGAGCTACGGGGGCTCATTGGGCGAGAGTCAGCCTAGCGCATCGGGTGTGGGCATCCCAAAACGGATGCGCCGGGCGCGTTCACACGGCCACGAGGTGAGCCCCGCCCACACCCTGATAGCGCTGCGGTGTGCACGTGAGCACGATGACCTGGGTGTTCCGTCCGGCGTGTCCCAGGACTGCTCCCATGCTGGCCAGGCGCTCGGGGTCGGTGTAACCAAGGGCGTCATCGATGATGACCGGAACGCCGTCTGCGGGGTCGACGAGCATGGCGCACGCCAGCCGGCTGATGATGCCCAGCTGTTCTTTCGCACCGCCGGAGAGGGCATCGTGGTCAACGGTGACCCCGTCGAGCGTCCGGGTGGTGATGCGCAACTCCTCATCGATCCCGACGCCCAGGCTCGACCCGAACACAACCTTGCCCAGCCGGAGCACCTGGTCGGTGAACGGCTGGACATAGCGGCGCCGGGTGTTGTCGCGGTGACGCTGCAGCGTGTGGAGCAGCAGTTCTGCCGCCTGCGCACGGACCCTGACGCGCTCCAGGACGCCCTGCGCGCCTTCCAATTCGGTTGCTGCGACATGTAACTGGTCCAGCTGGCCATCGTCGCGACGGATCTCGATGCGCGTACGCAATTCGGCGATCTCGGTCCCGAGACCGGCCAGGCGCGGCTCTGCATGCTCCACCAGCGCCGAGACGTTGGCGTAGTGCAGTTCCAGTGTCTCCGGGTCTGCCTCGTCGATGTCGCGGGCGGCATGTGCCAGCGCCTTCTCCACTTGTGCGATGTGCTCGAGGATCGCCACGCGCCGCTCCTCCAGCGCCTCATCGGTACGCCCGTCGCACAATTGATGGTGCTGGTCTCGGAGACCATCACGATCGGCGCGCAGCTGGACGAGACGCTCGTCCAGGATCCGGTGCTCGTTGTCCAGACTGCGCAGCTCGCTCTGCACCTCCGCTCGTTGCTGTGTGACCCCGGCGAGCCGAACCGAGGCGGCACCTGCACGCCGTTCGGCCTCCTCGACGTCGACGGTGGCTGTGGTCGTCGGCTGCGCGTCGATCCGAGATGTCAGCTCGGCCAATTCGGCACGCAGAGTGTCCTCGTCACGGTCACCCAGAACCGCGGCCAGCTGTGACCGAACGCTGTCGACCGCGTCTGACGCCCGTTCGCGACGGCGCACCTGGGCCCGCAACTCGGCGACGTCCGCGACACCGCGTTCGTCAAGGAAACCCGCAAGGGCCCGCTCCGCACCGGCCAGTCGGCCGGCCAGGGTTGCCGACTCGGCCCCGGGCGCCACGGCCACCCGCACCACACCGTCCACCTCCACGACCGTGCCCTCGGTGAGGGCGAACTCGGTGGATGCCGTATCGACACCGTCGACGGTGATGGCGTGGTCTCCGAGTTTCGTGACCGTGACAAATGCTGCAGCAGAACGTGATTCGGCGCCCGCGATGGTGACTCGCTGGGCGAGGTCTTCGGCGATGTCGAGGTCGTCGTGGTCACTGGTGACAGCGGCGACCTGGCGCCGGGCGGCCGTCAGCTGTTCGCGCAGCGATCCGACGCGCTCCAGCAGTGCGGTGACCTCGTCGCGGCGCGTGCGCAGCGCACCGTTCTTCGCCGCAGCCCTGGCGGCGGCGACCTCCTCGGCCGCCCGGACCTCTGCCAGCCGCGCATCCTCCATGTCGCGGTCGAGGCGCGTCAGCTCGACCCGTCGTGTGTCCGCGACACCTCTGACGTGTTCGACCGCCCGGACGGTCACGTCGATGGTGTGCTCACAGTCGTTGACCCGCTTGCAGGCTGCGGCGCGCTGGGCCTTCTCGCGGTCGAGAGACTGCAATTCGTTCTGGAGAGAGCGCATTTCGGTTCGGGCCTCGTCATGCCGCCGTTGCAGCCCCACCGCCTGCTCTCGCTGCTCGGTGAGCGAGGCCAGTTCCACCTTTGCCATCTCCAGCGAGTTCGCCAGCTCCCGGCGCGTGGTGGTGAGCGTCTCCAGGCGCGCCGCGTCCGCGGTCACCTGGTCCATCGCAGCGGCCAGCTCGGTGTGACGAGCCTGGGCGCGTTCCATATCGGCTGTGGCCGCGGCCAGTTCCCGGGCAGGACGACCTTGTGCCGCAGTGAAATAACGTTCGTACTCCGCACGTACAGCGTCTAGCAACGCCGAGTCATCCGACCCGGGGTCGGTTCCCGACGACGTCGTGCCTGCTGCGGTGTCCAGCGCACGAGACAACGCAGCGCTCGACGACAGTTCGCCGACCACCGGGTCTCCTGCCTGGAGCAGGCGCAACGCCTTGAACAGGCCCGCGTCGACACGTTCATCGAGGATGGCGCACACACGCTCGTGGGCCGCACGGCCACTGAGCTGCTCTCTCACCGGCTCATCGATGACCAGTTCCGTGCGGGCACCCCTGTTGTACTGCTTGGTGTAGGTGAATCGGTAGGGGCCGCAGCTGATGTCGGCCTCCACCACCGACCCGACATCGAGACCGGATGGGACGACGGCACGTACCTTGGCGCTCTTGCTGTCCGAGCGCACCTCCAGCAGCAGATCGAGAGCCTCGATCATCGATGACTTACCGGCCTCGTTGGCACCTTCCACCACGGTGACCCCGACCTCGGGAAAGATGATCTCCCGCTCGGTGATCCCGCGAAAGTGGCTCAGCCTCAGTCGATGCAGCTTCACCGGCTACCACCGGCCAGCCGGAAGAGCAGGGCGAGGGCCTCCTGCGCCACGGCTGCCTGCGAGTCGGTGGCGCGTGCCAGCTCCGACAGTTCGGTGACGGCGTCGCCGATGAACCCCGTCAGTGCCATCTCGGCGAAGTCCTCGTCGTCGGGTCTGATCACCAGGTCGTGACGCAGATCCCAGAACGTCAATGCGGCAAATCGATCCGAGAACTCCTCGAGCATCGCATCGAGTTCTGACCGTTCGGTGATGCTCACGGACCCACGCAGCGCCAATTGCACCACGGTGTTCGCCTTGTGGTCGAAGGCGTCGAGGCGCCGCCGCAACCCGGAGATGTCGTCGGCGCTGTTGATGTCGTGCTCGACGGTACGAAAAGCCCACTGCCCCACGGGTTCGGCAGTGACATGCACGGTGTTCTCATCGCGCGCAGGGGTGACACCCGGCATGTACTGGCCGCGGGTGAGGGTGACCACCAGCGCTCGGCCCGGATCCTCCTCGCGGTGATCGTAGTTGGTGACTTCCTGCGCCCCGGAATACCAGATCCGGCCGGTGTCACCGATATCGGTGACCGAATGCCGGTCTCCCAGCGCCACATAGTCGATCAACCCGTCCGCGATGGCACGTTCGAGTTCGGCGACCTGGATGAGGGTCGGGTCGTCGGAGTCGGGCGCGAGCGTGTCGACCCGGCCATGACCGGCAACGATGCGGATGTCCTCGCTCGGCCCGAGCATGGAGACCTGCTGTGCGATGGTGTCGGCCAGCGGCACCTTGCTGGTCCACGGCGCGGCGATCAGCTGCAGGCCGGGGCGCACCTGAAACGCACCGACCGTTCCGAGAACGTGGACGTGGTCGGGTTTGTGGTCGGTGAACACGCGCGAGTTGTAGATGCTCGCGGCGTCGAGTGGGTCGTGATTGCCCGGGAGGAGGTACACCGGGCACCCGATCTGCTGCATGTGGTCGAGACTTCGACGGATGACGCGCGAGGACACCTGCCGGTCCTCGAACACGTCACCGCACACCAGGACGAACTCGGCGTTGTGGGTGGCGGCCAGCTGACCGATGCGTCCGATGGCCTCCTGACGCGCTGCTGTGTACCGCGCCTGGGCATCGCCCTTGAGGAAGTGCCTGGTCATGCCGAGCTGCCAGTCCGCGGTGTGGATGAAGGTCACCTCCTGCGCAGGCAGCGACAACGGCAGAGCTGCACTCATGGGTGACCTCCCCTCGTGGCCCGGATCGAACACAGTGACGACTGGTCCGATCCTACGAGTGGTGTCCGACAGAGCGTTGGATCTTCAGCGGTGGGTCACGCATCGCTTGTCGAGGCGGACACACCGGCTTTCAGTATCGCTCGCTCTCGATCACCACCGGTCCGGCCACCGCGAGCACGATCAGCCGTGTGTCGTCGGCGATCTCGTAGCCGAACTGGTATCCCGTGTCGATGTCGTAGCGCGAATCGCGGTCCTGTCGGCGACCACTTCCGTCGACCACGATGATCTCGCACAATCCCGGTTGGGTCTCGGCGCTGCACGAGTAGTCGATCAGCTCCGGCGACGGCTGCGGGTCGACCACCGACACCCCGGCATAGATTTCCGGGCTCACGGCTTCGACATCGACGGTGACCTCGTCTCCCGATCCGATCGTGGCCGCGGGATCTCGGGCGGCCAGCCCCGAGAAGTCCAATCCGACAACGGCTTTCAGGAGGTCGGTGTCGACCCGTGAGATGGCCCGCTGGGCGATTGCGATCCAGTCGAAATAGGTTGCCACCGGACTGATCTTCCAACCGCCGTCGGCCGGCACCGCGACCACATGACCGAAGGCACCGTACAGACGCTCGGCAAAAGGGCCGCCATCGGAGATGCATCCCTGGTCGCCCTCCCCGACCGTGCGTATGCAGTCACCGTCGAAGACAACTGTTGCCTCGGTGCCCTCGGAACGGAGTGTGGCCTCGAACTTGTCGATCCGGACCCGCGCCTGGTCGTTGTCCCCCCTGGTGACCTCGACATCAAGATCGTCGATCGTCACCGGCGACTCGATTCCGAAGTCGAAGTCGAACTCGGAGTCCGCCTCCAGCTCAGCATTGATGCCGGGGGCGTATGTCTTGAGCAGTCGCGACTCGACCCCGCCCATCGCGTCCGCGACATGAGTGACGTCAGCGGTCTGGAGGGTCTCGACCAGTCCCTCGACGAATCCGGTCAGCGCCTGTTCCGGAGAGTCATAACCGGCTTCGGGCGGGCCGGGATCAGCTGTCTGCCAGCCCAATTCCTCTGCGGTGTACTGGGCCGCAGTGAATGTGGGACTGACGAACCAGCCACCGTCGCGCAGCACCGACATCAGGAAAGGCGCCTGCTCGCGGTCACCGACCACCGCCGTCTCGGTGCCGGTGTCGACGTCGTCGGCTGTGGTGGTCTTGTAGGAGACCTCGGGTCCGGCGATCGAGACCTCGATCTCGACGGCACCGACCGCCGCCGGATCAACGTCGGGGACGAGGTCGGCCAGCGACTCGATTGTTCTGGCGTCGATTTTCAGGATGATGGTGGCGCGTTCGATCGAGACCTTCGTCAGATCGGCTTCCACCGCCTCGGACGTCAGACGCAAGTCCGATATCTCCACCGAGATGCCTTCGAATTGATCGATGGGTGACTGCCCGGCGGATCCCAGCTTGCTCTGCAGGTCGCCGATATCACCGATGAGTCCGGCCAGCTGGTCGGTCTCATCCGGCGGCAACAGTAGCCCGAGCCTCGTCCAGTCCTCCTCCTCGAGAGCGCCCAAGAAGTCCTTCACCGAGTTCGTGGCGCTCGACGCCCCGTTGACCTGGGTGACGAGTAGCCGGTTCACCGCGAATCCGCCCGTCGCCACCAGGACTATCGCAGCCACGATCGCAATGGCCTTGAGAAGGCCGGGGTTACGTGACGGGCCGGGCGGTCCGGGTTGCGGCGCAACGGGGCCGGGATTCGACGAGTAGCTCATCGGATCACACCACTTCGGGCCAGGGACGGCGCCAATGCCTCACGCCACACGATGAACGCCGGCACCACGAACCCGACAAGCCAGAGCGCCAAGGGCGCCGGCAGGTTCCAGTTCACCCGCACACTCATCACCACCAGGACCGCTATCGCAGAGATGACGAGTCCGATCGCAAAGCCGAACAACGCTTTCTGCTGGTCCCCCGGCCCACTCGACATCCTGTCGCGCACGAGTGTGGCCCCGGCCAGGGCGAGCGTGAAGAACACCAGCGCTGCGAGCACGGCGGACGTTGCCGAGTACAGGGTGAGCCCGGCGACCGACAACGCCACCCAGAGCAACGACACCGCCATCACCACACCCAGCGGCGCACTGTAGTACTCGTGCTGCGTCATCGCGATCCGGCGCGGTAGCGCAGGCGACAACGCGGCAGCCCCGATCCCACCGAGGACGGCGATACCGAGGTAGCCCGTGGTCACCGAATCAACCGATTCGTATGGCACTCCCGGCAACGACACCATCAGCGCCCACCCTGCAGCAGCCCATCCCAGAAGCGAAAGCGACAGGGACGAACCAGTTTTACCGGTGGCCGCCGACAGGATCAGGCGGCCGACCACGATCAGCCAGGCCGCGGCTGCGGCCGCGGAGACCAGCGGATCGAGGACGCTCACGCGCAGGCCTGCGACGGCATCGAGGTTCTCCACGAAACGCACCACATCGATCACCACAGCGGACACCGTCATCACCGCGAACAGCCCGCCGACGACAAGAAGAAGAGCCCGCGACTGCCGACCTGCGACGCCGAACCCGTCGTGGCCCGAGACATCGAAGAGATCGGCCTCACGCGGCTGTCCCGCGAGAACCGCTCCCGCCAGCCCGATCCATACCGCCGGACCGAAACCCGTACCGCCGTAATCCCATTCGGTCCAGCGGCATGAGATATCCCAGCCAAGGCAGACCATGACCACTGCGAGATAGGGGGCCACACAGATCAGTTTGAGCGCACGCAGCTTCGCCGGCGTCCACGTCTGCCCGAACATTCCCCTCCGACTCGCGGCCGGCAACAACAGCGACAGCAGCGAGAGGCCCGTGACGATCGCGACGTCGACGCGGAACAACGCGAGGGTGTCGGCGTCCCAGTCCAGACCCAGCGAGGCCAGCAGCGCCACAGCCGCCAAGAAGTCGCGAATCCGGTCTGCTCTCGTGGGTGCCCACGGAGCGCCACCGACAAGCGAAGCCGAAGGCGGACGTTGCAACACATCCGAGGGTTGCGATGGGGGCACCGTTCCTGGTTGCAAAGTGCGCTCCTCCCGTTGGGCACCAATGCAGGTCACATCGTAGGTCAGGGTGAAGGAAAATCCTGTCATCCATTCGGCGCAGGGATACTGGGCAGATGAACCCCTCCCCCCGCAGCCACATGGTGTTCGCTGCCGCCGCCGGAACATCCAGTGTGGCGCTGGGACTCGGCGTCGGCTACCTGCTGGCACCTGCCGTCGATCGGAGTTCGTCGCCTCTACAGGCCGTGGGGTCCGAGGTGATCGACCGCATGCCCGAGGGTCTCAGGGAATCGGCCATCGATGCGTTCGGCACTGCCGACAAGACAGTGCTGCTGGTGACCATCGCGGCAATCATGGCGGTGCTCGCCGCTTGCGCCGGAGTGGCCGAATACCGGCGTCCCCCGGCCGGACTCGTCATGGTGGCCCTGGTCGGAGCACTCGGGGCCGCAGCGGCGGTGGCGCGGCCGAACGCGTCGCTCGGGTGGGCGCTACCCACGATCGCCGGGGTGGTGGTCGCCGTGCTCGTACTGCACTGGCTGATACGGGCACTGCCCCCGCGGGGCGGCGAACCCGCAGACCACAACGATGCGCACGGCGACGGGTCTGCCACTGCCACCGACCGACGCCGGTTCCTGGTCCGAGCCGGTGCAGTCGGCGGCGGGGCGGTCCTGGCCGGACTCGGCGGTGTGACCGTCCGACGGGTCAGTGGCGGGGTGGGAGCCGATCGCGGCGCCTTCGCCGTGCCCGATGCGAGCAACCCGGTCACCACACAAGCGCCGTCCATTGCTCAGGTCAGCTCGTTCATCACCCCCAACGACGACTTCTATCGCATCGACACCGCGCTCGTGGTGCCACAGGTCAAGAGCACAAGCTGGTCGCTGCGCATCCACGGGATGGTCGATCGAGAGATCAGGCTTGATCTCGACCAGCTACAACAAGACAACAGCGCCTTCGACGCCGTCATCACATTGACCTGTGTGTCCAACGAGGTCGGCGGCGACCTCGTCGGCAACGCGACCTGGACTGGCTACCGCCTGAAGGACCTCCTGGCTGCGGCCGGCCCGTCCGCGGACGCCGACATGGTGTTGTCGACCAGTGCCGACGGATGGACCGCCGGTACTCCACTGACCGCATTGACCGACGGTCGCGACGCCATGCTGGCGGTGGGGATGAACGGTGAACCGTTGCCGCTCGAACACGGCTACCCGGTCAGGATGGTCGTCCCGGGCCTGTATGGATACGTCTCGGCGACCAAGTGGGTCGTGTCGCTCGAGGTCACCAGATTCGATCGCGCGGAGGCCTACTGGACCACGCTCGGCTGGGCCGAGAAGGGGCCGATCAAGACCAGTTCGCGCATCGACGTGCCGAGGACCGGTTCCTCACTCACCAGCGGCCCGGTCACCGTCGGAGGCGTGGCCTGGGCACAGCACCGCGGCATCAAGGGCGTACAGGTGCAGGTCGACGACGGGCCGTGGAACGACGCAGAACTGTTGGATCCCAACGTGATCGACGCATGGCGACTGTGGAGGTGGCAGTGGGATGCCCCATCCGGCGAGCACCGCCTGAGGGTTCGGGCCATCGACGGCGAAGGCGCAGCGCAGATCGAATCGGAGACGCCGTCGGTGCCGGACGGAGCGACCGGACTGCATTCGGTCGAGGTGCAGGTCCGGCCCTGAGCTAGCGCGGCTCGGCGCAGTCGGCCATCCATCCGGCGAGCAAAGCCAGCGACCTCCGCGCTGCGGCATCATCGCGGTCGACGAGCCACCACTGCACGGTGCCGAACAGCATCTGCAACGCAGACCGCACCAATTCACGTTCGGACACTTCCCATCGCATCCCGCAGCGATCGCCGATCTCGGAAAGATAGGTGTGTCCGTACTTCTCGGCGATCGTGTGTTGCAGCAGCGCCTGACCGGCCGACGCCGATTCCGTCGGCTGCCGCAACGAGAACAGCATGGACTCGATCATGAGCAGCCAACGATTCGGGAATTCGGCCGCGCGTGCCCACACCGCAGTGACCGCCTCCTGGATGGAGATCCGGAGCGCGTCCCGGCCGGTACCGAGGTTTTCGGTGGGCACCGAAGCGAGAAGCGCCTCGAGTTGCTCGGCGATCACCTTCTCGATCATCGCGGCGACGAGTTGTTCCTTGTCGTCGAAGCAGTAATGCACCACGCCGAGGGAGACCTTGGCTTCCTCGGCGACACCACGCACGGTCACCGCGCTCATCCCGCCGCGGTCGGCAAGCGTCAGAGCGCAGTTCACCAATTGTGCGCGGCGGTCCTCCACCGACAACCGGCGCGAACCTGGAACGTCACTGCGCATGGCGCACAGTACATCCCGAGACGAGCGCCGACGTCAACCACGGTGGACACACGGCTGGTCAGTCCCCCGCGCCAGATTGCGCCGCGGCTTTCGCAGTGCTGTTCGCCTTCGGAACCCCGGCTGCGCCCTCGGTGCCGGCGGGGACTTCGCCTGGTTGCGACCCGCCCGCGGGCACCACCGCTTCCATCATGTGCCGCGGCCTGGCAAAGGCTGCAGCAGCGACGACACCGATCAGCAGGGCCGCAGCCGGCAGCAGGAGCGACTGCCCCATCGCTGCGGAGAAACCGTCCCGAACCGACTCCGGGAGCCGTCCGGCCTGATCCATCGACGAAGACCCGAACCCGGGGACCTCTGCGGCGAGGCGGGTCTGCATCAGGGCACCCACCGCAGCGCTACCGAGCACCGAGCCGATGAGACGCGTGGTGTTGTACACGCCGGCACCGGCCCCGGCACTGGTCATCGGGAGGTTTCGCGTCGCGGTGGCAGCCAACGGCGCCCAAATACCCGAACTCGCCGCGCCCATGAGCGCCACGGGCAGCAGAAGCTGCCAGATCGGGGTGGTCGGCGTGGCGATCATCGCGAGCCAGCCGATGGCCACCGCGTTGAGCAGCAGGGCCGTGGCGACGATGTATCGAGGGTGGACCCGGTCGACCTGCCGGCCGACTATGGGCGCGAGCACGCCGGTGAGAACCGCCATCGGCACGGTCACCACGGCCGACTCCGTCGGGGTCAGACCCGCGACGAGCTGCAAGTAGTACATCAGCGGGACCATCATCCCGGCCGTCGCAAAACCCATCGTCGTGATGCCGATACTCGCCAGTGAGAAGTTCCGGTCGCGGAACAGGCGCAGGGGCACAAGCGGTTCAGCCGACCGCCGCACGGTCAAGATCTTGTGCTGCCAATAGACGAACAACGCCATCAACACCAGGCCGAAGCCGATGAGTCCCCAGATCCAGGCCGCCCAGTCGTATTTCTCACCGTCCTGGATACCGAAGACCAGGCACGTCAGACCGATGCCGCTGAGCGCCATGCCGACGAGGTCGAAGTGGCGTTTGCTCGTGGACACCTGCGGCACCAGCTTCCACGCCAGCGCCAGACCGATGATGCCGACGGGGACGTTGACGAAGAAGATCCACTCCCAGCCCAGACCGTCGACGAGCCCGCCACCCGCGAGCGGCCCGATCAGCGTCGCGACACCCGCGACGGTGCCCCAGACACCCATCGCCGCGCCACGCTTGTTCTCGGGAAAGATCCTCGTGATCAGTGCCATCGTCTGCGGCGTGATCAGCGCCGCGCCGACACCCTGCAGACCGCGCGCGAGGATGAGCATCTCGATCGAACCTGCGAACCCGCACCACACACTCGCGACCGTGAACACCACGAGGCCTACGAGATACACGTTCTTCGGTCCGTACCGGTCACCCAGACGTCCGGCGACCAGCATGGGCACCGCGTAGGTGAGCAGATAAGCGCTCGAAACCCAGATGACCCCGTTGACATCGGTGTCGAGCGCCCGCTGAATGGCGGGCTGGGCAACCGAGACGATGGTCATGTCCACGAGGATCATGAAGAACCCGATGCACAACGCGCCCAGCGCAAGCCAAGGTCTGGTGGTGATGGCCGGGGTGGGGCTGGGGCTACTCACTGTCTTCCTCTGTTCTGTTCGATGGGGTCGTGCGCGCCAACCACTCCTCGATCCACAGGAGGTCGCCGTTCTCCAGCCGATCACGCAGGCTCTCGGTCCAGGCGATCTCAGCCTGCATCACCGCCTGCCGGCAACCGGCATCCAGCAGGAACATCTCGGGGATGCCGCCTTTCGAGGCCGCTTCCACCGACCGGTTGACCGATTCGAGTTCGCCTCGCATCGCACCGAGCCGCTCGGTGAGAAGCCCGACAACCTCATGCCGGCCCAGCGAGTGCGCCTCGGCCAGGGCGAGGTAAAAGCTCGGGTACTCGACCGCGGGTGTACGAAGCATTGCCGTGAGAGAGCGGCGCAAAGCGCTGGTGCCCGCCTCGGTGATGGCGTAGACGGTTCGTTCGGGCCGGTTGCCGGAACGCTGAACACTGTTGATCTGCAACAGATCCTGGGCGTGCAGCCGGTCGACTGTGTGGTAGAGCGATCCGGGTCGGGTCTTGGCGAAACGGTCCTCGTTGCGTTCGAGCAACGTCTGGACCATTTCATACGGATGCATCGGCCGTTCCGCCGCCAGCCCGAGGACAAGAACGGCCAACGGGGTCAGTTCGACATCGGCAGCAGCACTGCGTTGCGTCATCGTCCTCCCCCACCCGGCCTTCGGCCCCGAATAGTCCATGTGGAATATACCGCGTCGAAGTCCGTCTGCCCAGCCCTGATCAACGGCTACCCTGGAAACGATGAGCACCGAGTCGACACACTCAGCGCACGACACCCCCGGCACCTACGTGACCACCGGTGAAGAGTTCGTGCGGGACACCCGATACATCGACAACCGCATCACGCGTGACGGCGTCGGACCCGCGGGCGAGACATTCAAGGTCGAGCCCGGCCGGTACCGGCTGATCGTCGCCCGCGCATGCCCCTGGGCGAACCGGGCGATCATCGTGCGCCGACTGCTGGGTTTGGAGTCGGTGCTGTCGATGGGCCTGTGTGGCCCGACCCATGACTCGGACAGCTGGACCTTCGACCTCGACCCCGACGGACTCGACCCGGTCCTGAAGATCCCGCGCCTGAAAGACGCCTACCTGACGCGATACCCGGACTACCCGCGGGGAATCACCGTCCCGGCCATCGTCGACATCCCCACCGGCGCCGTGGTCACCAACGAGTTCCGCCAGATGACCCTCGACTTCTCCACCGAGTGGGTCGACCACCACCGGGACGGGGCTCCTGACCTCTACCCCGAACATCTGCGCGGCGAGATCGACGAGGTCATCGACGTCGTCTTCAAAGACGTCAACAACGGCGTGTACCGGTGCGGCTTCGCCGGCAGTCAGGACGCCTACGAAACCGCCTACGATCGTCTGTTCACACGTCTCGACCAGCTCTCCGACCGGCTACGCGAGCAGCGTTACCTGGTGGGCGACACCATCACCGAAGCGGACGTGCGCCTGTTCACCACCCTGGTCAGATTCGACCCCGTCTACCACGGACACTTCAAGTGCAATCGGTCCAAACTGAGTGAGATGCCCGTGCTCTGGGCGTACGCGCGCGACCTGTTCCAGACCCCCGGATTCGGCGACACCGTCGACTTCACCCAGATCAAACAGCACTACTACATCGTTCACGAGGACATCAATCCCACGAAGATCGTGCCCAAGGGACCGGATCTGTCCGGCTGGCGCACCGCTCATCACCGTGAAGCACTCGGCGGTCGACCGTTCGGCGACGGCACCCCGCCACCGCCGCCCATCGACGGCGAAGTGGTTCCCGCCGGACAAGGAGCCTGACCCATGGCCAAAAAGCAGCTGTCGTCCATCGGCGATGGACAGATCGTGGGGGCCGGACGCAAACCGGAGGGCATCCTGGACGCCCTGGTCGGTCAGGCGCAGCACCTGCAGGCACCCGCCGTCGCCAAGTACGTCAACCACCTGCGTCAAGAACACCCCTACGAGTCACCGGCACAGATCATCGCCCGGCTCGAACAGCGCTTCCTGATGGCTGTGACCGGATCTGGCGGAGCGGTCGGCGCCGCGGCTGCGTTCCCGGGTGTGGGCACCGTGATGTCCCTGGCATCCCTGGGCGCCGAGACCGCCTTCTTCATCGAGGCATCGGCACTCCTGTCGCTGGCCATCGCCGATGTGCACGGCATCCCGATCGACGACCGCGAACGCCGCAAAGCCCTCGTGCTGACGGTGGCGCTCGGTGAGTCGGGGCTGGCTGTGGTGCGTGACTCACTCGGCGCGAAGTCCGGCGGAACCATGGGCCGTGCGCTCGGCGGCGTCATACCGGCACCGGTCATGCGCACACTCAATCAGCGGTTGGTCAAACGCTACCTGCGCAAGTACACCCTCCAGAAGTTGCCGTTGGCGGCCGGCAAACTCCTTCCCGCCGGCCTCGGCGCGATCATCGGAGGCGTCGGCAACCGCACACTCGGCAAGATCATCATCAACAACTCACGCAAGGTCTTCGGCCCTGCTCCCAGGGAATGGCCGTCGAACCGTCCCCACATCATCGCGCCATACGACGGGCCGTCCCCTAGTTGACGGCTCCGCCAGAAGACGTTCGACCCGGGTGGATCCGGCGGCTGACCCGGGAATGTCTGCGTCACCGCAGACTGGTTGTCATCGTCCTCGCTGTCACCGGCCTCGCGCTGCTGATCGACCTCACGATCCCCCTGCTGACCAAGGCCGCGATCGATGAAGCCACCGGGGCCGCCGAGCACGGTTACTCGATCGCTGCGATCGCCGGGGTCATGGTGGCGCTGGCATTTGTCCGATTCGGATGCCAGTACGGTCGCCGCCTGACCGCTGGACGACTATCGCTCAACGTGCAGAATGCGCTGCGGTTGTCGATCCTGAACAGCGTGCTCCGCCTCGACGGTGCGGCTCAGGATCAGATCCGCACCGGGCAGGTGGTGTCGCGCAGCATCACCGATTTGCAGCTGGTGCAGGGCCTCCTCGCGATGGTGCCCCTCTCGCTCGGCGCGATGGTGCAGGTGGTTCTCGCCATCGGGGTGATGTTCTACCTGTCACCCTTGCTCACAGTGGTTGCCCTGCTGGTCATCCCGGCCGTGTCGGCCATCGCCTTCAACAGTCGCAAACGCCTGTTCGCCGCCACCTGGTCCGCGCAACAATCGGCCGCCGACCTCGCCCAGCACGTGGAGGAGACGGTGACCGGCGTCCGGGTCGTCAAGGGCTTCGGTCAGGAGGATCGGGCTGTCGACGAGCTCGTGGGCCTGGGCCGTCGGCTGTACTCCATGCGCCTGCGGTCGGCGAAGATCAACGCACGTTTCGCGCCGTCGCTCGCGGCCGTGCCGCAGCTGGGGATGGTCGCGATCATCGCCCTGGGCGGGTACCTCACGATGCAGGGCTCGATCACGGTCGGCACCTTCCTCGCGTTCGCCACCTACGTCACCACGATGACCGGACTCGCCCGGCTCCTCACCTCACTGCTGGTGTCGGCGCAACTCGCGCGGGCCGCCGTCGAGCGCGTGTACCAGGTGATCGACGAACCACCCGATCCCGCTCTGTCCGCGCGCAGCACCCTTCCCGGTGATGCCCTCGGACTGGCGCTGAACAACGTCACCTTCACCTACCCGGGAGCCCGAACACCCGTGCTGAACGGGGTCGACCTCCACATCGCCCCCGGTGAGGTCGTGGCCGTCGTCGGTCCGCCCGGCTCGGGCAAATCGACCCTCGCCCTACTCGCCGACCGCTTCTACCGGCCCCAGGCCGGCACGATCGAATTGTCGAACAGCCACGGCAGTTTCGACATCTCCACGGTGGAGACACAGGAACTCCGGTCGACGGTCGGCGTGGTCTTCGACGAGGCCTTCCTCTACTCGGACACCGTTGCCGCCAACATCGCCCCGAACGCCCACGTAGGCAAATTCGACACCACCACCGACGAGAAGCCACCGCTGCCGTCGGGCATCATCTCGGCCGCCGAACGAGCCGGCGCACACGGTTTCGTGACCGCACTCGAACACGGATACCGGACCATCGTCGGAGAACGAGGACTGACACTGTCGGGCGGACAACGCCAGCGCATCGCACTGGCCCGCGCGCTCTATGCCGACCCCCGCGTACTGATCCTCGACGACGCGACCTCTGCGGTCGACGCGCGGACCGAGGCCGACATCTTCACTCATCTGCGCACCTCCACGCGGACCATGTTGATCCTGGCCCATCGCCGGTCCACCCTGACCCTTGCCGATCGTGTCGCCGTTCTCGACGGAGGCCGCATCATCGACGTCGGTACCGAGGCCGAACTCAACGCTCGCTGTGCCCTCTTCCGCTCACTGATGAGCACGGATGTCCGCGACGTCGACCTCGACGAGGAACTCGCCGCCGATCAGCCGGTGGCGGTCGATGAGCTCTGGCCGAGCGAAACACCCGATCGCGAGCCGCGGCTGCGCAAGGTCGCGGCACCGGCGACGATGGGTCCTCGCGGCGGTGGCGGGATGGCCGGCGCGCTCGGTGCGATGGCTCCGACCCCGAAACTCCTCGAAGCGGTGCAGGCGCTCCCCCCGGCCGACGAGTCACCGGACGTCGACGACAACGACATCCGCACCGATCGACCCGACTTCTCGCTTCGTCAGTTGCTGCGCCCGGTTCGCTGGTTGCTGGCGTTGGTCGTGCTGTGCATATCCATCGACACCCTGGTGGGTCTGGCCTTCCCGACGATCGCCCGCTACGGCATCGACGGAGCCACGGCCGACCGGTCGAGCCATCTGTGGTTCGCGGCCGGTGCAGGTCTGGGCGCCGTTGCGATCGGATTCGCGGCTACCGCCGTGATGACCGTGATCACCTCCCGCGCCGGCGAGCGCGTCCTCTATGCACTGCGCGTGCGAAGTTACGCGCACCTGCAGCGACTCGGCCTGGACTACTACGAGCGCGAACTGTCCGGGCGGATCATGACGCGCATGACCACCGACGTCGATGCGCTGTCGACGTTCCTGCAGACGGGTCTGTCGACCGCGATCGTCAGCACCCTCACGGTGGTCGGTGTGGCGGTTGCCCTCATCATCACCGACGCCTCTCTCGGACTGCTGATGCTGGTGGTGTTCCCGCCGATCATCGTGGCGACGATCGTGTTCCGCCGGATCTCGTCGCGTGCCTACACCCGCTCACGGGAATTGGTCAGCGAGGTCAACGCCGACTTCCAGGAGAACGTCGGCGGCGTGCGCACCACCCAGGCCTACTCGCACGACGGCTTCGCCATGGCGCAGTTCTCGGCACGGGCTGCGGCGTACGTTCGGGCCCGCATGGTGTCCCAGCAGGCGATCTCGATCTTCTTCCCCTTCATCACCCTGATGTCCGACCTCGCGACCGCGGGAGTGATCGCCTTCGGCGCCCACCAGGTTGCCGGCGGCAGCACCAGTGCGGGCACCCTCGTCGCGTTCGTCCTGTATCTCGGCATGCTGTTCGGTCCGGTCCAGCAGCTCTCGCAGGTCTTCGACGGGTACCAACAGGCGCTGGTCGGCCTTCGCCGGATCTCCGATCTGCTCGCCACCCGCAGTAGCGTGCGCTGTCCCGACGGCGTGCCCGAACTCGCCGTGGCGACACCGGAGAACGGATTCACCGGGCACGCCGAACTGCGAGAGGTCGGGTTCCGCTATCCCGGGTCGACAACCGATGCGCTCGCCGGCGTGGACCTCGATCTACCCGCCGGCACCTCGCTGGCCCTGGTGGGTGAGACCGGCGCGGGCAAGTCGACCATCGTCAAGCTCCTCGCCCGGTTCTACGACCCGACAAGCGGATCGGTGCGGATGGACGGCACCGACATCCGGGGCTTCCGGTTGTCGTACTACCGCTCCCGACTGGGCGTGGTCCCGCAGGAACCCCACCTGTTCACCGGCACCGTCGCCGACAACATCGCCTATGGCAGACCAGACGCCGACCACGAGCAGATCGTCGCGGCGGCTCGCGCGGTGGGGGCGTTGTCGATGATCTCGGCGCTGCCGGGTGCCATGAACCATCCGATCGGTGAGCGGGGGCAAGGACTGTCCTCCGGTCAGCGACAGCTGATCGCGCTCGCCCGTGCCGAACTGGTGGACCCCGACCTCCTGCTGCTCGACGAGGCGACCGCCACGCTCGATCAGGCCACCGAACGACGGGTGATGGCAGCCGGCCGGCACCTCACCGGATCACGGAGCTCGGTGATCGTCGCGCATCGACTGGCGACCGCGGCGCGAGCCGACCGCATTGCCTTGGTCGCCGGCGGGCAGATCGTGGAGCTCGGAACACATGACGAGCTCCTGGCGTTGGACCGAAGGTATCGCGCCCTGTGGACGGCGGGTATCACGCCGGACGAGGCGAGCGAACCGACAGCCGGACACGGCGGCAACCGACCGGCATAGCTTCGGCGGCACTCGGGGACTAACCTTTAGACCTGGATACTTCGAACGGAGTTCCGGGCGGCGTGATAGCGGCGGAGACGGCCCCTGGCGCGGGACTCGACATGGATACGTAAAGGGAATTGAGGCGAGATACTGCCGTGAGCAGCAGTTCGATTTCAGACTTCGGACAGAACGAGTGGCTGGTTGAGGAAATGTACCAGCGCTTCAAAGAAGACCCGAGCTCGGTGGACCCGAGTTGGCATGACTTCCTGAAGAGTTATGGCGCAGAGGGTAATGGGTCCGAGGAGGCGAAATCCCCGCCGAAGTCGGCGTCGAAGGCGACTGCTGGGTCACAGCCGAAGGCCGACGCCTCATCGAACGGCTCTGCTGCCCCCAAGTCCTCCGCCAACGGATCCGCGGCCAAGCCCGCTGTCGACCCGACTCCGGCGAGCAAGGCCGCTGCCGGCCAGTCCGAGCACAGCAGGGACGCCTCGTCGTCGACCACCACCTCGGCCGATTCGACCACCGACAAGTCCGCGGAGTCGGTGAGCAAGGATGCCGCACCGGCGGCCAAGAAGTCCGCGCCGGCCCCCCGCAAGGACGCCCCCACCAAGAAGGACTCCCCGGCGAAGAAGTCTGCGCCGGCAGCAGCCGATGCACCGACCGAGGCCAGCAACAAGGTCCTGCGTGGTGCCGCTGCCGCTGTTGCCAAGAACATGGCGGCCTCGCTGCAGATTCCGACGGCCACCAGCGTTCGCGCGGTGCCCGCCAAACTGATGATCGACAACCGGGTGGTCATCAACAACCACCTCGCCCGCACCCGTGGCGGCAAGGTGTCGTTCACCCACATCCTCGGGTACGCGATCGTCCAGGCGATCAAGTCGTTCCCGAACTTGAACCGCCACTTCGAAGAGGTCGACGGCAAGCCGAACGTGGTGACCCCGGCGCACACCAACCTCGGCCTGGCGATCGACCTGCCCGGCAAAGACGGTTCCCGCACGCTTGTGGTCGCGGCGATCAAGCGTTGCGAGACCATGAACTTCGCGCAGTTCCACGCGGCTTACGAAGACATTGTCAGGCGGGCTCGCGAGGGCAAGCTGACCGCCGAAGACTTTGCGGGCGTGACGATTTCGCTCACCAACCCCGGAACCATCGGCACGGTCCACTCGGTGCCGCGGTTGATGAAGGGCCAGGGCGCGATCGTGGGCGCGGGCGCGATGGAGTACCCGGCCGAGTTCCAGGGCGCCTCCGACGAGCAGATCTCGGCGCTCGGCGTCGGAAAACTGATGACGCTGACGTCCACGTATGACCACCGCATCATCCAGGGCGCGGAGTCGGGTGATTTCCTGCGCACCATCCATCAGTTGCTGCTGTCGGACGAGTTCTTCGACCAGATCTTCACCACGCTCCACATCCCGTATGAGCCGATCCGCTGGCGTCGCGACATCCCCGAAGGCGCCGTCGACAAGAACGCCCGCGTACTGGAACTGATTGCGGCATACCGCAACCGTGGCCATCTGATGGCGGACATCGACCCTCTGATGATCGATTCGGACGCACGGTCGGCTCACCCCGACCTCAACGTGCTGACCTACGATCTGACGCTCTGGGATCTCGATCGCAGCTTCAACGTCGGTGGGTTCCACGGCGAGAACAAGATGAAGTTGCGCGATGTCCTGTCGATCCTGCGCGACTCCTACTGCCGGCACGTCGGTGTGGAGTACACCCACATTCTCGAGCCCGAGCAGCAACAGTGGCTGCAGGAACGGGTGGAGATCAAGCACGTCAAACCGCCCGTCGCGGAGCAGAAGTACATCCTCTCCAAGCTCAACGCAGCCGAGGCATTCGAGACGTTCCTGCAGACCAAGTACGTCGGGCAGAAACGGTTCTCGCTCGAGGGTGCCGAGGCAGTCATCCCGATGATGGACGGCGTGATCGATCAGAGCGCCGAATACGGCCTCGACGAAGTGGTTGTGGGCATGCCCCACCGTGGCCGGCTCAATGTGCTCGCGAACATCGTCGGCAAGCCGTACTCGAAGATCTTCACCGAGTTCGAGGGCAACCTGAACCCGTCGCAGGCGCACGGCTCAGGCGACGTCAAGTACCACCTCGGCGCCGAGGGCAAGTACTACCAGATGTTCGGCGACAACGAGATCAACGTCTCCCTCACCGCCAACCCGTCTCACCTCGAGGCCGTCGACCCGGTCCTCGAAGGTCTGGTGCGGGCCAAGCAGGACCTGCACGACAAGGGCGACGGCGCGTTCACCGTGCTGCCGCTGATGTTGCACGGCGATGCCGCGTTCGCAGGCCAGGGTGTGGTCGCCGAGACGCTGAACCTCGCCATGCTGCGGGGTTACCGCACCGGCGGCACCATCCACATCGTGGTGAACAACCAGGTCGGTTTCACCACCGCCCCGGAGGCATCGCGGTCGTCGGAATACTGCACCGATGTCGCGAAGATGATCGGTGCGCCGATCTTCCACGTGAACGGCGACGATCCCGAAGCATGTGTGTGGGTGGCCAAGCTGGCCGTCGACTACCGGCAGGCGTTCAACAAGGACGTTGTCATCGACCTGGTCTGCTACCGCCGTCGCGGCCACAACGAGGGTGATGATCCCTCGATGACCCAGCCGGCGATGTACGACGTCATCGACACCAAGCGGTCGGTGCGCAAGAGCTACACCGAAGCGCTCATCGGCCGTGGTGACATCTCCACCAAGGAAGCCGAAGACGCCCTGCGCGACTACCAGGGTCAGCTCGAACGGGTCTTCAACGAGGTCCGTGAGTTGGAGAAGTACCAGGCTGCACCGAGCCCCTCGGTCGAGGCCGACCAGCAGGCACCGGTGAAGCTGGACACCGCCATCAGCAAAGAGACGATGGAACGGATCGGCGACGCGTTCATCAACGTGCCCAAGGGTTTCACCGTGCACCAGCGTGTCCAGCCCGTGCTCAAGAAGCGCTACGAGATGTCGCGTAACGGCGATGTCGACTGGGCGTTCGGTGAGCTGCTCGCATTCGGTTCACTGGTCGAAGAGGGCCGCACCGTGCGACTGTCCGGTCAGGACTCCCGCCGAGGCACCTTCACCCAGCGTCACTCGGTACTGATCGACCGGGAGACCGGCGAGGAGTACACACCGCTGCGTACGGTCGCCGAGACCAACCCGGACAAGCCGGGCCGATTCCTCGCCTACGACTCCGCACTCAGCGAATATGCGGTGGTCGGCTTCGAATACGGATACTCGGTCGGTCATCCCGATGCCCTTGTGCTGTGGGAAGCCCAGTTCGGTGACTTCGTGAACGGCGCCCAGTCGATCATCGACGAGTTCATCTCGTCGGGTGAGGCCAAGTGGGGTCAGACCTCCGACGTGGTACTGCTGCTGCCGCACGGTCACGAGGGTCAGGGTCCCGACCACACGTCGGGACGTATCGAGCGGTTCCTGCAGCTGTGCGCAGAGGGCTCGATGACCGTGGCCCTACCGTCGACTCCCGCAAGCTACTTCCACCTGCTGCGTCGCCATGTGCTCGATGGCATCAGCCGTCCGCTCGTCGTCTTCACCCCGAAGTCGATGCTGCGGAACAAGGCTGCGGTGTCGCCGGTGTCGGAGTTCACCGAAGGTCGTTTCCAGTCGGTCATCGACGATCCGGCCTTCACCTCCGATGCCGAACGCGAGAAGGTCCGGCGGGTGCTGCTGGTGTCGGGCAAGTTGTACTACGAACTGGCCGCACGCAAGGCCAAGGACAAGCGTGACGATGTCGCGATCGTCCGTATCGAGCAGCTCTACCCGGTGCCGCACAAGCGTTTGCGCTCGGCACTGAGCCGCTACACCAGCATGGAAGAGATCTTCTGGGTCCAGGAAGAGCCGGCCAACCAGGGTCCGTGGCCCTTCTTCGGTCTAACGCTCCCCGAGATGCTGCCCGAGTTCTTCAACGGCCTGCGCCGGGTCTCGCGACGGGCGATGTCGGCCCCGTCGTCGGGTTCGTCGAAGGTGCACGCCGTCGAGCAGCAGGAGATCATCGACACCGCCTTCGGCTGACCGGTCATACCCCGATGATGGGGCCTTTTGGCGAAGTCCACCTGGGCTTTACTCGCCAAAAGGCCCCATCATTGGGTGGTGGGGGTGGCTGCTGCCAGTGTCGCGATGAGCGGCAGTGCGCGGGTGATCAATTCGACGAGGGCGTCGCGGTCCACGCCGACTGAATCTTGCAGCCACCGAACGGTCACCTGCTCGGTGAAGGTGACCCAACCGTGTACGGCGAGTTCGATCAGCGGGGTGCGCGTCAGATCGAGAAGTTCGGCCAGCGACAACACCCGTTCGGCCATCACGGTCCGGGTGTGCTCGGCGACCTCACGCATCGCCGGATCCGAGGCACCGCTCCCCTGCAAGATCGCGAGATAAGCCGAACGGTTCGCCGACACGTAGTCGATGTACTGGGCCAGCGATGCCCGGGCGATCTCGATCGGATCGCCGAGACTCAGATCGGGTTCGGTTCGCGCGAGCATCCGCCTGCTCTGCTCCGTGGTCAGTGCCACCAGGAAGTCCTGCTTCGACTCGAAATAGTGGAAGAGCAGAGCCCGCGACACGCCCGCTGCCTCGGCGACCTCCTCGACGGACACCTGGTCGAGCGCGCGGTTGTCGAGCATCCGCAGGCCGTGGCTGATCAGCTGATCACGCCGTGCCTGTGGGCTCATCCGGGTTCGCCGAGCGGTCGTCACGCGTCCGATAGTACTGACTCTTCGTCAATAGTCGGGCCGTGGACGCCGTTCCGCTATTGACAGCTCGTCAATAGGCGGTATGTTCGTACCCATGAACGTTGTAAAGATCGCCATCATCGGCGCAGGCTTTTCCGGATTGGGTGCTGCCGTCAAGCTGCAGCAGAACGGTTTCGACGACTTCGTCATCCTCGACCGCGGCAGCAATTTCGGTGGTACCTGGCGCGACAACACCTATCCCGGTGCGGCATGCGACGTCCCCTCGCACCTGTACTCCTACTCATTTGCGCTCAACCCCTCGTGGAGCCGCTCCTTCTCGCAGCAGCCCGAGATCCACAAGTACATCAACGGCGTCGCCGACAAGTACGACCTGGGGTCGCGGACCCAGTGGAACACCGAGGTCATCAAGACCGCCTGGGACGAGAAGGCCGGCCACTGGGTGATCGACACCGACAAGGGTCAGTGGCAGGCCGAGTTCCTCATCGGCGGGATCGGCCCCCTCTGCGAGCCCAAGCTCCCCGACGTCACCGGCATCGAGAGCTTCACCGGCGAGATCTTCCACTCGGCGCGATGGAACCACGACTACGACCTGGCCGGTAAGCGCGTAGCAGTGATCGGGACCGGCGCCTCGGCCATCCAGATCATCCCCGAGTTGGCCAAGAAGGTCGGGCGACTCGACGTCTACCAGCGCACTGCCCCCTGGGTGCTGCCGCGTGCCGACCGGCCCTACTCCGCCAAGGAGAACTGGGCGTTCAAGAACATCCCCGGATTCCAGCGTGCGGTGCGCGCGAGCATCTACGCCTCGCACGAATTGGTCTCGTTCGGCCTCACCCACCAGCCCAACGTCCTGGCACCCGCGAAGATCATCGGCAAGCAGAACATCGCTCGCGGTATCTCCGACCCGGCGCTCCGGGCGAAGGTCACCCCGAACTGGAAGGTCGGCTGCAAGCGGATCCTGTTGTCGAACACCTACTACCCGGCGCTGAACCAGTCCAACGTCGAGTTGGTCACCGACCCGATCAAGGAAGTCACCACCAGCGGCATCATCACTGCCGATGGCGTGAGCCGCGAGGTCGACGCCATCGTCATCGCGACCGGCTTCCACGTGACCGACTCCCCCACGTTCGAGCACATCATCGGCAAGGACGGGCGCAGCCTCGCCCAGGTCTGGGAGGCCGAGGGGATGAACGCCTACAAGGGTTCGACCGTCAACGGCTTCCCCAACATGTTCCTGATGGTGGGACCGTCCACCGGGCTGGGCCACACCTCGATGGTCTACATGATCGAGTCCCAGCTCAACTACCTCGTCGACTACTTCAAACTGTCCCGCGAGTACGGCATCTCCCGGGTGGAGGTGCGGGCCGACGCACAGCACGATTACAACGCCACCATCCAGAAGAATCTCAAGACGAGTGTCTGGGAAACCGGCGGCTGCGCGAGCTGGTACAAGGACAAGTTCGGCAACATCACCACGCTGTGGCCCGGATTCACCTTCAACTACCGGCGCCTGACCCGTAAGTTCGACCTGGCTGCGTACGACACCTCGACCGCAGCCGCGATCGCTCCCGCGGCAGGCGATGGCGATGGCACGACCAACACACTGAAAGAAGCGGTGACGTCATGAAGGACTTCAGGGGCAAAGTGGCCGTGGTGACCGGCGCCGGTTCGGGCATGGGCCGCGACCTGGCACTCCAACTCGCAGCCAAGGGCGCCAAGGTCGCCATCTCGGACGTCAATCCCGCCGGTCTCGAAGAGACCGAGCGCATGCTCAAAGAGCAAGGCGCCGAAGTACATTCGCAGCTGCTCAATGTTGCCGAACGCGAAGCCGTCCTCACCTACGCGGATGATGTCGCCCAGCATTTCGGCAAGGTCAACCTCGTCATCAACAACGCCGGCATCGCCCATCACGGTGAAGTCGAGCTGACCGAGTTCAAGCAGTACGAACGCGTGATGGACGTGGACTACTGGGGCGTGGTGAACGGGACCAAAGCGTTCCTGCCGTACCTGATCGCATCGGGCGACGGGCATGTCGTGAACACCTCGTCGTTGTTCGGCATCCTGGCCATGCCGGGTCAAAGTGCGTACAACGCGGCAAAGTTCGCGGTCCGCGGCTTCACCGAATCGCTGTATCAAGAGATGCGGATCGCCGGACATCCGGTGAACGTCACCTGCGTCCATCCCGGTGGCATCAAGACCGCGATCGCCCGCAACGCCACCGTGTCCGAAGGGCACGACCAGAAGAACACCGCCGAGTTGTTCGACAAGAAGCTGGCCCGCACCACCTCGGCACGGGCCGCGGAGATCATCATCAAGGCGATCGAGCGCAACCGTCCACGGGTTCTCGTCGGCGCCGACGCCAAGGTGCTCGATCTGCTGGTTCGCGCCGGCGGATCCATGTACGAGATCGTCAACAGCAAGCTGGCGGTCAGGTTGCTGCCGAAGGCGGACCCGTCGCCCGTGACCTCCACGTCTCCGCTCCTCTGACCCCTGACGATCATGGAACTGAAACCATTTCTGTCGGTCCCGGCCGGTGAACTCATCTTCCGGCCGCTGTTCGCCCTCACCCTCAATTCGCGATGGTCGCCGCAGACCCAGCGCAAGCTGCTGGAGATGAGTACGTTGCTGCTGCCGAAGGTGCCTCACTCGGTGATCCGGTCGGTGACCCTGGGCGATCGGTCTGCCGAGCGGGTCAGTGTCGGGGCCACCGAACACGGTCGGGCGGTGCTGTATCTGCACGGCGGTGCCTACATCGTCGGGTCCCCGACCACCCACCGGGCACTGACCACCACGCTTGCGCGGGCCGCAGGCGCCGAGGTCTATGCCCTCGACTACCGGCTTGCACCCGAGCATCCGATGCCCGCCGCGGTCGATGACTCGGTTGCCGCCTACCTCGCCCTGCTCGAACGCGGATACAGTCCCGAGTCCGTGGCGATCGCGGGAGATTCGGCAGGCGGCGGGCTCAGCGTGGCCACTGCGCGGGTATTGATCGACGAGCACGGGGTCACTCCCGCTGCGCTCGGTCTGATCTCACCATGGGTGAACCCTGCTGGGGTGTCGGAGGATCTCGGCACCGACATCGTCGTGAACCTCGAGTGGTCGCGTCAGGGCGCAGCCGCCTACCTCGGAGACGGTGATCCCACCGATCCCCGGTATGCGCCGGCCGTCGGACCTTTGGAGGGGCTACCGCCCACCCTGGTCCAGATCGGTCAGCGTGAACTGTTGCTCGAGCAGGTCACCGAGTTCGTCGCGTCCCTGCGTGAGGCAGGGGTCGACGTCACCGCATCCGATCTCGGTCCGCTGTGGCACGTGGCGCACACCGCGGCACCGCTGGTGACCGAGGCTGCCGCCGCAGTTGACGACCTGGGTCGATTCCTCAGTGATCGGCTGCGGTACTCACAGGCTGTGCTCACCGAGCCAGCGGGTCGCAACGCCGGATAGCTCCGCACCACCGTCGACCTCGGCCGCCATGGTGGTCAGGTCGGCGGTGGTCAACTCGCCCGCAACCTTGTTCATCGCACGGAACAACGTGCGGCTGAGGGCCGCGGTGCGGAAGATCGGGACCAGGTCCTGCGCCCGCATCGCATCGTTGCCGTCGTCGAGACCCTGGAGTCCGGCGTCGTCGGCCACCACACCCAATGCCGAGAACAACCCTGCGGCGCGGCCCGCGGCCACTTCCGCGACCGCCGCCTGCGCGTCCAACACCCGAGCGGGACCGAAGGCGCATCCCGCCCCGGCCAAGTCGCTGACCGTCTCTGGCGCCGGTTCCTCCACGGTGACCAGAGGCAGCCCTGCCGGGAGTGCGGCGCACTCTGCGAGTTCATCGATGTCGGCCGTGGCGGCGAGGTCACTGGACACGAACACCAGCGGCTTGTTCTGCACGGTGGTGGCATCGCCCGCCGAGACACCCTGCGGTAGTGCCTGATTGAGCTGGTTGTAGACGTCCTCCGAGGTGCGTCCCGATGCCCCCGGATCGAGCTGTGCCAGCAATTCTCCGGACCACGCCGGGAACAGATCCACTGTGCGGTTGTCCATCTGGTCGAGCAGGCCACTGTAGCCGGCCACCGGATGTTCGTCCGAGACCGCCGCCCCTGCCCCGCGAAGAGCTCCCGCATAGATGGCTGTGGCAACTCGACTCGGCGTATCGGCCGTCGACCCCATCACCAGCTCCTGCGGCGCGGGTCCCGGGTCCGAACAAGCGGCGACCATCAGCGCGCAGGCCACCACCAGGACCGGCAGACCTCGTCGGATGTGTTGCAGCAGAGCGGAATTCACTCTTGCGTGGCCACCCTGGCAACCGCGTCGGCGACCGCAGGTGCCACTCGGGGGTCCAGCGGGCTCGGCACGATCATCTCTGCGGACAGGTCATCGCCGAGGACCTCGACGATCGCGTCGGCGGCGGCCAACTTCATCTCCTCGGTGATGCGTCGTGCGCCCGCATCGAGCGCTCCACGGAACACTCCGGGGAAGGCCAGCACATTGTTGATCTGGTTCGGGAAGTCACTGCGACCCGTGGCGACCACTGCCGCGTACTTGCGCGCGACGTCGGGATGGACCTCGGGATCAGGATTGGACAGAGCGAAGATGATCGCATCGGAGTTCATCGTCGCGAGGGCGTCCTCGGGCACCTTTCCGGCACTCACCCCCAGGAACACATCAGCATCGACGAGGGCGTCCGACAACGATCCGGTCCGGCCGTCGGGGTTGGTGCGCCCGGCCATGTCGACCTTGACGTCGTGCAGGTTGTCACGGCCACTGTGCACGATGCCCTTGCTGTCGATCACCGTGACGTCGGCGATGCCGTCGGCAAGCAGGATGTTGGCGCAGGCCACGCCGGCGGCGCCGCACCCCGAGATGACGATCTTGAGGGTGCTGCGGTCTTTCTTCAGCAGCTTGGTGGCCGCTTTCAGCGCGGCGAGCACCACGATGGCGGTGCCGTGCTGATCGTCGTGCATGACCGGACAGTCAAGGGCTTCGATCACCCGCTTCTCGATCTCGAAACACCGCGGTGCCGAGATGTCCTCCAGGTTCACCGCACCGAAGGAGTGCCGCAGGCGGATCAGCGTCTCGACGATCTCGTCGGGGTCCTTGGTGCTGAGCACCAGGGGGATCGAGTCGAGCCCGGCGAAGTTCTTGAACAGCGCCGACTTGCCCTCCATGACGGGCAGTGAGGCGCTCGGACCGATGTCACCGAGCCCCAGCACCGCACTGCCGTCGCTGACCACCGCGACGAGACGATTGGTCCAGGTGTAGCGCCGGGCCAATTCGGGGTCGGCCGCGATGGCGCGGGACACCTCGGCGACGCCGGGTGTGTAGGCGATCGATAGAGCACGCTTGGTGTCGAGCGGCGAGGTGATACTCACGGACAATTTGCCACCCTCATGGCCGGCGAAGATCTCGTCGCGGGTGATTGTCGATGCGTCGGCGTCGGGGGCGGGCAGTTCACTGCCCATCAGGTCAGTCACGCCGATCACGCTACTTCAACCCAAAAGCTCTCACGGCCATACCTGGTAGTCGTGAGGTTGTCTCGGGTGGTCGTGACGTGTTCGCAGCCCGCACTCCACCGATTCGACATCAACCAGCACCGATGATCCAGACGCAATCCCGCTGCCGGGGCCCCGCGCAACCGCCGGAATCGGTGGGCGTCGCGGTTCCGGGCGTAGCATCCCCGGTGGACTTTCGCCACGCACAGACAAGGGAGGTGCCATGCCGCCACGGCCGCATCTGCGTACCAACACACCAGGCAAACCCTCCTCCAGGGTGCCCATCCCGCCGTCACGTGCAGTCGTCGACTGTGCGGTGTACGTCGACGGCAAACGCCTGCCGGGGCTGCGCACGTTCAGTCACGCCCTCGACGAGGTGCGCTCGACCGGGCGGGGCTACGTGTGGGTGGGTCTGCACTCCCCCGACAGCCGGCAGATGGAAGGGGTGGCCAACACGTTCGGCCTGCACGAACTGATGGTCGAAGACGCTGTGCAAGCCCATCAGCGGCCGAAACTCGAGCAATACGACAACACGTTGTTCCTGGTACTGAAGACCGTCAAATATGTTGCCCACGAATCTCTACAGGTGGCGAACGAGGTCGTCGAGACCGGCGAGATCATGGTGATGGCGGGCAACGAGTTCGTGATCACAGTGCGCCACGGTGACCACACGGGGCTCTCGGGGGTTCGCAAGCAACTCGAGGAACTCCCCGAGCGCCTGGCTCTGGGGCCCACCGCGGTGATGCATGCCGTGGCCGACCATGTGGTCGACACCTATGTCGACGTCACCACCGCCGTGGAGTTCGACGTCGATGCGCTCGAAGAGAACGTCTTCTCGCCCGGCCGCCGGATCGAGATCGAACCCGTCTACCTCCTCAAGCGTGAGGTCATGGAACTGCGACGGGCCGTCGACCCACTCGACGCGGCGCTGCGCCGGCTCACCTCGTCCGAGGACAAGCTGATCCCGAAAGAGGTACGGCGCTATTTCCGCGACGTCCAGGACCATCACACCAGCGTCAACGAGCGGATCGCGAGTTATGACGAGGTCCTGACATCGCTGATCGACGCCGCATTGGCCAAGGTCGGTATCCAGCAGAACACCGACATGCGCAAGATCTCGGCATGGGTGGCGATCGCATCGGTGCCCACGATGATCGCGGGTATCTACGGGATGAACTTCGACAACATCCCGGAACTGCACTGGAAGTACGGCTACTTCGTGGTGCTGACCTTGCTGGCCACGATCTGCGTGGGCCTCTGGCGGACGTTCCGGCGCAATCACTGGCTGTGACCATGCGCGCACGCCCGCGGTCGACGGTCAACCGATGGTGGCGCCTGCCCTGACCGGGTCGTTCACGTCGATTCCCGCTTCGGTCCACGCTGCGCGGAGTGCGTCCACACCTTTGAGCCGGACCCACGCCGCCTCGTTTGCCGTGACGGGGATCGCCCGGAAGAAATGCACGTCTTCGAGGTCACCGGGTATCTCGCACGGCGCGATCTTGTCGTCCTCGAGTACGACGGCCGTGAAGGTCGCCCCTTCCCAGAGGGGTTCGCCGAGATCGATCAGCGCATCGGCGGTCAAGACCAACCCTTCCACCGCCGGCGCCGCGGCCAGCATCGCGACCGTGCGGTGCAGCCCGATCAGCTGTGTGGAACGGGCTGAGGCATCGGACAGACGCATCCGGATCACCACCTCCGCGCGGGGTCCCGCCGTCGGATCCACGATCAGCTGGTCCGGTTCCCCCATCGGATGCCGGCTGCAGCCGAGCGACACGTACGCCACGCTATCGGGCGCGATTGAAAAACGAAGGACGTCAATCGATTCGAGCCCGAGGAAGGTGACCGACGCCCGCTGGGGTTCGACGTCGTCGAACATCTCACGCAGGTGCGCCGCCACCCGATCGATCACCGACGACTCCGACTCGCTCACACGCTCAGGGTAATCCCCCTCATCTGACCCGTAATCGCGGTCTTCGGCGCGTCATCACCCGGCCGCGTCTAGGGTCGAAGACGTGGTGCGTGTGCTTTCGGTATCGGACGAGGTCGTCGACAGCCTCTACTACGGGGTTGCCGAGGAGTTGGCGCCCGACCTGATCGTCGCTGCCGGTGACCTGCCCTTCGATTATCTCGAGAAGCTCATGGCCCATTTCGGTGTTCCGTGCGTGTTTGTACCCGGCAACCACGACCGGGACCTGTCCGGCTTCAAGAAGACCAGGGCGGGCTGGACCGAGGCCGGATTGCCGGTCCGCGATCCGGGGCCCGAGGGCGCGGTGAACGCCGACGGCCGCATCGTCACGGTGGCCGGTGTGCGCATTGCCGGACTGGGTGGCTGTATTCGCTACAACGACGGCCCCAATCAGTACCGGGAGGCGGCCCAGCGTCAACGGGCCAATCGACTGGCCTTGCGCCGCTTCGCGTATCGGATGATGCCCGGGAAGTCGGCCGTCGACATCCTGCTCACCCACAGTCCGGCGCGCGGCATCGGGGACGCCGAAGACGGCCCGCATCGCGGGTTCCGCTGTTTCCTCCCGCTGGTCTACCGGTTGCGTCCACAGCTCCTGCTCCATGGCCACATCCATCCCCACGGCCAGACCCCGATGGATCACACCATCCTGCTCAAGACGATCCCGGGCAAGACCCTGCGCCGCAGCACACTCTCGCTGAACACCGTCGGCTACTGCCTGTTCGACATCGAGCCCGGCGGAACCGGGATCCGGATACACCGGAGACGCCATGGCGCGTGACACCGGTTTTCCCAGCGCCGACGCCGAGAACGACTTCAGCAGGCAACGCAGACGAGCCGAGCTGGCACGTCTGTCGGCCTGGCTCACCCGACAACCCGCAGACGTCAACACGGTCCTGCCGTTCGACGAAGTCGTTGCGGCCCTGGGTAAGACGGGCGAGACGTTCCTCGGGCTCACCGTTGTCGAGGTCTCCACGATCGTCGGCAGCGTGGACCGCACCCGCGACTTCGACCGCTACTTCCGGCCCACGTCGGCCCGCGTACGCGAACGCTGGCAGCGCCTTGCCACCGCCCAGCGACGCGGTGAATCCGTACCGCCGGTGCAGCTCTACCGCATCGGCGACATGCACTTCGTCATCGACGGGCACCACCGCGTCTCGATCGCGATCTCACGACATTTCACGACCATCGACGCGTACGTGACCGTGATCCACACCCGCATCTCCCCCGAGGGCATCACCGCTCGATCCGATCTTGTCCTCAAGGACCATCGGCGTCTGTTCTTGTCCCGGGTCCCGCTGGAAGGCAAGCAACGCGAGGCCATTTCGTTCGAGGACCCCTTCGACTACGCCGAGTGCGCCGAGAACGTGGAGGCCTGGGGGTTTCGGCTCAGTCAGGAGACCGGCACGTTCCTGAGCCGGGTGGAGGTCGCCCGCCGGTGGTTCGGCGAGGAGTTCCTGCCGGTGGTGCGGATGGCTCGGCGCGCCGAGATACTCCCCGAGGTCACGAGCGACGCCGAGCTCTATCTGTGGCTGGCGTCGGAACGATACCGCTTGGTACGCAAGCACATCTGGGACGAAGCAATCATCGACGAGCTGCGTGAACATTCCCGTCGCAGGCGTAAGTCGACCTGATCGCACGCGTTGCCCACGCGCCCTGTCCACAACGCATCTACAACGCAGCGAGCCCGGCGGGATTACCCGCCGGGCTCGACTGTCGATCGGTACTACTACAGGCTGAGGTTGTGACCGCTCGCCTGATCGAACACCGACACCTTGGAGGTGTCGTAGAAGAGCTCTGCCTGCTGCCCCTTGCCGATGTTCGACTCCGGTGAGAGGCGGGCGATCAGTTGGCCGCTACCCATCTGCGCACCGGCATCCGCCGCGATGTCCGCAAGCGCCTTGGCGGACGACTGGCCGCCCTCGACGGTGAAGTGCGCGTAGTTGTCCGAGCCCATCGACTCGAGCACGCTGATCTGCACGGTGAAGGTGGCTCCCTTGGACCGCGCCAGTGGGTCGACCAGACGAGCATCTTCGAAGTGCTCCGGCCGGATGCCGATGAGCACCTCGCCGTTGCTGCGAGCATGTTTGGCGTTCTCCACCACTCGCCGCATATCGCTGACCGCCACCTCACCGATCGCGGTTTCGATGCCGTTCTGGGTGAGGCGTCCGGGCAGGAAGTTCATGGCCGGCGAGCCGATGAACCCGGCGACGAACAGGTTCGACGGCCGGTTGTAGAGCTCCTGCGGAGAACCGATCTGCTGCACCAGGCCGGCGCGCAGGACCACAACCCGGTCGCCGAGGGTCATGGCCTCGGTCTGGTCGTGGGTGACGTAGACCGTGGTGGTGCCGAGACGCTGCTGCAGCTGGGCGATCTCGGTACGGGTCTGCACACGCAGCTTCGCATCGAGGTTCGACAGCGGCTCGTCCATCAGGAACGCCTTGGGAGAGCGCACGATCGCGCGGCCCATGGCCACCCGCTGCCGTTGACCACCGGAGAGGTTGGCCGGCTTGCGGTCGAGGTACTGACCGAGGTCGAGGATGCGCGCTGCCTCGTCAACCTTCTGCGAGATCTCGGCCTTGGGCATCTTCGCCAGGGTCAGCGGGAACGCGATGTTGTCACGCACCGTCATGTGCGGGTACAGCGCGTAGGACTGGAACACCATCGCGATGTCGCGGTCTTTCGGTGCCTTCTCGTTGACCCGTTCTCCCGCGATGCGGAGTTCACCGGAGGAGATGTCCTCCAGACCGGCGATCATGTTGAGGGTGGTGGACTTTCCACAACCCGACGGGCCCACCAGGATGATGAACTCGCCGTCGGCGATGGTGATGTCGACGTCGTTGACGGCCACAGAACCGTCCGGGTACTTCTTGCTCACCTTGTCCAGCACGATTTCGGCCATTGGCTATCCCTTCACGGCGCCGGAGGTCAAACCGGCAACGATACGACGTTGGAACAAGAGGACAAAGATGATGATGGGGATCGTGATGACCACGGCCGCAGCCGCGATGGATCCCGTGGGTTCTTCGAACTGGCTGCTGCCGGTGAAGTTCGCAATCGCCACCGGGGCAGTGATCGAACGCTCCGTCGATGTCAGCGAGATCGCTAGCAACAGGTCGTTCCAGGCGAAGATGAACACGAGGATCGCAGCGGTCACGATGCCCGGTGCGGCCAGTGGCGCGATCACCTTGCGGAAGGCCTGAGCCGGGGTGGCTCCGTCCATCTTCGCGGCTTTCTCCAGCTCCCAAGGGATCTCACGGAAGAACGCGGACAACGTGTAGATCGCCAGCGGCAGCGCGAAGGTGATGTACGGGATGATCAGGCCGGCCCAGGTGTCGAAGAGCCCGAGACGCCGCTCGATGTTGAACAACGGTGTCACCAGCGAGATCTGCGGGAACATGGCGATCAGCAGGGCTGCGCCGATCAGCGCCTTCTTGCCCGGGAAGTCAAGCCGCGCAACAGCGTAGGCGGCCATCGTGCCCAGGGTCACCGCGATCACCGTGGTGATCAGCCCGATTCCGATCGAGTTGATCAGCGCCGAGGTGAACGCACTGGTGTCGAAGATGCTGGTGTAGTTCTCCCAGGTCCAGGAAGTAGGGATGAACTTGCCGTCCTTGACAGAGCCGGGTGGCTTGAACGACAAGCTGATGATCCACAGCACCGGGATCAGTGCGTAGAGGACAACCAGCAGGTTGATAACGGTCCAGCCGACACGTCGGCCCATCACAGTGTTCATGGCTCAGTCACCGTCCTTCTGCGTCGGAGCCGGGCGCCGAAGCACCGAACAGCTTGATGAAGACGAAGGCGATGATCGCCACGCACAGGAAGATGAGCACACTGATCGCTGATCCAACTCCTAGGTTGAATGCCTTGAAGAGGTTGTCGTAGCCCAACATCGACACCGAATAGGTGTTGTTGCTACCTCGGGTGAGGATGTAGATGTTGTCGAACACCCGGAACGCGTCCAGGGTGCGGAACAGGAGTGCGACGAGGATCGCCGGCTTCATCAGCGGCAGGATGATCTTCGTCAGGCGTGTCCACGCTCCGGCGCCGTCCATCTGTGCGGCCTTGAGCAGGTCGTCGGGCACCAGCGCCAGGCCGGCCAGGAGGAGTAGCGCCATGAACGGCGTGGTCTTCCAGACCTCGGCCAACACGATCACCGCCAACGACGGCCACTGTTCCGTCAAAGGCGCTGTGCCGTCGGGCAGCAGATTGGCCAGGTAGCCGGTGTCCGGCGTCCACGCGTAGTACCACGAGAACGCGGCGACCACGGTGACGATGCCGTAAGGGATCAGCACCAAGGTGCGAATCGCGCCCTTGCCGAACAGGGTTCGGTGCATCACCAGCGCGATGGCCATGCCCAGCACCAGCTCGATCACCACCGAGACCACGGTGATGCCCATCGTGACACTGAAGGCCGTCCACCAGTAACTGTCACTCAGCACGGTCGCGTAGTTCGAGAACCCGACGAACTCGTCCTGCCCGGGTGCCGACAGGCTTGCCTTCTGCAAACTCAGCCAGAACGCGTACACGATCGGGTACCCGGTCACCAGGATCATCAGGACCACAGCGGGTGCGATCAGCAGCAACCCCAGCCGGCGTTCGGCGCGCTTTCCCTCGCTGAGCGCCGGCTTCTTCTTACCGGTGCTCTGCGGCGCGTTCTGCGTCTCGATGGTCGCGGTCATGGGATCAGCCCCTCACCCTTGATGGCTTTGTCGACCTGATCGGCGAGCTGGTCGACCAGGGTCTCCGGATCCCAGGCGCCGACCGGGCTGAGCTTGGCCACCAGCAACGTCGAAATTGCTTGATAGACGGGCGATGCCGGCCGCAACGCGGCGTTCTCGCTCTCGAGCTGCGTCTTGATCTGTTGCCCCATCGGGTACGCGGCCTGGAAGTCCGGGTCGTCGTAGATCGCCGCCAACGTGGGCGGGGTACCACCACTGATGGAGTACAGCTTCTGCGACTCCTCGTTGGTCATGCACTCGGCAGCCTTGAACGCGAGATCCTTCTGCTCCGAGGTGTCGGCGACCGCGATGTTCACGCCACCGAGGGTCACCTTGGAGGGAACCTCCGGAAGGACACCCGGGTACCTGGCGAAGTCGAACTTGGTGCGCACCACGTCGTTCACAGGTGCGAGTTCGTTGTCCGGCGGCGGGTTGTCCGGATCGGCGAACAAGGGGCCGAACTCCTGCTTCACCTCGGGCAGGAACGCCACATCACCGGCTCCGGCGTTGGACCGCATCGAGGGAAACACGAACGGCCAGTTGACCTCGAAGGTCGCCTTGCCCGATTCCATGCCCAGGCGGGCCGAGGACTCATCGCTGTTGGTGATGGACGGGTCGGCGCCGGGCGCTGTGGCGACCGACTTGAGGGTCTGCAGTGCCTTCACCGTGGCCGCGCGATGTTCCGGGGTGTCGTTGAGCGTCTGCTTGTTCGGATCGTTCGGGTCGACGACCTGGCCCCCGGCACTGGAGAGCACCGAGTTGAACCAGACCATCAAACCCTCGTATTGCTTGCCCTGGACCATGATGTAGCTCGGTCCACCGGCCTTGCGGATGATCTCGTTGTCCGCCAGCATCTCGTCCCACGTGACCGGCGGCGTGTCCTTGTTGAGGTACTGCTGCAGCACATCGGGTCGGTACCAGAGGAGCTGGGTGTTGGTCCATGTGGGAATGGCGTAGAGGCGTTTGGCCTCGTCGTCGTCGGTCTTCCAGACAGCGGTTTCGTATGGCCCACCGAGGGTGTCGGCCTTGATGCGTGCCGCCAACTCGTCAGGAACCGGCTCGATCCAGCCCGCGTCGGCGAACTCGGCGGTCCACACCACGTCCATACCCATCAGGTCGAGGCCGTGGTCGTTGCCCGCGAGCCGTCGTGCCAATTGCAGACGCTGATCGTCGGCTGCCTTGGGCAGCGCGAACGTGTTGATCTTGTATTCGCCTTTCGAATTCGCTGCGCAGGTCTCGGCGGCCTGCTTGATGAACGATGCGCCGTCGGCGGGTGCGTACACGTTGAGCGTGCCCGGCGTGGAACCCGAACTGCACGCGCTGAGCACCGGCAGTGCCACAGCCACTGCAGCACAAGATATTCCGAGCTTCTTCCAGGCGGCGACCTTCTTGGGCCCACCGATTGTCTTGGCTCTTGCGGATTTGTCGTCCACCGCGGGTGGATCACCGTTGCACTGCACGCAGCCTCCTCGATGAGTCGCCGGTGCGCGCAGGGATCTCGGCGCACACCATTGATTGCCTGCGACGTACGTTATAGGCGTTAAATAGTGACACGCAACACAATCGGCATGATCGTGCCAACTCGAGACCAAATCGTTGACTGCAGAAAGGCCCTGACCTGCGCCGGGCGGGGCAGCTACGGCTGCAGGCGACTCAACATGTCGCGGGCGCGTTCGGCACTGCGCGGATCGCACAGCACGTCGTACCGTCCGGCGACCAGCTGCATCGTCGAGGAGAAGTCACGCTGTCCGCGCGTGGCCGCATAGGGAATAGAGGTGGACACCACGCCGAAGACGATGCCGCCGACGAGCCCGAAGAGCAGCGGCACCAATGGATTGGTGTCCACCACGATGCCGACGAGCAGCCCGAAGAACAGTCCCAGCCAGGCGCCGGACACCACACCTCCGCCGATCACCTTGCCCCATGTCAATCGGCCGAGCACACGCTCGACCTGCATCAGGTCCACACCCACGATGGTGACGTCCTGCACGGCGAAGTTCTCGTCCGAGAGGTAGTCGACGGCACGCTGCGCCTCGGCATAGGTGGTGTACGACCCGATCGGCCAGCCCTTGGGCGGCGTGGGCAGGCCGGGCCCCGGCGCGGGTTTCATCGGATTGCTCATGTCTTCACTCCTTGTTCGAACGCTCGATTCGATTCGCGGCCGTCAGACGTCCACAGGCGACGGTGAACGGGACATGCCCGCCGCGCGGCCCTTGCCGGCAATCACCTCGGCCATCTTCCGGCTCGCCTCATCGATCATCTCACCGCGGAACCGGACGGCGCCGCGTTCGCCACCTTCGGCGGTCGCCGCGTGTGCATAGGCGTCGAGCAATTCCTCGGCGTCGTCGTAGTCGGCCTGCCGCGGCCGGAACACCTCGTTTGCGACATCGATCTGGCTCGGGTGCACCACCCACTTGCCGTCGTAGCCGAGCGCCGCCGAGGACTCGGCGACTGTCCTAAAACCCGCTGCGTCATCGATTTTCAGGTAGGGACCGTCGATCGCCTGCAGACCGTGAGTGCGGGCGGCGACGAGGATGGTCATCAACACGTGGTGATGCGCATCGCCTTTCAGATAGCCCTGGGGCTGTTCACCGACGGCCAGCGACCGCATGCCGAGACTGGCCATCATGTCGGCGGGTCCCAGGACCAACGAGCGCAACCGCGGACTGGCCGAAGCGATCTCGTTGATGCATGTCAGTCCGGCGGCGTTCTCGATCTGGGCCTGGATCCCGATCTTCCCCGCCGACAGACCGCAACCCGACTCCAGTTGGCCCAGCATCAGGTCGAGTGCGGTGACCTGCGCAGCCGAGGTGACCTTGGGCAGCAGGATGGAGTCGAGGTGGGCGCCGGCGCCCTTGACCACGGTGACCACGTCGTCGACGGTCCACGGTGTGGTCCAGTCGTTGACCCGGACCACCCGCTGTTGCCCGGACCAGTCCGCCGCGCCCAGCGCCGCGATGACCGACGCGCGTGCGGCCTCTTTCACCGAGGGCGCCACCGCGTCCTCCAGATCGAGGAAGACCTCGTCTGCGGGCAGCCCCCGCGCCTTGGTCAGCATCTTCGGACTGCTGGCGGGTACGGCCAGCACCGACCGTCGGATCGCGGTGTCAGAGGCTGGCATGGGACTCCTTTGTCGTCGACCGGGGCTCGCGACCACTACCCTTACAGCCATGGCAGCGGTGAGCAAGGCGTTCGTGGCCAGGCTGGCCGGTCTGGCGGTACTCGGCCCCGATGGTGAATCCATCGGCCGTGTCCGAGATGTGGTGGTGTCGATCCGATTCGGAACCGGCCAACCCCGGGTTCTGGGCTTGGCGGTGGAACTGACCACCCGTCGGCGCATCTTCGTTCCGATGTTGCGCGTCACGGCAATCGAGCCGACATCTGTGACGCTCAACACCGGAACGGTCAGTCTGCGACGCCTCATCCTGCGTCCCGGCGAGGCGCTGGTTCTCGGCCAGATCGTGGAATCGCGTGTGCAAGTGGATGATCCGGATCTCGAGCACCTTCGTGGTCATGACCTCACGGTGGTCGATCTGGCGATCGAACGTCGCCGCACCCGCGACTGGGTGATCTCCCGGGTCGCGGTTCGCGGTGCGCGGTCGCGGCTCGGTCGGCGCGGGGAAACCCATGTCGTGGAATGGAATCACGTACTCGGACTCACCCAGAGCGCGCTGTCGCTGCCCGGTCAGGGCGTCACCCAGATCCTGTCGCAGTTCGACGGCATGCGGGCTGCGGACGTCGCCCACGCACTCCGGGAACTGCCGTCGAAACGCCGCCAGGAGATCGCGTCGGCCTTCGACGACGAACGACTGGCCGACGTGGTGCAGGAGTTGCCCACCGACGACCAGACGGACCTGCTCGGGCACATGGAGGTCGAACGGGCCGCGGACGTACTCGAGGCGATGGACCCCGACGATGCCGCCGACCTGCTCGGTGAACTCCCGGATTCCGAGGCCGAGGCGCTGTTGCAGTTGATGGATCCCCAGGAATCCGAGCCGGTTCGTCGACTCATGTTGCACTCACCGGACACCGCCGGTGGTCTGATGACCACCGAGCCGTTGGTCGTCACCGCCTCCACCACCATCGCCGAAGCCCTGGCCCGGGCACGCAATCCAGACCTCACCCCGGCGTCGGCGTCGCTCACCTTCGTGGTGCGACCACCAACCGCCACCCCCACAGGAAAGTACCTCGGCTGCGTGCACATCCAGGCCCTGCTTCGCGAACCGCCGGCCAACCTCGTCGGCGGCATCATCGACGACAGATTGCCGCATCTGGGCTCCGAGGACTCTCTCGAGAAAGTGACCCGGTATTTCGCCACCTACAACCTCGTGTGCGGTCCGGTCATCGACGACGACGGTCATCTGCTTGGCGCGGTGACGGTCGACGACCTCCTCGACCACCTGCTGCCCGAGGACTGGCGAGAAACCGAGGGTGAGGACGAGCTGACCACGGAGGGGCCACGATGACGGGGCCCATGGACCGCGACCGCGCTGCGTCGGGCCGGGCCGAGCGCCAGTCGTCGCGGTCGGCCCGCCGTCTCGACACCCCCACCGAAACCCGCCGGTGGATGCCGAAACTGAACCTCGACAGCGACCTTGTCGGTGTCTACAGCGAACGCATCGCCCGCTTCCTCGGCACCGGCCGGTACCTCGCCATCCAGACCGCCCTGGTGATCGTGTGGATCTTCCTCAACCTCGCCGTGATCAGCCTGCAGTGGGATCCCTACCCGTTCATCCTGCTCAACCTGGCGTTCTCGACCCAGGCGGCCTACGCCGCGCCGCTGATCCTGCTGGCCCAGAATCGGCAGGAGAACCGGGACAAGGTCTCACTCGAAGAGGACCGGATGCGGGCCGAACAGACCAAGGCGGACACCGAGTTCCTGGCGCGGGAGCTGGCCGCGGTACGCCTGGCCGTCGGCGACACCGTCTCCCGCGACTACCTGCGCCGCGAGCTCGACGACCTGCTGACCGAACTCACCGAGCGGATCCTCGGCGACCAGCGCAAACGTGACGAGCCCAAGAAGGGCGACGACCGCAAACGCGGAGACAAGAAGCGCGACGACGGGAACTGACCCCGTTCCCCTGCCGGGTCCACTCGTCTGACGGTCGACCGTCCCCGACCGCTCCCGACCACACCGAGCCCGCCGGCGAACGCACGCCGATCCGGTCAATAAGTATGGTTCGCCCGCGGGCATCGATAACGAATATGTATCGTGGGTCACAATCAGTTCGTGATGTTCGGGGTCGGGGAGTCAACAGGAGTGCCGAAAGTGCGCTGGGGTCGTTTGGGCAAGGGCGGGAACCAAGGAACAGAGTCGTCGAAGCATGCTTTCGACCTCTCCTCCGTGCGGTGGGGACGCGTTCAGCTGCTCACGGGGTGTGCTGTCATCGGAGTGGGATTGATGGCCGCGGTCAGCTCGAGCGCGCACATCGGACCCGCGCCCACCCTCACCGTCGTATCGGCGGATCAGACGGTCGCGGCGGCCGCCCCGGAGATCCTTCCCATCCCGGCCCGGCCCGAACTCGAGTTCCGCCCCCCGGCGGTCAGCCCGGCGCTTCCCGCGATGCCGGATCCGTTGGCAGTCCCCCGGATGAGGGCGGCAGCACTGCCCGACGGACCTCTGGGTATCCCCGGCATCGTCTTGCAGGCCTACAAGCTGGCCGAACAGCGGGTCGGCGCAGAGTCGCCCCAGTGCAAACTGCCTTGGTTCCTGCTCGCAGGCATCGGCCGTATCGAGTCGGGGCATGCCGGCAACGGCAATGTCGACAGCTCGGGAACCACGGTGACCCCCATCGCAGGACCCATCCTGAACGGCACCCTCGCCGGTAACGAGGTGATCGTCGACTCCGACGGAGGACGTCTCGACGGCGACGCCGGCCACGACCGGGCCATGGGACCGATGCAGTTCATCCCCTCCACCTGGGCGTCGTGGGGCAGCGACGCAAACGGTGACGGCAAGTCCGATCCGAACAACATCTTCGACGCCACCTACTCGGCAGGCCGTTACCTCTGTGCCGGAGTCACCGACATCATGGCCGAGAAGACCAAGGTCAGCGCGGTCATGCGCTACAACCACTCCGCCGAGTACGCGGCCAACGTGCTGGCGTGGGCGGCCGGTTACGCAACGGGCGTCACCCCCACCGACACCGGTCCCCTGCCCGCGCCGACGTCGGGTTCGTCGACCCCACCGAGCACATCGTCGACCAGCTCGCCGAGCAGCAGTGCTCCGCCGAGTGAGAGCCCGTCGTCGTCCAAACCCTCCACCACCACGCCCACACCGTGCCCGATCATCTGCCTGCCGACGATCGTGCTGCCCACGCTCCCGCCACCACCGCCGCCGCCGAGATAGCACGCCCGCGCGCGCAGTGGCAGCCCGTGGGGGCGGGAGGTTGATGCGCGCGTAAACTCGGGGCCGATGACACAAGCAACGTTGCCGACCGAATCATCGATTCGCGCCGCGCTGGCCAAGGTGAACGACCCCGAGATCGGTAAACCGATCACCGAACTCGGCATGGTCAAATCCATCACCGTCGCCGACGACTCCAGTGTGGGTATCGGTATCTACCTCACCACCTCGGGTTGCCCGCTGCGCACCGAGATCACCGAACGGGTCACCGCGGCGGCGGCCGACGTGCCGGGGGTCGGATCGGTGTCGGTGGAACTCGATGTGATGAACGACGAGCAACGCACCGAACTCCGCAAGAGTTTGCGCGGTGATCGCGCCGAACCAGTCATCCCCTTCGCTCAGCCGAGCTCGCTGACCCGGGTCTACGCGGTCGCCTCGGGCAAGGGTGGTGTCGGCAAGTCCAGCGTCACGGTGAACCTTGCTGCCGCACTTGCTGATCGGGGCCTCAAGGTGGGCGTGCTCGACGCTGACATCTACGGCCACTCGGTGCCACGAATGCTCGGCAACGACGCGAAACCCACCCAGGTCGAGAAGATGATCATGCCGCCGATGAGTCATGGCGTGAAGTTCATCTCGATCGCCCAGTTCACCAGCGGCAACACCCCCGTCGTCTGGCGCGGACCGATGTTGCACCGTGCTCTGCAACAGTTCCTCGCCGACGTCTTCTGGGGCGATCTGGACATCCTGCTCCTCGACCTGCCGCCCGGCACCGGCGATGTGGCCATCTCGGTCGCGCAGCTCATCCCCGGCGCCGAGATCCTGGTGGTCACCACCCCGCAGCAGGCCGCAGCCGAGGTGGCAGAACGCGCCGGCGCCATCGCATTGCAGACCCGCCAGAAGATCATGGGTGTCGTGGAGAACATGTCGTGGATGGAACTCCCCGACGGAAGCCGGATCGAGCCCTTCGGTTCCGGTGGTGGAGCCCGGGTGTCCGAGCGTCTGACCATCGCCGTCGGCGCGGAGGTACCCCTCCTCGGCAAGATCCCGCTCGACCCGGCTCTGCGCGAGGGCGGAGACGCGGGAGTTCCGTTGGTACTTTCGTCACCTGATTCCGCCGCCGGCGCAGCACTGCGTCAAGTGGCCGATCGCCTGGCCATCCGCAAGCGGGGACTGGCCGGGATGAACCTCGGGATCGACACCACTCGGCGCAACTGACGCACGCCACCGCGGGGTTTCAGCGATCCAGCAACGCCTCGACGCCGTCGATGATCCGGGCGAGCCCGAACTCGAACGACCGCTCCGGACTACCGATGGACTGGTATTCCGCGCCCACTGCCGTACCGACCCGGCCGGACACCGGGTAGTCGTCTCCGTCCATCAATCGGGCAAGCACGGGCGCGTTGATCTCCCACCACTGTTCGTCTGACATCCCGGACTCGGTACGCGCCCGGGCAGCTTCGATCGACGAGCGGGCAGCGCTCTCGGTGAAGCCTGCGATGACCGCGAGCGTGGCATCCATCTCCAGATCGTCCAGACCGATCCCTTCGATGGCCGCGAGTTGCCATTCGTACCGCGCCGATGCGTGGGGTCCGATCCAGGGGCGGCTCTTCTGCACGTGCAGCAACCACGGGTGCCGGTGATACTCGTCCCATAGCTGGCGTGCGATGGCGGTCATCCGTTCGCGCAGGTCACCGCGGTGCGGCGCATAGTCGACCTCTCCTGCCACCTCATCCACCATCAGCCCGATGAGCTCGGACTTGCCCGGCACGTACGTGTACACCGACATCACGCCGAGGCCGAGGCGTTCGGCCACCTTGCGCATGGAGAACGCGGCCAACCCTTCCTCGTCCGCGGTCGCGATCCCGGCGGCGACCACCTCGTCGACACTGACCCTCTGCCGAGGGCCGCGCGTCCCCTGCGGCTCCCCCACCTTCGACCGCCACAGCAGAGTCAGGGTCCGGTCGACGTTCGGTGGTTGTTCGGCTGCGTCTTCCATCCGCCCACACTATCCCCGTGTGGTGTACGGTGAACTTTCGCACTCAACCTCGTACACCATACGAAGTAAGGATCCGATGACGTCACCTCCTTCGATTTCAGCGATCGGCCTCCACAAGCGCTACGGCGACACCCGCGCCCTCGACGGCTTCGACCTCACCGTGGAGGCCGGCACCATCCACGGCCTGCTCGGTCCCAACGGGGCCGGCAAGAGCACTGCCGTGCGGGCCCTGGCCACCCTCATCGACCTGGACGCCGGTGTCGCCACGGTGGCCGGCCACGACGTCGGCGGCGGGGCCGGTTCGGTCAGACGCGCGATCGGCCTGGTCGGGCAGAACGCGGCCGTCGACGAACTACTCACCGGACGCCAGAACCTGGTGATGTTCGGCCGCCTCTTCGGGCTCACCAAGAACAGGGCGGGCGCGCGGGCCGACGAGCTGCTCGAAGGCTTCGGCCTGACCGATGCCGCAGGACGGTCGGTCTCCAGCTACTCCGGCGGGATGCGGCGACGCCTCGACATCGCGGCAGGACTGGTCCTGACGCCTGCCGTCCTGTTCCTCGACGAACCGACCACCGGCCTGGACCCTCGCGGGCGAAATGACGTGTGGCGCACCGTCCGTGAGGTCGCGGCGGCAGGGACCACGGTGCTGCTCACCACTCAGTATCTCGACGAGGCCGACCAATTGGCCGCCCGTATCTCGGTGATGAATCACGGGCGTGTGATCGCCGAGGGCTCCCCTGACGAACTCAAGCGCCGCATCGGCGGCGATCGGGTGACCGTGACCGTGACAGCCGACGATTCGCTTGACCGGCTCACCTCCAGCCTGGCAGACGCCGTCGGAAGCCCCGCGACCTCGGTTGACGCGCACACACACTCGGCGACGTTCGAAATCGACTCCGCGGTCATCGGTTTGGCCACGGTGGTGCATGCGCTCGAGGCCGCGAGCATCACACCCATCGACCTGACACTGCGCCGACCCACACTCGACGAGGTGTTCCTGCACCTCACCGACAGCGGCAGCGGCAGCGGCACAGAATCGGGAAACCACAGCACTACGGAAACACCCCAACGGCCAACGGAAGCAACGGATCTCACCGGAGGCGACAAATGACATCGACGCAGCCCATCGCCACCACGCTGGCGCTGTTCACACACGCCTGGGTCATCACCCGACGAAACCTCGCCCACTGGGTGAAAGATCCGTGGACCCCGATCTTCGGCCTGATGTTCTCGATCATGCTGTTGCTGATCTTCGGGTTCCTGTTCGGCGGCGCAATCGAGATCCCGGGGACCGGCGGGTCCGACCGCGGTGACTACATCGACTTCCTGCTGCCCGGCATGCTGACCATGACGATGATGTTCGGCGTCGAGTCCACCACCTCGGCCATGTCCGCGGATGCCCGGAAGGGGATCACGGACAGGTTCCGATCGATGCCGATCAGCAGTTCCGCGGTCTCACTCGGGCGCGTCGGCGCCGACATGATCAACTCGGTCGTCGAGCTTGCTGTCCTGATCGTCGGAGGTCTGCTCATCGGGTGGACAATCGGTGCCGGAGTCGGTTCTGCCCTGGCCGCCGTCGCATTGCTGTTGCTCTTGCGTTTCGCGCTGCTGTGGGTGGGCATCTTCCTCGGCCTCACCTTTCACGGCAGCGCTGCGACGTCTGCCGTTCAGGTTCTGGTCTGGCCGGTGGGATTCTTGTCGACCGCGGTGGTGTCCGCGGAGACGATGCCGGGCTGGCTGGGAGCGATCGCGGCGTGGAACCCGATCTCCGCCACCGCCACCGCTGTTCGCGATCTGTGCGGGAATCCGACCGGACTCACCGAGGGGCCGTTGACCGAGTGGGCCATCCCCCTCGCTGTGGGTTGGCCACTGCTGATCAGTGCGGTGTTCATCGCTCTGTCGGCGCGGTCGTACCGGCGCCTGCGCACCTGACCGGGAACGAGCTGACTCAGGTGGCGTCCCAGCGCTCGACACCTGAGGGCGCGGGGGCGACCGTGTTGCCATCGGGTGATGACGTGGAGGTGCCTGCGCCCAGAGCCTCGGGCTTCGACGGCTCGGTACCTGCCTTGTTCAGCGAGATCACCTGTGAGTTCTCGTCTGTGGTCGGCAGTGGCTGGGAGACCGGTTTGATCTTGGCGTCGCCGGAATCGAACTTTCCGGTGAAGAAGGAATCATCACCGTCGAGGAGGTGCTTGGTGATCACCGATCGAGGGGTCATACCGCGCAGCTCGTTCAGGTCGGACAGTGGTTTGCGCAGATCGTCGAACTCGGGGCCGAGGTCTTCCTTGAGCTGCGCGGTGGCCCCGGTCGCGTAGTCACGAACCTGGCGCACCGACTTCATCGCCCAGGTCACCGCACCCGGGAGACGCTCGGGCCCGAGGATCACCAGGCCGGCGATCATCAAGATCGCGATCTCACCCCAACCAACACTGCTGAACACCGTTCCAGGTTACTGGCCTCGGCGACTCTGTCGAATCGAACGGGCTGCCAAGTCACTGTGGGCGCTCGGCAGCACAGCTGGGTCTAGTCCGCGGCGGGTGTGATGGTGCCGTCGAAGGTGCGTCCGTCGCGCCAGTACTGGAACGGCACCGGCGTGCCGATCTTCGACGTACGGACGGCCACGGTCAGCTCATCGGCATCCTCGATGACACGATCGCCGAACTTGGTGATGACGTCGCCCTCGCGGATACCGGCCGCCGCGGCAGGTGATGCCTCCACGACGTTGCGCACCTGCGCTCCGAGCACCCTGTCATTACGAACCGAACTGGCGTTGACACCGATCTGCGCGTGAACCACTCGGCCGTCCTTGATCAGGGACTGCGCGACGGGGAGGAACTCGTTGACCGGAATGGCGAAGCCCAGACCGATGGATCCGCCGCCAGGGGCCAGGCCGGCCGTGTTGATGCCGATCACCCGGCCCTGGTCGTCGACCAAGGGCCCGCCCGAGTTACCCGGGTTGATCGCGGCATCGGTCTGGATGGCATCGATGACCGCGTCGGTGTCGGACGTCTCGTCGGGCCGCAGGGGTACCGCCCGGTTGGTGGCACTGATGATCCCGCTGGTGACCGTGCGATCGAGTCCCAGCGGCGCGCCGAACGCCACCACCTCTTCGCCGATCTGGAGTTTGTCCGAGTCGCCCAGTTTGGCAACCGTCAAGTTGTCGACCCCGTCGACCTTGAGCACGGCGAGGTCGGTGCGGATGTCGCGGCCCACGATGCGAGCGGGAACGCGGGTGCGGTCGGAGAACACCACCTCGAGCTTCGCGCTGCGGTCGTTCGCCGCCATGGAGATCACGTGGTTGTTCGTGACGATATAGCCGGCCTTGTCGATCACCACACCGGATCCGGTGCCACCGCCGTTCGGCAACCGGACATCGACCATCACCACCGCTTTTTCCACTGCTTCGGCGACGCGGGCGACCTGACTACGTGGTTCGTCTTCGTTGTCGTCATCGCTGCCCGAAAGGCTGACGGTATTCGAATGAAGGGGTTCGGTGACCTCCGCGGTGACCCGGCCGACCACACCACCGATCACCCCGACCACCAGCGCGATCACGGCGAGCACGGACAGGGCCTGCCAGCTGACCTTGCGGTCGAAGAGCACTTCGCGGACCCCGAGTTTGCGTCCGGGCACCGTGGGTTCGGCAGGCGGTGGGGTGTGAACAGCAGGCGAACTCAATTGCGCCGGAGCGTCCGGGTCCCGCCAGGGGTCGGATGTGGACTCGGGTTCCTCTGATTCCCCGAAGCGGGAATCCGGGTCGCGTTGCAGGGTGCCGGCACCCTCAGGCCGAGAGAAGGCCTCGCGCAACACCGGGTCCGGGTTGGCGACCACGGGCTGCTGGGGACGACTCCGGGCATACTCCGGGGCAGCGAAGGCCCCTGTGACCCCCTCGGGCCTACCGAAGACGGCGGCCGTTCGCTCGGGAACAGGAGGATGATCGTTGGGCCGGGGCGCGAGTCGAGGTGCCTGACCGACTGTGCCGGCGGCAGGCGGAGCCGTGTAGGGATTCGATGATGGCGTGGAGCCGTGCTTGTCGGTCTCGGTCATCGGCCCGCCCGTGTCACCGGTGTCATGAAAAACTCGAACCCCTCGCTTGCGGCTGATCGCTGGAGGATCGCTCCGGCGGCGCCGGTGAGATCCTCACCGAGGCTACCTGGCACAGTCGCTAACGATCGCGTCGCCGCTGACCGCGATGAACGGGGAATCCGGGTGCGTCGAGGTGGGAATCGGCCTTGGCCTGCGTACCGGCATCACCTGCCGCGCGGAGGTCGATCTCCCGCGTCGGGATCTGATTGAGTTCGCCGAGCAGGCGGGCAGGCATCGGGATCTCGCCGGAGCGCCGGAGCGCCGACCGTGCCGCGCTCTGCGCCTCGACCTCGGCACGGCACTGGGCACACATCTCGAGATGCTGAGACGCTCGCATGTAGGCGTTCATCCGCAATTCGCCGTCGACGTAAGCAGCGACGGCCTCGGTCGCGAGGTGTTCGGTCGACAGGAACTTGCGACCACCCTGCGTGCCGGGGGCCCGATAGTTCTTGTTGGTGGTGACCATCGCCGAGGTCGGCAACCACCCCAGGACGCGGCGCCGATTGCGCATGCCCCTGGACTCGTCTCGCGCGTCCACCGTCTCGTCGGCGGAGTCGTCGGGTGTGTGGTCGCTCATCACGATCGCCCCTTCCGCTGCCGTCTACTCGATGCTGCCCGGACTCGACTCTACGGACTCGACTGTACGGACTGCGGCCATTCCACGCCGCACGAAACCCATCGAAACGGACGGATTTCCTGGAAGAAGAACGGTCAGCGCGTCGGCGGAGTTCCCATCAACGCGCCAGATGTCCGGCGACCGCGATCAGAAATCGTGAGCGAGTACCGATCGACCGGAGTGGTGGCCGCTGGCCGCGAGGTTGTCTCGGATGGCCTGGCGACCTCGGTGGATCCGGCTACGGACTGTTCCGAGTTTAACTCCGAGCGTCGCGGCGATCTCCTCGTACGACAATCCTTCGATGTCGCAGAGCACCACCGCTGCACGGAACTCCGGGGCCAACGAATCGAGGGCGGTCTGCAGGTCGGGGTCGAGGTTCGCGTCGTGGAAGATCTGCTCGGGATTGGGGTCGTTGCCCGGCACGCGCTCGTAGTCCTCGGGCAATGCCTCCATGCGGATCTTGTTGCGGCGACGCACCATGTCCAGGAACAGATTGGTGGTGATGCGGTGCAGCCAGCCCTCGAACGTTCCGGCCCGGTAACTCGACAGCGATCGGAACACCCGGATGAATGTCTCCTGGGTGAGGTCTTCGGCGTCGTGCTGATTACCGGAAAGCCGGTAGGCGAGGCGGTACACGCGGTCGGCATGTTCACGAACCAGGTCGTCCCACTCGGGCATCAGAGCCGTGTCACCGGTGGCATCGAACCGCGCCGTCCCGGACTCGGGCACCACCGCATCGACCGCGTCTTCCCGGGCGAGATCGGACTCGCCCACGACTGCGTCGGTCCCGGTGTTCTCGGCGTCTCGGTTGACATCAGCCACGGTCAGCTCCACTTTCTCCGCGGACCGTCGGTGGACGGTCATTGGTTCGCACCCTTTTAGCTGATTCGCTGAAGTATTCATACCCAGTTCGGTCAACATCAAAGCCTGCCTCGTTGTTCCCCTATGACCTTGTCCGACGGGGGTGTGCGGGCACTATGAGCGGGCTGAGTGTTACCTGAGAGTGTGGCGACCCTCGCTGCGGCAGAATCGCTGCTCAGCGCGCCTGCGACCCTATCGGTGACCCCGGCGTTAACCTCGACCCTGTGTCCGACCACAGCTCCCCCGCCGATCCAGATGCGACCGCCCCGTCCGGGGCGTCCGGTCCCGCCATCGACCCGGCCGTGCTGAGCCGCTACGCCGAATCCGCGATTGTCGAAGACGAGGCACTGCGCCTCGCTCGTGAACGTTCCGACGAGTTGGGTGCGCCGGCGATCACCCCCGCAGTCGGTGCAACCCTGTCGCTGCTGGCGCGATTGGTCGATGCGAAAGCGGTTGTCGAGGTGGGTACCGGCGCAGGTATCAGCGGGCTGTGGTTGCTCAATGGCATGCGGACCGACGGCGTCCTGACCACCATCGACGCCGAGGCCGAGTACCACCGGGCAGCGAGACTTGCCTTCACCACCGCCGGGATCAGCCCGTCGCGGACCCGGTTGATCAACGGTCGGGCAGCCGAGGTGCTCCCCCGCCTCGCCGACGCGAGCTACGACCTGGTGTTCGTCGACGGCGCGGTGACCGATCAACCGCGCTACGTCGCCGAGGGCCTGCGTCTGCTGCGCGGCGGAGGAATCCTCATCGTGCACAACGCGTCGGCCGACGGCACGGTCGCAGATCCTGCCAGCACTGACCCCGCGGCCCAGGCCGCGCGTGAGGGCGCCTTGCTGATCGCCGATGACGACACACTGCTCCCGGTGGTGATCCCGCTCGGCCGGGGCCTGCTCGCAGCGGCCAAGGCACGCACGGACCTCGGCTGAGCGGTCTGCCCCACCTGCCGAGGGTTCGCGGGAGGTCGAGTCAGTCGGCGCTGGGCGCCATCGCGGTCAACTCGGGATACTTCGGTGCGATCGTGTCGCCGGTGGAGACCCCACGGAGTCGACGGCCGACCCACGGGATCGCGTACTCGACCGTCCACTGACGGCCCTCGCGGCGCCGCTGGGTCGGCGAGACCAGTTGCGCCGGACCGAAATCCACCGGGACGAGATCGTGCTCGATGCCGAGCGCCCGCAGCACCTCGATCGCCATGTAGACGTGACCGGCCGACGACATGTGCATCCGGTCGAACTCCCACATGCGACGCTCGCGGAAGATCCGCATCCGCCAGAAGTCGACGAGCACGAGGTTGCGCTCCTCCACGACCTCGCGCAGCAACTCGTTGAAGACAGCGAACCGGCCGCGCAGTGCGCCGAAGACGGATTTCCCTCCGGTGTCGTACGCGGTGAAAGCGATCACGGTCGCGCCTGCGTCCTGGAGCCGGCCGACCGCCGCGTCGTACGACTCGATCAACGCGTCGATGTCGACGCTGGGACGAAGCAGATCGTTGGCCCCTGCGCAGATGGTCGCCAGGTCCGGTTTCATCGCCAGGGCGGGCTCGAGTTGTTCGCCGAGTACCGCGGGCAGCAGCCGTCCGCGGATCGCCAGATTCGCGTACCGGAATTCGGGGTCCTCCCTGGCCATCACCTCCGCGACCCGATCGGCCCAGCCGCGCACCCCGTTTGGGCAGCGCGGTTCGACGTCTCCCACGCCCTCGGCGAACGAATCTCCTATGGCGACAAAGCGTTTGAAGCTGGGAGACGTCTCAGACATCGGTCGAGAACCTCAGGCCACCGTCGGGGATGGTCACACCAGGCCACACACGCGCGCCACGGAGCAACTCACAGCGCGCTCCGATGTCGGCGCCGTCACCGATCACACCGTCGCGGACGAGGGCGCGGGGTCCGATGCGCGCGCCGAAACCGATGATGCTGCGTTCGATCACCGCGCCGGCCTCCACGACGGCTCCGTCGAAGATCACGGCGCCGTCGAGGCGGGCGCCCGCGCCGATCTCCGCACCGCGTCCGACCACAGTGCCGCCGATCAGAAGTGCACCCGGCCCCACGCCGGCGCCTTCGTGCACCAACGATTCGCCGCGCGGACCGGTGAGTGCGGGCGAAGGCGCGATCCCGCGGACCAGGTCGGCCGAGCCACGCACGAAGTCCTCGGGAGTTCCCATGTCGCGCCAGTAACCGGAGTCCACGTGACCCTGGACATGATGGTCGTCGGCGAGGAGTTGCGGGAACACCTCACGCTCCACCGACACAGGCCGATCGTCAGGGATGGACTCGATGACCGACCGCTTGAAGACGTAGCAGCCCGCGTTGATCTGGTCCGTCGGGGGATCCTGGGTCTTCTCGAGGAATGCGGTCACCCGGCCGGTGTCGTCGGTCGGCACACACCCGAAGGCACGTGGGTCGCCCACCCGGACCAGATGTAGGGTCACCTCCGCCCCGGAGGTTTGGTGGGTGTCGAGAACCGCTCGGACGTCGGTGCCGCACAACACATCTCCGTTGAACACGAGGATGTTCTCCGCGGTCAGCTCGGACAGCACGTTCCGGATGCCACCGCCGGTACCGAGGGGCTCGGACTCGTGGACGTACGTGATGGACAACCCCATCTTTGATCCGTCACCGAAATACTGTTCGAACACTTGGGATTTGAACGAGGTGCCGAGCACGATCCTGGTGATCCCCGCCGCGCTGATCCGCGCGAGGAGGTGGGTGAGGAACGGAAGTCCCGCAGTCGGGAGCATCGGTTTGGGGGCAGACAGGGTGAGTGGTCGCAGGCGGGTTCCCTTGCCGCCCACCAAGATCACCGCCTGGACGTCGCTGTGCCGCGCCGGGTCGTCGTTGGTCGTCTGGGCGGTGTCGATGGTGGTCACGGAGTACCTTTCGCCGATCCGGTTGGGGACTTCTCACGTCGTTGAGCTCGTTTTGCCGCAGCCACGACAACCGCCGAGCGCGCACCGAGACCGGCACGGAGTGCGAGCCGCAGGGGCGCTTGCCACCAATGCGGGTGACGGTCGGCCTGGAATCGGTAGGCACTGCGGTGGTGCGCGGGGAGCATCAGCTCGGGATTGCGACCGGCGGCGTGCCCCTTGGCATGCAGGACCTCCGCGTCTGGCACGTAAACATTGAGCCAGCCGGCGCGGCCGAGCCGGTCACCGAGGTCCACGTCTTCCATGTACATGAAGTAGCGCGAGTCGAATCCGTCGATGGCATCGAACGCGCGACGACGGAGCAGGAGACATGACCCGGACAGCCACCCGACCGGCCGTTCGGAGATGTCCTCGTCCGCCTGCCGGTAGGCGGCAGTCCACGGGTTGGACTTCCAGACCGTTCCGAGGACCGCGTGCCCTGTCCCCGACACGATGTCGGGCACTCGGCGGGCCGACGGATAGATGCTGCCGTCGGGTTCGTGGATCAGCGGTCCCAGTGCCCCGGCCTGCGGCCATCGCTCTGCTGCCTCGAGGAGTTGATCGATGGAACCGGGCCCCCACTCGACATCGGGATTGGCCACCACCACGAACTCGATGGAAGGGTCGATCTCGGCGACCGCGCGGTTGACCGCGCCTCCGTAGCCGATGTTTCCGCCCGTGTGCAGCAGCGACACGTGGTCGTACTTCTCCGCGGCCGCCTCAGGGGCGCCGTCATCGGAACCGTTGTCGGCGAGGATCACCGTCGGGAGGGTGGTCGATGCGTGTTTGAGCGTCTGGATGAAACGGGACAGATACTCGCCTGACGAGTACGTCACCGTCACCACTGCGAATCGCTCGGGAACCGGCTCAGTCGTCACCGGCTCAGCGTAACCGGAGACCACTGGGTCGCCGGGCACCCCGTGGGACAGTCCGTCGTCCGAGCTCACCGGACGTGCAGCGCCGCAGACAACGCCGAGCGCCACTCTCGCAGCGGGGTGAGACCGGCCTCCTGCCATGCCCGTCCCGACAACACCGAATACGCGGGGCGGGGCGCGGGCCGAGGAAAATCGGCCGAGGTGGTGGGCAGGACCCGGGCCGGATCGGCGCCGATCTCCGCGAAGACGGCCTGGGCCAGATCGAACCAGCTGCAGCTGCCGGCGTTCGAAGCGTGCAGCGTCGCTCCCCGGGCCCCCGAGTCGCCGTGGACGACCTGCTCGGAGAGTTCGAGCAGCCCGTCGGCCAGATCGGCGGAGTACGTCGGGGAACCGACCTGATCGGTGACCACCGAGACGGTGTCGCGCTGCGATTCCAGTCGGCGCATCGTGCTGACGAAGTCCGACGAGTCGGGCATGCCGGTGTACACCCATGCGGTGCGAACAATCGTGGCGTCGGCATCCGCCGACCGCACTGCCTTCTCCCCCGCGAGTTTGCTGATGCCGTAGACCGAGGCCGGGCCGGTGGGGTCGTCCGGTTCGAGCGGACCCGACGCAACCCCCGTGAAGACATAGTCGGTCGAGATGTGAACGAGGTGCGCACCCGTACGGGCGGTGAGCCGGGCGATCTGGCCGGGCCCCTTGCCGTTGACCGCCATCGCGGTCTCCCGGTCGTCTTCGGCGGCATCGACAGCGGTGTAGGCCGCGCAGTTGACCACCACGTCCCCCGGGCCGATGTCACCGAGTACCGACTGCACCGACTCCTCGTCGGTGATGTCCAGATCTGCCGACGTCAACGCACGTACCGCGCCCTCGGCGCGAGTACTCAACTGTTTGCCCAATTGCCCCCCGGCGCCGGTCACGATGACAGAGCGCACACCTGTACCCATGGGGTCCATCATGTCCGGTTGCGTAGGTGCTCTGCCATTCGCACGGCGAGATTCACACTCCTGCGCGTCGCGGTGGTCCGGTACACGCCGCTTCCGGCATCCCAGAGCAGAGACGGATTCGCACGTAACATTGCCACTACTTCAACAGGTGCACTCTCCCGGTGATGGGGCGTGCTCCATCCGATGCCATCCGTCCACTACCCGTTAGGAGCGCTCACCGCCGTGGACCGTCCATCTTCGGATCGACCGTCAGGCGGGCGACGCCCTAACTCCACCGGCGGCCGTCATCAGCGGCCCCTTCCAGGTGAGGGTCCCACCGGCGGGCGACGACGTCCCCGCGGCACCGAGTCGGACGTTCCCCGTAGACCTCGAGCCGATGAGACCTCACGCCGACGGGTGCCGCGTGATCCCCTGCCCCCCGACGCGCCCCGCCCCAGGCGCGGAGACGGCGCCTCCCCACCGAGCACACGGGCCGCACGGTCAGAGCGCCGGGATCAACCGGGTCGGGCACCGAGGTCCCGCGCCGACGCGGGCGGGCGGCCGCCCCGTGAACCGGCGCCGGCCTCCCCCACTCCGGCACACTCTGGGCGACCGCTGACGCGCATCATCGCGGCGGGGGTGTCGGTGCTGGTGCTGATCGCCACCGGATATGCGTGGAACCAGATGACCGACCTGGAGAACAGCATCACCAAACTGGGTGGTCTGAGCCTGGGCAGCGGTAAGGACGGAGCCGTCGACATCCTCATGGTCGGCACCGACTCGCGAACCGATGCCCAGGGCAACCCGCTGTCGGAAAAAGAACTGGCGCAACTGCACTCCGCTGACGAGGTGGCGACCAACACCGACACCATCTTGTTGATCCGCATCCCGAACGACGGGTCCTCCGCGACGGCCATGTCGATCCCCCGCGACTCATACGTCGAGGTGCCCGGCATCGGGAAGACCAAGATCAACTCGGCGTACGGCTCATCCAAAGAAGCCCGGCGCGAGGCCCTGGTCAACGACGGGATGGATCTCGAGCAGGCCGACAAGAAGTCCGTCCAGGCGGGACTCGACGCACTCATCACCACGGTCGCCGACCTGACGGGTGTCGAGGTCGACCACTATGCCGAGGTGGGGCTACTCGGCTTCGTCCTGCTGACCGACGCGGTGGGCGGTGTGGACGTGTGCCTCAAGGCGCCGGTCTCCGAACCGTTTTCCGGTGCGGACTTCCCCGCCGGCCGCCAGACACTCGACGGACCAGAGGCGCTGAGTTTCGTCCGGCAACGCCACGATCTGCCCCGCGGCGACCTCGACCGCATCGTGCGGCAGCAGGTCTTCATGGCATCGCTGGCCCAGAAGGTGCTGTCGGCAGGCACTTTGTCCAACCCCGGCAAACTCGGCGATCTCGAGAACGCGGTGTCACGTTCGGTGGTGATCGACCAGGACTGGGACATCATCAAGTTCGTGGAGCAGCTCAAGGATCTGTCCGGCGGACGCGTGCAGTTCGCGACCATCCCGGTGGTCACCGAGCAAGGCTGGAGCGACGACGGCACCCAGAGCGTGGTCGAGGTGGACCCGGCGGCCGTCAAGGCATTCACCGATGGGTTGCTCGGAGAGAAGAACGGTACGGGCGACAAGAAGTTCGTGCCGAGCCAATACACAGTGGACGTGATCAACTCGGGCACCGTCGACGGTCTGGCCACCAACGTGTCGAAGATCGTCGCATCCAAGGGGTTCCGGACCGGCGAGACCGGAAATGCCACCAACCCGTCCACCGACAGCACCGTGCTTGCCGCTGCGACCGACGACGCAGGGGCGAAAGCCGTTGCGGGCCAACTCGGCGGACTACCCGTGAAAGAGGACAAGACATTGGCACCGAACACGGTTCGGGTGATTCTCACCGACACCTACAGCGGTCCGGGCTCGATCGTCGACGACGGTCAGCAGGACAGCCAGAGCACCGAGGCGACAACGCCCCCACCGGCTCCGGCGATCACCGCCGGCGGCACCGGACCGGAGTGCGTGAATTGACAACTCTCACCGATGCCGCGCTGAACCCGGCGTTGTCCAGCGACGGCTCGCAGCCTCTGATCACCTACTACGACGACGCGACCGGCGAGCGCACCGAACTCTCCGCCATCACCGCGGCGAACTGGGCAGCCAAGACGGCCAACCTCGTGCGCGACGAGTTCGGGCTGATGCCGGGTGATGTGGTGGCGGTCGACCTGCCCGCGCACTGGCAGAGTGCCGCGGTTCTGCTCGGCGCCTGGTGGGCCGGTCTGCACGTACGGGTGGGCTACTCCGACGATGCGGCACTTGCGTTCTGCTCGATGACGTCGCTCGAGCGGGTGGAAGGTGCGCCGGAGATCGCCGTCGTCTCACTCGATCCGTTCGGTATGCCGTTGCGTGACCTGCCGATCGGGCTCACCGACTACTCGGCCTCGGTGCGCGTGCACGGGGACCAGTTCCGGCCCGGTGGACCCGGTGATCTCGCTCTCGACGACCGCACGGTAGACGAAGTGATCACCGAAGCGACGACCTTTGCCGCCGAGGCCGGAATCGTAGCCGGATCGCGCATCATGTCGAGCCGGCACTGGGACAGCGCCGACAACCTCGTGGTCAACCTGCTCGCCACCCTGGTGGCCGGCGGTTCCCTTGTGCAGGTTGCCAATCCGGATCTGGAGAAGATGGCCGCCCGAGCGAGCAGTGAGAAAGTCACCGCGACGTTGTCGTGAGCCGAGTCCGACCCCGACCCCGGCTCCGCGGGACCTCCGGGACCGATTTCGTTCAGAACAGCGTTGGCTGCGGGGTCTCGACGGCCGCAGCCTCGCGCACCGCCTCACGCAGTCCGGACTGCCGGTCGCCGCTGAGACCGTGGTGCTCGAGCATCGGATCAACCCTGTCGCGCAACCACGTTCGGTATTCCGGGGCCACGTAGGCGCCGTGACCGTAGAGCCGGCGGTACTTGCCGACCAGGGCAGGATGGTGCTCGGCGAGCCAGGACATGTACCAGCCACGGGTGGATCCGCGTAGGTGTAGTGGAAATGCGGTGACCGACGTTGCACCCACCTGTGCCAGATGTGCGAACAGGTTGTCGAGGTCTGCGCGCGAATCGCTGAGCATGGGCAGGATGGGTGAGGCCATCACGTGGCAGTCCAGGCCGGACTCACGGACAGCCTCGATAAGATCGAGGCGTGCACGGGCCGACGGCGTGCCGGGTTCGACCTGTTTGCACAGGGTCTCGTCGAGCAGCGCCAGGGAGACGCCCACCGACACCGGCACCGATTTGGCTGCTGCCGCAAGGAGTTTGAGATCGCGACGCAGCAGCGTGCCCTTGGTGAGGATCGACATCGGCGTACCCGAATCGGCGAGCGCGCGAATGATGCCGGGCATCAGCCGGTACCTGCCCTCAGCCCGGTGGTAGGGGTCGGTGTTGGTTCCCAGAGCCACGGGCTCACGCTTCCAACTCTTGCGCATCAACTCTTTCCGCAGCACTGCCGCGACATTCACCTTGACCACTATCTGGGTGTCGAAGTCACGGCCGGCATCGAGATCGAGGTATTCGTGGGTGGTACGCGCGAAACAGTAGACACATTGATGGAGGCAGCCCCTGGTGGGGTTGATGGTCCAGCGAAACGGCACCTGCGAACTCTCCGGAACCTTGTTCAGCGCGCTCTTGCACAGCACCTCGTGGAACGTGACCCCGTCGAAGTCGGGGGTGCGCACCGACCGGACCAGCCCGGCGCGACTCAGGCCGGGCAGCGCCGGAGACGGATCGCTCGCCTCTTTCTCGTCTCCGGCGTCCAGCAACTGCCCTTCCCACCGCATTCCCAGATTCGAACACGCGTTCTAATTCTTGTCAAGCCGGCCCGACCTGCCCGGGCCGTGTCCTACAGCGCGGCTGCGGGATCGGCGCGCAAGGCGCGCCTGGCAGGCAGAGCTGCGCTGAGCAGCCCAGCCAGTCCACCGACCACCACGATCACCACCATCTCGACCCACGGGAGATCGGGTATGGACACGCGGTCAGCTCCTACGATTGCGGCCGCGCCGGCCACCCCGTAGGTGGTACCGAGAGCAACTCCCGCGACCGAAGCCACCGCAGCGATGATCGTGGCCTCGCCCAGCAGCATCGCACGCACCCCCCGGCTGCTCAGACCGATCACCCGCAACAGCGCATTCTCACGTCGGCGGTCGATCACCGACAGCGCCATGGTGTTTCCCACACCGATGAGAGCAACCACCACGGCGACACCGAGCAGCGCCAAGACGATCCGCAGAACCAGCGTGAGGATCTCATCGAGCTGCTGCTGGGTCTCGACGCCACCGGAGAAGGTTGCGTCCGGTGCAGATGCGGCCACGAGATCGCGGAGGGAGTTGACCGTGTCCATGCTGTCCGTCCCGAAGGAGGACAGACGCACGGCCATCCCGGTCGGAACCGGCGCCCCGCCCACCGATGCGCGATCCGCGAAGGAACCGGCTTCGCCTTCGACCACTGTCATCGTTTTCGTGATCCCTCCGGCCAGAACGGTCACCCGCTCACCGTCCTGCACGCCCGCGAGCGCTTGATCTTCTGGTGCCAGCGCGATCTCATCCGCAGTGGGGGCACTGCCCGACCTCATCACCGCAGGCAAGGACGAGCTGTCCACGGCGGCGATGTTCAGTGCGATCCCGTTCACATCGATCTTCGTTCGGGTCAACGGGACTGCCGCGGCCACGCCCTCGGTGGTCCGGAGCGACTCGACCAGTGGAGCCGGCAGCGGCGAACCGGACGACACGATCAGATCGACCGGGTGCATGTCGGAGATCAACGTGCTCACGCTCGACCGCACCACCTGCGCGCCCACCACCATCATCGTCGTCAGGGTGATGCCGATGATGAGGGCCGACGCCGTTGCGGCCGTGCGCCGTGGAGCCCGCCCGGCGTTTGCTCCCGTCAGTTCGGCGACCGGCCCCGCGGCGGTGCGTCGGAACATCAGTGCGGCAGCCGATCCCGCTGCCCGGACGATCGGCGGCACGAGAACCACACCGGACAGCATGATCGCGAGGAACGTCGCACCGCCGCCCAATGCTGCTGCGGGAACCGATTTCTGTCCGATCCCCCAGATCAGCACAATGGTGCCGAAGAGGACCAGAGCCGTGGCGGCAGTGATCCGGAAGATGTTACGGCCGCGCGGCTCCGACGAAGCGACAGTGGTGAAGGCCGCCAGCGGGGAGACCCTTGTCGCCAGTCGCGCCGGGACGGTTGCCGCGAGCAGCGTCATCACCACGCCGAGTACGACGGGCACGAGCACGGCGGTGAACGGGATCGCCAAGTGGGTCAACGGCAACTCGGCACCGGTCATCCGGGTCACCCAGGTGGCCAGCGCGACACCTCCGATCCCGAGGATCACACCTGCCACCGAGGCCACGACACCGAGGATCAGTGCCTCCATCCGAACGCCGGACCGCACCTGGGATGCGTCTGCCCCGATGCACCGCAGCAGCGCGAGTTCCCGGGTTCGTGAGGTGATCAGTACGGCAAAGGTGTTGGCAATCACCAGACACGACACCATGGCGGTGATCGCGGCGAACACGAGCAGCACGGAGGCCAGGATCACCGACCCTCCGGTGAACTGCTGGACCACCCGGTCGGCGGCAGCCTCACCCGACATGGCCTCGGCCCCTGGGACGGTCGAGGCCACGTCGTCCACCGCAGTCATGACCGACGCCGGGTCGGTGTCCCCCGCGAACGCGAGTCTGATCACCACATCATCTCGATCATCGCTCCGCCCGGAGTCCACCGCGGACACGGCGGCGCCGGGTGCGAACAACTGCGGTACGCCTGACGTGGCGTCACCACGCTCGACCAGACCCACCACGGTGATCTCCACAGCGGTCCGGTCGGTGGCGGTGTCGACGTCCGGTCGCACGAAAAGCCGTTGTCCGACCGCGAAGTTCGAGCCTGCATATGCCAACGCCTGACGGTCGCCCTGCGGAAACACGCCGACCGTCAGTTTTTGCCATCGCAACTGCTCGTCGCCTGCCAGTGCGGTCAGCTCCACCTGCGAGTACGTCTTCGCGCCACTGGTCACGCTGACCAAGCGGTTACGGTCGACGGCAACCGCTTGTACGCCGGACACATTCGCCAGTTGCTCTCCCGTCTGATCCGCGAACTCGGACGGTACCGATACCGCCGCGTCGGTTGTCGAGAACTGAGCTGCCACCGACGCGCGCACCGATTCGGTGGACGTCGCGGTCAGTGTGAGTGTCGCGGCGACAAATGCCACACCGATGGCTACCGCCAAGACCGACGCCACATAGCGTCCCTTGTGTGCCCGCAATTGGGCCAGTGCTACTCCCCTCATCGTGGGTCACCCACAGAGACCTGATCGGTGCCATGACCACGCATCGCTGCCAGCACGGAATCTGCTGTGGGTGCGAGGATTCGGTCCACCATCCGTCCGTCGGCCATCACCAGCACCTGATCGCAATAGCTCGCGGCCACAGGGTCGTGGGTCACCATCACGATGGTCTGGCCGATGCGGCGGCTGCTGCTCTGCAGCAGCGACAGCACCTGCGCGCCCGACCTGCTGTCTAGGTTGCCGGTCGGCTCGTCGGCGAGGATGAGTCGCGGCCTGCCGAGCAACGCCCTGGCGATCGCGACGCGTTGCTGCTGCCCGCCGGACAATTCGCCCGGCTTGTGGTCCAGCCGATCCCCGATCCCCAGCACCGCCACCAGTTCGTCGAACCACAGCTCGTCGGGAGATCGCCGATCCAGGGTGAGCGGGAGCAAGATGTTGGCCCGTGCGGTCAGCACCGGCAACAGGTTGAACGATTGGAAGACAAAGCCAAGCTCTCGGCGCCGCAACCGGGTCCGCTGAGAATCGTTGCATCGCGACAGATCGGTGTCCCCGATCAACACCGTTCCCGCCGTTGCGGTATCCAGTCCCGCGAGACAGTGCATCAGCGTCGACTTGCCAGACCCCGACGGCCCCATGATGGCCGTGAACTTGCCGACGGGGATGTCCACGCTGACATCACGCAGCGCGTGAACCGCCGCATCACCGTGCCCGTATGTCTTCTGTAATGCAATGGTCCTTGCCGCGTATGGATCTGACATTGGCCCCACCTCTCGTGTCACACGCCGACTTGCGTTGTGGCACAAACCTATTTCGGATCAGGAGGTCGACACATCGACGTGCGGGCGGACATCTGCAGATCGTCGGGTCAGCCCCCGGGATGACCATCAGCACCCGGCGTGGTCCTCCAGGACGAGAAGAGGAACCTACCGGTGGAGGGTGAGGATGTCGTCGATCCCGATCATCCCGGTACGGAAGGCGAACAACACCACCTGCACACGGTCGCGTGATCCCGTCTTGGTGAGCACCCGGCCGACATGCGTCTTGACCGTGGCGAGGGACAGATGAAAGTCCGCGGCGATCTCGCCGTTGGTCATCCCGACAGCGATGGCCCGCAACACCTCTGTCTCCCGGGGGGTCAGCGGATCGACGAGGTCGGGCACCACGGTGGCGTGGCCGGCAGGTGCGGGCGGCGTCGGCATCGCGGCGGTTCCCGCCACGTGGGTCAGCAAGCGTCGGGTGGACCGCGGCGCGATCACGGCGTCACCGGCATGAACCGTTCGGATCGCGGCCAAGAGCTCTTCCGGTTGCGCGTCCTTGAGCAGGAACCCGCTGGCACCAGCGGAGATTGCGGCCAGCAGGTACTCGTCGGTGTCGAACGTCGTCAGCACCAGGACTTTCGGGATACGCTGCTGCTCCAACCCACCCGTTTCCTGCTCGGCGAGCAATTGCCTGGTGGCCGCGATGCCGTCGACGCCTGGCATCTGGACATCCATGAGCACCACGTCGGCGGGGGTTCGGCGCAGAGTCTCCACGGCTGCGGCGCCGTCGGATGCCTCGAGCACCACCGTCATGTCGGCCTGCGAATCGATGACCATTCCGAAACCCGCACGTACCAGCGCCTGGTCATCGACAAGCGCTACCCGGATCACCTCGGTCATCGAACCTCCCCGGTGGGCAGCGACGCGCGAATACGGTATCCGGGTCCGTCGTCACGGGGGCCGGCCTGCAGCGTCCCACCATGTAGTTCGGCGCGTTCGCGCATGCCCAGCAACCCCTTTCCGCCTGCCGGACGCAGCTCGCCATCACCGATGGTAGGAGCGACGCCTCGACCGTCATCGGAGACGATGATCGTCAATTCATCGATCTGCCAATGCAACCCGACTTCCGCGGAGGCTCCGAGCCCCGCGTGTTTGAGGATGTTGGTGAGCGATTCCTGCACGATTCGATAGGCGGTCAGTCCGCATCCCACCGAAACGTCGCGAGCGGAACCAAAAGAGTCCAGTCGAACCGGCAAACCCCCGGCCCGCACGGACTCGGTGAGTTCGGGGATGTCGGCGATGCCTGGCACCGCCCGTATCTCGCGTGGCCCGTCGTCACGCAGCACCCCCAGCAGCGACCGCATGTCGGCGAGGGCCTGCCGCCCGTTGTCGGCGATGGTGGCCAGCGCCTTGACAGCCTGCGCCGGATCCTGTTTCGCCGCATACCGGCCGCCATCCGCCTGCGCGATCACCACCGTCAGCGTATGAGCGATGATGTCGTGCATCTCGCGCGCAATCCGGGTGCGTTCGCCGATGGCGGCGATCTCGGCTTCCTGTGCCCGTTCGAGTTCCAGCAGGCGGGCCCGCTCACGTAGTCCCTGCACTTCCCGAAGTCGCGTGCGCCGCAACATTCCGGTGGCCCAGATGCCCACGGCGATGACACCCAGGCTCACGGCCCCAGATGCTTTGAATTCATATGCGGCCGTGTCGTCGGCTGCGGAATACAGGCGTCCCGACGACACCACGCAGCCGACGAGGCCGAGGGCCAATGCGGCTTGAGTGCCTCGCGTCGAACCGTAGGCGGCCATCGAATAGATCCCGATCACCGCGGCCACCATCACCGCTGGACTGAGTCTCTCGTCGACCGCCAGATGCGCAAAGGCCGCGGCGGCGATGACCAGACCGGAGACGTCGGGGCGGGTCCGGCGGAACGCGACGGCGACACAGACAATCGTGCCGACCGCGATACGCCACACGAGCGGTGTACCCATGTGTTCCCACAGTTCGGGAACGACGCTGAGCAACGCCAGCGCCGCGGCCAGCAGCGAGTCGAGCAGCAGCCGACGCGGTTCGGCGAAGCGGTTCCAGCGCTGCAAGATCCGCTGGAAGTCCATGCTCGTCAATCTAGCGCCCGGGCGGGTGCCCGGGCATCAGACCGCGGGAGGATTTCTGACGTGGGTCAGCGCAGTAGTGCGCGTGACATCACCACTCGCTGGATCTGGTTGGTGCCCTCATAGATCTGCGTGATCTTGGCATCGCGCATCATGCG
>NZ_JBSSGR010000009.1:0-1307 GCF_054063855.1 Williamsia sp. R60
GGTTGGTGATGGCGTGCCTTTTGAAGAATGAGCCTGCGAGTTAGTGCTCGGTGGCGAGGTTAACCCGTGTGGGGTAGCCGTAGCGAAAGCGAGTCCGAATAGGGCGTTAGAGTCGCCGGGTCTAGACCCGAAGCGGAGTGATCTACCCATGGCCAGGTTGAAGCGACGGTAAGACGTCGTGGAGGACCGAACCCACTTCAGTTGAAAATGGAGGGGATGAGCTGTGGGTAGGGGTGAAAGGCCAATCAAACTCCGTGATAGCTGGTTCTCCCCGAAATGCATTTAGGTGCAGCGTCGCATGTTTCTCGCTGGAGGTAGAGCTACTGGATGGCCGATGGGCCCTACAAGGTTACTGACGTCAGCCAAACTCCGAATGCCAGTGAGTGAGAGTGCGGCAGTGAGACTGCGGGCGATAAGGTTCGTAGTCGAGAGGGAAACAGCCCAGATCGCCGGCTAAGGCCCCTAAGCGTGTACTAAGTGGAAAAGGATGTGGGGTCGCGAAGACAACCAGGAGGTTGGCTTAGAAGCAGCCACCCTTGAAAGAGTGCGTAATAGCTCACTGGTCAAGTGATCCTGCGCCGACAATGTAGCGGGGCTCAAGTACACCGCCGAAGCCGCGGCACTCACACGATAGCCCGTCTCATCCCTGCGGGGGTGGGACTAGGTGTGTGGGTGGGTAGGGGAGCGTCCTGCATCCATGGAAGCATCGGAGTGATCCAGGTGTGGAGGGTGTGGGAGTGAGAATGCAGGCATGAGTAGCGAAAGCGAAGTGAGAAACTTCGCCGCCGAATGACCAAGGGTTCCTGGGCCAGGCTAATCCGCCCAGGGTGAGTCGGGACCTAAGGCGAGGCCGACAGGCGTAGTCGATGGACAACGGGTTGATATTCCCGTACCCGTGTAGTCGCGTCCGTGATGAATCAGCAGTACTAACCATCCTGAAGATCAAGGGTTACCTTCGGGTTTCGTTTGGTTGGATGCATGGGACCTTTGCTGGTAGTAGTCAAGCGATGGGGTGACGCAGGAAGGTAGTGGGGCCAGTCAGTGGTTGTACTGGTGTAAGCCTGTAGGGAGAGACATAGGCAAATCCGTGTCTCACATATCCTGAGAGGTGATGCGTAGCCGAATGAGGCGAATTCCATGATCCTATGCTGCCGAGAAAAGCCTCTAGCGAGTGGCGACACGGCCCGTACCCCAAACCAACACAGGTGGTCAGGTAGAGAATACTAAGGCGATCGAGAGAACTGTGGTTAAGGAACTCGGCAAAATGCCCCCGTAACTTCGGGAGAAGGGGGACCACGTCTGGTGAT
>NZ_JBSSGR010000010.1:0-1211 GCF_054063855.1 Williamsia sp. R60
ACCTTCGCACTGGCGGACCCGTTGCCGCCCAAAGAGATGGGCATCATCCTCGGTGTTGCCGTTCTGCTCGACGCAGTCCTGATCAGGCTGATGCTCCTACCGGCTCTGCTACGCCTGACCGGGCGGGCAGCATGGTGGTCACCGACCTGGCTCCGAAAGGTCCTGCCCGCGATCTCGTTTTCCCACTAAGCACCCACCAGAAAGGCCTCTACCCGATGAACACTCGAACAACTTCCACTAGGTGGACGGTCGACCGAGCAGTGCCACTTCTGGCAGGATTCATGATTCTCGTGAGCCTGGCCCTGGCTACTGGCTTGTCGACCTGGTGGCTGCTGCTGACCGCCTTCGTAGCGGTGAACCTGCTGCTCTTCGCTGCCGTTGGCTGGTGCCCGGCCAGCCTGCTGATGCACCGCCTGGGGCTACCGCGCCGCACCGAACTCCGCTAGATCCGACCACGTACACCCACCCGGAAGGAAAACTATTATGGCACTGTCCATCTCCACCGTTCTCAGCCTCCCGTTCGACGAGGCAGTCGCACGAACCCGCGCCGCACTGGCCGACCAGGGTTTTGGGATCCTCACCGAGATCAACGTCAAAGACACCCTGAAAACAAAGCTCGATGTGGACATGGAAAACTACCTGATCCTCGGTGCTTGTAATCCACCTTTGGCCCATCGCGCACTGGGAGTCAATCGCCAGATCGGTCTGCTGTTGCCCTGCAATGTCGTGGTCCGCACCGACCCCACCAATCCATCGAACTCGATCATCGAAGCGATGAATCCCGACCTGATGGTCGAGGTCTCCGGGGAAGCCGAACTTGCGCCGGTGGCCACCGATACGTCCGCCAAACTCTCGGCCGCCATCGCCGCATTGGAAGCCGCAGCCTCCAAGTGAGCCAACACGTCCAACAGCCCGCGACCTGAAGGAGTATCTATGAGCGCAGTGACGTTCTACTTCGACCCGGCATGCCCGTTCGCCTGGGCCGCCTCGCGGTGGTTGCTCAACACCGCGAAGCGCCGCGACATCGAGATTGATTGGCGGCAGATGAGTTTGGCAGTGCTCAACGAGGGCGCAGATGTTCCCGAGCAGCAACGGCACCACATGGAGGTCTCTCGCCGGCTGGGTCGTGTCCTGGCCGCAGCGCATGACAGGGCCGGCGACAGCGCACTCGGACCGCTCTACACCGCCCTGGGCCAGCGTGTGCACCACCA
>NZ_JBSSGR010000011.1:0-1174 GCF_054063855.1 Williamsia sp. R60
TGAGCTGGGTGTGGTCGCAGAGACCAGAGAGAAGCGACTGTTTACTAAAAACACAGGTCCGTGCGAAGTCGTAAGACGATGTATACGGACTGACGCCTGCCCGGTGCTGGAAGGTTAAGAGGACCGGTTAACACTTCGGTGTGAAGCTGAGAATTTAAGCCCCAGTAAACGGCGGTGGTAACTATAACCATCCTAAGGTAGCGAAATTCCTTGTCGGGTAAGTTCCGACCTGCACGAATGGCGTAACGACTTCTCTGCTGTCTCAACCACAGACTCGGCGAAATTGCATTACGAGTAAAGATGCTCGTTACGCGCGGCAGGACGAAAAGACCCCGGGACCTTCACTATAGCTTGGTATTGGTGTTCGGTTCGGTTTGTGTAGGATAGGTGGGAGACTGTGAAGCATGCACGCCAGTGTGTGTGGAGTCGTTGTTGAAATACCACTCTGATCGTATTGGATATCTAACCTCGGACCATGATCTGGTTCAGGGACAGTGCCTGGTGGGTAGTTTAACTGGGGCGGTTGCCTCCTAAAATGTAACGGAGGCGCCCAAAGGTTCCCTCAGCCTGGTTGGCAATCAGGTGTTGAGTGTAAGTGCACAAGGGAGCTTGACTGTGAGACGTACATGTCGAGCAGGGACGAAAGTCGGGACTAGTGATCCGGCACCGGCAAGTGGAAGCGGTGTCGCTCAACGGATAAAAGGTACCCCGGGGATAACAGGCTGATCTTCCCCAAGAGTCCATATCGACGGGATGGTTTGGCACCTCGATGTCGGCTCGTCGCATCCTGGGGCTGGAGTAGGTCCCAAGGGTTGGGCTGTTCGCCCATTAAAGCGGCACGCGAGCTGGGTTTAGAACGTCGTGAGACAGTTCGGTCTCTATCCGCCGCGCGCGTAAGAAACTTGAGGAAACCTGTCCCTAGTACGAGAGGACCGGGACGGACGAACCTCTGGTGTGCCAGTTGTCCTACCAAGGGCACCGCTGGTTAGCTACGTTCGGAAGGGATAACCGCTGAAAGCATCTAAGCGGGAAGCCTGTTCCAAGATGAGGTTTCTCACCCTCTTAGCAGGGGTAAGGCCCCCCACAGACCATGGGGTAGATAGGCCAGAACTGGAAGCCCGGTAACGGGTGCAGGTGACTGGTACTAATCGGCCGAGGACTTACAACCAAAACA